>JBBRYF010000032.1:0-3164 GCA_038237925.1 Gaiellales bacterium | reverse complement strand
CGCACGAGGCGGACGTTCGCGCTCACCCGGTCGATCGTCGACTGGACGTGGAACCGATGTCCGCCGACCGCGATCACCGTTGGCAGGCCGTCCTCGTCCACGAACGCCACTCGCGGCTTCGCGTTCGCGTATCCCGCCACCAGGCCGACCAGAAGCGCGATCACGATCGGGTACGCGACGAGCACGCCGAGCAGGAACGGCGAGCGGCGGAGGACTCGGAGATCCTTCGCCAGAACGAGCCAGGCCCGCCTCAAGCGAACACGTCCTCGGCGAACTCGCGCTCGTACTCGGCCGGAGGCCCCGCGAACACGAGCTCGCCCGCGCGCAGCACCGCGACGCGGTCTGCGTGCCGCTCGACCTCGTCGAGGTTCTGCGTCGCGAACACCACCGCGCCGCCTCCCTGCCGCACCAGGTCGACGGTCGCCCACAGCCGGCGGCGCTGCCCCGGATCGAGCGAGGCGGTCGGCTCGTCGAGCAGCAGGACGTCCGGGCGCCCGAGCAGTGCGATCGCGAGGTTGAGGCGCTGACGGTTCCCCACCGAGAGCGCGGAGCTCGGCTCGGCGTCGCCGGGAAGCCCGAACTCGGCGAGCAGCGCCCCAGCGGCTGACCGGTCGGCGCCCTCGAGCCGGCCGAACAGCTCGAGATTCTCCAGCGGGGAGAGCCGACCGTAGTGCGCGGGCCGCTGCGGCACCCAGCCGACCCGGACCCCGTCGACGACCGAGACGCCCCCCTCGCTCGGGTCGAGCGAGCCCGCAAGCAGGGCGAGGAGGGTCGACTTCCCGGCGCCGTTCGGCCCCACGAGCGCCAGTGACTCGCCCGAATTCACGGCGAGGTCCGTGGGCGCCAGCGCCAGGCGCGAGCCGAAGCGCCGGCCCAGGCCGTGCGCCTGGAGGAGAACCGAGCTCACCGCGTGGCGGCTGCCGGTGGCTGCTGCTCGTCGGGCGGCACGGGTGCAACGGGCCGCGCCGGCTCCACGTCCACGGCGACGGTCGGTTCCTCACCCGTCCAGGGCTCGAGCGCGATGCGCTCCGAGAAGAACTCCCAGATCGCACGGCACGCCGCGAGGAGCGGCAGCGCGACGAGCACGCCCGGGAGCCCGTAGATCTCCGCGCCGGCCAGCAATCCGAAGATCACGAGCAGCGGATGCAGCCGCAGGGCGCTCCCCATCACGTTCGGGACGACGACGTGCCCTTCGATCTGATGGATGAACAGGAAGAGCACCCCGACCCAGATCGCCGCGACCGGGTGAACGACCAGCGCGTAGAAGAACGGCGGCAGGGCTCCGAGCCACGGGCCGAGGTACGGGATCAGCTCGGTCAGCGCCACCCAGGAGGCGAACAGGATCGCGTACGTCTCGCCGCCCGGAAGCCAGCCGAGGAACCCGAGCAGCCACAACCCGACCCCGGCGCTCGAGCCGATGATCAGCGACAGGAGTGCCTGGCCCTTGACGTACGAGACGAGGGCGTGCTCGATCCGCAGGAGCAGAGGCTGCGTGCCGGGCCGCGGCGGGAAGCGCCGGTCGAGCGCGGCCGAGAGCCGCCCCATGTCGAGCAGCATGTAGATCGAGATCACGACGATCAGGATTCCGCTGAACAGGAGCTCGACCACCGCGAGCCCGGCGCCTTCGGCCCAGTTGATCGCCTTGGACGTGTATTTCTCGACGTCCTTCGAGCCGACGTTGTCGAGGAAGTCGCGCCCCTGTTTCTCGACCTGGATGCGCTTCAGTCCGTGCCCGTTCAGCCAGCGCTGGAACGTGTCCAGGTCCGACGCGGCCTGCGTTTGTCCACCCCGTCCGGAGGCCTTCGTAAAGTACGAGTCGACCCGCCCGGACGCCGACCTCGTCTGATTCACGACCACAGTCGCGAGGGCCACGATCGCAAGAGCAACCGCAGCAGCGAAGCTCAGGTACACGAGCGCGACGGCAAAGCCGCGAGGGATGAAGGCCCGCCCGAGTCCCCGCACCAGCGGGTTCAGGAGCAGCGCGATCAGCGCCGCAACGAGGAACAGGAAGATGACGTGACGGACCGCGCCCGCAACCGTCCACACGCCGATGAGCAGCACCGGCAGGCCCACGAGCTGGATCCAGCGCGGGATCTCGATCCGCGTAGGCGCGCCGGGCGGCACGACGATGATCGTAGCGCCCGGCGGATCTCCCGTTCCCGAGAGTCCATGAACGGTGTGGTAACGGAGCGCAGACGTTCGCGCGAGCAAAGCCCGTACGAACTGAAGACGGCGCCGCCGAGTCGGCGCCTCACCGAGCTCCGGCCGTCCGCGTGGGACTGGTCCGACTTCGTCGACGGAGCCCTTGCGCTCGACCGTCACGATCTCTGGGAGGAACAGCGGATTCCGCCACGGATTCGGCTGTTACAAGCTGGGGATTCGTCGCACGGGTTGCCGCCTGGGAGGGAGTTCGTTACGGTGCGGCGAATGCCGCCCGCCCGCAGAACAAGGGAGCTTCGGCGTGTGCGGCGAGAGCGCCGTGCGGCCCGCCGCGCCCAACGCTTCGCGATTCTCGCGCTCGTCGGCGTGATCATGGTGATCACGCTGCTCCTGACCGCCTTCGGTACCAGCACGTCGGCAAGGGTCGCCTCGACCGCGCCCGCCCCGGCCGAGCGCCTCCTGCCGACAGGCCCGCCGGTCCCGCTCATTCTCGCCCTCCAGGGCGCCCTCCGCCTGCAGCTGCCCATCGCGCAGAGCAAGGTGACGGCCGTGGGCTACCACGCTGCGGGGGAGGGGACGCTCGCGCTCCACCCGCTCGGCCGGCAGAGCAACGCCGGGCTCCTCTCGCGGCTCACGCACCGCATCTTCGGAGGCGGGCAGAGCGGCCTCGGCTGGTACCAGCTCGACGGCGGCTCCGGCCCTCAGACGAGCTCGCTCGACGTCGGCGCGGCCGCGGGAACCGACGTCTACTCGCCGGTGGACGGGAAGATCGTCGGAATCACGAGCTACGTCGTGAACAACCGCGTCTACGGCCGGCGTATCGACATCGAGCCGGCCGCCGCACCCGCGATCGTCGTTTCCGTGACGCATCTCCGGCCTGACTCGTCGCTCACGGTCGGCTCGTCCGTGGCAGCCCGGACGTCGCGCCTCGGCACCCTGCTCGACCTCTCGCGCGTCGAGAAGCAGGCGCTCGCACGGTACACAAACGACGCCGGAAACCACGT
>JBBRYF010000031.1:0-4833 GCA_038237925.1 Gaiellales bacterium | reverse complement strand
GTGGCACGCCGGGAGGGCGTCGATCTCCGATTCCGGCCCCGCGAGGACCGCTGGGACTTCGTCGGCGACGAGGGGATCCTCAGCGGGTATCCGAACGGATTCGAGCGCGCGTGGGCGGCGCTAGCGAATCCCAACGCGGGCGATCTGATCGTCTCGGCCGCGCCGAGCTACGAGTTTCTCGACCTCGGCGGGCGGCACCATCTCGGTGGCGGCAGCCACGGCTCGCTCTGCGCGGGCGACTCGCTCGTCCCGATGGTCGTTGTGGGCATCGACCGGCTCCCGGACAGCATCACGGACATCGCGCCGCTCGCGCTCGAGCACTTCGGTGTCGACCCGCCGCCGTACGCGAGACGACTTGCCCGTGCCGCCTGACGCAACCCGAATGGTTGCCGAGCAGCTGCGCGCCCGCGACGTCGACGACGAGCGCGTGCTCGCGGCGATGGAGCGCGTCCGGCGTGAACTGTTCGTCCCGCCCGAGCTCGCAGGTCAGGCCTACGAGGACGCGGCACTGCCGATCGGCTGGGGCGCGACGATCTCCCAGCCGTACATGGTCGCACGGATCTGCGAGGCGCTCGCGCTTCACGGGCGCGAGCGCGTGCTCGACGTCGGGACGGGCTCCGGATACCAGGCCGCCGTCCTCGCAGAGCTCGCCACGGAGGTGGACACGATCGAGCGCGTGCCCGAGCTCGCCGCGCAGGCGCGCGCGAATCTCGACGCGGCGGGCTACGAGCTCGTTCGCGTCCACGTGGGCGACGGCACTCTGGGCGTGCCCGACCAGGCGCCCTTCGACGCGATCGCGGTCGGCGCCGCGGCGCCCGAGCTCCCGCAAACGCTGTACCGCCAGCTGGAGGCGCGTGGCCGGCTGGTGCTCCCCGTGGGGCCGCGCGCCGCGCAGGAGCTACAGGTCGTCGTGCGGAGTCCGGAGGGGCCGGCGGTGCTCCATTCCGTCCCATGTCGCTTCGTCCCCCTGCTCGGCCAGGAAGGCTTCTGAGGGTCGAGCGTAGGTGCCGCTCGCGCTTGGCGCTGCGGTCACGGAGCGCAGACGGACAGGTGGCTCAGCCGCCTGTCCTGCGTGCCGCGCGTGGGGCAAGAGCGGCGGTTGATTCGTTTCGACCGCCCGGCCTCGGGCAGTATTGGCGTGCTGTGAGGGGGCTTTCCGGAGATTCGCTGCTGCAGCTGCCGATTCGCCAGCACGGGATCGCAATCGGTCGCGCGGTCGACCTGATCGTCGACCCGGATGGACGCATCCTCGGCGTCGACGTGCTCTGCCGGGACGAGCAGCACCGCTTCCTGCCGCTCGCGGCGGCGGAGGTGCTCGACGACGAGATCCGGGTCGAGTCGGCGCTGACGCTGCTCGAGGACCGCGAGCTCGCGTTCTATCGCCAACGCGGCCGCACGCTGGCCGGGCTGCGCGGCGCCCCGGTGCTCCAGGGCGACAAGCTCGAGGGGCCGTTGCGCGACGTCGTCGTGGGAGAGGGCGGAGCGATCGAGGCCTTGGTCGTCGGCGAGAACGGCACGAGCAGGCGGATCCCCTTCGGCGCCGACGTCCGCTTCGGGGACGGCCGGCGCCGCGCCCCAGCCGCCTAAGCTCCGAACAATGGAACGGGACGGAGCAGTGCCGACTCCCGAGCGAGGACGCGCCGGTCGCGCGATCAGGGCGCGCCACAACTGGGTCGAGCTGGCCAAGTTCAGCGTCGTCGGCGGGAGCGGGTTCGTCGTCAATCTCGGTGTGTTCTCGCTGCTCCTGCACGTCGGCGTCCATTACATCCCGGCCGCCGTCTGCTCGTTCCTCGTGGCGGTGACGAACAACTACACGTGGAATCGCCTGTGGACGTTCGCGCACCACACGGGCGGGGTCGTCTACCAGGGCCCGCGCTTCCTCATCGTCTCGCTGTGCGCACTGCTCGCGAACCTCGGGGTCCTCAGCGGGCTCGTCTCCCTAGGGCTGGAGAAGCGATTGGCGCAGGCGATCGCGATCATCCTGGTGACGCCCCTCAACTTCGTCGGGAACAAGCTCTGGTCGTTTGGCTCCGGCCGGGGGAGCTGACGGTGAGGGCGTGTACGTCATGGAAGCGGCGCCGCCGAGTGGGCGCCGCGTCGGGACGCGGATGAGACGCGCCCTTCTCGCCGTTTCCGTCCTGGTGGCGGCGCTCGCGTTCGCGACCGCCGCGCTCGCCGGCACGGGCTCGACGCCGCGGCCCACGACGCCCGTATACGACGCGAAAGGCCACCTCATCCGGACGCCGTTCGTGCCGCCCCCGGCCCGCAAGCGGCTGACCGAGGCCGAGGTGACGAGGATCGGCCTCGCGATCCCCGAGATCCACAACTGGCTCAAGCGGTACCCCACGAAGGGCCGGGTTACGGAATCGACCTACAAAGACGGTGTCTGGACGTTCAAGGCATGGTCGGGTAAGGCAGGCCAGATCGCCCAGGCCAAGATTGCGGACGACACCGGCCTCATCACCGACGTCTTCACCGGGCCGCAGGTGGCCTGGGGTATGGCGCGCGGCGGCCCAGGCGCCTTCGGGGGCGAGAAGATCAACTCGCCGCTCGTCTGGGGAACGTTCTGCGTCCTGTTCTTCGTCGGGCTGGCCGATCTGCGGAGGCTCCTGTCGGTGCGGAATCTCGACCTGCTCGTCCTCCTCAGCTTTACCGTCAGCCTCTGGTACTTCAACCGCGGCGACATCTTCACGAGCGTGCCCCTGATGTATCCACCGCTCGTCTACGCGATCGCGCGCACGGGCTGGATCGGGTTTCGCGGGCGCGGTAGCCCCACGCGACCGGTCTGGCCTGCGTGGATGCTCATCGGCGCGACCGTGTTCCTGATCGGCTTCCGCGTCGGGCTGAACATCGAGACGTCGAACGTCATCGACGTCGGCTTCGCGGGCGTGGTCGGCGCCGAGCGGATCGTCCACGACCACCAGATGCCGTACGGACACATGCCGATCGAGGATGACCTGAAGGCCTGCGGGCCGGCAAACCAGGACGGCGAGATCCGGGAGCGCATCCAAACCAACGGTCGCTGCGAGTCGGCCAACGAGCGCGGCGACACGTACGGGCCGGTCTCGTACGAGGCGTACATCCCCGGTTATCTCGTGCGCGGGTGGAGCGGGAAGTGGGACTCGCTGCCCGCAGCGCGCTACACGTCGATCCTCTGGGATCTCTTGTGCATCGGCGGCCTCTGGCTGCTCGGCAACAGGGTCGGCGGCCGCCGGCTCGGGGCCGTATTCGCCTTCGCCTGGGCGGCCTATCCGTTCACGCAATACGTGTCGAACTCGAACACGAACGACTCGATCGTCCCAGCCTTCCTGATCTGGGGTCTCTGGCTCGTTTCGTCGCCGGTCTCGCGCGGCGCTGCAGCGGCTCTGTCGGGCTGGACCAAGTTCGCAACGCTGCTGGTCGCGCCGCTCTGGCTCTCGTATCCACGCTTGAGCCGCGCCACTCCACTGCGGTTCGTCGCCGGGTTCGTGACCGCGACGATCCTCGCCTTCTCGATCGTCCTGCTCGAGCCGAACCCCTTCCACGCGCTGCGGATCTTCGGCGAGCGCACGCTCGGCTGGCAGCTCGGCCGCGAATCGCCGTTCTCCCTCTGGGACTGGCGCCAGTATCACGCCAAGGGCATTCCCGACCTGCATCGCGTGCAGCAGCTGCTCGAGGCGCTCGTGGTCGCGGCGTCGCTCGCCGTCGTGTTCGTCCCCCGGACGAAGTCGCTGCTCCAGCTGACCGCCCTGACGGGGATGTTGATCGCCGGCTTCGAGCTCGTGCTGACGCACTGGTTCTACCTCTACATCCCGTGGTTCTTCCCCTTCGTGGCGGCCGCGATGTTGATGCCGCGGGTCGAGCCCCCGTCCCAGCCGGAGGAGCAGGAGCGGAGTGGCAGCGAGCGCCGCGAGCTCGTCCCGACCGGCTGACCCCGCGGCGACCGCGGCCGCGCTCGTCGTCGGGCTGCTGCTCCTGATCGGGTCGTGGACAGCGCTCCACGGCTGGTTCTTCGCCGAGTCCCAGATCGTCGACACGCGCGTCTACATCAAGTACGGGAACCGGATCGCGGCCGGGGAGGTTCCCTACAGGGACTTCCGCGTCGAATATCCGCCGGGCGCGCTTCCGGTCTTCGCGGCTCCCGCGGTAGGACACGCGCCGTCGAGCTTCGCCTCGTACCGGCGGCTGTTCGAGACCCTGATGTTCGTCTCGGCTGGGCTCGGCCTGGTGGCGCTGGCGTATGCGTTGAGCTGCTTGCGGACTGGACTCGCAAGAACGGTCGGCGTGCTCGCCGTCGCGGGCCTGGCGCCGCTCGCGCTCGGCTCGGTCGTCCTGTCGCGCTTCGACCTCTGGCCCGTCGCGATCTGTGTGGGGGGGCTGGCCGCACTCGTGTGCGGACGGCCGAGACTGGGGCTCGCGCTGCTCGGCCTCGGCGTCGCGACGAAGCTGTGGCCCGGTGTGGTCGTCCCGTTCGCGCTCGTCTACGTCGCGCGGCGTGAAGGAAGGCGTCACGCGCGCGCCGCGGGCCGCTGGTTCGCCGGGGTGCTCGCCGCCTGCGTACTCCCGTTTTTGATCGTCTCTCCGTCAGGGGTCTGGCACAGCGTCGCCGGCCAGCTGACCCGGCCGCTACAGATCGAGAGCCTGGGCTCGTCGTTTCTGCTCGTCGCCCACCGCTTTGGTCTGGACATCACCATGCGCTCGAGCCACGGATCGCAGAACCTCGATGGGACCGGGCCCTACGTGATCGGCGTCGTGCAGACCGCAATCCAGCTCGCCGTGCTCGCTGCGCTCTTCGTCGCGTTCCGGCGGCTGCGCAGGCCCTCGGCGGAGGACTTCGTGCGCTATACCGCGGCC
>JBBRYF010000030.1:0-5653 GCA_038237925.1 Gaiellales bacterium | reverse complement strand
GTCGTCCGCCGGAAGTCGCTCGAGATCGAGGCCGTCCGCGGGATCGACTTCGCGGTCGCCAAGGGTGAGCTCTTCGGCTTGCTCGGCCCGAACGGGGCCGGGAAGACGACCACGATCAAGATGCTGATCACGCTGCTGATCCCGACCGCGGGCAAGGCGCGCGTGCTCGGGCTCGACGTGGTCAAGGACGCGCGCGAGGTGCGCAAGCGGATCGGCTACGTCTTCGGGGGCGAGCGCGGCGTCTACGAGCGCCTCTCCGGCTACGACAACCTGCGCTACTTCGCCGAGCTCTACGGCGTGCCGCCCAAGGAGCAGAGGCGGCGCATCGAGGAGCTGCTCGAGGTCGTCGGCCTGAAGGGACGCGAGCACGAGCGCGCGGAGGGGTACTCGCGCGGAATGAAACAGCGGCTGCACGTGGCGCGCGGGCTGCTGCACGACCCGGAAGTGGTCTTTCTCGACGAGCCCACGATCGGCCTCGACCCCGTCGGCGCGCGCGAGGTGCGCGCGATGATCGCCGCGCTCACCGCCGCCGGCAAGACCGTGCTGCTGACGACCCACTACATGTTCGAGGCCGATGCGCTCTGCGACCGCATCGCCGTCATCTCGCACGGCGAGATCGTCGCCGAGGGCACGCCCACCGACCTCAAGCGCGGGGTAGCCGAGGGGACGGTCGTCGAGGTCGAGGTCTTCGGCGGCGCAGACAACGCCGTCGGCCGCGTGCGTGGCCTTGGCGGAGTCATGTCGGTGACGATCGAGGAGCGCGAGCAGGCGCAGGTGCTGGTAGTGCAGACCGAGGCCGGCGTCGAGCTGACCCAGGCGATCCTCGGCTGCCTCGACGGCGCCGAGGTCGGCCGCATCTCGCAGCGCGAGCCGACGCTCGAGGACGCGTACGTGGCGCTGGTGACCGAATGAGCAGCCTGCGCTTCCTCCGGGTCAGCTGGATGCTCCAGTTCAAGATGATCATGCGCTCGCCGTTCGACGGAATCGGGAACGTGATCTACCCCCTCTTCTTCGCCACGGTTGCGTTCTTCGTCTTTCGGGCCGGCGACAGCCCGAGGACCCTGATCTACGCGTCGCTCGGGTCCGCCGTGATGGGCATGTGGTCGTCGGTCAGCACGTCGGCGGGGTCGGCGATGCAACGTGAGCGGTGGTGGGGCACACTCGAGCTGCTCGTCGGCGCGCCGCGCCACTTCGCGCTCGTCCTGCTGCCGACCACCCTCGGGCTGGCGACGGTCGGCATCTACAACCTCCTGGCCACGCTCCTCTGGGGACGGTTCCTCTTCGGCGTCCACCTGACGATCGCGCACCCGCTGCTCTTCGGCCTGTCGATCCTGGGCACCGTGCTCTCGTTCGGCGGGCTCGGCTTCCTCTTCGCGGTCTCCTTCGTGCGCTTCCGGGCGGCGTGGGTGCTGGGGAACTTCTTCGAGTACCCCGTCTGGCTGATCTGCGGCTTCCTCGTGCCGCTCTCCTTCCTGCCGGTCTGGGTCAAGCCCGTCGCCTGGGTGCTCGCGCCGACCTGGGGGATGAACGCGATCCGCGAGTCCGCGCTCGGCGGCACGCCGCTGCCGGACCTCGCGCTCTGCCTCGGGCTCGGCGCTCTCTACATCACGATCGGCGTGCTGGTGACCGAGCGCGTGCTCCGTGCCGCGCGATTGCGCGGAACGCTCTCGCTGACGTGATCGTCGCCGCGCGGATCTTCGTGATCGGCGGAGCGACGAGCTTTCGCGCCCTCTGGTACTGGCTGACCCCGTGGATCTACGTGCCGACGATGCTGGTGGCGCCGATCTTCCAGATCCTGCTCTTCGCCTACATCGGCCGCTCGGCCCACCTGCGTTCGGACGAGTTCTACTTGATCGGGAACGCGCTCCAGTACGCGTCGATCCCCTGTCTCTTCGCGATGGCGCAGATGGTGGGCGGCGAGCGGTTCCAGAACACGCTGAGCGCGATTCTCGTCAGCCCGGCGCCGCGCATCCCGCTCTTCCTCGGGCGCTCGCTGCCGGTCGTGCTGAACGGAGCGTTCGTGTCGGCGTTCTCCCTCGCCGTGGGCAGCCTCATCCTCGGCGTGCACCTGCCGGCCTCCTCGCTCGCCCCGCTGGCGCTCATGATCCTGATCGCCGCGTTCTCGTGCACCGGACTCGGGCTGATCAACGCCGCGCTCAGCCTGCGGATCCGCGAGAACGCCGTCCTGAACAACGTCATCTTCGGCTTCCTGCTCATCTTCACGGGGGCCAACGTCCCGCTCGACGCGCTCCCCGCTTGGATGAGCACGGCGGCGCAGGGCATGCCGTTCACGCACGCGATCAAGGCGGCGCGCCAGCTGGCCGCCGGCGGCGGGCTCGGCGATGTCCGCGGCCTGATCGGCGCGGAGCTCCTCGTCGGCGCCGTCTACGGCATCGTCGGCTACGGGGTGCTGCGCTTCTTCGAGCTCCAGGGGCGGCGGCACGCGACGCTGGAGCGGTCCTGATGCGCGCGCGTGAGCTGAACTGGATGCAGGTCGAGGAGTACCTCACTCGGAACGACCGCGTCGTGCTGCCGATCGGCTCGACCGAGCAACACGGCTACCTCTCCCTCGAGACCGACAACATCCTGGCCGAGCGCGTCTCGGCCGAGGCTGCGGAACCGCTCGGCGTGCTCGTGCTGCCGGTGCTCGCGTACGGCCTGACGCCGTCGTTCGCGCGCTACCCGGGGAGCCCGACGCTGCGGCTCGAGACGTTCGCCGCGGTGCTGCGAGACCTGCTCGACTCGCTCCACGGCCAGGGCTTCCGGCGCTTCCTGCTCGTGAACGGCCACGGCGGCAACATCGCCGGCGGCTCGCTCGCGCGCGAGTGGGCGGCGTCAAACCCCGACGCGCAGGCGATCTTCCACAGCTGGTGGTCGAGCGAGCGCGTCCTGGCCGCGGCGAGCGAGATCGACCCGCAGCCGAGCCACGCGAACTGGTTCGAGAACTTCCCGTGGACGCGGCTCGCGGGCGTCGAGCTGCCCCAAGGCCGGAAGCCGCCGCTCGACCAGGACGCCTACCGGGCGGCCGGGCCGACGGAGGTGCGCGAGCTCCTCGGCGACGGCGTCTTCGAGGGCGCGTACGAGCTTCCGGACGACCAGGTCGAGGCCGTCTGGCGGACCGGCGTGGACGAGGTGCGCGGGATCTTGGAGCACGGCTGGCGGTGAACGACCCGCTCGCGACCTTCAACGAGTGGTTCGCCGAAGCCCGGGCCGCGGGCGTGGCGATGCCCGAGACGATGACGCTCGCAACCGCGAACGCCGACGGCCGGCCCTCGGCGCGAATGGTCCTCCTGAAAGGCGCCGACGAGCGCGGCTTCACCTTCTTCACCGGCTACGAGAGCCGCAAGGGCCGCGAGCTCGCCGAGAACCCCCGCGCCGCGCTCGTCTTCTACTGGCGCGAGCTCGGCCGGCAGGTGCGCGTCGAGGGCACGGTGACGCGGATCTCGGCCGAGGAGTCGGACGAGTACTGGGCGACGCGGCCGCCCCGGTCACGTGCGGCGGCCGCCGCCTCGCGGCAGAGCGAGCCGATCGGGAGCCGCGAGGCGCTGGAGTCGGAGTTTGAGGCGCAGCTCGTGCTCGGCGAGATCCCGCGCCCCGCGCGCTGGGGCGGCTACCGGCTCGAGCCCGACACGTTCGAGCTCTGGCAGCACCGCGACGACCGCCTGCACGATCGCATCAGGTTCGCGCGCGCGCGCGAGGGTTGGGCCTTCGAACGGCTGTCGCCCTAGCGCAAGGCGGTCACGTTCGAGAGGTCAATGGATCCGCCAGCCGGCGCACTCCGGCGGCAAGAGCGACAGACGAATGGGTTTGGTCATGCCGCTTGGTATCCCGCATCTTCGATCACTGCCTGGAGAGCCACGACGTCGAGGCCCCGGCCGTGGACGGTGACGCCCCTTGTCTCGAGATCGACAACGACGGCCTCGACACCCAGACCGGTCAGCAGCCGGTCGCTCACAACGCTCTCGGAACGGTCGCAGTCAATGTCGAGGACGATGTACGTGACTTCACTCGTTTCGCATCCCGCATCCATTCCAACACCTCCGGTCTATGTAGACCAAGCGTCTCGATCGGGAGGTCCACACACTTGCTTCGGTGAACTACGGATCCAACGAGTCGGGCGAGCCTCGTCCGGAGCCCGCGCGCCGGCGTTCACGCCTTCGAGCGCTCAAGACGCAAGCACTGGCGACCGAAACATCGAGGCGGCGGTTCCCGCGTCGTTCGGGGCCAGACTCAGACGAGGTCGTGGCGAATGCTCGACCACCAGAAGAACAGATCCCTGTGCAAGAGACTGTCGAGCTGGGCAACGCCGAGGATCTTCGCGCCGGCCTCGGAGGTCCACGTGACGTAAGAGCGCTGCTTCGCGTCCGAGATGAAGCAAAAAGCCCGCCCTCCCGGCTCGTCACTCCATGAAACCACTCCACCTCGCCGCGCCAGGCGCCCGCGCGGCAGCTTCCACCGTTCTCTGGAATGCCCGCCTTCCTAAGCTCACCGTTGTAGGCTCGCCTGAGCTCACGCTGGCTGCGGAAGACCGTTAGCTGCAAGCGGTCGGGAACATCCGTGCGACAGACAAGGCTCGCCTGCGCGCCGGTCGTGGTGTTCTTGACGTCATGGCAGCTCCAGGGGCGACGCTGCACGTCTGCGTTCAGCCGCTGCATGGGCGATCGCGACTCCCCCCGCGCGGTGCCCATCGCCATCGTCCCGGTTTGCATCCGATGAGTCCCGCTACCCGGAGTAGCAGCGCCGCTCGGGCCTCTCGTGGTGAGTAGAACGACGACAACGGCGGTTGCCGCAGCGATCACGGACACGCCGAGGACCAGCCGCCAGCCGAGCGCCTTCGACCAGTCGAGTGGACGCCAGGACCAACCCGCTCCTTGAACAGGAGACAGCTCGCGGCGAAGCTCCAAGATGTGGACGGGCTCGGAGATCCCCTTCAGGTGCACGCGCCCACGATCGACGTACCTGATTCCCTCCAACTTGCCCGCAAGATGGACGACGCTGTCGGTCGCAATCACTTCACCGGCGCGGGCCAGCCCGCAGAGGCGAGAGGCGATGTTCAGGGCGGCTCCCCGGAAACCGCCGTCGATCCGGACCGCCTCGCCTGAGTCGACCCCGATGCCAACGTTGAGGGTCAGGTCGGGATCGGCTCGGCTCTCCTCCTCGAAGCGCACCTGGAGATCAACAGCTGCTCGAAGGGCCTGCCGAGCCGACGCGAAGACCGCCAGCGCTTCGTCTCCTCGCACCTCGACGATCGCGCCGCCACGGGTCCCGACGCCCTCGCGGGTGACCGAAGCAAATCGTGCCGCTAGCCTCGCCGCAGCTTCGTCACCGCGTTCCTCTGTAAATCGCGTGTACCCGCGAATGTCGGCGATCAGGAAGGTGCGAACCTCGGTCTCCCGGCCGAGGGAATCCTCGAGCTCGCCAGCGCCTTCTGGTTCACTGAACGAAGTGTCGATGACCCAGTCTATCCCCAACAATCGTGTGCTCCCACGAGCCGAGTCGGACCTGTCCCGGCATGACGTCAAGACGCGCGCACAGAACAGGGAACACGTGCACGAACGGAAGTTTCCTCCGCTTGGCTTGGCGGGATGCTCGGCGATCGGGCGGGCGGGCGGGCGGGCGGGCTACTTCACCAGCGAGAGCAGCTTGAACATCG
>JBBRYF010000029.1:0-6269 GCA_038237925.1 Gaiellales bacterium | reverse complement strand
GGAGGGAGCTTCGGCCTCGACTACGACCGTCCGCAGACGATCGGGAAAGTGCGAGCCTTCACCGGGCCGTTCGGCGTCTTCGTGCGCTCGTATTCGTTCATCCGCTCGTACGGTCCGCGTCTGCGCGAGATGTCCGAGGTGGCCGTCCTGAACGCCAATTACCTGCTCGCGCGGCTCAAGGACGCGTACGACCTCCCGTTCGACCGCCACTGCATGCACGAGTTCGTGCTGAGCGCCCGAACCCTCAAGCGTGAGCACGGGATCAGCGCACTCGACGTCGCGAAGCGACTAATGGACTACGGCTTCCATCCGCCGACGATCTACTTCCCGCTCAACGTCCCGGAGGCGCTGATGATCGAACCGACGGAGACCGAGCCGAAGGAGATCCTCGACGCGTTCTGCGAGGCCATGCTTGCGATCGCGCGAGAGGCGGCCGAGGAGCCTCAGCTCCTGAAGGAGGCACCTCACCACCGGCCCGTGCGCCGGCTCGACGAGGTGCGGGCCGCAAAGCGCGCCGTCGTCAGATACGGGTTCGGAGCCCATGAGGATCCTGACGGCGACACGGTCGAGCCGCGGCAGCTCGAGGCGCAGAAGGGCGCGTAGACGTGGCGGAACTCCTCGACTCGATCACGGTGCGCGCGACGCGCCCGGCGTAACGAATCGCGCTCCTGCGACACTGAAGAGCAGGAACTCGAAGAAAGGATCCCGTTGACATCGAAGGTGACGAAGACCGAGGAGCAGTGGCGCGCCGAGCTGAGCCCGGAGCAGTACAAGGTGCTCCGGCAAAAGGGCACGGAGGCGCCGTTCACCGGGGAGTACGACCACACGTTCGAGGACGGCGTCTATCGCTGTGCCGGCTGCGGTGCGGAGCTCTTCCGCTCCGACGCGAAGTACGACTCGGGCTGCGGCTGGCCGGCGTTCACAGCCCCCACGAGCGCCGAGGCAGTCGATGAGGAGAGCGACAAGAGCTTCTTCATGCGCCGTACCGAGGTGCTCTGCGCTAGCTGCGAGGGTCATCTCGGCCATGTCTTCCCGGACGGCCCAGGCCCGACCGGCCTCCGGTACTGCATCAATTCGGCGGCACTGAAGCTGGAGGAGGAGTGATGGAGAGAAAGGCAACGTTCGGAGCCGGCTGCTTCTGGGGCGTCGAGGCGGCGTTCCGGCAGATTCCCGGCGTGACGAAGACCGAGGCAGGCTACGAGGGCGGGACGCTCGACAATCCGACCTACCAGGACGTCTGCTCGCACACGACCGGCCACGCGGAGGTCGTCCAGGTCACCTACGACCCCGACCGCGTCACGTACGACGAGCTGCTCGAGGTGTTCTGGCGCAAGCACGATCCCACGCAGCTGAACCGCCAGGGCTGGGACGTCGGCGACAACTACCGCTCGGTGGTGTTCGCGGAGGACGAGGAGCAGCGCGAGGCGGCAGTGCGCTCGAAGGCGCACGAGCAGGCGCGCTACCGCAAGCCGATCGTCACCCAGATCGAGCCGGCGGCGACGTTCTATCCCGCCGAGGACGACCACCAGCAGTACCTCGAGAAGCGGGGCCGCACGACCTGCACCGTAGAGCTGAAGCAGACCGCCTAGCCCATCTCGGCCAAATGCGTGGAAGGGCGGCCACTCCTGTTGGACGGCCGCCCTTCTCGCTTTCGCGGTGTTTAGCGGGCCGCCGCCAGTTGCCCGCAGGCGGCCGCGATGTCCCGGCCGCGTGTGAGCCGGACCGTCGCCGGGATCCGCGCGCGCTCGAGCTCGCGCTTGAACGCTGCAATCGCGGGTCGGCTCGAGCCCTCGGACACGCCGGTCGGGTTGTACGGGATCAGGTTGCTCCTGACGGCGTCGAAGATCCAGCGCGACATCGACACTTCGTGGTGAATGGCGTCCCACGGCATGCCTGCCTCGTTGAGGAAGCGGGCAAAGTGACGGCGCAGCCTTGCCCGACAGGATCCCGCTCCGAACGTCGCGCGCTCTCCAAGGGGCGTACGTCGTAGCTCTTAGCGACCCGCCGACATCGCTGTCCGCGCCGCCTCCTCGAACGGAGTCAAAGGGAGCGGCACGAGCCCGCGCAAGCGCTCGTCGCGCGCCACTGTCGGGTTGCGGAGGCCCTCGATGAGCGGCCGCGCGACGCCCGCATTCACCGGGGTCACGAGGTGCAGCCAGTACGACGACAAGCGCGGGGTCAGCACCGGCACTTCGACAATCAGCGGACGCTTCCCGCGGATCTCTGCGATGCGCTCGATCATCTCGCGGTAGGTCATCACGTCCGGCCCGCCCGCGTCGAAGGACTCGCCGAGCATCTCGGGGTGCCCCGCGGCCGCGGCGAGGTACGCGGCGATGTCGGCGAGCGCGATCGGCTGTGTCCGGGTCGAGACCCAGCGAGGGCTGAGCATCATCGGCAACCGGTCGACGAGCGCAAGGATCGTCTCGAACGCTGCGCTGCCGGTGCCGATCACCATCGCCGCGCGAAGCGTCGTCACCGGCACCGCTCCCGAGGCGAGCACGTCGGCCGTCTCGGCCCGGCTGCGGAGATGGCGCGAGAGGTCGGCCGAGTCGTCGCCCAGACCGCCCAGGTAGACGAGCTGGCGCAGACCCGCTCGCTCGGCCTCCCGGGCCACCGTCTGGGCGGCGAGCCGGTCGCGCTCCTCGAAGTCGCGGCTCCCCAACGAGTGGACGAGGTAGTAAGCGAGGTCGACGTCGGCGAACACCCCTCGCAGCGCCTTTCCGTCGGTGACGTCGACCGCTGCCCACCGAACGTTTCCGCTCGAGTCCTGCGGTCGGCGCGAGACGGCCACAACCTCGTGGTGCTGCTCGAGCACCGGCACGAGCGCCCGGCCGACGGTGCCTGTGGCTCCGAGCACGGCGACCTTCACCGGCCTGCCTCCAGCCAGAGCCGTGCGAAGTAGCGCCGGCCGAGCGCAACATGCAGCCGGGCCTGCACGTGCGGGTAGAGCAGCCCCTTCCATAGGCGCCGGGGACGGCGGACGGCGAGGCGCGGGAAGAAGCCGATGATCGCGGAACGAACCTCCACGAGGTCCGTCCGCGTCTGGCTGAACGAGATTGAGCCTCCCGGAGAGCGGGCGAGCAGACCGCCGCGGATCGGGTAGCGACAGCACACCGTGCTCGCGCTCACCTCGTACTCCGGCTGCCCGAACCGTAGGAGCGCTGGGCCTATTCCCAGCAACGTGATCTGCAGCTCACCGTCACGAGTCCCTGCACGAATCAGGCGGAACGTCGAGCGCTCGACCTGGCGCCAGTAAAGCTCGCCCAACCGTCTCGCCCCGGCCGCGGACCGTTCGACGACCGGGGCCGGAAAGGCGATACGTTGAACTGACTCGAACGCCCCGGACGGCGACCGAGTCTGGGTCGAGCTCCACGATCGGTGCTTGGAGCTCATCGACGCTCGTCGCCGATGCGCTCCGCCGCGCTGACGGGATCCCCTTCGAGGAGAGAGGCCCCGATGGCGAGAGCGAGGCGGAGGGTCGCGCCCGCGCCCGCAAGCGCGACGGGAACGGTGCGTGCCAGCTCGGCGAGCTCGGGCTCCGCCGCCCGAAGTCGCTGCGTGGTCATCGCTGCCACGACGACCAGGCGCGCGTCGGCGTCGGCGAGCGCCTCCTGGATCGTCTGGATCGGCGTATCGGCACCGAGGTACGTGATCGTCCAGCCGCGCTCGGCAAGCGCGAGGCCGAAGACGATCAACGGGAGGTCGTGGAGCTCGCCCGGCGCACAGGCGAGCAAGGCCTTCGGCCCGGTGCCCTGGCCCCAGCCGCGGGCAAGGCCGAGCAGCCGCCCGCGGAGCACATTGCTCGCGAAGTGCTCCTGCGCCACGCTTGCCTCGCCCCGCTCCCACCGTGCACCCAAATCCTGGAGGTAGGGCAGCAGCACGTCTCGCAACACCGTCTGCAGCGTGAACGCTGCGAGCAGGCGATCGACGGACGCGTGCGCTCCCGGCTCGTCGAGCCGGTCGAGGGCGGCCCGAAGCTGGCTCGACAGTCGCGGGAGTGAGGACGCAGGGGCCTCACCAGCGTCCCCGCGGTCCAGGCCGGCCAGCGTCAGCCAGGCAGCCTGGGCGGCCGAGACCCCTGCGTCCAGGTGGCGGCGCATCGAGCGGACGCGGTCTTCGTCCGCGCTCGAGTAGAGGCGGAATCCGCCGGGCGAGCGAACCGGCCGGAGCAGCCCGTACCGCTGCTCCCACGCGCGCAGGAGCTCCGGGGAGACGCCCACGCGCCGGCTCAGTGCCCCGATCCGCAGATGCGGCGATTCATCCACTGGCCGCAGTCTACACAAACTTTCGACAATCACTTGACAAGATCTCTTACTTCCCCTACCCTGGCCGTCGTATCTGTACAAAACCTCGACAAGGGAGTAGAGATGAAGAAGCTCGACGTCCTGGCGGCCGTTCTCGTGGCCGTCGGCGGGATCAACTGGGGACTCGTCGCCATCGCCAAGTTCGACCTGGTCGCAGCGCTCGTCGGCCTGGAGTTCGGCGAGACGAACGCCGTGAGCCGGCTCGTCTACGGGCTCGTTGGAGCGTCCGCCGTCTACCAGGTGATCCAGCAGCACGCGATTCGCCGCCGCTGGAGCCGCGACCCGCGCCTCTCGACCGCCTAGTCCACGCCCACCGTCCGAACAAGGAGGCAAACGTGTCCAACATCGGCCAGCAGAAGCCGCTCGCTTTCGCGCTCGCGGCGCTGCTGGCGGCGACCGTCGGCAAGTCGGCAGACGCGAAGGCTGCGCCGGTTGCGCAGCAGAACATCGTCAAAACCACCGCGGCTGCCGGAGACTTCACGACGCTGCTGTCCCTCGCGAAGCAGGCGGGTCTTGTCGGCGCACTCTCCCGAACGGGACCCCTGACGGTCTTCGCTCCGAGCGACGCCGCGTTCAGGCAGGTCCCCAGCGCGACGCGGCAAAAGCTCGCCAACGACCGGATGGCACTGTGGCGTGTGCTGCTCTACCACGTCGTCAAGGGGAACGCCACAGCCGCACGGGTCGTCAAGCTTCGCCCGGTGAAGACGCTGGCAGGACCGGCGATCACGATCCGCGTGCGCGGTGGCTCGGTCTTCCTCAACACGTCGACGAAGGTCGTCAAGACCGACATCGGCGCGAGCAACGGAACCATCCACG
The DNA here is from genome assembly GCA_038237925.1 of Gaiellales bacterium. Lineage (GTDB taxonomy): Bacteria > Actinomycetota > Thermoleophilia > Gaiellales > Gaiellaceae > AC-32. The sequence continues at coordinate 1,149 of JBBRYF010000029.1, read as the reverse complement.
TGATCAACGGGGTGCTCCTTCCGCCGGCGAGCTGAGGCAGCCGCCTACGACGAGAGGCGGGCATCGGTGCCCGCCTCTCTCGTACCAACCGGCTAGCGCGATCCCGTGGCGACGGCGAACGAACGCTCGAGCGTCTCGAATGTGCTGGTGAGCGCGCGACGGATCCCGCGCGGGCGCAGCACCCTGTCGGGCATACCCGCCAGCCGAGGGCTGGAACCCTTAGTACACCGCCTCCACGCCGTCGACCGCCGCGAGCGTCCACCAAGGGCGCCGTCGAGTAAGCAAAGCTCGTCGACAGCGAGTACGCAATCGTTGCCCTACGTGCCTTCGAGCACTGCGAGTTGCCCGCAGGCGGCCGCGATGTCCCGGCCGCGTGTGAGCCGGACCGTCGCCGGGATCCGCGCGCGGTCGAGCTCGCGCTTGAACGCAGCGATCGCCTCGCGGCTCGAGCCCTCGAACATCCCCGTCGGGTTGTAGGGGATCAGGTTCACCTTGAAGATCTGCGGATCGAGCAGCGCCGCGAGCTCGCGCGCGTGCTGGGGCGAGTCGTTGACGCCGCCGAGCATCACGTACTCGACGAAGACCTTGCGGTGGCGAAGTGCGAAGTAGCGCCGGCACGTGGTGAGGACGTCCTCCAGCGGGTACCGCTCGTTCACCGGCATCAGCTTTGATCTCAGCTCTCCGCCCGCCGCGTGGAGGGACAGTGCGAGACGGATCGGCTCCTCGACCTCCTCGACGAAGCGGCGCAAGCCGGGGAGCCACCCGACGGTCGAGATGGTCGTCCGGCGGGGCGTGATCCCGATGTCCGGGAGGAGCCGCGCTGCGGCCACGACATTGTCGTAGTTCAGCATCGGCTCGCCCATCCCCATGAAGACGCAATGGTCGACCGGCTCGATGCGCCGGAAGTGCAGCGCCTGGTCGAGGATCTCGGACGGCGTCAGGTTCCGCCCGAAGCGCATCTGGCCCGTGGCGCAGAAGGTGCACGTCAACGGGCAGCCAGATTGTGAGGACACGCAGAGCGAGCGCCGCCCGTCGCGGTAGCGCATCAGCACCGCCTCGACCGGATGCCCGTCAGCCGTGCGGAAGAGCGCCTTGACGGTGCCGTCGCGCGAGTGCGCCTCGTCGGCGACCTCGAGCGTCGAGAACGGC
>JBBRYF010000028.1:0-8921 GCA_038237925.1 Gaiellales bacterium | reverse complement strand
GGCTCGGCAACCGGAAGGCCGGCACCGATCGCCGCGGCCATGGGCTCCTCGATCAGGTACGCCTGGCGGGCGCCGGCGCTGAGTGTCGCCTCCTCGACGGCGCGCTTCTCGACGCCGGTGACGCCGCTCGGCACGCAGACGACGACACGCGGATGCGCGAAGCGATGCTGGTGGACCTTCTGGATGAAGTGGCGCAGCATCTGCTCGGTGACGTCGAAGTCGGCAATCACCCCGTCCTTCAGCGGCCGGATCGCGGAGATCGTCCCGGGCGTGCGACCGAGCATGCGCTTCGCCTCGACGCCGACAGCGTGCACCTCGCCGGTGCGCTGGTCGATCGCGACGACGCTCGGCTCCGAGAGCACAATGCCACGACCGCGCACGTAGACGAGCGTGTTCGCAGTTCCGAGGTCCACGGCCATGTCTCGGCCGCCGAACCCGTTGAAGTACCCGAGGAGACCCATCAGCCCGCACGAGTGTAGCTTGGAAAGCGAGATTCCACCGCTTTCCGGGACTTTTCGACCCCGTCGCGGACGAAGCAGCCTTCGAGGTGGTCGTTCACGATCCCGACGGCCTGCATCGTCGAGTAGACAGTCGTCGGGCCGACGAACGAGAAGCCCCGTCGCTTCAGCTCCTTCGTGAGCTCCTTCGACGCGAGCGAGGTAGCCGGCAAGTCCGCGTACCCGCGTGGCGGAGGCGTCGGCGGGCTCCGGAAGCTCCAGACGAGCTCGGGCAGCGGCAGCTCCTCGCGCAGCGCGACCGTCGCCTCCGCGTTGCGGACGATCGCCTCGAGCTTGCGGCGGTTGCGGATCACGCGCGTGTCCCCGAGCAGCCGCTCGAGCTCGTTCGGGCCGAACGCGGCGACAGCGTCGGGTTCGAAGCCGGCGAACGCGTCGCGGATGCCGTCGCGCTTGCGCAGGATCAGCGCCCACGAGAGGCCGCTCTGGAGACACTCGAGCGAGAGCTTCTCGTAGAGGCCGCGCTCATCCACCACCGGCCGGCCCCACTCGGTGTCGTGGTAGTCGCGGTAGCGCTCGTCGGCCGCGCCCCAGCGGCAGCGGAGGCGCCCGTCCTCGCCTTGGACGAGATCGCTAGCCAAAGCCGTAGACCCCTGGGAAACGCTCGGTCAGGAGCCGGACGAGAAGTGCCGCCGGCAGCCCGACGACGTTGAGGTAGTCGCCCTCGATCCGCTCGACGAGCGAGGCGCCGAGGCCCTGGACCGCATAGGCGCCCGCGCGCCCCTCCCACTCGCCGCTCGCGACGTAGTGCGCCAGGTCCCGCGCATCCAGCGCCCGGAACGTGACCCGCGTCACCTCGCGGTGCACCTCGCGCCAGCCGGGCGTGATCAGCGCGAGCCCGGAAACGACCTCGTGCGTCTTGCCGCCAAGGCTCTCGAGCATCGCCTCCGCGTCCGCGCTGGACTCGGGCTTCCCGAAGACGCGGCCCTCGAAGACGACCTCGGTGTCGCAGCCCAGCACGGGCTGGTCACCCGCCGCGGCGAGCACCGACTCCGCTTTGCCGATCGCATGCGCGACTGGATCGCCCTCGGCCTCCTCGTAGGAGGGCGGCATCACGACGAACGGTATCCAGAGCTGCTCGAAGATCTCCCGGCGCCTCGGCGAGGTGGAGGCGAGGATCAGCGGCGGTGCCGGCGGGGCGCTCACGCGCGCAGGCGCGCGTGCCAGAGCTCTTCGTCCGGCCAGCGCTTGGCCCACGCAGCCGGAACGTTGTCGTAGTACTCGTGGTCGACCGCGTCCTCGGGCGCGTAGAGCTCCTTCAGGTCGAGCAGATCGAAGCCGTTCTCGCGCAAGAGCGCGAACATCGTGCTCGTGTCCGGATGGAACTCGACACCCGGATCGTCGTCGAACCATTCGAACTTGTACATGCCTCGCTGCGGCCGCATCAGCCGCTCGTCCGCCGGGCCCTCATCGGGGCCGCACAGCATCTGCAGCGTCGAACCGCGGAGGAAGATCAGCTCGCCGCCCGGCCGCAGTAGCCGCGCGGCCTCGGCAAGCCAGAGCTTCGGGTCGCACCAGATCGAGGCGCCGTACTCGGAAAAGACGAGATCGAACGAGCGGTCCGGCAGGCTCGTGTGCTCGGCGTTCTCGAGCAGGAACTCGAGGCCGAGGCCGAGCTCCTCGTTCACGCGCCGCGCCGTTTCGAGCTGGGCGGGCGTCACGTCGACGCCCACAACGCGGGCGGCGCCGAGCTTCTTCAGCCAGGCGCCGAAGTAGCCGGTGCCGCAGCCGAGCTCGACGATCTCCTTGCCGGTCACGTCGGGGAGTCCGCGCACCTCGCTCTCCGGAAGGCTCCACTTCCCCCAGGTGACGTCGTCCTGTTCCCAGGCGTCGTGAGCACGAGCGTCCGTGTACTTCGCGTTCGACCGCGTCCAGCCTTCGCGGTTGATCGCGACGTAGTCGGGCTCGGTCACCCGAACCAGAGCTGCAGCTCGCGCTCGGCGGACTCCGGCGAGTCGGACCCGTGCACGAGGTTGTCCGGCATCGCGAGCGCGAGATCGCCGCGGATCGTGCCGGGCGCGGAGTCGGTCGGGTTCGTCGCGCCCATGGTCGTGCGGACGACGGAGATCGCCGACTCGCCCTCGAGCGCGAGCGCGAGCGTCGGCGCCGAGGTGATGAACGCGACCAGCTCGCCGAAAAACGGCTTTTCGGCGTGCTCCGCGTAGTGCTTCTCCGCGAGGGCACGGTCGACCTGGACGAGGCGCGCCTCGCGAATCGCGAGGCCGCGGCGCTCGAAGCGGCCGAGGATCTCCCCGGCAAGGCCGCGCTGGACCGCGTCGGGCTTGATCAGAACGAGAGTCTTCTCGACCGCCATCGGCGGCGGATGCTATCTAGGCGCTGCGCTCGCGGCGGGGCGGCGTGAGTGCCTGCGTCTGCCCCAGGTTCACGGCTGCCGGCTCGACGGGCGTCTCGCAGTACGGGCAGACCTGCCACAGCGCCTCGAGCGGCTGCTTGCAGTTGCGGCAGGACTGGCGCAGCCGAGTTGTGCAGACCGGGCAGATCAGGAAGGCCTGGTCGACCTCGGCGCGGCAGACCGGGCAGTGCATGTTGCGGCGCGACAGGCGCTGCTCCATCGCCTTGATCTCGAGCTCCCGCTCGCGCACGTCCTCGAGGTACTCGGGCGGCCTGAAGAGCATGTAGATCAGCGCGCCGACGAACGGCGGCACGAGGCCGAGCACGGTTGCCATCCCGACGAGCCACGGATCCTCGATGCGGCGGCGGGCGTCCTTGAAGACCCAGAACGCGGTCGCGAGCCAGAAGACCACGACGAAGAACAACGTCAGGTTGCGGATCACGGTCCACGTGCTGTGGCTGAAGAAGTTGAACAGTCCGCTGGTTGCGATCAGGGCCACGCACGTCTCCTTAGAGCAGGAGCTTCCCGACGAGGTACCCGGCGCCGAACGCGAGGCCGACGATCGCCAAGACGACGATGACGGCCACTGCGAAGACGCTTAGGCGCTCGCCGAACTGTCCCATGGTACGCGCTGAAGCCGGACGGCGAGGTCGGCGAGGAGATAGAGGGAACCGGTGACGAGCAGGGCGCCGTCCTCGCCGGCGAGCTGGCGTGCTCGAGCGAGCGCGGTGGTGGGGTCGTCGGCGAGCTCGACGCGGTCGAAGAACGGGCGGGCGCGCTTGGCCAGCTCTGCCGCCGGAAGCGCTCGTGCGTTGTGCGACGCGGTCGCGACGAGCGTGCTGCCCGCCCGTGCCAGCGCGGCGAGCATCGCGTTGGTGTCCTTGTCGGCGAGGATCGAGACGACGACGACGTAGTCGCGGCGCGGGAGCCGCGCGAGCAGCCACTCGACGCCCGCCGGGTTGTGCGCGCCTGCGAAGACGTCGCCGCCGATCAGGTCGAAGCGGCCGGGCAGAGCCGAGTCGACGTCGCCTTCGAGCGGCCGGCCGACTACCGCTTCCGCCGCGGCGCGGCCGACGTCCTGCGCCACGACGACCATTCCCGCTTCGCGCGCGCGCGCGCGCGACTCCCACTCGGGCTCGCCGAGCACGACCGTCGAGCCGGGCGCAACGACGGCGAGCTTCTCGGCGGCGATCGCCTCGCGCGTCTCGCCGAGCACGTCGGTGTGGTCGAGCGCGACGTTCGTGAGCGCGACGACCTCGGCGTCGAGCACGTTCGTGGCGTCGAGCCGTCCGCCGAGCCCGGCCTCCACGACGGCGATGTCGACCTCGGCGGCGGTGAACTCCGCCAGCGCCGCCGCGGTCAGCGCCTCGAACTGCGTCGCGCCGAGCCGCTCAGCAGGTCGACGGACGCGCTCGAGGGCGCGCTCGAGATCGGCGTCCACGAGGTCGACCTGGATGCGCTCGCTCCAGCCCGCGACGTGGGGCGAGGTGTAGGCGCCCACGCTCAGGCCCTCGCGCGCGAGGAAGGCCGCCGCCCGGCGCGTCGCCGTCGACTTGCCGTTCGTGCCGACGACGTGGACCGCCCGGAACCGGCGCTGCGGCTGCCCGAGCTCGCCGAGCAGCGCGCGCATCCGCCCGAGGCCGAACTCCTCCGGCCACGGGGAGAGGGAATCGAGCCACTCAACTGACGAGGGCATCGAGCTCGCGTCGGTAGCGCTCGAGCTTCTCGCGTTCCGCCTCGACGACGTCGCCGGGGGCGTTCTCGACGAAGCGGTCGTTCCCCAGCATCCGCTCGGCGCGCTCGATCTCGCCGCGCAGCCGCTCGGCCTCCGCCTCGACGTTCCCGCCGTCCACCTTCGCGCGATCGGGCTTGGCCACCGCGTCGAAGATCCGCTGCTGCTCCTCGTCGAGCGGCGCGCGCACGCCCGCGCGCCGGAAGACCTCGGCCGCGGTCCGAATCGGCTCGAACTCGGTGTCGACGTCCTCGACCCCGGCCGGCTCCGGCCACGGCGCCACAATCAGACGGGTCTCGCGTGCGGGCAGGTTCGACCAGATCTCCTCCGTCACGTGCGGCATCGCCGGGTGCAGGAGCTTCAACAGCCGCTCGAGGTTGGCAAGCGCGGTCGCCTGGGCGTCCTCGTCGCCGTCGTAGAGCCGCTGCTTGATCGCCTCGGCGTACCAGTCGCAGAAGTCGTCGAAGATCACGTGGTAGAGCGCGTTCATGGCCGCCGAGAAGTCGAAGGCCGCGAACTGCTCGGCCAGCTGCTTCTGCGCCTGGTCGAGCCGCCACGCGATCCAGCGCTCCTCGAGCGCGCGCGGGCGCTGCTCGAGCCGGGCCTCACCAACGTTCGCGAGGATCAACCGCGAGACGTTCCAGAGCTTGTTCGCGAGCTTGCGGCCCTCCTCGACCGCGCCCTCGGAGAAGCGGACGTCCTGGGACGACGAGAGCTTCAGCAACCCGTAGCGCGTCGCGTCGGCGCCGTGGCGGTCGACGAGCTCGAGCGGGTCGAGCCCCGTGCCGAGGCTCTTCGACATCCGTCGCCCGTCCCCCGCGAGCACCGTGGTGTGGATGATCACGTGTCGGAACGGGACCTCGCCCATCAGCTCGAGCCCGGTGAAGATCATGCGGTTCTCCCAGAGGCGGACGATCTCGCGCGCGGTCGTGTTCAGCGTCCCCGGGTACCACGCGTCGAGCTCCGGTGTCTGCTCGGGCCAGCCGAGGATCGCGAACGGCCAGAGCGCCGACGAGAACCACGTGTCGAGCACGTCCTCGCTTCGCGTGAGCTCGGTCGAGCCGCACTCCGCGCACGCGTCGGGCTCCGCCTCCTGCACGGTCAGGTGTCCGTCCGGACATTCCCAGACGGGGAGCTGGTGGCCCCACCAGATCTGGCGCGAGATGTTCCAGTCGGGCGCGTTCTCGAGCGAGTCGACCGCGTACCGGTGCTGCGACTCCGGGTGGTAGCCAACGCGGCCGTCGCCCAGGGCCTGGAGCGCCGGCCGCTTGAGCTCGTCCATGCGACACCACCACTGGAGCGAGATCAGCGGCTCGATCCTGGTCCGGCACCGTTCGCACAGGGCCACCGAATGCCGGTAGGCCTCGCGCTCGACGAGCAGGCCGCGCTCGCGGATCCACGCGAGGATCCGCTGCTCGGCGTCGTCCTGCGTGAGGCCCGCGAGCTCGCCGGCGTCGTCGCTCATGCGGCCGTCGAGCCCGATCACCGTCAGCTCGGGCAGCCCGTGGTCGCGGCCGATGTCGAAGTCGAGCGGGTCGTGGCCGGGGGTCACCTTGAGCGCGCCGGTGCCGAATTCCGGGTCGACGCGCTCGTCCGTGATCACCGCCACGGTGCGCTCGACGAAGGGGACGACCACCTCGCGGCCGACCGCGTGCCGCCAGCGCTCGTCGTCCGGGTTGACCGCGACTGCCACGTCCGCCGGGATCGTCGCGGGCCGGGCCGTCGCGATCGTGACGCCGTCGCCGGGGTCGTCCGCGAACGGGTAGCGCACATGCGTGAGCGCGTCGTCCACCTCCTCGTGCACGAGCTCGAGGTCGGAGAGCGCCGTCTCGTGGTGCGGGCACCAGTTGATGATCCGGTTCGCGCGGTAGATCCAGCCCTTGCCGTAGAGATGCACGAAGAAGCGCATCACCGCGCCGATGTAGGCGTCGTCCATCGTGAAGCGCTCGCGCCGGTAGTCCATCGAGGCGCCCAGCCGCCGGAACTGGCCCATGATCGTGCCGCCGTACTCGCGCAGCCACTCCCAGACGAGCGCGACGAAGGCCTCGCGCCCAAGCTCCTGGCGGGACTTGCCCTGCGAGGCGAGATGCTTCTCGACCGCGTTCTGGGTCGAGATGCCCGCGTGGTCGTAGCCGGTCAGGAACGCGGTCTCGAAGCCCCGCATCCGGTGCCAGCGGACAAGCAGATCGGCGAGCGAGATCTGGAGCGCGTGACCCGTGTGGAGAGCGCCTGTGACGTTCGGCGGCGGGTGCGCGATGACGAAGGTCTCGCGGCCGGATCCGGGCTCGGCAGCGTAGAGGCCTTCCTCCTCCCACGTGCGCTGCCAGCGCTCCTCGACGCCCTGGGGCTTGTAGAGCGGCTCCATTCGGGCAAGTTTACGGAGACGTGGGCGAGTTCTTTCATGCGGTTCGGGTCTTTTTCGACGAGCTCGCGTCGGTGAGCTGGACCGCGCTGGCGATCGCGTTGGCGTTCCACTTCGCCAAGGTCGCCGTCCGCACGTTCGCCTGGCGCAACATCCTGGCGGCGGCGTACCCGGAGGAGCGGGTGCCCTGGCGACCGGTCTTCGGCTCCTACATGGCGGGCGTCGGCATTAACTCGATCGTCCCCGGCCGCGGCGGCGATCTCGTCAAGCTCTACCTCCTGCGCAGACGACTGCCGGTGATGACCTACACGACCCTCGCCTCGACGCTCTTCACCGAGACCCTGCTCGACATCGTGCTCGCCTCGCTTGTCTTCGGGTGGGCTCTGACACAGGGCGTGCTGCCGGGGCTGAACGTGTTGCCGAACCTGCCCTCGTTCGACTGGGCCTGGCTCTTCCGCAACGCGAAGGCGACCGCAACGGTGATCGCGCTGCTCACGCTCGGCATCATCTGGCTCGTGATCCGGTCCGCGCACCGGATCGACGACTTCAAGCAGCGGCTCGGTCGGGGCGTGGCGATCCTGCAGGACCGCCGTCGTTACGTGCGGGAGGTCGTGAGCTGGCAGCTCCTCAGCTGGGTCTTCCGGATCGCTGCGCTCTACTGGTTCCTGCGGGCCTTCCACATCCGCGCGACGATTCACAACGCGCTGCTCTCGCAGGTCGTGGACTCGCTCGCGACCCTGCTGCCGTTCTCGCCCGGCGGCGCCGGCACGAAGCAGGGGCTGCTCGTCTACGTGCTCTCGGGCCAGGCGCCGGCGTCCCGGCTGCTCGCCTTCAGCGTCGGCGTCCACATCGCGGTCACGCTCTTCAACCTCGTCCTGGGCGCGATCGCGATCTACGCGATGGCGCGGACGCTACGGCTCAGCACGCTGATGGGCCGCGCGAAGGCTGCGAAGTCCGGGCCCGAGTCCGGCTAAGCCGATTCTTCGGCGAGCTCTTCGGGCTCGTCGTCGGCGTCGGCGCCCGCGCTCGTGACGAGCGTCGGCTTGAGGCCCTTCTCGATCGTCTCCTTCGTGATCGCGCACTTGACGACGTCCTTGCGCGACGGGAGCTCGAACATGACGTCGAGCAGCGCGGTCTCGATGATCGACCGCAGGCCGCGGGCGCCGGTCTCGCGGGCAAGCGCCTTCTCGGCGATCTCCCACAGGGCCTCTTCGGTGAAGACGAGCTCGATGTTGTCGTACGCGAAGAAGCGCTGGTACTGGCGCGTCAGCGCGTTCTTGGGCTCGATCAGGATCTGGACGAGGTCCTCGCGCTTGAGCTGGTGCACCGCCGAGACGACCGGCAGGCGCCCGATGAACTCCGGGATCAGCCCATAGGAGAGGAGGTCCTCCGGCATCACCTTCGAGAGCGTCTCGGAGGACTCGAACGAGTTCTTCGAGCGGATGTCGGCGCCGAAGCCGACGGCGTGCTTGCCGATCCGCTTGCCGATGATCGTCTCGAGGTCGGCGAACGCGCCGCCGCAGATGAAGAGGATGTTCGTGGTGTCGATCGAGAGGAACTCCTGGTGCGGGTGCTTGCGCCCGCCCTGCGGCGGCACCGAGGCGACCGTGCCCTCGAGGATCTTCAGCAGCGCCTGCTGCACGCCCTCGCCGGAGACGTCGCGCGTGATCGACGGGTTGTCGGCCTTGCGCGCGATCTTGTCGACCTCGTCGATGTAGATGATCCCGGTCTCGGCCTTCTTGATGTCGAAATCCGCGGCCTGGATCAGCTTCAGGAGGATGTTCTCGACGTCCTCGCCGACGTAGCCGGCCTCGGTCAGCGCGGTCGCGTCTGCAATCGCGAACGGCACGTTCAGGATCTTCGCCAGCGTCTGCGCGAGCAGCGTCTTGCCGCAGCCCGTGGGCCCGAGCAGCAGGATGTTGGACTTCTGCAGCTCGACGTCGGCGTCTTCCTCCGAGC
>JBBRYF010000027.1:0-11460 GCA_038237925.1 Gaiellales bacterium | reverse complement strand
GGTCGAGCGCGGCGACCTGGCGGCGAAGAGGCAGATGGTCGAGGCCAATCTGCGGCTGGTTGTCTCGATCGCGAAGCCGCAGCTCGGCCGCGGCCTCTCCTTCCTCGACCTGATCCAGGAAGGCTCGCTCGGCCTGATCCGCGCCGTCGAGAAGTTCGACTACCGCAAGGGCTACAAGTTCTCGACCTACGCGACCTGGTGGATCCGCCAAGCCGTGACGCGGGCGATCGCCGACAAGGCGCGCACGATCCGCATCCCGGTGCACATGGTCGAGAAGCTGAACAAGGTCGTGCACATCGAGCGCCAGCTCGTCCAGCGACTCGGCCGCGAGCCGCGGCCCGACGAGATCGCGACCGAGCTCGAGATGACGACCGCGGAGGTGCGCGAGATCCTGCGCATGGCGCAGCACCCCGTCTCGCTGGAGAAGCCGATCGGTGAGGAGGAGGACTCGGAGCTCGGCGACTTCGTCGAGGACGAGGCAGCCGAGTCGCCCTACGACACCGCGCAGGTCTCGTTGCGGCGCGAGGACATCGAAAGCGCGCTGGCCTCCCTCCCCGAGCGCGACCGGAAGGTGATCGAGCTCCGCTTTGGCCTCTCGGGCGCGCAGCCGTGCACGCTAGAAGAGGTCGGCCGGGCCTTCGGCGTGACGCGCGAGCGCATCCGCCAGATCGAGAACAACACGCTCAAGAAGCTCGAATCGCTGCCCGAGGCGCAGGGCCTCAAGGACTGCGTCTGAGGCAGCGTGCCATCCCGATGGTCTCGTGCGAGGACGTCGGGGCTGCAATCGACTGGCTGGGCAGCGCCTTCGGCTTCCGCGAGTCCAACGAGCGCTTCACGGACGGCGAGGGCCGCGTACTACACGCAGAGGTCTCGCTCGACGGCGCGACCGTGATGCTCGGTTGGCCCGGCCCCGACTACCGCAGTCCTAAGCGCCACGCGCAGGAGTGCGAGCAGGCGGCGCGCTGGCTGGCGACGCCGTTCGTGATCGACGGCGTGCACGTCGAGGTCGACGATCTCGACGCCCACTACGAGCGGGCGCGGGCCGCAGGCGCGACGATTTTTCGCGAGCCCGAGGATCTCCCGTTCGGCCGGCTCTACGCGGCGGAGGACCCCGAGGGCCACCGCTGGATGTTCATGCAGCCGGCCTAGACGGACGAAGTCGGGGCCGCGGTGCCGCGGTAGCGGCCCGTGAACGAGGGCAGAGCGGACTGGACGCTGATCGGGCGGTCGTCAGGCTGGAGGTAGCCGATGTGGTTCGAGTGAAAGCTGAGCGTCCACGGCCCGCGGTGCGAGACCTTAACGGTGACGACCCGGCTCTGGCCGGGGGCGATCGCCACCCGGCGGTCCACTCCTGGGCCTTGGAGATGGAGCACTGTCCGCTGGGTTCCCTTCGGCAGCGAGAGCGGCAGCTGCAGCGTGCCCTCGACGCGGCCATTGCGGGCCGGCCACAGGGTCAGGTGCCCGGCGGGCGCGAGCCAGTCGTCCTGGTAGAGGCCGCCGACAAAGAGCGCCATCCGCGGCGTGTCGATCGGCCGCCAGAGCTCGTAGCCGGCGCCGTGTGCAACCTCGACGGCGCCGACAAGACGCGCGCGCACGGCGAAGTTCGAGATCGCGAGTGGCCCACGCAGCGTCTTGCCACCGGTGACGAACCGGCCGTCGTCAGCGACCTTCACGCGCGGCGAGCCGAAAGCGTCGACGGGCGAGGCCTGGTCGAGGAACGCGAGATGCTTCAGCGACGAGTTCCAGAAGAGCTGCTCGTGCGCGCGCGCGTGAGGCGTGGCCGGCGTCTGGATCAGCGTCGTGTCACCGACGTGGGCGTGGTCGATCCAGCTCGCGTCGGGCGGGAGGTACGTCGAGCGCACGTTGACCGAGACGCGATGGTCGAACGAGACCGCGCCGACCGAGACGGCGCAGGAGGCGACGAGCGTTGCGCCGACGGCGATCCAGGCGAGCCGTGTGCGGAAGGCCGCGCCCGCGGCGAGGCAGGCGAGGAACGCCGCGGCGAGAGCGATCGCAAGTGAGCCGTTGCCCACGCCGACGGCCTTCTCGAGCCGGAAGACGCCCATCAGGAACGGCGAGTCCTGCTTGGAGTCGCTGACGGTGTAGCCCGAAAGCGGCACGCGCGCGGAGAGGGCAACCAGCCCGACCGCAATCAGCGCGACCGCGTTGCGGGCGGCGCCCCCGCGCCGGAGCCAGAGCCAGAACGCCGGGAACGCGAGCGGGAGCAGCAGCATCAGGTAGCGCTCCTGGAAGCGGCCGGAGCCGTTCGTCGCGTAGAGGCCGGCCTCGGCGAAGAGCCCGAGCAGCAGCCCGATCGTCAGCGCTGCGAAGCCGCGCTCCTCACGCGACTGCGGCTTCCAGAGTGCGTAGACGAGGCCGCAGATCGCGCCCGGGACGAGCGCGAAGGACGCGGCGTAGGCGAGCAGCATCGCGTCGGTGCCGAGCCAGTGCACGATCTCGCCGGGCTTCACGTGCAGGTCGGCGACGCCTGAGTAGTAGCCGAGCAGCCGCCGCGGCCCGAGCGCCGCGGCGACCGCGACCGGCGCCGTGTAGAGGAGCAGCGAGAACCGGAAGCGCGCCCAGACCGCTCGCACCGAGCCGCGCTCGACGATGAGCGACGCGGCCACGAAGACGATCGGCAGGAAGACGTACTGGATCCGCGCGAAGGTCGCGAGGACGGCGAGCGCGGCGAAGCCGAGCTGCGTCCGGAGCGAGGGACGCGCGAGGGCGCAGACGCCGAGGTAGAGCGCGCCGAGCACGAGCGGGTAGGCAATCGCGTCCGCGAGCACGAACGACGAGAAGAAGAGATCCGGCGAGGCGACGGTCAGCGCCGCCGCCGCGAGCGCAGCCCAGGTACCGCCGCCGAGCCGCCGTAGCAGCAGGTAGACGGGGATCGCGGCGAGCGACATCGCGAGCGCGTTCTCTGCCTGCGTCAGGCGGTAGGCGAGCGCCGGGTCGTTCGTCAGCCAGAACGGCGCCGCCAGCAGCGGCTCGAGCATCGCGGGGAAGTGCGCTGCCGAGCCGCGGATCAGCGGCCGGCCGCTCTGGGCGAGCGAGCGCGCGATGCCGGAGTAGATGTACTCGTCCGGGAAGTAGAGCGGTGTCGTGTGCCAGAGCGCCGCCGCGAAGCGGAGCAGAAAGCTCGCGGCCATGATCCCGCAGAGGAGCAGGCGTGCAGGGACCGCAGTCGCGCGAGCGACCGCTACCGGCCGTGGAACAGAGACGTCTACCGCCACGAGATTCGCTATCGGCACGCGGCGTCCATCCCTTGAACGAGGGATACTTGGCGGAATGGCGGTGGCAGGCGTGCAGCTTTCGCGCGTCGTGTGGAGGGGTCGGCTCGGCGTGCCCGCGGCGCGCGGGGCGCAACTGCTCGCGGCGTCCGGCTTCGCGCTCGCGCAGCCGCTGTTCGACCTGCTCGGCAAGAACGCGGAGTTCTTCTCGGCACACGGTTCGACCTCGGGCGACATCCTTCTGTTCGCGGCCGTCGTCACCTTTGGGCCCGCGCTCGTGCTTTGGGCTGTTGAGATCGTCGTCAGCGCCCTCAGCGCGTCGGCGGCGTCCATCCTGCACCTGGTGTTCATCGGCTTTCTCGCTGCGGTCTTCGGCGTGCAGGCGCTGAAGCGCTCCGGCGTGCACGGCACGACGACCCTGATCGCCGGCGCCGTCGTGATCGGGGCGGCGCTCGCGTTCGCCGTCTGGCGCGTCGGGCCGGCGCGCTCGTTCCTGACGATCCTCGCCGCAGCGCCGATCGTGTTCCTGGGCGTCTTCGTGCTCAACACCCCGGTCGAGCGGCTCGTCTTCCCGAACGCGCAGGCGCGCGCGGCCACGGCCTACGTGCGTCACCCGACGCCGGTCGTCTTCCTGCTCTTCGACGAGTTCCCGACGATCTCGCTCGAGGACGAGAACGGCGACATCGACGCCGGCCGGTTCCCGAACTTCGCCCGCTTCGCGAAGAGCTCGCTGTGGTTCCGGAACATGACGACCGTCTCGAGCACGACGACCGTCGGGGTCCCGGCGCTCTTGACCGGGCAGCTGCCCAAGAAGGGCTCACTGCCGGTCTACCAGGATCACCCGAACAACCTCTTCACGCTCCTCGGGAAGCGCTACCGCCTGAACGTCGTCGAGACGCAGACGTCGCTCTGCCCGACGAAGCTGTGCAAGCGGAAGCAGCCGAGCGCGCAGTCGCGGCTCTCGTCGCTGTGGTCGGACGCGCGCACCGTCTACCTGCACCTCGTGGCGCCCCCGGCACTCGAGGCGAGGCTGCCTGCGATCGACGAGTCGTGGAGCAACTTCGGCTCGGATACCGGCAGCCAGCTCGAAGGTAGCGTCAAGCCGCCGAAGGTCGACCTCAAGACCTTCTACATCGGGCGTCTGCACGACTACAACCGCTGGCTCGGCAGGCTCCGCGCGCCGGGCGCGACCCCGTCGCTCGACTATCTGCACGTGCTGTTCCCGCACGGGCCCTGGCTCTACTTCCCGGACGGGCGGGTCCGCGCCGTGGCGGCCCCGCGCGCGCCCGGCCGCACCGAGGAGCGGTGGTGGAACGAGTCCCTCGCCGAGCAGGCCTGGCAGCGCCATTTGCTCCAGGTCGGGTTCGCCGACAAGCTCCTCGGCCGCTTCGTCGACCGCCTGCACAAGACCGGCCTCTGGGACAAGGCGCTCGTGATCGTCACGGTCGACGAGGGCGACAGCTTCCGCGGCGGCGACAGCCGCCGTGATCCGACGAAGACGAACGTGGGGGACATCGCGTTCATCCCGCTGTTCGTGAAGCTCCCCGGCAGGGACCAGGGCCAGGTCGTCGAGCGGCACGTGTCGAGCGTCGACGTTCTACCCACGATCGCGTCGGTCGTCGGGACGAAGATCGGCTGGCATGTCGACGGGCGCTCCGTGCTCACGGCCGGGTCGGGTTCGCCGAGGTTGCGCGTTGGCACGTTCTCGACCTCGTTCGCGACCGCGCAGAGCCTGCGACGCCGGGCGCGCGAACGGAAGCTGGCCCTCTTCGGCAGCGGCACGTGGGGGCCGCGCCTCGCCGCCACCGGCCGTTACCGGGACCTGGTCGGAAGGCCGGTCGGCTCGCTCAAGGTCACGGGGCTGATCTCAGGTCGCGCAACCGTTGACGGGGTTGGCAGCCGGCTCCTCCGGTCGCTGCCGAGGCACTCCCAGCTGATCCCCTCGCCGCTCGCCGGCAAGATCTCGGGCCTGCCCGCTGGAGAGACGCTCGCGTTCGCTCTCAACGGCCGGATCGCCGCCGTTACCCCGGTCTACCGGGAGCTCGATACCGGCGCGCTTCGCTTTTCGGCGCTACCCGCGGCGTCGGCGTTCGTCGCCGGTCGGAACCGTCTGCGCGCGTTCCTCGTCTCCGGGCCCGCGCAGGCGCCCCAGCTCCGTCAGGTCGGCGTCTCGCTCAGCCGCTAGGCCGCGGGCTCGGCGCGCTCGTCCGGCGCGCTGGCGCGCTCGAGCGGAACGAACAGCCGGCAGTGCGGGCACTTGAAGCCGCGAGGTGCGGGCGTAGACGCGCCCGCGAGGAGCTCTCCTTCGAACTCCTTGCGGCAGTGAGGGCAGACGACGCGATGGAGCTCGGTCACGAACGCCAAGCTAGCAAGGCTCAACGGGTGTCCGGCGGCTCGAGCTGCTCGAGCAGCGAGCCCGTGTACGCGGCGAGCCGGCCGGCCACCTCGGCTGCCTCCTCGCCGAACCGTCCCTCCTCCGAATAGACCTCGACGAGACCCCAGCAACCACCGTGGGTCGGCAGGCAGACCATCAGCAGCGAGTTGAAGCCGAGCTTCGCGAGCAGCGCCGCCTCCGTCTCGTCCGCGTCCTCGTCCAGCCGCGAGAGCCAGCGCGGCTTGCCCGACTCGACCACCTCCCGTGTGAGCGGGAAGTCGGAGATCAGGTACTCGTGGCCGTGCGCGAGGGGCCGGCCCGAGATGGTGTGCTCGTCGAGGCCGACGAGCAGGTCGCCGATCACGCGCGAGACGGCGCAGGCCGTCGCGTCGAGCACTTCGACGAGCTCACGGCAAGCGGTGCCGAGCAGGCCGCGGATCGTGCCCTCCGCCTCCAGCGCGGCCGCGGCCCGGTCGTAGGCTTCTGTCGACACGATCAGAGCGTACTCAGAGCGAGCGCTCGAGTAGCTCGACGCCCCGCTCGAGCTCCTCGTCGGTCGCCGTCAGCGGCGGCAGCAGGCGGATCACATTTCCGTACAGGCCGCACGAGAGGAGGAGCAGGCCCTGCTCTCGGGCGGCAACCGTGATCTCGCGGGCGCGATCCGGCGAGCGCTCCGCCAGCTCCAGGGCCAGCATCGACCCCAGTCCGCGCACCTCGCCGATGTCGTCGTGCCGCGCCGCGAGCTCGTCGAGCCGCCCGCGAAGCAGGCGGCCCACGGCCTCGGCGCGCTCGCGGAAGCTGGGCTCGGCGAGCTGGTCGAGCACCGCGCAGGCAGCGGCGCACGAGACGGGGTTGCCGCCGAAGGTGCCGCCGAGCCCGCCCGGGTGCGGCGCGTCCATCAGCTCGGCGCTCCCGGTGACCGCGGCGAGCGGCAGCCCGCCCCCGAGCGTCTTCCCGGAAACGATCAGGTTCGGCTCGACGCCCGCGTGCTCGATCGCCCAGACGGTGCCCGTGCGGCCGCAGCCGGACTGCACCTCGTCGGCGACGTAGACGATCCCGCTCCGTTCGCAGATCTCCTTCAGCGCGTGGATGAACTCGGTCGGCATCGGGATGAAGCCGCCCTCGCCCTGCACCGTCTCGAGCACGACGCAGGCGACCTCGTCGGGCGCGACGTCCTGCTTGAACAGCAGCTCGAGCCCGGTGAGCGCATCCTCGACGGAGACTCCGCGGTACGGGTACGGCGCCGGCGCGCGGTAGACCTCGGCCGCGAGCGGCCCGAAACCCTGCTTGTAGACGAGCTTCGAGGTCATCGCCATCGTCAGGTTCGTGCGGCCGTGGAAGGCGCGGTCGAAGACGACGACGCCGGGCCGCTTGGTCGCAGCGCGGGCGATCTTGACCGCGTTCTCGACGGCCTCGGCACCCGAGTTGACGAGCACAGTCTTGGTGTCGCTCTCGCCCGGCCAGAGCGCGTCGAGCCGGCGAGCGACCTCGACGTAGGACTCGTACATCCCGACCATGAAGCACTGGTGCAAGTAGCGGTCGACCTGCTCGTGCACCGCACGTACGACCGCTTCCGGGTTGTGCCCGAGGTTCTGGCAGGCGATCCCGCCCGCGAAGTCGAGCACCTCGTTGCCGTCAGCGTCCCAGAGCGTCGCGCCCTCGGCGCGCGCGACGACGAAGTCGGTGGTCGCGATCCCGCGCGGCACGAAGCGCTCGCGCGCCTCGCGCACGTCGGCGATGCCGTGGAGCTCTTCGGTCGCCATGACGCGAAGCCTACTCCAGGGAATACGCTCCGCTCGACCGCGTTCAAGGAGGGCACATGGCGTTGCAGATCGGCGATACCGCACCGGACTTCGAGGCGCAGACCACCGAAGGCCCGATCCGCTTCCACGACTGGATCGGCGACTCGTGGGCGGTGCTGTTTTCACACCCGAAGGACTTCACGCCCGTGTGCACGACCGAGCTCGGCTACATGGCGAAGATCAAGCCGCAGTTCGACGAACGCAATGTCAAGGTGATCGGCCTCTCGGTCGACCCCGTCCACAAGCACTTAGGCTGGGCCCAGGACATCGAGGAGACGCAGGGCCGGGCGCCTAACTACCCGATCATCGGCGACGCCGACTTCGCCGTCTCGAAGCTCTATGGGATGCTGCCGACCGACGTCTCCGGCGACCCGGGCGACCGGACGCCCGCGGACAACCAGACCGTCCGCAACGTCTTCGTGATCGGGCCCGACAAGAAGGTGAAGCTGATCCTCGTCTATCCGATGACGACCGGCCGCAACTTCGACGAGGTGCTGCGGGTGATCGACTCGCTGCAGCTGACGGCGCAGCACAAGGTCGCGACGCCCGTGAACTGGCAGCAGGGCGACGACGTGATCATCGCGGGCTCCGTCTCGGACGACGAGGCGAAGGAGATCTTCGGCGAGTGGGAATCGCCGAAGCCGTACATCCGCGTGGTTCCGCAGCCCGGCCGATGAGTTCCTGAGCGGCCGGCCGTCCTACTCACGAACCAGCGAACGAGGAGGTGGATCGTGAGCAAGGTGGTCGTGTCGCAGTTCGTCACGCTGGACGGCGTCTTCGAGGACCCGGGCGGCTCCGAGGGCTTCGAGCGCGGCGGCTGGGCGTTCCAGTTCGACCGCGCCGAGGCGTGGCCGTCGCGGGAGGGCGAGTTCGCCGACAAGTTCAACGGGATGCAGAAGCACGTCGTCTCGAGCACGCCGGGCGTCATCCTCACGTACCGGCCCGCGCCGCGGGAAGACTGAGAGACGAGATACGTTGAACGCGACTATGAGCACCCAGGACACCTCTTCGAGGCTCGCCCGGCTGGCGCACCTGATCGTGCGGCGCCGGCGCATCGTGATCGCGATCTGGATCGTGCTGACGCTGTTCGGCGGCTTCAGCGCCGGGCAGGTATCGAAGCGCTGGTTCCAGAGCTTCTCGATCCCAGGCTACTCGTCCTACGAGGCGAACCAGAAGACGCTGAAGATCTTCGGTACCGGCGAGCAGGCCTCGCTCGTCGCCGTCTTCCACAGCTCGGGCGACGTGACGAAGGCCACGGGGATTCCGAAGGCGATCGCCGCCGCCGCGAGCGTCAACCCCGGCTCACGCACGTCGTCGGTCTTCTCGACGGGCAGCCGCGCCTACGTGTCGAAGGACGGACACACGACCTTCGCCGAGATCTACCCGCCGAAGACACCGAATTTCAGCTCGTCTGTGCACATCAAGGAGTCGCGCGCAAAGCTCAAGAGCGCAACGCCCGCGGGCGTGCAGTCGTACCTGACGGGCCGCGACGCGCTCCAAGAGGCGAGCTCTGGAGGCGGCGGAGGCCCGAGCATCCTCGCTGAGGCATTGGTCGGCATCGCCGGCTCGCTCGTGATCCTGCTCTTCGTCTTCGGGACGCTGCCCGCGGTGCTGATGCCGATCGCGGTCGCGGTCGCGTCGATCCTGAACACCTTCACGCTCGTCTGGATCCTGACCTACATCACGAACGTCTCGATCATCGTCCAGTTCTTGATCGCGCTCGTCGGCCTCGGCGTGGCGATCGACTACGCGTTGCTGATGATCTTCCGCTTCCGCGACGAGCTGCGCGAGGGGGAGGGCGTCGAGACCGCGCTCGTCGAGACGATGACGCATGCGGGGCGCTCAGTGATCGTCTCGGGCTCGACCGTGGCCGTCGGCCTACTCTCGATGCTGGTTCTGCCACTGCCGTTCATCCGCTCGATCGGGATCGGGGGCATGCTGATCCCGACGGTCTCGGTGATGACGGCGATCACCCTGCTGCCGGCGCTGCTCGCGACGCTCGGCACGCGGATCAACAGCGTTCGCCTGCTGCCGAAGCGCTTCGTCGACCGCGGCCACCCCGAGGACGGCCCGTGGGGACGCTGGGCACGGTTCGTCATGCGGCGGCCCGTCCCGGTGGCCGCCGTCGGGCTCGCGATCGTCGGCGTTCTCGTGTTCTACGGCGCCCACCTGAACCCGAGCGAGGCGCAGGCCAAGGACTTCCCCGGCAGCGGCGATGCGATTGCCGGCCGCCAGGCGCTGGCCGACGCGCACATCACGCCGGGCGTGATGAAGCCCTTCGTGATCCTGGTCGAGAACGGCGCCGACCGACAGCCGATCGTCGCGAAGCTCCAGCGGGCGTCCGGCCTGAGCGGTGTCGTCGCGCCGCTCGAGTGGACGAAGGGCTCGGCGAGCCTGATCGAGGCGTTTCCGTCGGCCGACGGCGCCGCCACCCAGACTCGTGGGACGATCAAGCGTGTCCGCGCAGCGCTGAAAGGCACGGACGGAACGCTCGGCGGCGTGGCCGGCGAGGACCGCGACTTCGTGGCCGCGGTCTACGGGAACTTCCCGTACATGCTGGGCTTCGTCGTGCTGCTGACGTTCCTGCTGCTCGCGAGGGCTTTCAGGTCGATCCTGCTGCCGATCAAGGCCGTTGTCCTGAACCTGATCTCGCTGCTGGCGGCATACGGGATCATCGTCCTCATCTTCCAGGACGGCCACGGCGCCCACGCGATCTGGGGCGTGAACGCGACGCACTCGATCATCCCGTGGATCCCCCTGATGATCTTCGCCTTCCTCTACGGGCTCTCGATGGACTACGAGGTCTTCATGCTCACGCGCATGCGCGAGATCTACGACGAGACCGGCGACACGAATCAGGCGATCGCGCTCGGCCTGGCCCGCACGGGCAAGCTCGTCACGAGCGCCGCGCTCGTGCTGATGTTCGCCTTCTTCGTGCTCTCGTCGAGCCCGGGCGTCGACATCAAGCAGTTCGGGATCGGTCTCGCGGCGGGAATCATCTTCGACGCGACCGTGATCCGCGCGCTGCTCGTTCCCGCGCTGATGCGGCTCTTCCGGCGCTGGAACTGGTGGCTGCCGCCGGTGGCCGCGAAGGCGCTCTTCGTGCGCGAGCCTCGCGTGCAGGAGCAGCCTGCGCTCGACTCAGCCTGACGAGGCTCGGCTCAGGCGTCCGGGCGGTAGGGGGCTGTGGTGAGGATCCGCGATCTCAACTGGATGCAGCTCGAGACGTACCTGAGGAAAGACGACAGGATCGTCCTCCCAGTGGGCTCGACCGAGCAGCACGCCTACCTCTCCCTCGAGACCGACAACATTCTCGCCGAGCGTGCGTCTGCCGAAGCGGCTGAGCCGCTCGGCGTGCCGGTGCTGCCGGTGACTCCGTACGGCGTGACCGGCTTCACTGCGTATCCCGGCAGCCCGACGCTCCGCGCGTCCACACTGCTCGCAGTTCTCTCGGATGTTGCCGATTCGCTGCTGGGCCAGGGGTTCGCGCGGGTGCTCGTCGTGAACGGTCACGGCGGAAACACCGAGCCTGGCAGGGACTGGGCTCAGGGTCGCGTTCGCGGATCGGTCGTGTGGCATGAGCTTTGGGAGGGCCGGCCGGACGAGATCGCCGCCGCGATCGATCCCGACTACGACCATGCCTCGTGGTCGGAGAACTTCCCCTGGACGCGGCTTCCGGGCGTGGCCATCCCCGAGCAGCGCAAGCCTTCGGTCGAATGGCCCGAAAACGGGAATCCGGGGACGTGGAGGGAAGCTCTCGGCGACGGCTCCTTCGGCGGCCTCTATCAGCGATCCCCAGAGGACGAAGGCCGACTTTGGGGGGCCGCGGTGCAGGCCATCCGAGAGCGGCTTGAACGGTGCGGAGTAGAGGCGCTCGGGTAACGGCCCACCGCAGAGTCTCGTAGCATCTACGCGTGGAGGCGGGAGTACGCACCGGCGGATGCCTCTGCGGGGCGGTCCGCTACAGCGTGCGCGGTGACCCTGTACACGTCGGGCGCTGCCACTGCGCGGATTGCAGAAAGGAGTCTGGGAGCGCGTTCATTGTGTATGG
>JBBRYF010000026.1:0-17840 GCA_038237925.1 Gaiellales bacterium | reverse complement strand
GCCGAGCTCGTCGTGTCGCGGCTGCTGCGCCGCATCGAGTCGCTGCGCGTCGGTGACCCGCTCGACAAGAACACCGACGTCGGCGCCATCAACTCGCAGGCGCAGCTCGACAAGATCCGCGGCCTCGTGCAGGCCGGTGTCGACGAAGGCGCGACGCTGCACCAGTCGGCGTGCCCGTTGCCCACCACGGGCTACTTCTTCGCCCCCACGGTGTTCACCGACGTCGCGCAGTCGCATCGCATCGCCCGCGAGGAGATCTTCGGCCCGGTGCTGTCGGTGCTCACGTTCCGCACGCCCGAAGAGGCGGTGCAGAAGGCCAACAACACGCCCTACGGGTTGTCGGCCGGCGTCTGGACGGAGAAGGGCTCGCGGATCCTCTCGATGGCGCAGCGCCTGCGCGCGGGGGTGATCTGGGCGAACACGTTCAACCGCTTCGACCCGGCCTCGCCGTTCGGCGGCTACAAGGAGAGCGGCTTCGGCCGCGAGGGCGGCCTGCACGGGCTCGAGCCGTACGTGGACTTCGAATGAGCCGGCTGCCGATCAAGAAGACGTACAAGCTGTTCGTCGGCGGTGAGTTCCCGCGCTCGGAGTCCGGGCGCACCTACGAGGCCGAGGGACAGAACGTCGCGCGCGGCTCGCGCAAGGACATCCGCGACGCGGTGCGGGTGGCACGCGGAGCCTTCCCGAAGTGGTCCGGCCTGACGGCGTACAACCGCGGCCAGGTGCTCTACCGCGTCGCCGAGATGATGGAGGCGCGCCGGTCCGAGTTCGCCGATCTCTGCTCGGGGCCGAAGGAAGTGGAGCGCTCGATCGACCGTTTCGTCTGGTACGCCGGCTGGGCCGACAAGCTGGCGCAGGTGCTGGGCTCGTCGAATCCGGTCGCGGGGCCGTACTTCAACTTCACGGTGCCCGAGCCGCAGGGCGTGGTCGCGATCCTCGCTCCCGACGAGCCGGCGCTCGCGGGCCTGGTCTCGCGGATCGCGCCGGCGCTCGTGGGGGGCAACGCGGTCGTCGCCGTCGGGTCCGAGACACACCCGGTGGCAGCGATCGAGCTCGCCGAGGCGCTCGCGACCGCGGACGTCCCGGGAGGCGTCGTCAACATCGTCACCGGCCTACGCGAGGAGCTGGCGCCGGTGCTCGCCTCGCACATGGACGTGAACGCGCTCGACGTGACCGGCGCCAACGGCGAGGTCGCCGAGCTCGAGCGCCTCGCGGCCGAGAACGTGAAGCGCGTCGTCCGCGGCGAGCCGGACGGCCAGAGCGCGTGGGAGATCTCGCGCTTCCTCGAGTTGAAGACCGTCTGGCACCCGATCGGCGTCTGAGCCGCGACCGAAAACTCGAGCACACTTGCTTAAGGCGCACCCATCCTCCTCCCCGAGGCGAGCGTATTCGCGAAGTCCGCACGCGTGGGTGACGCCGTTGCGCCAGAATTGCAACAGGTGACCGGGTCGCGCCGCTTCAGCCAGGCCATTTCCGAAGGGGACGGGATCTCGATCGTCGTCCCTGTCGACGATCCCGGACGGGCAAGGGCTGCCGAGGACGAGGGGGCCGAGGCTCTCGCGCTGCACGCCGCGGTCGAAGCGGTGCGCGACACGACGAGCCTGCCGCTGCTCTGGCGCCCGCACGGCTCGCCGGATCTGGCGCACGCTGCCGGGGCCGATGCCTGCGTGCTCGCGTTCGCCGAGCTCGAGCACGAGAACGGTCAGCTCGAGCATTCCTACCGGGAGGCGCTGGACCTCGGGCTGGAGTGCGCGGTCGAGGTGCGCGACGAGGAGGAGCTGCAAGCAGCCCTCGAGCGCGTCGACCCGGAGATCTTCCTACTCGCCGTCGGCGACGGTGGCGACGAAGGTCCAGTTCAGCGCGCGCTCGACCTGCTCCAGGACGTTCCCGCCGGGAAGCTCGCGATCGCCGAGCTGCCGGTCAACGGCCGCCACGAGGTCGCCGAGCTCGAGCGGGCAGGAATGGACGCCGTGATCGTGCCGGCCGGGAACGTTGCCGAGCTCGTCGGCGGAAGCGCCCCACCCGTCTGAGGCCGAGGCCCCGCCGGCGCGACGGCGGGGAGAGGCACTCTGGGGCGGGCCGAAGGTCGCGTTCGCCGCGATCCTGGCCGCCGCGGCCGCACTCCGCGCGGTCGGGGTCACCTACGGCCACCCGTTCCCGCTTTTCAGCCCCGACGAGCAGAGCATCGTCCCGCGTGCGTGGCACATGGCGCACGGCGGCGGGCTCGATCCGCACTGGTTCGACTACCCCTCGCTGCTGATGTATGTGATCGCGCCGTTCGAGGCCTGGCAGGCACACCCGTCGTACCTCGCGGCGCGGCTGGTGATGATCGTGCTCGCCGTGGGCTCGGTCGCGGCCGCCTGGTGGCTCGGGAGCCGCGCTTACGGCGGTCCCGCGGGCGCGGTGGCCGCGGCGGTCGTCGCTGTCGAGTCGACGCACGTTGCCTATTCGCGCATGGCCGTCACCGACGTTCCACTCACGCTCGGCGTCGCGGCGTCGCTCGCTCTGCTCGTGTCCGGCCGCATCGAGCTAGGCGGACTGGTCGCCGGCCTCGCTATGAGCTTCAAGTACCCGGGGATCTTCCTGCTCGTACCGCTCGCGGTCGCTTCTTACCGTCAGCCGCGGCGGCTCGCGGTCGGCGTCGCCGCCGCGGCGGCGGCCTTCTGCGCGACGAGCCCGTTCTTCGTCGTCCACCTGAGCAGCGCCGTCGGGGATGCCTACCGCGTTCAGCGGCTCGCGCGCCAGGGCTGGCTCGGCTTCGAGCACGACCACGCGGCGCCGATCGCCTTCGCCGATCGGCTCTGGGAGGGCCTGGGGCCTGCGCTGCTCGTCTGCGTCCTCGGGCTGGTCGTCGCGCTCGTCCAGCGCCGCCGCGCCGACCTGATCCTCGGCTCGTTCGTCGTCGTCTACTTCCTCGACCTCTGCACGCTCGGCGCGCACTTCGACCGCTACGTGCTGCCGCTCGTGCCGGCTCTCGCCGCGCTGGCCGGCCGAATGCGGGCGCTCGCGCCGGTGACGCTGCTGCTGCTGGTCGTTCCGCTGACCTGGACGATCCGCGCCGACCGGAAGCTGACGCACTCCGACACACGCGTCGTCGCCCTCAACTGGGTCGAGCGGCACGTGAAGGCCGACGCACGGCTCGCCGCGGATCCGTCGCTGCCGCCGTTCGCGGGCTTCCGGATCGTGAAGCTCGAGTTGCCACTGCCGAGCGAGAGCCACCCCGATCCCGACCGGAACCTTGCGCGCCTCCGGAGGGAAGGCGTCCACTACGTGATCGTCACCGGGGCCGTCGCCGACCGGGTGCTGGCCGCGCGTGACCAGTACCCGGCCGAGAGCCACTTCTACGACGGGCTGAGGCGGCTGCAACGAGTCTTCTACCTCGCCCCCGGCGGCCGCTATGCGGGCCCGTGGGTTGCCGTCTACCATCTCTCGTCGTGAGCCGGGTCACCGCGCCACTCTTGTTCGTCGCACTTTCGCTCACGGTCGCCGGTTGCGGCGGGGCCGGGGCCGGCGTGGTGAAGACGAAGGCGGCGCCATCCTGTCTTGCCAAGGCGGGCTGGCAGAGGCTGGCCAACCGGATCCACGCGCCGGTCTACTGCCCCGGCTGGATGCCGGACCCACTCGACGGCGTGATCGGCGGCCGTTGGAACACGATCCAGTCGGTCTCGCCAGATCGCAGCTACCTGGTCGGCTTCATCTGGTTCGAGCGCGGCAGTGGCGAGCTGCACGTGAATCTGCGTGGCTATCCGGGCCGGAAAGCGATCCCGCGTTGCCCGGCCGCGATCGGCACGCGCACGGTCCCGTGCTTCGCCGATCGACACGGACATGTGCGCGCCCACGGGATCGACGCGACCGCCTACACGGTCAACCAGGGGGCCGACCAGTGGCACGTTCTGCTGGCCTGGCACCACAAGGGCTCCCTCTATGCGCTCAGCCAGCACGTGGCGGCACCGCTGACCTACAAGCATGTCGTCGTCGATCTGAAGAAGATGCTGAGCGAGCTGGTCGTCGTCGCGCCCAGACGCTGATGCGCTACACCCGGCGAGGATTCCTCACGGCAGCCGCTGCCGGCGCTCTTGGGACCGCGGGCGTCTACGAGCTGGTCGACCGGTTCGCGGCTTCGCCGAAACGACAGGTGGCGGCGGGACTGCCGGCCGAGCAGCACCTGCTCGACGGCGTCTCCGTCGTCCACGACAACGGCATCTCGGTGCTCGTCCCGCCGCTGCATCACCAGGTCGTCACTGCGCGCGTGCGCGCGACCGATCTCAGCACCGCGCAAGGCGAGCTCGAGCACGCCCTCGCCGAGCTCGACCGCAAGTTCGAGCCAACCCCGGCCGGCCTGGGCGTCACCGTCGCCTGGGGCCTGCCGTACTTCGAGCGACACGTGCCCGAGGCGTGGGCGAGGCACGGCCCGGCTGATCGCCGCGCAGGAAAGGCCGCACTGCTGCCGGCGATCCGGTTTCCCAGCGACCCGAAGGGCACGATTCTCGAGGAGAACGACGTCGCCGTCCTCCTGCGGAGCGATACGCAGGCGCATGTGGACACGGGCGCGAAGGCGCTCTTCGAGCAGCTGCGGGTCTTCGACCCGACCAGCATCCGCAAGGGGTTCGCGGGTGGCGGCTTCGAGGGCAGGCAGAGCCTGCCGAAGCGAATGGCGATGGCCGCCGGCGTGCCCGGAGCCGACCTGATCCCCGACACCGCCGAGCTCTTCCTCGGCTTCACCTCGACGCAACGCGCGAACCTCGGGCCCGGCCGGATCGCGAACCTCGAGACGCTCGGGTACACCGACGCCGCCGGCGGCTACTTCCACGGCGGCACGCACATGCACCTCTCCCACATCTTCGAGGACCTGGAGGCCTGGTACCTCAACTTCGACTTCCAGGAGCGGATCGCCACGACCTTCCGCCCGGGCCTGAAGGTGCGTGACGGAGCGCAGACTGTGGCTCAGGCCGCGCGTGACGCCACCGACTCCGCCGAGGTCGAGCGCGACTTTCACCGCAGTGGCCGGATCGGCCACAGCTCGTCGATCCAGCCGGCCTCGCGGCTCGCCGCCCAGGCGATGGGACCCGACGGCACCGTCTACGCCGAAGGGACGGCGATCCCGCAACGCGCGGACTTCAACACGCTCGACAACCCGTTCTTCTGGAGTGAGCGAGGCGTTGACCGGACGCCGTCGGCGGGCGTTCACTTCGTCGTGTTCAACCCGACGAGCGACGACTTCCACCGCAACCGCCTGGCGATGGACGGCGTCCTTCCGGGCGGAGCTCGCCTCCCGCTGGCCGCGCGCTCGCGTGCTCAGGGCCTGAACTCGTTGCTGCAGACGACCCACCGGCAGAACTTCCTCGTTCCGCCGCGCAAGCACCGATCATTTCCGCTCGCCGAGCTCTAGCCGAAGAACGCCCGCGCAACTTCGTACCAGTCCTCGGGCACCGTCTTCAGCTCGGCGGTCGCCTCCTCGAGCGAGACGTCCACGATGCTGTCGCCGTGCAGCGCGGCCATCCGGCCGAACCGCCCTTCGTGCACGAGGTCGGCGGCCTTGAGCCCGTAGCGCGTCGCGAGCACGCGGTCGCGCGGGGTCGGCGAGCCGCCGCGCTGCACGTGGCCCAGCACGGTGACGCGGGTCTCGAAGCCGGTCCTGGATTCGATCTCGTGCGCGAGCCGCGAGCCGACCCCGCGCTCGGACAGCCGTGTGTGCCCGAACTCGTCGGCCTCGCCCTGCTCTTCGACCCCTTCGAGCTCGTACCCCTCCGAGACGACGACGATCGAGAAGTCCTTGCCGCGTTCGTGCCGGTGGCGGATCTCCTTGCAGGCGTCCTCGATCGAGACCGGGTGCTCAGGGATCAGGATCACGTCGGCGCCACCGGCGATGCCGCTGACGACTGCGATCCAGCCCGTGTGACGTCCCATCACCTCGACGACCATCACGCGGTTGTGCGACTCGGCCGTCGTGTGCAGCCGGTCGATCGCCTCGGTGCAGATGGACACGGCGGTGTCGAAGCCGAAGGTGTAGTCGGTTGCGGAGAGGTCGTTGTCGATCGTCTTCGGCACGCCGACGACCGGGAAGTCGTGCTCGCCGTGGAGGCGCGTGGCGACTCCGAGCGTGTCCTCGCCGCCGATCGCGACTAGTGCGTCGAGGCCTTGCTTGGCGAAGCTCTCGCGCACGGCATCCACGCCGCCCTCGACGTTGTACGGGTTCGTCCGCGAGGTGCCGAGGATCGTCCCGCCGCGCGGGAGCAGGCCGGAAACCTCGCGCGGGCCGAGCGGCTCGAACTTCTCTTCCACCAGCCCGCGCCAGCCTTCGCGGATGCCGATCACGTCGTGCCCGCGAGAGAAGGAGCGCCGCGCGACCGCTCGGATGACCGCGTTCAGCCCGGGACAGTCGCCGCCGCCGGTGAGGACTCCGACCTTCACGGCGCCATCCTACGAACGCGGTCGCAGCACGGTGGCAGACACAGACACAGAACGATCACAAGCGCTCACGAGAGTGCCGAAGGTGGGAATCGAACCCACACGGGACTTTCGCCCCACTGGATTTTGAGTCCAGCGCGTCTACCAATTCCGCCACTTCGGCCTACGCGAAGAGTAGCCCCGGCGCCCCGGGGGCACTTGCGGCTTGCAATGCTCCGCCGACTGGCTCCATACTCGCCGTGGCAAGTTCCCTAGCCCACACTCGATGTGTCCAGATTTGGCTGACGAAGGAGGAAGCGTGAGGCGAGGCATGATCCTTGGTGGCGTCGTGACGACGCTCGTCCTGGCCCTGATCGCCGCAGGTTGCGGCGGGGGCAGCAAGAGCAGTAGCGGCAACAACGGGAGCTCTTCGAGCGGCGGCGCGAAGACACTGCCTGCCTCGTCCTGTCAGGGGCTCTACTACCAGGGATCCGGCAAGCCCGACTTCATCGTTCCGTCGGATCTGCCACTTCAGGGTTCCTCGCGCACGCAGACGTCAGAGATGGTCGACGCGATCAAGTACGTCTTGAAGAATGCCAAATTCAAGGCGGGCAAGTACAAGATCGGCTTCCAGTCCTGCGACGACTCCACGGCGCAGGCAGGGAAGTGGGTCTCCTCGAAGTGCTCCGCGAACGGCAACGCGTACGCGCAGAACTCGAGCGTGATCGCCGTCATCGGCACCTTCAACTCGGGTTGTGCCGAGATCGTCGTCCCGATCCTGAACCGGGCTCCGAGCGGTCCGATGGGGATGGTCAGCCCGGCGAACACGTACGTCGGCCTCACGCACAGCGGGCCTGGCACCTCCGCCGGAGAGCCGGAGAAGTACTACCCGAACGGCAAGCGCAACTACATCCGGGTGGTCGCGGCCGACGACTTCCAGGGAGCCGCCGACGCCCTCTACACACAGCAGCAGGGCGGTAAGAGCATCTTCATCCTCAACGACAAGGAGGCGTACGGCCTCGGAATCGCGACGGACTACCGGAACTCGGCCCAGAAGCTCGGTCTGAAGATCGCGGGCTTCACGGCATGGGATCCGAAGGCGTCGAGCTACGAGGCCCTCGCAACGAGGATCCAGCAGTCGGGTGCTGACTGGGTGTTCTTCGGCGGCTTGATCTGCGAGAACGGCGCCAAGCTGATCGCCGACGTCACGAAGGGCGTCCCGGGCGCCAAGTTCCAGGCCCCGGACGGCTTCAGCGACTTCACGGCCAACGGGCCGGCGGCCGCCGACATGACGATCAGCGTCGCGGGCGTTCCGCCCGAGAAGCTGACGGGCGCCGGCGCGGCGTTCATCAAGAACTTCGGAGCCCAGATCGGCAAGAAGCCGAACCCGTACTCCGCTTACGCAGCGCAGTCGATGGCGGTCATTCTCGACGCGATCGCCAAGTCGGACGGGACGCGGGCAAGCGTCACCGCCAACCTCCTGAAGACGAAGGTGAACGCCGGAATCCTCGGCACGTTCACGATCAACAAGAACGGCGACACGACGTCGAACCCGGTCACCATGTACAGGCAGGTCGGCTCCGGGAAGACCGGTACGGGTGTCACCCTCAAGGTCGTCGTCCCGCCGGCCAGCCTCGTCAAGGCCGCGTAAGAGAAAAGCAGCAAAGTCCTGGGGAAGGGCCCGCGGGCCCCTTCCCCAGGACTTCTCAGGAGAGGTGTGTGGTCACAGAAGCGAGTGGGCAGTCGTTCGCTAGAGCATTCAGGCCGAACCTCACGACCGTCTTCGGCCTCTCGCTCGTAGCGCTTGCCCTTGCCTGGCTGTGCGTCAACCTCGTCAAGACGCCCGCCGACTTCACGCAGATCTTCCTGATCGGCCTGACTACGGGGGCGGTCTACGCGCTCGTCGCGCTCGGCTACACGCTCGTCTACGGCATCCTCGAGCTGATCAACTTCGCCCACGGCGACGTCTTCATGCTCGGCGGGATGATGTCGATCACCCTCGTCGGCCCGACCGTCTTCGGCTTGCACCAAGGGCAGGCGTGGTACGTGTTGTGGCCGCTGCTCATCGTCGCGCTGCTGGTGGCGATGGCCTTTTGTGGCGTGCTCAACGCGACCGTCGAGCTGATCGCGTACCGGCGGCTCAGAAACGCGCCGCGGCTCGCCCCGTTGATCACTGCGATCGGCGCCTCCTTCATCCTCCAGGACGTCGGCCTCGGGTGGAAAGGCGCGAACTACGTGCAGAC
The DNA here is from genome assembly GCA_038237925.1 of Gaiellales bacterium. Classification (GTDB taxonomy): domain Bacteria; phylum Actinomycetota; class Thermoleophilia; order Gaiellales; family Gaiellaceae; genus AC-32. The sequence goes on along the minus strand of JBBRYF010000026.1, from coordinate 9,210 downwards.
CGTCTCGATCCTTCCCACGGGGAACGTGTTCTCGGTCGCCGGCGTGACCTACACGTGGGAGAAGCTGATCGTCCTGCTGGTCACCGCGCCCGTGCTGCTGCTCCTGGTCGGGCTCGTCCAGCGGACTCGACAGGGCAAGGCCATGCGCGCGACGGCCCAGGACTCGGACGCGGCCGCGATGATGGGGATCAACGTCAACCGCACGATCACGTTCACGTTCCTGATCGCCGGAGCGTTGGCCGGTGCGGCGGGCCTGCTCTATGCGCTCTACGTCGGCTCCGTGCGCTTCGACCAGGGCTTCCAGCTCGGCCTGATCGCCTTCACCGCGGCGGTGTTCGGCGGCATCGGCAACCTGCCGGGGGCCGTGCTCGGCGCGCTCCTGATCGGGTTGATCCAGGCGTTCAACGAGGGCCTCAGCTGGCATGCCCCCGGGAGTGACTGGACGCAGTCGATCGTCTTCGCGATCCTGATCCTCATCCTCGTCTTCCGGCCCGAGGGCCTACTCGGCGAACGAACACCCGAAGGGGGCTAGCGTGGCGTCGGCGTTGCAGTCTCTGCGCGAGCTGGAAGGGCGTTCGCCGGTCTGGCGCCGCGGGGTGCGCATGGCCCTCGGCGCGCTGAGCGCCCTGATCGTCCTCGCCGCATTCGGGAGCCTGAACGTGGCGGCGGTGCTCTTCCTCCTCGTCGTCGCGGGCATTTACGTGCCGCCGTGGGAGCAAGTCCCGGTGATCGGCCGCCACGCCCGGTCACTCGGGGCGATCGCGATCGCGATCACGTATCCGTTCTACTGGGACAAGCTCTTCACCATCCCGATCTTCGGCTCGTTCCCGAGCGTGCCCACCGGGGTCGTGATGCTCGTCTTCATCATGATGGCCGTCGGGCTCAACATCGTTGTCGGCTACGCGGGGCTGCTCGACCTCGGCTATGTCGCCTTCTACGCGATGGGCGCCTATGTCGCCGCATGGTTCGCCTCCGTCCAGTTCGCGCACCAGAACGTCCACTTCGGCGCCGTCGGTGTCGGCAGCACGGTGCCCGGCTTCCATATCTCGATCTGGCTCCTACTGATCGTGGCGGGCCTGGTGACCGCGTTCGTGGGGGTTGTGATCGGCCTGCCGACGCTGCGTCTGCGCGGCGACTATCTCGCGATCGTCACGCTCGGGTTCGGCGAGATCCTGCCGCAGGTGGCCCGGAACGGCGACAACCTGTTCGGCTTCAACGTTACGAACGGCCCGAACGGGATCACGCCGCTCGACTCGCCCGGGTTCTTCGGCGTCAACTACCTGACCGGTTCGGGGACGTTCTGGTCGTCTGAGCGGCTCTTCTACTGGACAGGGCTGGTGCTCCTGCTCCTGACCGTCTTCTGCTCGGTGCGCCTGCGCGACTCCCGGCTCGGGCGGGCCTGGATCGCCATCCGCGAGGACGAGACGGCCGCCGCCTCGATGGGCGTGCCGCTGATGCGGACGAAGACCTGGGCCTACGCTACCGGCGCCTTCTTCGGCGGGATCGCGGGCGCCTACTACGCGAGCTTCAAGAGCTCGACCTTCCCCGGGGACTTCTTCTTCAACATCTCCGTCTTCATCCTCTGCATGGTGATCCTGGGCGGGATGGGCAACATCTGGGGAGTGATCGTGGGGGGTGCCTTCCTCGCCTATCTCGACCAGGAGGGCCTCGCGGACAGCGGCGGCTGGTTGAACAGCCACCTCCATCTCACGATCGACGTCCCGAAGTACGAGTTCGGGATCTTCGGGGCGATCCTGCTCGTGGTGATGCTCTTCCGACCCGAGGGGTTGATACCGAGCAGACGCAGAGCCGCGGAGCTCCACGAGGGAGTGGCCGACAAGCCGCTCTACGACGTGACGAACTGATGACGGATCTACTGACGGCGGAAGGAGTGCGGAAGCAGTTCGGTGGCCTCGTGGCGGTCGGCGGAGTCGACTTCGTCGTTCCCGACAGCGCGATCGTGAGCCTGATCGGGCCGAACGGCGCCGGCAAGACGACCTTCTTCAACATGCTTACCGGGGTCTACAAGCCGACCGGCGGCACGATCGTCTTCGACGGCAAGGACATCACCGGTAAGCCGCCGCACGCGATCACCGAGCGCGGAATCGGCCGTACGTTCCAGAACATCCGACTCTTCCAGAACATGAGCGCGCTCGAGAACGTCCTCGTCGGGATGCACTCGCGCCTCAAGGGCGGCCTTTTCCGCAGCGTCGTGCGAACGCCCGGTCTGAAGCGCGAGGAGCGCGCAGCGGCCGAGCGCGCCAGAGAGTTGCTCGACTTCGTCGGCCTGCTCAAGCAGCAGGACTCGACCGCGCGGAACCTTCCGTACGGCGACCAGCGCCGGCTCGAGGTGGCACGGGCGCTGGCGACCGAGCCCAAGCTGCTCCTCCTCGACGAGCCGACCGCGGGCATGAACCCGCAGGAGACAGCCGAGTTCACCAAGTTCGTCGCCGAGCTCCGGGACAAGCAGAAGCTCGCGATCCTGATGATCGAGCACGACATGCGCGTCGTGATGGGCATCTCCGACCGCGTCACGGTGCTCGACTACGGCGAGAAGATCGCCGAGGGCAGCCCGACGGAAGTGCAGCACGACCCGCGCGTGATCGAGGCCTACCTCGGAACAGCGGCGGTGGCCGGGTGAGCGCGAGCGCAGGACGGGCCGACAGCCTGATCCTCGAGCTGACGGACGTCCACACGTACTACGGCTCGATTCACGCGCTGAAGGGGGTCTCGCTGGACGTGCGTGAGGGCGAGATCGTGACCCTGATCGGGGCCAACGGCGCGGGGAAGTCGACGACGCTGCGCTCGATCAACGGGCTCAACCGTCCTCGACAGGGCAAGATCGTCTTCCGCGGCGAGGACATCACCGAGGAGCCGCCGCACGACATCGTCAAGAGCGGGATCGCCCAGGCGCCGGAGGGCCGCAAGCTCTTCCCGCGCATGAGCGTGCTCGAGAACCTCGAGATGGGCGCGTTCCAGCGCAGCGACCGGCCGGGGATCCGGGAGGACATGGACCGCGTGTTCACGCTCTTCCCGCGGCTCGCCGAGCGCAAGAGCCAGAAGGCGGGCACGATGTCCGGCGGCGAGCAACAGATGTGCGCGATCGGCAGGGCGCTGATGGCGAGGCCGAAGCTGCTGCTCCTCGACGAGCCCTCGATGGGTCTCGCGCCGGTGCTCGTCGAGCGCATCTTCGAGACGCTCGTCGAGATCAACGAGCAGGGAACTCCGATCCTGCTCGTCGAGCAGAACGCGTTGATGGCGCTGGAGGTGGCCTCGCGGGGATACGTGCTCGAGACCGGCCACGTCGCACTCGCCGACGACGCGAAGGCGCTGCGCGAGAACGAGCAGGTCCGCAAGACCTACCTCGGCGAGGACTAGGGAGCCACCCGCAGCGGGAAGTAGGGCGGCGAGAGCAGGTAGCCGACGCGCGCCTTGCCTCCCGCGCGGCCGTGCGCCATCTCCAGCGCGGCGGGCAGGCCGCGGGCGGGGACGAAGCCGAGCTGGCGCGCGGCGACCGCGTCGCGGCAGCCGGCGACGATCACGGAGCCGAGGCGCCCGAGGGCCGGCGCGCAGCCGGCCCAGTCGGCGAAGGGCAGCAGCGGGTGGCAGCCGCGTCCCGCGCGGTATGCCGCGATGGCGCGCTGGTCGGCCATCGCCGCGCGCTCCGCGCCGAGGAGCTCCTCCGGCTCGCGAGGTCCCATGCGTAGGGCGTGGAAGATCTCGCGGTAGGGCTGCTGCGTCGGGTGGGCGAAGTGGCGGTGAAAGCGGTGCAGCAGGATCGCCGTCCCGCCCTCCACGAGCGGGAAGGCCTCGCGCCAGAGCCGCAGCGCGAGACCGAGCGCGAGGTAGGCGGCGAGCAGCGGGTTCGGCCGCTCGCGCGGGAGGTGAGGCGTCGTTCGCGGGATCCCGATCACGATCGCGTCGAGGCGGGCATCAAGCGTGGCCGAGCGCGCCTCGACGGCCCGCAAGAGCGCCTCGGCATGCGCGACCGAAGGCGGCCCCGCAAAGGCCGCCGCGGCGCTCAGGTCGCGCCGCATCGAGTGGATCACGCGGTTCCGTGCGAAACCGGGCATGAGCCCGAAGCCCCGGCGGAGTGGTGAGCCGGCGATGCGGTCGCTCGCGGCCGGGTCGTACGGGTAGCCGCGCGCCGCGCCGCCGAGCCGGGGCTGGTCGAGCACGAGCGACGTGCCGATCAGCGGGACGCGAGCGGCCAGCCGCCGCTCGAGCTCCACCGCAAGCCGCCAGCCCTGGGAGGCGCCGGTCTCCAGCAGCGAATACGCAGTCGCGGCCCGCAGCGCCTCGCCGGCGCCGCAGCCGAGCAACAGCGCCGGCCCGCCGTCGAGCACCGTCTCGGCCCCGCTGACCGTCAGCACCAGGTCGGTTTCGAGCAGCGCGCGGTGAACGCGCAGCGGCGTGCTGCCGACCGGGTCGAGCTCGACGAGCTCTGGGTCCTCCGCGTCGTGGATCGCGACCGTCCCGCGGAAACGGCGCGCGAAGGAGGGCGAGACGATGCTCAGGCTCTCGAGCTCTCGTTGCTGCGGTCTACGCGTCAGGCCGGTCGCAACGAGCAAGGTCTGCCGGTCGGTGGGCACGCCCGCGCGCTCGAGCTCGGCCGAGGCCGCGGCGAGCGCGTCCTGCCGGGGGTCGTTCAGGGCGCCCGGGAGCGGGAGCGCCGGCGGCTCGACGACGATCGTTGCCCGTCCACCACGCGTGACCACCCCCTCGAGCGGATCGCCGGCGAGCGGGAACCGGAGCGCGTCGCGGACGGCGGCGTGCACGTCGGCGACAGCCTCTCCCGGGGGCGGCGGGCGCAGCACGACGGCCTCGTCGGGCACGTCGACGACGGTCAGGCGCGTGCCGAAGAGCAGCGGGACGCGCTGCATTAGGGGAGCGCGCGATAGAGGCGTAGGAAGCTCGGCCGGAAGCCGCGCTTCGGCCAGAACCGGGAGGCCCAGAGGTTCGTCATGCGCCAGTCGGTCGTCATCACGGGATAGCCGTGCTCGCCCGCCCAGCGCAACACGTGGGCGGTCAGCGCGCGGCCGACGCCGGTGCCCCGCACCTCGCGCTCGGTCGATGCCTGGGCGAGGTCGATGCTGCCGTCGGGGACGCGGAGGTCCGGTGGCCGACGGTAGAGGAGCGTGTGACCGACGATGCGGCCTCCACGCTCCGCCACGAAGAGCTCGTACTCGTCGCTGTCGCCGTCCTCGCGCCACTCCGCGGCAACCTCTTCCTGCGTCTGGAGCGGCATACCCGAGAAGCTCGGCGCCGGCTGCATCGCCTCGCCCATCGCGAGCTCGAGCCGCGCGGCCTCGTCGTAGTCGTCTGGCGTGCCGCGCCGGATCGTGACGTCACTATCGAACGGCTCCGCCTCCGGCCCGGTCTCACGCGCAGCAAGCACCGCCGACGCGCCGAAGGAGAGACGGAACCAGGCGTCGATCAGCTCCGAGTCGCCCAACGGCACGTAGACGGCGTGGCGCATGTGGCCGTCGTCGACCCAGCGCTGAGCCGCGGCCGCGTAGAGGTCCCGCATCGGCTCCGCCTCACCGTCGATCGCCAGCCCGGCGACTCCCGCCTGCATCCAGGAGGCTCCGCCTCCCATCAGCTTCGGCGACGCGATCAGGTACCCGACGGCACTCCCGCCTCCCGACGCGAAGACCCCAGAAGCTCCGTCTGCGCGCCATTCGCGCTCGATCTCGGCTGCGAAGTCACGCGACTCCGGAAGCAGCGGCTCCGCCTCGCGGTGGCGCGCGCGACGGCCCGCGAGCAGGGTCGCGGCAGCGTCCAGATGCTCGTCGGAGAACGGGACGACTTCGAGGCGAGCCATGCGACGTAGACTCGCAGAGATGTCTCCGAAGACGTTGACCGGAGCAGAGCTGCAGCTCGACGACGGCCCCGCGCGCGACTCCGACCTCTTTCTCGTCGACGGCAACAACCTCGCCTACCGCGCGTTCTATGCGCTCCCCGAGGAGCTGGCCACGAGCGAGGGCTTCTCGACGAACGCCCTGCTCGGCTTCGCGAACATGCTCTTCAAGCTGCTCGCGGACTACCGGCCGAGGGGTGTCGCCGTCGCCTGGGACACGCGGCCCGTGCACCGCACCGAGGCGCTCGAGACGTACAAGAGCGAGCGCAAGCCGATGCCGGACCTGCTGCGAGAGCAGTTTCCCTATTTCCGGCCGATCGTCGAGGCCTTTGGCTACCGCAACCTCGAGTTCGAGGGCTGGGAGGCCGACGACGTGATCGCGACGCTCGCCCACCTCGCGGACGAGGCTGGGGTCAAGACAACGGTGGTCTCGACCGACCGCGACGCCTTCCAGCTCGTGACCGACAACGTCGCGCTGATGATGACCCCGCGCGGTGTCTCGGACGTCCACGTCTATACACCCGAGCGCGTCGAGCTGCGGCTCGGGATCAAGCCGGAGCAGGTCCCGGACTTCATTGGGCTGAAGGGCGATCCCTCCGACAACATCCCGGGCGTTCCCGGGATCGGCGACAAGACGGCGGGCCAGCTGATCGCGCAGTACGGGTCGCTCGAGGAGGTGCTCGAGCACGTCGACGAGCTGACTCCCGCGAGGTCGAAGGCGCTCAAGGAGCACGCGGAGCAGGCGCGGGCCGCCAAGGAGCTGGCGACGATGCGCCGCGACCTCGAGCTCGACTTCGACCCGAGCGAGGTCGTGCTCGCGCCGCCGGACCGTTCGCAGCTGAAGGAGATGTTCAGGCGCTTCGAGTTCCGCAACCTCCTGAACCGCGTCGACGAGCTGGACGAAGCGCTTCCTGCTGCCGCGCTCAGGCCAACGGGCGTCGAGGTCCCCTGGCGCGAGGAACCACGTAACAGTCTGTTACTTGGTGGGGGCGCCGTGGCGCTGGCCGGCGACGACGGGCGCATTGCCGCCGCCGCCGGGGAGGAGGTCGTCGTCTCGCCCCGGCCGGAGCGGCTCGACGGCGAGCTCGTCGCCCACGACGCTAAGTCCCTGCGGATCGAGGCCGCCGACGACACGATGATCCTCGCCTACCTGATCGAGCCCGGGCGAGCCGAGTACGCGCTGGACGACCTCGCTGCCGAATACGGGGTCGAGCTCGTGCCCGTGCCGGAGGCCGAGGAGGAGACGGCCGCGCTCGTCCGCCATGCCGCGGCGACGCTGCGCCTGCGCGCGCCGCTCCTCGAGCGCGTCCGCGAGCGCGGCGCCGAGTCGCTCTACCGCGAGATCGAGCTCCCGCTGACCGCGGTCCTGGCGGCAATGGAGGCGGCCGGTGTCAAGGTCGACACCTACCGGATGGGCGAGATCACCGCGCGCCTGGCCGACCGGGTCGAGGAGCTCGAGGCCAAGGCGTACGAGCTCGCGGGCGAGAAGTTCATGCTCGGCTCGACTCAGCAGGTGGCGCGGATCCTCTTCGAGCAGCTCGGGCTCACCCCCGGCCGCAAGGGCAAGACTGGGTACTCGACCGACACTCGGGTCCTGCGCACGATCCGGGGCGAGCACGAGATCGTTGGTGTGATCGAGGAGTGGCGCGAGTACTCGAAGCTCCTGAACACGTACCTCGGGCCGCTGCCGACGCTGATCGGCGGGGACGGGCGCCTCCACACGACCTTCAACCAAACCGTGGCCGCCACCGGCCGGCTCTCGACGACGAGCCCGAACCTGCAGGCGATCCCGATTCGGACCGAGCTCGGCCGCGAGATCCGCTCGGCCTTCGTCGCCGAGCCGGGCCACAAGCTGCTGTCCGCCGACTACTCGCAGGTGGAGCTGCGGATCCTCGCGCACGTCTCCGCGGAGCCCAAGCTGCGCGAGGCGTTCGAAGCAGGCGAGGACATCCACGCTGCGACCGCCGCAGAGGTGCTCGGCAAGGAGCGCGCGACGCTGACGAAGGACGAGCGCAACGTGGCCAAGATGGTCAACTTCGGGATCATCTACGGCATCTCGTCGTTCGGGCTCTCCGAGAACCTCGAGATCCCGCGTGAGGAGGCGCAGGCGTACATCGATTCCTACCTCGCGCGCTTCCCGCACGTGCAGGACTTCATCCAGCGCACGATCGAGCAGGCGGCGCGAGACGGCTTCGTGACCACGCTCTTCGGCCGCCGCCGCCCCGTGCCCGAGATCCGCGCCTCGAACCGCCAGACGCGTTCGCTCGGCGAGCGGCTCGCCGTCAACTCGGTGATGCAGGGCACCGCCGCGGACGTGATCAAGAAGGCGATGGTCGCGATCCACCGCCGCCTGCGCGACGAAGGCCGCGCGGCGCGCCTCGTGCTGCAGGTGCACGACGAGCTGCTGCTGGAGGTGCCGGAGGCCGAGGTCTCGGCGGTGAAGGATCTCGTGCGCGAGGAGATGTGCCGCGCCTACCCGCTCGACCCACCGCTCGAGGTCGACGTCGGCGTCGGCGGGGACTGGAACGAGGCGAAGTCTTGAAGCGGCGCGTGCGTCGTCGTACCCGCGCCCTGTGCGGCGCTTTCTCGTCCTAGGGGTCACTGCTCTCGTGGCCGTGCGGGCAGCAGCGTCGTCTCGGCGAAGATCACGATGAGCGGCGCGACGTTCTGGTACGGCGCAAAGCTCGGCCGCTCCGGGCCTTCTCCGCACTAGCGGCGCCAGGGGCCGAAGTCGGCACGCGGCTATACTGACCGACTTCTCGATGGCCAGCGAAACCGTGAACAGAGAGGAAACGCAGCTCGACGACGCCTCCGTGTGGACCACGACGGAGGACGGCGAGCGCGTCCCGAACTACGAGGCCACCTTCCCCACGATCAACGAAGGGGAGGTCGTCCACGGCACCGTCGTACGAGTGGACAAGGACGAGGTGCTCGTGGATATCGGTTACAAGTCGGAAGGCGTCATCCCGGTGGCCGAGCTCTCGATCCGCCGCTCGGTGAACCCGGCCGACGAGGTCACGGTCGGCGACGAGATCGACGCGCTCGTGCTTACGAAGGAGGACGCCGAAGGGCGGCTGATCCTCTCGAAGAAGCGCGCCCGCTTCGAGCTCGCCTGGAAGGCGATCGAGCGGGCAGCCGAGTCGGAGGACCCGGTGCTCGGGAAGGTGATCGAGGTCGTCAAGGGCGGCCTGATCCTCGATCTCGGCGTGCGGGGCTTCCTGCCGGCCTCGCTGGTCGACATCCGCCGCGTGCAGGATCTCGATGAGTTCCTCGGCCAGGAGCTGCGCGCGAAGGTGATCGAGCTCAACCGCTCCCGCAACAACGTCGTGCTCTCGCGCCGCGCCGTGCTC
>JBBRYF010000025.1:0-18214 GCA_038237925.1 Gaiellales bacterium | reverse complement strand
TTTTTTTTGTTTTCTGGCCGCGTTCACCCCCCCCCCCCCTCGGGGGACCCATTTTTCTCCCCCCCCCCGCCTGCCCCCCGGGTGTTTTGTTCTATTGGCTTTTTGGGGGGGGGGGGCCCCCCCCCCCACGACCGTCTGAAACGACCAGTCGATCCGCTAGAGACGAGCGCTACGCTCTCGGCAGCTCGAAATAGAACGTCGACCCCTCGTCCGGGCGAGAGCGGACGCCGATCGTGCCGCCCATGCGGCGCAGCAGCTCCCGGCAGATGTAGAGGCCGAGGCCTGTGCCACTCGGCATCGCGCGGTGCTGCGGGTCGCCGCGGTAGAACTTCTCGAAGACCGCCTCGAGCTCCGTCGGCGCGATCCCGATGCCCTCGTCTGCGACCTCGACGCGCACGCTCGACGTCGACGGCGCCATGCGCACGACCACGTTGCCGCCGTCGGGCGAGTACTTGACCGCGTTGTCGATCAGGTTGACGAGCACCTGCTCGATCCGGTCGCGGTCGCCGAGCGCGGCCACGCCGCCGCCGTTCGCCTCCGTGCTCGCGGTGACCGAGACCGATTCGGGAAGCCGCTCGCTCATCCCGTCGACGGCTTCGGCCACGAGCTCCGCGACGTCGACCCGCTCGCTGTGGATCCGCAAGTCGCCGCGGTCGAGCCGATTGGCGAGGAGTACCTCCTCGGTGATCTGCGTCAGCCGCGTGCCCTGTGCGCCGATCATCTCCAGCAGCTGCTGGCGCCGCTCGGGCGAGAGCTCGATGTCGTCTCGCAGCAGCGTCTTCGCCGCTCCGAGCACGGCTGTCATCGGCGTGCGCAGCTCGTGCGAGACGGTTGCGATGAAGTCGCTCTTCGCCGCCTCGAGCCCGCGCTCGACGGTCAGGTCGCGGAAGGTGTAGACCACGCCGCCGGGGGTGCGAACGGCGACGAACGAAAGCCAGAGCTCGCTGCCCTCGACCTCGACCGGAAGCGTCACGGGCCGCGCCGCCTCGCGGCCCTCGGAGACCGGGATCTCCGTCGCGATCGTCGCCCAGCCGTCGAAGATCTCGCCCGCCTCGCGCCCGATCACGTCGTCGCGGCTGCGCCCGCTGACGAGCTCGGCTGCGCGGTTCCAGAAGCGCAGCAGACCCTCGCCGTCGACGAAGAAGACACCGTCGCCGACGGCCTCGAGCACGCGCGCGGCCCGCTCGCGCTCAGCGGCCGTCGCCTCGGCGGTCGCCCGTGCCGCGGCCTCGGCCTGGCCCTGCTCGTGGAGGCGCGCGTTCCGCACGGCGGCGGCCATCAGGCCGACGAGCCCTTCCGCGAGACCGAGTTGCTCCTCGTCGTAGACCAGGGCCTCGTGCATCAGCTGCACGACGCCGACGACGACCCCCTCGTTCTTGACCGGCAGCATCATCGCCGACTGGACTCCCGGCGGCCCGTCGTCCGGGAGCTTGCGCATGTGGCCCTCGCGGTCGACGTCGTAATAGATGCCGGCCGGGTCCTTCACCCGCTCGGGCACGTCGTTCGCGAGCAACGGCTCGCCGCTCAGGATCACGCGGCTCTGCATGCCGCCGCCCTCACGGTTCAGCGGAAGCGGCGGCAGGATCGCCGGATCGAGCCTGCCGCCGTCGACCCAGGCGTAGTCGCAGCGGATCAGCTCCGTCTCCGGGTCGAACGAGGAGACGATCACGCCGTTGTGCGGCACGGCATCGGCGAGCAGCTCGCCAAAACGGTCGTAGACGCGCTCGAGCTCCAGCGTCTCGTTCAGGTAGCGCGCGGCCGAGAGCAAGAGCTCGGCCTTTTCAGCCCCCCGGTGACGGCCCACGTCTGCATCATCATGCCAGCAATGTTCGAAGATCTCAGCCCCACGCTGGAGGGCCGGTTCGTGGTGTTGGAGCCGCTCGGCCCACAGCACGAGGAGGGCCTCCGCGCCGCGGCCGCCGACGAGCGCACATGGACGTGGATGCTCACGCGCGACGTGGACGCCTGGATCGCCGACGCGTTGCGTCCTTCCACGGATCGTCACCCCTTTGCAGTGCTGCAGGGCGGGGTCGTCGTCGGCTCGACGAGCTACATGTCGCTAGCGCCGGAGCACCGGCGGCTGGAGATCGGCAACACCTGGCTGCACCCGTCCGCCTGGGGCACCGGCGCCAACACCGAGGCGAAGTACCTGCTCCTGCGGCACGCGTTCGAGGTTGCCGGCTGCTACCGCGTGGAATTCAAGACCGATGCGCTGAACGACCGGGCCCGCGCCGCGCTGGCCGCGATCTCCTCCGAGTTCGAGGGCATCCATCGCCGGCACATGATCGTCCGGGACGGCGAGCGGCGCGACTCGGCCTGGTACGCCGTGATCCTCGACGACTGGCCCGAGGTGCGGCGAGCCCTCGAAGAACGCCTCCGCGGCTAGACTTCTCCGCGCCCGGTATCCCCTGCGGAACTGGAGCTTGGATGGTCAAGAGCGTCAACGTCATCGGTCGCGGGCGAGTCGGGTCGGCGGTCGCCGCGCGGCTCGAGGAGCGCGGCCTCGACCTGCGCGAGGACGCGGAGCTCGTGCTGCTGTGCGTTCCGGACACGGCTATTCGGGACGTGGCCCAGGGTCTGTCCCTGGGACATGGCTCTTGGGTCGCCCACGTCAGCGGCGCCACGTCGCTTTCGGCGCTCGACCCGCACGAGCGGCGCTTCTCGCTCCACCCGCTCCAGACGTTCACGCACGCGCGCGGGCCAGAGCAGCTCGACGGCGCCTGGGGCGCGGTCACCGCCGAGAGCGACGACGCGCGGGAGCTCGGCTTCGAGTTCGCCCGCGTGCTCGGTCTCGAGCCCTTCGAGCTCGAGGACGGCGACCGGCCGCTCTACCACGCCGGTGCCGTCATGGCCTCGAACTACCTCGTTGCCCTCCACGAGGCGGCGGCCGGGCTCGTCGCCGCTGCCGGCGCGCCGCCCGAGGCGCTCGAGCCGCTCATGCGCCGCACGATCGAGAACGGCTTCGAGCTGACGGGGCCGATCGAGCGCGGCGACTGGGAAACCGTCGAGGCGCACCGCAGGGCGATCCGCGCCGCGCGGCCCGACCTCGAGCCGCTCTACGACCTGCTCGCCGAGGCGACGGCGCGATGAGGATCGTGCGGACGGCCGCCGAGCTGCCGACCGACGGCGAGATCGGCCTCGTGCCGACGATGGGCGCCTACCACGACGGGCATCTCGCGCTCTTCCGAGCCGCGCGCGCCGAGAACGACACGGTCGTCGCGAGCCTGTTCGTCAACCCAGCGCAGTTCGCGGTCGGCGAAGACCTCGCCACCTACCCCCGCGACGAGGAGCGCGACACGCGGCTGGCGGAGGAAGCAGGCGTTGACGTGCTGTTCGCGCCCAGCGCCGAGGAGCTCTACCCGCCCGGTTTCGAGACCTGGATCGAGGTCGAGCGGCTTGGCTCGATGCTGGAGGGCGAGCACCGGCCCGGCCACTTCCGCGGCGTCGCGACCGTCTGCCTGAAGCTGTTCAATCTCGTGCACCCACGCTGCGCGTACTTCGGCCAGAAGGACGCGCAGCAGGTCGCCGTGGTGCAGCGGATGGTCAAGGATCTCGCGGTTTCGGTCGAGATCCGGGTCGTCCCGACGGTCCGCGACGCCGAAGGCCTGGCACTCTCGTCGCGGAACGCCTACCTCTCGCCCGAGGAGCGCGAGCGGGCGCTCGCTCTGCCGCGCGCGCTCGCTGCACGCGACCGCAGCCTGCTCGACGGGCTCGAGGTCGACTACTTCGAAGAGGCCGACTTCGAGCCGCGCGTCCTCGCCGCGGCCGTCCACGTCGGCTCCACCCGCCTGATCGACAACATCGTCCTGGAAGGAGACCCGCAGTGAGCAAGTACGCATCCTGGACCCACGGCAAGCTGCCGCTGCCAGAGCTCGTCGAGCTCAAGCGCCGCGGTCAGAAGCTCGCGATGGTCACGGCCTACGACTTCCCGAGCGGTCGCATCGCCGACGAGGCCGGCGTCGAGCTCGTGCTCGTGGGCGACTCGGCCGGAATGGTCGTGTTCGGCAACGAGTCGACCGTGCCGATCACGATGGAGGAGCTGCTGATGCTCGCGCGCGCGGTCACGCGCGGGGCGAAGCGGCCGATCGTGATCGCGGACATGCCCTTCGGCTCGTTCCAGGTCTCGGACGAAGCAGCGGTCGAGAACGCTGTGCGCTTCGTCAAGGAGGCCGGTGCGGACGCGGTCAAGCTCGAGGGCGCGGGGCCGGCACTCTCGCGTGTGCAGGCGATCGTCGGCGCGGGCGTGCCCGTGATGGGCCACGTCGGCCTGACCCCGCAGTCGGCGACGATGCTCGGCGGCTTCAAGGCGCAGGGCCGTACCGCGGACAAGGCCGAGCGGCTCTACGGGGACGCGCTCGCGCTCGAGGCGGCGGGCTGCTTCGCGATCGTGCTCGAGGCGGTCCCGGCCGCGGTTGCGGCGCGCGTGACCGAGGCGCTGCGGGTGCCGACGATCGGGATCGGCGCCGGGGCCGGCTGCGACGGGCAGGTGCTCGTCTGGCACGACCTGCTGGGCCTCTACGAGGGCAAGGCGCCGCGGTTCGTCAAGCGGTACGCCGACCTGGCGAGCGAGGCGAGGCGCGCGCTCGAGGCGTACGTGGCCGACGTGCGCGAGGGCCGCTTCCCGGAGGAGCAGCACACGTACACGATCCCGGACGAGGAACTCGAGGAGTTCGAGGGGTGGCTAGCGGCGCAGCAGGCCGCGCAGGCCCACCGCGACTAGCGCGAGCGACCAGGCCACGAAGGCAAGCTCGATCACGATGAAGACGACGTTGCCCACGCCGCGGTCCGCCCCTCCGCGACGGAAGACATCCTCGCCGTAGACCGCCAGTCGCACCGGCCAGAGCACGAGCAACGAGAGGGCGACGGGCGCCGAGGCAAAGGCCAGCAGATGCCGCGCCTGGCGGTACGTGATCCCGCCCACCGACCGCGAGAGGGCGTAGAGGACAAGGCCTCCGATGAAGTAACCCCCCGCGCCGTACAAACCCCCGCCCAGAAACGCCCAGACCGCGACATCGAGCCAGTCCAGGTTCGCGTCGTTCAGGACGGTGCCCGCGACGGGCGCCCAGAGCACGCCGGCGATGCCTGTCAGCCAGACGAGGGCGAGCACGGCCTCGCTGCGCGCGCGCGAGGCGACGTCAGAATCGTCTCGGAGTCCCCCGAGAACGTCGTGTGGCCGTGCCAGCACGGTTACGGCTCGCCGTAGCCAGACGCGCTCGTCCGCCTGCGGTGCTGCGTCGACTCTGACGCTCACGTCAGGAGCGTAGCGGCGTCGAGAACACCGAAAAGTGTTGCCTTTAGAAACCCCCTTTTGAGGGACTCGCCCGCGGCCGATACCCGGCTCAGGTCATCACCAAAGATGGCACACGACGACGGGAGATCCGAAATGAAACGGCGTTCAATTCCCCAACTGCACGGCGGCGGCTGGTCCCCGGCTCGCAAGCTGCTGGCGTCGCTCGCGCTGGTGGGTGCGACCGCGAGCATCGCGGGTCTCGGCACGTTTGCGACCTTCACGAGCTCCACCTCGGCCAGCCACTCGGTCGCCACGGGCACGGTCACGATCGCGCTCGGCGCGACCGGCGCCTCGACCAACCGGCTGAACATCGGCGCGTCGGCGATCGCCCCCGGCGACACGCTCCAGCGCAGCGTCGACCTGATCAATCAGGGCTCGCTCGACCTCGCCTCGATCACGCTGACAACGTCGGCCACGACCAGCTCCCTGCTGGACACCGACGCCACGAACGGCTTGCAGATGGTGATCGACAGGTGCTCGGCCCCCTGGACGGAGTCCGGCCCGCCCTACACCTACTCGTGCAGCGGCTCGACCTCGACCGTGCTCGCCTCGCGCGCCGTGATCGGCAGCAGCCTCGCGCTCTCGAACCTCGGCTCGTTGACGGCCGGCGTCACCGACCACCTGCGCGTCACGCTGACGCTTCCGGGTGCGGCGGGCAACACGTTCCAGAACCAGTCGTCGACCGTCAGCTACGCGTTCACCGGCACCCAGCGCACGGCAACCAACAAGTAGCGCGAGCCGGTGCGCGCTCTCAGCGCCAGCACCAGGCGGAGCGCCGCGGAGCTTCTCGTCCGCGGCGCTCTCGCCTGCGCGGTCCTCGTCCTGATCCTGCTCGGGCTGCTCCCTCGCACCGGCTGGTACCGGCCCGAGACCGTGCTCTCGGGCAGTATGCGGCCCTACTTTTCGCCTGGCGACCTGATCGTCGTGACGCCCGAGTCGACGCGCGAGGTGCGCGTCGGACAGGTGATCAGCTACCACATTCCGGTCGGCGACCACCACGTCCAGAG
Organism: Gaiellales bacterium; assembly: GCA_038237925.1. GTDB lineage: Bacteria > Actinomycetota > Thermoleophilia > Gaiellales > Gaiellaceae > AC-32. The sequence goes on along the minus strand of JBBRYF010000025.1, from coordinate 11,917 downwards.
CCACCGGGTGATCGCGGTCGTCCGCGGGAGCAACCCGCTCGTCCGCACCAAAGGCGACGCGAACCGCGCGGCTGACCCGTGGGTGGCGAAGCTGAACGGCACAACGGCCTGGCGCGTACGGCTCGTCGTCCCCAGGGCGGGCTGGGCGATCGCCCGGCTGCGCAGCCCCTTGATCCGAAGGCCCTCCATCTTTGGCGCACCGCTCCTGCTCGCACTGCTCGGGCTCTGGCGGATCTGGCGGGTTCCCGCCGCCGACGAGACGACCGAGGTGCCCGATGCCCAGGCCGCCGGCTGACCCAGGCTCGGTCAGGCGCCCGATCCGCTGGGGCACCGTCGCGGGCTCGGCGCTCGCGTCGTTCGTGGTCGTCTCGGCCGCGTTCGCGGGCCTGAGCTCGCTCGCGAGCGCTGGGCCGCAGACAATCGCCTCCAAGCGCATCTTCCCCGGTGCCCGCACGCTGGCGCCACAGGACTTCCGCGACGCGAGCAGCGCGATCGAGTCGAACAAGTCGGACCCGTATTCGTACGCGGACGCGATCGTGGCCACGACCTCGACGGCGATCGCGTCCGGCACCAACCGCTACCTCGAGGTCACGCTGAGCAGCGCACGTGCGGGCGGCCTTTCCGTCTCGGGCGCGCAGTTCAACCTCCGGCTCGCCAGCTCCGGAGGCGCACAGGCCGGCAACGCGTGCTTCTGGTTCGACGTCCGCTCTGGCGGCAGCGTGATCGGCACGCACGGCAGTTACGCGAGCGCGACCGGCTGCAGCACGGGGACGACGCAGACGACGTTTTCGACGGCGATTCCCGAGGTCACGAGCACCGACCAGGCAAACGGGCTCGTGATCCGCGCCTACGTGTGGGAGACCGGCACGAAGACCAAGACCGTCGACGTGGACCTCGCGACGCTCTCCGGCTCGACGCCGTACATCGCGTTCACCGCCTACGAGACGCAGTCCGTCGACGACACGAGCGGCGCTCCCGCGACGACTCCCTGGCAACTCGGGACGGTCGACGCCACGGCCTACACAGCCACGACCAACGCTCCCTCGGCGACGCCGTCGACGACGAGGTACCTCAAGGCGACGCTCGAGCCGTCCGTACCGGCCGGCGCCGTGGTCACAGCCGTCACGGTGACGAACGTCTGGCACGCGTCTGCAGCCGTCACCAGCGGCGGCACGCTCTGCTACTACCTCGAGACCTTCAACGGGGCCACGTCACTGGCCACGCACGGCAGCGGCGCCTCCCCGGTCGCGTGCACCGCAAGCGGCACGGTCTTCGCCACGGACACGATCTCGCTGCCGGAGGTGAACGACGTCACGAAGTCGAACAACCTCGTGATCAAGCTCTATTACTGGGTCTCGCCCCTGTGCGGGGGAGGCGGCAACCCGGTCTGCGTCAAGTCGGTCACCGACCAGCTACGCGTTTCGTACTCGTACTACCTCGACTGAGGCACCCCCGAAAGGGGGAGAGGACGAGCCCACTTTGCGCCGACACAACACCTCGATGCGGCTAACGACCACCACCCCTTCTGTGAGCGCGAAGCTGATCGCCTCGATCGCCGTGCTCGGCGTCGCCGCTGCGATCGCCGGTCTCGGTACGTTCGCCACCTTCACGAGCTCGACGAGCGCAAGCCACACGATCGCGAGCGGCACGCTGTCACTCACCTCCGGGCCCACGAACCGGCTCGGCACCGGCGCGACAGCGATCGCGGCCGGCGACACGATGCAGCGCGCGATCGACCTCAACTATGCCGGCTCAGTCGACTTCGGCTCGGTGACGCTCACGACGAGCGCCTCCGCTTCCTCCGCTCTCGACACCGACGCCATCGACGGGCTTCACCTGGCGATCGACAAGTGCTCGGTCGCCTGGACGGAGTCCGGGCCGCCCTACACCTACACCTGTGGCGGGACCACGTCGTCGGTGCTGGCCTCGCGGGCGCTGATCGGCAGCAACCTGGCTCTCTCGAACCTGACGCTCACCGCGGGCACGACGGACCACCTGCGCGTCACGGTCACGCTGCCTAGCACAGCGGGCAACACGCTCCAGAATCTCTCCTCCACGGTCGGCTACACGTTCACCGGCGTCCAGCGCGCCGGCGCCAGCCAGTAGCCGTCAACCCCCCGCGAACGATGCGTCTCCTCGATCACAGCGGCCGGAGGAGCAGCCCCACACGGCTGCACGCTTCAGGCGGGCTCGTCCTCAGCGCAGCATTGCTGGCCGCCCTCGGATTGTTCGCCACCTTCGCGGACGCGAGCTCGCTCGGACACATCTCGACGAGCAAGAAGCGCCCACGGCTGTCGGTCGCACCGCACCGCGTGGCGCGGGTCGCGGCGCTCGCCCCCGGGGATCGGGCCGAGCGCACCGTCGAGCTCCGCTATCGAGGTAGGGGACGATTCGCCCGCGTCGTGCTGACGACGAAGAGCTCGGGCAGCTCGCTCCTCGATTCCTCCCTCAGCCTGAAGATCGAGCGTTGCTCCAGGCGCTGGTCAAAGCGGCTCGGCAGCCGCGGGTACGCGTGTCGTGGAAAGCGCAGAATGGTGCTGAGGACGGTGCGCGTCAACGGCAAGCGCAGGCTCCTGCTCAGACATCTCTCGCGCCGTGCCGGCCGAACCGACCACCTGCGCCTCACACTGAGCCTGCCGCGAGTCGCGGGCAACGAGCTGCAGGGACAGACGTCTCGTCTCTCCTACCGGTTCACCGGCGTCGCCGCGCGCTAGGCCGCGACGTGCTCGGGCGCGGGGAGCAGCTCGCGCAGGAAGCTCCCCGTGAACGACTCGGCAACAGCGGCGACCTGTTCGGGCGTGCCCGTGGCGATCACCTCTCCACCGGCCTCGCCGCCCTCGGGCCCAAGGTCGACGATCCAGTCCGCCTGCTTGATCACGTCGAGGTTGTGCTCGATCACGAGCACGGTGTTGCCGTTGTCGACGAGCCGCTGCAGGACCTCGAGCAGCTTCTCGATGTCGGCGAAGTGGAGGCCGGTCGTCGGCTCGTCGAGGATGTACAGCGTTCGCCCGGTCGCGATCTTGCCGAGCTCCTTCGCGAGCTTCACCCGCTGCGCCTCGCCGCCCGAGAGCGTCGTCGCCGGCTGGCCGAGCTTCACGTAGTCGAGCCCGACGTCGTGCAGCGTCTGCAGCCGCCGGCGGAGCTTCGGGATCTTGGCGAAGAAACGCAGCGCTTCTTCGACAGACATCTCGAGCACGTCGGCGATCGACTTGGCCTTGAATCGCACCTCGAGCGTCTCGCGGTTGTAGCGCTTGCCGCCGCAGGTCTCACACGGCACGTAGACGTCGGGCAGGAAATGCATCTCGATCTTGATCGTGCCGTCGCCCTTACAGGTCTCGCAGCGGCCGCCGCGCACGTTGAACGAGAAGCGCCCCGGCTTGTAGCCGCGCACCTTCGCCTCGGGCGTCAGCGAGTAGAGCTCCCGGATCGGCGTGAAGATGTCGGTGTAGGTCGCCGGGTTCGAGCGCGGCGTGCGGCCGATCGGCGACTGGTCGATGTCGATCACTTTGTCGTAGCACTCGATCCCTTCGCAGCCCGCGTGATCGCCCGGCTTGACCCGCATCCGGTGGAGCCGGTTAGCGAGCGCCTTGTAGACGATCTCGTTCACGAGGGTCGACTTGCCCGAGCCGGAGACGCCGGTCACGCAGACGAACTTCCCGACCGGGAACTCGACGTCGATGTCCTTCAGGTTGTGCATCGACGCGCCGCGGATCCGGAAGGAGCCGAGGTCCTCGTCGCGCCGCTTCGGGATCGCGATCTCGCGCTTCCCCGAGAGGAACTGGCCGGTGACCGACTTCGGGTTGCGCTCGACGGTCTTCGCCGAGCCCTCTGCGACCACGTGCCCGCCGTGCTCGCCGGCTCCAGGCCCCATATCGACGAGGTGGTCGGCCGAGCGCATCATCTGCTCGTCGTGCTCGACCACGAGCACGGTGTTGCCGAGGTCGCGCAGCCGCTCGAGCGTCGTGATCAGCTTGCCGTTGTCGCGCTGGTGGAGCCCGATCGAGGGCTCGTCGAGGATGTAGAGCACCCCCACGAGCTGGCTCCCGATCTGGGTGGCGAGCCGCAGCCGCTGCGCCTCGCCGCCGCTCAGCGTCGAGGCCGCGCGATCGAGCTGCAGGTAGCCGACGCCCACGTTCTCGAGGAAGGTCAGCCGCTCGCGGATCTCCTTCAGGATCCTGACGGCGATCAGCTGCTCCGTCTCGGTCAGGTCGAGCCCGTCCACGAACTCGATCGCGCGCTGCACCGACATGCGGGTGAACTCGTGGATGTTCTTGCCGCCGACGGTGACCGCGAGCACCTCGGGCTTGAGCCGCGCGCCGCCGCAGACCGGGCACGGCCGGAGGCTCATGTACTCCTCGATCCGCTCGCGCTGCTGGCTCGAGTCGGTCTCGCGGTAGCGGCGCTCGAGGCTCGCGACGATGCCTTCGAAGGCGAGCATGTACGAGCGGCGCCGGCCCATCCGGTTGCGGTACTGGACGTAGACCTTGTCGCCGTCCGTCCCGAACAGGAAGAGGTTCTGCTGCTCCTCGGAGAGCTCGTGCCACGGGAGCTCGAGATCGATCTCGTAGCGGTCGGCGATCGCCTGGATGACCGACTCGTAGAAGCTCGAGTTCCCGAGCGACCACGGCACTAGCGCGCCCTCGCTGATCGAGAGCGACGGGTCGGGGACGAGCAGGTCGGGGTCGATCTCCTGCTGCGCGCCGAGGCCCGTGCAGCGCGGGCAGGCGCCGTGCGGCGAGTTGAAGGAGAAGATGCGCGGCTCGAGCTCCGGAAGCCCGACGCCGTGCTCGGGGCACGCGAAGTTCTCGGAGAACGTCATCTCCTCGCCGTCGAGCACGTCGATCACCACGAGGCCGTCCGCCAGCGCCGCGGCCGTCTCGACCGACTGCGCCAGCCGCTGTCGCAGGTCGGCCTTCATCACGAGCCGGTCGACCACCACCTCGATCGTGTGCTTGAACTTCTTGTCTAGGACGATCTCGTCCTCGAGCAGACGCTCCTCGCCGTCGACCTTCACACGCGTGAACCCCTCGGCGCGCAGCTCCTCGAACACGTCCTTGTACTCGCCCTTGCGGTCGCGGACGACCGGCGCGTTGACCGTGAACTTCGTTCCCTTCGAGAGCTGGAGGATCTGATCGACGATCGCCTCCTGGCTCTGGCCGGCGATCGGGCGGCCGCAGACCGGGCAGTGCGGCCTGCCGATGCGTGCGTAGAGCAGGCGCAGGTAGTCGTAGATCTCGGTCACCGTGCCGACGGTCGAGCGCGGGTTGCGGCTCGTGGTCTTCTGGTCGATCGAGATCGCCGGCGAGAGCCCGTCGATCGAGTCGACGTCCGGCTTTTCCATCATCTGCAGGAACTGGCGCGCGTAGGCGGAGAGGCTCTCGACGTAGCGGCGCTGGCCCTCGGCGTAGATCGTGTCGAACGCAAGGCTCGACTTCCCTGAGCCGCTGAGCCCGGTGACGCAGATCAGCGCGTGGCGCGGGAGTCGGACGGTGATGTCCTTCAGGTTGTGCTCGCGCGCCCCGTGGACGACCAGTTCTTCCTGGGCCATAACCGAGCCAGTTTAGCCGGGCCGGTGGACGCGAACACGTGTTCTGTTTTAGAGCGCGCGCGGCGGACCAGCGCCAGTGCTCCGCGTCGGCGCAGAGGCCGGCCCGGACCGGGTTCTGAAGCACGTACTCGATAGTCGCGCGGAGGTGCTCGTCGGCCTCGATCACCCAGGCGGCGAAGCGGTCGCCGAAGAGATGTCCTGTGCGGTGGTGGCGACGGTTGAAGGACTGCGCGTAGACGCCGTTCAGGCGTTGGATGCCGTCAGAGAGGCGCCAGAGTTGCGTCTCCACGACGAGGTGGTAATGGTTCGTCATCAGGCAGAACGCGTGGACTCGCCACTCGTGACGGCCGACGACGTCTGCCAGGAGGCTGAGGAAGAGCCTGCGCTCGTCGTCATCGAGATAGATCGCGGTGCGCGCGACGCCTCTCGTCGTAACGTGGTACACGCCTTCCGGTGGAAGCTCCCGTCGCGGTTTTCACACGGCCGACGACGCTAGCGCCGCCGCAAGCGCCGGCCACGTGCCGATGCGACGACCCGTGAACGATTAGCGACACTTTCGTCACACCAGACGAGGCCCTTCAAGCCACCCGCCAGGGACAGTCCCTGGCAGTGCGCTCAGTTGACGTCGGCGCGCTTCACCGAGGCGACGCCGAGCACGCCGGCGACCGCGATGTACACGAGCGCAGCGGCGACTCCGGCCCAGAACCCGAGCAACTCGGAGCTCGTGTGTCCGCCCTCGACGACTGCCGCGATCACGTGGCCCGGCGCGTAGGTGTTAATGCCGACGATCGCCAGCAAGGGCTCGCCGATCAGGAGCCAGGTCAGCGCGACCACGATCGCGGCCGTCTGCCGCCGCGCGAGCGAGCCGTAGCCGACGCCGAGCGCCCCGGCGAGCGCCGCTGCGAGGATCGTGCCAAGCATGACGGTCAGCGTGCCGCGCGTCGCAAGGTGCGAGGGGATCGAACGACCCGACAGCCAGAGCGCGGTCAGGCCGTACGCCACCGCGTCCGCAACGAGTGCCAGCTCGGCACCCACGAGAGCGGCGGCGACGAGCTTGGCGAAGACGACCCGCTCGCGAGCCGGCGCGACGAGAAACGTCTGACTCACCGTCCCATGCTCGTACTCTCCGGTGGCCGACACGATGCCCAGGATCAGCGACATCAAGGCAGAGACCGCGGCGAAGGTCACGAGGCCACGCTGGGTGCTCTCCTGCATCACGTCGCCGATCGAGTCCTGACTTGCCGTCAGCGAGATCAGGAGCAGCTCGAGCCCGAGCATCAGGAGCGCGAGCCAGAGGATGAGCCGGGTCGTCGCGAGCTTCAGCAGCTCGGCGTGCAGCAACCGCGTCAAGTCGCCTCGCCCGCGGTCAGCTCGAGGAACGCTTCCTCCAGGCTCGCACCCTCGCCGCGCAGCTCGTGCAGGACAACACCCGCCGCCGCGGCAACCTCGCCGACTCGTTCCGGCGCCGCCGCCGCCCGGAGCTCCCCGGCCGCCGAGCCCGTAGCCTCGATCCCGGCCGCAGCCAACCGCTCGCGCAACCGCTCCGCGTCGGGCGAGCGCACGACCGTCCCCCCCGCCGCGCGCGCCGTCAGCGCATCGAGCTGCTCCTGCGCGACGAGCCGGCCACGGTGGATGATCACGACCTCGTCGACGATTTGCGCAACCTCGGCGAGCACGTGGCTCGAGATGAACACCGTGCCGCCACGGGCCGAGAACCGGCGCAGGAAGTCGCGCAGCCAGCGGATGCCCTCGGGGTCGAGCCCGTTCGCCGGTTCGTCGAGCACGAGCAGCGACGGGAGCCCGAGCAGCGCCCCGGCCACGCTGAGGCGCTGGCGCATGCCGAGCGAGTAGCCGCCGACGCGACGCCGTGCCGCCGGGGTCAGCTCGACCTCAGCCAGCACCTCGTCAACGCGCGCCACCGGCACCCCGGCCGCGGCCGCGAGGACGCGCAGGTGGTTTCGCCCCGAGCGCCCCGGATGGAAGCTGTCGGCCTCGAGAACCGCGCCGACCGCTCGCAGCGGGTCGCGCAGCTGGACGTAGCGCACACCGTCGACGCGCGCCTCGCCCTGCGTCGGGTGCACGAGCCCGAGCAGCGCCCGCAGCGTCGTCGTCTTGCCTGCCCCGTTCGGCCCGAGGAAACCGGTGATCTTGCCGTCGGGAATCGAGAAGCTCAGGTCGACGACCGCGGTCGTCGAACCGTAGCGTTTCGTCAGCCCCCGCACCTCGATCGGAGGCGCCGCCATCAGCCGGCCAGCCGCTCGACGAGTCGGTAGACGCTCCGTGGGTGCTGCACGTGCTCGATCTCGAGCGGGCCCGCCACCAGCGTGCCGTACCCGAGCAGCCGGCCTGTAATGGTCTGCTCGAGCTCGAGGTTCTCGACCGCACGGAGCCGGACCGCGGCCGCACGCCGGCGCAGCGTGCCGTCGATCAGGCAGAGCTTCTCGGTCGTGACGACGAGGTGCGTGCGCTCCCAGCGCCAGACCGCGCGCAGGCATACAGCCGCGGCCAGCACGATCAGGAGGGCGCCCGGAACCGGAAGCGGCCACGGCTGAGCGAGAAGGATTGCACCTGAGAGTGCGAGCACCGCCGCCTGTGCGAGCGGGCGCGCGAGAACAACGCCGTGACGGCGCGCGTCGTAGCAGACCTCCTCGTCCTGCCCGAGCATGCCTCCTTCGCTTCGTCGGCCGCTCTGGCCCTCCTGCGTTTGCAGCTTCGCAACGTGGGAGAATCGCCAGAGCAATGGCCGATACTGCCCGCCGCGCCTTCATCTCGACGCTCGTCGCCGTCGCGGTGATCATCTGCACGCTCGCGCTCTGGAAGCTGAAGATCGTGATCGCGCTCGTCTTCCTGGGTTTGATCATCGCCGCCGCCATGCGACCCGGCATAGACCTGCTCGCGCAGTGGCGCATCCCGCGGCCGTTCGGCGTGCTGATCCACTACCTCGTGCTCGTCGCCGCCATCGCGCTCCTGCTGTGGCTCGTCGTGCCGCGGGCGGTCGACCAGGTCAACCAGGCGCTGGGCGGCGTCCCGACTTCACAGCAGGAGCTGAAGCAGAAGGCCAAGCACTCGACCGGGTTCAAGCACCAGTTCTTCGTGGGCCTCCAGAAGCGACTGAAGAAGCTGCCCTCCGCCGGCAGCGTCCTCCACGCCTCGGTGACGTTCGGGACGAAGGCGCTCGAGGCGCTCGTCGGGATCTTCTTCATCTTCGCGACGGCGGCGTACTGGATCTTCGAGCGCGAGCACGCCGTCAACTTCGTCAGCTCGCTCGTGCCGCGGAAGCACCGACGCGTGGTCCGCGACACGTGGGAGCTGATCGACGCGAAGCTGGGGGCGTTCGTGCGCGGCCAGCTGCTCCTGGTCGCATTCGTCGCGGTCGTGCTCTCGCTCGCGTTCTGGGCGATCGGCGTGCCGTTCTGGCTGCTGCTCGGGATGTTCGCCGGGGTCGTCGAGATGATCCCCGTGATCGGGCCCCTCGCGGCGGGCGTCGTCGCCGTGGGGGTCGGGCTCACCGCCTCGTGGCACGTGGCGCTCGCGGCTGGGATCGCGGTGCTCGTCCTGCGCCAGATCGAGGACTACGTCGTGATCCCACGCGTGATGGGCCACGCCACCGGCCTCTCGCCGATGCTCGTGCTCATGTGACCGCGGTCGGCCTCCTATTCGGCGGCTTCTACATCCTGCTTGCGACCCCGCTCGTCGCGGTGCTTGTCACCCTGCTCGACGTGATCGTGCGCGACAAGGACCCGGCGGACGAGGAAGTCCCCGCCGTGCTCTTTGCGAAAGAGAGTTGAGCTAGGCCTTGCGCCAGCGGCCGAAGATCAGGCCGCCGAGGGTGAGACCCAAACCGAAGGTCCCGATGCCGAAGGCGCCGATCGCAGCGGCCTTTCGCCAGGAGGAAAGGCGCTCCCAGCGACCGATCGCCTCGTGGTCCTCGGTCGTCAGCGGCTCGCCACGGCGCTGCTTGCGAAGGGCGCCGCCGGCGCGCAGGCCGAGGTAGAGGTCGTCGAATATCTCGGTGGATTCATCGGCCATGATTTGAGTGTATAGCCTGCTTCGGCGTTGTCGATCCGCCTCCTCCACATCTCCGACCTTCATGCCGGAAGCGTGGAGAGACCTGACGTTGAGCGCAGCCTCGAGCCGCTGATCGAGCGTTTTTCGCCCAAGCTGATCGCCGTCACCGGCGACCTCACCCACCGAGGCCGCCGCGACCAGCACGAGCGCGTCGCCGCCTTCCTGCGCGGGCTCGGCCGGCCCCTGCTCGTGATCCCTGGAAACCACGACATCCCGTACACCTTCCCCGCCCGCTTCACCCAGCCGTGGGCCGAGTTCGAGCGGCAGTGGGAAACGGTCGAGCCGGTCTTCCGGTCCGACGACGTCGTCGTCGTCGGCCTCAACTCTGTGCGCCCGTGGCGGCACCAGTCCGGCGGGATCCGGAAGGCACAGATAGCGCGGGCGGCCAAGCTACTGGCCGACGCGCCCGCCGGAGCGCTTCGCGTCGTCGCGCTCCACCATCACCTGATCGGCGCGCCGTGGCGCTCGCGCAAGAAACCGGTGTCGCGCCGCTCCGAGGTGCTCGCGGGCCTTGTCGACGCGGGCGCGGAGCTGATCCTCGCCGGGCACATCCACCAGGCGGCGGTCAGCGAGCGCCACGAGTTCGAGGTCGAGCGGAACGGCCTCCGCGGCGTGACGGTCTCGGTCGCGCCCGGCCTCGGGCAGCCGCGGCCGAACAGGCGTGGCGAAGCGCGGGGCCTGCACCTCTACGAGGCGAGCACCGAGTCGCTCCTCGTGCAGACCTACGTCTGGCGCGAGGACGACTGGGGGCTCACGGCGCGACGGCGCTTCCCGCGCGGACGCAGCCCGCTGGCCGCCGAGCCCGGCTAGACGGTGCGGGCCCGGCCGCCCCCGAAGAAGCGGCCGACGATGGCGACGAGGATCACCGCGACGATGATGCCGACGACGAACTCGAGCACCGTGCTCGAGAAGATCGCGCCGGCGATCACGAGCGAGGCGATCCCGATCAGGATCGTGAGGATCCAGCCCATCGGGTCGCGTCCGGGGTGGAAGAGCCTGCCTAGAGCGCCGACGATTGCGCCGACGATGATCAACCAAACCCAATGCATAGCGCCAGTCGTATCCGGCCCTCGTGCTGCCGAAACCTTCAGCGCCGTGCGAGCAGGGCGGCCTTCTTGGCCTCGTACTCCTCGTCCGTCAGCACGCCTTGCCGGTGCGCCTCGTCGAGCTTCCGGAGCTGGTCCGAGACATCGGCCTGCTGGGGGACGCGCTGGCCGGGCGCGCCGAGGAGCGTGCCCAGGTGCGGGCGCTCCCGCGGCGGCCGGTGGGCGTCCGGGCCGGTGATCGGGCGGTGCTGGACGAACCGTCGGTAGCCGATGAGCAGCACCATCGACGCGACGATCGAGCCGATCAGGATCGCGAAGACGCTGCCGGAGTCCTGCTGCGCTCCGAAGATCGCCGCGGCGATGCCGCCGCCGAGGAACGACCCGAACACGCCGAGCAGGATCGTCATCGGCACCGACATCGGATCGGGCCCCGGCACCGCCCAGCGCGCGAGCGCTCCGATCACGAAGCCGGAGATCAGTACCTGGATGATCGCGCCGAGCACGGGCGGGATCTTATGCGCAGTCGCCGAGTCCCACGGGTCGACCGCTCGGGCCAGACGCACGCACGAGCAGAGCTCGCCCGCGCTGAGAACGGCAGCGCAAGCGCCGCCTCAGGCGGGCGCCTCTGCGGCGGCCAGCAGCTCGCGGCGGAGATCCTTGATCTCGTCGCGCAGCTTGGCCGCGTACTCGAAGCGCAGCTCCTCGGCGGCCGCGAACATCTCCTCCTCGAGCTGGATCACGAGCTTCTCCAGCTCGGCGGGCGCCATGCCCTCGACCTCCTTGCGGCCCTTGCGCCGCCGGCCCGGGACGGTCGGCGACTCCAGCGCAAGGAACTCGGCGATGTCGGAGACGCCCTTGACGATCGACTCCGGCGTGATCCCGTGCTCCTCGTTGTAGACAAGCTGCTTCGCGCGGCGACGGTCGGTCTCGTCGAGCGCGAACTTGATCGCCTCGGTGTGCTTGTCGGCGTACATCAGCACCTTGCCGTTGATGTGCCGCGCCGCGCGGCCGATCGTCTGGATCAGCGCCGTCTGGCCGCGCAGGAAGCCTTCCTTGTCCGCGTCAAGGATCGCGACGAGCGAGACCTCCGGCAGATCGAGCCCCTCACGGAGCAGGTTGACGCCCACGAGCACGTCGTACTCGCCGAGCCGCAGGTCGCGGATGATCTGGATCCGCTCGAGCGTGTCGATCTCCGAGTGGAGGTAGCGCGCCTTGACGCCGGACTCGAGCAGATAGTCCGTCAGGTCCTCGGCCA
>JBBRYF010000024.1:0-19532 GCA_038237925.1 Gaiellales bacterium | reverse complement strand
TGTAAACCCGTCGGCTCAGCCTACGGAGGTTCGAATCCTCCCGCCCCCACTCGCTTTCCCCGTAGCGCTACTCTGCGGCGAGCGCCCTCTTAGCTCAGTTGGTAGAGCACCTCCATGGTAAGGAGGGGGTCAACGGTTCGAGTCCGTTAGAGGGCTCTGCAAAAGCCCCGCTTGTCGGGGCTTTTGTGTTCAGGTCGACTTGCTCGTCGTCGATCGTGCAGTGGGTATGGAGCCGTTTATGGAGCTTTCAAGTCTATGGAGCGTCTAATGAGGTCGAACAACGGGGCCTGAAATGCGATTCGGTGCGCCAGAACAATCGAACTTGCGGCGGCTGACCGAGCCCTTCTCGATCATGCCCTCGGCTGTAATCCTGATCACGTGACGGAACCTGCGGCGACTACCACGGACGCCCAGTTTGGCCGGCTGGCAGCCGAGCACCTAGCTCACAGCTGGCCTGAAATGGACGGCCTGACCGAACTCGAGTCGCCGGAGTTCGCGGCGGCCGCGATCGAACGTCTGGCGGAGCTGATCGAAGACCAGCCGGCGCTCTTCCAGGCGAGTCGCCGCGGATCTGAACGCGACGCGGAGAGCTTGAGCGCCCGCCCGTTCCAGGGCATCGTCGAATCGATCCAGAACGGCGATGATCTTGGCGCCACTGAGCTCCGCGTCGCCCTTCGAGTGAAGGGGTCACGTCGCGAGCTGTTGATCGCGTCGGGTGCATTAACTCGGTCACGCGGCCGCGACCTCGTATTCGTGGATGATCCCGCCGAGGAGGTCTCGTCGGCGGATGGCCACCGGCGCAGAGTCTGCGCGCGGTGACCGCGACGGGTCGGGCGCTTGAAGTTCGAGTGCGCGATGTGGCCTTTCGCCGTTGTAGTGGCGGACATAGACGCGTACGACGCGCTCGAGTTGCCGACGGTTAAAGATGAGCAGCCTGTCGAGACATTCGCGGCGGATGCTGCCGACCCAGCGTTCCATGTGCGCGTTTGCGTTCGGCGCCCGGAACGGGGTTCGGATAACGCGTGTTCCCTCGCCGCGGAAGAGTGCGTCGAACGCGTGGGTGAACTTGGTGTCCCGGTCGTGGATCAGGAAGCGCGGCTGCTGACCGCGGTCGTCGAGATCCATGCCGAGGTTACGAGCCTGTTGGAGCATCCAGGCGCCGTCGGGATTGGGGTGCACGCGACGTACTCGATCCGGCGGCTCTCAACGCAAATGAATACGAGGACGTACAGCCGCCGCAGCAGAACGGTGTCGACGGTGAAGAAGTCGCATGCGAGCATCGTCGCGGCGTGCTGACGCATGAACGAGCGCCAGGCGAGACGGTCACGTTGCGGCGCCGGCGGAACGCCGGCGCCGCGCAGGACGTTCCGGACGAGCGTGGCCGACACAGCGACGCCGAGCTTGCGCAGCTCGCCGACGATCCGGACATAGCCCCAGCTGGTGTTCTCACGCGCGAGCCTCACGATCAACTCACGCACCGCCTCATCGACCGGCGGACGCCCTAAGGAACGGTGCGGATACGTCCATTGCTTCGCGACAAGCCGCCGGTGCCAACGCAGCAGCGTCTCCGGACGCACCAGGGACACATGCCAGGAGCGTCGCGGCAGAACTCGGCTGAACGCAGACAGAAGCAGCCGATCGCCCGGCGTGAACGCCGACCTCGGAGCCTGACGGCGCAGGATCGAGAGTTCGTGCCGCAGCACGACGATCTCCAAGTCCTTCGAGACATCCCCGCGCGCGAGCAGCACAAGCAGCTCCAGCAGGCGGCAAACGACGAGATACACGAGCGACACCAACGCGACCTCCAAAGGGCGGGGGCCGCCGGCGCTACCGAGCTCCTGCCGTCCGCCCCGCGATCACTCTGGCGCCCAGACAGAGTTTGTGCACCCCACGGGCCCCGAAAGCGCTCGTAGTCGACTTCGAGACCTGCGAGCAGAAGAAGAAAGGCGAGCCCTAGCAGGCTCATGACCTGGATCGGCGCGTCGATCGAGACCCAGCCGAACACTTGCGGTCCGATCGCGATCCCGAGCACGATCTCGAGCACGATCGCCGGCAGCCGAACACGGGGGAAGAGTCCAAGTGCAAGCGGCGCCGCCAGCGCCGCCGCCGCGACGATCGCCAGTCCGCCGAACGTGATCGTGCGCATCGCGCGTGCTCAGTAACGAGCCGACGCCGCCGTACCTCTTCCGACAACCAGACCCTGCCGGAGAGGACGGTGGCTGCTCTCCAAGTTGCTGACCTCCGCCGGTGCTACTGGGAGTATCCCTCAGTCACCTCGCCCTTGTGTGCGGCGAATGCAGCCAGAACCTCCCCTTTCTCCCCCTCGGGCACCTTGAAGAAGTCGAGCGTTCGCCCAAGTTCAGCCGCGACTTCGTCGAACTCGGCGGGAGAGATCTTCAGTTGGCGGTGGGCTTCTTCCAAGCCGAGAGGAGTACTGCCCGGTTCCGTGGCTGCATATTGCTGGGGGCCACCGGCAACGTTGCAGACCCACAGAGTGCGCATGAATTTGAGGCCTGGAAGCCTGCCTAGATTGTTGGTGTGCCATTCCCGGAGGGCAGGGTTCTCCGAATGCTGGCCGACGATCGGGTTCTTCACGACCGCGTCGCTGAAGTGGTCAACCACCGCTGCGATGGCGAATGCGCCACCGAGCCGTTCGTACAAACTCGATTCAGTCATTCCTACCTCCTAGACGGTCTCCCGGAAGCTTCGCCACCGGCTTCATCGGTGATTCATTCCCTCGGTGGGAGGACATCACGCGTCACGCGCTCCCCGCTACTACGTCGAACCGCCCGGCTTGGATTTCCACGTCGCCGCTTGGATCGGCGCATTCCTGCCGGTTCTCACGTGACCACCCCAGGCCCAGCCACCACGCTCATGCGCGCGGGCTCGTGATGGACATCGTGTCGGCCGCACCGTGATCGGCTCAGCACCGTCCGAGAACGTCCTCGAAACTGCCGCGAAGACCACTGCGACTGCTGCTGAGAAGGCTTTCGCCACTTCCACTCCTCGGCCACGTCGGGGTCGGCCTGCTTGATCAGGGTGCGGACCCCTGCGAGGGTCTTGCCTCGCCAGTCGCCTTGCTCCTTGATCCTTGCCTCGATCAGCTGAGCGGGAGATTCGATGCTCTGCGCAGAGCTCTTCATGGTGTCGACGCGTCGAGCGGTAGCCGCTGCAGCAGCGCGTCCACGCGCTCAAAGCCGCTCTTCGCGCCTTCCTCGACGCCGTACTGCATCGTCGTGTCGCGCTCCTCGGTCGACGCGAAGCGCATCGTCTGCGTCAGCTTCGTCTGGTCACCCAGATCCTCGAACTCGAGCGTCTGCAGGTGGTTCTGGAACGTCTGCACAAGCCGCTCGGGCTCGTCGACCTCGCGGAACTCGCCGTCGACGACGCCGTAGGCGATCTGGAAGCGATACGTGCCCCCGGGACGGACGTCCATCTCCTCGACGACCGTGCCGTCGCCCCACCATTCCGGGATCAGCTTCGGGTCGGTCCAGACGGAGAAGACGTGCGCGCGCGGTGCGTCGAAGATCCGCTCGACGCGGATCTCGAGCTCGTTCGGGGTGGTGACGGTGGTCTCGTTCATCCGCCCACCGCTTTCTTCACAAGCGCGCGGATCTTCTTCTCGTCGGTTGCGGTCAGCTCAGTCAGCGCGAAGGCGACCGGCCACATGGAGCCGTCGTCGAGCTTCGCGCTGTCGTTGAAGCCAAACATCGCGTACCTCTCCTTGAACTTCCCTGCGTTGCGGAAGAAACAGACGACCTTGCCGTCCTTGGCATACGCCGGCATCCCGTACCAGGTCTTCGGCGAGAGGTCCGGTGCCGCGGCCTTGATGAGCTCGTGGAGCCGCTTGGCGATGGCGCGATCCTTTGGCGACATCGAGGCGATCGCGTCGCGCACGGCGCTTTCCCCATCCTCTTGCGCCTTCAGCTCTCGGGCGCGCGCTTTCATGGCGGCCTTTTCCTCGGCCGTGAATCCTTCTTTCTGCTTGCCTTTCTTCGCAGTGGTGCTCATCGGTCTCCTTTCGTGCGTTCGACGACCTGCGCGAAGCGGTCGAGCCGCTGTAGCCACCTGCTGATGCCCTCGAAGGCGTAGGGCGCAAGCATGCACCTGCGGACACGGCCGACCTTCTCCGTCGTCACGAGCTGCGCCTCCTCGAGCAGCCGGATGTGCTTCTTCATCCCGGTCAGCGACATGCCGAAGGGCTCGGCGAGCTCGCTGATCGTCGCGCGACCGGAACCCAGCCGTTCGAGGACGGCGCGGCGGGTCGGGTCGGCGAGGGCTGCGAACGCGCGGTCGACGGTCGTTGGATGCTGAACCATTGGGTTCACTATATACAAGTTCGGCGCTGCGCTGTCCAGGAGCGAACTACCGGCCTACAATCCGCCCCTGACGGCGAATGTCTGGCACGAAGAGGGCGACGGGAGCGAGCACGGCAACGACGTTGCCGTGCTCGGAGCAGGCCCGGCCGGGCTGACGGCCGCGTACGTCCTCGCCCGGCGCGGACGAAGCGCCCGCGTCTTCGAGGCCGACGCCGTGGTGGGCGGGCTGGCCAAGACGGTCGAGTTCAACGGCTACCGCTTCGACCTCGGCGGCCATCGCTTCTTCACGAAGCTCAAGGCGATCGAGCACCTCTGGGAGGAGATGCTCGGCGACGAGTTCCTACGCCGCCCGAGGCTGTCGAGGATCTACTACGGTGGCAAGTACCTCGCCTATCCGCTCCAAGCCAAGGACGTGGCGGGCCGGATCGGCGTCGGCGAAGCGGTCCTCTGCACGTTCTCGTATCTCTGGAGCCGCTTGGTTCCCAAGCCCGACCCGGTGAGTTTCGAGGACTGGGTCACGCGGAACTTCGGCCGCCGCCTCTACGACACATTCTTCCGCTCCTACACCGAGAAGGTCTGGGGGCTGCCAGGGAGCGAGATCCGGGCGGAGTGGGCCGTCCAGCGGATCAAGAACTTCTCCCTCTTCAAAGCCATCCTCGCCGCGTGCCACCTTCGCCGTGGGCACGTGACGACACTGATCGAGGAGTTCCAGTATCCGCGCCTCGGGCCGGGGCAGATGTGGCAGGAATTCCAGCGCACCGTCGAGGCGGCCAAGATCGACGTCTGCCTCAATCACCGCTGCGTCGCGGTGCGGCACGACGGCGCGGGAAGGGTCGAGAGCGTCGTGGTCGAGAACGACGGCGTCGAATCGGAGTTCCCCGTCGGCGCCGTGTTGTCGAGCATTCCGCTACGCGACCTGATCCTCAGCCTCGATCCCGCGCCGCCGGCTCACGTGACCGACGCAGCCCGGAAGCTGCGGTACCGCTCTCTCTGCGTCGTGGCGCTGATCGTCACCGACTCGCCGTTCCCGGACAACTGGATCTACCTGCACGACCCCGGGACGCGCGCCGCCCGGGTGCAGAACTACGGAGCCTGGAGCGCCAGCATGGTGCGCCCCGGCACCACCTGCCTCGGGGTTGAGTACTTCTGCTTCGAGGGCGACGAGATCTGGCAGATGTCCGACGCGCGCGCCGTCGAGCTCGCGACGAGCGAGCTCACGCGGATCGGTCTCGTCGATCCGGCCCGCGTGCTGGACGGCGTCAAGGTGCGCGTCCCGCTCGCCTATCCGATCTACGACTCCAGCTACCAATCCGCGCTCTCCGTCCTGAGAGAACACCTCGACGGGTTCGTGAACCTCCAGACCTTCGGCCGCAACGGCCTGCATCGCTACAACAACCAGGACCATTCGATGTGGACGGCGATCCTCGCCACCCGCAACCTCCTCGACGGCGCGGGACATGACGTCTGGTCGGTCAACACCGAGGCGGAATACCACGAGGAGGGTGCGATCGGCGAGGCGCTGGACGCGCTCGACGTCGTCGGGTGACCGGCGCCGGGGCTCCGCCTCTCTGCTCGGTCATCGTCCCGACGCGTGGCCGGCCTGAGCTCCTCGGCGCCTGTCTCGCTTCGATCTCCAGGTCCCGCTACCCCCTCGAGCGGCTGGAGGTGGTCGTCGCCGACGACTCTGGCTCGGCCGACGGGGCGGTCGCGAAGGTGGTCGCTGCCGCGCGCGGGGGCCTCGAAGTTCAGCTCGTCGAGACAGCCCGCCGCGGGCCGGCAGCTGCGCGGAACGCGGCCGCCAGTCGTGCCAGGGGGATGGTGCTCGCGTTCACCGACGACGATTGCGTCGTCCGCTCCGACTGGCTCGCGCGCCTGGTCGCCGCTGCGCAAGGCGGCGCCGCGGCAGGCGGCCACACCCTCAACGGCTTGCCTGACAACCGCTGGGCCGCGACGAGCCAGCAGATCGTCGATCTCGTCTACGCGCATTCCAACCGTGACCCGGGGGATCCCCAGTTCCTCGCGACGAACAACCTGGCGGTCAGCACCGACGTCTTCCGCGAGGCCGGCGGCTTCGACGAGGCCTACCTGCACGCGGGCGGCGAGGACCGAGCGTTCTGCCGGAAGTGGCGCGCGCTTGGCCTGCCGCTGCGCTACGAGCCCGGAGCGCTTGTCGAGCACAGGCATGCGCTGACGCTGCAGACATTCCTGCGGCAGCACTTCGATTACGGCCGCGGTTCCTACCGCTTTCACAGCGACGCGGCGCGCGAGGGCGACGGCCGCGTACAAGAGGCTCTGCGTTTCCAGGCATCCGTGCCGCGACTGCTCCTCGCCGAGGCGGCTCGCGACGGCGGCGCCGTGAGTGTCGCCGGGACAACCTCGCGCTTCGTACTGTGGCAGGCGGCGAACGCCGCGGGGATGGCCTGGGAGGCGGCGCTCAGCGCGCTGGGCGACGGTAGAGCAAGGCTTCCAGCGGCCAGGTCGTCAGGCCCGTGACGAGGCCGGCGGCGCTCATGCCCCGGCGCTCCGCTCGCCAGCGCTCGTCCGGCGCGATCGCGACGACGCCGCTGCGGAAGCGGTTCGGGTTTGCCTCGACTATGTGATTCGGTCGCAGGACGACCTCGTGCTCGCCGACGAAGGGCGGACGCAGCTCGACGCTCTCGCCTACGAGCTCGACGAGCCGCCGTACAGCAGCGTGCGGTCGTGCGACGAAGTCCTCGTATCGGAGAAAGCAGTGGCCCGCGGCCGACCCGGCTAGGAGCGGGATCGTCGCGTTCCAGAGGCTCCAGATGGGGCCGGTCAGGAGCGGATGCTCGTCGCAGCCCTCCTCTGCCAGTCGCCACGAAAGAGACGTCGCTCGCGCGCTCCGGACGAGGTGGACGACGTAGAGCTCGACGTCGGCTGCCTGCCCCAAGAGGTAGCCGTAAGTCGGCGACTTGGACAGGTCTACGAGGACGCGGCACCGAGTCACCTCCTGAACCCGCGCGTACAGCTCGCGGAGCGTGTCGATGTAGCGAGCCGTGTCGCGACGGCGCAGACCGGCCGCGATGGCGGCCGCAGGCAGGCTGCGGGCACGAAAACGCCGTGGGGCGAGCTCGAGCGCGGTGAGGTTCAGCCTTGCAGGCCCCTGGCCCACGACCTCGCTCCAGAGCGGGCAGATTCCAACATAGGAGCCGCAACCGCACAGCCGGCCGCGAAGGGCCCCTTCCAGAGAGCACAGCTCGCCGGCGCAGAAGAAGCCGTCGAGCTCTCCGAGGATGCTGCCGAGGATCGTGCTGCCGCTGTGCGACACGCCCGCGATGTAGAGGACCTTCACGCGTCCTCGCCGCTCAGCTGCCGCGCGATGACTCCAGCGGCCGCCGTACCGGCCGCGGCCACCCCCGTCAGGTGGTGGAGGACGTGCAGGCCGACGCCGGCGGCGGCTCCGGCCGCACCCTGCCGCCGCAGCAGAAGGCCGTAGAAGCCGGCGTTGAGCGCGAGGAGCGTGCCGAGAGCGGCCGCGGTCCCGCGGCGGCGGCCGGCGCATGCGCAGGCGACCGCGGCGATGGACGCCGCGGCGCTCAACCGGTGGCGCCAGCCGAGGTTGAGCGCAGTCGAGCCGCCACGCTCGAGCACGAGCTGCGCCCAGGGGACGCCGCGACGGGCGAAGTCGACGTGGACCATCTGCGTGAGCGTCCACGCCTTCAGGTGCGTCCCGCGGATGGCCGGGTCGAGGCGGATCCGGCCGCCGTCGGCCGAGACGCGCAGGCCCAGCTCGATGTCCTCGACCGACGCCTGCGGAAACCGTGCCGCGTCGTATCCTCCGATCGCCTCGAACACATCGCGCCGCATCGCGCCGAGGCCGGCCCAGAACGTCGTGGCCCGTCCGGCGGCGGCGTGGTGCACGTGATGGTGGAGGAGGTTCCGGAACCCCGACACGACCCCCGGTGCAGGCGGGTCGTCATCGTACGAGCCGAAGATCGCGGCCAGGCCCGGGTCGGACTCGAACGCGCGGCGGACGCGGGCAATGGCATCGGCGTGTACGACCACGTCGGAATCGACGAACAGGAGCACCTCGCCTCTCGCACGGGCTGCGCCCTCGTTCCGCGCCGCAGCGGGCCCCGGCCCGAGCGCCTCCTCGACAACGACGAGCTCGTCAGGCGGCTCGTCCGCCCCCAGCAGCGCGGCGACGCACCGCGTGAGGGTCGGCGGGAGATCTGTTGCGGGCACGATCGCGGAGAGGCGCATCGCGCGGCGTCAGGGACTGCGCGCGACCTCGCCGCGCCGGCGCGCGGGTGAGCCGCGCAGTGCGAGCGCCTCTCGCACGAGAATCGCGACGAGGACCGCCGCCGCGATGCCGGCCGCCCAGCCGGTGCGGTGAGCGATGGGATGCGCCGCGAAGACGAGCAGCGGGAGCGCGGGAACGGCCATCACGAGGCCGGAGCGCCAGACGGCGAGGCACGTCAGCATGATGCCGGCGGCGAGCAGAGCCGTCGCCGCGGCGCCAAGCTTGCCGTCCGTCGTGCGGTCGTGGTGGAGGAGGACAGGCCCGTCAATGACGAGGAGCAGCCAGCCGGCGAGCGCGACCGCCGCTGTCTCCGCGTCTCGCCGCTCGAGGCGCGGCCAGGGCGTCGCATACGCGGCGAGCGCGAGCGCGACCGCGACCGCGACCAGGAACGGCGCGATGGCGACCCAGCCGTGGCCAAGGCCGGCCGAGCTCAGGACCGTGCGCGTGAAATCGCCCGATCCGAAGCGGTGGAACCAGCGACCCGTGTCCGCGATGTCCCCGAGGGCCGTGAGGGTGTTCAGGTTGTTCGGCAGCAGCGGCTCGGTCGCGGTCGAGACGACCATCCAGACAACGGACCCCAGAGCCAACAGAGCGCTCGTCAGCGGGGCGCGCGCGTACACAAGGGCAAGCGCGGCAGCGAGGAACGGGAACATCGGCATCAGGTACCGCGGTCCCGGTCCCCAGCCGCCGAACGGATCCACGAAGCCCGAGTCGTAGCCGAGGATCAACAGCGAGATCCCGGCGATGACGAGCGCCTCCGCGCGGCGGCCGCGCCGCCACAACAGCACCAGGCCGACCACGCCCAGGGCGAGAACCGGCATCAGCCGAAGAGCGCCGCGCGAGAGGAAGAAGAGCTCGAGCGCTTGGCGTACGCGCGGTGCGGCGACGTCGTGGAACCCAGCCTGGGCGCGGTGGCCTGCGACGCCCTCCACGACGTCGTGGCCGCTCTTGCCTCGGACAACCACGAGGTTCGCGTACGAGAGATGGGTGAACGAGCCGAAGGCCCACTTGTTGTAGAGGAGCAGCGGAATCACCGCCGCGAACGCGCTGCCGAGGTAGACGGCCCCGCGGCGAACCAGCGGACGCCGCGAGATCGCGTACAAGCCGAGGACGAGGGCCACGAGCGCGAGCGGGTACTCGACGACGATCGCGAGGCCGGCAAGCCCGCCCGCCGCGGCGACAAGGAGCAGCCGCGAACGTCCGCCCCGCTCCCTCCACAGCACAGCAAAGGCTGCGAAGCCGAGGAACGCAGAGAGCGCGTGCGCGAAGAACAGACTCGTGAAGGGCATGACGAGCGTGCCCGCCCCGAGGGTGACCGCGGCCGCCGTGCCGAAGCCGCGCTCCCAGTCGTCGCCGATCCTGCGCACCATGAACAGGAGCAACAGGGCCGGGAGCGCCGCCGCGAGCAGCGCGAGGACGTGGACGCCGTTCGGGAGGTGAAGCGCGCGCAGCGCCAGGTAGAACGGCAGGCAGAGGAAGGCGACTCCGGGTGCCTTGTTCGAGAAGTAGTGGCCCTTGTAGTAGCTCTCGTCGCCGGAGTACGACTGGAAGTCGTCGATCTTCGCCGTCCCGTGGGCGAGCGCCTTCACGAGCGAGTAGTGCCCTCCCTGATTGAAGCCGAACGGCTGGAGGAGCAGGACGCAGCCGGTGACGAGGACGGCGAGCGAAAGCAGTCCGGCGTGGCGTGACATCAGGCGCACACTAACCCGCTCCCCTGGTCACAGCCGCCGCGTCGAGGAGCCGCCGAATCTTGCGCCCGCACGCCGCATTCGGGTGGCCTCCGTCGTCGTGACTGAAGGCATGATCGGGACAGGGAACGCGTCGCACGTCGCTCAGATCGAGGAACCGGAAGCCGCTCCGCGCGAAGAGCCCGGGCATCGCGCGGCGGAACTGGGTGAAGACGTCCCGGGTCGCCGCCGTTCGCTGGAGCAGGCGAACCCACTCCGACCCGAAGGGAAGCGCGACGCCGACGACGTTCCAGCCATACCCACGCGCCAACGCGAGTGCGTCTTGGAGCGCCGCCACCCGGCCGCGGTCGAGGGCGCGGCCCAGGAACCCGCTGAAGAGAACCTCGACGATCGGTACGCCGTGGGTCGGGCCTGCCCCGGTGACCTCCTCGTTGTACCAGAGCCCTCCGTCAGGAGCCCAGGCGTCGACGGCGCCCGCCAGGACCGAGTTCCCGCGGCTGACGACGCACACGCCGTGCCGGCCCCGGTAGACGGCCCACGCGCGAAGCGCACGGGGATGGCGGATGACGCCGGGCGTCCGGCGCAGCTCGTGCAGCGTCCCCGTGAGCGTCTGGCCGGAGAGCAGGTACTTCGCGCTCCTGGCGTACGAGTGCGTGAAGGACACCTGGGTCTTCCACCCGCGGCCGAACCAGAAGGGCTCGACGCCGATGTAGACGGTCAGGTGGCCGTGGCCCTGCGCGTGGAGGCGCCGAAAGAGCGGCGCGAGCGTGTCGGGCCCCGTTCCGGGCACGAGGAGGTTGGCGAAGCCGCGCTCACCCGGATTCGCCTCGATCTTGCCCGCCCGGCTTGTTCCGACCACGACTACGTGCGCGTCGCGTCGCCGGAAGAGGTCGAGCTTCAGCGCCGGCCACGCGCGCGAGCTGAACATGTCCAAGCCGACGAAGCACTGGGGTGAACGGCCGAGCGCCGCCGCCAGCGGCGCCGCGTCGTAGCGGTCGAGATACGGGTCGATCCACCAGTCGAGGGCGGCGATTCCCGCCAGCACGGCTGCAACGGTGGCCAGGAACACGGCGACCCGAGCCATCAGAACCTGAAGTAGATGAAGCGCTGGGTCGAGTTGAGAAAGACGATCGCCAGCCCGGCGAGGGCTCCCACGAGCACGACGCGGGGCACCGTCCAGGCGCCGAGCCGCCAGCGCCACTCTTCCGCCACGCCCCACATGAGCACCGAGGCGAGCGCGATCAGTCCGACCAGCGTCGTCGACGGCAGCGCGCCGATCCCGTGCACGCCCGCCATTCCCTCGAGGACGTCGCGGATCGACCCCGCGCTCCGCATGCGGAAGAAGACCCAGCCCACCGTCA
Source organism: Gaiellales bacterium (assembly GCA_038237925.1). Taxonomy (GTDB): domain Bacteria; phylum Actinomycetota; class Thermoleophilia; order Gaiellales; family Gaiellaceae; genus AC-32. The sequence continues at coordinate 7,900 of JBBRYF010000024.1, read as the reverse complement.
CGAGCACGAACGTGCACGCCGTGGCGACGGCCGCCGGCAGGCGCACACCGAGCTTCGCCGCGTGCCGCTGCCCTGCGAGAAGCGCACCGTGCCAGAGCCCCCAGACGAGGAAGCTGAAGGACGCTCCGTGCCACAGGCCTCCCAGGGCCATCGTCGCGAGGAGGTTCGCGTCGCGCCGAGCCGAGCCCTTGCGGTTCCCTCCGAGCGGGATGTAGAGGTAATCGCGCAGCCAGGAGGACAGCGTTACGTGCCAGCGGCGCCAGAACTCACGTGGGCTACGCGCCCGGTACGGCCGGTCGAAGTTCCACGGGAGCGTGATCCCGAGCATCCGCGCGAGACCGAGGGCCATGTCGCTGTAGCCCGAGAAGTCGAAGTAGATCTGGAACGCGTAGCCGAGCATCGCGCCCCACGAGCCGAGCAGGCCGAGCTGTCCCGGCAAGGCGAGGAGCGGATCCGTCTTCGCCGCGATCTGGTCGGCGATCAGCACCTTCTTCGCGAGCCCGAGCGAGAACAGAAGCAGGCCGGACACGAAGAGATCGGGGTCGAAGCGGTGGAACCGCCGCAGCTGCGGCTCGAGCTTCCCGTAGCGCACGATCGGGCCGGCGATCAGGTGCGGGAAGAACGAGATGAAGAACGCGTACTTGAGCGGGTTCCGCTCAGCCTCGATGTCGCCGCGGTGGACGTCGACCAGGTACGAGATCGCCTCGAAGGTGTAGAAGCTGATCCCGACCGGGAGGGCGATCCCTTCGGTGAATCCCTTCAGCGAGGGTAGGCCTCTGCCGGTGATCGTGGTCACGAACGACGACGCGTTGCCGGCGACGAATTGGGCGTACTTGAAGTAGGCAAGCAGCGCGAGCGTCCCCGCGATCCCGACGGCGAGGATCAGCTTCCGCCGGCGCGGGTCGCGCTCGAGAACCAGGAGACGGCCCGCGACGAACGAGATCGTCGTGGAAGCGGCCATGAGCGCCGGGAACCACAGGGCGTCGTACGCGTAGAAGACGTAGCTCGCGGCGACGATGAACGCGAGCCGCCATGCCTGGTGCGGAAGCACGTGGAAGCCCGCGAGCACGACCGGCAGGAAGACGCCGAGGAACGCGTAGCTGTTGAAGAGCACGCCGCTGCGAGACTAGAGGACCCTCAGCGACGCGTATACATCCCGGCTGTCTGGACCCTGGCGACGAGGCGGTACCGGCCTGCGCGTAGCGCCCCATGCCAGCGAGCGAAGGGCGGCGCGGTCACCCAGTTCCGGTCGACGACCACTCGCACGCGCCGCTCGCGGATGCGCCGCTCCAGCGCGGCTTCGGAGACGACGTGGTACGAAGCGGCAGCGGAGCGGGAGATCTTCGCCGCGGCCACGGGCGCGAACTGGTTCGTGTAGTCGCGCAGGGCCCACGCATGCGTCCCGATCAGGTAGCCCGGCCAGGAGCTGAGGACGCGTTCGCCGGGGAGGCTCGTGGCGTTCACCCGGGCCGAGACGTCGCTGATCGACGCGAGGCTCGGACGCAGCACGGGGTCGTACGCGACGAAGTGCCGGACACCCCAGATCCCGGGCAGTACGTACGCGGCCGCGAAGAGGACGAGAATCGGCAGCCGCGGCCGTAGCTCCAGCGCCCCGAGGATCAGGAACGGCACGACCAGGGAGAAGTACTGCACGTAGGACGGCGTCGGGAGGAAGCTCACGAGCCCGAGCGCAAGGGCGACCGCAAGGGCCAACGGCATCTGCCGCCGCCGGATCGACCAGAGGAGCGCGAGTGCCGCGGCGAGCACCAGCACACCGAACTGAATGCCGAGCGCCCGGTCAGTCGGCTCGAGGCCGAGCAGCGTCGCCGCGACCTGCGCCTTCTGATGGGTGTCCCCGACGAGCCCGCCGGAGCTCTTGAGCGAGTGGTAGCGGACGTTGTCGAAGAAGAACGCTCCCGGCTGCAGGGCGAGCAGCACGACGCTCGGAACGAGGGCGGCGCCGATCCCGGCGGCGAGTGACCACTGCCGCCGTGCCCGCAGCGCGGGAACGGCGAAGACCGGTACGACCGCGACCAACAGGAGCCGCGTGTCGACGGCAAACCCGAGCAGCGCTCCAGCCGAAAGCCACCGGCCGCCCTCGGCGAGCGCGAGGGCGCCGACGACGAGCAGCGTCGAGAGCGCGAACGTCTTCACGATCGTGAGGTAGCCGAAGACGAGGCCCGAGCCCACGTAGACGACAACAGCGGCGAAGGCCGCCGGACGACCGTGCCTGCTCCGGGCAAGGCGGTAGAGCAGCAGTCCGGCGGCGACCGCGAACGCGACCGAGAGGCCACGGAAGGCGTACCACGATTCGCCGGTCAGCGCACCGATCGGCCCGTAGACGTAGGGCAATAACGGAGCCTGCTCGTAGAAGAAGTCCCGGTACGGGACGTAGCCGTGCACGGCCAGCCGCGACGCGTACGCGTAGACGCCCTCGTCGCCGTCGACGAAGCGCCAGACAGCGAGCGGCACCAGCACCGCCGCCTGCGCGATCACTACGAGGAAGGGCTCGCCTAGGCGCCGCCAGCTCATCGACCCGGATTGTCACGCCTGTGTTGGTGGTCAGGCGGCTTCTGCGACCGCCTCGCTCGTCGCGGCGCGTGCCGCCGCCGGGACTCGCAGCGCGACCACGAAGCCGATCACGAGTGCCACGGCGGCCGCCGCGAATGCGATCGTGAAGCCTCGCTCCGTCGGCAGCCCGCCCGAGGCGACCGTCGCCGTGACGATGCCCGCCGAGACCTGGCTCCCGATCGCGCCGCCGATGCTGCGGACGATCGTGTTCATCCCCGTCGCGATTCCGGTCTGCTCCACCGGCACGGACTCGACGATCAGGTTGGCCATCGAGCCGAACGCGAAGCCGATCCCGATCCCCATCACGAGCATCTCGACGTAGATCTCCCACGTCGAGCCGTGAGCCGCAGCCAGCAGGATGAACGCCACGCAGGAGACGCCGGCGCCGAGCTGCAGCGGCACTCTCGAGCCGACCGTGCTCGAGAGGCGCCCGGAGACGGGGCCTGCAAGCAGCATGCCGAGCGTCGCCGGGACCATGAAGAGACCGGCCTTCGTGACCGAGGCACCGAACCCGAACCCGGTGCTCGACGGGAGCTCGACGAACTCCGGCACGAGCACGAACGACGCGAACATCCCGAACCCGAGCACGAGCGCGGCGAGGTTCGTCGTCCAGACCGGCCGCAGGCGCATCATCTTCATGTCGACGAGCGGCGCCCTGCTCCGGGACTCGGCCCAGACCCATACCGGGATGAGCGCGGCCGCAACGGCGAACAGGCCGAGCGTGCGCGGGGACGTCCAACCCCAGGTCGGGCCCTCGCTGACCGGCACGAGCAGGGCGACGAGCCACCCGCCGAGCAGGATCCCGCCGATCGGGTCGATGCGGCCCGGCGACCGAATCGGCGATTCCGGCACGAAGACGATCATCCCGATCGTCGCCAGGATCACCGCGCCGAGCGGGAACCAGAACAGCCAGTGGTACGAGAGATGCTGGACGATCGGTCCGGCGAGCACGATCCCGAGCCCGCCGCCGATGCCGAGGATCGCCGAGATCAAAGCGATCCCGTGCGGGACGCGATGGCGCGGGAACTCGTCGCGGATGATCGCGAAGGCGAGCGGGAAGACGGCGCCGCCCGCGCCCTGGATCACGCGCGCGGCGATCATCACCCCGATCGACGTGGCGAGGGCGGCAAGCAGGGTTCCGGCCGCAAGGACGATGAGGACGGCCACCATCGTCCGCTTCTTGCCGAACATGTCCCCGAGGCGGCCCGCTACGGGCGTGACGACGGATGCGCTCAGGAGGTACGCGGTCAGGATCCAGGCGGCTCCGGCGGTGGTCGTATGCAGGTCGTGCTGGATCGTGAGCAGCGCCGGCGCGACCAGCGACTGCAACAGCGCGTAGGCCACCGCGGCGACCGCGAGGAGGGTGAACGTGACGTTGTAGTGCTGGCGCTCGACACTCGCGGTCACTCGGGCGACGGTAGCAACAGCGTTGCGATCTCGTCCTCGCCGTAGCCGAGCTCGGCGAGCACCTCGCGCGTGTGCTGGCCGAGCAGCGGCGGCGGCGCCGTCGCTCCCCGCCGCCCGAGCGGCGAGGCGACGAGTGGCAGCGCTCCGATCGTCGGGTGCTCGACCGTGAGAGTGGGAGCATCGGCGAGCGCCTCGAGCACGCCGCGCACCTTGCCGACCGGGACGCCCGCCTCGTCCAGGAGCGCGACCCACTCGTCCGCTGAGCGGCTGGCGAAAACGGCTGCCAGCTCGGGTACGAGCTCGTCGCGATGCTCGACGCGGGCGGGGTTGGTGCAAAAGCGCTCATCCTCGGCGAGGCTCGGCCGACCGAGCACGTCGCAGAGCCGGCGGAAGAGGCCGTCATTGGCGGCAGCCACGGCCACGTCGCCGTCCGCGGCCGCGAAGGTCTGGTACGGCACGACGTTTGCGTGCGCGTTCCCGTAGCGAACGGGCTCGGCTCCGGTCAGCAGCGCGGACTGCGCCACATTCACGAGTGCCGAGAGCGCGGTGTCGAGCAGCGAGATCTGGATCCGCTCACCGTGGCCGGTGCCCCCGCGCGCGAGGAGCGCTGCGAGGATCGCGGTCGCCGCTGCGTACCCCACAAGCACGTCCACGACCGCGACGCCGACCTTGACCGGAGGGCCGTCCGCCCCGCCCGTGATCGCCATCAGCCCGCTCTCGGCCTGGACGACGAAGTCGTAGCCGGGCCGCTCGCTGCCGAAGCCCGTGATCGAGCAGTAGACGAGACCGGGGTTGTCTTCGGCCAGCTGCTCGTAGCCGGCGCCGAGCCGCTCGGCCGTTCCGGCCCGGAAGTTCTCGACGACGACATCGGAGCGAGCGGCGAGCCGCCGCACGACCTCGCGCCCCTCGAGCGTGCCGAGGTCGAGCGCGGCGCTGCGCTTGCCGCGGTTGACGGCCAGGAAGTACGCCGCCTCGCCGCCCGCGTACGGCGGCCCCCACGTCCTGGTCTCGTCGCCCTCGCCCGGCCGCTCGACCTTGACCACGCCAGCGCCTAGGTCGGCGAGCAGCATCGTGCAATACGGCCCGGCGAGGACGCGCGAGAGGTCGAGCACGCGGATGCCGTCCAGCGGAGGCATCCGCGAATCGTATGACCGCTCTCAGCTCAGGCCGCGGCGGCGGCTCGCTCGAGCTCGTCGATCTGGATCTTCTTCATCTTCAGCATCGCCGCCATCGCGCGCTGCGCCCGCTCACGGTCAGGATCGCCGAGCAGCTTCGGGAGAGCCTCGGGCACGATCTGCCACGAGAGTCCGAAGCGATCCTTGAGCCAGCCGCAGGGTCCTTCCTCGCCGCCGCCCTCGGTGAGCTTGCTCCAGTAGTGGTCGACCTCGTCCTGGTCCTTGCAGCTGACCTGGAACGAAACCGCTTCCGTGAATGTGTACTCCGGGCCGCCGTTGAGGGCGACGAAGCGCTCGCCGTCGAGCTCGAACTCGACCGTCATGGCCATGCCCTCGGGGCGGGGCCCCGCCGAGCCGTAGCGGCTGACGTGGAGGATCTTCGAGTTCGGGAAGACCGAGGTGTAGTGCTCGGCGGCGTCCTCTCCTTCGGTGTCGAACCAGAGACACGGGGTGATCTTCGACATCGCTGCTCCTCTCATCGGTTGTTCTCGAGTAGGACGACGCGCACCGCCGAAACTCATCGCCGATGACTTTTCGCGTCGGATCCGGTCTACTTGAAAACGATCGTCGAGACGGAGGTGAACCGAATGTCGAAGAGCGTGCTCCTCGTGGGGACCCGGAAGGGCCTGTTCGTGTTGGACAGCGACGACCGCCGCGATTGGAGCGTGCGCGGCCCCTACTGCGAGAGCTGGCCGATCTACCATGCGGTGCTCGACCGCGACTCGGGCGCGATCTACGCCGCCGCGGCGAGCGAGTGGCTGGGCTCCGCGATCTGGCGCAGCTCGGACCTCGGCGAGACGTGGGAACACTCGAGCGAGGGCCTCGGCTACCCGGAAGAGGACGGAGGGCTGCGGCTGTCCAAGGTCTCGCACGTGATGCCGGTCAACGGCCGGTTGCTGGTCGGGGCCGAGTCGGCCGGCTTGTTCGAGAGCACCGACGACGGCAAGACCTTCTCGCTCATGACGACGTTCGAAGGCCAGGAGGGCCGCGAGGCGTGGAACGACCCCGCGCAGCAGCCGCCCGGCCACCTCGGCCTCTCGGCGATCATCCCGCACCCCGACGAGCCCGAACGGTTCTGGGTGATCGTCCAGGGCTTCAGCCTCTTCGAGACCACCGACGGCGGCACGACGTGGACGCCACGCAACAAGGGACTTCGCAGGGACTGGCCCGCCGAGTACGAGGAGATCGGCTTCTGCGTCCACAAGGTCGCGCCGGCCTCGGACTTCGAGCGCATGTATCAGCAGAACCACGTCGGGATGCACCGCAGCGACGACGCGGGCAAGACGTGGACCGAGATCACGGAGGGGCTGCCGACCGAGTTCGGCTTCGCGGCCGCGACGCACCCTCACGACCGCGACAGCTTCTACGTGATCCCGCTCGATCCAGGACACGGCCGGACGATGCCCGACGGTCACGCCGCGGTCTGGCGCACCCGCGATGCCGGCTCGAGCTGGCAGCGGCTCGACAACGGCCTGCCGCGGGAGAACGCCTACATCGGCGTCCTGCGCGACGGAATGGCGATCGACGGCCAGGACGAGCCCGGCCTGTACTTCGGCACGAGCACCGGCCAGCTGTTCGCCAGCACCGACGAAGGCGAGGGCTGGAGCCAGATCGGCGGACTGTTCCCCGGCATCACCTCGGTCACCGTCGCCACCGTCGGCTGATGGCCGAGCTGCACCTCCCCCCCGTCCTACCGCCGCTCTTCCCAGGGCTTCCGCGCGAGCTCGAGATCGAGGCGGCGACCGTGGACGAGGCGATCGACCGGCTGGACGAGCGGTGGCCCGGCTTGCGCGACCGCCTCGTCGAGCCCGGCCCGAAGCTGCGGCCCCACATCAACGTCTACGTCGACCGGGAGTGCGGCGGGCTCGACACCGAGCTCGTCGCCGGCTCCCGGCTCGACGTGATCGCCGCGATCAGCGGCGGATAGGCCCAGGGCAGACGAGCCCAGGCGCTAGCGGTGCCGGCGGTACTGCAGCTCGACGACCCCGTTGCCAGCGGCGGTGCTGGAGATCAGGTCGAGCCGGTACGACTTGGGGACGTCGTCGAACAGCCGGGTGCCCTCGTCCGCAACGTAGGGGTGCAAGCCCAGGTGGAACTCGTCGATCAGGTCGAGCCGCATGAGTGACCGCCAGAGGCTGACGCCGCCCCAGACCACGATGTGACCGTCGCCGCCTTGCCTGAGCCTGTCGATCTCTTCCGCCGTGTCACCAACGGCGATGGTGGTGTTGGCCCAGTCGGCCGTCGTCAGAGTTCTGGAGAAGACGACCTTGCGCCCGGCGTTCAGGATGTCGGCCCACGGGTGGTCGGTGGCCGTCGCGAGGTTTGCTGCCATGCCCTCGTAGGCGGTGCGGCCCATGATGTGCGCGTACGCGCTCTGGAGAAAGTCGAGTGACTGCTCGTCGTGATCCGGGCCACCGTGCTGGTCGAGCAGCTCGAAGCAGAACCGGTAGTACTCGGTGCCCTCGTCGGCGAGAAGGCCGTTGAGCGAGTAGTGGAACACCAACGCGATCAGCTTCCGCATGATCAGAACTCCTTGGCTCGGGGTCGTCTGGGGGTCGCTAGAGCTTCAGACGCCACTGCCACCCAGAAGTCATTGGTGCGCTAGTGACGATTTTCGTCGTGCTGCGCTGCCCCCTCGACCGGCAGGAGCCAGCTCTCGCGCCGCTTTACCCAGACCTCGGCTTCCGGCTTCAGTTCGAAGGGCGCCTCATCCAGACTTCCGAGCCGAATCTCGATGAGCGTGTCAC
>JBBRYF010000023.1:0-20090 GCA_038237925.1 Gaiellales bacterium | reverse complement strand
CCGCATCGCCCAGCAGCGCGGCCACTGTCGCGCCCGCAACGCGTGCCCCAACGACGACGACGTCGACGTGCTCGGTCGGTGCCATGCGCTCGGACACGATCTGATCTTGTCACTGCTTAGCCGCGGGCGACAGACCCGCGCGTCGAGCCGTGCCACGTGACGAACCGACCCAGTTGTCGGGAAACACCCGAACACTGGCTCAGGCGACAACCCACTATCTCGGACGTAGGGTCCGGCGCAGGTCAAAGAACTCCACAACGCCGACCAATCCGCCGACGACGCCCGGCGGCTGCTCGGGCATCACTCATCGGACTTCACCGCGGGGCGTGTTGCAGCTTGACGAGAGCGACCTCCGCGACGGCGTGATCGTCGCTCGTGCCATGATTGCCCGCCGTGGTAGGAGCCGGGCGAGCGAGATGACGACGAAGCGACTGGGGACATTCGCCATGGTGATGGCACTCGTCTTCGCAGTCGTCGTGACCCTGCTAACCGCGCTTGAGTGGGACTTTCTGCACGACCACGGCTGGGGGTTGATCCACCAGAAGAGTTCGTCGATCGCCTGGCCCAGCGGGACGGCTGACGGGGAGTACGGGTGGACGCAGGTTTTCACCTTCGCCCTCCTCGGCCTCGCCATTCTGGGTCTCGCGTATGGCCTGCGGCGAGCTGTCCGAGCGCCTGCGCGCGTCGCTGTGCCGTTGCTCAATGGGTGATCCGCTGTCACCAGTGGTGAGATGGCGTCATGCCTACTCACTTCGACCCAACGTACCTAGAAGACGAGCCCATGGAGCGGCTCATCGGGATTCGGCAGGTTGCGACAGCGCTCGGTGTTTCCGTGCCGACGGTCAGGCGCCTCGTTCGTGCTGGCGAGCTTCCACAAGTGCGGATCCGGCTCGGTTCGGTTCCGGCACCGCGAAGTTCGCGCGCTTATCAACCGCGGCGGCAGTGCGTCCGACAAGGAAGGCCCGGCGGCTGAACCGGGCCTTGATACGACGGAGCGCATCAAAAGGCTGAGGCTGCCCATCGCGCTCGCGGCGCCAGCGCCTGTTGGAACCGATGCCGAAGGAACCTGCGAGGTCACGACCGGATGTTTCCCGCTTCGACGATCGCTGCGCTCTTGAACGGCAGCGCTGAACCTGCCATCCTAATTTTTCCCCGCGCGGATGGTGAGACGAAATGCTCGAGCCAATCGCAAGGTACTTTCGGCGTCACCACGTCGCTCTGCTCGCGCTGTTCGTCGCGCTCGGCGGAACGTCGGTCGCGGCTACAAACGCGCTCCTGCCAAGGCCGCGAGCGGCAGCGACGGAGGCACGATCGCGGTCACGCCCGTGCGCGCGATCCCGCGCCCCTCGGGCGGATCGGGCTCGTCGCGCCAGACGGTGACGTGGCCGACGCGTACGCCCTCGACATCGGCGATCGAGTCGCTCGGGCCGGGCTCGAGCTCGCCGATCACGATGCCGAGCTCGCGCGGACGCGGGCGCCTGGGTCGGGAGGGTTTCCGCTCACGGAAGGACTGTAGAGTCGCCGCGTGGAGCTTTCCATGCCGGTCGTCCGGAGCGATCGCTGTTTGCTCCACGAGCCGCTCGCCGAGATCTGGGTCGGTGTGAGCACTCAGGCCGCCGAGACGCCGGCTCGCATGCGGGCGATCCTCGACGCGCTGGACGCTCGTTTCGTCGAAGCCGAGCCGCACCCGGACGAGGCTCTGCTCGACGTCCACCACGGCGCGCTGCTCGCGTACCTCGCCTCGGCGTGGGAGGAATGGCAGGGAGCCGACCTGCCGCATGAGCAGGTCGTCCCGTACGTATTCGCGCACCGCGAGCTCGGAGCGCGGCGCGTGCCGACCGCGGTCTGGGCGAAGCCGGGCTGGTTCGCGTACGACACGATGACGCTCGTCGGGCCCGGCACCTGGGAGGCGGCGCGCGCCGCGGCCGACGCGGCCCTGACGGCGGTCGACCTCGTCGCCGGCGGCGAGCCGTTCGCCTACGCCTGCACGCGCCCGCCCGGGCACCACGTCACGCGCTCGGCCTTCGGTGGGTCGTGCTACCTGAACAACGCGGCCATCGGCGCGGCGGCTCTGCGCAGGCGGCTCGACGGGCCCGTGGCCGTGCTCGACATCGACGCGCACCACGGCAACGGCACGCAGGAGATCTTCCGCGGTCGCAACGACGTGCGCACCGGCTCGGTGCACGTCGACCCCGGCGCCGGCTGGTTCCCGCACTTCCTCGGCTTCGCCGACGAGAGCGACGGCGCGAACCGCAACCTGCCGCTCGCGCCCGGCAGCGGCGACGAGCTCTGGCTGGCGGCGGTCGAGGAGCTCGTGACGTGGGCGAGTGGCTGCGCAGGGCTCGTGGTCGCGCTCGGTGTCGACGCTGTGGCAAGCGATCCCGAGAGCCCACTCGAGGTGAGCGCGACCGGGCTCCGCGAGGCGGGGCGGCTGCTCGGTGGGCTGGGCGTCCCGACCGTCGTCGTCCAGGAGGGCGGCTACAACCTCGGCACCCTCGGCGCGCTCGTGCGCGAGGCGCTGCTCGGGCTGGAGGAGGGGCGGCCGTGAGGTTCTCGCCGAAGTACCTGCAGCACGTGGTCGAGCGGCTGGCAGCGATCGGCTCGCACCCACACGGCTTCCGGGTCGCGGGTACGCCCGAGGAGCGCGAGGCGGTCGACTTCATCGTGGCCGAGATGCGCTCGCTGGAACTCAAGAATGTGACCGAGGAGCCGGTACCGGTCGACGGCTGGCGGCTCGAGGAGGCCTACGTCGAGCTCGGCGACGGCACCCGGGTCGAGGGCGTGTCGTTCGGCGGCGTGCCCGAGACCGGTGCGAAAGGCGTCGTGGGCGAGCTCGTGGCGGTCGGTCGGGGCGGGCGCAAACAGCTCGACCGGCTCGACGTCGCCGGCAAGGTCGTGCTCGTCGAGTGGCAGGTCGCGCGCCTCTGGCCGTATCACGTCGGCCTCGAGCTCGGCCTGCGCGGCGCGGCGGCGATGGTGCTCTACACCCCGGAAGGCGGGCCGTACTACCAGGCGCCGGACGCGCTCGGCACCTTCGACGGGATCTGGCACGCGGAGGGGCCGCCGTGCGTGACGATCCGCAGGGAGGACGCGCCGAAGCTCCACGGCCGGGTGCGGGTCGTACTGCGAGCGCCGATGGCTCCGGCCGAGGGCGTGAACGTCGTCGGCGAGCTGCCGGGCCGGCAGAACGGCGCGCCGGCGATCGTGGCCGGCCACCACGACGGCTGGTTCCAAGCCGCCTTCGACGACGCGACCGGAGTCGCCGTGACGCTGGAGCTCGCGCGCGCCTTCGTGGAGGACGGGATCCGGCCGCGCCGCACGATCGCGTTCGTCTCGCACACCGCCGAGGAGTACGGGATCGCCGAGTCCGCGTACGACTGGTGCTACGGCGCCTGGTACCAGGTGGTGGCAGAGCACCGCGAGTGGGCGACCGGCTCGCCCTTCTACCTCAACGTCGAGGGCTCCGGCCGCCCGGACGCCTTCACGCTCGACGTGCCGCCCGAGCTGACGGCCTGGGTGCGCCGCCACTGCCGCGTCGCCGCCCGGGATGGCCTGCTGCCGCACGGCTACCGGCTCCACCGGCCGAACACGTGGACGGAGGTGTGGCCGTTCCTCGCGGCCGGGATCCCCGGGATCAACGTCTCGACCTTCACCTCCGAGTTCGACCGCACCGAGTACCACACGCAGTACGACACGGCCGACAAGGTCGACTTTGGCTACCTGGCGAAGCTGACCGAGCTCTCCGCGCGACTCTTGCTCGACGAGCCCGCGCTCGACTTCGCCCCCCGCGCCCGCGAGCTGCGCAAGCACGGGCACGAGCTCGCGGACGTCGAACCGCAGGACGCGCGCCGGCGGTTCACCGCTCTGGCGCGGGGGCTGCACGGCCTAGACGCGATCGACGGCCCGCGCTACCCGCACGAGCAGACCGCTGCCGACGTCGAGCACCTCGAGCAGGCGCTGGCCGACCTCGACCACGCTGCGAGCCCGCTCTCGCGCGTCGGCATCAACTGGCTCTGCGCCGACCTCTCGCACCAAGCATTCAGGATCGAGCGCGCCCGCCGCGGCCGCCGCGCGCGCCGCGCGTGCTGGGGGATCCAGGGCGACGCCGACCCCGGCCCTGACCTGTGGCGGGAGCTCGCGTCCCTGCGCGGCGAGCCGGGCGCGCGGAAGCCGGGACCCTGGCTCGAGCAGAGCCTGCGCCGCCACCTCGACCGCTCCCGCCGGGAGCTCGGCCGCCGCCGAGACCGCATGGCCGAGGCCGCGGCGGGCCGCGTCTTCGCGCTCGCTCGCCCGCGCGCGGCGGATCTTCCGGGAGAATCGCGCCGATGAAGCCGTTGCCCCCCGGAGGCACGATCGGCGTCGCGGCGCCGGCGAGCCCGTACGACTCCCGCTCCGAGGTCGAGCGCGGCGTTGAGTGGTGGGAGGAGCAGGGCTACCGGGTCAAGCTCGCCGACCATGTCTACGACCGCGACGACTACGTCGCCGGCCGGGCCGAGGATCGCGCCGCCGACCTCAACGCCCTCTTCACCGACCCCGAGGTGCACGTGGTGCAGGCGTTGCAGGGCGGCTACGGCTCGGCGCAGGCGATCCCGTACCTCGATTTCGACCTGATCGCGGCCAACCCGAAGCCGCTCGTCGGCTTCTCCGACATCACGGCGCTGCACGTCGCGATCGGCGGTCGCACCGGGCTGCCGACGATCTACGGCAGCGGCCTCGTTGGCCTCGGCTCGCCCGAGGTGACGGAGTTCACGCGCACGCGGATGCTCCACGTGCTGACGGGAGACCCGGCCGGCCCGGTTCCGCCCAATCCCGACGATCCCTACACGCGCGCGATCCGCGGCGGCTCAGTCACCGCTCCGCTCGTCGGCGGCTGCCTTTGGCTGCTGGCGCAGACGCTCGCCACGCCGTGGGAGCTCGACCTCGACGGCACGATCTTCTTCTTCGAGGACTACAAGGCGCCGCCGTACTACGTGGACGGGATGCTCACGCAGTTGAAGCACGCGGGGAAGCTCGACAGGGTGGCGGGCGTCGTCGTCGGCGAGATGGAGGGTTGCGACTGGGGCGATCTCCGGCCCGCCTCCGACTGGGCGCGGTCGCGCTCGCTCGAGGACGTGCTGGAGGAGCATCTCGAGCCGCTGGGCGTGCCGGTGCTCTACCGCCTGCCGCTCGGGCACGGCAAGCACCTGGCTGCTCTGCCGCTCGGCGTTCGGTATACGCTCGACGCCGACCGGCGTACGCTCACGCTTGAGGAATCTCCCTGGGCGTGAAAGGAGGAGGGTGAGATGAAGAAGCGGTGGCTGGCTGCGCTTGCTACGGGATGTCTTGCGGCCGGGCTCGCCGCCTATGCGGCCACGGCCAACGGCTCGAGCGCGGCGAAGACCGGCGGCACGTTTCGAGTCGGCACGAGCTCGCGCATCGACTCGCTGAACCCGTACGTCGCCTTCAATCAGGACGCGTACTCGACCTTCGAGTACGTCTACCCGGAGCTGATCCAGTACGACAAGGCGAACAAAAAGTTCGTGGCCGACTTCGCCACCTCCTGGCACGCTTCGAACGGCGGCAAGACCTGGACGTTCACGACGCGCAAGGGCGCGAAGTGGGACGACGGGAAACCGCTGACGGCCAAGGACGCGGCCTGGACGATCAACACCGATCTCAAGTACGCGGCCGGCGGTGCCGCAAATGCGGCCGGGCTCGTGGCGCACATCAAGAACGCGAAGGCCCCGAACGCGACCACGCTGGTCGTCAACTACGTGAAGGCGCCCGGCAACGTGCTCGGCCAGTTCCAGCAGCTCGCCATCCTCCCGCAGCACGTCTGGAGCAAGCACACCGGCCACAAGGGCACCGACCTCAAGACCTTCTCGAACAACCCGCTCGTCGGCGCCGGCCCCTTCAAGCTCGTCAAGTTCAAGAAGGACAACATCGCCCTCTTCCAGCGCAACGGCTCCTTCTACGGCGAGAAGGCGCTCGTCGACGGCTTCGGCCTGCGGATGTTCTCGAACGAGGACGCGCTCGTCTCGGCGCTGAAGGCCCACGAGATCGACGCGATCGAGGACGTTCCCGGCACCGCGATCAAGACGCTGAAGAGCTCGTTCAACGTTCGCTCCGTGCCTGGGGTCGACCAGACCGACTTCATCGTCAACTCGAACCCGAAGAAGACGAAGCACCGCGAGCTGCTGAACCCGAAGGTCAAGGCCGCGATGGATCACGCGATCGACCGGCAGCGGATCGTCCGGGTCGTCTTCCTCGGCTATGCGAAGCCGGGGAGCTCGATCATCCCGCCGGCGACGGGGCCCTGGCACAACCCGGCAGTGAAGGCGCCGAGCTTCAACATCGCGCTGGCCAACAAGATTCTCGACCAGGCCGGCTTCAAGCGAGGCCCCGGCGGGATCCGGGTCGCGGGCGGCCACAAGATGTCGTACCAGGTGATCACGCCGACCGACGTGTCGAGCACGGGCCGCTCGTTCCAGATCCTCCAGCCGGACTTCAAGAAGATCGGCATCCAGCTGAGCCAGCGAGCGCTCGACTCGACGGCAGCGTTCGACGCGATCATCGCGCCCAACAACAAGTACCTCAACTTCGACCTCGCGATGTGGGACTGGGTCGCGCTGATCGACCCGGACTTCATGCTCTCGGTTGTCACCTGCGCGCAGTTCGGCGGCTGGAGCGACAGCGGCTTCTGCGACAAGCGCTACGACGCGATGTACTCGCTGCAACAGCTGACGCCGAACCAGACGAAGCGGAAGGCGGTCGTGTGGAAGATGCAGAGGTACCTCGCCGCGAAGCGGCCGTATCTCTGGCTCGCCGCGCAGGACCACGTCTGGGCCGTGAGCAAGAGCTGGGGTGGCCTCGTCGCCTCGCCGCAAGGCCCGTTCAACTCGATCAACAAGCTGAGCATGGCGAGGGTGCACCAACTCTAGCCGGCGCGGGCGAAGGCGGGGTCGGGTGACGTGAGGGGCGCGAACTACGTCATCAAGCGGCTGGTCTTCGCCGTCCTGACGGTCTTCATCGCCGTCACGATCAACTTCGCGCTCTTCCGGCTCGCGCCCGGGAGCGCGGTCACGAACCTCGCGCGCGTGCCGCACGCCACGCCCGAGATCCGACTGGCCCTGAAGCGCCAGTTCGGGCTCGACAAGTCGAAGTGGCAGCAGTACGTGATCTACCTGCAGCAGCTGCCGCGCGGGAACCTCGGGATCTCGTTCGCTAACAGCCAGCCGGTCTCTTCGAACCTGCGCACCGCGCTGATCAACACGCTCCCGATGGTCCTGCTCGGGACGATCTTCGCGATCGTGCTCGGGACGCTGACGGGGGTGCTCGCCGCCTGGCGCCGCGGCACCGCCGCCGAAAGCGCCACCGTCACGACCGCGCTCGGCTTCTACTCGATGCCGACGCACTGGCTCGGGCTGATGCTCGTGATCCTGTTCGCGGGGGTGCTGCCGACGGGCGGGATGTCGAACGAGTTCCTGATCAACCCGCCGTTCTGGGCGCACGTGAAGGACCTCGCCGAGCACATCGCGCTGCCCTCCCTGACGCTTGGGCTCGTGCTCTACGGCGAGTACACACTGATCGTCCGCTCGGCGATGCTCGAGACGCTTGGCGAGGACTACGTCCTTACCGCGCGCGCGAAAGGCCTCAAGCCGTGGGCGATCCTGCGCCGCCACGCGCTGCGGAACGCGATGCTGCCGATCGCGACCCTCGTCGCACTCTCGCTCGGCTACATCGTCGCCGGCGCGATTCTGATCGAGACGGTGTTCTCGTGGCCCGGGATCGGCCGTGCGGTCTACGACGCGGTCCTGCAGCGCGACTACCCGATGCTGCAGGGCGCGTTCCTGCTGCTGACGATCTCGGTCGTCTTCTTCAACCTCGTCGCCGACCTCCTCTACTTCAAGCTCGACCCGAGGATCACCGAATGAGCGTCGCCCTGCGCGAGCCGGGCGCCGTGATCGAGCAGGAGCCGATCCGCTCGCGGCGCGGCATCGTCTGGCAGGCGATCCGGCGGCGGCCCTCGGCGACCGTCGGCGCGCTCGTGCTGCTGGTGATCGTGCTCGCGGCGGTGTTCGCGCCCGTGCTCGCGCCGTACGGCCTGCACGAGCAGGTCGGTCCGGTCTTCGGGCCTCCGTCGTGGCAGCACCCGCTGGGGCTCGACGACGGCGGCATCGACATGGTCACGCTGCTGATGTGGGGCGCGCGCATCTCGCTCATCGTCGGCTTCGCGGCGACGCTCGTCTCGATGGTGATCGGCGGCTTCGTCGGCGTCGCGGCCGGCTACTTCGGCGGCAAGGTCGACACGATCCTGATGCGGATCACCGACTACTTCCTCGTCATCCCCGACGTGCCGCTGATGATCGTCGTCGCCGCGATCTGGGGCCCGAGCCTCTTCCACATCGTGATCGTGATCGGGATCCTGCTCTGGACGAGCACGGCGCGGGTGATCCGGGCGCAGGTGAAGAGCGTGCGCGAGCGCGTCTACGTGAAGCGGGCGCGCGCGCTCGGGGCGGGGCATATGCGGATCGTTTTCCGGCACGTGCTGCCGCAGGTCGCGCCGCTGCTGATCGCGAACACGGTGCTGACGATCGCGGTCGCGATCTTCGACGAGACGGCCCTGTCGTTCCTCGGCCTCGGCGACCCCAGTCGGATCTCGCTCGGGAAGGTGATCGAGAACGCCTTCGAGCGCGCGGCGATCTCGACCGGCGCCTGGTGGGCGATCGTGCCGCCGGGCGCGCTCGTGGCGGTGATCATCCTCAGCTGCAGCCTGATCGGCGGCGCGATCGAGGACGCGCTCAACCCGCGCCTGCGCGTGGCGCACCTCTCCGCGCGGTCGTTCCGGCTGCGCCCGCTCGTCGGGCGAAGCCCGGAGTCTGTATGAGCGCCCTCCTCGAGCTCGACGACCTGCACGTCTGGTTCGACCTCGGTGACGGCGGGGAGCTGCACGCGGTTCAGGGCGTGAGCCTCGCGCTCGACGCGGGACAGCGGCTCGGGCTCGTCGGCGAGTCAGGGTGCGGCAAGACGACGACTGTCCTCGGGCTGCTCGGGCTGCTGCCGCCGAGCGCCTCGGTCTCCGGCCGGGTGCTCCTGAACGGCGAGAACATCCTGGCGGGCGGCGAGGAGACGATTCGGCCGCACCGCTGGAACGATCTCGCGATCGTCTTCCAGGGCGCGATGAACGCGCTCAACCCGGTGCAGACCGTTTCGGCGCAGATCGTCGAGGCGCTGGAGCTACACCACAGCTCGTCGGGCCGCGCTGCCCGCGCACGTGTGGCGGAGCTGCTCGAGGCCGTCGGCATCCCGCGCGACCGCGGTGACAGCTTCCCGCACGAGTTCTCGGGCGGGATGCGGCAGCGCGCGGCGATCGCGATGGCGCTCGCCTGCAACCCGAGCGTGCTGGTCGCGGACGAGCCGACAACCGCGCTCGACGTGATGGTGCAGGCCCAGATCCTCGAGCTGCTCGACGCGCTCTGCCGTGACTTCGGTCTGGCTCTGCTGCTTGTCACGCACGACCTGCCGGTCGTGGCGCAGCTGTGTGACCGCGCGGCGGTGATGTACGCGGGCGAGATCGTCGAGCAGGGCCCGGTGGACGCGCTCTATCACGACCCGCGCCACCCGTACACACGCCTGCTCTTCGCGGCCACACCCGACCTGCAAGGGAACGGCGTGCCGATCTCGATTCCCGGCGCGCCGCCGCGGCTCGATCGGCCGCCACAGGGCTGCCCGTTCCATCCGCGCTGCGACCGCGTCTTCTCGCCCTGCCCGACCAAGCATCCGCCGCTGCGCAGGCTCGACGGCGAGCGCGAGGCAGCCTGCCACCTGAACGACGTGCCGGCGGGAGTAACGCGGTGAGCGCGAACGGACGGCTGCTCGAGGTCGACGACCTCGTCGTCCACTACCCGGTCGTCCGGGGCCTCCTCGGCGCCATGGCCCGCCGGCCGCAGCAGGTGGTGCGGGCGGTCGACGGCGTTTCATTCGCCGTCGAGCGCGGGGAGCTACTCGCGCTCGTCGGCGAGTCGGGCTGCGGGAAGACGACCACCGCCCAGACGGTGCTGCGGCTGCTCGAGCCGGTCGGCGGCCGGATCGCGTTCCAGGGACAGGAGATCACCACGCTCAGCCACCGCCAGCTGCGGCCGCTGAGGCGGCGGATGCAGATCGTCTACCAGGATCCGTACGAGTCGCTCGATCCCCGGCTGACCGTTCGCGCGACCGTCGAGGAGCCGCTGCTGATCCACCGGGCCGGCGGCTCCAAGGCCGAGCGCGCCGAGCTCGTGCGCGACGCGCTCGAGCGGGTCGAGTTGACG
The DNA here is from genome assembly GCA_038237925.1 of Gaiellales bacterium. Classification (GTDB taxonomy): domain Bacteria; phylum Actinomycetota; class Thermoleophilia; order Gaiellales; family Gaiellaceae; genus AC-32. The sequence goes on along the minus strand of JBBRYF010000023.1, from coordinate 9,801 downwards.
CCGCCCGAGCTCTTTCTCCACCGCTACCCGCACGAGCTCTCGGGCGGCCAGCGCCAGCGCATCGCGATCGCGGCGAGCATCGTGCTCGGCCCCGACCTGCTCGTCGCCGACGAGCCCGTCTCGATGCTGGACGTCTCGGTGCGGGCGGGCGTGCTCGGCCTGCTCGACCGGCTGCGCGAGGGTGGCCTCGGCGTCCTGATGATCACGCACGACCTCTCGACCGCCGCCCGCTTCGCCGACCGGATCGCGGTCATGTACCTCGGCCGGATCGTCGAGGAAGGACCGGCTGCGGCCGTCGTCGGCGACCCGCAGCACCCGTACACGAAGGCGCTCCTGTCGGTGGTGCCCCGGCGCGACCCGCGCGAGCGCTCGCGGCCGCAGATCCTGCGCGGCGAGGCTCCCGACGCGGTGCGCATCCCTTCGGGCTGCCGCTTCCATCCGCGTTGTCCGGCCGCGATCGCCGATTGCCGTGAGATCGATCCCGCCCTCGAGCCGGCCGGCTCGGGTGCCGGGCAGAGAGCCGCGTGCATCCTCGCTGGCTGAACCGCAGCGTCGCGGGGATCGGCCTCGCGAGCTTCTTCTCCGACGTCGGGCAGGAGATCCCGACGTCGCTGCTGCCGTCGTCCTGACCTTGACCCTCGGGGACTCCGGCCGCAGCGCTCGGGGCGATCGAAGAACGCAAAAACCGGCTTCTGTGCAGCTTCTTTTTCTAATGGGCCGGGTAGGGCTCGAACCTACGACCTTGGGATTAAAAGTCCGGCCGCAACGATTGCAACTCGCCGCTCGAACGGAGAAGCGCTGCCAGAACAAAGATTCATTGATGTAGCTAGCTGCGACAAACTGCCGGTGCGGAGACCAACAGACGCTGGCTTTAAAGGTCGTCCTCGTCCGGCTAGGATCTGTGCGACGGCAGTGCCTTCCCTGCGGCTGACCCTTGCGCTTGGCGTAGTGCTCACCGCAGCCTGCGCAGGGCTCGCACGCGCGACTTACCCCGGTCGGGACGGGCCTTTGATTGCCTTCGTAAGGGCGATCCCTCCCTGCCCGAGTGGTCATTGCAAGACCGTGATCGCGACCCTCCATCCTGACGGGAGCGGCGAGCGGCATCTGACGAAGGGGATCCTCGATCGAAATCCTGCGTGGTCGCCCGATGGCACGCGCATCGCGTTCGTCCACGGCTTTCCGATTTCGCCGGCGCCTCAGATCGAGGTCATGAACGCGGTTGGAGGAAGCCGCAAGCTGCTTGTCCGGCGCTCTAGGTACCTGCGCGGCGGTTATGAGGGCTTCCCGCGCCTTGATTGGCTAGACAACAAGAAGATCGTGTTCGAGAACGCCAACGGAAGCTGCGGGTGCGGGCGATATCTCGAGCTCGAAGTCGTGAGCGCGAGCGGCGGGCGGGTCAGACGCCTCACGCGGCTTCCCCAAAACACGACCGGCTGGTCGATCCACGGCCGGCGGATTGCGTACGTCACCTACCCACAAGGGCTCTTCGTCGGGCCGGTCACCGGGCGCCGCCGTCTACTCACTCCCGGCTCCGCGGCGAATGGCACCACTTCACCTTCGACATGGAGGGCGGAGGCCGCATCGACTGGTCGCCCAACGGTCGCCGGATTCTCTTCGCCACCAACCAGTTCGTGGACGACAGCGCGATAGCGGATCTCTATTCGGTCGACACGCGCACGGGCGCGCTGTCGAAAATCCCGGGGAAGCCCTGGCTGAAGTACGCCGCCGGAGTCATTCGCGGTCCGAGCTGGTCGCCCGGCGGCGACAAGATCCTGCTCAACATCGAGCATCAGATTTCCGGGTTCATGGTCATCGCATCGTCCGGTGGCGACGGCACCGGCAGGTGGATCACGGGTCGACCGCCAAGCTGCCTCGGAGAGGCCTGTGCCGCGGTCTCGCCGCGCTGGCAGCCTCGCTGAGCGAGATTCAGCGGTTCCTCGTAGGGTGCACGATCCTTGCGGCGCTTCGTCGCGAGCCGCTACTCCTTCTCGTGACACAGGGTGAAAGAGCTCACGGCAGGATCAGGCCTCGTCTTCGAAGACGCTGGAGAGTACGAGCTGAAAGGCATCACCGACCGCTGGCGGCTCTACCGAGCCACCCACTCAGGGCAAGGAAGCGCGTAGAACTGCACTCGCCCACGGCCTGACCTCGACGTCAAGAGCCACGCCGGTGCTCGCGTGGAGGAAGATCCCGGAGCCACTCCCGGGGACGACCGCGTCGGCGTGGTAGCGGATGAACGCGAAGTGCCGGTTAGGCCGTCGGAGAGGGCGAGAGGTTTTCGCAGCAGGGTGGGGTGGGGTCGCTAGGGACGCGGCTGGACGAAGCCGGTCTCGTAGGCGAGGACGACTGCTTGCACGCGGTCGCGAAGGTTGAGCTTGCCTGCAGCCGGTTGACGTGCTCTTGACGGTCGCTTGGCTGACGACCAGTTCGGCGGCGATTTCGGCGTTGGAGAGGCCGCGGGCGACGAGCCCCGGGACTTCGCGCTCGCGGTCGGTCAGCTCGGTGAGCTCAGTTGGGGTCGCCTCGCCTGGTGGGGGTCGGCGGACGAAGTCCTCGACGAGCCGGCGCGCATCGCTTCGTAGACGAGTTGGGCTTCGTCGAAGGTTGTCAGCATCAGGACGCGCGTCTTCGCCGTCCCGCGTTCGGCCAGCTGTCGGGTCGCGGCGATTCCGTCCAGCTCGGGCATGCGGATGTCCATAAGGGTGATTGATGTCGGGCTGGGTCCGCTCCGCGGTTGCGACCGCTTCGGCGCCGTTCTCTGCTTGAGGCGGCAATCGTTACGTGGGCCAGGGTGGTCAGGCCGTAATCATCCCACCGCGAAAGCCGCACCCTTGCAGCGCCCAAGCAGCGCCTAGCTCCGGCACCGAGGTGCGGAAAAGCCGCAAGCCGTTTCGACTACCAGGAGCGGCGCGTACTCGCGTAGTCGGGGCGTACGCGTGCGAGTCGGCCGGTGCCGGCGGGCGCCTCGATCATCCTGCCGCCGTCAAGGTCGAGCGAGCCGGTTCGAGGCGGTCGTCGCCTAGGCGACCTGCGTGACGACGTGGTCGAGGATCACCTCGAGCAGCCGGCACGAGTGGAGCACGTGCTCGTGCGCCAGCGCCCGTGCGCCGGTCGAGCTGCCGGCGGCGATCGCGTCCAGGATCGCGCGGTGCTGGCGCGCGTTCTGCTCGTAGAGGTCGTCGATCTCGGGCCCGCCAGGCCGCCAACGGCTGAGGAACGTGCGCCGCGCGCCCTTCGCCACTCGCTCGACGAACGGGACCGCGGCGGCGTCGTAGATGACGTCGTGGAAGCGGTAGTTCGCGTGCACCCACTCGCCGGTCAGCCGCGTGCGCTCGACCTCGTCGCGGCCGCGGTCGAGCAGCTCGACCGTCAGCTCGGCGAACCGGGTCTCGGCGCGGGCGAGCCGGGCGATCTCCGTCGGGGTCATGCGCTGGGTCGCGAGCTCGGTGACGAGCGCCTCCAGCTCGGCGCGCACGAGGAAGGCCTCGCGCAGCTCCTGGCGCGAGATCGTCCGCACCCGCACGCCCCGGTTCGGCACGAACGAGACGAGCCCGGTCGCGGCCAGGCGGCGCAGCGCCTCGCGCACGGGCGTGCGGCTGACGTCGTAGCGGGCCGAGAGCTGCTCCTGCCGGAGGACGGTCCCCGGCGCCAGCTCGCCCGAGATGATCGCGTCCTCGAGCGCGAGGGCGATCTCGTCCGCCTTGGTGCCGCCGGACGAGTCCTGGCGAGGCGTCAGCTCCGGAACTGCGCCGCCTCCGTCGAGCCGTCGAGCGCGAGCGTCGAGCTGCGGCCGCCGCTCACCGCCTGCGCAACGGCGTCGAAGTAGCCGGCGCCCGCCTCGCGCTGGTGCCGGGTCGCTGTGTAGCCGTCCTGCTCGAGCTCGAACTCCCGCTCCTGGAGCCGGACGTACGCGCTCATCCCTTCCCGCGCGTAGCCGCGCGCCAACTCGAACATGGCCTCGTTCAGCGAGTGGAACCCGGCCAGCGTGACGAACTGGAAGCGGTAGCCCATCGCCGCCAGCTCGCGCTGGAAGCCGGCGATCCGGTCGTCGTCGAGGTGCGAACGCCAGTTGAACGAGGGCGAGCAGTTGTAGGCGAGCAGCTTCCCGGGGAACTCCTCGTGGATTGCGTCCGCGAAGTCACGAGCCTCGTCCAGATCCGGCGTCGAGGTCTCGAACCAGACCAGGTCGGCGAACGGCGCCACCGCGCGGCCGCGGGCGATCGCCGGCTCCAGCCCGTCGCGAACGTGGAAGAAGCCCTCCGGCGTCCGCTCGCCGGTCAGGAACGGCTCGTCGGCGGGGTCGGCGTCGCTCGTCAGCAGGGTCGCGCTGAGCGCGTCGGTGCGGGCGACGAGGACCGTCGGCACGCCGCAGACGTCGGCCGCGAGCCGCGCCGCGGCGAGCGTGCGCAGGAACTGGCTCGTCGGCACGAGCACCTTCCCGCCGAGGTGGCCGCACTTCTTCTCCGACGAGAGCTGGTCCTCGAAGTGCACGCCCGCGGCCCCGGCCTCGATCATCGCCTTCATCAGCTCGAAGGCGTTGAGCGGCCCGCCGAAGCCCGCTTCGGCGTCGGCGACGATCGGCGCGAGCCAGTACGTGCTCGTGTCGCCCTCGGCCGCGTGGATCTGGTCAGCGCGCAGGAGCGCGTTGTTCAGCCGCCGCGCGAGCGCGGGGCCGCTGTTGGACGGGTAGAGGCTCTGGTCGGGGTACGTATGCCCGGCGAGGTTCGCGTCGGCCGCAACCTGCCAGCCGCTCAGGTAGATCGCCTTCAGGCCGGCCTTCACCATCTGGACGGCCTGGCCGCCGGTCAGGGCGCCGAGCGTCGGCACGTAGTCCTCGGTCTGGAGCAGCTCCCAGAGCCGCTCAGCGCCGAGCCGCGCGAGGGTGTGCTCGACCCGCACCGTCCCGCGCAGCCGCTCGACCTCCTCGCCGCTGTACGGGCGCTCGATCCCCTCCCAGCGCCCGTCCGCCTTGCCGTTGCCGTCAGCGTGCATCGCCGCTCCCCTCGTCGTCTAGGTACTCGTAGGCCGGCAGGGTCAGGAACTCGACGAACCGCTCGCCGAGCGCGACCTGCTCGAAGATCTCCCGCGCCTCCTCCGCGCGGCTCTTGCCGTAGACCTCGTCGCCGAACTCGGCGCGAAGGCGCTCCAGCTCTTCGTCGATCACGGCGCGCACCCGGTCGCGGTCGAACCGACCGTGGCGCAGCCACTGCCAGACCTGGGAGCGCGCGATCTCGGCCGTCGCCGCGTCCTCCATCAGGTTGTAGATCCCGACCGCGCCGCTGCCGCGCAGCCACGCCGAGAGGTACTGGATGCCGACGCTGACGTCGTTGCGCAGCCCGTCCTCCGTGACCTCGCCGGGAGTCGAGGCGACGTCGAGGAGCTCGCGGGCCGAGACGGAGACGTCGTCGCGCCGCCGCTCGAGCTGGTTCGGCCGCTCGCCGAGGACGCGATCGAGCTCCTCCGTGGCGACCGGCACGAGGTCGGGGTGCGCGACCCAGGTGCCGTCGAAGCCGTCGCCGGCCTCACGCTGCTTGTCCTCCCGCACCTTCGCGAGCGCGCGCTCGTTCAGCTCCGCGTCCTTGCGGCTCGGGATGAAGGCGGCCATCCCGCCCATCGCGTGCGCGCCACGCCAGTGGCACGTCCTCACGAGGAGCTGCGTGTAGGCGCGCATGAACGGCGCGGTCATCGTCACGCTGTTGCGGTCGGGGAGGACGAACTCGGGCCGCTCGCGGAACTTCTTGATCACGCTGAACATGTAGTCCCAGCGGCCCGCATTGAGCCCGGCCGCGTGCTCGCGCAGCTCCCAGAGGATCTCGTCCATCTCGAAGGCGGCGAGCACGTTCTCGATCAGCACCGTCGCCCGGATCGACTCGGGTGGCAGGCCGAGCGCCTCCTCCGTGTGCGTGAAGACGTCGTTCCAGAGCCGTGCCTCCAGGTGGCTCTCGAGCTTCGGCAGGTAGAGGTAGGGGCCGCTGCCCCGCTCGAGCAGCCGGCGGCCGTTGTGGAAGAGGTAGAGGCCGAAGTCGAACAGGCTCGCCGAGACGGGCGCGCCCTCGCGCCGGAGGTGGCGCTCGGGGAGGTGCCAGCCCCGCGGCCGGACGAGCAGCGTCGCCACCTCGTCGTTCAGCCGGTAGATCTTCTCCGGCGTCTCGAGCTCGATCGTCCGCTCGATCGCGTCGGTCAGGTTCGCCTGCCCCTCGACCATGTTGGCCCAGGTCGGCGAGTTGGCGTCCTCGAAGTCCGCCATGAACATGCGCGCGCCGGAGTTGAGCGCGTTGATCACCATCTTCCGGTCGGTAGGGCCGGTGATCTCGACCCGGCGGTCTCGGAGTGGCTCGGGCGCCGGCTCGATCGTCCAGTCGCCCTCGCGGATCTCGCGCGTCTCGGGCAGGAAGTCCGGGAGCTCGCCCGCGTCGAGGCGCTCCTGCCGCTCCGCGCGCGCGGCGAGCAGCTCGAGCCGGCGCGGGCCGAAGCGCCGCTCGAGCTCGACCACGAAGGCGACCGCCTCCGGCGTCAGCACCTCGTCGGCGCGCGGCGCGGCGGCGCCCGCGAGCTCCGCTCCGGCGGCGGCGGTCACGGCGAGGTCACTCGTTGTCGTGGTCGCGCTCGCAGAAATCGGGGCACGTGCATGGAGCCGACTCCGCGGCCGTGACGACGTAGCGGGAGCGCGACGCGCCGCGCCTGCCCGGCCCCACCACGCGCACGTGGCTGACACCGTTTCCGTTCGCGCGTTCCGTCCTGTCGACCTGCCGGAGCTTCGAGAACAAGCGGTTCATGCGCCCACCCTTTCACATTTCGGATCCGAAGTTAAGCCAGCATCGCACATTTACCGGCTGACGGCGCGTAACCACCCGCCTTTCGGATCCAAGTTGCTGTTGGCGGCGGGCCCGCCCACACCCGTGGCATAGTCGCCCGGCTGTGTTGCCGAGCCGGGCCGTGAAGGGCGCCAATATTGGTGTCACCTCTCCGTCAGGCGAGAGCTGGGAGGATCGGCGGCATGGTCTTCTCCTTCGATCGGCAAGCTCGCTGCCGTCGGCATCACGACGCTTGAGGAGCTCGCGGAGGCGCACGACGATGAGCGACCGCCGAAGATGAACGTCGCGACGTTCGAAACGCTGCGCGATCAGGCCGCGTTGCAGCTCCAGCACCGCTGATTTTTCCCCGACATTCGCTTCGCCCGGGGTTTCCCTTCGTGCTTCTCCGACTTGGCAGCCTTCGGCTTCGCGAGGTCATCGGCGAGCGCGTACGTGCCCTTGCCGACTCGCTTGAATGGGCCTCCCGGCTTCGACCCAACGGCGAGCATCGCCGCGACCGTCGCTTCAGGAGTCTTGCCCTTGAGGCCCGAGCAGCGACCGGACTCGATGACGCGCTTCGACACGCCCTTCGTGTGCAGCGCCTTGCGCGCCGCGCGAAGCACATCGATCGCGACCTGCTTCGCCGACTCCGCTCGCATACGCTTTTCCTGCATCGGAGCTCCTTTCCGGTGCCGGGGCCAGGGCGTTCCAGCGCCGCTGGCCCATTTCTCATGGTCGTCGACCATAGCTCGATCTTCGACCGCACGCTCCACGACGATCTGTTCGTGCCGGCCTCTGGAACCCGTCTTTCCATAATGCTTTCCACACCCGAGCACGCTGAACGAAGTGCAGTTCGGACGCAAGGAAAAAGCCCCGTCTTGCGGGGCTTTTGCAGAGCCCTCTGACGGACTCGAACCGTCGACCCCCTCCTTACCATGTACTTCCCCATGCAACCGGTGGCAGCCGGCGGCAACGGTTTCGCTTGTTTTGCGGTTTCGACGGCCGGCCGGTTTGCACCGATTGCCACCGATTGCAACCACGGGGCGCCATAAAGGCTCCATCTTCTGTTGTCGGATTTGGCCGCGTAGGCATTGCTCGGCCTCAATCTTTGCGCGCCGTTTTAGTTCGGGGGCCGGGCTCCAAGAGGCACTCCGATCTCCACTCGTGGCCGATTGGGTCAATGATCCGGCCAGCCGTTCAGCCGTGCTCGTTGCTCGCCGGGGACGATTCCCTCGCGCCGGCGGCGATCGCCTGCCGGACGACGCTCTCGGTATCTTCGACCATGAGCAGCGTTCAGCTGGTCGCGCCATCGATTGGGCGCGGGCTGAGGCGCTTCATGACCGTGGACGTTGCCGCCACCCAGAACGCTGCCTCGCCGACACCGAGTTGCGCGACGATGCTGTCCCCCTCGCCGACACGGTGAAGGACGCTGGCGCCGAATGCGGCTTCGTAGAGCGCGACCGCTTCACCTGGGGTCTCGACCCACAGCTCCGGCTGGATACTCGTCATCCCGCCTCCCTTCCGTAAACCAGACTCCTCACGATTGTCGCCCGTTCTCGCGCAGCGCCGCGAGCGGGAGCCCAGGCGTTGTGGCGTGGTGGAGATCGTCCGTCCGGCTCAGAACTTCCAGAAGTCGAGGCTCAGCCGTTACTCGGGCACGTCCTCACCTAGAATCCCGCGTCCACGGAAACGCAAGAGGAGGCGAGATGGCGGTAGGGATTCTGACGGCGGCGCCCGAGTTCACGAAGGAGATCTACGACCAAGTCACCGAAAAGATGTTCGGACACGCGCCGATGAGGGAGGACGAGTCGCCCGAAGGGATGATCGTCCACAGCGCGGGCCAGGGTGACCAGGGCTACTACGTCTACGACATCTGGGAGTCGCGGGAGGCGTTCCAGCGCTTCATGGAGGAGAAGCTCGGCCCGGCGATCGCGGAAGTGATGGGCGGCCCACCGCCTTCGGGCGGGGAACCGCAGTTCTTCCCGATCGACGTGCTGGTCGTCCCACGCTGAGCGCTCTGCGAATTGTGGTGTGACGCGTCGAATTGTGGTGTGACGCGTCACCTCGTCGCGCGCGTCGCGCGCGATCTCGCCGCGGAGGGCGAGGTACTCGACGTGTGCGCGCGACTCGGCGAGCGCGAACCTGCGCTAGCGGTTCAGGAAGAGCGCGAGCGAAACCTCCTACGCCGTGCGCGGATCGTCGGAGGACGCCTCGCGTGCGCGCGGCGAGCGGCTCTACGAGGACGTCTAAGCGCCGCGATCTGCCGAGGCCGATCAGCTGCTCTTAGCGCCGCTCGGGGAACTCGATCGCCGAGAGCTCCGGGGCGACTCGGTAGGTCTTAGGCGGTCGACCGGCGCCCCGGGCCGGTGGCTCCCGTCCGCCGCTCGAACGGGCGAATCGCCAGCCCCCGTCCGCGAGCCGCTCGAGGCGGGCCCGGGCGACGTTGCGGTGGATCCGCTGGGCGGAGGCGACGTCATCTGCGGTCACGGGCACAGGGCGCGCCGGGGGCCAGAGAACCTCGGAGCGGCGGCTCTCCTCGATGATCAGCGCCGCATCGACCTGGTGTCGAGTCAACTCGATCCCTTCCGCCGGCGACTCGACAACAAACGCGAGCGGCCCTGGCGGCGGTAGCCCACAGCCAGAGTGCAGCTCCTCCGCGGTGCTCGTGGCCCTGAGATACCCGCCCGGTAATCCAGCGGATGCGTCAGGTGACTACCGTGCTCGGCTGGGCGCGTGGCTCGCGGCGGCTCCCGCTATCGGTGCGGATGCTGCCGACTGAGCCCCGACGCTTGCCAGGGCACCGTCCTCCGCCTCATCTTCCGCGCGAGCCACACCACACGCGGGTAGGCGGGGCCGGATCCGCGACCTCGGCGTTGGCCGGCGGCTTTACAACCGACGTCTGTTGACGAAGATGAGACGTAGCTAGGCGCGTCTGCGGCCCGCCTCCGCCAAGGAAGGGCCAATGGGTCAACCAGAGAACAACAGATCATGAGCGCCTGGGAGTGGG
>JBBRYF010000022.1:0-30247 GCA_038237925.1 Gaiellales bacterium | reverse complement strand
GACGGGCATACGGGCCAAGCCCGCACGCCCTCTCTGGTCGGCGCCGCAAGTCGGCGCGTCAAGACGGGCATACGGGCCAAGCCCGCACGCCCTCTCTGGTCGGCGCCGCAAGTCGGCGCCTTAAGCTCGCGCCGTGTCCCGGCGCGACGCTCTCTGGATAAGCCTCGTCTGGCTGGCCTGGCTTGGCGCGATCCTCGCGACGCTCGGCATCGGTCTCGCAGCGGGTGCGTACCACTGGAGCCCGGGCTGGTACCTGCAGCACGGGATCTACCCGCTCTTCGCCTGGGACTACAACCTCTACCGGCTGATCGCCGACTTGGGCTACCCGGCCCACCGGATCGGCCAGGAGTACGCGTTCTTCCCGCTCTGGGCGCTCGTCATCCGCTGGGCCGGGCACCAGTGGGACGCGACCGTCGCGATCGGTCTCGCCTGGTCTTCGAGCCTGGCGATCTTCCTCGGGATCGCCGAGGGCCTGCCGGGGTCGCGGCTGCGCAGCGTGCTCGCGCTCGCGTGCTGGCCGGGATCGTTCGCGCTCGCGATCGCCTACCCCGACGCGCTCGCGTTGGCTGCTGCGGTGTGGGCGGCGGCGCTCGCGCTGCGCGGCCGGCCGCTCGAGGCGGGGGTGCTCGGCGCGGTCGCTTCGCTGGCGCGCCCGAACGGCGTCCTGATCGCGCTGCCCCTCCTCTGGCTCGGTCGCCGCCAGGTGCGGGGCTGGATCGGCGCGGCGCTCCCGGTCGCGGCGGCCGCGGGGGTCGAGGCCTACTTCTGGGAGCGCAGCGACCATGCGCGCGCGTTCTTCGACGCCCAGAAGCTCTGGGGTCGCAAGGGCCCGACGAGGCTCGGCGACTGGGCCGGCCACGTCGCCGGAGTCCTCCAGCGGCACGGGCTCGTGATCGGCGTCCTCGCGGTGGCAGCGGCGGCGGCACTCGTGCTCGCGTGGCGGCGTTTCGGGCCGTGGCCGACGGCGATCGGCGCCTACGCCTGCGCGGTCCCGGTGCTGCTCGCGGCCACGGGGAGCCTCGAAGGCTTCGTCGACAGCGCCCGCGCCGCGCTCGTGCTGCCGTTGCTCGTCCTGCTCTGGCGGCTCGGCCCGCGCTACCGCCCGTGGGCGGCCTACGCCACCGTCGTCGTCGGGCTGCTGCTTCTCTCCGGGACGATCCAGAGCTTCGGCCGTCAGAGCCTGTTCGCGTTCCCGATCTTCTGGGCGGTCGCCGAAGGCCCGCGCTGGTTGCGCTCGGTGCCGGTGGCGGTGGTCGGCTTTGCGGCGAACCTCGCGCTGGTGCTGTTTCTGACACGCTTCGCGCCCTGATGAGCGAGCAGATCCTGATCACCGGCGGCGCGGGCTTCATCGGCTCGCATCTCGGCGACGAGCTGCTCCGGGCTGGCTACCGAGTGCGCGCCCTCGACAGCCTCGCCGCCCAGGTGCACGGCGGCGACGGGCGGCCGCCCTACCTCGCGGCCGAGATCGAGCTGATCGCCGGCGACGTGCGCAACCCGGAGGTCGTCCGCGGCGCGCTGGAAGGGATCGACGCCGTCGTCCACCTCGCCGCGCGCGTCGGGGTCGGGCAGAGCATGTACAAGCCCGCCGAGTACGCCGCGGCCAACACGGCCGGCACGGGCGTCCTGCTCGAGGCCCTGCTCGAGCACCCGGTGCGCAAGCTCGTCGTCGCCTCGAGCATGAGCATCTACGGCGAGGGCGCCTACGAGCCCGCCCCGGCGGCCGAACGCACGCGCGAGCAGCTCGAGCGCGGCGAGTGGGAGCCGCGCGGCCCGAACGGCGAGGAGCTGCGCCCGATGCCGACCCCCGAGACGAAGCAGCCGGCGCTCGCGTCGATCTACGCGCTGACGAAGTACGACCAGGAGCGGATGTGCCTGCTCTATGGCGCGGCCTACGGCGTGCCCGTGGTCGCGCTTCGCTTCTTCAACACGTATGGCCCGCGGCAGGCGCTCTCGAACCCGTACACGGGCGCGCTCGCGATCTTCGCCTCGCGCCTGCTGAACGACCGCGCGCCGGTCGTCTACGAGGACGGGAACCAGCGCCGCGACTTCATCCAGGTCGCCGACGTCGCCCGCGCCTGCCGGCTCGCGCTCGAGCGCGACGGCGCCGACGGCCTCCCGGTGAACGTCGGCAGCGGCCGCGGCACGACGATCCTCGAGGTCGCGGAGCGGCTGGCCGGCGTGCTCGGCAAGGAGATCGAGCCGGAGCTTCCCAAGACCTTTCGTGCCGGCGACATCCGGCACTGCTTCGCCGATGTGTCTCGCGCGCGCGAGACGCTCGGCTTCGAGGCCGAGGTCGCGCTCGAAGCCGGCATGAGCGAGCTCGCGTCCTGGCTCGAGGGGCAGAGCGCGACAGACCGCTTCGACGAGGCCGCAGCCGAGCTGGATCGGCTGGGACTGACCAGCGGCTAGAGTCGGAGAGTGGCCTCCGGAGCCTCCGCCAAGCTGCGCGCCGGTGACCTGACAGTCGCCTACGCGCCCCTCGCCTCGGTCGAGGGGGTTGAGCGGCTCCCCTATTCGCTGCGGATCCTGCTCGAGAACGCGGTCCGTCACGACTCCGACTCAGGCGTCGAGGCGGTCGCGAAATGGGAGCCGGCCGCCCCGCCTTCCCGCGAGCTCGGCTTTCGCCCGGCGCGCGTGCTCCTGCAGGACTTCACCGGCGTCCCCTCGATCGTCGACCTCGCCGCGATGCGCTCGGCGATGCACGACTTCGGTGGCGACGCGGCGCTGATCAACCCGCACATCCCCGCCGAGCTCGTGATCGACCACTCGGTGCAGGTCGACTCCTTCGCCACCCGCCTCGCGATCACGACCAACGTCGACCGCGACTACGAGCGCAACGGCGAGCGCTACGCATTCCTGCGCTGGGGGCAGGGCGCCTTCGACAACCTCAAGGTCGTCCCGCCGAACACCGGCATCGTCCACCAGGTCAACCTCGAGTACCTCGCGCGCGTGGTCGAAGAGCGAGACGGGGTCGCGTTCCCGGACACGCTCGTCGGCACCGATTCGCACACGACGATGGTCAACGGCCTCGGCGTGCTCGGCTGGGGAGTCGGCGGGATCGAGGCCGAGGCCGCGCTGCTCGGCGAGGAGCTATCGATGCTCGTCCCGCAGGTCGTCGGCGTGCGGCTCGACGGCCGGCTGCGCGAGGACGCGACCGCGACCGACCTCGTGCTCACGATCACCGAGCTGCTGCGCAAGACCGGCGTCGTCGGCAAGTTCGTCGAGTACTTCGGGCCCGGCCTCGCGGGCCTCGCGCTGGCCGACCGTGCGACGATCGGGAACATGTCGCCCGAGTACGGCGCGACCTGCGGCTTCTTCCCGGTCGACGAGCTGACGCTCACCTACCTGCGCCTCACCGGCCGGCCCGAGGAGCGCGTCTCGCTGATCGAGGCCTACTGCAAGGAGAACCTGCTCTGGCACGACGAGACCGTAGAGCCGGAGTACTCGCAGGTCGTCGGGCTCGACCTCGCGTCCGTCGAGCCGAGCCTCGCCGGCCCGCGCCGCCCACAGGACCGCGTGCCGCTGACCGACGCCAAGGACATGTTCCTCGACTCGCTGGGCAGCTTCGGCGGCGGTTACGGCAACGGCACGATCGACAAGGGCGTGGCCGACACCTTCCCGGCGAGCGACCCGACGTCGTTCCAGGAGGCGGGCCCGCACGTCACCGACCCCGACCTGGCCCCTGTCGCGACGGCCACACGCACGCAGGTGCGCAGCGCGACCGCCGAGCTCGACGGCGAGGAGATCGAGCTCCGGGACGGCTCGGTCGTGATCGCGGCGATCACGAGCTGCACGAACACCTCGAACCCGCAGGTGATGCTCGGCGCCGGCCTGCTCGCGAAGAAGGCCGTCGAGCTCGGCCTCGAGCGCAAGCCGTGGGTCAAGTCGTCGCTCGCGCCGGGCTCACGCGTCGTCACCGACTACTACGACAAGGCCGGCCTGACGACGTACCTCGAGCAGCTCGGCTTCCACACCGTCGGCTACGGCTGCACGACCTGCATCGGAAACTCGGGGCCGCTCGCGGAGTCGATCTCGAACGCGGTCGAGGAGGGCGACCTCGTCGTCTGCTCGGTGCTCTCGGGCAACCGCAACTTCGAGGCGCGCATCCATCCCGAGGTGAAGGCGAACTATCTCGCCTCACCGCCGCTCGTCGTCGCCTACGCGCTCGCCGGGCGGATGGACATCGACCTCGAGGCCGAGCCGATCGGGCAGGACCGCGACGGCAACGACGTCTTCCTGCGCGACCTCTGGCCGACCGGCGCGGAGATCGAAGAGGCAGTCGCCGCCGCTCTCGACGGGAGCATGTTCCGCAAGCAGTACGCCGACGTCTTCACCGGCGACGAGCGCTGGCAGGCGCTGCCTGTGCCAGAGGGCGACCTCTACGCCTGGGACGACAGCTCGACGTACGTCCAGCGGCCGCCGTTCTTCGCAGGCATGCCGCGCGAGCAGGAGCCGCTGCGCGACATCGCAGGCGCGCGCTGCCTCGTCTCCCTCGGCGACAGCGTCACCACCGACCACATCTCGCCCGCCGGCTCGATCAAGCCCGAGAGCCCCGCCGGCGAGTATCTGCTCGAGCACGGAGTCGAGCGGCGCTTCTTCAACTCGTACGGCGCGCGCCGCGGCAACCACGAAGTGATGGTGCGCGGCACCTTCGCCAACGTGCGGCTGAAGAATCTGCTCGTCCCGGGGAGCGAGGGCACCTGGACCGCGCACCTCCCGGACGGCGAGGAGATGACGATCTACGACGCCGCCGAGCGCTACCGCGCCGAGGGCGTGCCGCTGATCGTGCTCGCAGGCAAGGAGTACGGCTCAGGCTCGTCGCGCGACTGGGCCGCCAAGGGCCCGTACCTGCTCGGCGTGCGCGCGGCGATCGCCGAGAGCTACGAGCGAATCCACCGCTCGAACCTGCTCATGTCGGGGATCGTCCCGCTCGAGTTCATGCCAGGCGAGAACCTGGAGACCCTCGGCCTGACCGGCCGCGAGGGATTCTCGATCAGCGGACTGGAAAACGGCGAGGCCTCGGAGGCAACGGTGCGCGCCGACGGCAAGGAGTTCCGAGTGCGCGTCCGGCTGGAGACGCCGAAGGAGCGCGACTACCTCCGCCACGGCGGGATCCTCCAGTTCGTCTTGCGGCGCTTCCTCGCCGAGGGCTAGGGCCTCAAGCGGCACCGTGCTCGCGCCGCGCCTCTTCTTCCATCCGGGCGAGTCGCGTGTAGTAGTCCGGAAACTCGTTCAGGTGGGCAAGCGCGATCTTGCCGGTCGTGACCTCGTCGTCGCCGGTCACGTTCGTGCTCGAGTCGTGGAGCCCGTGCTCTAGCTCGACGTCCATGCCCATGCGGAACTGCTCGACGTCGAACGGGGCCGCGTCCCAGGCGATCCCAATCTGCTCGCCGACGGCGCGAGCCTCGTCGGCCGTGAAGCTCTTGCGCGACGCTTCCATGCGCCGATGCTACGCCTCTCCGCGCGCCCTCACACGCGGGCGCGCAGGACGGTCACGCCGCCGCCGCTGCACAGCGGGCGGAAGTCGGGCGCGTGGACGTGCGCGCCCCTGACGGCGAGGTAGCGGTCGTTCCCCTGCCGGCCGAGCAGGTTGATCCGCAGCCGGTGGGTGAGGTGCGGCACCAGCGAGCCGGACGCGGCGACAGCGGCCTGTGGCGGGATCCGGTCGAGGCACGCGTCGATCGCCGCCGCGCGACCCGCGGGCATGTAGCCGGTGAGGCTGTGAAGCGGCCGGACGATCGCGAGCGTGAGCACGAGCCCGCAGGCAAGCACGCCGGCCGCGCCGAGCAGCCGGGCCTTCGGCAGGCGCGAGAGCGAGTCGACCGCGGCGAAGGCGAGGATCGGCGCCAGCGGTAGCGAGTACTGAAACTTCATCGTCCAGAAGGCGGAGTTCTTCGCCAGGAACCGCTCTGCGACCGCGGGGATCGCGACGAGGAGCAGCGGCGAGGCGAGCGGCAGGAAAAGCCACGCGCCGAAGGTGGCCGCGAGCGTCTCGCGCTTCGCTGCGCGATCGAAGACGGCCGCAACTGCTCGCCACGGGCGGCGGGCCAGCGCGAGCGGCGCCCTCGTCCAGCTCGGGCCGAGGCTCGGGTAGTCCCAGTACGTGTAACGGTGTCCCGCGATGGCCGGCACGATCGCGCCGACGGTGAGCGCGAACCAGCTGCCGGCCAGCGCGATCACGCCGAGCCCGAAGCGCCCTCGCCGCTGGACGAGCAGCGCGTAGAGGCCCATCGCGGCGAAGGTAAGCGCGATGTCCTCCTTCGAGAGGCAGCCCAGGACGAACATCGACCAGAACAGCGCCCGCCGCCGCTCGAGCAGCGCATAGAGGCCGAACGAGATCGCCGGCACCGCGAGGGCGAGCTCGTGAAAGTCGAAGATCATCCCGGCGAGCAGGCCCCAGAAGCCGAGGAACGCGAGCTGCACCACAGTCGCCCCCGCGAGACCGAGCCGCGGCCGGGCCCACCAGAAGATCGGCAGGCTTGCAGCGGCCAAGAGAAGCGCCTGGACGACGAGCAGCACCCGAGCGTCGTTCCAGGCCCAGTACGCGGGCGCGAGCGCCATCAGCGCCGGGTGGAAGTGGTCGCCGAGCAGGTTCGGAACGCCCTTGACCGTGTTCCGCACGAGCTCGAGGCGGCTGTAGCCCCAGATCGTCTGGTCGAAGATCCCGAGGTCGTACGCGTTGCTCGAGAAGCGGTCGTGCCGGAGGATCGAGGCCCACGCGTAGAACGACGCGGCCGCTCCTGCCCAGGCCACCGGCAGGGCGGCGATCGCGAGCCGTCGAGCGTCCAGACGACTGCGCAGGAGCGGCAAGGCTGCGGTGGTCAGGCCGGCCAGTGTAGGTACGGCAAGCCCGGCCGGACGGGTCCAACCGCTAGGCTGCCGCGCGATGCGCGCCGCCACGCTGCACACCAACCACGGAGCGATCGAGGTCGAGCTCTTCGACGACGACGCGCCCAAGACCGTCGAGAACTTCCTCAAGCTCGCGCGCGACGGCTTCTACGACGGCGTCGTCTTCCACCGCGTGATCCCGGACTTCATGATCCAGGGCGGCGACCCCACCGGCACCGGCATGGGCGGCCCGGGCTACACCTTCGAGGACGAGTTCAACGACCACAAGGTCGAGCGCGGCGCCCTCGCGATGGCCAACGCCGGCCCGAACACGAACGGCA
Organism: Gaiellales bacterium; assembly: GCA_038237925.1. Taxonomy (GTDB): domain Bacteria; phylum Actinomycetota; class Thermoleophilia; order Gaiellales; family Gaiellaceae; genus AC-32. Next base: position 23,078 of record JBBRYF010000022.1, on the reverse strand, counting down.
GCCAGTTCTTCATCGTCACCGCGGAGGCGACGCCCTGGCTCGACGGCAAGCACACCGTCTTCGGCAAGGTCACGAGCGGCATGGACGCCGTCGACTCGATCGAGAGCACCGAGACCGACGCGAACGACAAGCCGCGCGAGCCGAAGATGATCGAGCGCGTCGAGCTTCCCGAGCCGTAAGCCCTCAGCGCGTGTTTGGGGCGAAGTGACCGCGGAAGAAGCCTAAGTAAGTACTTCGAGGAAAGGATCGGCATGTTCGGACGGACCAAGACAGAGGTCGTGAAGGACAACGCTGCGAGCGGCAAGGACCTCGCGCTCGCGCTGTCGCGCGACAAGAAGTTCCGCAAGCAGTTGCTCTCCGCGATCGGCCACGGCGCCGCCGCGAAGCGCAAGGCGGCTAAGCGCATCGGCGTGACAGCGACCGCGTCGCGGCTCGCTGCCGACAAGGACCTCCAGCGTGAGCTGAAGACGATGTCGAAGAACCTCCAGAGCGCGTGGACGCGCGTGGAGAAGAAGCGCAGCCACAAGCTCCGCAACACGATGCTCCTCCTCGGCGGCGGCGCGCTTGCCGCCGGTGCGGTCAAGTTCCGCGACCGCGTGAGTGGCTCGATGCCCGCGATGGGGAGCTCGAACGGCTCCGGGATCAGCGTGATCGACGAGTCGATCGAGGTCGAGGTGCCCGTCGCGACCGTGTACAACCAGTGGACGCAGTTCGAAGACTTCCCGCTCTTCATGGACGGCGTCGACGACGTCAAGCAGCTCGACGACACGCGCCTGCACTGGGTCGCGACGATCGGCGGCAAGACTGCCGAGTGGGACGCGAAGATCCTCGAGCAGCACCCCGACAAGCAGATCAGCTGGGTGAGCGAGGACGGCAAGAAGACGCGCGGCACGGTCAGCTTCGAGTCGCTCGGCGAGGGCAAGACGCTGATTCAGCTCTCGATGAGCTACAAGGCCGAAGGGCCGGTCGAGACGCTGGGCTCCGCAGCCGGCCTCGACAAGAAGCGCGTCCAGGGCGACCTGAAGCGGTTCAAGGAGCTGATCGAAACCCGCGGCGAGGAGAGCGGCGCCTGGCGCGGCGAGGTCTCGGCAGGCACCGAGAAGAGCTAGCGCACGTTCAGGGGCAGCGGGGATCCGGAGCGGCTAGCGGAAGCCAGTCGACCGGGTCCCCCGCGCCGTTGAGCAGCGGCAGCAAGCGGATGCCGCTGCCGTCGGGCTTCATCCAGTAGAAGCGCGGCAACGCCTCATCGCCGCGGAAGTGCGAGAAGACGATCCTGCGGTTCGGGAGCCAGGCGAGTGGCCCGTCCGCGCCGGGCCAGTGCGTAACGCGGTGGCGGTGCGAGCCGTCGGCGTTCATCACCCAGACCTCACGGCCGCGGAACTGACCCGAGCTGTACGCGATGCGCGTCCCCTCGGGCGACCATGCCCCGACGTAGTCGCCGCCTGTGCCACCGGGCTGGACGAGCCGAGGGTGCGTGAGCTGACGCTGCTCGCTGCCGTCCGCGCGCATCGTCCAGATCGCCCAGTTGCCGTCGCCGTTGTGCGCGCCGTAGGCGATGTGGCTCGCGTCCGGCGACCAGACCGCGCCTTCGCTGCCGTACGCCGTGCCGAGGTCGTGAACGCCGCTCCCATCCGGGTTCATCAGGAAGAGAGTGTCGTAGCGGCGACCGGGCCGGAGCCCGCTGAACGCGATCTTGTCGCCGCGTGGAGACCACCTCGCTGCCATCCCGCCGGTGGGGGGCTGGATCTCGTGCTCGCCGCTGCCGTCGACATTGATGACGAAGAGGCCTTCGAGCCCGTTGCCGTAGCGATCCGGCAGATAGTGGCCGCGTGTCGTGCGGTAGACCAGGCGCGAGCCGTCGGGCGCCCAGGACGGGTCGAAATCCTGGCCGCTGCCGGAACGCGTCACGCGGTGGCGACAGGTTCCGTTCGCGTTCATCACCCAAATGTCGCCGGCGGGCGTGCTGTACGCGATCCGTCCGTGGAGGTTCCGCTTCGCGACGGGCGGATACCCGCGCGGCTTGCCCGCCGAAGCCCCGCCCACCAGAGCGACCGCGAGCATCGAGACCAAGAAGACCCTCATTGCGGTACTACACCACCCGGGTGCCAGTCGTTCCCCGGCGCCGATGAATCCCGGCTGTGCGTCGAGTCTCAGTATCGAGAAGAAATCACGAAGCGAGGTGACTCAGATGAGCAAGGTGACGGCGGCTATCACGACATCTGTCGACGGCTACATCACGGGGCCGAACGACGGGCCTGGCAAAGGGCTCGGCGAGGGCGGCGAGCGGCTCCATTACTGGGTGTTCGGCGGCCCGTGGACGTACGAGGGCGGGACGAGAGGCGAGCCAACCGGCGAGGACGCCGCCTGGCTGTCGGACGCGATCGCCGGGGTCGGCGCGGTCGTCGGCGGGCGCGGGACCTACGAGGCGGCCGGCCACTGGGGCGACAAGAACCCATGGGGCCTGCCGTTCTTCATCGTCACGCACCGCCCGGAAGAGGAGCCGGAGGGCGGCGCGTTCACGTTCGTCTCCGGGGTACGGGAAGCCGTCGAGCGCGCGGCCAAGGCCGCGGGCGACAAGGACGTGAACGTGATGGGCGGAGCCGACGTCATCCGACAGGCACTCTGCGCCGGCCTGGTCGACGAGCTGACGATCATCGTCGCGCCAGTGATACTGGGCGGCGGGAAGCGCCTCTTCGAGGGGTTCACCACTTCACTGGAGCTCGAGCACCTCGGCGTGCGCCAGTCGCAGCACGCAACGTTCATCGACTACCGGGTGAAGCGGGCCTGAGCTCTAGCGGCTCGCGCGTTCGTACGCGCGCTTCGCGAACCTGACAGCTGGGCTGCCGGTGTAACGACCGGTGACTGTCCACGGCCACAGCGGAGACAGCCCGACGCACAGCCACACAGTCCAGATGAAGAGGCCCGGAGTCACGCGGCGCGCACACCCCGAACCAGGTCGTTCCTCTCGGCAGCTTGACCCATCATCTCCCTTTCTCGTCCGCCCCCGCGAACACGTCCCTCGCCTGATCCTGTGCGGCGGCCGTGCGTCCGTCAAGTGTCTTTGCGTGATCTGATCCTGGAATGTTCGCGGCGATTCGTTCTGGCCTGAGGAGGCTCCTGGCTCCCGCACGGTCGATCCCGACCATGCCGTGGAGCGCGCAGGGGTCGACGTGGTCCGCGCGGCCGCTTACGCTCCTCGTCCTGCTGTGCGGGCTGTGGGTGTTCGGGATCGGAGAGGCAGGCCTGATCGACGCGAGGCTTGGGAACACCCCTTGGACGGTGCTTGCCGAAGGCATCGCCGACCACAGTCCTCTCGACATCGGCGGCGCGACCATTCTGGTGAGCGTGCTCGTGCTCGCCGGGTGGATTCCGCTCCGTCAGCTGCCGGGCCTCGGCACACTCGGGAACGTGGTCGTGATCGGCGTCTCGCTCGACGTGATGCGGCCCCTGCTGCCCCATCCGGGCTCGCTTCCCGGTCGCGCGCTCGAAGCGGCAGCGTCGATCGTCACGATCGGCGTCGGCAGCGCCTTCTACTTGACGGCGAACCTCGGGCCAGGGCCGCGCGATGGTTGGATGACCGGCATCCATCGTCGCTTTGGCTACCCGATCGCGTCGGTTCGTGCGGCGATCGAGCTGACGGTGCTCGTCCTCGGCATCGCCCTCGGCGGGACGGTCGGAGTCGCCACGTTCGCGTTCGCGCTCTTCGTCGGGTACTGCCTCGCCTTCACGCTCCGCCTCTTCGAGCGGCAAGCCCGCTGCGAGCCCGCTCGCAAACCGGCTTAGAGACGAAGCGGACGCCCGACTCGAACCGGGGACCCGTTCATGCCTCATGTGCAACCGCCCCCTGCAATGCAGTACGTGTACAGAGGTGCTCCGGCTGAGTCGAGGGCCACGATTCCCCGCACACGGTCGCTCGGCAAGCCGTCAGTTCGGAGGTAGACGTTGTCCTCTACCGCGGTCTCCGCTGTTCGCTCACCAGCGTCGGTGATGACGGCTACGCGTGCGACACCGTCCGCCGCGAACCCCTCAAGTCGCGTGAGCACAGGCTCCTGCGGTGACCCACCAAAGACGCTCTCATCGAGAAGCGGCCGTCGCGCCGAGGGGAAGTCGGGGGAGCACTGGTACCCGGCGCGTGGTCCGGGGTCAGTCGCAGGGCTGATCGAAACGCAGAGCCCGCCACCGGCGAGATTCGCCATGTAGTACGCGCGGCCCTCTCGGGTCGCGTAGTCCTTCGAAGGCAGTACGCCAGTACGCAGCCGTAGTGCTGGCGGTAGATCTCTTCGAACGCGGCGGGTTCCAATCCTGGTCGATTGGCCACAGTTTCGTATTGTTCTGAGTCAGCGAATTCGTTACCTCGCCGACCAACACCATGCGTCGAAGCGAAGGGGCGAAAGATGCTCTGAGCAGGCTTTCTCTGGGAAGCCGACGCCCGGACTCGAACCGGGGACCCCTTCATTACGAGAACGGGCGGGTAGGGACTACAGGGGACGGGAGGAGGACGGTTGAGCCGTTTCCGCAGCGATGAGAACCGCGTTTCCCCGCCGTTCCCCAGCCCTACTCACCAAGAACTCACCAACGGTGGTCATAAGAGCTCTGACTCCATTTAGACTGGGCCGTCCGCCATCCACGTCGGGGGGTCCCGAATGGCAACTGCCGCAACGCTCGACGCCGAGCGCATCGAAGAGCTCTCGGCCACGTTCTCCGGAACGCTGCTCCAGGCCGGAGACGACGGCTACGAGGACGCGCGAAGGATTCATAACGGCCTGATCGACAAGCGGCCGGCGCTCATCGCCCGCTGCCGCGGCACGGCCGACGTCGTCGACGCGATCGCGCTTGGCCGTGAGACAGGCCTCGAGATTTCCGTACGGGGCGGGGGCCACAACGTGGCCGGTCGAGCGGTTACGGACGGCGGCCTGATGATCGACCTCGCCGAGATGAAAGGGATCCACGTCGACCCCGCCGCGCCGACGGTCCGCGCGCAGGGTGGCGTCACCTGGGGTGAGTTCAACCGAGAGACCGCGCTGCATGGGCTGGCGGTGACGGGAGGTCAGGTATCGACGACCGGTATCGCCGGCCTGACGCTCGGCGGCGGCCTCGGCTGGCTCATAGGCACGCAGGGCCTCGCCGCAGACAACCTGAACTCGGTCGAGCTCCTCACTGCGGAAGGTGAGGTGCTGAGCGTCACGGCGGACTCGCACTCCGACCTCTTCTGGGCGCTCCGCGGAGGTGGCGGCAACTTTGGCGTCGCCACCTCGTTCGAGTACCGCCTTTATCCGCTGACACACGTCGTCGGGGGTCTCCTCGCCTACCCGATCGACGCCGCCGGCGAGGTTCTGCGCTTCTACCGCGACTTCACGCAGTCGCTCCCCGACGAGCTGAACGTCTCCTGCGTGCTCGCCCACGCCCCGGACGGATCCGGGATGAAGCTCGCCGCGCTCGCCATCTGCCATGCAGGCTCACCCGAGCAGGCCGAGAAGGATCTCGCACCTGTGCGCGCGTTCGGGACGCCGGTGATGGATGCGCTCGGGCCGATTCCGTACCCGGTCATGAACACGATCCTCGACGCGGGCTACCCGAGAGGAGCACTCAACTACTGGAAGTCCAGCTTCATGAAGACGATCGACGACGGATTCATCGACGCGGCGATCGACCGATTCGCCACGACGCCGTCGCCGATGAACGCGATCCTCATCGAGCACCTCCATGGCGCCGTGACTCAGATCGGCGCCATAGACACAGCGGTTCCGCATCGCGACCCGGGATACAGCATGCTCCTCCCGAGCATCTGGATGGACCCGGCCGACACCGAGGCGAACATCGCGTGGACGCGCGACACGTACGAAGCGTTCCGCCCGTACCTCGCCGACGGACGCTGGCTCAACTACCTCGGCGACGACGAGCAGATGGACGCCGTGCGGGCTGCCTACGGCCCGAACTACGACCGCCTCGTCGAGGTCAAGCGGCGCTATGACCCGGACAACGTCTTCCATCTGAATCACAACATCGATCCGGCGTAGCCGAACGACACGCAACGGGGGGTCAGACCCAGGCTCTTCCTGCCGCTGGACACGCCGCGGATGTCTGGTAGCCGCATCTCCAAGCGTCAGCGCCAACACCGGAACCGCGAGCGGTCCCAGCGGCGTCGCCCAAGGCGGCGGCATCTGGAACGGCGCAGCGCCCGACGGTCCGCCGTTGGTGCAACTCACACTGGTCAACACCGGGGTCACCCACAACACGTTGACTGCGAGCCCCGGCATCACGGTGCACGGCGGAGGCTTGTTCACCATATTCCCGGTGACGCTGAAGAACACCCTCATCGCGCAGAACCTGCCGGACCAGTGCTACGGATGTTGATCTAAGGGCGTACCCCGGTAGCCACGCGGTGGCAGCGCGCCTCCCCTCGCCGGGAGGCCGCTGCGCCGCGCGGAGCATACCCAGGCGACTACAGCGTTTCGCTAGACCCTTCTAGGAGGGTTTGGCGTTTCGATTGGCGAAACGTTCGCCCCCAGCATCGCGCCAAGCCTCGCGCATCGAATCACGGTAGAAGGCGAACAGAAGGGCAGCAACGATGAGCAGCACAGCCTCATCGAGCGGCCCTGGAATGGGTAGTAGGCCGATGACGACGAGCCACCGCAGTGGCCGGGGAATGCGGCCATCGCGGGCGTGCGCTCACGGTGTCGGGCGTGCGCTCACGGTGTCGGACACCAATTGGCGTCAAGGCGTAGGCGTAACAAGACTGCAACATCTTCGTCCTGCGTAGGCGAACTGTCTAGCTCGCATCTACGCTCGCTCGATGGGGCGTCGGCCTCGGGCTTTCTTTAACGGGATCTACCACCTCGGCTCGCACGGAAGCGACGACCGCCACCTCTTCCTGAGCGAAGGCGAGCGGGTCATATTCCTAGTGCGGCTGGAGCTGGTGCTCGAGCGCTTCGAGCTAGGACTGGTCTCCTACCTCCTAATGGGCAACCACTACCACCTGCTCTTGTCGATCCGCGACGCGCACGTCTCAAAGGCACTGCAGCAGCTGCACTCCTGGTATTCGCGCCGGCACAACCGGCTCTACAGGCGCAGCGCCCACCTCTTCCGGGCGCACCCTTTCGCCCGAGAGATCGAGAGCGAGGTCGATCTCCTTGCGACCTGCCGCTACCTGGCCTGGAACCCGGTCGAAGCAGGCCTTGCCGCCGATCCGTTCGCCTGGCCCTGGAGCAGCGCTGCCGCGACCGCAGGCCTCGAGCCTGCGCGCATGCGGCTTGAGCTCGAAGCATTGAGTGGCGCCTTTGGCGACGGTGAGAACTGGCAGGCCCGCTATCGGAACTTCATCGCCGGAGCCGAGGAAGAGCCGACGCCCGGACTCGAACCGGGGACCCCTTCATTACGAGTGAAGTGCTCTACCAGCTGAGCTACGTCGGCAGGGAGCGCCAGTGTATCGCCGTCTCGTAGGATGGCCCTCGTGCTGCGCCTCGTCGTCGCCTGGGCCATCAACGCCGCCGCGCTCTGGATCGCCAACGCGATCTTCACGAGCGTCGCGATCCACGGGTTCTGGTCGTACCTGATCGGAGCCGCCGTGCTCGGGATCGCCAACGGCGTGCTCAAGCCGATCCTCACCGTGCTCACGCTGCCGCTCGTGATCCTCACGCTCGGGCTCTTCATGCTCGCGATCAACATCGCGATGGTCGCGCTCGCCGAGTGGGCGGCGCCGCACTTCTCGATCGACGGCTTCTGGACCTACCTCGGCATCGTGCTGATCATCTGGCTCGTGAACTGGGTCGCGCACACCGCGATCGACGAGCTCGAGAGCGGCAAGCGTCGCACCCGCTTCGCCTAGCCGCGCTCGAGCTCCGCGACGTCCTCATCCGTGAGCTCGAGCTCTCCCGCGACGACGATCGGGTCGACCTGGTCGGGCCGACGGAACCCCGCGATCGCTCCGTCGACGGCCGGATTGCGGAGCGTCCACGCGACCGCGACTGCTCCGGGTGAGACGCCGTGGCGCTCGGCCACGCGCTTCAGCCGCTCGACGAGCTCGAGGTGGCGCGAGAGCTGGGGCTCCTGGAACCGCTCGCTCTCACGGCGCCAGTCGTCGTCGGGGAGGCTCTCGATCCGCTCGCGTGTCATCTTCCCCGTGAGCAGGCCCGAGGCCATCGGCGAGTAGACGATCACGCCGATCCCCTGCTCCTCGGCGAACGGCAGGATCTCGTCCTCGACCGTGCGGTCGATCAGCGAATACGGCGGTTGCAGCGTCTCGGCCGGCGCGATCGCCTGGGCGCGCTTCAGCTGCGAGACGTCGAAGTTCGAGACGCCGATGTGGCGGACGAGGCCCTCCTCCTTGAACTTGGCGAGCGCCGTCCAGCCCTCCTCGATCTCCTCGTCGGGGATCGGCCAATGGATCTGGTAGAGGTCGATCGCGTCCACGCCCAGGCGCGAGAGGCTGCCCTCGACCTCGCGCCTGAGCGAGTCGCGGCGCAGCGTCTGCACGGTCTTTCGCCCCGGGCCCTCCGGCTGGCCGCCCTTCGTGAAGACGAACGGCCGCTCGTCGAGCCCTTCGAGCGCTCGGCCTACGATTGATTCGGAGTGGCCGAAGCCGTACTGAGCGGCCGTGTCGATCCAGTTGACGCCGAGCTCGAGCGCGTGATGAATCGCCGCTATCGAGTCGTCGTCGTCCTGCTCGCCCCAGCCCCATTCCCAGTTACCGCCTCCGAGCGCCCACGCGCCGAAGCCGACGCGCGAGATCTCGAAACCGGTGCGGCCGAGCCGGGTGGTCTTCATGCGGGCACCGCGATCGATCCTACGAAGGCGCGCCTGAGCTCGACGAACATCGCCTCGAGCGCGAGGGCCGACGAGAGCTGGAACTCCTCGAGCTTGCGCCAGGTCTCGCGCACGAGCTCCGCTGCGCGCTCGGCCCCTTCGAGGCGTTCGAGTGTCCCGTCCTCGTGGAGCTGCTCGGCGCGGTCGACGTGGAGCAGCGCCTGCTCCGCGCCCGCGGCCGCGGCCACCAGGTCGCGGTACCAGGACGCAAGCTCCTCGAGCGACGCGAGCAGCTCCTCGCGCTCGGCGCCCCGGGCGGCGCGGCGCACTCGCTGCTCGGCCTCGCGAGCCGGAAGGTCGAGTTCCTCGATCGCCGTCTCCTCGCGCTCCTTCGCCTCGGCCGCGCGCTCACGTGCAGCCTCCAGGACCTTGCGAGCCGCCGCGCCCGGGTCGAAGTCGGCCGCGTAGACCGAGCGCGCCGTCTCGAGCAGGGCCGCGCGCCGCTTGGCCGCGGTCGGGTCGAGCAGCCTTTCGGCGCGGTCGAGCCTCCCGCCCGCCACGCGCGCGATCGACGTCGCCTCCTCCTCCGAGAGCTCCGGCGCGCGGGCGAGCACCTGCTCGCGCACCGCCCGCTCCGAGAGCCGCCGGAACGGCACGGCCTGGCAGCGCGAGCGGATCGTCTCGGCGAGGGAGCCGACCTCGTCGGCGACGAGCACGATCACCGCGTACTCAGGCGGCTCCTCGAGGTCCTTCAGCAGCGCGTCGGCCGCCTCGTCGTTCAAGACGTGCGCGCCGAAGACGAGGTAGACGCGCCGCTGCGACTCGAACGGCCGCATGTGCAGGTCGCGCCGCATCTCGCGGACCGCGTCGATCCGGATCTGGTCGCCTAGCGGCTCGAGCACGTACAGGTCCGGATGCGAGCGCCGCTGGACGCGCACGTCGCGGTCGAGGAGCTCTGCCGCGAACGCGAGCGCCGTCACGCGCTTCCCGACCCCCGCCGGCCCGTGGAAGAGGTACGCGTGCGCGGGGCCGTCGGCCAGGGCCGCCGCGAGCAGGCGCTTCGCCTCGGCCTGCTCAGGAACGCTGTCGAAGCTCGTCGCGCACCCCCTCTGCGATCTCGCGCGGCGGGCGCGTGCCGTCGATCGTCGTGATCCGCTGCGGGAAGAACTCCGCGAGCTGACGATACGCCGCGTCGACCCGTGCGCGGAAGTCGCCGGCCTCGCGCTCGATCCGGTCGCCGTCCTCGCCGACGCGCCTCGCCGATTCGTCGGGATCCACGAGGAGCAGGAAAGTCCGGTCGGGGAGAAGGCCGCGCACCGCGTTCAGGTTCAGCTCTAGCACGCGGTCGAGCCCGAGTCCGCGTGCGATCCCCTGGTAGGCAAGCGACGAATCGAGGTAGCGGTCGCAGACCACGTCGGCTCCGCGCTCGAGAGCCGGGGCGATCACGTCGTCGACGAGCTGGGCGCGCGCCGCGACGAAGAGCGCGGCCTCCGCCCACGGCGCCACGTCGCCGCCGGCGAGGAGCAGCTCGCGCACGCGCTCGCCGAGCTCGGTGCCGCCAGGCTCGCGGGTCGAGACGACGTCGTGCCCGTCCCCGGCGAGGGCCTCGGCGAGGAGCTGCGCCTGGGTCGACTTGCCGGAGCCGTCGAGGCCTTCGAACGTTATGAACATCAGTGCTTCGTCCAGTGATGTCGTCCGGACTCTCGGTCGCTAGCACCAAGCCAGAGTCCGCAGTCGGCCGCGGCCCAGGCTGGTTGCCTGGGCAAGGTCGAGGGTGGGCTCTGGCGCAGCGTGATAGCGGGCGAGAGGCCGGGGGACATTGCTGGATGGAGCACTTCCCTAGGATATGAGGCGGTGCGGGCGATCGTGACAGGGGGCGCGGGGTTCATCGGCTCGCACGTGGTCGAGGCGCTGCTCGCGCGCGGCGACGAGGTGACCGTCGTCGACGACCTCTCGAACGGCAAGCGCGAGAACGTGCCCGGCGCAGCTCGGTTGATCGAGGCCGACATCCGCGAGGGGGTCGACGCGATCTTCGGCGAGGCGCGGCCCGAGGTCTGCTTCCACCTCGCGGCGCAGGTCGACGTGCGGGTCTCTGTCGACCGGCCGCTGCACGACGCGGACGTGAACGTGCTCGGCACGATCGCGGTGCTGGAGGCCGCGCGCGCGCACGAGACGCAGCTTGTCTTCAGCTCGACCGGCGGTGCGATCTACGGCGAGTGCGACGGGCCGGCCCCGGAGGAGTCGGAGCGCCGGCCGCTCGCGCCCTACGGCGTCTCGAAGCTCGCCGGCGAGGAGTACCTCGCGGCCTATGACCGGCTCTACGGGGCGGGTCACGTCTCGCTGCGCTACGGCAACGTCTATGGGCCGCGGCAGGACCCGCACGGCGAGGCGGGCGTCGTTGCGATCTTCTTCGGGAAGCTCGCGGAAGGCGAGGCGCCGCGGATCTTCGGCGACGGGAGCCAGACGCGCGATTACGTCTACGCCGGCGACGTCGCGCAGGCGACGGTGGCCGCGGCCGGACAGGGTGGAGGCGTCTTCAACGTCGGCACAGGGATCGAGACCTCGGTCGTCGAGCTCTACGAGCTGTGCCGGCGCGTGGCCGGGTCGTCGGTGGAAGCCGAGGAGGCACCGGCGCGCCTCGGCGAGCTGCAGCGGAGCGTCCTCGACCCCTCGCGCGCGCAGCGGGAGCTCGGCTGGCGCGCCGAGACTTCGCTCGAAGACGGGTTGCGGCGGACCTGGGAGTCGTTCTCGGGCTAGGAGGGCTTGGTTCCACAAAGCCCTCCTACTAGCAGGAGGGCGCGGCTCCACGGCGAATCGAACGATCCGCCGTGGAGCACGTCCTTCCGAATCCCTCCGGCCCGAGCGGCCACCAGAGCCATCCCTGGCGCACGATCGCCGTCGTCGCCGCGGGGATCGCGACGGTCGAGCTGCTCGGCCTGCTGATCCTCGGGATCGCGTTGCTCGCCAAGCCCGTCCTGCACCGATCCCATAGCACAGCGGCCGCGGCGCCTCTTCCCGCGGTGAACAAGCCGGCCACGACCCCGACGGGCGCGCTGCTCGAGCGCCGGCTCGTCTCGGTGACGATCCTCAACGGCAACGGCATTTCCGGCGCGGCAGCCGCCGAAGCCTCGCGCGTGCGCGCCCGTGGATACAAGCTGGGTCAGGTCGGCAATGCACCGCGCGGTGGCTACGGCCAGAGCGTCGTCATGTACCGAGCCGGCCGCCGCGGCGAGGCGCTACGCCTGGCGCGCGACCTCCAGATCCGCCTGGTCTCGCCGCTCGACGGCCTGCGCCCGCGCGACCTGCACGGCGCAAAGCTAGCGGTCGTCGTCGGCGGCTAGCGCCTACGTCTGACACCGGGTTTGGTTGGCCAGGCGAGGCGCGGGCCTATCATCCGAGCCGTGGCCGAAGACGACCGCAAGCAGGCGGAGATCGACTACCCGAGCGCCGTCGGCGAGGAAGGCCGGGAGTGGATCCGCTCCAAGCCGTTCGGACACAACCCGCGGGAGACCGCGCGCCTGCTGATCGACTTCGGCTACGCCCTCCAGCTGCTCGACCTGCACGCCGGCTCGAGCCTCGTCGAGCTCGGCTGCGGCTCCGGCTGGATGACGCGCTTCGCCGCGCGCCACGGTGTCCAGGCCGAGGGCTACGACATCTCGCCCGAGATGATCGCGATCGCCCGCGCCGAGGCCGATCGCGAGGGCGTCGACGTCCACTTCGAGGCCGGCGACTACGAGCAGCTCGACCTCGGCCGCCGCTTCGACGCCTGCTTGATCTACGACGCGCTCCACCACAGTGAGCGCCCCGAGCTCGTCGTCGCGGCAGCGCGGCGAGCCCTCAAGCCGGGCGGCCGCCTGCTCCTCGCCGAGCCGAACTGGAAGCACCGCTTCCAGGGCCGCGACGCAAGCGACGCCTACGGCACGACCGAGCTCGGCTACAGCTCGGGCCGCCTCAAGCGGCTCCTGCGAGACGCGGGCTTCACCAACGTCCGCCGCTTCCACAACAACCGCAAGCGGCTCTTCTCGAGCGCGCCGGCCGACACTGCTGCCCACTTCGCCGAGCCGCTCGTCTACCGCATCCTCGCGCCCTTCTGGACGCAGATCTGGCTCACTGCGCGAGCGACTTAGCGCGCGCGAGCTCGGCCGACGGGATCGAGTTCAGCGGATCGAGCTGCACCGCCCGCTCGAGCGGCGGTAACGCGCGCGTCCAGTCCTGCTGGTCCTCCTCGAAACGCCCGAGGTAGTACCAGGGCTGCCAGTTCAGCGGCTGCAGGCGAACCGCCTGGACGTATAGGTCGCGCGCGGCCTGGAAGTCGCCGAACTGCACCAGCGCCTCCGCCTGCACGAGCATCGGGTCGAGCGCGAGCGGGTTCAGCGAGCGCGCGTCGCGCGCGTCACGGTAGGCGCGCAGCGGCCGGCCGTCCGCGATCGCGGCCCGCGCCGAGTCCGTCTTCCGCGCCGCGAACCACGGCGTCAGCAGCGAGATCCCGACTACGACCGCCACCACAGCCGGAAGAGGCGACCACGCGACGCGAGGCTCGTCCCGCACGGCCGGCCCGCCGAGCAGCGCCCCGACGGAGAGCAGGAACGGCGCCGTCACCGCGACGAAGTCCCAGTCGAAGTCGACGAGCCCGTGGAGCACGTAGGCAGCCGCGAGCGCAGCGAGCGCGACAGCGGCCGGCTCCGCGCGCCGCCGCAACCGCCGCACCACCCCCACCGTCGCCGCCGCGATCGATGCGAACGCGAAGAAGAACCCGATGACCCCGGTCTCGGTCAGGAACTGGAGCAGCACGTTGTGCGGCTCCGTGACGACGATGTTGTTCGTCCGCAGCATCCGGTGCGTGAGCTCGAAGCTGCCCGCGCCGGTGCCGCGCCACGGCGATCCGTTCCATGCGCGCCACGCCTCCTTCCACCAGAGCCAGCGGCTCGAGGAGCTCGCGTTGACCAGGTGTTGCGGGCCAGCCTGCAGTGCGGCGTCGGTCGGCTGGGAGGTGAAGTCGCGGTACCAAGCCTGAGGCTTCGCCGCGGCGACGAGCACGACCAGGCCGACCGCGACCACCGCGACGAGCACGCCCAGCAACACCCTCCCGACGAGCCGCCGCCGGGCGTCGTTCAGCGGCCGCCGCTCCTCGACGAGCGACCCCAGGTAGGCCAGCGCGCCAACCGCAGCCGCGCCGAGCACGAACACGACCCCGAACCAAGCGCCGTCGTGCACGCGCAGTGCGTGAGCCGCATTGTCCGTCGTCAGACCCGGCCGCGTGAAGGCCCACCCCCCGACGCCCAACCCCGCTCCCCCGCCGAGCAGCAGCGCCGCCGCGCTCTCGACCCGCGGGGACCCGAGTACGAGCCAGATCCCGATCGCGAGGCCGGCCGCGAGCACGCCTCCGCGCGAATACGTGAGCAGCAGCCCCACGAGAATCGCGTAGACGTAGACGACCCCGGCCGCCCGCAGCCAGTGCCGGTGCTCTCGTCGAGCCGCGAGCCACAGCGCCAGCGGCAGCGCCATCGCGAAGAGCAGCCCGAGCGCGTTCCAGTATCCGATCGGCGAGCTCAGCCGCGCGATCCGCCCCGAGCTGCCGAGCGCGGGCACCGCCTTCCCGAGCAGCGCCCAGCCGAGCGGCAGCGCCAGCGCGCCGGCCAACACGTAGGCCCACTCGCGCACCCACGGCCCGAGCCAGAGCCCCACCACCGCGAACGCGACGTAGACGAGCCCGCGGTTCAGGTACGCCCACGAGCGGTCGGCCTCGATCGACCACAGCACCGAGACGCCCTCCCAGGCGACGAACGCGATGAGGAAGCCGAGCGCCGCAACCGCCTCCCGCGAGAGTGCCGGGCGCGGCAAGCCCACGAGCGCGCCGGCGCCCGCGGCGGCCGCAAGGCACAGAGCCGCGAGCCCGATCCACGTGAGCCGCCCGCTCGACGATCCAGACGAAAAGAGACCCGAAACCGCCGCCAGGACCCCGCCGGCGCCGAGCAGCAGGCCCGCCGCCCAGCGATCCAGCACCCGGAGCACAGCGGGGCAGGCTAACATCCATGCACGCCGAACCCTCGTTTACAAAGTGTTTACCGGGGGATCACGACCGGCTCACGCCCGGCCGCGAGACTGCCGATGGTCTTCGTAGCGCCGCCCGCATGCGTCTCCGCCCAGCTTTCACATCCGTAGCCCTGCTCGCCGTTCTCACGGCACTGCTCGTGGCCGTCGCGAATCCGTCGCCGGCCACTGCCGCCTCGAAGCCGTGCTGGAAGAGCGTGATCAACGACTGGCTCGACAACGGGACGATCGACCAGACCTACAAGCCGGCGTGCTACCAGCAGGCGCTCAAGCACGTTCCCGAGGATCTACGGGACTACTCGAACATCACGGATGCGATCTCGGCGGCGCTGGCGAACTCTCTTCGCGGCACGAAGCCCAGCGGCCCCACGGGCAGCGGAGCACCAGGGAACGGCAACGGCGGAGGGTCCCCCACTTCTGCGGGCAAGAACCGCAAGCTCCAGGCCGCGCCGGCCCGCTCGTACTACCGGCGCGCGATCGACAACCTCGGGACGACAAGCGCCGACTCGCTCCCGATCCCGCTGCTCGTGCTCGCCGGCCTCGGCACCGCGCTGCTCCTGAGCGCAGCCGGGCTGATGGCGCACAAGCGCCTCAAGGCCCGCCCGCGCCCACCCGCGCCGGGCGCCTAGCCGAGCGCCTCCTCGACCGCGGACTCGAACGAGAGCATGCGGCCCCTGCTCCGGCCTTGGTCGAGTTCCTCCTGGCCCCCGACGAGCACCCGCCCCGCATAGAGCTCACGCTCCGTCTCCCACTGCCCGACCGCCGCGCGCGCCGTCTCGGCTTCGACCGCGCCCCAAAGCAAACCGGCTCGCTCGCCGTCGCCCCGTAGCGCCGCGCTCCACGCGAGCACGACGACGCAGTAGAGCGAGGACTGCCGGTCGCCGAGCTCGCGGGCGAGCGCCAAAGCCCGCCGCGCGGACTCCGCCGCTTCCTCGGGCCGCTCGAGTTGCATCAACGCCTCGGCGTGCCCGAGCAGCAGGTTGACCTGCCACCAGGCGAAGCCGATCTCCTCGGCCATCGGGACTCCGCGCTCGAAGAGCTCCCTCGCACCCTCGTGGTCGCCCTCCTGGGCGGCGAGATACGCGAGGCCTCCGAGCACTTCCACCTCGCCGCGCACCGAGTCGATGCGCCGATGGAGCTCGAGACTCTCGTTCAGGAGCCTCCGGGCGTCGGCGAGCTCACCCACGTACATCGTGCTGATCCCGATTCGGTGCAGGAGCACGGCGACGCCCTCGTCGTCGCCCAGCGAGCGGAAGAGTGCGAGGCTCTCCTCGTTTGCCCGGTGCGAGCGCTCGTAGTCACCCGAGAGCCAGGTGGAGCCCGCAAAGCAGCGCAGCGCGCGCGCCTGCAACCGCTCGGGCAACTCTGCGCGGCGGGCGAGCAGCGCCTCGAAGCGGCTCGCGCCTTCGAACGGGTAGTTCATCACCCAGAACTGCTCGAGCATCACCATCAGCTCAGTCGCGGGCTCAACCTCGCCCGCCGCGATCGCACGGTCGAGCGCTCCTCGCAGGTTGTCCTGGTCGGGAATGAGCACGTTCTGGCGGCCGTATGCCCCCTCGACCGAGCTGTCGGCTCGTTGCGTCAGTTGGAAGTAGAAGTCGAAGTGGCGACGCCGGGTCTCTTCGAGCTCACCAGCCTCCTCCAGCCGCTCGAGCGCGAACTCGCGGATCGTCTGGAGCAGCGTGTAGCGCTCGCCGCTGAAGCGGACGAGGCTCTTTTCGACGAGCGACTGCAGCACGTCGAGCCCAGCGCCTGCGACCTCCTCCGCGGCATCGAGGTCCCAACCGCCGGAGAAGATCCCCAGGCGGCGGAAGGCCTGCTGCTCCTCGGCCGAGAGCAACTCGTAGCTCCACCCGATTGCCGCGCTCAGCGTCTGTTGCCGCTCGGGCGCGTCGCGCGAGCCGCCTGTGAGCAGCGGCAGGCTCCGGTCGAGCCGTTCCAGGATCTGCGCCGTCGAGAGCGCCTTCACCCGCGCGGCCGCAAGCTCGAGCGCGAGCGGCAGGTGATCCACGCGCCGACAGATCGGCAACACATTCTCGTCCACCTCGAACCCGGGGCGCACGGCACGCGCTCGCGCGAGAAAGAAGCCGACCGACTCCTGCTCGACAAGCGGCGGCACCGGGTACTCACGCTCGGCGGCCAGGCGCAGGAGCTCGCGGCTCGTGACGAGCAGGCGCAGGTTCGGGCAGGTCGAGAGCAGCTCCCCGAGCGCAGGCGCCGCAGCGGAGACCTGCTCGAAGTTGTCGAGTACGAGCAACATCCGCTTTGAACCCACGTGCTCCGGCAGGTCGCCGCCCGCGCCCAGGACCGACGCGATCGCCCCGACGACGCGCTCCGGATCGCGCACCGTCTGCAGCGGAACCCACCAGACGCCGCGCTCGTGCTCGTCGACGACCTCCGCGGCCGCCTGCACCGCGAGCCGCGTCTTGCCCGAGCCGCCCGCTCCGGTGAGCGACAACAGCCGCGTCTCGGGCTGCCGCAGGAGCACGATCACCTCGCCGAGCTCCTTCTCGCGCCCGACGAAGGGCATCGGCTGCACGGGCAGGTTCGACTGGTTCAACGACTTGAGCGGCGGAAAGTCGTCGTCGCCGAGCTGGTAGATGTGCTCGGGCGCGGTCAGATCCTTCAGCCGGTGCTCGCCGAGGTCGCGCAGCCCGTCGACCCCGAGGAGCTCGCACGTCGACTGCGAGACGAGCACCTGGCCGCCGTGACCGACCGCCGCGATCCGCGCCGCGCGGTGAACGTCGATCCCCACGTAGCCCTCGTCGGTGACGACCGGCTCGCCCGTGTGGAGGCCCATGCGCACGCGGATAGGCCCGCCCGCGAGCGCCTCCTGGCCCTCGCGCGCTGCCGTGAGCGCATCCGAGGCCCTCGCGAACGCGGCGAAGAACGCGTCGCCCTGCGTGTCGACTTCTACTCCGTCGTACCGTCGGAACGCGTCGCGGAGTACACGCCGGTGCTCAGCGAGCGCGTCCGCGTAGGCATCACCAAGCTCGTGCAGCAGCCGAGTCGAACCCTCGATGTCGGTGAAGAGGAACGTGACGGTGCCCGCAGGAAAATGGGCCACGCTCCCATCATCCGTGGATCAGGCCGCGGGTGGAAGCTCCTCGTCTTCGTAGATCCGCTCGCCACGGTGGAGACGGCGTGCGATCTCGTACGTCTGCCGCTGCGAGCGCGCAGTCGACGCGTGCGCGGCGAGGTACCGCGCCGCAGCGAGCAAAGGCAACCCCGCCTCCTCGGTGCCCCGGAGGAGCCGATGCTGGCGCACCCCCGCCTCGACGCACTGGATCGTGTGGAAGTTCCGGTCCTCGCGCAGGAGGCACGCGCCGAGCTCCGCCACGAGCAGGTCGGGATCGCCACCGCCGCCGAGGTACGACGCGACGAGCTGCCCGGCCTCGTCGACCTGCTGCTGCCGGTCGAGGAGCTCGCGCAGCTCCGCGATCAGCGCGGCAGCGTCGCCTCCTTCCGGCCGCGGCAGGCGCGTTGCCGGCACGTTCAGAAAGCGATCGAGGTAGACGCTCATCGCCGCGTCGAGCACGCCGCGCACGAGCTCCGGCGAGGATGAGCGGCGGAGTCCCTGCTCGACCGCGTTCGCGAACGTGAACGTGTGCAGCGCCGTGTCCCAGTCGCCGAACTCGTTGCTGGTCGGGAAGCGCGCGATGCGCGTCGCCGCCGCCAACGAGACCGCGGAGGCGAGCTCCACCGCCGAGGCCCCCTCCCGCAGCGCCGCGAGCAGCGCCTCGAGGATCTCGCCCGGCTCGCCCGAGAGCACCGTCTCGACAAGCCTCGCGCGGCCGTCCCAGCCGCGGCGCGCCGCCGCGAGCGCCTCCGGCAGGCGCTCAAACGCGTCCTCGAGCAGTGCGACCAGGTCGACCGGGTTGCGCCACGCGTTCGCCTCTTCCATCCGCTCGGCGAAGGCGAGCTGGGAAGGCAGCGACGCCAGCACCGCCTCCGCGTGCTCCCAGCCGGCGGTATCGAGTGCCTCGAAGGCCTTGTTCACGAAGTCGAGCGTGTGCCCGCCGTCGAGGTAGCGGTGATCGGTTGCAGCCGCGAAGAGCATGTCCGCGAGCTCGGCCTGGGTAGCGCCTGCGCGAACCGCGGAGACGATCGCCCGCTCGGCGCCCTCGGCGTCGCGCACCTCGACGAAGCGCCGGAACCAGCGGGCCAGCCGGGCGGGCTCGACCCCCGCGCCCGGGAGCGGCTCGAGCGGAAAGCGCGGCTCCTGCCCGGCCGAGTCGGAGGCGACGTCGGCGAGCCCATGGTAGAGCGCGGCTGCGCGCTCCTCGGGGTCGAGCCGCGGCACGATGTTCATCAGGCAGGTCAGCGTCGTCAGCCCGCGGAACCAGCCGCCGCCACGCCGCGCGACGCCGAAGTCGAGGCCCGCGCGAAAGGCGTCCGCCCCGCTCGGGTCGGCCTCGGCGAGCACGATCGCCGCCTTCGCCAGCACGAGCGCGAGATCGCGCTCGAGCCCGACCTGCAGGCGCTTGCGCTGGTGCTCGACCGGGTCGCGACGCGCCGTCACGTCCACGTAGATCTCGCCGTCCTCGACCTCGACCGGAAAACGGCACAGCTCGTCTGCCCACTGGTCGAAGGTGCCGCCCGTGCAGAGGTCGAAGCGCGCGTGGTGCCAGTGGCAGGTGAGGATCCCGTCGCTCACCGAGCCGCGGTGGAGCGGGAAGCCCATGTGCGGGCACCGGTTGTCGACCGCGTAGACCTCGCCGCCCTCGGCGAGCAGGCAGACCGTGTGCCCCTCGACGCTGACGACGAGGCGGCCCTTGGCCTCGAGCTCCTCCAGCGAGGCGGCTCGCTTGCGCTGCGCGGTCTCCACGACGGCCATCGTCCGGCACCCTAGAACCTCAACTATGGTTCAAGTCAAGTGGCGTCCACGGAGCTCACGATCGGCGAGGTCTCGGCCCGCAGCGGCGTCGCCCCGTCAGCGCTGCGCTTCTACGAGCGGCGCGGCCTGATCGCGGCCGCCCGCACCGACGGCAACCAGCGCCGCTACGAGCGCGCCGTCCTCCGCCGGGTCGCGTTCATCCAGGCGGGCCGCGCCGCGGGGATCTCGCTCGAGCGGATCGGCGCGGCGCTCGCGACGCTTCCGACCGGCCGCACGCCGGGCCGCCGCGACTGGGAGCGCCTCTCGAGCCGCTGGCGCGACGATCTCGACGCGCGCATCGAGACGCTGCGGGCCCTGCGCGAGCGCCTGACCACCTGCATCGGCTGCGGCTGCCTTTCGATCGACACGTGCGAGCTGCTCAACCCGGACGACGAAGCGGCCGAGCTCGGCAGCGGGGCCCACTACCTGCGGCAGGCCGGCTCGCGCGCGAGCTAGTGCGCGGACTCGACCTCGAGCCGCGGCAGCCACTCCAGCCAGCGCGGCAGGTACCAGTTCCACTCGCCGAGCAGACGCATCGCCGCGGGCAGGAGCACCGAGCGGATGATGGTCGCGTCGATCAGCAGCGCGACCGCGATCCCGAAGCCCATCTGCTGGAACATCACGAGGTCGCCCATCGCGAAGCCGCCGAAGACCGCGACGATGATCAGCGCAGCGCCGGTGATCAGCCGCGCGGTCGAGGCGACACCGTGGACGACCGCCTCCGTCGTCGATCCGCTCTGCTCGTAGCGCTCCTTGATCCTGCTGAGCAGGAACACCTGGTAGTCCATAGAGAGGCCGAAGAGCACCGAGAACAGGAAGAGCGGCACCCAGGCCTCGAGCGCCTCGACCCGCTGGAAGCCAAGCAGGCCACTGCCGACCCCATGGAGGAACACGAGAATCACCAGGCCATAGGCCGCGCCGACCGAGAGCAGGTTGAGCAGGATCGAGATCGCGGCGATCACGAGCGAGCGGAAGACGACGGTCAGGAGCACGAAGCTCAGACCGAGCACAAAGGCAAAGACGATCGGCAGCCAGGCGTTCATGGCGTCGATGAAGTCGACGTTGTCGGCCGTGTCGCCGCCGACGTAGACGCGGGCGCCGGTGCCGCGGAAGGCTCGCGGGATCTCGACCGAGCGCAGCCGCCGCACCGCGTCCAGGGCTCGAGGCCCGACCCGGTCCCCTCCGACGGCCACGCCGATCGCGGCCACGTCGCCGTTCGGCCCGATGCGCAGGTCGCTGCCGCCGCGGAAGACCGGGTCGCGCGCGAGCTCGTCACGCAGCCGGCGGATCGCGGCTTGCACCTGCGGCGAGCGCACGTTCCCGGCCACCGCGATCAGGGCCGGGCTCGAGCTCGCATTCGGAAAGTTGCGCACGAGCGCCTCGTAGCCGCGCCTCGACTCGATCCGGGTCGGCAACGTGCTGACGCCGCTCGCGCCAATCTTCAGGCCGAGGGCCGGCACCGCTGCGGCGATCAGCAGCGCGGTGAAGGCGACGAGGCTCACGAGCGGCCGGCGCATGACGGCGCGGACGATCGCTCCCCAGAAGCGGCCCTGCTGCCCGCGGCCGATCCACGGCACGCGCAATGCGTTGACGCGGTCGCCGAGCAAGCCGACGATCGCCGGCAGCAGCGTCAGCGCGGCGAGCACCGAGACGACGCCGACCGCGATCGCTCCCACGGCGAGGCTCTTCATGATGTTCGAGGGCACGAGCAGCATCCCGGTCAGCGCGATCACGAAGACCGAGCCGCTGAAGAGGACAGCGCGGCTCGCGGTCGCGCCCGCGGCGGCGATCGCGTCGAGCTCGGCCCGCCCGCCCGCGCGCTCCTCCCGGTAGCGCGAGACGACGAACAGCGAGTAGTCGATTCCGAGCGCCAGCCCCATCCCCGTGAGCATGTTCACGAAGAAGACGGAGAGCGAGAAGATCGCCGCGATCGGGCCGCAGAGGCCGAGGGCGACGATGATCGAGACGATCGCCATCACGAGCGGCACAAGCCCGGCGACGATCGAGCCGAAGACCAGCACGAGCACGACGAGCGCGGCCGGGAGGCCGACCGCGAGCTCGCCGGACTTGAGGTCGTGCTGCGACAGCGCGTTGAAGTCGTGGTCGAGAGTCCCCTCGCCGACCATCGCGACGCCGAAGCCGTCGCGCCCGTCGCTCCGCTCCACGACGGAGAGCAGCCGGTCGACGTCGGCCTTGCGTTGGATCCCAATCAGCGTCGCGTGACGATCGCGTGAGACCTGCGCGGGGTCGTGAGTTTCGTAGTAGCTCGAGGCCCGGTAGACGACGCCCGTCGCTTCGCCCTGTGCCACAAGCTTCCTGACGAACGCCATGAAGCGCGGGTCGCTGACGGTCCTCGTGGGAGAGCGGACGACCACGAGCTCGTCGACCGCATGCGGGTCGGGAGGAAAGCCGCCGGTGGTGAAGATGTGCTCCGCCCGCGCGGACTCCGGTGTCCCGGTCACGTGCCCGTTCGTCGTCAGGTTCCCCGGCAAGAACAGCGCGGCGAACGCCAGCGCGACGACGATCGCGCCAATCCATGCGAGAACCGTGCGCCACGGGTGGCGGCTCGAGGCCCGCGCAAGCCGTTCGGTCACTCCCATCCCGCGGCCAGTATCGCGCTTGCCGCGATCCGTGCCCAGGCCGAGGTTCCGTCCGACCGCCTCTCTACCTTGAGCGGTCCGCTCGAGCCGCGCAGGCGCGCCGACCCGAGCACGATCAATACCATTGGGTAGAAGCCCGGGGAGGTTCGGAAATGGCGTCAGCAAAGCAGTTGGAGACCGTCCAGATCGCGGCGGAACAGCTCGTGAACACGGTCGTCGAGGACAGTGCCGGTCTCGGCGTGCGCCGCTTCTTCACCATCCCCGGCCGCGATCCGTTCGACGAGATCGACTGGGAGACGCGTGACGCGCTGATCCCCGGCAAGGACGGCCCGGTCTTCGAGCAGAAGGACGTCGAGTTCCCGAAGTTCTGGTCGCAGACGGCGACGAACATCGTGGCGCAGAAGTACTTCCGCGGCCGCATGTCCTCGCCCGAGCGCGAGGAGAGCGTCAAGCAGATGATCGGCCGCGTCGTCTCGACGATCGGCACCTGGGGCCGCGAGGGCGGCTACTTCGCCGACGAGGACGAGGCCCAGACCTTCGAGGCCGAGCTCAAGGCGCTCCTGGTCAACCAGTACGTCGCCTTCAACTCGCCGGTGTGGTTCAACGTCGGCTTCGAGGAGAAGCCGCAGTGCAGCGCCTGCTTCATCCTCTCGATCGACGACTCGATGGAGTCGATCCTCGACTGGATCCGCCGCGAGGGCGTCATCTTCCGCGGCGGCTCGGGCTCGGGCGTCAACCTCTCGCGCCTGCGCTCCTCGAAGGAGCAGCTCTCCAAGGGCGGCTACGCGAGCGGCCCGGTCAGCTTCATG
>JBBRYF010000021.1:0-32726 GCA_038237925.1 Gaiellales bacterium | reverse complement strand
CTCGTAGAGACGCTGCAGCGCCATCGGGTCGATCGACAGGTCGATGCCCTGATCCTTCTTGAACTCCGAGACCATCCAGTCCACGACCGCCTTGTCGAAGTTGTCGCCCCCGAGGTGGTTGTCGCCGTTTGTCGACTTGACCTCGAAGACGCGGTCGCCGAGCTCGAGGACCGAGCCGTCGATGGTGCCGCCGCCGAGATCGAAGACGAGGATCGTCTGGTCGCCGCCCTCCTTGTCGAGGCCGTAGGCGAGCGCCGCGGCGGTCGGCTCGTTGATGATCCGAACGACGTTGAGGCCGGCGATCTTGCCGGCGTCCTTGGTCGCCTCGCGCTGTGCGTTGTTGAAGTAGGCCGGGACGGTGATCACCGCGTCGGTGACCGCCTCCCCGAGATAGGCCTCGGCGTCGGCCTTCAGCTTCTGGAGGATCATCGCGCTGATCTCCGGCGGTGCGTACTCCTTGTCGCCGGCCTTCACGCGCACGTCGCCGTTCGAGCCCTCGACGACCTCGTACGGGACGATCTTCATCTCCTCGGAGACCTCGCCGAACTTGCGGCCCATGAAGCGCTTGATCGAGAAGATCGTGTTCTGGGGATTCGTCACCTGCTGGCGCTTGGCGGGCGCCCCGACGAGCCGCTGGCCGTCGTTCGTGAACGCGACCACGGACGGGGTCGTGCGTCCGCCCTCGGCGTTCGGGACGACCGCCGGCTCGCCGCCCTCGATCACGCCAACACACGAGTTGGTCGTGCCGAGGTCGATGCCGATTGTCTTGGCCATGCTGGAGTCTCCTTTGTTGACTGAGAAAATCTCAGTCGGATAGTAGCAAGGCACGGAGCGACCTGGCGGCGCTCGGCTCTGCGAGGACGATTCCCGCGAGGATCGCCGCGCAGCCTCCCCACCCGAGCAAGCCGAGGCGATCGCCGGAGAGCCAGTAGCCGAAGAGGCCGGCGAAGACCGTCTCGAGCGAGAAGACGATCGCGATCCGCGCGGCGCTCAGCCGCTGCTGCGCCCAGGTCTGGATCAGGTAGGCGAGCGCGCTCGCGAAGATCCCGGTCACCACGAGCGCGCCCCAGACCGTCCAGCCGCGCGGCACCTCGAGCTCGCCGCGCGCGAGCGCGATCGCCAGGAAGCCGCCGAAGCAGGCAGCCATCTCGACGAAGGTGAGGGCGATCGCGTCGTAGCGAGTGGCATAGCGCTCGACCATCACGATCTGGAGCGCCTGCGCCGAGGTCGAGGCGAGCACGAGCAGGTCACCCCCGGCCGAGCCGACGTGTACGCCGCTCAGCATTGCGAGGCCGCCGACCGCGAGCGCGACCCCGAGCCAGACCTCGACGCCGACGCGCGTGCGGAAGACCGCGAGGCCGAAGAGCGGCGTGAGCACCACGTAGAGGCCGGTGATGAAGCCCGTGCTCGAGACCGTCGTCCGCTCGAGTCCTGCGGTCTGGAGGCCGATCCCGAGCCCGAGCAACGCCCCGAGCACGGCGCCGGCGAGGAACCCGGAGCGGCCGAGGCCGCGGACGCGGCGAGCGCCGGCGATGCCGAGCACGCCGGTCGCGATCGCGTACCGAATCGCGAGGAACGCAAACAGCGGGTAGACGTCGACCGCGTCCTTGACCTGGACGAAGGTGACGCCCCAGACGACGGTGACCGCGATCAGCGCAAGCAGCGCCACCGCGCGAGTCTAGGAGCGTGGTGGGCTAGCTGGGCTCAGACGATTTCCTGTCCGCCTTCGCCCTGGGCGGCTCGTCGTTCGACTCGATCCCGCCCGCCGGGCTCGCTCATCTGCTCACCTCCTTTCGAAAGCAGAAGGCGCCCATGGCGGGCGCCTTCGCATCGCGCGGCGTGCGGAGCTACATCCCGCCGCCGGACTCCTCGCCACCCTGGCCGCCGGAGTCGCCGCCCGTGCCGCCGCCTTCCGAGCCGCCTTCCGAGCCGCCGCCCATGCCGCCCCCTTCGGAGCCGCCTTCCGAGCCGCCGCCCTGCTCGTCGTCGTCGGGCGCTTCGGTCGCCCCGCCCTGGCCTTCGGTCTCGAACTCGGACATCTGTTCCTCTCTGTTCAGGGTTGCCACCCGCGACTTTCCGCGCGTTTGACCCTCCCAAACCTCGGCTAGGCTGGCGGCGTGGAGCCACTTCGCGATACCTGGGACCGCGAGATCAAGAGCGTCCGCGTCTCCGTGACGGACAAGTGCAACTTCCGCTGCCGCTATTGCATGCCCGCGGAGGGCCTCGAATGGCTCGAGCGAGACGAGCTCCTGAGCTTCGAGGAGATCACGCGGCTCGTGCGCATCCTCGCCGCGATGGGCGTGGAGGAAGTGCGGCTCACGGGCGGCGAGCCGCTCATCCGCCGCGACCTGCCCGTGCTCGTGCGGCTGCTGGCCGAGACCCCCGGCGTGACCGACCTCTCGCTGACGACGAACGGCGTGCTGCTCGACCGTTTCGCCGGCCCGCTCGTCGAGGCGGGGCTGCGTCGGCTGAACGTCTCGCTCGACTCGCTCTCGCACGTGCGCTTTGCCGAGATCACGCGCCGCGACGCGCTCGACCGCGTGCTCGCAGGGCTGGAGGCGGCTGAGCGTTATCCCGAGCTCGGGCCGATCAAGGTCAACTGCGTTGCGATGCGCGGCTTCACCGAGGTCGAGGTGCCGGCCCTTGCCGAGCTCGCGCGCCGCAAGCCCTACGTCGTCCGCTTCATCGAGTTCATGCCGCTC
Organism: Gaiellales bacterium; assembly: GCA_038237925.1. Lineage (GTDB taxonomy): Bacteria > Actinomycetota > Thermoleophilia > Gaiellales > Gaiellaceae > AC-32. The sequence continues at coordinate 30,024 of JBBRYF010000021.1, read as the reverse complement.
GACGCCGACCAGTCCTGGCGCGGCGACGACGTGCTCACCGGTGGCGAGATCCGCGCGCTGATCGAGGAGCGCTGGCCACTGGAGGAGATCCCGGCCAAGGCGTCGTCCACCGCGCGCCGCTTCCGCTTCGCCGACGGTGCCGGCGAGATCGGCTTCGTCAACCCGGTCTCGGAGCCGTTCTGCTCGAGCTGCGACCGGATCCGCCTGACCGCGGACGGGCAGCTACGAACGTGCCTGTTTTCACGGCGCGAATGGGATCTCAAGACACCGTTGCGCGACGGCGCCTCCGACGCGGAGCTCGAGCGCCTGCTGCGCTTCGCGGTCAAGCACAAGGAGCTGAAGCACAAGATCAACGACCCCGGTTTTGTCCGCGCTTCCCGCTCCATGTCGCAAATCGGAGGCTGAGCGCGGAAGAACTCGACTGACGCGGGCGTTACAATCGCTCGTTCCGTATGAGTGTCCTCGTCTCAGCCGGCCGTCGAGTCCTGCCCCGTGGGTGGGCGGACCTCGGGCGCCAAGTCGCGATCTGGTTCGGCTTCCTCGGCGCGTACCAGGTGGCGCGCGGCCTCGCCGACCGCAATCCCCCGCGGGCCTTCGACAACGGCCTGCACGTGATCGGGATCGAGCGGCACCTTCACGGCCTCTTTGAGCTCAGCCTGCAACGACTGGTCGACGGCTCGCAGCTGCTGGCTACCGCTGCCTCGTGGACATACTGGAACTCGGAGTTCACCGTGCTGGGACTGGCGATGCTGTGGGTCTACCTGCGGCGGAACGAGGCCTTCGTCCGGTTCCGAAACGCGATCCTGCTGGCGAACGTGTTCGGCCTGATCGGCTACGTGCTGCTCCCGACAGCGCCGCCGCGAATGTTCCCGGACCTCGGCTTCAACGACACGCTGTCCGGCTTCGGCGCGCTCAACCACGGCAGCGGCCTCGTCGAGTTCGCGGCCAACCCGTACGCGGCGATGCCGAGCCTGCACGCGGCCGACGCGCTGATCATCGGGCTCGTCCTCTTCGCCGTCTGCCGCACTCGCGTAGCGAAGGGCCTCTGGCTGCTCTGGCCCGCTTGGGTCTGGTTCAGCGTCATGGCCACGGGCAACCACTTCTGGCTCGACGTCGTCGGCGGCGTCATCGTCGCCTCGCTCGCGGGTCTGCTCGTGTACCGGAGCCCGGTGCGCCGCCTCCGCGCCTCGGCGTGACGCGCACCGAGACGCTCGCCTGGGTCAAGCGCGGCTACACCGACGGCACGCGGCGCCTCGCCGCGCGGTGGATCGGAGGCCTCGCGCGGACACGCGTGACCCCGAACGCGCTGACGGCCGCCGGGATCACCCTCTGCGCGGGAGCAGCCGTCCTCGTCTGGTTCGCGCACCATCGTCCCTGGCTTCTCTACTGGCTTGCCGCGATCGTGTTCGTGGTCGGCTCCTTGCTCGACATCCTCGACGGCGCCCTCGCCCGTCACGGCGGCAAGGCGACGCCCTTCGGCGCCTTCGTCGACTCGATCTCGGACCGCGTCAGCGAGGGCTTCATGCTCACTGCAGTGGCGCTCGTCCTCTCGCGCTCGGGCAACGAGATCGCGGTCGGCTTCACGATCGCCGCGATGGCGGGCTCGTTCCTGGTCTCGTACACGCGCGCGAAGGCCGAGCTGCTCGGTCTCAAGGGCGACGTCGGCCTCGGCAGCCGCGCCGAGCGCGTGGTCATGATCACCGGCGGCCTCGTCTTCGCGCCCTGGGGCGGTCTGCAGTGGGCGATCTACTTCCTCGCGGCGACTGCCTGGTTCACCGTGCTACAGCGCGTGCTGAGCGTCCGGTCTCAACTTCGGCAGCGGTAGCCAGCTCCGGCTATAGTGCTAGCACTTCTGTGCTAGCTCCAACCCGCAAGCACGTCCTCGTCCGGATGCCCGGCGAGCTGAAGCGGCTTCTCTCGGAAGAGGTGAGAACGTCCGGCCGCAGCCTGAACGACGTCGCCGTCGGCATCCTCGCCTCCCGCTTCGCGGTCTCGTTCGACCCGAGCGGCCGGCCCGGCAAGGCGCCGGGCTCGAGCGGTTCGGTTCTCCTGCGCATGCCGCAGGAGCTCAAGGACAAGCTCACTGCGCGCGCCGCACAGCGCAAGCGCAACGTCAACGACCTGATCGTCGAGACGCTCTCCGAGCGGCTCGGAGGAAAGGAACCCATGGCTTCGACCAACGGCAAGGCGCGGCGCTCGGACAAGAAGGTCCGCGTCGCGATCATCGGCGTCGGCAACTGCGCGAGCTCGCTCGTGCAGGGCGTCGAGTACTACAAGCATGCGAACCCGGACGACTTCGTCCCCGGGCTGATGCACGTCGACCTCGGCGGATACCACATCCACGACATCGAGTTCAGCGCCGCCTTCGACGTCACCACGGACAAGGTCGGCAAAGACCTCTCTGAGGCGATCTGGGCCCACCCGAACAACACGATCAAGTTCTCCGACGTGCCGAAGGCGGGCGTCACCGTCCACCGCGGCATGACGCACGACGGGCTCGGCAAGTACGTGTCCGAGGTCGTCACCAAGGCATCCGGCGAGACCGACGACGTCGTCGGGATCCTCAAGGACACGAATACCGACGTCGTGATCAACTACCTCCCGGTCGGCTCGGAGGAAGCAACGAAGTGGTACACGGAGCAGATCCTGAGCGCCGGCTGCGCGATGGTGAACTGCATGCCGGTCTTCATCGGCCGCGAGAACTACTGGCAGCGGCGCTTCGAGGAGCGCGGCCTGCCGATCATCGGCGACGACATCAAGTCGCAGGTCGGGGCGACGATCACGCACCGCGTGCTCGCGAGCCTCTTCCGCGACCGCGGCGTGCGGCTCGACCGCACCTTCCAGCTCAACTTCGGAGGCAACACCGACTTCATGAACATGCTCGAGCGCGACCGGCTCGAGTCGAAGAAGATCTCGAAGACGAACGCGGTCATCTCGACCCTCCCGTACGACCTCGGCGAGGGCAACGTCCACGTCGGCCCGTCCGACTACGTGCCGTGGCTCGAGGACCGCAAGTGGGCCTACATCCGGCTCGAGGGCACGTCCTTCGGCGACGTGCCGCTCAACGCGGAGCTGAAGATCGAGGTCTGGGACTCGCCCAACTCTGCAGGCGTCGTGATCGACGCCGTGCGACTGGCGAAGCTCGCCCTGAACAACGGCGTCTCGGGCACGCTCGAGGCCCCGAGCGCGTACCTGATGAAGTCGCCGCCGGTCCAGCACCCGGACGAGGAGGCGCGCGACCAGACGGAGGAGTTCATCCGCAAGCACGCGCGCAAGCAGGTGAAGGAGCCCGCGAAGGCGTAAAGCGCTACCGCTCGGGCGCTTCGGCGCCCGAGCGGCCTCCTGCCCGGGTCTAGACTCGGGTCGATGGCACTGCGCGTCTGCCTGGTTACGCCCTTCGCCTGGTCGCAGCCCCACGACGTCAACGAGCATGTGAACGGCGTGGCCCGCGAGCTGCGCCGGCTGGGACACGAGGTGACCGTGCTCGCACCGTCCACGCGCGGGGCCGATCTGGTCGCCGGCCGGCAGGCCCTGCTCGACGGCGGCAAGGCCGACGTGATCGCGCTCGGGCCTGCGCTGCCCATCTCGCGCCGGAGCCGGATCGGCGTGCCGGTCGGCGTGCGCGCAAACCTCTCGCTCGCGCTCGCAAGCGGCGACTACGACGTGGTGCACGGCTTCGAGCCCGGGCTGCCGAGCCTCTCGTACCTCGCGCTGCGCGACGCGCGCGCCTTCGCAGTCGCGACCTACCTCTCGCCGGAGCGGCTCGGCTATCCGCCCGGCCGCGCGCAGCGCGAGCGGCTGCTCGGCCGGATCGACGCCCTCGTCGCCACCTCCGAGCGGACCGCCGAGGCGGCGGCGGAGCGCCTGCCCGGCGACTACCGCGTTGTCCCGCCGGGGGTCGATCTCGAGCTCTTCCAGCCGGGAACGAAGCGCTGGCTCGTCGTCCTGGAGTGGCGGCCCGGCGAGCGCCCGCTGACCCGCGCCGTGGTGCGTGCTCTGCGAGCGTTGCCCGACTGGGAGCTCGTCTTCCTGCGGACGAAGCCGCTCGCAGGGAGACCGACGCTGCCGAGTGCGCTGCGCGGCCGCGCGTCCGTGCGCACCCTGCGCAACGGCGCGTCGCGGGCTCCGCTGCTGAACGACACCGCCGTCTTCGTGCCGGCGCTCGAAGGACTCGACCGCGTCGCACTCGAAGCCGCGGCGGCCGGGGCGGCGATCGTCTCACCGCCCGGCCTCGCAGAGCAGCCCGAGCTCGCGGCCGCGGCCGTGCTCCGGCTCGCCGAGGACGAGGAGCACCGCCAGGCCGAGGGGAGGCGGGCGCGGGAGGACGCCGAGAGCCAGAGCTTCGCCGCCGCCGCCGCCGAGCTCGACGAGATCTACCGCGGCCTCGCCTCCAGGCGACGGCACGAACGCGCCCCCGAGCCGCTGGCGGACCGCGACTGGATCGTCGCCGACCTCCACCTTCACACGTCGTGGTCGCACGACTGCCAGATCCCGGTCGAGGAGCTGCTCGACCACGCGGAGGCGGAGGGCCTCGGCGCGATCGCGGTCACCGACCACAACGTCTTCGGCGGCGCGCTCGAAGCCGTCGGGCTCGCACGCAACCGCGACCTGATCGTGATCCCCGGCGAGGAGGTGAAGACCGCCGACCAGGGCGAGGTGATCGGCCTCTTCCTCTCGGAGGAGATCCCGCGCGGGCTGTCGTTCGGCGAGACCGTCGAGGCGATTCGAGCCCAGAACGGCGTCGTCTACGTCCCCCACCCCTTCGACCGGCTGCACGCGATTCCGGAGCCCGCGACCCTGCACCGGAACCTCGCACAGGTGGACGTGCTCGAGGTCTACAACGCCCGGCTCCTGTTCGAGGCCTACAACGACGAGGCGCTGCGCTTCGCGCGCAAGTACGACCTGTTGATGGGAGCGGGCTCCGACGCCCACGTGCTCCAGGGCGTCGGGACCGGGGCGCTGCGCATGCGGGCGTTCGACGGTCCCGAGGAGTTCCTCGTCAGCCTGCGCACGGCGCACGTGCTCCGGCGCCCGCGGTCGCTGCTCTACCTCCAGTCGCTCAAGTGGGCGGCGCAGGCCAAGGAAAGGGTTCGCTAGCCGAGAACAGGGTTGTGCCCAGTGGCTGCCGTGACGGACGAAATCTTCGAGAAGTACCTGCAAAAAGCCATCGCCGAGACCAACGACCTCGGCGAGGAGATTGCGCACGCCGCGGGAGAGGGCCAGGTGCCGGTGCTCGGCTCCGGACATCCGCTCGCAGATGTCTTCCTGCTCAAGCACGAGCCGAAGCCCGCCGAGGTGCAGGAAGGCGTTGCGTTCTACGGCCGTGCGGGCCAGGCGCTGCTGAAGTCGCTCCAGCGGCTGCGCGTCGACCCGCTCGCGGTCTACGGCACGAACTGCCTCAAGTTCGCCGGCGGTGACGAGGACGAAGCGCGCCCGTGGCTGGCGCGCGAGCTTCACATCGTCCAGCCGAAGCTGGTCGTCGTGATGGGTGAGCCGGCGCTCGAGTTCCTCAACTCGCTCGAGTTCCCGCTCGCCGACCCGCTCGAGCCGAAGCTCGGCGAGCTACAGCGGTTCACGCCCACGATCCAGGCTCTCCACGTGCCCGACATCGACGAGTCGCTCGACGAGGCGCCGGCGAAGACGCGCTTCTGGAACGCGTTCAAAGCGCTGGGGCCCTGGTGGGCCGAGCTGCCGCCCTACTGAGCCGCCGGGCCGCCGCGTTCGCGGCGCTCGCGGTCGCCGCCGGCGTCTATTACGGCACGCACCAGTGGTGGTTCGGTCTCCGGCTCTGGTTCGACCTTGCGTGGCTGTGCTTCCTGCTGATCCCCGCCGTCTTCGGGCTCGTCTGGTTCGTGTTGCCCGCCTGGCGCACTCCGGTGCGTCAGCTCCTCGTCGTTGCGGCCGCGTGCGGGACCGCAGCAGTACTGCTCCAGTGGGCCGGCGCGGGCGTGGTCGCGAACTTCGCCAAGCTCGCGGCGATGACGTTCGTGGGCTGGAGCTTCCTGCGCTTCTTCGAGGAGCTGAGCTGGGTCGTGCTCGTCGCCTGCATCGTCCCGCTCGTGGACTCGTACTCGGTCTGGCGCGGGCCGACGAAGAAGATCGTGACGACTCAGCCGCAGGTGTTCGACGCGCTCTCGTTCACCTTCCCGGTGCCCGGTCAGAACGGCGGCGCGAAGCTCGGGCTCCCCGACCTGCTCTTCTTCGCGCTCTTCCTAGGAGCGGCCGCGCGCTGGAATCTCCGCACCGGGTGGACCTGGCTGTGCCTGACCGCATCGCTCGGCGGGACGATGGCGCTCGCGACCTGGCTGAACGTCGACGGGCTCCCCGCGTTGCCGCTGCTCGCGGTGGGCTTCCTGCTCCCGAGCGCCGATCTGCTCTGGCGCTCGATCAGGGGTCGAGGCGCCAGAGATCCCCGTCGAAGTCCGACGTGACCCAGGCCGAGCCGGCCGCTGTGGCGATCGCCAGCGGGCTCGGGCCGACGGGGATCGTGCGCGTCACCGCATTCGTGGCGATGTCGACGACGGAGACCGTGTTGTCGTCGATGTTCGGGACCCAGAGCTTGTCGCCGATCAGCGTCGTCGCAAGCGGGTTCGCCCCGACGGTCACGGTCGCCTCGATCGCGAGCGAGGTCGGGTCGACCTTGTAGATCTCGCCCGTCTCACTCGAGACCCAGAGCGCGTCCGCGGACGCGGTGATCCAGTCCGCCTTCGGAATCACGATGCGCCGTTCGACGCGATTGCGGACGGGGTCGATCCGGATCAGATGTCCGCGGCCGTAGTCGGCCACCCAGACCTTGCGGAAGGCGACGAGGACGCCGTTCGGCCCCCCGCCGACGCGGATCGTCTTGACCACCTTGTTCCGCTTCGGCCCGATGCGGCTGACGGTGCCCGAGCCTTCGTTCGACACCCAGACGGCGCCGCCGCCGTACGCGAGCGCGTACGGGCTGCTGCCGACGGAGATCCGCGCTTGCCGCTTCTTCGTCCGCGCGTTCAGTCGCGTCACCCTGCCCGCGTCGCGCGAGCCGACCCAGATGCTCGCGGCCCCGTACGCAAGGCCGAACGGCGTGCCTGGAACGGCGACGCGCCACGTGACGCGGCCGGCTACCGGGTCGACGCGGATCACGCGGTTGTCGATGCGATCCGTGACCCAGAGCGCGCCGCCGCCGGAGCGGACGAACGACGCCGAGATGCCGACGTGGACCTTGGCCGGCCCCGCGGCACCCGAGGCGGCACCGCAGCTCATCGCCACCAGCGCGAGCACGAGAGCCGTTCGACGGAGTAGAGTTACCACAAGCTTGCGCTACATTACCACAAGGTTGTTGTAATGGCTGACACCGGCCCGGACACGATCTTGCTCGACCTGTTCCGGACGAACCAGGTGCGCGAGCGCCTGATCGAGTCCGCGCTGGACGGGCTCGAGCTGCCCACCGAGGACTACCCCTTCTACGTGATCGTCGGTGCCGAGGGCCCGTGGACGCCGACGGCGCTCGCGGCGCGCGTGGTGATGCCCCTCTCGACCGTGCTCTTCCGGGTCGGCCGGCTCGAGAAGCGAGGCCACATCGAGCGTCTCCCGAACGCCGACGACCGCCGCTCGTACCTGATCCGCCTGACTGCGGACGGCGAGCGGCTGCTCGCCCAGGCGCGGCCGCGGTTCCGCGCGCTCGCCGAGGCCGTAGAGGAACGACTCGGCACTGAACGTATCGACGGCCTCCGCGGCGGGCTCACCGAGCTGCGCGAGGCGATCGAGACCGAGCTCAGGTCCGAGTGAGGAGCGCGACCGCCTCGACGTGCGGTGTGTGCGGGAACATGTCGACCGGACGCACGCGCTCGAGGCGATACCCCCACTCCTTGCCGAGCTCCTTCACGTTCGCCGCGAGCGTCGTCGGGTTGCACGAGACGTAGACGATCCGCGAGGCCTCGAGCCGGGCCAGCCGCCGCAGCGCCTTTCCGGAGAGACCGGCCCGAGGCGGGTCGACGACCGCCACGTCCGGAAGCCCCGCGCGCTCTGCGAGCTCCTCGAGCGACGCGCCGACCTCGCCCGCGAAGAACGCCGCGTTGGCGATCCCGTTCAGGTCCGCGTTCTCGAGCGCGCAGGCGACCGACTCCTCGGAGACCTCGACGCCCCACACCGTCAGCGCCTTCGCCGCCAGCGTGAGGCCGATCGTCCCGATCCCGCAGTAGAGGTCATAGACGGTCTCGTCGCCGGTCAGCTCCGCGTACTCGCCGGCGAGCTCGTACAGCCGCTCGGCCATCATCGTGTTCGTCTGGAGGAATGCATTCGGGCGCACCCGGAAGCGCAGCCCGCAGAGCTCCTCCTCGATCGCGTCCTCGCCCCAGAGCAGCGTCGTCGGCAGGTTCGTGACCTCCGACAGCGACTCGTTCACCGACCAGTGGATCGAGCGAACCTCGGGGAAGCGGCGCAGCACCTCGACGAACTCCTCGCGGTCGAACCGCTCCTGCGGCCCGGTCACGAGCTGGACGAGCAGCTGGCCGGTGTTGCGGCCTTCGCGCATGACGAGGTGCCGCAGGTAGCCAGTGTGCTCGGCTTGGTCGTACGCCTCCAGCCGCTCGGCCCGCGCCCAGTCGCGCACAGCGTTCCGCACAGCGTTGCCGAGCTCGGTCGTCAACCAGCACTTCTCGATGTCGAGCACCTCGTCCCAGCGGCCCGCCCTGTGGAGGCCGAGCGCGGGCCCGGAAGGCGTCTGCGTGAACGAGTACTCGAGCTTGTTGCGGTAGTGGAAGATCTCCTCGGCGGGCACGATCGGCTCCAGCGGCGGCTCCGCGAGCCCGCCGATGCGCCGCAGCGCGTCCGCGACCTGCGCTTCCTTCGACGCGACCTGCGCCTCGTAGGCAAGATCCTGGAAGCGGCAGCCGCCGCAGGCCGGATAGTGCTGGCACGGCGCCTCGACCCGCTGCGGGCCCGGCTCCAGCACCTCGACCGCGAGCGCCTCCGCGTGGTTGCGCTTCACCTTCGTCACGCGCGCGCGCACGCGATCGCCCGGCAGGCCGCGGCGGACGAAGACGACGAACCCGTTCAGGCGCGCGACGCCGTTGCCGCCGTAGGCGAGCGAATCGATGGCGAGCTCGAGCTCTTGGTCTCTGGCGACTGGGGCGGCCACCCCGTCACCCTAGCCAGGGTATGGCGAAAGCAGCAGCGGCGGACGCGGCTTCTGGCTGAAGTCGAAATCGCGGGTCATGTCGCCGACCTGCGGCAGCGACTCACGCACCGACGGCCTCGGGTCCGGCCGTCCGTCCGTCTTCGGGTCGAGCCGCGCGCCCCCGAGGAAGTCGGCCTCGATGAACTTCGTGAATGCATCGAGGCTCGCCGTCTGGTGGTCGATGAACCCGCGCCGGGCGTACGGGGAGATCACGAGCGCGGGCACGCGCAGGCCGAAGCCGTTCCGGTCGACGCGGGGCGGCGCGACGTGGTCGTAGAAGCCGCCCCAGTCGTCCCAGGCGAGGAAGATGGCCGTGGAGGGCCAGTCCGGACTGCGCATGACCGCGTTGATCGCGCTCGTGACGTAGGCCTGGCCGCGGCTCACGAGCGCAGGTGGGTGCTCGCTGACGCGGTTGCTCGGCGTGAGCCACGAGACCGCCGGCAGCGTCCCGCGTCTCGCCGCGGCGAAGAAGTCGTGCATCGGCGCGATGTTGCGCAGCTGGTGGTCCTGCCGCACGGTGTCGAACCAGGGCAGCGGGTTCCAGATCCCGGGCGTCGCCGCGTTCTGCCACTTGGCCCCGCAGACCATGCCGCCGTCCGCGCAGTCCGGCTGCGCGCCCGCGAAGACGTAGTACCGCCACGAGACGTGGTGCTTGTGCAGCAGGTAGGTCAGGTCGGTCCAGGCGTAGTCGGGCTTGCGCTTGGTCGGGTTCTGCGGCTCGTGCGGCGGCGCGAGCGGGTTCTCGATCGCGTTCACGCAGCTCGAAGGGTCGTGAGACCGGTGACAGCGAGCGGACCACTCGGAGACGGTGTAGAGGCGCTGCGGGAGGCTCCAGGACGAGATCGCCTCGAACATGTGGTCCTGGAGCACGAAGTTGTGCGCGTAGGCCCAGTAGTTCGGGATCTCACGCTGGTCGTGGTACCCCATCACGTCCGGCTTCGCGGCCCCGAGCGAGCAGAGCGGCGAGTCGGGCGAGGTGATGCAGCCGGCGACCAGCCCCCGTCGCGCCTGGCGGATGAAGCCGTTCATCTTGTCGCCGTTGATGTCGCGGACCGCGTCCAGGTGCTCGTGCGGGCCACCGCTGTTCCGGTTACTCGCATCGTGGTACGGACGCACGCATACGTGCCTCCGCGAGTCCGGCACGCAGACTGTGAAGTGCCCGTTCTGTCGAAGCAGGCCGTCCGCGCCCGGGTACGTTCCGAAGTAGGAGTCGAAGGACCGGTTCTCCTGCATGATCACGACGACGTGGCGGATCTTGTGGATCCCCGCGACCGTGTGGGCATTCGGGCCTTCCTCGCGCCCGAAGAAGGCGACCCCGGCAACCACGACCACCGAGAGCGCGAATGCAATCGGAAGCCGGCCGGGCACAGACGGAACCTACGATCCTTCTGTTGAGTTGAGGTAAACCCGAGGTTGTGCGTCAGCTAAGCGCGGTCACGTAGACCTTGCGCTCGCGCGGCCCGTCGAACTCGCAGAAGAAGATGCCCTGGTAGCGGCCGAGGGCGAGCTTGCCCTCCTGGAGCGGCACCAAGACCTCCGGGCTCATCAGCGAGGCGCGCATGTGGGAGGGTGCATTCGGCCCGTCGGCGTCGTCGTGGCGCCAGCTCCAACCATCCTCGACGATCTTCTCCATCGCCTGCTCGAGGTCGTTCACGAGCGCCGGATCGACGTCCTCGTTGATCGTCACCCCAGCCGTAGTGTGCGGCACGTAGACGAGCGCAGCGGCAGCTCCGTTGGCGCCGTTGAGCGCCTCCTCAACCTGCGGCGTGATGTCGAGCAGCTGCGTCCGACGCTCGGTCCGGAGGGTGATCTCCTGCACCCGGATATCCTATGGGCAATGCCGAGCACATCGCCGACGCCGCCCGACCTCGACGCCTACCGCGCCGGAGCCGACCGCTTCATCGCGGAACTCGACGAGGAGTACTACCTCCACTACGCCGGGCTCAAGGACCGTCTCGAGCTCGAGGCCATCTACGAGCGCCACTCCGATCTGACGAAGCTCGAGCGGGTGCAGGCGGTCGGCGCCGCCGTGAACGGCGACCGGAACGTCCGGGAGCTGTGGCACTTCGGCTGCGAGGGGTACCTCGGCAACCTCACGCGGGAACTCGCGGAGAAGCTCGCCGAGATCGAGGCAGAGCTCGAGGTGACCGTCGACGGGGAGCAGATTCCGTTCCGGATGCTGCGGCCGACAATGGCCAACGAGCCCGATCGCGACAAGCGCGAGCAAGTCGACCGTGTGATGTGGGAGGCGACCGAGGAGCACCTGAACCCGCTCTACCTCGAGGGCGTCCAGATCGTCCGCGACGTGCTGCCCACGCTCGGGGTCTCCACATACGTCGAGCTCCACGAGCGCTTCGGCTTCCGGCTCAAGGAGCTCGCCGCGCAGTGCGAGAGGTTCCTCGCCGATACCGAGCAGCTCTACGAGGACACGCTCGGCCGCGCGTCGCGCGAGCAGCTCGGGCTCTCGCTCGACGAGCTCCAGCGCTGGGACCTCCAGCGGATGATCCGCTCGCCGCAGTGGGACCAGGGCTTCCCCGGCGACAAGATGGTGCCGGCGCTGAAGGCGACCCTCGGCGACCTCGGCATCGACCTCGACGCGCAGACGAACATCACGCTCGACATCGAGCAGCGGCCGCAGAAGACGCCGCGCGCGTTTTGCTCGCCGATCGAGGTCCCGGACAAGGTAATGCTCGTGATCCAGCCGATCGGCGGCGCCGACGACTGGCGCGCGTTCTTCCACGAGGCCGGCCACGCCGAGCACTACGGCAACACCTCGCGCGACCTCTCGATGGAGGAGAAGCGGCTCGGTGACGTGGCCGTCACGGAGGGCTGGGCAATGCTGATGCAGCACCTCACCGACGACCCGATCTGGCTGAAGCGCAAGCTCGACTTCCCGCGCCCAGACGAGTACGCGGCCGAGGGGATGCTCTGGCTGCTCTTCTTCGTCCGCCGCTACTCGGCCAAGCTGCTCTACGAGCTCGAGTTTCACTCCAGCGACGACATCAGCGGGATGCCGAAGCGCTATGCGGAGCTGCTCGGCGACGCGCTCAAGTTCGACATCGCCGAGGCGAACTACCTGGCCGACATCGACTCCGGCTTCTACGTCACCTCGTACCTACGCTCGTGGGCGTTCGAGTCGCAGCTGCGCGACCACCTGCGCGAGCGCTTCGGCAACGACTGGTTCGCCAAGCGCGAGGCCGGCTCGCTGCTGCAGGAGCTGTGGGCCGAGGGCCAGCGGCCGACAGCCGACGAGCTCTTGAAGGACGTCTCCGGCTCGGAGATAGAGATGTCCGCGGTCGGCGACCGCGTGCGCGAGCGCCTGAGCTAGCGCCCTTGCAGATGCATCCCGAGGAGGTCGCGATCGACGACCGGGTCATCGCGAGCCTCGTCGAAGACCAGTTCCCGCAGTGGTCCGGCCTCTCGCTGAGCCGGATCGGCTCGTCCGGGACGGTGAACGTGCTCTACCGGCTGGGCGACGAGCTCGTCGTGCGGCTCCCGCGGGTCTTCGGCGACGGGAGTACCTGGGCTGCAGGCGCTTACGAGCGCGACTCGCGCTGGCTGCCGCAGCTCGCGCGGCTGCTGCCGGTCGCGGTCCCCGAGCCGCTGGCGCAGGGTCGCCCGACGAAGGAGTACCCGTCGGACTGGGGCGTGTATTCGTGGCTTCCCGGCGAGAATCCCGAGGTCGACCGGCTGACCGATCCCGAGCGCCTCGCACGCGAGCTGGCGGGATTCGTCCGCGCCCTGCACGCGGTCGAGCTGGAGGACGGCCCCGAGGCAGGCCGTGGCTCGTCGCTGGCGCGCTTCGACGAGGCGACGCGAGCCGCGCTCGCGGGGCTCGAGGGCGAGCTCGACACGCGTGCGGCGCTCGCTGCCTGGGAGCGCACGCTGGAGGTGCCCGAATGGACCGGCCCACCCGTGTGGGTGCACGGCGACCTGATGCCTGGCAACCTGCTCGTGCAGGGAGCCGCGCTCACCGGCGTGATCGACTGGGGCGGAGCCGGGCTCGGCGACCCCGCCGTCGACGTGCCACCGGCTTGGAACCTCTTCTCCGGTCGGGCCGCCGAGATCTTCCGCGACGAGCTCGGTGTCGACGACGAGACCTGGGAGCGCGGCCGCGGCTGGGCACTCTGGACCGGGCTCGTCGCGCTGCCCTACTACCGCGAGACCAACCCGGAGCTCGCGGCAAACGCGCGTTTCCGCGTCAAGCGCGTTCTCGCCCCCTAGCCGCCCGCTGTCCTGTGTAGCTGCATAAGCTCTATGCATGACCAGGACAAAGGTGCTCATCGCGGGCGCGGCCGGCCGCGACTTTCATAACTTCAACCTCGTCTACCGAGGCCGCGAGGAGTACGAGGTGGTCGCCTTCACGGCGACGCAGATCCCCGACATTGCGGGGCGCGTCTACCCCGCCGAGCTCGCAGGCGAGCTCTACCCGGAGGGGATCCCGATCTGCCCCGAGGACGAGCTCGAGGAGCTGATCGCCAAGCGCGAGGTCGACGAGGTCGTCTTCGCCTACTCCGACGTGACGCACGAGCACGTGATGCACACCGCCTCGCGCGTGCTCGCGGCCGGCGCGTCGTACCGGCTGATCGCGCCGGCGGACACGATGCTCACCTCGACCAAGCCGGCGGTCGCGATCTGCGCGGTCCGTACCGGCTCGGGCAAGAGCCAGACCACACGCCACGTTGCCGCGCTGCTGCGCGAGTCCGGCAAGCGCGTCGCCGTCCTGCGGCACCCGATGCCGTACGGCGACCTGACCAAGCAGGCCGTCCAGCGCTTCGAGCGCTACGAGGATCTCGACGCCGCCGACGCGACAATCGAGGAGCGCGAGGAGTACGAGCCGCACATCGCCGAGGGCAATCTCGTCTTCGCCGGCATCGATTACGCCGCGATCCTCGACCGCGCCGAGCAGGAAGCGGACGTGATCCTCTGGGACGGCGGCAACAACGACACGCCGTTCGTGAAGCCGAACGTCCACATCGTCGTCGTCGACCCGCACAGGCCCGGGCACGAGCTGCGCTACCACCCGGGCGAGACGAACCTCCGCATGGCCGACGTCTGCGTCGTGAACAAGGTCGACAGCGCGACGCAGGAAGGCATCGACGCCGTGCTCGACTCGATCCGGACGCACAACCCGGGCGCGCGCATCGTGCTCGCCGCCTCGCCCTTCCACGTCGAAGGCGACGCGGCCGAGATCGTCGGCAAGCGCGTGCTCGCGATCGAGGACGGACCGACGCTGACCCACGGCGAGATGACCTACGGAGCCGCCGTGCTCGCCGCGAAGGCGAACGGCGCCGCCGAGCTGATCGACCCGCGCTCGGCCGCCGTCGGCTCGATCGCGCAGACCTTCGAGGACTACCCGAACGTCGGCGCGCTCCTGCCGGCGATGGGCTACGGCCGGAAGCAGATGGACGACCTCAAGGCGACGATCGAGGCCTCGGGCGCCGAGCTCGTGCTGATCGGGACGCCGATCGACCTGCGCAAGCTGATCGACTTCGACGTGCCGGCGCTGCGGATCACCTACCGGCTGCAGGAGGTGGGCGAGCCGACGCTCGCTGACGTCCTCACCGAGCACGGCCTGATCGGCGACAAAGCGTTGGTTTGAGCGCACGCGTCGATTCAGGCGCACCCGGTCAGCGGCGCAGACGGCCGAACCGGCAAAGCCGGCTCGGCCTGAAAGCGACATCGCAAGCGACGTCGCTGTGACAGCGGTCGTCGCCCTCGGCGGGAACGCGCTGATGCGGCCCGGCGAGCGCGGCACCGCCGCCGAGCAGCGCGCGAATCTTCGTGAGGTCTGCGCGGCGCTTCGGCCGCTGCTCGAGGAGCAGCAGCTGGTGGTCACGCACGGGAACGGGCCACAGGTCGGCAACGCGCTGTTGCGCCAGGAGCGCGCCGCGGAGGAGGCGCCCCCGCTACCGCTCTACCTCGCCGTCGCGCAGACGCAGGCCGAGATCGGCGCGTTGATCGAGAGCGAGCTCGAGCCCGTCGCCGGCCGCGCCGTCGTCTGCCTGCTGACACACGTGCTCGTCGCTGAGGACGACCCCGCCTTCGAGGAGCCGACGAAACCGGTCGGACCCTTCTACGACGAGGCACGGGCACACGAGCTCGAAGCCGAGCGAGGGTGGAAGGTCGTCCACGACGCGGGGCGGGGATGGCGCCGAGTGGTGCCGTCGCCAACGCCGCTGGAGGTCGTCGAGCTCGCCGCGATCCGTGCCCTCCTCGCCGCGGGATCGATCGTGGTCGCGTGCGGCGGCGGCGGGATCCCGGCGACGCGCCGCGGCGAGCACCTGGCCGGCGTCGACGCCGTGATCGACAAGGACCGCGCCTCCTCCATGCTGGCCCGCGACCTGGGCGCCGACCGGCTCGTGATCCTCACCGAGGTGCCGGCCGTCTACTCTGGCTTCGGCACCGACACCCAGGAGGAGCTGCGTGAGCTGTCCGCTGGCGACGCCGAGGCCCGCGTCGCGGAGCTCGCGGCGGGTTCGATGCGGCCGAAGGTCGAGGCCTCCGTTCAGTTCGTCCGCGCGACCGGGCACGACGCGCTGATCACCTCGCCTGCCGCGCTGGGCGCGGCGCTCCAGGGCCTCTCGGGCACCCGCATTACGAACTAGCCGAACCGATCCGGGGCCACGGGCGAACAACACGCGACAGCAACCACCCCTGAGGGAGGAAGGAGGCAGCCATGACGGCTGTCTTGCTAGGGAGGCGGAAGGCGACGATCGTCGCGCTGGCGCTGGTGGGCGCGGCGCTGGCGTTGCTCGTGCTCCGCTTCGGATCGGGCCCGCCGGCCGCACAGGCCGCGAGCCACCGTGAGGCGCCGCTGATCGCGAACGACCCGCCGGCGGACATCACGGACTTCTACATGTTCCGCAGCACGCAGGCTGGCCAGGCCAACAAGGTCGACCTGATCATGGACGTGATCCCGTTCGAGGAACCGAGCGGCGGGCCGAACTACTACAACTTCGACCCGAGCGTCGCGTACACGTTCCACGTCGACAACAACAAGAACGGCATCGCCCGCGACGTCGCGTTCGAGCTCCGGTTCACCAACGAGATCCGCGGGGCCGTGAACTCGCTCGGCCTGCCGCTCTCGTACGTGGGCGGCGTGCCGCCGGCGACCGGTTCCGTGATCCCGCCGATCACGGCGCTCAACTCGCCCGGGCTCGGCCTGCGGCAGAAGTACACGATCACGATGATCACGGACGGTCATCGCACGACGATCTCGCCGATGACCGAGAAGATCGCTGTTCCCTCCAACGTGGGACCGCGGACGATGCCGAACTACGACGCCCTTGCCGGGCACGGGATGTACAACCTCGGCAACGGCATGAAGGTCTTCGCGGGGCAGCGCGACGACCCGTTCTTCATCGACCTGGGTGCGGCGTTCGACACGCTGAACCTGCGCTCGCCAGCGACGGACATGCTGTCGGGCTTCAACGTCAACACGATCGCGCTCGAGGTTCCGGCGAGCCTGCTCACGCGCGACCACCACGGCCCAGCGGAAACCAAGCAGCCGTGGCTCGGCGCCTACGCGAGCACCAGCAGGCCCGAGGTAACGGTGCGTGGCGAGCACGGACAGTCGAACTCGAGCCACTACGTCCAGGTTCAGCGGCTGGCCAACCCGCTCGTCAACGAGCTGATCATCGGCACGAAGGACAAGGATCGCTGGAACACGCTCGATCCTTCCAAGGAGTCGCGGTTCCTCGACTACTACGAGAACCCGCGGCTCGCTCTCGCGCTCTCTCTCGTGTTCGGCGCGCCGGTCCCGGCGACGCCGCGGCACGACCTCGAGAACGCACTGCTCAAGTACGGGCCTACCGACCCGCGGTACTCGGAGCTGCTGAGGTTGAACGTCAGCTCACCTCCTGGTGCCTCGTGGCCGAACGGGCGCAAGCCCTCGGACGACGTGACGGACACGGCGATCCAGGTCGTGGGCGGGCCTGCGTTCGCAGGCGCGGGTGACGGCGTCAGCACCAACGACAAAGTGCTGCCGAACGTCTTCCCGTACCTGGCTTCGCCCTGGGACGGTCGCAACCGCGTGCACCAGAATCCGTGACACGGCGACGACTGACAGCAATGGTGACGGTGGCGGCTCTTGCCGCCACCGTCACCCTCTTCAGCGGCGTGCTGCGGGGATCGCACTCGTCGGGCGCACTCGCGGCCGCGCCTACCGCCCCAACCGGGACGGGGTTCGTTCAGACCGGAACCGAGGACACCGCCGCTCTCGTCGCGGGCCTGCAGCAGCGCCTGGAGGCGAGCCCGAAAGACGCCGAGGGCTACGCCGAGCTCGGGCTCGCTTACCAGCAACGGGCACGCGAGACCGGCGATCCGAGCTGGTACCCGCGTTCCGACCGGGCCCTTCGCCGGGCACTGAGGCTCGCGCCGGGCAACGCCGTCGCCGTCGGCGGGCTTGGGTCGCTCGCGCTCTCGCGGCACCGCTTCCGCGATGCCCTGGCGCTCGGCCGGAGGTCACTTCGACTTGGGCCTGCGAACGCCCGCACGTACGGCGTGATCGGCGACGCGCTGCTCGAGCTCGGCCGCTACGGTGAGGCCTTCCGCGCCTTCGACACGATGGCGCGACTCAAGCCGAGCGACGGCGCCTACGCCCGCGTCTCGTACGCGCGTGAGCTGCTCGGCCGTCCCGACGATGCGATCGCTGCCATGCGACTGGCCCTCGTGTCGGCAACCGACCAGCCGGAGGCGACCGCGTGGACCCACGTTCAGCTCGGGAAGCTCTATTGGTCAATCGGACGGGTCGGCCCGGCGGCCCGCCAGTACCGGGCCGCGCTGTCCGCCTTCCACGGTTACCCGTACGCCTTCGACGCACTCGCGCAGGTGCAGGCCGCACGCGGACGCCTCTCAGCCGCTGTTGCGCTCGAGAACAGAGCCGTCGACACGATTCCGCTCCCACAGTTCGTCTCGCAGCTCGGCGACCTCTACCGCGCCGAAGGCAATCGCGCGCAGGCCCGGCGCCAGTACGAGCTAATGGACGTCATCCGCCGGCTGCTCGTCGCGAACGGGGTCAAGACCGATCTCGAGACCGCGCTCTTCGACGTCGACCACGGCATCCGCACGGGTGAGTCGGTCACGCTCGCACGGAAGGCGCGGGCACTGCGCCCGAGCATCGACGGCGATGACGTCCTCGCATGGGCGCTGGCCCGCAACGGCCGCTGCGACGAGGCGCTCGGCTACTCGAAGCGAGCGCTCAGGCTTGGCACGCGCGATGCGCTGAAGATCTTCCACCGCGGGATGATCGAGCGCTGTCTCGGCCACCGCTCGGCGGGCGACGCGTTCCTGCGCGACGCGCTCGCGCTGAATCCACACTTCTCAATCCTGTGGGCGCCCTTTGCGAAAAAGGAGCTGCGATGAAGCGACTCATCTTCCTGGCCGTGGCGGTTGCTGCGCTCGCGCTGCCGGCGCTGGCCAGCGCTCACCCGCTCGGCAACTTCACGGTCAACCGCTTCAGCCGCGTCGAGGTCTCGGGGCCGCGGCTCTATGTCCGCTACGTGCTCGACATGGCCGAGATCCCGACCTTCCAGGCCGGCCGGATCAACCCTCACGCCTACGCGAGGAGGATCGCGAGGAATGCACATCTTTCAGTCGACGATCGAGCGGCTGTTCTGGAGCCCGTCCGCACCGAGCTGGCGCACCCTCGCGGCGCAGGCGGGCTCCGCACCACACGGCTGGAAGTGATCCTCGCGGGCCCGATTCTGCACGGGCGTTCGTCGATCGCTTACCGCGACGACAACTACAAGAACCGGATCGGCTGGAAGGAGATCGTGCTCGGGGCCGGCGCGCCGAGCACGAGTCACGAGCTGCGCGCGTACCCGAAGAATCTCCTCCAGAGTCCTCTCGACACCACGTCTATCGTGGCGATGCTCGAGCCGGGAAGCGGCCGAGACGTCGTCCCCTCGCTCTCGAGCGGGGCGAGCCTGCAGGCGCCCGACCGCGTCGCGGACGCCGGCTTCGCTTCCCTCGTCGGCCGCTCGCACCTGAGCCTGTTCGTGATCCTCGCCTCGCTCGCGGCCGCGCTCTTCTGGGGCGCCGCGCACGCGCTCTCCCCGGGCCACGGCAAGACGATCGTCACCGCCTACCTCGTCGGGCAGCGAGGCACTCCGCGCCACGCGGCCCTGCTCGGCCTGATCGTCACGATCACGCACACGCTCGGAGTGTTCGCGCTCGGGCTCGTGACCCTCGCGCTTTCGCAGTTCATCGTCCCCGACCGGCTCTACCCCTGGCTGAACCTCGCCTCGGGCGCGCTCGTCGTCGGGATCGGCGCGTCGGTCTTCTGGGGGCGCTGGCGCCACCGCCGCGCTCACGCCCACGGACACGGGCACCATCATCACCACCACGGCGCCGAGGCCGACACGAGCTTCCGCTCGCTGCTCGCGGTCGGGATCTCCGGCGGGCTCTTGCCCTGCCCCTCGGCCCTCGTGGTCCTGCTCGCGGCGATCTCTCTTCACCGTGTCGCCTTCGGCCTCTTGCTGATCCTCGCCTTCAGCGTGGGCCTCGCGCTGAGCATCACCGGCATCGGCCTGGTCGCCGTCCTCGCGCGCCGGACCTTCCGGCGACTGAGCTTCGAGGGGCCGCTCGTGCGGCTCCTGCCCGCGGCGAGCGCCCTCGTCATCCTCGCGGCCGGCCTGGCCATGACCGTCCGAGCCCTCCCGAGGGTGAGCTGACGGTGTTCGGCCTCGACCACTGGATCGCGGGCTTCTCCGACGGTGCAACGCTCGGGCTCGTGTGCGTCGTCGCGGTGGTGCTCGGCCTGCGGCACGCCACCGATCCCGACCACCTCGCCGCGGTCTCGACGCTGATCGCCGGAACCCGCGAGCGCGCGACGAGCGCCGCGGCGCGCCTCGGTCTCTCGTGGGGGCTCGGCCACGCGACCGCCCTCTTTGCGTTCGGCCTGCCGATCGTGCTCTTCAAGCGCTACCTTCCCGCGCCGGTTCAGCAGGGCGCGGAGACGACGGTTGGCGTGATCATCGCCGCGCTCGCCGTCTGGCTGCTCGTCCGCTGGCGGCGCGGGCTCTTCCATGTCCACGTCCACAGACACGAGAGCGAGCTGCACGCCCACGGTCATGTGCACGACGGCGACTCCCATCCCCACCGCGCCGGCCGTGCGCGCTCGCCGCTCCAGGCGTTCGGTATCGGCCTCGTGCACGGGATGGGCGGGAGCGCCGGCGTGGGCGTCCTCCTGCTCGCGTCGATCCACGACCGCGTGATCGCCGTCGCGGCGCTCGGTCTCTTCGCAACGTGCACCGCGCTGTCGATGGCGGCGCTCTCCACCGGGTTCGGCTTCACCCTCAGCCGCGCGCCGGTCGCCAATACACTGCAGCGCCTGGCACCCGTCCTCGCCCTCATGAGCCTCTCGTTCGGGCTTTGGTATGCACTCGGAGCGCTCAACCTTGCGCCGTACTATCTGTAAATGTCCGCGGATCCTCATTCCCTCGTCGCCCCCTACGCGTTGCACGCGCTCGACGGCGAGGAGGAGCACAGCTTCGAGCAGCATCTCGCAACCTGCGAGCGCTGCCGTGAGGAGCTGGCCGGCTTGAGGGAGGCCGCCGCCGACCTGGCCTACGCTGCCGCAGGCCCCGCCCCGCCGCCCGAGCTCAAGCAGCGGATCCTCGAGCAGGCACGAGGCGAGCGCAAGAACGTCGCCTCACTCCCGGCGCGGCGCAGGAGCTGGACGATCCCGCTCGGAGCGGCCGCCGCAGTGGCGGCTTCGGTCGCCGTAGGTCTCGGCATCTGGAGCGCCACTCGCCCGAGCCAGAGCCCGCTCGCGCAGGTGCTCTCCCAGCCGGGCGCGAAGCTCGTGCCGCTGGGAAGCAGCGGCGCAGTGGCCGTCGCTCCCAACGGCGAGGCGGTCCTCGCGGTCGACCTCCCGCCGGCGCCGGCAGGCAAGACTTACGAGGCGTGGGTGACCCGCGGCGGTACCGCGCAGCGCGCCGGGCTCTTCGCGGGCCGCAACGGCCGGAGCGTCGTGAGAGTCACGCGGCGAGCCCCGAGCGGATCCGTGATCGCGATCACGCTCGAACGAGCCGGCGGCGTCGACAAGTCGACCCAGAAGCCGCTCGCCGCGACGAAGGTGGTCGCGTGACCGCCATGCTGACGACGAGCCCGCCGCCCGCGACCTCCCGCGACCTCGCCCACATGTCGGACGAGGCGCTGCTCTCGCTCGTCGCGAGCTCCGACGAGCAGGCGCTCGCCGAGCTGTACGACCGCTACGGCCGGGTCGCCTACGGCCTGGCGTTGCGCATCCTCAGAGACGAGGCGCTCGCGCAGGACGCGGTGCAAGAGGCGTTCCTGACGATCTGGCGCTCGGCCGACCGCTTCCTGGCGGAGCGGGCGAAGGCGAGCACGTGGATTCTCACGCTCGTCCACCGGCGCACCGTCGATCTGGTGCGCCGCGAGGACCGCCGCCGCAGCGAGCCGCTCGAGGCCGCGCCCGAGCCCGCCGCCCCGACGACCACCGAGGACGAGGCTGTGGTCGGCTACGAGCGCAGGCTCGTCCAGGAGGCCTTGCTCCAGCTCACGCCCGAGCAGCGCGAGGCGCTCGAGCTCGGCTACTACGGCGGCCTGACGCAGAGCGAGCTCGCCGAGCAGCTCGGCCAGCCGCTGGGAACGATCAAGAGCCGGATGTTCACGGGCCTCTCGCGCCTGCGCGACCTGCTCGCACAGGCCGGGCTCGAGCAATCGCTCGGTTAGCATCGCCGGCACGATGGCCGCCGTTGCCGAGAGCCTGAAGAGCCGCAGCTTCACCCGCGTCGCCGACTGGAGCCGCGAGGAGCTGCTGGCGACGCTCGACCTCGCCGACGAGCTCAAGGAGCGCCACGCCCGGCGCGAGGAGCACCACCTCCTCCCCGGCCGCACGCTGGCGATGATCTTCCAGAAGCCCTCGACAAGAACGCGCGTGTCGTTCGAGGTCGGGATGACGCAGCTCGGCGGCCACGCGCTCTACCTCGCCGCCGGTGACCTGCAGCTCGGTCGCGGCGAGACGCTGCGCGACACGGCCACCGTTCTCTCGCGCTACGTGGACGGGATCATGATCCGCACCTTCAAGCAGGACGACGTCGAGGAGCTCGCCCGCCACGGCTCGGTGCCCGTGATCAACGGCCTGACCGACAGCTCCCACCCGTGCCAGGCGCTCGCCGACGTGATGACGATCCGCGAGCGGCTCGGGCGGCTCGACGGCGTGCGCGTCGCCTACCTCGGCGACGGCAACAACGTCTGTGCCTCGCTGATGGTCGCGTGCGCGAAGCTCGGCGCCCCGTTCGTCGCGGCCACGCCGGAGGGCTACGAGCCGTGGGAGGAGGTCGTCGCGATCGCCCGCGAGGCCGGCGGCGAGGTTGAGCTCACCCACGATCCCCGCGAAGCCGCCACGGGCTCCGACGTGCTCTACACGGACGTCTGGACGAGCATGGGCCAGGAGGAGGAGCGCGAGCGGCGGCTCCGCGACCTCGAAGGCTTTGCGATCGACGAGAGCCTGGTGCAGCTCGCCGGCGAGGACGCGATCGTGCTCCACTGCCTGCCCGCGCACTACGGCGAGGAGATCGCCGAGGGCGTGCTGTACGGACCGCAGTCAGCGGTCTGGGACCAGGCCGAGAACCGCCTGCACGCACAGAAGGCGCTCCTGGCGCTCGTCATCTCGTAGCCTCCGCGGCACATGCTGCCGCTCAAGGACAACGTCCCGACGCGGACGTTCCCGCTCGTGACCGTGGCCTTGATCGCCGCGAACATCGTGGTCTGGCTCTGGGAGTGGCGGCACAGCGTCAACGCCGAGGTCCTGCACTACGGCTACTACCCGTGCGCGCTCCAGGGCCCGTGCGTCTCGCCCGCCTCCGCCGTGCACCACCTGCCCTGGTACGAGGGCGCGTTCAGCTCCATGTTCATGCACGCGAGCTGGCTCCACATCGGCGGCAACATGCTCTTCCTCTGGATCTTCGGGAACAACGTCGAGGACGCGCTCGGCAAGGCTCGGTTCCTCTTCTGGTACCTGGCCGCAGGGCTCGCGGCCACGGCCACTCAGACCTTCGTCACGCTCGCCTTCACGAACGCCCAGGGCGCGAGCATCCCGAACATCGGCGCCTCGGGCGCGATCGCGGGTGTGCTCGGCGCGTACTTCCTGATCCTCCCCCGCGCCAGCGTGCTGACTGTCTTCCTGTTCTTCTTCATCTTCCTGCGCGAGATCCCGGCCGTCTGGTTCCTCGGGCTCTGGTTCGCGTTCCAGCTCTGGGACGGCGGCTTCTCGATCCTGCAGCCGCAAGCCGGCGGCGGAACGGCCTTCTTCGCGCACATCGGCGGTTTCGTGTTCGGCCTGCTGACGATCCGGCTGCTGGCGAAACGACCGCCGTTACGACCGGCCTGGTAGGTGAGCTCAGGCGTCCTCACCGGGGTCGCGATCGCCGCCGGCGTGGTCGGTCTGGCCGTGATCGTGCTGTACCTGCTCGGCCCGCGGGATTAGGAATGCGCCGCGCGGAAAAATCGTTTTCAGAAGCATGAGAACACTCGATGAAATCCACGCAGAGCTCGACCAGGCCACCGAACGCCGGTCGGAGCTCTTTCACTTGCTTTCGGGAGGACACGACGCGGCGATGTCGGAGGAGCTGCACGAGCTCGAGGAGCGCATCGCGATGCTCTGGGATGAGCACCGCACGCTTCGCGCGCAACAGCGCTTCGGCGATCGCGACGAGATCATCAAGCGGGCCCGGCACGAAGAGCGGCTCGCTCGCGCAGCGTAAGGGGTCTTTCCGTAACGGAGAAGCCGGCGGCTGGCCCCGTCGGCTTCTTTCGTCTCTAGACTTCGTGGTCCCGGGGCGTTAGCTCAGCTGGGAGAGCGCCGGCTTTGCAAGCCGGAGGTCACCGGTTCGATCCCGGTACGCTCCACAAGGAAAAGCCCCGGAAACGGGGCTTTTCCGTTGCTCCGGTAGGCGACGCGGTAACCGTCTGCCAGCGGTTTTGCCAGCACAAGGCTCCGCCACGACTGCTTGCCGTGCTCAGCGCCTATCGGAGCGCGCCCCGCGTCACGACCGTCGTAAGCTGCGAATCATCGACCTTCTGCCTCGAGAGCGCCGGGGGGTTGAGGCGCGGCGTCATCCGGTCTTTGCGGGCGGCGGCGGCCGACCGGCTAGGGTAAGGTAGATCGTCGAAGCTCCAGCAGACAGGCGCTCGCCGAGCGCGTCGCGGCGCGTCTGCGTCGTTCACCTCACCCGGGGCATAGCGCCACATTCCGAGACGTTCATCCGCGCCCACGTCGAGCGCCTCCCGTTCGACGTAAGCGTCGTCCACGGCGACGGCTACCAGCCGTTGTTCCTCGACGGCGCGTGGATCTCGCCTCGCAACCCTCCTGCCCGCCTCGCGCGGAAGTTCCGGGCGTGGCATCGGGCTCGGCGAGGCGATTCAGACAGGCGCGTTTGGCACGAAGCGCGCTACTTGCGCGCATTCCGCCAAGCAGGGTGCGACGCGGTTCTCGCGGAGTACGGGCCCGCCGGGGTCGGGGCCATACGCGCGTGCCGCCGTCTCGGGCTGCCGCTAATCGTCCACTTTCATGGGGCGGACGCGAGCAGAAAGGACATTTTGGAGGTTTACCGCGACGGGTACGCGGAGCTGTTCGCCGAGGCGGCGGGAATCGTTGCCCCCTCGCGCGCGATGCGCGAGCGGCTGATTGAGATGGGCGCGCCGGAGGCTCGAACACACTCGATTCCCTGCGGCGTCGATGTGGCCGCCTTTGTGCCCGGCGATCCGGCACGCGAGCCGCCGCTCTTTCTCGCTGTGGGCCGGTTCGTCGAAAAGAAAGGGCAAGGCTTGACGATCGCCGCCTTCGCCGAGGTCTGCCGCGAACATCCTTCCGCGCGGCTCCGCATGATCGGAGGTGGCCGGGATCTGGACGAGTGTCGCCGCCTTGTCGCGTCACTGGGCATCGACAGTCTGGTTCGCTTCGACGACGGTCTTCCGCATGACGACGTGCGGCGTGCCATGCGTGAGGCGCGCGCGTTCGTGCAGCACTCGGTCGTCGCTGCGGACGGCGACCGGGAGGGGACGCCTGTCGCCATCCTTGAAGCTGCGGCGTGCGGACTTCCAATCGTCGCCACGCGCCACGAAGGCATCCGCGATGCTGTCGTGGATTGCGAGACGGGCTTCCTCGTAGACGAGCACGACACCCGCGCGATGGCGGCCCGGATGGTGGAGCTCGCGCTGGATCCGGAACTCGCAGCGAGGCTCGGCGCGGCGGGCCGTCGTCGCGTCGTCGAGAAGTTCTCACTAGATCGCAGCATCGGCAGGCTGTCGGCGGTCATCGAAGCCGCGATCGACGGGGTATCGCCGGCCGCCGAGCATCGCGAAGGCGCGCGACGCGACGCATAGAAGCCGCCTAGAGACAGCGGGCGCGGAGCAGGACTCGGCCGAGTCCGAGCCGGCGGAAGCCTCGTAGCGGGCCGGACGGGAGCGGGATCAGAGCGACGTTGCCGCCTGGCGACTTCTGGTGACCGGGCAGCGCGCCCTCTACTCGACGACGAGCACCGGCGGCTGGTCAGCGTCGTCGTCTCGGACCTCGACGACGCGCAGCGTCCTGCTGCCGAGGTAGATCGAGTCGCCCGGCCTCCAGTTCGGCACCGCCGCCTCGAGCGTCGGCGGCTCCGCCCTCGCGCCCTCCGTCGTCTCCAACCTGAAAAGGAACCCAGCCAATCTCACTCCTCCTTCCGCTGGAGCCGGACGGCAAGCCCGAAGATAACAACGGGCAGAGGGTTAAGGGAGCCGGGCAAAGCCTCGCGGCAGTACGGTAGGTCGCGCCCCCACTCGCGATGAGCCACACGGCCCATTGACGTTTGTCCTGCCGAGTGCGAACGTCGACGCATGGGGAGGCGGCCGAGCCGGCGAGTAATGCTTGTTGGCGTGCTCGTCCTGGCGGCCGCAGTCGGTGCTCGAGTCGCAGCTCCGGCGCCGGCGCGGCCCGCGCACTTCTCGAAAGGGCTCGCGTGTGGCGTCGAGCGCTGGTCAGTCAAGACCTTGACCGACCCGGCGGCCCGTCGCGTCGTTTTTCGGGCGCGGCGCTCGACGATCGATACGTTGAGACGACAGCGTGCGCCTGTTCGGCTTACTGCCGTGCGTCGTGGCGGAATCGAGCGCACGACTTTCCGGGTTCGCGCGCAGCTTGTGTCGGCGAAGATCGAGGCCGACGGCGACGTTCACCTTGTCATTGCGAGCCCGACAACCGGGCACACAATGATCGCGGAATTTCCTTCGCTCGCCTGCACGCAGCAATCGGTCGCTGCCGCGCGCATCCACCGGGCGCGGGCGAGCCTCGAGCGTCTCTGCGGGGTGCAGTCGCGCTCGGGCTTCACCAACCTGAGCGGCAGTGCGACGATCACCGGGGTTGGCTTCTTCGACTTCCAGCACGGCCAGCGCGGAGTCGCCCCGAACGGGGTTGAGCTCCACCCGGTTCTGAGCTTCACGGCGATCGGCTGCGTCCCGAAGGTTCCTCCGCCACCGCCCCCCGCTTGTCCCGCCCCCACCACCGCCTCCCGCAGCACCGCCGCCGCCACCCGGCAACTGCGCTCCTTCCTATCCCGGTGTCTGCATTCCCCCGCCACCGCCTGATCTCAACTGCGCCGATGTCCCGCACAGGAACTTCACCGTGCTCATCCGCTCCACTTCGACGGCGACCACGACGGGATCGGCTGCGAGACGTAGGCCGAGATCCTCAAGGGCTACTCCGCGTTACGCGTAAGGAGCCAGACGAGCAGGGGGTCCAGAATGCCGCGCAGGACTCTCAACGCGACGTAGACAATTAAACCAACCGCGGTTCGGCTCCCGCGAAGCTTGGGTGGCCCCCCGAGGATGCCGAGGGCAAAGATAGCGACCGTGAGCCATCCGACGAGGCTGGCGAGTGCGCGCGTCGGGGAGGGCAATCCCCCGGCTTCGCCTCCCGGGAACGGTTCGACGTCGGGCCCCACCCGTTTGGGACCTGTAGTAGACGCCTTGCGGGCGCTGGTAGAGGCGTAGGCCGGGAGCCGGGCCGGTTGCGCTGCAGCACCGCCGGCGTTCGGCTTCGCCGCCCGGGCACCTTGAACGAGCGCCGCCTGCGGGAAAGTCCTAGGGCGATCGCGGTAAAACCCTTAGGTCAGCAATAGCCTTAACAGGGCCACCTGGCCCATTGACTAGTCCCTGCCCACGGTCAACACTCCTGCGGTCGAACAAATAGGGGGCAGGACGTGCTCAAGAGACTCTTCCTCGCAGTCGGCCTAACGGCTGCCGTAGTCACGACCGGCCTCGCCGCGGGCGTCGCAGCCGCAGGCTCGTCATCGGGCATCCTCGGTGCGCAGACCGCTGGATCAGCAGGACTCGGTCCTTCCACGTTGGCGCAGCTCAAACAGGACGCATTGCGGGCTGCCGGCCGGCAGCTCAGCGTCGCCAATCTGCTCCGCCCGCTCGCGAACTCCGCCACCTACTACGACGCGCCCGGTGACAATGAGGGCGGTCTCGCTCCGGACATCACGACAGTCGCCCTTGTGAGTAACGACGGTGGCGGGATCGGACTGAGCGCCGACACCCTTAACTTCCAGTACCTCGTCCCCGGGACGTTCGTCGGGATCTTCCTCGACACCGATCAGAACCCAGCGACCGGGAGCACGGGGTTCGACTACGCCATCACGATTGACGGTGACACGAATTCGATCGCGCTCGGTCGGTGGAACGGGTCGACCTGGGACTTCGCCACTCCTCAGGCTTCTCTCGTCGGCTCATGGTCATACGGCCCGACAGTGGGAATCAGCAAGACCGAGCTCGGCAACCCGAGCGGCTTCAACTTCGTAATCGGCGCGGACTGGCAAGGAGCCAGCACCTACTACGACTTTGCACCCGACGCTGGGACCTGGAACTACCAGCTTCTCACAGCGCCACCTCCTCCGCCTCCGCCGCCTCCGCCTCCTCCGCCGCCACCTCCTCCGCCTCCACCTCCTCCGCCTCCGCCTCCTCCGCCGCCGCCCCCTCTAGTCGTCAAGTGCGTCGTGCCGAGGGTCGTCGGCAAGTCACTCCCAAAAGCAAAGCGGAAGCTCGCGGCCCGGCACTGCACGACCGGGAAGGTCAGCGCCGGCCTCAGGGCCGACGATAGACGACGGGGCGGCTCAAGCGCGCGAGAGACCACCCTCGTTAGTCGAAGAGAGACGGCAGGTTGTCGCCGAGCTCTACCCCAAGCTCAGGATCCGCGAGCTTGCGGAGCTGCTCGGCTGCTCGACAGGAACGATCGCCTCGGACGTGAAGGCGCTCGGGATCTCCGAGCGTGTTGGCCGTCGCCGCATGCATCCGGTGCCGAAAAAGCGGCAGTGCCTGAACCACGAGGATCCACGCTGTCCGCTGCACGACAGTGGCGGCTGGTTCACGCCTCAGGACGCGTCGCAGGTAACGCGAGGGAGAGCAAAGTTCTGCAACAGGCTCTGCGCGCGACGCTTCCCCGCCAATCGTGAAGCAGCTCGCGCTGCCGCCGACGCGCGGCACGGGCGCGCCGATGCTGAGGTCGAGCGGATCTGTCCTGCGGAGGGGGTGACGACTGTCGCTGCCCTCGCGGCGAGGATCGGCGTCGCTGAGAACACGCTAACGCGACACCTAGCCGATCACATCGAGGCCGAGAAGCGCCTCATTGAGGGCGAGTACGTCTGGCTGATCTCGCTAGTGGAGGCCGAGCGTTTCGAGCGCGAGATCTGGCCGACGCTGAGGGCGCGCGTGCTCGAGGTTTGGGAGGATCGGCCGTTCTCATCCCGATGGAATGGCCGAGCGCGCCAGCGCTGGGGTGGCCGCCGCGGCGGCCACAAGAGTCCGGCGACAGGTGGGGCGCCGCGGGGACGCCCTCGTGGCTTCACTGCCGAGCAGGCACAGCAGGTTCGGAAGCTCCGCGGGCTGCACGATCGGGACGGACGACCACCAAGCTACGCAAGGATCGCTTGCATCGTGCGCGTCTCGAAGCGGCAGGTCGAGCGCATCCTTAGCGACGCTGCAGTGTCCCGAAAACCCTCCTAGAGCGTCCCGAAAACCGTACGGCCACGGACACGGTGCGGCAGTGTCCGTGGCCGTGAGAACCTTTCTCGACTTTCTCGACGTCACCTACGATCGCCTTTTCGGCGCCCTCGACGAACACCCATGGCTCCGCGGCGATCGACCGTGCGACTGGTCGAAGATCTACAGCGCCATCAGCGACGCAATGGACGCCCTCGAGCTCGTGAAGGCCAAGCTCGCTGCGTCGTACGCCAGCCACGACCGCCTCGCCGCCGAGCTCGAGCAGGCCCGCCAGGACCTCAGCGCCGCGCGGGCCGAGGCGGCGGATCTGCGGGATGAGTGCGAACGCCTTCGAGGAGACGTAGCGGAGGGCGCTGGACTAGCGTTGCGGGTTGCCGGGCTCGACCTCGATCCGCCAGAAGCTCGTCGAGTCGACGATGCGCGAGGCGAATCATGAAGCGGGCGTCGGGGTCGGCCACGGGCGTCCCGATCGTACGACGCCGATGGGCGATCGACAAGGCGGCGAGGATCGCGCAGCGACCGCGAGGCGGGACCGCTGCGGGGCGCGCGTCGTGAGCACCGACGAGCGAGTGTGGAACGGAGAAGAGCCGCCGCTCGAGCTCGAGCGGGAGGGCGAGGAGACCTGGGAATGGGGCGCTGCGCCCGATCCCGAGCCGATCGAGCCGCAGGCGCCGCTGCTCCAGTTCCTCCGAGGCACGGACTTCGTCGAGCAGGAGATAGAGCAGCGAGCGGCGCTGCTCGGCGCCGGCGCCGATGTGCTTCTCCCGGCCGCCGGTCTCGCGATCATCGGCGGTCCTGGCGGCTCGGGCAAGTCGACGCTCACGCTGCACGCGATCGCACATCACGCGGCTGGGATCCCTGGCTTG
>JBBRYF010000020.1:0-33428 GCA_038237925.1 Gaiellales bacterium | reverse complement strand
CCATACACAATGAACGCGCTCCCAGACTCCTTTCTGCAATCCGCGCAGTGGCAGCGCCCGACGTGTACAGGGTCACCGCGCACGCTGTAGCGGACCGCCCCGCAGAGGCATCCGCCGGTGCGTACTCCCGCCTCCACGCGTCGATGGTACGAAAGGCTCCGGTGGGCGAGCGTGACAGTCACTTGAAAGCAGAAGGGCCGGCTTGGCCGGCCCTTCTGCTGTGGACCCCGACGAGGGGGCCCACGGGGGAAACCGGGTTTCCCCCGTGAAGCGAACGGGCCGCGCGGAGCGCGGCCCGAGACGCGCTACATCATGCCGCCCATATCGGGCATTCCGGCACCGGCGCCAACCGGGTTCTTCTCCGGCGGTTCGGCGACGATCGCCTCGGTGGTCAGGATGTTCTTCGCGATCGAGGCCGCGTTCTGCAGCGCAGAGCGCGTGACCATCGTCGGATCGATGATCCCCGCCTTCACGAGGTCCTGGTACTCGCCGGTATCGACGTTGAGCCCATGGCCCTTCGTGCCCTTGCGGATCTGATCGACGACGACCGAGCCCTCGAGCCCAGCGTTGTCGGCGAGCTGCCGGATCGGCTCCTCGAGTGCGCGGGCGACGATCAACGCACCCGTCCGCTCCTCGCCGTCGCCGTCCAGCTTGATCGAGGCGACCGCGTTCAGAAGCGCGACGCCGCCGCCCGGGACGATGCCCTCCTCGAGGGCAGCGCGGGTGGCCTGCAGCGCGTCCTCGACGCGGTGCTTCTTCTCCTTCATCTCCGTCTCCGTAGCAGCGCCGACCTTGACGACGGCCACGCCGCCCGCGAGCTTCGCCAGGCGTTCCTGGAGCTTCTCGCGGTCGAAGTCGGAGTCGGTGTTCTCGATCTCGCCCTTCAGCTGCTTGATGCGGGACTTGATCCCATCGCTGTCGCCGGCTCCGTCGATGATCGTCGTCGCGTCCTTCGTGACGACGACACGGCGAGCCTTGCCGAGCTGGGTGAGCTTCGTGTTCTCGAGCTTGAGGCCCATCTCCTCGGTGATCACCTCGGCGCCGGTGAGGATCGCAATGTCCTCGAGCATGCGCTTGCGGCGGTCGCCGAAGCCCGGTGCCTTGACCGCGACGGCGGTGAACGTGCCGCGCAGCTTGTTGACGACGATCGTGGCGAGCGACTCGCCCTCGACGTCCTCCGAGACGATCAGCAGCGGGCGACCCGCCTGGATGACCTGCTCGAGCACCGGCAGGAGGTCCTTGACCGCGCCGATCTTCTGGTTCGCGACCAGGATGTAGGGGTCGTCGAGGACCGCCTCCATCCGCTCGGGGTCGGTGATCATGTACGGCGAGAGGTAGCCCTTGTCGAACTGCATGCCCTCGGTGAACTCGAGCTCGAGGCCGAAGGTCTGGCCCTCCTCGACGTTCACGACGCCGTCCTTGCCGACCTTGTCGATCGCGTCTGCGAGCACGTCGCCGATCTCGCGGTCGCGAGACGAGACGGTGCCGACGCGGGCGATGTCTTCCTTGCCCGAGACGTCGGTCGACTGCTTCTTCAGGCTCTCGACAACTTGCTCAACCGCCTTCTCGATGCCGCGCTTGAGACCCATCGGGTTCGCGCCTGCGGCGACGTTCTTCAGCCCCTCGCGGACGATCGCCTGTGCGAGCACGGTCGCCGTCGTGGTGCCGTCGCCCGCCACGTCGTTGGTCGCCGTGGCGACCTCGCGGACGAGCTGCGCGCCCTGGTTCTCGAAGACATCTTCGACCTCGATCTCACGGGCGATGGTGACGCCGTCGTTGGTGATCGTCGGCGCGCCGAACTTCTTGTCCAGCACGACGTAGCGGCCCTTAGGCCCCAGGGTCACCTTGACCGCGTCCGCGAGGATGTTCACGCCGCGCTCGAGAGAGCGGCGCGCGTCCTCGTTGAACTTCAGTTCCTTATGTGCCATTCAGTCCTCCTTCGGCCGCTCCTCCTAGGCGGAGGCGCCGGCCATCTCCTTCTTCTTCTTCTTCGAGCCCTTCGAGCCGCTGCCCGTGACCTTGGCCAGGACGTCCGACTCACGCAGCACCAGCACGTCGTCCGTGCCGAGCTTGATCTCCGTGCCGCCGTACTTGGAGAAGATGATCTCGTCGCCCTCGGCGACGTCCAGCGGGACGAGCTCGCCCTTGTCGTTGCGAGCGCCCGGGCCGACCGCGAGCACGCGGCCGCGCTGCGGCTTCTCCTTGGCGGTATCGGGCAGGACGATGCCGCTCGCCGTCGTCTCCTCGTCTTCGAGGGCTTCGACAATCAGGCGGTCGCCCAGTGGCTGTAGGTTCATCCAGCCCCTCCCTTCGCATTGCTGCGACTTTGTGACAGTGTCTGGCACTCTCGACCTCTGAGTGCCAGGCGAGTTTACCGCTTCTGGAGTGGCTGGCGCAACGGGTCGGCTTTCGCCCTGTCGGTCTGTTACAAACGCCTGGTGAAGCGCGAGTTCTCGGCGGGCGGTATCCTCGTGCGGCGGCTGGGCGGCCGCTGGGTGTTCGCCGCGATCCGGCCCGCCGGAAAGCCGGAAGGCCTCTGGGCGCTGCCGAAGGGCCAGATCTCCGCCGGCGAGCGGCCCGAGGAGACCGCGGTGCGCGAGGTGGCGGAGGAGACGGGCGCCAAGGGTCGTCCGGCCGGGAAGCTCGGCGACGTGCGCTACGTCTACACCTGGGACGGCGAGCGGATCTTCAAGGTCGTGAGCTTCTTCCTGCTGCGCTATTCGAGCGGCCGGCTCGGCGAGCTGCCGCCGGAGACAGCGCACGAGGTGGACGAAGTTCGCTGGCTCCCACTCGAGGAGGGGCCTCGGCTACTGGCCTACAAAGGCGAGCGCGAGATGGCCGCGAAGGCGGTCGAGGCCGTCAGGGCATTATGATCCCGCCCGCCCCGTGGCAGGAGACGACGACGCCGTGTATGCGCTGAACTTCTACTCACCGATGGTGGTCGACCAGCTGCGCAGCGGCCGCAAGACGGCCACGATCCGCCTCGGCGACAAGTCGCGGAAGTACCGCAAGGGGATGATCGTCCAGGTGCTCGCCGGCACGCGCTTCAGCCCGCGGCAGAAGATCTTCGACGCCGTGATCGACAAGGTCGAGGTGAAGACGCTCGCCGACCTGTCGCCGCGCGAGATCGAGCACGACAACCCGGAGATCCGCCGGCCCGAAGAGATGGCGTCATTTCTTGGCCAGCTGTACAACCGCGAGGTGGCCGACGACGAAGTCGTGACCGTGATCCGCTTCTCTGAGATTCGCGCTTAAGACGGCCTACGGCCTAACCCGCGCAGACTCCGCCTTCGGCTCCGCTGCACGCTGGGAACACCCAGAGAGGCTCGGCGGTTCAGACTACGAGCCATGCTCGTACTGAGCCAAGCCGAGGTCGCCGCGCTGCTCGACGTCGACCTGCTGCTCGAGCGCCTTGCGCGCGCGTTCGTGGAGCTCAGCGCGGGCCGGGCGTCGGTGCCGCCGCGGATCGCGGCCTTCGCGCCCGATGGGCTGCTCGGCGCGATGCCTGGCTACGTCGACGGCGTCCTCGCGGCCAAGCTCGTCACGCTCTTCCCGGGCCACGATCCTTCGCACCAGGCGCTGATCGCGGTCTTCGACGCGACGACCGGGACGCCGACGGCGGTGATGGACGGCACGCACATCACCGCCGTCCGCACGGGTGCGAGCTCGGCGGTCGCGACACGCGTCCTCGCGCGCGAGGACGCACGGGTGCTGACCGTGATCGGCGCGGGCGTGCAGGGCCGGTCGCACCTCGACGCCGTCGGCCGCGTCCGTCGCTTCGACGAGGTGCGGGTGGCGAGTCGGACCTTGGAGCACGCGCAGGTGCTCGCGCAGGAGACCGGCGCCGTTGCGGTCGAGTCGCTCGAGGAGGCGGTGCGCGGAGCTGACGTCGTCTGCTGCTGCACGCACGCGAACGAGCCGGTGCTGAGCCGCGACTGGCTATCGCCCGGCGCGCACGTCACCTCGGTCGGTGCGGCGCTCGACGGCCCTGAGCTCGATCGCGAGACGATCGGCGCCGGGCTGCTCTGCGTCGAGTCCCGAGTCGCGTTCCAGCCGCCGCCGGCCGGCTCGTTCGAGCTGCAGGACCTAGACCCAGAGGCCACGGTCGAGCTCGGCGAGGTGCTCGCCGGCACGCGCCCCGGCCGGACGAGCGACGAGCAGATCACGGTTTACAAGTCGATGGGCCACGCGGTCGAGGACGCCGCGGCCGCCGCGCTCGTGCTCGAGCGCGCTAGCTCCGCCGGATCTTGACGCCGAACTGCTCCGGCGGGCGCAGCTCGGCGCCGCACGCCTCGCACTCGACCGCGAAGGCCGACGCGAAGCGCTCCCCGCAGCTCGGGCACTGCGAGCGGAACTCGCCGGCGCACTGCGGGCACTCGGTGGGCAGCTCGTCGACGAACTCCTCGAAGTAGCGCTGCACGAAGCCACAGCGCAGGCAAAACGCGACCCAGTCGCCGAGCGTCTTGCGACGCTCCTCCTGGATCCAGTTGCGTGCGCGGCTCACCGGTTCTGCAGCGCGTCGAGCCCGATCGCCAGCGCGATCCCGAGCCGGCGGTCGATCCGCTTCTCCTGGTCGCCCGAGAGGTCGAGCGTGTACGTGTCGCGCAGCGAGAGGAACTTCCGCGTGAAGTGGCCGATCTCCCGGTCGCCCGAGCGGACGACGAAGTCGTAGGGGATCGGCACCCACTCGCCGTACGGCAGGAAGTCGACGACCCGCCGCGCGATCGCGAGCGCCGCGTTCTTCTCCTGCACGAACGCGAGCTCCTCGTCGGCCGGCGTCAGGACGCGCCAGGTCGAGCGCAGGATCGACTTGCGGAAGTGGTGCTCGAGCACGCCGATCGGCTCGCCCGCCGCGTCGCGCACGTCGTAGCGCCCGCCGATGTCGATCACCCTGCGCGCCTTGATCCGGAAGAGCTCCTGCGTCTCGTCCTCGTCCGCGAAGAAGCGGATGTCCTCGCGGAACGCCATCTTCTTCTGCCGCGCGAACGCAACCTGGGGCCCGCCGGGCAGCGCCGAGACCTTGTAGAGGTTCGCGATCGGCCGAAAGAGCTGCTCGACGAGAAAGCGGTCGTGCTGCTGGAGTCCCTCGTCGGTCACGGCAGGCGATCCTAGCGAGTCGTTAGCATTGCCCCGTCCGCTCCGTCCCGTCGTCCCAGGGGTAACGAATGGCCATCGCGCGCGAAGCAGAGCCGGTCGGCTCGCTGCAGGAAGTCAGGGAGGCAGGCCTCGACCGCGAGGATCTCCTCGCCGTCTACCGCAGCATGCTCGTCACCCGCGCGATCGAGGAGCGCGGCCACATCCTCTACAAGCAGGGCAAGATCCCCGGCTCGTTCTACACGGGTCGTGGGAACGAGGCTGCCGCGGTCGGTGTCGCCACCGCGATGGGTAGCGACGACGTCGGCACGCCACTGCACCGTGACATGGGCGTCCACGTGACGCGCGGCGTCGAGCCGTGGCGGATCTTCGCCCAGTACATGGGCCGCGCCGACGGGCCGACGCACGGCAGGGACGGCAACGTCCACATGGCTGACTCGAAGCTCGGGCTGCTCGCGATGGTGAGCCACCTCCCGGCGATGCTCCCGGTCGCGGTCGGCTGCGCGCTCGCCTTCCGGATCCGGGAGGAGAAGCGCGTGGCGGTCGGCTGGTTCGGCGAGGGCGCCTCGGCACGCGGCGACACGCACGAGGCAATGAACCTCGCGGGCGTGCGCAAGCTGCCGGTCGTCTTCGTCTGCGACAACAACCAGTGGGCCTACTCGACGCCGACCTACCTCGAGTACGCGACCGAGCACGTCGCCGACCGCGCCGAGGCATACGGCTTCGAGGGAGTGGTCGTCGACGGCAACGACGTGCTGGCGGTCTACCGCGAGTCCAAGCGCGCGATCGAGAAGGCGCGCGAGGGCGGCGGCCCGACGCTGCTGGAGTGCCTGACGCTGCGGATGGAAGGCCACGCCGTCCACGACGACGCGTTCTACGTCCCGAAGGACATGTTCGAGCGCTGGGCCGCGAACGACCCGATCGAGCGCTTCCGCACCTGGCTGCGCGAGCACGCCGAGCTCACCGACGAGCAGGAGGACGAGATCTCGGCCGGCGTGAAGAAGCTGCTGAACGAGGCGCTTCAGCGCGCGGAGGAGTCGCCGATGCCCGACCCCTCGACGCTGCTGGACGGCGTCTTCGCGACCCCGGAAGACCTCGACACACCGCATCACAAATAGATGGCTGAGATGACCTACTTGCAGGCGATCTCCGACGGGCTCCGTCAGGAGATGCGGCGCGACAAGCGCGTGTTCGTGATCGGCGAGGACGTCGGCGTCTACGGCGGCGCCTTCAAGGTGACGCTCGGCTTCCAGGAGGAGTTCGGCCCGTGGCGCGTGATCGACGCGCCGCTCTCCGAGACTGCGATCGTCGGGGGCTGCACCGGCGCCGCGATGATGGGCATGCGCCCGGTCGCCGAGATGCAGTTCGCGGACTTCATCTCCTGCGCGTGGGACCACCTCGTGACCGTCGCAGCCAAGCAGCGCTGGCGCGCGGGCACCCCGGTGCCGATCACGGTGCGGCTGCCCTCGGGCGGCGGCTTCTCCGGCGGCCCCTTCCATTCACAGAACCCCGAGAGCTCGTTCGCGCACATTCCAGGCCTGAAGGTGATCTGCCCGGCGACGCCTGAGGACGCGAAGGGCCTGCTCGCGACCGCGATCCAGGATCCGAACCCGTGCCTCTACTTCGAGCACAAGCACCTCTACCGCCGGCTGAAGGCCGAGGTGCCGGACGAGCGCTACGAGACGCCGTTCGGCAAGGCGCGCATCCACCGCGAGGGCGACGACGTCTCCGTGATCACCTGGGGCGCAATGGTGCACACCGCCGACGAAGCGTCGAAGCAGCTCGAGGGCGAAGGCGTCTCCGTCGAGATCCTGGACCTGCGCACGCTGATTCCCTGGGACAAGCAGGCCGTGCTGCAGAGCGTGTCGAAGACCTCCAAGGTGGTCGTGCTACACGAGGACACGTTGACGGGCGGCTTCGGCGGCGAGATCGCGGCGACGATCGCCGAGGAGGCGTTCGAGGACCTCGACGGGCCGCTGAAGCGCATCGCCGCGCCCGACTCTCCGGTGCCGTTCTCGCCGCCGCTCGAGAAGGCCTACATCCCGCAGGTCGAGGATGTCGTCGCCGGCATCAAGGAGGTCGTGGAGTACTGATGGCGACCACCTCCGCAATCGACGTCGTCATGCCCCAGATGGGCGTCTCCGTCTCCGAGGGGACGATCACCAAGTGGCTCAAGCAAGAGGGAGATCCGATCGAGGCCGACGAGTCGCTGCTCGAGATCTCGACCGACAAGGTCGACACCGAGGTGCCGAGCCCCGGCTCCGGCGTCGTGCAGCAGATCCTGGTTCAGGAGGGCGAGACGGTCGAGGTCGGGACGAAGCTCGCGGTGATCGCACCCGAGGGCGCTGAGGCCGCAGCGCCCGCCGAGGAGCCGCCGCCCGCGCCCGCCATGCAGGAGGCAGCCGCTGAGGCGGAAGCGCCTTCGAGCTCCGAGGGCGAGACTCCGGTTCCGGCGCCGGCGGCGCCGCAGGAGCCTCAAGCCCCCGCTCCGGCGGAGACCGACGACAACGGGGTTGGGGAGAAGACGTTCGTCTCGCCGGTCGTCGCGCGCATCGCGTCCGAGCACGGGGTCGACGTGGGCCAGGTGCAAGGCACCGGCCGCGGCGGGCGCGTGACGAAGAAGGACATCCTCGCGTTCGTCGAGTCGGGCGGCCAGGCAGCTGAGACAGCGCCGGCGGCACCGGAAGCGCCCGCGGCTCCCGAAGCTCCCACCGAGGCCCCGGCTCCGGAAGCGCCTGCAGCTGCTGAAGCCCCCGCGGAGGCCCCGGCTCCCCCGGCGCCTCCGCCGCCTGCACCCACACCGGCCGCCGCGCCGCCGGCCGCCCCTGCTCCAGTCGCGCAGGGCGGCCAGCCCGAGCCAGGCGAGAGCTTCGAGCCCATGACCGCGATGCGCCGCGGGATCGCGGAGCACATGCGCCGCTCGCTCGACACCTCCGCGCACGTGACGAGCGCGATCGAGGTCGACATGTCGAACGTGGTCGCGATCCGCAAAAAGCTGAAGAAGGAGTACCAGGCCTCGTACGGCGTCAACCCGACGTACCTCGCCTTCGTGGCTCGCGCGACCGTCGAGACGCTGCGCGACTACCCCTGGATCAACGGCGAGCTCCGCGGCGACCAGATCGTGACCCGCAACAACGTGAACCTCGGCTTCGCGGTCGAGCTCGCGGACGGCAAGGGCCTCATCGTTCCAGTCGTGCGCCACGCCGAAGGTCTGAACCTGCTCGGCATGGCCCGTGCGATCTCGGACATCGCGGCCAAGGCGCGCGACAAGAAGCTCCTCCCGGACGACGTCCAGGGCGGCACGTTCACGATCACGAATCCCGGCGGCTACGGCACCTTCCACGGCACGCCGGTGATCAGCCAACCGCAGGCCGCGATCCTCGGCACCTACGCCGTCGTCAAGCGGCCGTGGGTGATCCAGGACGACCGCGGCGAGGACGTGATCGCGATCAGGCCGATCATGAACCTGACGCTCACGTACGACCACCGGCTCGTCGACGGCGCGCTTGCAGGCCGCTTCCTGCGCGACCTACGCCAGCGGCTGGAGAGCTGGGACGAGGACGCCTACTGAACTGAATGAGGTCGGCGGCGCCGACCTCTCCATTTACCTCTGTCTAGCTAACTCAGGACGTCTAGGTTCTACTCCGCCGCTAGATGCCACCTAGCATGCCTATATGCATGGCTGCGTCATGTGCGACCGCGAATTCCTCCGCAGCGCAGCACATCTACTTCGAAAACGACTATTGCCTCTATGCGTCGACGCGAGACCCGCCGCGACTCTCCTCATGTGCTCCCGGGATCTGGCATCGCGATCCCGATCGCTCATCGTCCCTCGGCCCTTTGACCTCACGCCCGTGGAGTGGGCGGCCATGCAAGACGTTCTTCTCAGTGCAAAGGCCGCGTTGGACGAACGCCTCGCGCCCGATGGCTACTTCCTGTCCTGGACCTGCTTTCCTCGAGGCGAAAACGTTGTTGCGGATATGCACGCGCACTTGCACGTCGTGCCCCGATTCGACGATGAGCCGTACGCAGATCGAGGCGGACGCACGGCGATCAAGCAACCGGAGAACATCAGGCCGAGTCCCTCCGCACCTGACGGGTAGAGCCAAGCTCTTCGGCCGACAGCCGTGAAGCCACTTACGCCGCGCCGTCGGATGAGACTCGCGGAAGGTCCGCAACACGAGCGCGGATCACTCGGCGAACTCCGTAAAGCGGTGCAGAGCAGCATCCGTGCGTTCTCGATCGCCAGTGGCTAGGCGGTCGAGCAGCAGGCCGCGGACGACCGCGACCATCAGCGTTGCCGTCGCGTCGTCGACCCGCGGCTGCCAGCTAGTGCGCAGGAACTCGAGCCAGTCGCGCACCAGCGGCTCGGCCTCGCCCTTGCCCAGCCCCGCGACGTAGACCTCGAAGAAGAGGCGCAGGAACGGCTCGCGCTCGGGCGCGGCGACCCAGCGCCAGACGTCTTCGAGCGTTCGCACCTCGGCCGCGAGCAGGTTCTCCTCGCGGCGGCGGATCTCCGCGAGCACGTCGCGGATCAACCGTTCCTTCGAGCCGAAGTCGTAGAGCAGCATGCGGGTGCTTGTGCCCAGCGCCTTCGCGAGCGGGCGAAGGCTGAGGCCGGCGAGCCCTCGCTCGAGGACGTAGTCGGCGGCCTTCGTGAGGACGGCCGCGCGGCGCTGAGGATCGACGGGTCTCGCCATTAGTGATACGGTCGTTTCATAAACTAGCGGGAGGGCGAGATGCTGGTCAGGCTGGACGCGATCTTCGAGGGGATCCTCGGCGCCGTACTCGTCCTCGCCGCCGCCACCGGCGCGCTCGACGGCTCCGACTTCCCGCAGCCGGTCGATTCCGTCGTCCTGCTCATTGTCGGCGTCTTACTGCTCGTCGTCGGGCTCGCGATCTGGACTGGGCGTGTCGGTCTGAGGCAGCTCGCGCTCGGCAACGCGGCCACCGCCCTCGCCGCGGTCGTCTGGCTGGCCGCCGAGTCCGCCTTCTCGGCCGCGGGAGCCACCGTGGTCGCGGTCACCGCGGCCTGTCTGACGGCCCTGGCGGCTGCACAGGCCGCTACATTCCTGCGGTGAGCCGCAGCGGGCAGGTCGTCCACTTCAGTGAACCGGTTCCGTACGCCGAGGGGTGGGACCTGCAGCGCTCGCTCGCGGCCGCGGTCGCAAGCGGCCAGCTTCCGGACACGGTGCTCCTACTCGAGCACCCGCCGGTCATCACGCTCGGCCGCCGCTCGGAGGAGGGCGAGCTCCATCTGCCGGACGGCGCCGAGGTCGAGATCGTCGAGACCGACCGCGGCGGTAAGTCCACCTACCACGGGCCGGGCCAGCTCGTCTGCTACCCGATCCTCGACCTGACGCGGCACGGTCGCGACGTGAAGGGCTATTGCCGCGACCTCGAGGAGACATTGATCCGGACGCTCGCCCCGCTCGGCGTAGAGGCCACGCGCATCGAGGGGCTCACCGGAATCTGGCTCGAGGCGCCGCCACGCAAGATTGCGTCGATCGGCATCCACATCTCGAAGTGGGTCACGACACACGGGTACGCGCTGAACGTCGACCTCGACCCGGCGCCGTTCACCGAGTGGATCACGGCCTGCGGACTCGAGGACACCGCGTTCACGACGATCGCGCGCGAGCTCGGCCGGCCGGTCGCGGTCGACGAGGTGCGGCCGCACGCGGTCGCGGCGCTCGAGCGCGTGTTCGACCTCCAGCTCGAGCCCGCGTCCGCCCTCGTCGCTAACTAGACGTTCGCCACTACCGGCTCGGCCTGGCCGGCCTCGACTTCGATCCGCGCCACGTGGCGTTTGCGCAGCAGCGCGACGAGGACCACGAGCGCTGCCGCGACGAACAGCGCCCCGCCCGCGAAGGCCCAGTGGAACCCGATCACGAGCGCGTGCGCGGCGCTGCCGCTCGCGTGGGATGTCCGGCCGGCGGCGACCGTCGAGAGAACGGCGAGGCCGAGCGCGCCGCCGATCTGCTGCGACGTGTTGAACAGGCCCGACGCGAGCCCCTGGTCCTCGTCCTGCAGGCCGGTCGTCGCGATCAGGGTGAGCGGCATGAAGACTGCTCCCATTCCCAGCGACGAGAGCAGCAGGGACGGCAGAACATCCGTCGCGTACGAGCCGTTGACGGGAATCCGCGCCAGCAGGAGCATCCCGGCGATGGTGAGCACCATCCCGACCATCGCGATCCGCCGCACGCCCACGCGCGTCGCCAGGTTGGACGCCAGCCCGGCCGAGACCATGATCCCGGCCGTGAACGGGAGGAACGCGAGCCCCGCCTTCAGCGGGCGGTAGCCCAGGACGCGCTGGATGTAGAGCGTGTTGAAGAAGAACATCGCGAACAGGCCCGAGGCGACGAGGAACATGACGACGTTCGCGGTCAGCAGCGAGCGGACCCGGAAGATCGAGAGGCGCACGAGTGGCTCGGGCGACCGCAGCTCGATCACGATGAACGAGGCGAGCAGGCTTGCGGACGCGACGAAAAAGCCGATCGTCCAGCCCGAAGCCCAGCCGTGCGTCTCGGCTCTCACGATCGCGTAGACGAGCGCCATCAACCCGCCGGTGACCGTGACCGCGCCCGCGATGT
This sequence comes from Gaiellales bacterium, assembly GCA_038237925.1. GTDB lineage: Bacteria > Actinomycetota > Thermoleophilia > Gaiellales > Gaiellaceae > AC-32. The sequence goes on along the minus strand of JBBRYF010000020.1, from coordinate 21,741 downwards.
CGTAGCTGCGGTGCGCGTGCTCGTCCTTGGACTCGGGCACGTAGCGCAGCGAGAGCACGAAGCCGGCGATGCCGACGGGAACGTTGACGAAGAAGATCCACGGCCACGAAAAGGACTGGGTCAGCACCCCGCCCAGGATCAGGCCGACGGCGGAGCCGCCGATCGCGATTGCCGCCCAGACGCCGAGCGCCCGGGCGCGCTCCTTGCCTTCGGCAAAGGTGGTCGAGATGATCGACAGGGCCGCCGGCGAGATCAGCGCGGCGCCAAGGCCTTGGAGCGCGCGAAAGCCGATCAGCATCCCGGACGAGTTCGCGAGGCCGTTCAGCAGCGAGGCGACGGTGAAGATGACGAGCCCGATCAGGAAGAGCCGCTTGCGTCCGAGCAGGTCACCGGCCCGCCCGCCGAGCAGCAGGAAGCCGCCGAAGAGCAGCGTGTAGGCATTGATGATCCATTGCAGGTTCGCCTCGCTGAGCCCGAGGTCTTTCTGGATGGACGGAAGCGCGACGTTCACGATCGTCGCGTCGAGGATGACCATGAACTGCGCGACGCAGATCAGGACGAGGACGAGCCACGGATTCGTGTTGCGAGCGGGAGCCACGGGCCCAAGCTAGCGATCGCAGGCCGACTCAGGCAAACGGGGCCAGCAGGTCGGGGACCTAGACTCGCCGCATGAGCACCGCGCGGCTCGAGACCTTCGCCGACGGCGTCTTCGCGATCGCGGCGACGTTGCTGATTCTCAACGTCGACGCACAGGTCTCGGGCGACGCCCCGCACCTCGGCGCGCGGCTAATGCACATCTGGCCGTCGTATCTAGCGTATGCCGCCAGCTTCGCGACGATCGGTGTGATGTGGATCAATCACCACACGATCCTGGCTCTCGTCCAGCGCGCCGACCGGCGGTTCCTGCTCGCGAACATCGGGCTGCTGCTGTGCATCGCCTTCTTCCCGTTCACGACCAGGCTCGTGGCCGAGCACGTCCGAGGCGACGGCGCACAGGCCGCCGCGCTGACCTACGGTTTCACGGGCGTCGCGACCGCGGTCATGTTCAACGCGACCTGGCTCTATGCCGCAGTCGGAAAGCGCTTGCTCAAGCGAGATGCCGAACCGGCGGTCGTGAGCGGGATCACGCGTACGTACCTCCCGGGGCCGTGGATCTACCTGACCGCGGCGCTCGTGGCGTTTCTCAGCCCCGTGGCCAGCATCATCCTCTTCGGGGTGATCGCGGCCTTCTACGTGCTCGAGAGCTCGATCTTCGGCAACTCGAGCTAGGGCACGAGGGCAGCGATCAGCGCGTCGACGACGCGCGGGTCGAACTGCGTGCCGCTGCCGTCCCTGAGCTCCGCGAGCGCTGTCTCCTGCGGGAGGGCGGCGCGGTACGAGCGGTCGCTGGTCATCGCGTTGTAGGCGTCGCAGCAGGAGACGATCCGTGCCAGCAGCGGGATCTGCTCACCGACCAGCCCGTCCGGGTAGCCGCCGCCGTCCCAGCGCTCGTGACAGGAGCGGACGACGCGGCCGATCTCGCCGAGCAGGCCGCCGACGCGCAGCAGCAGCCGCTCGCCCTCGACTGTGTGCCGTTCCATCACCGCGCGCTCTTCCGGGGTCAGCGGGCCGGGCTTGTTGATGATCGAGTTCGGCACGCGGACCTTGCCCACGTCGTGGAGCAGCGCGGCGAACTCGGCGTCCCGGCGCTCGCGGGCGGTCAGCTCTAGCTCGTCGGCGACCTTCAGCGTCAGGTCGACGACGTCGCGGCTGTGCACGCCCGTGTACTCGTCGTCGGCCTCGACGACGTCCCCGAGCAGGAACGCCGTGCCGCGGTAGGCGTCGCGCAGCTCGAGCTCGTGGTCGATCCTGACCCGCCGTTCACGCGCGAAGACCGAGAGCAGTGCGACCAGCGGCAGCGCGAGCACGACGCCGTACGGCGACGACTGCGCCGCGAAGGCAACGGCCAGGCCGACCGGCGCGAGGCCGGCGTCGATCGCGTACACCCAGAGCATCGCGCGCAGCTGCACGCTCGGCCGCACGCCGAGGGCGAGCCACTCCCGGCCCGCGGCGCAGACCGTGTCCAGCACGAACTGCGAGAACAGCGCGGCCGCGTACAGCGGCCAATCCGACAGCCGTGGGCCGCGCTCGCCGGCGATCCCGAGCACGAGCGCCGGGCCGACCGCGTACCAGGCAAAGACGACGCGCATCCCGACGCGTGCGAGGCTGAGCGAGCCGCGGAAGTGCTCGTCGAGGCTGCCGAGCACGACGGCGCCTGCGACTGCCAGCGGCACATAGCCGACGGGCAGCACGAACAACATCGGGATCAGGATCAGCTCCGTCGGAACGGCAGAACCGGTGCCGATCTCGAAGTCGAGCCTGAACGCGGCCGCGTAGGCCAGCACGAGTACGAGCACCGCTCCGAGGCCGGGTGCCCGGTGCGAGGGCACGAATTGGGCCAGCAACACGGCCGCGGCTACGAAGCCACCGCCGAAGACGACGAAGGACCAGAGCTCGCGCCGAGCGAGCCGCTGCAGGCGCCGCGCGCGCCGCTGCTCGATCACGCGCTGCTCGTCGGGGTCGAGCAGGACGGACCGCGGGGTCGTCGTTGAGGCCGCAGTCGACATCGGAAGACACATCGTCCGGCCGCGGCGCCCGCTTGACGCGTCCGCGCGCGAGGGTTCCCTCGGTCGAGGGATGTCGAGCCTCGGAAAGCCCCCTATCGGGTGATGCAGCGCCTCGCGCGGCAGCGAAAGTGAGACCAATTCGGCGGCTGGGAGGAACTGGCGTGGCGGCATCTGTGGCACGAGGCGGACTGAGAGCCCTGATCGGCGTGGTGATCGTCGCCGCGCTCGCGATGACCTCGACGGCGAAGGCGGGCCTGCTCGGCTCCGGCTCGGCCTCCTACTGCGACCCCAGCGCGGTGCAGGCTTTTGCGCAGTGGGGCGACACTGCGAACTACGCCCGCCTCTTCGACGGCGGCTTTGAGTCCGGCAGCACCGGCTGGTACCTCAGCGGCAACGCTCGAGTCGTCTCCGGCAACGAGCCGTTCTTCATCAACGGCAACCGAAGCGACAGCCGCTCGCTGCTTCTGCCGACGGGAAGCTCTGCGTACAGCAGCACGGTGTGCTTCGCCTTCGGCGACTGGCACCTGCGCTTCGTGGGCAAGAACGTCGGCTCGCGCACCGGAGCGCTGCACGTGCAGGTGATCGTCCCGAGCCTCCTCGGCGGGCTGCTCACGATCCTCGACGGCGGAACTGTCAGCGGCACGGGAACCTGGGTTCCGTCCCCGCGGCTCGAGCTCGCGCTCTGCAACGTCACGAGCCTCCTCGGCACGAGGGCCGTCGCCTTCAGGTTCACGCCGGTCGGGAGCGACGCGGCGTACCAGATCGACGACGTGTACCTCGACCCCTGGAAGGGCACGTAGAGGCGAATCCGTAGACTCCGGGACATGGAGCAGTCGCTGCCAGTCGCGGAGCGGCCTCGCCGGCCGGAGTGGATGAAGGTTCGCGCGCCAAGCGCGGATTCGGCCTACTTCGACGTTCGCAAGCTGATCCACGGCGCCTCGCTGAACACGATCTGCGAGGAGGCGCGCTGCCCGAACATTTCCGAGTGCTGGGGGCGCGGCACGGCGACCTTCCAGATCCTCGGCGACACGTGCACCCGCGCGTGCCGCTACTGCTACGTCAACTCCGGCCGGCCGGAGTCTCCGCCCGACCCGCTCGAGCCGCTGCGGCTGGCGGCGGCCGCGGCGAAGATGAACCTCAAGCACGTCGTCGTCACCTCGGTCGACCGCGACGACGTTCCCGACCGCGGCGCCGGCCACTACGCGGCCACGATCCGCGCGCTCAAGCACAAGCTGCCGGAAGCGACGATCGAGATCCTCACGCCCGACTTCCTCGGCGTCGAGGAGGAGGCGCTGCGAACGATCCTCACCGAGCGGCCCGACGTCTTCAACCACAACATCGAGACCGTCCGCCGGATCCACGCGCGGATGCGCGGCGCGAAGGCGAGCTACGACACGGCGCTCTGGCTCCTGCAGCGCGCGAAGGAGCTCGCCGACTACCCCGTGCTCACCAAGTCCGGGATCATCGTCGGCCTCGGCGAGACGAACGACGAGGTCGTCGAGACGCTGCGCGACCTGCGCGAGCACGGCGTCGACGTCGTCACGATCGGCCAGTACCTCCAGCCGAGCGCGAAGCACGCGAAGATCGACCGCTGGGTGCACCCTGACGAGTTCCGCTGGTTCCGCGAGCAGGGCGAGACGCTCGGTTTCGGCTCGGTCTTCTCCGGCCCTCTGGTTCGCTCGAGCTACCGGGCAGACGAGCAGCGGCACGCGGCGGCCACCGGCCGCGGCGCGGTGGCGTACTAAGCACCGCGCGCAGCAGCTGTCCGCCGTCAGCCAAACGGAGAGGGCCGCCCGAAGGCGGCCCTCTCAGAACCACGGTGCGGCTGCGCCGCTACTGGTGGAGTTTCATGCGCCAGATGCCCTGTGAGTGCGTCGCCGCGTAGATCAGACGCTCGCAGTGGGCCCTCCCGACGCAGGTCGGCACCCGATTGGACGGCTGGATCTCGAGGTGCATCACCTCGTAACGGGGCATGCCCGCCGTCGTGTGCCAACCGTTGTGGCCGTCGTTCGGTCCTCGCAGAACGCCGAAGTCGGTCGCGACGTACAGGGTGTGCGTCGCGTCGTCGCGGACGACGTCGGCAACCGGCAGGTCGCCGTCCGAGGTCGGCGTTGGGAACGCGGACGTGCCACTCTCCACGTTCAGGTTCGTGAAGGTGCCCGAGCCGGGCACGGAACCGTTCTCCCAGACTTCGAACACGTGTCCGGGCGTGGTAGGCGTCGCCGCGTTGTAGCCCGTGTACGTCACCCACGCGTGCCCTGCGTTCTTGGGATCCACGTAGATCGCACTCGGGAAGCGGGTCGGCGACGTCGCGTTGTCGATTCGATGCCACGTGACAGCCGCCGGATTGTGCGCGTCGACGTTGTGCGTTACGAACAGCCGGCCGGCCGAGGTCGCCGCCCACATCGTCCAGTGGTCGGCACCTGAGCGCGCCATGAACGACATCGACCCACCCGTGCGGTCGCTGCCGTAGACGCTTCCGGTCAGGTCACCCGGCGTGTTGCTGCCGCCGGGACCGCCTAGCGGCTGGTAATCGCCGCAGAGCGGGTTGTTGCCGCCCGTCACGAACTCGGGGCAATTCGCCTCGTAGAACGCGATGTTCGGCACCTTGTCCTGTGGCACCGCGCCCGGAGTGCCGGCCCCGAAGGCCCAAGTGCGCCAGACGTGCTGGCCGCCGTTGTAGATCGGGTGCGTGCCGGGCTCCGGGTTCGGGTCGCCGATTTGCGGCCAGTAGAACGCGAAGGCCTCGCCGCTGTTGATCAGCGGAGCCGTCGTGATCACCCATCGCTCGGGATCGCCGTTGCGGAAGTTCGAGTCACCGAACCCACTCGTGAACTCGTTGGCTCGCCACGTCGGGCTCTTTCCGTCGTAGACGGCGTTGCCGCCGTCGCCGTAGATGATCTGGCTGAAGATGTTCCTGCTGCTGTCGTTCGGGCTGCCGCTCACTGCATTGCCGCAGCCGTTGTTGTTCGACCAGGTCCCGTTGTCCTGCGTGCCGCCCATGACCTCGCAGGGGTTCTGCGGGTTGATCGCCACGTTGATGAATTGCAGCGTGCTGCTCAACCGCTTGTTGATGTGGTCGAGGGCAGTCGGCACCCGCGACAGGAGCCGCTTGCAGGTTGCGTAGCTCCCGCTCGCCGGCGGCAGCGGTCCACCGCCACTGCGCTGCTGGTCGTCGCACTGTGACGAGATGTCGGCGAAGGCGCCGCTCGTCCGGATCACGCCGCCGTCGTTGCCCTCGATCACCTGGGTCGGGTTCCCCGGGTTGACGATGATCGCGTGCTGGTCAGGATGGGCACCGTTCGGAGCCCGCACGCAACCCTGGTCGAAGTACGGCGCGAAGGCACACCATGGAGCCGGCGTGTCACGGGCGTCCATCGTCAGGTCGGTGAACGTGCGGCGGTCGGCGCGGGAGCCGTCGGGATCACCCGCGGTGTTGGAGTACAGGATCGCGCGGCCGTTCGACCGTCCGTTGCCGCAGCCGACGCCCTTCGTGTTGCACGGCAGCTCGCCGTACTGGAAAGCACCGATGAGGTAGACCGTGTCCGGCATGCCCGCGGGCGTGTAGACATCCTCGTCGTACCAGCACTGCGCCCAGCAGAAGTCGTCGGCCGCGAAGAACGGGCTCGCCGTCGCCTGCGACGTCAGCTTCTCCCAGTCGGAGTACATCCTCGGGAACGTGTTTGCCGGGTTCGGCTCGGCGGCTCCGCCCGTTTGCGAAGCCAGAAGCGCCGCAGCGGGCTGGTCGGCCTTGTCCGTCCGCCAGAAGTTCGATGCCAACGGGTCGAACGGGCCGTTCCCGTTCGCCGTGCCGTCGGTGAGGTAGATGCGCGTGTGACCGTTCTTCGCCGTCAGGGCGAACATCGTCCGGTCGATTCCCGCACCCTGGTTGAACTGCGGCGCGAACACCTGCTGGAACGCGGTCCTCGCCGCGCCCGCGTCACGCCTCCAGGCGCCCGCGTCGAACGCGGAGGCGTAGACGACGCTCGGATCCCGCGGGTCGAGACCGACGTCGGTCACGCCGAAGCCGGCCGAGTTGCTCCCGTTCCAGACCTCGGTGAACGTGTGGCCGCCGTTGAACGACTCGTAGAGTCCAGGCTCGTTTGCACCGGGCTCGAGGCGCGTGGTGCCGCCGTTGCCGATCGTGTGCGACAGGCCCCGAACCGCAAGTGCGGAGCCGACGAACATGTGGTTGTGGTTGCGCGGATCGATCACGATCTTGTTGATCCCCCGACCCAGGAACGCGTCCTTGTCGGGATTGGCGCAGGCATACGTCGTGTTGCTGACGCATTCGTCCTGGAGCTTCGTCCAGTGGTTGCCGCCGTCAGTCGTCTTGTAGATGCCGACGCCGGCCTCGCAACCGGACGAGCAGCGGTTGCCCTCGCCGGTCCCGAGGTAGAGCGTGTTGTGCGTGCGGTCGGTCGGATCGAGCACGAGCTGCCCCACCGAGTTCTGGGCGAGGTCCTTCGGCCCGACCTGCTGCCACTCGGGATCAGGCGCAACGACGTTGTTCGTGCGCCAGACGCCGCCACCGGCGGTGCCGGCCCAGACGCGACAACTCGTTGCCGTGCAAGCGGGGTCGGCAACGAGAGCGACCGTCCGGCTCGCCGTGACGTTCGTGGCGCCCGTGAACGACAGGACACCGGGCTCCACCGCGTACTTCCGCGGTCCATAGAGCTCCCACTGCGGGCCGCTCGAGAGGAAGCTGCGGACGTGACGGGCCCGAAGCCTCGACCGGAGGCGGGCATCGCGCTTGGCGATTCGGCCGAAGGTCGCCTTCGCACGGGCGACGATCGCCGGCGCGATGACGTTGGCGGGATAGGTGCGCGTCGCGGCACGGTACGCCTCGTAGCCGCCGACACGACCTTCGCCGACCTTCGCTTCCTTGTTCATCAAACCCGCGGCGCCGGCCCCCAGCCTGAGCTGGACCTGTGTGCCACCGGATGAGCGCCCGGTCAGGAACACGAGCGTGAGAGCGACTGCCGCGGCGAGGAGAAACAGCGTCCCCGTCAGGACAGTCGTACGCGTTCTCGTCATCGACTCTCCCCCTGTTGCTTTGACGACTGCGGAAGCGCGCGGTCCCAGAACGCGACTGGCCACCCCCGCCGAGCTTGTGAGGTGGCTTATATGTGTGACTACATCACGCTGTCAAGCAACTAGCCGCCGACCGCAGCACCGGCATCGACGAGTCCTGCGCCGTAAGCGTCCGAAAACGCGATCGGATGCGCCTGATCGACGTGGCAGAAAGCGGTCAAACAGGGGGTGCCATCGAGCGCAGGCGCGGAATTCGCCGGGTCGTTCGGGCCCATGTAGTTGACGAATGACCGCTGGGTCGTGGCGGCGAGCCGCTCAACGAGGGCGGCGGGTCGGCCGAGCAGCTCGCGGTGCGACGAGAGGACGAGCGCCGCGACGCCCGCCGCGTTCGGCGAGGCCATCGAGGTGCCCTGGAGCCAGCCGAAGCCGTCGCCCCGCAGCGTGAAACACGCCGAGTTGAAGCTCGAGCCCGCAAAGGGGTCGTTGCAGATCAGGCCGGTGGCGGCGAGCGCGCCGAATGAGCCCCAGCCGCCGGCGAGCACGTCGCCCTCTCCCCCGTCGTAGCCCGGGATCTCGTAGCGCCGTGCGCCGCCGGGGGCGGCGAGATCGATGCGAGAGCCGTAGTTCGAGTAATAGGCGAGCTGGTCGCGGGCGCCGACGTGTGCCTGCCAGCGCAGCGGCAGAGAAGGAGGCGCCGCGCCGATCGCGTTGGCCGTCGCCGAGACCATCGTCACGCCCGGGACGCCCCCCGGAACTGGGAGCCACCCGCGCAAGTCGTAATCGGCGACCGAGGCGCTTCCCGGCGAAACCGTCGCTATGCCGTCGTTGCCCGTGGCGACCCGGCCGACGCCCTCGAGTTGCCGCCCACCGAGCGTCATTGCCACGCGGTCGACGCGCACGTGCTGGTTGCCTGCGGCGGCGAAGACCGGCACGCCTCGCGAGCGGCAGTAGTCGACCGCGTCCGCGAACAGCAGGTAGTCCTGTACCGAGGAGGCGTCGGAGGGATCGATGTAGCCCTCGATCGACATGTTCACGACGTCGATGCGCGAGTCGGAGCAGGCCGCGGCGAGGCCCGAGAGGATCCAGCTCGAGAGGCCGCCGAGCCCGGCCGCCATCACCTTGTACGAGCCGATCCTCACGCCGGGGGCGACGCCGTTCGAGGCGAAGCCGTTGAGCGCGCCGGCAATCCGGCTCGCAACCCAGGTGCCATGGCCCTCGAAGTCGCCGTCGCGGCAGTCGCGGAGGCCGGCCCGATCGATGAAGCCGAGGCCGAAGAGCGCCTTCAAGTCGGCGCAGGGAATGAAGTTCCCGCCGAGAGTCTTGTCGACGACGCCCTGGAGCTCGTGGTTCGTAGCGTCGACGCCGGTGTCGATGACCGCCACCGCGACCGACTTGTCCCCCGTCGTGTGCTGCCATGCGGACGGGACGTTCATCCGGTCGTCGTCCCACTGGAAGAGGCCGTGCCAAGGATCGGCGACCAGGTCGTCGGCCTTCGCGTCGCCGGGGCCGTTGGCCCGCACACCGCCGCTCGAGCCGTCCGCGCTGCGATCGGAAGTGAAGAGCGAGTCCTGGAAAAGCGCGGTGACGGAGCGGCGGGAGGCGAGGCGCGCGTCGAAGCCGGGCGAGCGCGGCACGACTGCGAGTGCATGAATCGCGCTCAGGTCGGCGACGACTACACCACCCGCGGCGGTGACCGCCGAGCGCATCTGCGTCGGAGTCGTCTGGGCTGAGAACCGCACCATCGTGACGCCGAAGGGGTTCCCGCCAGCGGACGCAGGTCCCGCGAGGACAGATGCGGTGGCGATTGCCGCGAGCAGAAAGGTGAGCCGCTTCACCGTTTTGCAGGCGTCGGCACCACGTGCCGAGTCCTGGATCACTCGTTCTGGTGGCGGGCGCTACGAGTCGTGCGGGCGAGCCATCTTGCGGTAGTCGAGCGCCTCGTCGAGGGTTGTCTCGTCGACGCCCGCCTCCCGCGCGACCTCGCGCAGCGACCGGCCTGAGCTCGCGGCTTCCTTGACGATCTCGGCCGCCTTGTCGTACCCGATGTACGGGTTCAGCGCGGTCGCCGCCGAGAGCGTCAGCTCGGCGTAGTGCTCGCACGTCTCGCGATTGGCCTCGATCCCGTCGACGCACCGGTCGGCGAAGAGCCGCGAGGCGCTCGTGAGTAGCTTGATCGAGTCGAACAGGTTCCGGGCGAGCAGCGGGACGAACACGTTCAGCTCGAAGTGGCCCTGCATCCCGCCGACGGTGATCGCCTGGTCGTTCCCGATCACCTGCGCCGCGACCTGGGTCACGACCTCGGGGATCACGGGGTTGACCTTCCCGGGCATGATCGAGCTTCCCTTCTGCAGCTCCGGCAACGCGATCTCGGCGAGCCCGGCGCGCGGGCCGGAGCCCATGAAGCGGATGTCATTCGCGATCTTCGTCAGCGAGACCGCGACGACCTTGAGCGCGCCCGACGCCTCGACGAGCGCGTCACGGGCTGCCTGCGCCTCGAACGCGTCGGCCGGTGGCGAGATCTCGAGTTCGGTGTCCCCATGCAGTCGCGCACGCACCCGCGACGCGAATTCCGGGTGCGTGTTCAGGCCCGTGCCGGTCGCAGTGCCGCCGAGCGGCACCTTGCCGAGCCGAGGCAACGCGTCGCGGACGCGCGCGGCACCCTCCCGCACCTGCGCCGCGTAGCCGCCGAACTCCTGGCCAAGCGTGACCGGAACGGCGTCCATCCAGTGCGTGCGGCCGGACTTGACGACGTCGGCGAACTCGCGCGCCTTGGCCTCGAGCGAGTCGCCGAGGCGGTCGAGCGCGGGGAGCAGGTCGTTCGTCAGCTCGTCCAGCGCGGCGAGGTGGACCGCCGACGGGAAGACGTCGTTGGAGGACTGGCCCATGTTCACGTCGTCGTTGGCGTGGACGTCCTCCCCGGCGAGGGTCGCGATCACCTCGTTCGCGTTCATGTTCGAGGAGGTGCCCGAGCCGGTCTGGAAGACGTCGATCGGGAACTGGTCGTCGAGCTGGCCGGCAGCGATGCGATCAGCCGCAGCTGCGATCCGCTCCGCCTTCTCCGGGTCGAGGAGGCCGAGCTCGGCGTTCACGCGCGCGGCGGCGGCCTTGATCCGGCCGAGCCAGCGCGCGACGGGCGCCGGGATCGGCTCGCCGGAGACCGGGAAGTTCTCGACCGCCTTGCGCGTCTCGCCTCCCCAGAGCTCGTCCTGCGCCTGGGTTGCCACGTCTTCGAGTCTACTCAGGCGACATGGAGCCGGCGGCGCTCGAGCGGTCGCGTGCGCAACCGTCTGCGCAGGGCTTCGTCGACCTCCGCCGACGCGGCCCAGCCCACGTAGCGGCAACGCGGGCATTCGCCGGCGTCAAGGCGGTGGTGAGAGGGCGGGTGCAGCATGCGCACCTCGCCGCAGCGAAGGCATTCGATTCGGAGCGAGGCCATCTGACCTGCGAGATCGGCTTCTCGCCGGAGCGACCGACCCTCGAACGGGGGACACCGCGGTCGCGATGCCCACAACTTGCGGTGCCTGACACCGGGCCTGCGGCTCTAAAGATGCTGCTTTGCAGGCGAAGTCTCACTTCGCGCGCTACGGGTCACGCTTTTGCGCGCGCGTGACACCGGGGCTAGTCCGTCGAATACTTGGGCTGGACCTTCTCGCCGCGGATGCGCGCCACGGCGTTGTTCGCGGCGATCGCGGCCTCGCCCATGCCGATCGTGATCAGCGTGATCTTGCCCTCGTAGCCCGCGACGTCTCCGGCGGCGTAGACACCCGGCAGCGTCGTCTCGCAGGTCGTCGGATCGATGTGGATCTGACGCTTCCCCTCGAGCTCGAGGCCCCAGTCGGCGATTGCGCCCAGGTGCGAGTGGAAGCCGAGGAGCGTGATCAGCGCCTCGCACGGCACCTGCTCGACCTCGCCGGTCTTCGTGTTCTCGATCGAGACCGCCTGGACCGAGCCGTCGCCGTGGATCTCGCGCACCTCGCACGGCGCGAAGATGCGCACGCGGCCGTCGCCTTCCAGCGAGCGAGCCTCGTTCACCGACGACTCGAGCGCCCTGAAGTTGTCGCGCCGGTGGACGAGCGCGATCGGCGGCTTCGCCGTGTCCTGCAGGCCGAGCGTCCAGTCGAGCGCGGAGTCGCCGCCGCCCACGATCACGCAGGTGCGGTCCCGGAAGACGTCCTTCTCGCGCACGAAGTAGTGCACGCCCCTGCCTTCCCAGTCCTCGATTCCGTCGATCCCGAGCTTGCGCGGCTCGAAGGCGCCGTGGCCCGCGGTGATGATCAGCGCCCGCGTCAGGTACGGCCCGCCGGCGTCGGTCCCGATCGCGTAGACCTCCTCGCCGTTCTCACTCAGCCGCTCGAGCGTCTGCACCTCCTCGCCGAGGCGGACGTCCGGCCCGTACTGCAACCCCTGCTCCGCGCAGAGCTCGACGAGTCTCGTGCCGAGGATCTTCGGGTGCCCGGCGACGTCGTAGACGTGCTTCTCGGGGTAGACCGCCGCGACCTGGCCTCCTAGCTGCTCGAGGCTCTCGATGATCCGGACGGACGCGTCGCGGTGGCCGGCGTAGTACGCCGCAGCGAGGCCGGCAGGGCCGGCCCCGAGGATCGTGATGTCGGCGACGCCCTCAGCGCTCACAGCGCCGCAATGCTACTGGCGGCTACACAGCAGGGGTCATCACCGCGCCGGCCCTGTGGGAGCGCCAGGCCTCGCCGGCCAGGTAGCCGGTGAGCACGAAGATCACGAGTGCGTTCAGCCCGTGCAGGATCCCGACGCCGTGCACGCCCTCGCTTATCCAGGCCAGCACGATCTGGACGGCGACCGCCACTGGCACTGCGAGCGCGAACAAGACGCGCCGCTTGCCGAGGCGTGCCGCAAGGGCGAGCAGCAGCAGCACGATCGCGCCGAGGAAGATCAAGTAGCCGAAGGCCGTATGGAAGCCGAAGCCGTGGTCGAAGACGGTCTCGCTGATCGTCCTGCCCTCGTCGGGGCCGTTCTGGGCGTTCAGCTTGTCGGCCGAGTAGAAGGCGCCGTACGCAGCCGCGGCGATCTGAGTGACGACTGCCAACCAGACGAGCGTGACCCAGAACCGATACACCGTTCGCACCTGCCCACCTCCAGCTCGGATTCGAAGGTGAGTCTAGGCGGGAGTGCCGGACGTCAGTGCGAACAACCGGAGCCGCAACCCGCGGCGCCTTCGGGGGCGTCCTGCCCCTCCTCCACCTGGAAGGAGTGGCCGCAGCCGCATGCGGCGGAGACGTTCGGGTTGTTGATCGCGAACCCGGCTTGAAGACCCTCGACCCAATCGATCTCGGTTCCCGAGAGGTAAGGCGCACTGAAGGGATCGACGACGACCGGCACTCCCTGGCTGTCGAGCTCGTGGTCGCCGTCCTGTGGGCCGCGGTCGAAGCCGAGCGCGTACTGGAACCCCGAGCAGCCGCCGCCCTGGACGGCGATGCGCAGCACGGCCGCCTCGCCCTCGGGCTCCTCGGCCATCAGGTCACGGATCTTCGCGGCCGCGCTCTCGGTGAGCGCGACGATCGAAAGCTCATGCTCGGTGGTCGCCATCGGGGTCATCGTAGCAGCGTGCCTCGGCTGTCCGGATCCCCCGTTCGGGGCCTCCGGAAACGCCGAGTTTGTAACAGCTGCCTCACGCTTGGTTGAGCGGTTTTCCTCCTCGCTCGTAGCCCTCCTCACTCTGCTAACTTCCGGCTCGCTTACCTCGGGGAGGATGCGCGTTGCTGGACAGCTGGTTGCCCTTTCTGATCTACGGCCTCTTCGCGCTCGCGATCCCGCTCTCGATGATGTTCATGTCGTTCGCGCTGGCCACCCGGCCGCACCGGCGCTCGCGTGTTCGCTCACTCCCGTTCGAGTCGGGCGTCTCCACCGGGCCGCCGGAGCAGGCCCGCTTCACAGTCAGCTTCTACCTGACGGCGATGCTCTTCATCGTCTTCGACATCGAGATCGTCTTCTTGTACCCACTGGCCGTGATCCTCCACCAACTCGCGTGGTTCGGATTCGTCGAGTTCCTCTTCTTCCTCGTCATCCTCGCGGTCGCCTACGTCTACATCTGGCGCAAGGGAGCCTTGGAGTGGCGCTGAGCCGTCGCTTGCGACGGCGGTTGGAGGCCACGCGGGCTCTGCCCGTGTGGCCGTCCGAGGCGACTCTTCGAAACTCCATTCCGCTCTGGAGCGGTCGATGAGCAAGAAGCGGCTCGCCGACTACGGCATCCACTCGGAGCGCGTCATGTGGCAGGGCAAAGGGCCAGGCGTGTTCGAGCAGGAGCTCGGCGACCTCGAGGAACGGCTGATGCTGACGACCGTCGAGAAGGCCGTCGCGTGGGCGCAGTCGAGCTCGGTCTGGCCCGACACCTTCGGGCTCGCCTGCTGTGCGATCGAGATGATGTCGATCGTCTCCGCGCGCTACGACGTGGCGCGCTTCGGCGCCGAGGTGTTCCGCTCCTCGCCGCGCCAGGCCGACCTGCTGATCGTCTCCGGCCGGGTCGCGCACAAGATGGCGGCTCCGCTGCGCCAGATCTACGACCAGATGCTCGAGCCTAAGTGGGTGATCGCGATGGGCGCCTGCGCGAGCTCGGGCGGGATGTTCAACAACTACACCGTCCTCCAGGGCGTCGACAAGGTCGTCGCGGTGGACATCCACGTGCCCGGCTGCCCGCCGCGCCCCGAGGCGCTGCTCGAGGGCATCGTGCGGCTGCAGGAGAAGATCAAGGCGGGCGTGCCCCCGGCGTACGAGATCCGCGGAGTCGCGTCCTGACCTACGAGGGCGTCCCGGGCCTCGTCGAGACGCGTGAGGCGCATGGCGAGACGACGCTGGTCGTCGACCCCGCACGGCTCGTCGAGGCGTGCCGCCATCTGCGTGACCAGGAGGGCTTCTCGATGCTCGTCGACCTGTCGCCGACGGACTACCTCGGCTGGGGGAACCGCGGCGTCGCCTCATACATGGGCACGACCTCGGGTCTCGACCTGAACTCGCCGGGCTCCCAGGGACTTGCCCGCACGCCCAGCCCGAAGCCGAAGCGCTTCTCGATGAACTACCACCTGCTCGAGCTCCCGGGCGGCGCGCGCGTACGGGTACAAGCCTGGCTCGACGACGGCGAGCCGATCGAGAGCGTCGTCTCCGTCTGGCCGACCGCCGACTGGCACGAGCGGGAGGCCTGGGACATGATGGGCATCCGGATCGAAGGCCACCCGAACCTCGCCCGGATCCTGATGGAGGACGACTGGGAGGGCCACCCCCTCCGCAAGGACTACCCGATCGGCGGAGAGCCGGTCCGCTTCTCGGGGGAGGAGTAATGGCCCTCGCCCCCGAGCGGCCGCGGATCTACGAGGGCTCGCGGATCCCGCAGCCGACCCCGACGATCCTCGAGGTGCCGATGGAGCTCGGCGACTCCGAGGACGTGCTCCAGATCAACTTCGGGCCGAACCACCCCTCCACGCACGGCGTGCTCCGGCTCGTGATCGACCTGCACGGCGAGTCGGTCGTCGGCCTGCGCGCCGTGGTCGGCTACCTGCACACCGGCTTCGAGAAGAACATGGAGCAGAAGAGCTGGTGGAAGGCGATCACCTACGCGCCTCGGATCGACTACCTCTCCTTCCAGAACAACGAGCTCGTCTTCGTCCTCGCGGTCGAGAAGCTGCTCGAGCTGGAGGTGCCGAGGAAGGCGACGTGGATGCGGATGTGCCTCGCCGAGCTGAACCGGATCCACTCGCACCTCGTCTGGCTCGCGACCGCCGCGCTCGAGCTCGGGGCGATCTCGATGTTCTGGTACTGCTTTCGCGAGCGCGACCAGATCCTCGACCTCTTCGAGATGGTCACCGGGACGCGCATGCACACGCGCTACTACCAGGTCGGCGGCCTGGCCGAGGACATCCCGCCCGGCTTCTACCCCGAGGCGCGCAAGTTCGTCTCGTGGATGCCGAAGGCCGTCGGCGAATACGAGAAGCTCGTCGACCAAAACGCGATCTGGCTCGAGCGCACGAAGGGACTCGGGCTGCTCTCCGCCGAGGACGCGATCGCGCTCGGCCAGACCGGCCCGGTGCTGCGCGGCTCCGGCGTCGACTGGGACCTGCGCAAGACGGAGCCCTACCTCTTCTACGACCAGGTCGACTTCGACGTGCCCGTCTACGAGAACGGCGACGTCTGGGACCGGTACAAGGTGCATATGGACGAGATGCGGGAGTCGACCCGCATCGTCGCCCAGTGCCTCGACCAGCTCGAGGAGCTGGAGGGCGAGCCGTGGATCGCGGACGACCGCAAGGTCGTGCTGCCGCCGCGCGAGGAGCTCCACACCTCGATGGAGTCGCTCATCCACCACTTCAAGATCGTCACCGAGGGCTACCGGGTGCCCGAGGGCGAAGTCTACGTGCCGGTCGAGTCGCCGCGCGGCGAGCTCGGCTGCTACGTCGTCTCCGACGGCGGCGCGAAGCCGTGGCGCGTCAAGTTCCGCGCGCCGAGCTTCGCCGCGCTCGAGGCCACGGCGACCTGCATGCGCGACGCGCTCGTGGCCGACCTGATCGCAATCGTCGGCTCGCTCGACACTGTCATGGGCGAGGTCGACCGGTGAGCTCGCTGACCGCGGAGATCCGCGAGATCGCGGCTCGGTACCCCGACTCGCGCACGGCGATCCTGCCCGCGCTGCGGCTCGCTCAGGAGCAGAACGGCGGCTGGCTGACCAGCGAGTCGTTCGTACAGGTCGGCGAGGCGCTCGGGCTGACGCCCGCGTACTGCCAGGCGGTCGCGTCGTTCTACGACATGTTCCACCTCGCGCCCGTCGGGCGGCACACCGTCGAGGTCTGCACGAATCTCTCGTGCGCGCTCGTCGGCGCGCAGCAGGTGGTCGAGGCGTTCGAGACCGAGCTCGGCGTCGCGCCCGGCGAGACGACCGAGGACGGCGAGATCACCTTCCGCGCGGTCGAGTGCCTCGGCGGCTGCGGCTACGCGACGGTCGTCGCGGTCGACAACCGGTATCGCCACTTCGTGAAGCCCGAGGACGTGCCCGCGATCGTGGAGGACGTCCGTGGGGCTTAAGACCATGCTGCTCGCCGGTGCCGACGAGCGCGACCTGACGAAACTCGGCGAGTACCAGGCGATCGGCGGCTACGAGCAGGTGCCGAAGGCGCGGGCGATGAGCTCCGACGACCTGATCGCACTACTGCAGGCAGCGAACCTGCGCGGCCGCGGCGGTGCGGGCTTCCCGATGGGGCGCAAAGCCTCGCTGATCGACCGGAAGAGCCCGAAGCCGAAGTACCTGGTCGTCAACGCGGACGAGTCGGAGCCGGGCGCGTTCAAGGACCGTCAGGTGATGGCGCAGGTTCCGCACCGGCTGATCGAGGGCTGCCTGATCACCGCGCACGCGATCGAGTCGCAGGACGTCTTCATCTACATCCGCGGCGAGTACCTGACCGAGTACGAGGTCCTGCAGCGCGCCGTCGACGAGGCGCGCGCAGCCGGGATCTTCGGCGACATCGAGGTGACGGTCTACCGCGGCGCCGGCGCTTACATCTGCGGCGAGGAGACGGCGCTGCTCGACTCGCTCGAGGGCCGGCGCGGCCAGCCGCGGCCACGGCCGCCGTTCCCTCCGATCCAGGGTCTCTACGCCGCGCCGACGCAGATCAACAACGTCTGCACGATCGCGACCGTGCCGGCGATCATCGAGCTCGGCCCCGACGGCTTCGCGAACGTCGGCACGCCGGGGTCGCCTGGCACGGTGATCTTCTCGATCTCGGGCAACGTCGAGAAGCCCGGCAACTACGAGCTCGAGCTCGGCACCTCGATGCGCGAGCTGATCTACACGCACGCGGGCGGAATCGCCGGCGGGCACCAGCTGAAGGCGGTGATCCCGGGCGGCTCGTCGGTGCCGGCGCTCTCGGCGCAGCAGATCGACGTGCCGCTGGACTACGACTCACTCGGCGCGATCGGGACGTTCTTCGGCGCCGCCTCGCTGATCGTCGTCGACGAACGCTGCTGCATGGTGCAGCTCGCGCTCCGCTCGACGAAGTTCTACATGCACGAGTCCTGCGGCAAGTGCACGCCCTGCCGTGAGGGGACGCGCTGGATGGTGCAGCTGCTGGAGAAGATCGAGGCCGGCGACGCGGAGCTCTCCGACGTCGACCTGCTGCGCAACGTGTGCTCGCGGATCCTCGGCAAGTCACTCTGCGCGCTCGGCGACTTCGCGGTCTATCCGGTCTCGAGCTACCTCGAGAAGTGGGGCGAGGAGTTCGTCGCGCACGTCGAGCACGGCGGCTGCCCGTACGGCGGCGAGTCGTCGCTCGAACGCATCTTCGCGCCGTCGGACCAGCACACGCACTCGCCGGTCGCGCAGGTGCCTGCATGAGCTCGCCCGAACTGGTCACCGTCACGATCGACGACCGCCCGGTCCAGGTTCCGAAGGGGCTCGGCATCGTCGAGGCCGCGCTCGCGGCCGGGATCGAGATCCCTGTCTTCTGCTACGAGCCGCGCCTCGGCCCGCCGGTCGGTGCGTGTCGCATGTGTCTCTGCGAGGTCCAGGGGATGCCGAAGCTCCAGGCGGTCTGCACGATGACCGCGCAGGACGGGATGGTCGTCCGCACCGCGCAGACCTCCGAGAAGGCGGCCGACGGCCAGAACGCGACGCTCGAGTTCATCCTCGTCAACCACCCGCTCGACTGCCCCGTCTGCGACAAGGGCGGCGAGTGCCCGCTCCAGGACCTCACCTTCCGCTGGGGCCCGGGCAACACGCGCATGGAGTTCGAGAAGCGCACGCTCGAGAAGCCAATCCCGGTCTCGCCGGCGATCGCGCTCGACCGCGAGCGCTGCATCCTCTGCTACCGGTGCACGCGCTTCTCGGAGGCCGTCGCCGAGGACGGCCAGCTCGTGGCGCAGAACCGCGGCGCGTCGTCGGTGATCGCCACCTTCGACGACCAGCCCTACCGCGCGCCCTTCTCCGGAAACGTGATCGAGCTCTGCCCGGTCGGCGCGCTCACCTCGACCCAGTACCGCTTCGAGGCGCGCCCGTGGGAGATCCAGAACGTGCCGAGCGTCTGCGGGCTCTGCCCGGTTGGCTGCAACATCTCGGCGACCACGCGCGAGGGCAAGGTCAAGCGCGTCGTCTCCCGGAACCATCCCGAGGTCGACGAGGGGTGGCTCTGCGACAAGGGCCGCTTCGGCTTCACGCACCTGAACGCACGCGACCGCATCGCCGATCCGTTGCGCCGAGTGCGGCGCCGCGGGCTCGAGGAGCTCTCGTGGGACGACGCGCTCGACGAGGCGGAGCGGCTGCTGCGCGGCGCCGAGGGGCGCATCGTGACGGCGCTCTCGGGCTCCGAGACCGTCGAGCAGGCCTACGCGCTCGGAAAGCTCCTCCGCGCCGGGCTGGATGCGCACACAGCCGTCTTCCCCGAGCAGACGAGCGCGGCGCTGGACGCCCACCGCCTCCCGCTTTCCTCGATCGCGCAGGCCGACGTGGTCGCCGTGCTCGGCGACGTGCCGGTCGTCGAGCGCGCACCGATCGTCGACCTCTGGATCAAGCAGGCGAAACGAAGCGGCGCGCACGTCGTCAGCTCGCCCGACGACGAGGCCCTCGCAGGCGCCGAGCGCGCCGTGCTGATCTGGTGCGGTCCCGACGGTGAGGGCGGAGCTCGTGTGGCCGACCTCGCGCAGCGCACCGGCGCTGCGGGCGCCTTCTACCTGCCCGAGACGCCGAACGGCCGCGGCGTCTGCGACGCGTGGGCGGCAGCCGACGACGCCGAGGGACCGGATCCGGAGCCGATCGGCCTGCTCGTCGTCTCCGGCGACGAAGCCGCCGCCGATCCGAACGTCCGTGCGCTTGCCGAGCGCGCCGAGCACGTGATCGTGACCTCGATGTTCCACGGCCTCGCCGCCGGCTGGGCCGACCTGATCCTCCCCGGCACGAGCTACCTCGAGCGTGACGGCACCTACGTCAATCTCGAGGGCCGCCTCCAGCGCCTCCGCCGCACAGCGATCCCGCCCGCGCCGGACGAGCTCGCCTGGATCTCTCGGCTCGCCGAGCGCTTCGGCGTCGAGCTCGCGCCCTACCCGTCGGCCGTCTTCGCCGAGCTCTCGGGGCGGATCTACGACGGTCTGCCCTTCGGCGAGGTCGGCGAGCACGCGGAGCTGCGCACGCGGAGCGAGGCACCGGCGCCGGTGCTCCCGGGCGAAGGGCCCAGCCCGAAAGGCAAGGGCCTGCGCCTCGTCCGCTACAAGGCGCTCTTCTCGGGCCCAGCGGTCGAGCGCGTGCCGGAGCTACAGTTCCAGCGCCCCGCGGCCGAGGTCGAGCTCTCGGCAGAAGACGCTGAGAAGCGCAAGATCGCGAGCGGCGACGCCGTCCGCGTCTCGCACAACGGCACCTCGCTCGAGCTCCGCGCCCGCGTGAAAAGAGACCTGCGCGCCGGGGTGGTCAGGATCCCCGCCGAGCACGCGGGCGACCTCGGCGGCAGCGTGGAGGTCGCAAAGTGAACGACCCCTGGTGGATCTCGATCATCAAGGCGTTGCTGATCATCAACCTGCTGCTGCTCACGTTCGCCTACATGACGTGGGTCGAGCGCAAGGTTCTCGGGCGAATGCAACTCCGCTACGGGCCGAACCGCGCCGGCCCCTTCGGCCTGCTGCAGCCGATCGCCGACCTCGTAAAGCTGATCCGCAAGGAGGCCTTCTTCCCGGCGAGCGCCGTGGACGTGCTCTACATCGCGGCGCCGGTGCTGTCGGCCTTCACCGCGCTCGCCGCCTTCAGCGTGATCCCGTTCGGCCCGGGCTGGCACATCTGGAAGTGGGACGTCAGCGGTGAGGTCGCGCCGATCTCGATCTCCCTGCTCCTGATCTTCGCGCTCAGCTCGCTCGGGATCTACGGCTTCATCGTCGGCGGCTGGGCCTCGCACTCGAAGTTCGCGTTGCTCGGCTCGATGAGGACCTGCGCGCAGATGGTCTCGTACGAAGTCTCCCTGACCTTCGCCGTGCTCGGCGTCGTGCTGATGGGCCAGTCGCTCTCGCTCGTCGACATCGTCCAGAAGCAGCACCAGACGATCTGGTTCGCGGCGCCGCAGTTCGTCGGCCTGGTCGTCTTCTTGATCGCCGGGATCGCCGAGACGAACCGCCCGCCGTTCGACCTGCCCGAGGCCGACACGGAGCTCGTCGCCGGCTACCACACCGAGTACAGCGGCATGCGCTTCGGCCTGTTCCAGATGGGCGAGTACGTGAACATGATCACGCTGTCGGCGCTGGCCGTGACGCTGTTCTTCGGCGGCTGGTACGGGCCCTGGGCGCCGCTCGGGCCGCTCTGGTTCATCCTCAAGCTGCTGATCATCATCTTCGTCTTCATGTGGATCCGCGCGACGCTGCCGCGGCTCCGCTACGACCAGCTGATGCGGTTCGGCTGGAAGGTGCTGCTGCCGGTCGCGACGCTCAATGCGCTCGTGACCGCGGCCTGCGTGGTGGCGTTTTGAGGCGTCGCTTGCGATGCCGGCCTCAGGACGCGCGGGCTTTGCCCGTGCGTACGTCTGAAATGACCGGTCGACCCGCGTGCCGCGAGGAAGGTGCCGCGTGAGCCCCAATCCGCTCGACAGCGTCCGCGGCTTCGGCGTCACGTTCAAGCAGATCTTCAAGAAGCCGATCACGCAGCAGTACCCGGAGTACAAGCGCCCGCTGTACCCACGCTTCCGCGGTCGCCACCGGCTGCACCTGCACGAGAACGGCCTGGAGAAGTGCGTCGGCTGCTCGCTCTGCGCGGCCGCCTGTCCGGCCGACTGCATCCGCGTCGTCGCCGCCGAGAACACACCCGAGAACCGCGTCTCGCCCGGCGAGCGCTACGCGCGGATCTACGAGATCAACAAGAGCCGCTGCATCTTCTGCGGCTACTGCGAGCTCGCGCGCCCGTTCGACGCGATCACGCACGGCAACGAGTTCGAGCTCTAGGAGTACTCGGGCGACTACGTGATCTACACGAAGGACATGCTGCTGGCCCCGCCGATCAAGCGTGTCCCGACCGCCGACCGCGACCTCTACGACACGCCCATCCCCTACTACGAGACCAACGCCTAGATGGGCAACTTCCTCGTCTGGGTCGTCTGGGTCGTGGCTGCCTTCGCGTGCCTCGGCT
>JBBRYF010000019.1:0-37921 GCA_038237925.1 Gaiellales bacterium | reverse complement strand
CTGACGCATCGACGGGCGGAACTGGGCGCGCGGTAGCAGCGCGCCCAGTTCCTCTTGATTTCATGCGCACGAACCAAATGCCTATCACGCGCGAATGGAGTTAGGGCGTCGGACAAGCGCTACTGGCCTCGCCGGCCCGCACGAAGCCGACGCCCCTTTCCAGCTGGGTTCTTGGCTCGAACGAGTGTTTCAGCCCGGAGCGAAATCACGTGCACCCGGCGGCTCCCACCACTATTGCCTCGAGGACACCGGCGTCTACGCCTACCTCGATCATGAGAGATCTAGGCAACCCAGTGCCAGCTTGTCCACGCGGCGAGCGCGAGCACAAGACCGCAGCCGCTGAAGGCGAGGATCGCCCCGTTGACGCGCGGCCGCCTACCGAGCGTCGCGAGGGCGAGAAAAAACGGGAAGACGACCAGTCCGAAGCGCGGCAGCGAGAGGAGCGGAGAAGGTGTGCTCGGAACGCTCAGCGGGAGCGCGAGCGAGAGGGCTGCGAACAATCCGTAGGGAGCGCCGAGCCGCCGCCAGGCGACGACGGTGAGGGCGAGGAACAGCATGAGAAACAGCAGGTTCGCGAGTTCGCTGGGCCACGGAAGATAGGCGCCGTGCGGCGAGCCGAGCGAGAGCGCCGCCCGCCAACCCTTGACCGCGCCGGCCACGACGCCACCGAACGGTCCGGCCGGCGAGAGGTGGCGCTGCCACAGCTCTTGGGCGCGCAGCACGTCGAGCGGGGAGCGCCCGGCGGCGAGCAGAACGAGCGGGGCCGCCGCGGCCACGGGCAACGCGAGCGCGAGCCCCGCGAGCGCCCGGCGCGGAGAGGGAGCGCGCAGTGCAAGCAGGGCGATGGCCGGCAGCAGGGCGACTCCGGCGCCTCGCGTCAGGATCGCGAGCCCCGCGGCGAGCCCGGCCGTGCCGAAGCGGCCGTGCTCGGCCGACACGAACGCGCCGAGCGCAAGCAGAAGGTAGAGCGACTCGCCGTAGACCGCCCCGAGGAAGAACGACATCGGGAAGAAAGCGAGGTAGAGCACAGCCCGCCTTGCAGCCCCCTCGTCGAGCAATTCGCTGCCCAGCCGGTAGAGCAGGGCTGCCGCCGCGGCCGCGCAGACGAGCGAGAAGGCGATCCCCGCCAGCACGTAGCGACCCCCGGCCAGCCGGCCGCCCGCGGCGAGCAGCCCGGGGTAGAGGGGTGAGAACGCGGCAGCCTCCGGAGGTCGCGCGTAGCCGTGCTCGGCGATGCGCACGAACCAGACGCTGTCCCAGCGCGCCCAGAGGTCGAACATGTGGCCGACCCCGCTCGACACGGCGCCCCCGCCCGCGCGCTCGAGCGCGCGGTCTGCCGGCACGACCAGCGTCACCAAGATCGCGACAACCCAGACGGCAGCGCGGCCGGCCAGGAATGCCGCTGCAGCGGCGGCCGGCGCGGGCAGGGATCGGCTCTGCAGGTCGGCGCGACCGAGCCCGCCGGTTGACGGAAACCGGCGCACGACCGTTGGCAGTCTACGCCCGAGCCGCTTGGCGGTCATTAACAAATCCTGAAAAGTGCGGCCTTTCCTTTACAGCGAGCTCGTCCCGTTCATAAGGTGCAGGCGTGGAGTCGCTTTCCTGTGCTCGCCGCCGCGCGAGCGAGGCCCCATGAGGAGGGGAGCGGTCGCGTGGGTCGCGCTCGCCGGGGCCGCGATCTCGCTCGCGGCGGGTTGTGGAGGTTCTGGCAAGCACTCGGCATCGTCGAAGCCGGTGCGCTTCGCGCAGGTGCAGGCGGTCTTCGTCAAGTACCAGTGCGCGGCCTGCCACCCGATCGTCAACTCATCGCTAGACCTGCGCCCCGGGCACGAGTACGCGTCGCTCGTCGGCGTGCGTGCGCTCGAGGACCCCCGGCTCGTGCGCGTGATCGCCGGCGATGCGGAAAGCAGCTTCCTCTACCAGAAGATCGCCGGCGACCCGAAGCTCAACGACATCCCGGCGATCGGCGCCCGAATGCCCCAGGCCGCGCCGCGGATGGCGCAGGCCGACCTCGACCTGATCGCCGCCTGGATCCGCCAGGGCGCCAGGAACGCCCACGGCAAGACCGCCGGACCGACCGTGCCGACCCCTGGATCCGCGGTCGCCTCCCCCGTCGGCAGCGAGCCGTCGGATCCGACGGGCGACGCAACCATCCAGGGTGTGGTCGAGGACCAGCAGCACCACCCGCTCCCGGCGGCGATCGTCACCCTGCTCCTGCGCGGCCAGAACCAACCCGGCGGCGAGGAGCACTACCGCGTCGCGGCCACCGACTCCCGGGGCCACTATCGGCTCCCGAACGCCCCGGTCGGGCAGTACCTGCTCAAAGCCTACGCGCCCGAGCGGATCTACGTGTCCCGGATCGTGGCGCTCGGCGACCACCAGACCGCGACGATCGACTTCGGTCTGCCGAACCGCGTGATCCCGAACCCTGTCGTCGCGCATCCCCACGTCGTGCGCACGGCCGCCGGGACGGCACTCGCGATGACCGTCACCGGGAACGCGCTCGACCCGAACTACACGCTCGCCGTCAACCCGGACGCCGGCCTCGTCTTCGAGCTCCACCGGCCGGACGGCGGCGCAGGCCTCTGGACACGCACGATCTCGCGCAGGCTGCCCGGGCGCTGGATTTTCCTCGCCGTCGACCACCAATGCAACATCAGCGGCTTCCTCACCGTCTCCGGGTAGCACTGGTGGTGTCGCTCCTCGTGGCAGCCGCCGTCTCGCTCGCCCTCGTGCGCCCGTCTTCCCTCGTGCACCCGTCTTCCTCCCGACCTGTCTCCTACAGTCGCGACGTGCAGCCGATCTTCGACGCGAAGTGCGCCTCCTGCCACCCCGTCGCCTACCCGTACCTCGACCTGCACCAGGGCCGCTCCTACCGTCAACTCGTGGGCGTCGTCTCGCCGCTCTCGCCCGCCTTCGAGCGGGTGCTGCCGCGTCGGCCCGATCTCTCCTACCTGCTCACCCACGTGCCCGACCCTTCCCGCCGGCACCTACTGAGCCCGGCCGAGCGCCGGCTGATCACACGCTGGATCGACCAGGGAGCGAAGGACAATTAGCCGCCTCCCTCTCCTCACCAAGGAGCAGGCGCCCCCGCTCGCACGAGCCTGGTACCGCGCCGACGGGAGCGCTTCCTCACTGACGCGGTCGTTCGCGAGCTCACCCGACCTGCTCGAGACGCTGATGCCGTTTCTCGGCCAGGTGATGGACGAGAGCTCGCTCGACCTGCCGACCAAGGAGCTCGTGATCCTGCGGGTCTCGCAGCTGAACGGCTGCCGCTACTGTCTCGCGGCGCACCGGCCGGTGGCGCGCGAGGCAGGCGTCCCCGCCGAGCAGATCGATATTGTCTGCGACGATGCCCCGCTCGACCGGCTGCCTGCGCTGGAGCGGGCACTCGTCGAGTGGGTCGACCGCCAGACGCTCGACCCGCACGGGATCGACGACGAGCTGGTCGCGCGCACCCTCGACCACGTCCGGCAGGATCAGCTGATCGAGCTCACCGTGCTCGCCGGGACGATCACGATGCTGAACCAGTACTGCTCCGCGTTCGACATTCCCCCGCCGGCATGAGAGAGCAGTTCGAGCAGGCGGTCACGGTGGGCCGCTCGGGCGACCGGCTGTGGCTGTACGCCACCTACCACTGCAACCTCGCCTGCGTCTACTGTCTGACCGAGTCCTCGCCGCGGATCGTCAACCGGCGCACGCTGAGCGCCGAGACGATGGTCCGCGCAGTCCGCGAGGCGAAGGAGCTCGGCTTCGCGAGCGTCGGAATCACGGGCGGGGAGGTGTTCATGCTCCCGGATTTCGCCGACACCCTGAAGCGGATCGCGGAGTTGCTGCCCGTCGTGGCGCTCACCAACGGGACCCTGTTCACGGAGCGCCGCCTCCGCGAGCTCGATCCGCTCGCCGGCCTCGACGTCGCGCTCCAGCTCTCGCTCGACTCCGACGACCCCGCCCACAACGACGCGCTGCGAGGGCCTGGCAACTTCGAAAGCGTCCTCGAGGCGATCCCGAGGCTGCTCGCGCGCGAAATCCGTGTCCGGATCGCCACAACCGTAGAGGATCAGGAGCCCGACGAGCTGGCGCGGCTTTGCACGCTCCACCGCTCGCTCGGCGTGTCCGACGACGACCATATCGTCCGCTCGGTCGTCCGCAGAGGCCGCGCCGAGGTAGAGCAGCTCGGGGTCGAGCTGGGCCCGCACGACGTCCTGCCGGAGCTAACGCTCACCGCGGACGGCGCATTCATGCATCCCTTCGCCCCGACGGTGCGCAACGGGCAGACCGACCTCGACCTGCTTGTCAGCCGGCAGATCGCACCGCTCTCGTTCGCCCTGCGCCGCTTTCTCGCGATCGCGGACGAGCTGCCGGTCGGCGACGACGTCGTCCGGAGCATCAGGTGAGCGTGAACGCTGCTCCCCGGTCGGGGAGCGTGCAACTCGTGGCGGTTGCCCTGCGCGTAACGCTCGCCGTCTTGTTCCTGAGCGTCTGGGCATCGAACCTGCACAAGGGCTTCTATTCCACGCACGGCTACCAGGGTCTGATCCGCTCCTACGTGCGCTCGGGGAACGCGCCCGGCCCGTGGAAGTCGGTCATGCGCGCCGTGGCGGACGCGGCTGCGGTCACGTCCAAGGTGCAGCTCGTTACCGAGCTCGCGTTCGGCCTGCTGCTCCTGGCGGGGGTCGCGACCCGCCTCGTGGCGCTCGGCGCCGCCCTCTTCCTCGCCTCCCTCTGGCTGAGCGAGATCGGCGTGCCGCACGAGTGGATCTGGTCGCTCGTCTTCCCCACGCTCGTCGCTCTGGTGGTGTCGCTCCTCTCGGCAGGCCGCACGCTCGGGCTCGACGGCTGGCTGCTCCACCGCGAGCCTCTGCGCCGCTTGCCGCTCTGGGCCCGGGGATGAGCCCGCGCCGCCGAGGTCTCTCGCTCGTCGCGCTGGGGCTGCTCCTACTCGCCCTCCAGCTTGCACTGCGCGGCCGCGCCTCGATCACGGCCCAGGTCGTCGGCCAGCTCGTCGCGTTCGCAGTCTTCCTGCCGGCTGCGTGGCTTGCCTGGCGCGGCCTCGGGCTCGGCCGGCTCGGGATCGTGCTCGTGCTCGTCTTCGCGGTCGGCTTTCGCGCGGCGGCCTTCGAGCCGGGGGCCTCGCCGCCGCTTTCGACCGATCTGCACCGCTACGCCTGGGACGCACGCGTTGCCGCCCACGGAGTCAACCCGTACCGCTACACGCCCCAGAGCGCGGCGATCGCGCAGCTGCGCGACAGGACGGTGTGGGAGGGGATGAACGAGCGCACCTTCCATACGATCTACCCGCCGGGCGCCGAGGCCGCTTTCGTGCTTGCACGGGGCGTCTTTGGGCACAGTCTGCGGGAGACGACCTGGTTGTTCCTGCTCGCGGAGGGGGGCGCGGTCGCGCTGCTGCTCGGCGTCCTCCACCGTCGTGGCGATCCGCTCGAGCGGATAGCCGTCTACGCCTGGCACCCGCTCGCGGTGAGCGAGATCGCGGCGAACGGGCACGTCGACGCGCTCGCGGTGCTCGCGCTCGCCGCCCTGCTCGCCGCCTGGCAGCGGCGCCGCTTCGCGCTCGCGGGCGCCGCCGTCGCCGGAGCGATCCTCGCCAAGCTCGCCCCGATCCTGCTCCTTCCCGCACTTGTACGCCGCGGCGGACGCCGCTTCGCACTCGTGTGCGCGGTGCTCACAGTCGCCGCCTACCTGCCGTTCCTCTCGGTCGGGGTGCCGAGTGTATTCGGCTCGGCCGCGACGCTCGCCCGGAGACGGAGCTTCGGCAGCCTCGAGCCGCTCCTCGCGGCCGTGACGGGCAGGCAGGCCGCGATCGTGCTGCTCCTCGCCGCGCTGGCCGTGCTCGTCGGGTTCGTTTCGCTCCGCGAGCACGAGACGGTCGATGAGGTGGCGCGTTCGATCCTGCTCCTGCTCGGCTCGATCCTGCTCGTCGCGACGCTGCTCCAGCCCTGGTACGCGCTCTGGCTGCTGCCGGCACTCGTGCTCGTCCCGGCCCCCGGCTGGCTGTACCTGACCGGCGCATTGCCGCTCCTCTACCTGAACGGCCTGCACGACCGTCTCCCCGGCTGGGTGCCCGCTGTCCTCTATCTCCCGCTGCTCGGCTCGGCTGTGTGCCGCATCGTCGCGCAGCGGCGCCGGGCGCGAGCCGCGCTCGCCGCGCTTCCCGGCTCGCCGCGGGTCGCAGCGATCGTCCCGGCGCTGAACGAGGAGGAGGCGCTCCCGGGGCTGCTCGAGGAGCTGGCCGGGCTGCGGCTGGACGAGGTCGTCGTCGTCGACGGCGGCTCGACCGACGGTACCGTTGCCGCGGCAGAACGAGCCGGCGCCCGAGTGGTCGTCGAACTGCGGCGCGGGTACGGCCGCGCCTGTGCGACCGGGGCGGCAGCCTGCGACGCCGACGTGCTCGCCTTCCTCGACGGCGACGGCAGCGACGACCCCGCCTGCATCGCCGGCGTGCTCTCGCCGGTTCTCGAGGGCAGGGCCGCGCTCGCGCTCGGCGCGCGCGTCGACCTCGAGCCCGGCGCCCTCCTCGCGCACCAGCGGGCCGGCAATCGCCTGGTCGCGGCGCTCGTGCGGTTGATCTTCGGGCTCCGCCTGCGCGACATCCCGCCGCTTCGCGCGATCCGCCGCGACACGCTCGACCGACTCGACTTGCGCGAGATGACCTACGGCTGGCCGACCGAGATGATCGTCAAGTGTGCGCGCGCCCAGTTTCCCGTCGTCGAGGTTGCCGTGCGCTCGCGCAGGCGGCGCGGCGGCGAGTCGAAGATCGCCGGCCGCGCTTGGCCCTCCGCCCGCGCCGGAGCGCTGATGCTGGCGGTGGTGATCCGGCACGCGTGAACCAGGTGCTCGTCGTCGCCAAGGCGCCCGCGCCGAATCTGAGCAAGACGCGCCTCGTACCGCCGCTCGACCCGGATGGAGCCGAGGCGCTGCAGCGCGCGCTCCTGCTCGACACGCTCGCGGGTTGCTGCGCCGAGGCCGACAACGTCGCGCTCCTGCACGCGCATTCGCAGGAGCGGGCCGCGCTCGCAGAGCTCGCGGGGCCGGATATCGAGCTCGTTCTCCAGGAGGGACGCGGTCTGCGCGACGCGCTCCGGCTCGGCCTCGCCCGTCGGCTCCCACGCGGGCCGACCGCGATCGTCTCCTCCGACATACCGGGCGTGCCACCCGGCACAATCACCCAGGCGTTCGCCGAACTCCAGGGCGGCGCCGACGTGGTCCTCGGCCCCGCGGCCGACGGCGGCTACTGGCTGATCGCGATGCGCGAACGCAACGACGCGCCCTTCCACGAGATCCCCTGGTCGACCCCGGCCGTGCTGGCCGTCACCCGCCGCCGCTGCGAGGAGGCCGGGCTGCGCCTTGCCGAGGTCGCCGCGTGGCGCGACGTCGACACCGCCGTCGACCTCTCCTTTCTCGCGCGCGACCGCGATCACCTACCCGCGCCGCACACCCGTGAGGCCCTCGCGCGACTTACGATCCCCGAGCCTCCGCACGCGCGGCTGCTCGAGAGCGAGCTGCTCGCCGGCTCGCCCTGGCGCGCGGTCGTCTCCGACACCCTCGTCCTCGACGACGGGCGCACGACAACGTACGCCTATCTCGCGACGCCGCGCGCAGTCTTCGTCGTCCCCGTCACGAACAAGGGAGAGCTCCTGCTCGTCCGCCAGCACCGCCACCCGGTGCGCGACTGGACGCTCGAGGTTCCGGCCGGCTCGATCGAGGACGGCGAGAGCCCGCTCGAGGCCGCGCAGCGAGAGCTCGCCGAGGAGGTCGGCGGTCGCGCCGGCGGCTGGCGGCACCTGACGACCTTCTACTCGTCCAGCGCCCACATCAGCCTCCGGTCCGACGCGTTCCTCGCGACAGGCGTCGAGGTCGACGTGCCCCGTCCGGACGAGGACGAGCACGTATTTCTGGTACGCCTGCCGGTTACCGAGGCGATCGAGCGGGCCCGCGGCGGCGACTTCCAGGAGGGGCAGACTGCGCTCGCGATCCTGATCGCGGCCCCCTATCTCGAGCAAGCGCCGTGATCGGGATCATCGGTGGCTCCGGCTTCTACACCTTTCTCGACAACGTCGAGGAGGTCGACCTTACGACCCCGTACGGCGCGCCGTCAGCGCCACTCGCTCTCGCGGAGGTGGACGGTGTCCGGGTCGCGTTCCTCCCCCGCCACGGGCGCCGGCACGAGCTGCCGCCACACAAGATCCCCTACCGCGCGAACATCTGGGCGCTCCGCGAGGTGGGTGCCCGCCGGCAGCTCGGGCCGAATGCCTCCGGAGCGCTCCGACCCCACCTGCGCCTGGGCGAGTTCGTGATCTGCGACCAGTTCGTCGACCGGACGAATGGCCGCCCCGACACCTTCTACGACGGCCCCGAGACGACGCACATCTCGGCCGCCGACCCGTCCTGCCCCGAGCTGCGCCGGATCCTCTACGAGACGGTGCGCGAGCTCGGCATCCCCGCCCGCGACCGCGGCACCGTCGTGACGATCCAGGGGCCGCGCTTTTCGACCCGCGGAGTCACGCTGGTTCACCGCCATGGGCTGGGACGTCGTCAATATGACCGCCTACCCCGAGGGCTATCTCGCCCGCGAGCTCGAGCTCTGCTACGCCAACGTCTCGATGATTACCGACTACGACGTAGGCGTCAGAGAAGGCGAGCCGGTCAGCCAGGAGGAGGTCGTCCGCGTCTTCGCCGACAACAACGAGCGCCTGCGAAGGCTGTTGCGGGCCGTGATCCCAAGGATCGACGCCCAGCCCGAGGACATCTGCGCAACCGCCCTGAGAAACGCCCGCTTCTGACGGGATCCCCCGTCTGTTACATCCGCGAGCGTACTGGTTGATCGAGTCGGGCAGGTGGACTGCGTCGAACTCGCGGGTCGTCGCCGTCCATCAGCGCCGCGCGGACGCCAAGAAGCCTCCGAACAGCAGAGAAGGCGAGGTACATCGAGGCGCCCACGCTGATCATCGTCGGCGACGGCGACATCGTCACGCCGGAGTGCGCCGTCGAGATGTTCAGAACGATCCCCGCTGCGCAGCTGTGTGTGGTTCCGCACTCAGGTCACGGCGTCATGCCGACTGAGACGATCCTGAAGTTCCTGCAGGAAGCAGCCACCGCCGAGAAGTAGCTGGCTCCTTGCACATTGTGTGCTGCGCTGATCGTCTCTTGTCGCTGGGTTCGCGCGACATTGGACGCCGCGCGCCTCAAGTGACACTGCCTCACGCAGGCATCGAACCCCTTACCAGAGTGCTTGGACAGCCGTGCCGTTGTGCAGAGTCGCGACCGTGCCCTTGGCGCCCCAGGCCATCACGGCGGACAGATCCGGCCAGTTGTCTGTCGCGTCCTGCCAGTGCCTGGCGATGCCGGCCGGTGACTCGTAGTACTCATCGAGCACGAAGATCGTCTTGCCTGTTGGCTCCGAGTTCGGGTCCATCGGGTTCGACAGTTCTGGGCCCTTGGAGACGGTGTAGTCCAGCAGCGCCACATCGCCCTCGCGGGGATGCCCCTTCATCCACTCGGCGTGGCTCGCGAAGATGCGATCTCCCTCGGTCACGTCATCTGGCCCCACTGTCCACATGATGACGAGGTGCGATTTTCCCATGTGCGACATGCTGACTTCCTTTCACTAACCGCGTCGGGTGGCCGTCCTGGGACGATTCCTTGCCGTTGAGACCTTCAGTTGTTGGTCCGGCGAAACCGCCGCTGAGGCAGCATCTCATGCCGAGCCAAGGCCGCGCTCGTTCGGCGGGGCCACTGTTCGGGGATGTCCCCCAAGCGACCTGGACTACAGGCGCGGACTCCGATCCGGAGTCAGCCCGAAGAGACAACGTCAGGTGCCGTGGGCGCGCTCGGCGTAAGCCACACGCTGGAACGGCCACTCGTCCGCGAGCCAGTCTCTGACCGCCCGCCACAGCTGCACCGCTGCATCGGTGGCGCATAGACTCCAGGGCGTGCGGCGTGCTTTCACCGTTGTCGGCCTGTTGGCGGGCGGGCGGGGTTTGTACCGTTTGCTGGCGAGGGGTGCGCTGACGATCGATGTTGGAATTGGGCGGAGTTTGCGCGAACTTGGGCCGGTGGGGTTCCAAATCGCGGCGCCGCGCGAGGTCGTCTTCGACGTGATCGCCGCGCCGTATCTTGGCCGGACGCCGCACGCGCTCGAAGACAAGCTTGAGGTATGGGAGCGCAGCTTGGACATGGTGCTGGCTGCTCACTTCACGCCGGTCAAGTGTGGTGTTGCGACCACGGTGGAGACCGTGCGCTTCGAGCGTCCCGGTCGGATTGACTTTCGCGTCGTGCGTGGTCCGGTTCCGTATGTTGTTGAGTCGTTCGTGCTCGAGGCGAGCAGTCAGGGGACAGAACTCACCTGGCACGGCGAGCTCGGGACCGATTTGTGGGCGATCGGTGCTTGGTGGGGTAACCGTGTCGCGCGGCAATGGGAACGCGCGGTTCGCCTGTCGATCGCGGCCGTCGCGGCCGAGGCTGAGCGACGCGCGCATTAATCGCGCTGCCCACAGGAATGACCCGGTCTCTTCGCTTCGCAAGCCGCGCACCAGATCGGCGTAGAGTCGAGCCGTCCAAACCAGGCAAGAGGAGGGGCAATGGCTATCCCGGCTCTCGAAGGTCTTACTACCGCCGTGAAGGGACGCGTGGTCGAGAGCGGAGACTCGGGCTACGACGAAGCTCGTGCGCTCTACAACGCGATGATCGACAAGCATCCGGCCGCGATTGCGTACTGCGTCGACGACGCGGACGTTGCGGCCGCGATCGGATTCGCGCGCGAGCGCGGGCTACGGCTCGCTGTGCGCTGCGGCGGACACAACGGCGCAGGGCTCGCGAGCGTCGACGACGGGCTCGTGATCGACCTTTCGTCGATGAACGACGTCACGGTCGACCCGAGCGCGCAGAGCGTGCGCGTGCAGGGTGGTGCGAAGCTCGGCGACGTCGACCGCGCGACCTATGAGCACGGGTTCGCCGTTCCGGCTGGAATCATCTCGACGACCGGGGTCGGCGGCCTGACGCTCGGCGGCGGCGTCGGCCACCTCTCGCGCGGCGCCGGGCTGACGATCGACAACCTCGTCGCCGCGACGGTTGTCCTCGCCGACGGATCGATAGTGCATACCGACGTCGAGCACGAGCCCGACCTCTTCTGGGCGATTCGCGGCGGCGGCGGCAACTTCGGCGTCGTCACGTCGTTCACGTTCCGCGGGTATCCGATCACGACGGTACAGGCGGGCCCTGTGCTCTACGACATCGGCGATGCGGCCGAGCTGCTTCGCTGGTATCGCGACTTCATGCCTGCACAACCGGACGAGTTGAACGGGTTCTTTGCGTTCCTCTCGATTCCGCCCGGCCCGCCGTTCCCGGAGGAGCTGCATCTTCGCAAGGTCTGCGGCGTCGTCTGGTGCTACGCCGGCGAGGACGACTCGCCCACGCTGAAAGAGGGACGCTCGTGGGGTACGCCGCTTCTCGACGGCATCGCACCCGTTCCGCTGCCCGCCTGGAACTCCGCATTCGACGCGGTCTACCCCGCGGGCGACCAGTGGTACTGGCGCGGCGAGTTCGTGAGCGAGATCCCGGACGCCGCGATCGAGCAGCACGCAGCATTCGGCGCGGCGATGCCGACCTGGAAGTGCACGGCGCACCTGTATCCGATCGACGGTGCGCCGGCACGCATCGGCAGCGACGAGATGGCCTGGGCGTACCGCGACGCGGTGTGGGCGCAGGTGATCGCCGGGGTCGACCCGGAACCGGCCAACGCGGGCGCGATCCGCGACTGGGCGGTGAGCTACTCCGACGCTGTGCGGCCGTACACGCTCGGCACCGGGTACGTGAACTTCCAGATGCAGGAGACCGGCGACCGCGTGCGCGCGATGTACGGCCCGAACTACGACCGGCTGGCGCGGATCAAGGGTCACTATGACCCCGACAACGCCTTCAGCGTTAACCAGAACATCACCCCTGCCTAGTAGCGGCCACTTACAGCGGTTAGATCCTTCATAAACATGAAGCGCGCCGGTGCTGATCGTTCGCGACGCGTGTTCAAATGCGGATCGCAGCGGGTAGAACGTACGCACGCGTCAGGCCACAGGTTCTCTCCCTCGCGAGCGTCTAGTTCGACAAGGAGAGAAGGAGGACACCAGGGGGTAGGTGCTGGCCCACCTATCCCCGGTGCCTATATCGACAGTCTTACACCTCAGCTAGATCCAGAGCTCGAGGAGCAGGTAACTGGTGCGCGTCCTCGAAGTCCTCGGGCGAGAGGGTGATCTGGCTTCGCTGGATGACGCAGGCGGCGAGCCGTTCCCCGTCCTCGACGTCAATCAGCTTCACGGGCATGAAACACCGTTCTTTTCTGGCCCGACGTTCGGTGACAGGTGCGACGTGACTGGCTCTAATTGAGTTCTGCGCGCCGCCGTCCTCCTTCGTTGCCTCATCGTCCTCGGCGTCCTCGCCGTTCCCCCTACCTGCGCAGAGGCAGCGCTCGGGGCCGACGTCCATACGGTCGCCGCCTCTGGGCGAGTCGCGCAGGCGCGAACCTTCACGATGCCACGCTCGGTCACGAACATCGCCCTGCACTGGCATGGCGACGCGTCCGCGCGCCTCCGCGTCGCCCTGAGCCGCGACGGCCGCGGGTTCGGCCCGCGGCGGCGCATGCTGCTCGACGAGACCGGCGAGGGTGTGCGCAGCGGGGAGACCTACGGCGCCGTGATGGCTGCCCGCGGGGCGCGACTCATTCGCGTCTTCGTTTGGGCACAAGGGCCGGTCTTGTGCCCAAACCGCCAGGAATCGCCCGCAAACGACGGTAATACGGCGGGCGTCAGGGGAGCGGGGGCTAACGCCGGATTCCGCTCAACGGTGCGGTTTCGTGTGCCGCTGACCCCAAACCCACGACCCGCTTGCCATGCAGAAGGTCGTGGGTTCGAGTCCCATCATCCGCTCCTCCGCGATTCCGCCGCAATTGGCGTGAATCGCTTGTTTCTCAAGAGCTAGACAGCCTCGCGCGGCAGTGCCGCGAGTCAGGTTCTAGTCAGGTTCGAGCCAGCGAAGGGGCGGCGCAGGGCGCTGACGCGACAAACCGCGCGCGTCACGTCCCGGCCGGAGCGCTCCCGGCCGCAGAGCCGTCAGAGGGGGACTTCGAACCCCCCCAGACTTGAGAAACCCGTCCGTGGCGCCGCGAGGCGCGGGCAGACGGAGCGAGCGTTCCGCATTTGCGGAACCGCGGCGGTAACCCACGACCCGGGCGCGCTCGAGCTCCGGGCCGACGACGAACGCCGACAGCAAACAGCCGTCAATCGAAGGCGCACTGCTTCCCCTCAACAGGGGACAGTGCGCCTTCCGACCCGCCTCTTGCGCCGGCAGGGTCTAGTCCCGGTGGCCCCTCTCACCAAACAGAAACTCTCGAAGCCCGTCATCGCTGTTTGTGATCGGAACGCGAGACGACGACGCCGACCAGCCGCCGGTTCTGGTGGTTGAGGACGTGCCCGCTTAGACCACTAGCGCCGCATGCCGGCGTTTCGTAGCTTCCCACGAGGCCGGGTCGCGCAGCGTAAGCGTGAAAGGGCCGTTCGGCTCGTCGCCCGGCCTCAGTCCCCAGCTGATTTCAGCGGTCGTGGGGCCTAGGGTCTGATCCCCCTATCGGGTGATGCGCGTCGAGCGTGGCCGCGAGATCCTGGCTGCGGGAAGGGAGGCCGAATGTCGTCGATTCAATTGCCGCTAGATGAACCGCTCTCGCCGGAACTGGCACTCGTCTGCCCCGAACTAGCAGAGCGAGCTCGGCATTTCCTGCCCGAGCCGAGGTGGGCGCCCTTCGTGCGGGCCGACGCTTCGGTGCGGGTAGGACCGCTGCAGATGCTCGCTCTCGCTTTCGCGTCGATCGCCATCCCCGCAACGCCGCTCGCTCTGCTCATCCTCGCGCAGCACTGAGCGCGGGAGATCGGGGAAGGGTCACTCTCTCGCGTCGAAACGGCGCTACGCGGCCACGCGTTCAGATCGGCTCCCTCATTCGAGTGAGCGATGGGTCGCCCATGTCGTCCCGAGGATCTTGACCCCTACATGTGCGTATGACGTTACGAACCCCTCCGCACTTCTCTCCCTCAACTGGACAAGCGCCAAAGAGGAAGTCAAACTCCGCGCCTTCCGCACTACAGGCGAGAGCGGCCGCCCCCTCTCCCCAGGGCAACCCCTTGCCCCCAAGCGGCCGCTCTCGCTCGTTCATTTCGTTTATCCAACTGCGCAGCGGGGATCTTCACGTTGCGGCAGGGCTGACGGCACTGGGGTCCCCTTGCGGGAGCGGCGCATGCGCGTCGCCCTGCCGCTTCATTCGGCGGCTTGAGCCGTCACCACCGCCGGGAGGCTAACTTGCGCTTCCCCTTCCCCCCAGCCGAGCGATTGCACGCGCGTGCTCGCGTCCAGTTCAAACCGCGCGGTCCTCATCGTCATGGCCGAGGTCCCAGGGTTTGCCCGGAACGATCGGCCGGCCGCAGCCGGCGCAGGAAACGAAGACCGGCTTCGACGCTTGTCCCCCAGTTCCGGCGCAAGACCTGGTGCCGAGCTCCGTAACCGCGTGCTTTCTTTGTCCCCGGCTTTGGCACGTCACGACCAAATCGACTCAACCCGCGAGTTCGTCCGCGGTTTTCTCTCCCCGTTCTGCTGGATCCTCAGTTCGCGGGCCACACACACGAAGCTTTAGCCGGGGCGCGCGATGGATCGGAGAACGCGCTTACCTGCGGCCGTCCGGGGGGAGAACCCGCTCCGGCGAGGAGCGGGTTCGCGCCGGTGTCGTACGTCCTCCCCGCAGCGCAAGCGTCGCCCCTGGGCGGCATCTACTCAGGTGGGCGGCTTCCTTCAGGCGGACCTTCGGGGGAGAAGGGGGAGCCGTCCACTGTCTCCCCGTGTGAACCGCAGCGGCGAGGGGCGCGCTGGTTGATCCAACACCTTTCTTCGGTTGACCGCGACCCCCGGCCGGCGGGCGACTTAGACCACGTGGATCACGCAGTTGTAGACCCGGAGGATCGTGCTTTTCACTGACGGAGCGACCTACTACTTCACGTTCGTGTTAACGGCGACGAAAACCATCGGAGACGCAGGATGACATGTTCGCTCTCGCTCCCGGCGTCACGGTTTCGCGGGACGTGCTCGATCAAGTAGTCGAGAACCGTTCGGAATTCGAGGATCTCGACTCTTGCTTCAGCGGCCTTTGCCAGTACTTCGCAACTCCCACGTGGACCGACTCGTGAGACGGTGACGATGCTGCGGAAGTCCTCTCGTCCGAGTAGATCTGCCACGGCACGCTTGGCCTCATCGCGCGTGAAGTAGAGGATGCTCGGCCAGTCACGAAAGTACGATGGCGTGATCGATTCCATGTGCCAACCTTTCACCTCGACGGCGGCGGCGTCGCCGGTGAGCGGATGGAGGATGCAGAGGTCGATGTCTGACCAGCCCATTCCCTTGGGTGTGCGGTACTCGTATTTCACGTTCGTGCGCACGAAATAGCCTTGCAACTCGAAATACCGGCGCACGAGCCCTCTAACCGTCGCGCGTTGCCATGCAGAAGGTCGTGGGTTCGAGTCCCATCATCCGCTCTTTCTGTTCTTGCCGGACGAATCGCTCCCGCGAGGGATGAGGATTCGCGCCCGGTCGCGCCGATTACTGCTTGCAACAGAAAGGGCGGTGCGGCCCCGCTGAGTTTGCGCCAACGGAGGAGTCCCGGCGTGGAGCCGAGCACCGAGAACGTCATTCGCATTGGAGACGACCTCCCGACTACACGAAGGGAGGTGAACTCGTGCTGAAGCTCTTCGTACGTCGCGAGGAGGGCCAGACGATGGCCGAGTACGGCGTCATCCTCGCCGTGGTCACGCTTGGCGTCCTCGCATCGATGACCTTGCTCTCGGACAACATCCGGAGCGCGTTCCAGAGTATCGCCGGCATCCTGCCCGGATGATCCACGACCTGTACACGAGCCTTACTGCCCGTGAGCAGCGGGCGGTTCGTTGGAGCGCGGCCGCGACTGCGGCCGCGCGCAGGCTCTCCACCGCCTGGGCGGACCCGTGGCTCTTGCTGTCTGTGCCCGTCATCGCCGGCGGGTACCTCGCCTGGCTCGCCCGCGGCCGCCGCCGTGGTGAGCACGTCGCCGATCCTGGCGACGACTGGGATTTCTAGCGCCCGGCCGCCCCGGACCGGGGAGGGCGTGAGCCGCACAACGGGAATCTGCGCTCCCCGGGCTCCAGCAGGAGTACGCGCACCAGGTGGACTTCCGCGATCTCTCCGCCGCCCAGCGTTCGGACGGCTCGGCGGCAAGGAGTGGTGGTGGGGCAAGGTTGGCGTCGCGCATCGCGACCACGGCTGCGAGCGGTTCGCGTCGACCCGACGGGTGGTACCCGCCGCTAAGAGGCCGGAACCACCCCGCTACGATGAGCGCCGCGGCGCCGTGGCCGAGTGGTTAGGCAGAGGCC
Organism: Gaiellales bacterium; assembly: GCA_038237925.1. Classification (GTDB taxonomy): domain Bacteria; phylum Actinomycetota; class Thermoleophilia; order Gaiellales; family Gaiellaceae; genus AC-32. The sequence continues at coordinate 21,473 of JBBRYF010000019.1, read as the reverse complement.
TGCAAAGCCTCGCACACCAGTTCGATTCTGGTCGGCGCCTCTTTGAGTGGTTGGCGCATCCGGGCGGAGCAGCCCGAGGACTTCCCCGGCATCGCGGCGGTCGTGATCGATGCCTTCAGTCCCAAGCACGGTCCCGAAGTCGCCGCCCTCGTCGAGCGGATCCGCGCCTCGCAGCACTACCTGTCGGAGCTGGCTCTCCTAGCCGAGGACGAGTCGGGAGTGGTCGGGCACCTGATGCTGAGCTGGGCCGGGCTCGAGGGCGGGACGCGCGAGCGGATCCTGATGCTCAGCCCGATGTCCGTCCGCACCGACCGCCAGCGCAGCGGCGTCGGCACGGACCTGATCGAGAACGTGCTCGGCCGGGCCGAGGCGATGGGGGAACCCGCGGTCGTGGTCGAAGGCGTGCCCGCGTACTACCCGCGCTTTGGCTTCGAGCGGGCGAGCGCGCTCGGATTCCAGCCGCCGCGGGAAGGCATTCCCGACGCAGCGTTCATGGTCAGGCGCCTTCCTGGATACGAGCCGGCCCTCGCCGGGCGCGTCGTCTATCCGAGCGCCTTCGACGGCGTCTAGCCGAAATCGTCGACGAGCATGTGCACCTCGCCGACGCGCTCGAAGCCGAGGCGCTCCAGGATCGGGCGCGACATCGAGCCGCCCTGCGTGATCAGCGCAGGCGTGCCGAGCGCGACGGCGTCGTCCCAGCGGGCGCGAATCAGCGCTCGGTAGGCGCCGCGGCCACGGGCTCGTTCTGCCGTCGCGCCACCGTAGAGCAGGAGTCCGTGCTCGGTGGGAGAGGCGACGCCGGTGCAGACGAGGTCGCCGTCCAGCCAGACCGCGTGCCGCAGGTTCGTGCCCTCGTCGAACAGTTTCGGGAGGAGGCTGCGCGCTTCGGCGATTTCCTCGGGCGAGCTGCCGAAGGCCTTCCACTGGACCTCCATCGCGGCCTCGAATTCCTCGAGGCTCTCAATCTGTCGAGCGGTCATTCCAGGGCGCGACGACGGCGGCTCGCTCCTGAGTACGAGCGCGACGGCATAGGGATCCTTGTCGCGGGTCAGGCCGCGCTCGAGCAGCGCGTCGACGAGCCCGAGCGGCGCAGAGCTGCCGACCTCCCACTGGGTGTACGTGCGCCCGCGCTCGCGCAGGGCGGCTCGCACCTCTTCGAGCACCTCGTCGAGCTCCTCGAGCGGGAACCGCTGCCGTTGCACCGTGTTCCAGGTCGAGCCGGGGCCGAGGCAGAGCGTGTAACGGCCGGTGTCGAGGCGCTCGCTGTCCGGCCCGAGTGGGCCGAACGAGTTCGGATACTCGGCGACTTCGCGCAGCACGCCCGCGGACGCTACCTCGCGCTGGCCACCGGACCGGACTCGACGGGCGCGGGGCAGCGCCAGAACTCCACCGAGCCGCTCAGCCCGCGCCGGCTGCAGGAGTGGCGCGAGAGATCGGGCCGGCCGTCGAGCATGCCCTTCTCGCACGCGCGCCAGGAACCCGAGGTTGCCGCCGGGCGGGGCGAGGACGTGCAGTAGCCGATCAGGCCGGCACGGTGGAGTACGTCGTGGTCGCGGACGACCACGAGCAGGGCTGCCGCGAGCATCGCCATGAGCCAGATTCGAAGCATTTCGCTCACCTCGTTCCTGGCCGCAGATACGTCGCTTGTCAGAAAGAGATATCGGCGGCGCGGCCACTGCGGGAGATCACTCAGTTCAGCGAAGCCCGCCGCGCTCGTGGTGCGCGCGGAAGAACTCGGCGGAGCCTGCCGTCGCCATCGCGGCCGAGGCCGAGATCTCGAGCGAGAGCGTCGCTGCCGCGACGATCTGCGCGAAGCGGTAGACGCCGCCGGCGCCGGCGCAGCCGAGCACCTCGAGCCAGCGTCGCGCGTACGGGAGCGTCGTCCCGCCGCCGATCGTCGCGACCTCGAGGCCGGGCAGGCGGATCGAGACCTGCAAACCGCCCTCGACACGGCGCGCGGCTCCGTGCGCCATCGAGCTGGTGCCGACCATGCCGAGGTCCTGGCCGGTGGCCGCGAAGAGGGCGGCGATCGCGCTCGCGGGCGTGAACGCAACCGACTGCATGCCTGACGCCACGGCCCCGTGCGTCCCGGCCCAGGCGAGCTCCGCGAGGTCGTCGAGCTTCGTCCGCAGCACCTGTCGTACCGCGTCCTCGGTCAGCGTCGTCTCCGCGAGCACGGTCTTGCCGTGCCCGCTCTGGAAGTACTCGAACGACGGCTTCTTGTCGCCGCCCATGTTCGCCTCGAGGATCGAGCGCTCCGGCTTCACCGGGGCGCGCTCCATCACGTAGCCCATGTTCAGGACGTAGGAGTTGCGGGTCATCATGTTCGCGCCGACCGCGTCGCCGGTCGTCCAGCGCCAGAGCACGTGGCACATCGGCCCGACGACGTGCGTCTTGACCTCTCGCAGCCGCGCGAACTTCGACAGCGACGGGTCGTCCTGCTCCTCGAGCCACGCCCGCATCGCGTCCAGCTCGCCCTCGATCCACCGCGAGAGCTGGACCGCCTCGCCGGCCGAGCCGCAGACGAAGCACGAGGCACGCGTGATCCGGTCGGCGAGCACGTAGGTCCGGAAGCCGCCCGACTCGGCGACCGCCAGGGCACCGCGATGGAGCGACGCCGAGAGCCCGCCCTCGGTGTGCGCGAGCGGCACGAGCACCGAGTCGCGTGTGCGGCCGGTCTCGACGACAGCGCCGTCCGGCTCGCGGAGCTCGTACTCGCCGAGCTCGAGCGCGAGCGGCCCCACGACCGAAACCGGGATCACGGCCGCGCCGGTGAGCATCTCCTGGGCCCGAACGAACGGCTCCAGGTCGACGCTCGTGACCGGGCCGTCGAGGCCGAGCGCCTCCTGCCGGGCCTTGATCGACTCGCGATCGTTCTTCCTGGGCCATTTGCGCATGTCCACGGCTTCGGAGCTTAAGCTGCAAGGAGTGGCGACCGACCAGGTGATCGACCAGGAGCGCGAGGAACGCGAGGCATTCGCCGGCGTCCTGCGCTTCTACGAGCTCGCCAAGCGGCAGGAGTGGCAGGTGCGCGACCTGCCGTGGGGCGAGTTGCCGCCGATCCCCGAGGGCAAGGGCTCGCCGGAGCGTCAGGGGCGCCGCAAGGACATGTGGCGCTCGGTGCTCACCCAGCAGCTCCAGGCGGACATCCTCGCCTGCGAGATGGCTTCGCAGCTCCTGAACATCGCGCCCGATCCCGAGGCGAAGCTCTACTACTCGACGATGGTGCAGGACGAGTCGCGCCACACCGAGGGGTGGCTGAAGCTGATCGACGAGGTGGGCGGAACCGCGGAGCGCGACCCGTACCTCGACGAGCTCGCACACATGACCCTCGAGGCCGACACGCTCGAGGAGAAGGTCTTCCAGATGCAGGTCTTCTACGAGCGGCTGATCATCTCGCGCTTCCGGCTGATCGCCCGCGCCTCGCGCGGCACCGTCCTGGAGGACCTCTGCAACCGGCTGACGACCGACGACGGCATTCACCACGGCGCGGGGATGGCCTACGAGAAGGTGCTGCTGCAGAAGGCCGACAAGAAGACGAAGCGCGCCCTCGTCGACGCCGCCAACAGGCTGCTGCCGATCTTCGCCGAGCACGCGCTCTGGCGACCGAAGGAGCGCGCGTTCATCGGCAACACGATGCGCTCGCGCGACATCGAGAAGCTGAAGGAAGACATCGAGACCGGCGTCCGCCTCGCGCAGTCGCTCGGCCTCGACGTCAGCGACGTCCAGCTCCCCTATTAGACGTGACGGCGACGATGATGGAAGGGCGGCCGCTCGCCGAGCGGATCCGCGCCGAGGTGGCCGAGGAGGTGCGCGGGCTCGGCGGGCTCGGGCTGGCGACGGTTCAGGTGGGCGAAGACGAGGCGTCGACTGTCTACCTTCGGCTGAAGCATCGGGCGGCGGCCGAGGCCGAGTTCGCCTCCGTCGATCGCAAGCTCCCGCACGAGATCACGGAGGACAAGCTGCTGGCGATCGTCGCGGAGCTAAACGCCGACGACGCGATCGACGGGATCCTCGTGCAACTCCCGCTGCCCGACCACATCGACGAGGCGCGCGTCATCGGCGCGGTCGATCCGGTCAAGGACGTCGACGGCTTCAACCCGCTCAACGCGGGCCTGCTCTACCTCGGCCGGCCCGCACACGTGCCTGCTACGCCGCTCGGGATCATGGCGTTGCTGGCCGAGTACCGGATTCCGCTGGACGGCGCCCGCGCGGTGGTCGTCGGCCGGAGCACGATCGTCGGCAAGCCCGTGGCGCATCTCCTCCTGCAGGCGCACGCGACCGTGACGATCTGCCACTCGCACACCGACGACCTCGAGCGGCACACGCTCGACGCCGACGTGCTGGTTGTCGCCGCGGGCCTGCCGGAGGTCGTCACGGCCGACATGGTCAAGTCCGGCTCCGCGGTCGTGGACGTCGGCATCAACCGAGTCGAGGGCGGCCTCGTCGGCGACGTCGACCCCGACGCGATCTCGCGCGCGGCCTTTCTGACCCCGGTCCCGGGAGGTGTCGGGCCGATGACGATCGCGATGCTGCTGCAGAACACCATTCGCGCTGCCCGCTATCGCCGGGGGCTCCTTGCGTTTCCCGAAACCCGGCGCTAAGGTTCGCGCGCTTCACAGTAGGTCGGCGGCTCGGTGCCCGGGCCGTCGTTGTTTGTTGTACGAAGGGAGTAAGACTTGCCCAAGGGCACCGTCAAGTGGTTCTCGAACGAGAAGGGCTACGGCTTCATCGAGCGCGAAGGCGGCGAAGACGTGTTCGTCCATTTCTCGGCGATCGCCGGGGACGGCTACAAGTCGCTGACCGAAGGTCAGACGGTCGAGTTCGACGTCGTGCAGGGCGATAAAGGCCTGCAGGCGGCGAACGTGCAGCCCGGCTAGACCCTTTCCGGAACCGACATGTTGACGGGGCTCCGGAAGGGGCCCCGTTTCTTTTGGGAGGATGCAGACGATGGCGATCTCACGGGACGAAGTGGTGCACGTGGCGCGGCTCGCGCGGCTGGAGCTCTCGGACGAAGAGCTCGAGCGGTTCGCCGGGCAGCTCGACGCGATTCTCGAGGCGGTCGGGAAGGTCTCGGAGCTCGACCTCTCCGACGTCGAGCCGACGCTCCACCCGCTCGCACTCTCGAACGTGTGGGCCGAGGACGAGCCGCGGCCGTCGCTGCCGGTCGAGGACGCGCTCGCGAACGCGCCAGACCGCGAGGACGACGCCTTTCGCGTCCCCGCCGCGTGAGGGCGGGATCGGCGCCGACGACGATGTTCCACTTCCGGCACACCTCCGACACACACGCGTGCGCCCACGAGGGCTACCGTGTCTGTAGGGGTCCCGGGGGACCCCTGGGGGCAGTTTGGGGGACGGGCGCGTGATCGACACTCTGCGGCTGACGGCCGAGGAGGCGAGCGGCCTCGTCGAGCGCGGCGAGGTCACCGGCGCCGAAATCCGCCGCGCCTACCTCGACGCGATCTCGGAGCGGGATCCGGAGCTCCACGCCTACCTCTGCACCGTCGAGGAGGCGGACGGTGCGGGCGTGCCGATCGCGCTCAAGGACGTGATCTCCACCCGCGGCGTCGAGACGACCGCCGCCTCCAAGATCCTCGCCGGCTACAAGCCCGTCTTCGACGCGACGGTTGCGGCCCGCTGCAAGGACGCCGGCCTGCCGCTGCTCGGCAAGACGAACCTGGACGAGTTCGCAATGGGCTCCTCGACCGAGAACTCGGCCTACGGCCCGACGCGCAACCCGTGGGACACGAGCCGCGTCCCCGGCGGCTCCTCCGGCGGTTCGACGGCTGCCGTCGCGGCCGGGCTCGCGCCCTGGGCGCTCGGCTCCGATACGGGCGGCTCGATCAAGCAGCCCGCGGCGCTCTGCGGCGTCGTGGGCCTGCGCCCGACCTACGGCACCGTCTCCCGCTATGGAGTCGTCGCCTTCGCGTCGAGCCTCGACCAGGTCGGCCCGATCGCGAAGAACGTCCGCGACTGCGCGCTTCTGCACCGGATCATCGCCGGCCGCGATTCGTGCGACTCGACGACCGTCGAGCTGCCCGAGCCGATCGAGCTTCCCGAGGCGGAGGACCTGAAGGGCCTCCGCCTGGGCGTCCCAAAGGAGCTGAACGAGGCCGAGGGGATCGAGCCGGGCGTGAGCGACGCCGTCAACCGCACGATCGAGCTCGGCCGCGAACTCGGCGCCGAGGTGGGGGAGTGCCGGCTACCGCGCTCGGTCGAGTTCGGGCTGCCCTGCTACTACCTGATCGCCCCTTCGGAGGCGTCGTCCAACCTCGCTCGCTACGACGGCGTCCGCTTCGGCCATCGCGCCGAGGCGAAGGACGTGCGCGAGATGTACGACCGCACGCGCCGCGAGGGGTTCGGCGACGAGCCGAAGCGCAGGATCATGCTCGGCACCTACGCCCTGTCGGCCGGCTACTACGACGCCTATTACGGCCAGGCGCAGAAGGTCCGTACCGTCATCCGCGACGAGCACGAGGCCGCCTTCCAGGACTTCGACATCCTAGTCAGCCCGACGTCGCCGACCGTCGCGTTCGAGCTCGGCGCCCGCACTGCGAACCCGCTCGCGATGTACGCGGCCGACCTACTCACGATCCCCTCGAACATGGCGGGCCTGCCCGGGCTCTCGATCCCGTGCGGGCTCGCCCAGGGGCTGCCCGTCGGCTTCCAGCTGATCGGGCGCCAGTTCTCGGAGAACCTGCTCTTCCGCGCGGCTCACGCCCTGGAGCAAGCGCTCGGCTTCGACGTCGTCCCGGAGCGGCTGCGATGAGCTGGGAGCCGGTCATCGGGCTCGAGATCCACGTCCACTTGAAGACGCGGACGAAGATGTTCTGCCGCTGCCCGGTCGCCTACTTCGAGCCGGCGAACTCGCAGACGTGCCCGGTCTGCCTCGCCATGCCGGGGGCGCTGCCGGTGCCGAACCGCAAGGCGATCGAGTGGACGATGCTGCTTGGCGTCGCGCTCGGCTGCCGGATCCCCGAGCACGCGATCTTCCACCGCAAGAACTACTTCTACCCGGACAATCCGAAGGGGTACCAGATCTCCCAGTACGACGAGCCGCTCTGCGTCGACGGCACTTTCGCCGTGCCCGGCCCGGAGGGCGACAGCGTCGTCGGCATCGAGCGTGCGCACCTCGAGGAGGACGCGGCGAAGACGATCCACATGGGCGGCGCCGAGGGCCGGATCCACGGCTCTGACCGCTCGCTCGTCGACTTCAACCGCGCCGGCACGCCGCTCGTCGAGATCGTGACGCGACCGGACCTCCGTTCGGCAGAGGACGCGAAGCGCTTCTTGCAGCTGCTCCGGCAGACGGTCGTCGAGCTCGGGATCTCCGACGCGGAGATGGAGAAGGGCTCGCTCCGCTTCGACGTCAACGTCTCAGTGCGGCCGGAGGGATCGGACGAGCTGCGGACGCGCACCGAGCTGAAGAACATGAACTCGTTCAACTTCGCCGCGAAGGGGATCGAGCGCGAGGTGCGGCGCCAGGTCGAGATCTGGGAGTCGGGCGGCGAAGTCGTCCAGGAGACCTTGCACTTCGACCCGGGCAACGAGTCTGCGCCACCGCTGCGCTCGAAGGAGGAGGCGCAGGACTACCGCTACTTCCCGGAGCCTGACCTCGTGCCGCTCGAGCCTGAGCGCGAGGTGGTCGAGCGCCTGCGAGGGGAGCTCCCCGAGCTGCCGTCAGCGCGGATCCGGAAGCTTGAGGCGGAGGTCGGCTTCGCGCCGGCGGAGGGCCTCGTCACGAGCGGCCGCGACGAGCTGCACTCGCGGATGCCGGGCGACCGCGCGGCGGTGGCGAACGTCGTGATGAACGAGTTGGCCGCGCTCGGGCTCGACCCGGCCGCCGTGAACGCGGAGGAGCTTGCGAAGGTGATCGAGCGCCGTGGCGAGATCCCGCGCAGCGCGTTCGACGACGCGCTGGCGGCCAGCGCCTCGCCCGATTTCTCGGCCGAGAAGTACCTCGCTGAAGCGTCTATTGCAGATACCGGCGAGCTCGATCCGGTGATCGACCGGATTCTGAGCGCGAACGAGCAGCAGGTCGCCGACTACCGCGGCGGCAAGGACGGCCTCCTCGGCTTCTTCGTCGGCCAGGTGATGAAGGAGACCGGCGGTAAGGCGAACCCGAAGGTCGTGAACGAACGTCTCCGCGAGAAGCTACAGGCCTGAAGCGCAGCCGTTTCTCTGCCAGCCGCTCAAGCTCTGCGGCGGCCCGTCCGAGATTAGGAGCGGTATGAGCGTCTGCCGCCTCAAGCTCACCCTGCTTCCGCTCGTCCTCGCGGCGCTGTTGTTTGCGCCGTCGGCCTCGGCCGGGCGAGACGCGGGGCTCGCCGCGCTGCAGGTTGCGCTGCAGTCGCGCGGCCTCTACGCCGGGTCGATCGACGGCGTGAAAGGCCCCGCGACGACGCGGGCCATCAAGCGCTTCCAGCTACGCGTCCACCTAACGCCCGACGGCGTGGCCGGGCCGAGCACGCGCGAGGCACTCGGGCACTACGGACGGCACCTCTTCGGGACGCGGCCGCTGACGCGCGGCGCGACAGGCTGGGACGTCGCGGCACTCCAGTTCCTGCTCGCCTGGCACGGGTTCCCGTCGTCGACGATCGACGGCGGCCTCGGCGACCACACCGAGCGAGCGTTGCGGCGCTTTCAGCACTGGGCTGGACTGACTGCCGACGGCGTCGCCGGCGCGACGACCTTCGCTGCGCTGCGCCGGCCGCCCGCGAGCTGCCCGATCTCGCTGGCGTGGCCGGTCGATGCCCCGGTCGGCGACCCTTTCGGTCCGCGCGGCAACCGCTTCCACGCCGGCATCGACCTCATCGCGCCGTCGGGCACGCCGGTGGGCGCGGCCGCGTCCGGCCGCGTCGCCTACGCGGGCTGGCTCGCCGGCGGCTGGGGGAACCTGGTCGTCGTCGCGCACGCGGACGGAGTCAGGACGATGTATGCGCACCTCTCGTCGATCTCGGCGCGCCTCGGTCAGCGCGTCGGCGCCGGAACCCGCCTCGGAGCGGTCGGCGCCACCGGCGACGCGACCGGCCCGCACCTGCATTTCGAGGTTCGGGTCCGCGGCGCTGCGGTCGATCCGCGCCTGGCCTTGCCGTAATCCCGACCTTGTAGAGGGGTGGCTTGCTCGCGAAGACGATGCGCTGGACGAACCGGCCCACGTTCCAGCAGGTGATGATCTTCGCGACCCACCGGCCCCGCTAGCGCTACCCTCGGGTCGTGGCGGAGAAGCGGTATCTGATGACACCCGGCCCGACGCCCGCGCCGCCGGAGGTGCTTGCGGCGATGGCGCAGCCGGTGATCCACCACCGCGGGCCCGACTACCGCCAGCTCTACGGCGAGTCGCTCGCGCGCCTGCGCGAGGTCTTCCGCACCGCGCAGGAGGTGCTGCTCTTCGGCGGCTCCGGCAGCGGCGGCATGGAATCGGCTGTCGCCAACCTCTGCTCGCCCGGCGACCCGGTGCTGGTCGTCTCGGCGGGCTACTTCGGCGAGCGCTGGGCGGCGATCGCAAAGGAGTACGGCCTGGACATCGATCACCTGCGCTACGCCTGGGGCGAGATCCCCTCGGCCGACGACGCGTCGGCGCGTCTCCACGAGCGCGAAGCACGGGCTGTGTTCTTCACGCACTCGGAAACCTCGACGGGAGTCGTGATCGACCCGCAGCCGTTCGCAGCAGCCGCCCGCGAGGCCGGTGCGTTGAGCGTGATCGACGCCGTCTCGAGCCTCGGCGCCGTGCCACTCGAGACCGACGCCTGGGGCCTCGACGTCGTCGCGTCCGGGGCGCAGAAGGCGCTGATGACTCCGCCGGGCCTTGCGATGGTGAGCGCCTCGCCGGTCGCCTGGAAGTGCAGCGCGACCGCCACGTCGCCGCGGTTCTACTGGGACTGGGAGCGGACGCGGAAGGGCCAGGCGACCCTCGACGCGCCGGTGACGCCGCCGGTCTCGCTCGTCGCGGGGCTGAACGTGGCGCTCGGGATGCTGCTGGAAGAAGGCCTTGAAGCCGCCTTCGACCGGCACCGGCGGCTCGGCCGCGCTTGCCGCGAGGGCCTGAAGGCGATGGGCCTCGAGCTGTCCTCGCCCGACGACGACAGTTCCGCGGTCGTCACCGCCGCCCGCGCGCCCGACGGGATCGACTCGGACGAGCTCGTGCTCCTGCTGCGCGACCGCCACGGTGTCACGCTCGCCCCGGGTCAAGGGGAGCTGAAGGGGAAGATCTTCCGCATCGGCCACATCGGCTACTACGACGTCTTCGACATCACGACCGCGCTCGCCGCGGTCGAGCTCGCGCTCGTCGAGCTCGGCGCCGAGATCCAGCGCGGCGCCGCCGTCACCCGCGCGCTCGAGGCGTTCGAGCACGCCCCCGTGTGACCCGGGCCCGCGTCCTCGTCAGGGAGCCGATCGCCGAGGCGGGGATCGATCTCCTGCGCGAGCGCTTCGACGTCGACGTCGACTCCAACGGCGACCTCGGCGAGAAGATCGGCGACTACGACGCGATCGTGATCCGCTCGGCGACGAAACTGACCGCCGAGCTGATCGAGCGCGGCGAGCGGCTGAAGGTGATTGGCCGGGCCGGCGTGGGAGTCGACAACGTCGACGTGAACGCGGCCACGCGGCGCGGGATCGTCGTTGCGAATGCGCCCGAGTCGACCGTCACCTCGGCGGCGGAGCACACGGTCGGCCTCCTCGTCGCGTTGGCCCGCAACATCCCGCAGGCGCACGCGGCGCTGAAGCAGGGCCGCTGGGAACGCTCGGCCTGGGGCGGGGTCGAGCTCGAGGGCAAGACGCTCGGCGTGCTCGGCTTCGGCCGGATCGGCCAGCAGGTCGCGCGTCGCGCGCTCGGCCTCGGGATGCGGGTCGTCGCGTACGACCCGTTCGTCGCAAAAGAACGCTTCCGCGAGCTCGGCGCCGAGCGCGTCGAGAGCCCGGACGGCGTGCTCGCGGCGGCCGCGTTCCTGACGCTGCACCTGCCGCTCACCGCCGAGACGCGCGGCTTCCTCGACGCCGAGGCGATCGCAAAGCTCCCGGACGGAGCCCGCGTGATCAACGCCGCGCGCGGCGAGCTCGTCGACGAGGCCGCGCTGGTGGACGCCCTGCGCTCCGGCAAGCTCGCGGCTGCCGCCATCGACGTCTTCGCGCAGGAGCCGTACTCGGGGCCGCTGCTCGAGCTCGACAACGTCGTCGCGACGCCGCACCTCGCCGCGTCCACCGAGGAGGCCCAGGACCGTGCAGGCGTGATCGTGGCCGAACAGGTGGCCGCAGCGCTCGAGGGCGGACTCGTCACGAATGCCGTCAACATTCCGTCGATCGGCGCCGAGGACCTCGAGGCGCTCGGCCCGTTCATCCCGCTTGCGGCGAGGCTCGGCCGGCTGGCGATGGAGCTCGCAGCAGGTCGGGCCGAGCGGATCACGCTCTCGTACTACGGCACGCTCTCGGGCTATGACACGCGGTTGCTGACCGTCGCCGCGCTGAACGGCGCCTTCCAGGGCCGCACCGACCAGCCCGTGAATTACGTCAACGCTCCCGTGGTGGCGGCCGAGCGCGGGATCGAGGTCGCCGAGGAGCGGCGCCGCGCATCGCGCGACTTCACCAACCTGATCCGCGTCGAGATCGGCGCGGACGGCGAGCGGGTGAGGGCGGCCGGAACGATCATCGGCAACGAGAACCGGCAATGGCTCGTGAACGCGCTCGGCTTCGAGCTCGAGATGGAGCTCGCGCCCCTGATGGTCTTCTTCCGCTACGACGACGTGCCGGGCGTGATCGGGCGCGTGGGCACGCTCTTCGGCGAAGCGGGCGCGAACATCGCGAACATGGCCGTCTCGCGCAGCCGCCGCGGCGGCAAGGCGCTGATGGCCCTGTCGCTCGACGGCGAGCCGCCGCCCGAGCTCGTCGAGGCCGTGCGCGAGCAGGGCTTCGACGACGCGCGCGTGATCAGGTTGGGCGAGGACGCGGGTTGAGCCGTCGCACAACCGTCGCCGCGACGTGGTCGACCTTCTCGACGATCGAGTAGCGCCGTCGCCGGCGCACGACCTCCTCGACCTCAGGCAGAACGTGCCCGTCGCGCACGAGGAAGCGCGTCGGGTGGTCCCGCACGTTCTCGTACTCCTCCAGCGGAACCTCGATCCGGTGCGTGCAGTTCGCGTCGCCACACTCACAGAGAAACTCCGCTTCCTCGGACTCGAACCGCTCCGAGGCCTCTGCGATTCCCTCGTTGACGTCGCGGAAGAACGCCTCGTTACGTGCAATCTCCGCCCGGCCCGCCATCGTCGTCTAAAACGGCGAAGCCGCTCGTACGGTTGCGCCGGTACCCTTTCGGCGTGGCGACCAGAGAGTGGCCCGAGGCCGTCGACCGCGTCAGCACGTACCTGTGCGAGGCCCGCGCGGAGGTTCGCGTCGAGGAGTTCCCGGAAGGGACACCGACCGCGAAGGACGCGGCGCGAGCCGTTGGCTGCGAGCTCGGCCAGATCGTGAAGTCGCTCGTCTTCGACTGCGACGGGCAGAAGGTCCTCGCGCTCGTTCCGGGCGACCGCCGCGCCGATTCGGAGAAGATCGCACGCGCCGCTGGAGCACGCTTCGCCCGGATCGCCGGCAGCGACGAGGTGCGCGAGGCGACGGGCTTCGAGCCGGGCGCGGTCGCGCCGTTTCCGCTGGCACACGTCTCCACGGTGCTCGTCGAGCGGACACTGCTCTCGCAACCCGTGCTCTGGGTTGGCGCCGGCTCCGAGCGCCACATGGCCGCCCTGTCTCCGACCGAGCTGCTCCGCCTCTCGCGCGCGCGTCCGATGGACGTCGTCGAGCAGGACCCTTACCATCTGACCTAGAGGAGGTCGCCTGCATGCGCGAGACCGAGAAGATCTGGATGAACGGAGAGCTCGTCGACTGGGCGGACGCCCGTATTCACGTTGGCGCGCACGGGCTGCACTACGGCTCCGGCGTCTTCGAGGGGATCCGCGCCTACGAGACCCCCAAGGGCTCGGCCGTCTTCCGGCTCAGCGACCACCTCGAGCGGCTCGACAACTCGGCGCGGCTGTTGCACATGGAGCTCCCACATTCGGTCGAGGAGCTGCGGGCCGCCTGCCATGAGCTGATCGCCGCCAACGGCCTGCCCGAGTGCTACCTGCGGCCGATCGCGTTCTTCGGCTACGGCGAGCTCGGGGTCTCCGCGGTCGGTAATCCCGTCGACGTCGTGATCATGAGCTGGCCGTGGGGCGCGTACCTCGGTGAGCAGGGGCTGAAGAACGGCATCACGGCGAAGATCTCCAGCTGGCAGCGGATCGGCCCGAACGTGATCCCGCACGTCGCCAAGGCGACCGGCGTCTACCTGAACTCGATGCTCGCCGTCACGGAGGCGAACCGCGCCGGCTACGACGAGGCGATCCTGCTCACGGCCGAGGGCTACGTCGCCGACGGCTCCGGTGAGAACGTCTTCATCGTCAAGGACGGCGAGCTCTACACGCCCGATCTCTCGACGTCGATCTTGCCGGGGATCACGCGCGACACCGTGATCCAGATCGCGCAGGACCTCGGCTACCGGGTTCACGAGAAGTCGCTGATCCGCTCCGACCTCTACCTCGCCGACGAGGCCTTCATGACCGGCACCGCGGCCGAGGTGACCCCGCTGCGCGCCGTCGATGACGTCGAGATCGGCGTCGGGCCGATCACGCTCGAGATCCAGGAGGCCTACCTGGACACCGCGCGCGGCCGCAGCGAGCGCTGGGCCCAGTGGCTCGAGTACGCCACGCCCGCGCCGGCCGAGGCTTGAGCACCGGCCTGCGGGAGATCCCGCTCGCCCGGCCGCTGCTGGACGAGCGGGAAGAGGAGCTCGTGCTCGAGGTTCTGCGCTCTGGCCGGTTGTCGCTCGGGCCGACGATCGACCGCTTCGAGGAGCTGATGGCCGAGCGCGCCGGCGCACCGCACGTGGCTGCGGTATCGAGCGGAACCGCGGGGCTGCACCTGCTGGCGCGGATCGCAGGACTCGGACCCGGCGACGAGGCGATCACATCGCCGATCTCGTTCGCGTCGAGCGCGAACTGCTTCATCTTCGAGGGCGCGACGCCGGTCTTCGCAGACGTCGATCCGCGGACGCTGAACCTCGATCCCGCCGCCCTCGAGGCCGCGATCACCGAGCGGACGAAGGCCGTCGTCGCGGTCGACATGTTCGGCTACCCGTGCGAGCTGGACGAGATCCGCGCGATCTGCTCGAAGCACGGGCTGACCCTGATCGAGGACGCGGCCGAGGCGCTCGGTGCCGAGTACAAGGGCGCGCCGATCGGGTCACACGGCCCGTCGGGGGTCTTCGGCTTCTACCCGAACAAGCAGCTCGCTACGGGTGAGGGGGGCGCCGTCTTCACGCACTCCGAGGAGGAGTGGCAGCTCGTGCGCAGCATGCGCAACCAGGGCCGCGCGTACGAGGGCGGCGCCTGGTTCAACCACGTGCGCGTCGGGTTCAACTACCGCTGGACGGACGTGCAGGCGGCGATCGGGATCGGACAGCTCGAGAAGCTCGACCGGCTGCTGGCGCTGCGGGCCGAGGCCGCGGAGCGGTACGGGCGGCTGCTCGAGGGCGTCGACGTGGAGCCGCTCTGTACCGACGACGCCGACCACCGCCGCTCGTGGTTCGTCTACGTCGTCGCGCTGCCGAACGGATCCGACCGCGACCGCGTGATTGGCGAGCTGCGAGCGCAGGGCATCGGCACGGCGGAGTACGTCCCGTGCGTGCACCTGCAGCCGTACATGCGGGAGCTGTACGGCTTCGCGGAGGGCATGTGCCCGGTCGCCGAGGGCGTTGCAGCGCGGACGCTCGCGCTGCCGTTCTACCCGCAGCTCGAGGCTGAGGACCAGGGGCGGGTTGTGGACGCGCTTTGCACGGCGCTCTAGCCGGCGGCCCTGTGAGCGGATCGACCCACAACCGGCACGAACCGGACGCACACCCGCGCGCCCGCGACGACTAGCGTCCTCCCCGAGGGAGGCGGGTAGAAAGCCCCACCCTGGGTGGGGGTTCTGGTTCACGCGCGCGCGTGAACGTCACTGAGCCTGTCTCCCGTCCCGCGCGGTGGCAATAATCAGCGCATGGCAGACGGGAACCGGATGGTCTTCCTCGGCTTCGGCAAGTACGCGCGCGCCGACAAGATCTACGCGATCGAGCCGATCCGTGACGACCGGCGCGGACACGGGCGTCGCACGCTCGTCTGGGTCGAGGGCGTGAGCGAGGCGATCGTCGCCTCGCGCACCGAGCGCACGATCCTCGCGGACATGGGCCAGGAGCAGTCGCTCGCGAAGCCGATCCTCGATGACGCGCTCGACCTCGCGCAACGGCTGGCCGAGCAGTCGCAGAGCGGCAAGGTCGACCTCCCCGACCTCGGTCGGCGCGCTCGCCGCCTGCTCGAGGCGACTGCGCGCCCGAACGGGCCAGAGCAACTCTTCTAGTTGGAACCGTCCGAGATCCGCGAGCCGGGCCTCGTTCGCCGGCTGGCGATCGACCTCGGCCCGCTGCGGCGCTACCCGGCCTTTCGCCGCCTCTTCGTCGGCCAGACGATCTCGACCTTCGGCAGTGAGATCGCCGCCGTCGCCGCGCCGTTCCAGCTCTACGAGCTGACCCACTCGACCCTTCAGGTCGGCTTGCTCTCGCTGTGCGAGCTCTTCCCGCTTCTTACGCTGACGATCGTGGGCGGCGCGATCGCCGACGCTGTCGACAAGCGGCGGCTGCTGCTCGTCACGGAGATCCTGCTCGCGCTCGTCGCCGGCGGGTTCGCGTTCAACGCCGGCCTCGCCCGGCCGCGCGTGTGGGCGATCTACGTGCTCGTGACACTCGCGATGTCCGTCTTCTCGCTCGGCGTCGCGGGGATGAACAGCGTCATCCCGCGCCTCGTCGAGCAGAACGAGCTGACGGCGGCAGTTGCGATCGAGAACGTCTACGGGAGCACGACCAACGTCGCCGGGCCTGCGCTCGGCGGCGCCCTGATCGCGCTGCTCAGCCTGCGCGGTGCCTACCTTCTCGACGCGGCGACCTTTGCAGCGTCGCTCTGGTCGGTCTGGCGGCTACCCGCCCTGCCGCCCGCGCACGACGCCGACCGGCCGAGCCTGCGCACGATCGCCGAGGGCTTCCGCTTCGTACGCAGTAAGAAGGTCCTGCTCGGCATGTTCCTCGTCGACTCGAACGCGATGGTCTTCGGGATGCCTCGCGCCCTCTTCCCGGCCCTCGCGCTGAATCGCTTCGACGGTGGCGCCGGGATTCTCGGGCTCATGTACGCGGCGCCCTACGCGGGCGCGCTGCTCGCGTCGCTCGTCTCGGGCTGGATCGCGCACGTCCGCAGGCAGGGCCTGATCGTCGCTATCGCCGCCGCCCTGTGGGGAGTCGCAATCGCCGCCTTCGGGTTCGCGGGCTCGCTCTGGCTGGCGCTGCTCCTGCTCGCCGCGGCGGGAGCTGCCGACAACGTGAGCGCCGTTCTGCGCGGGACGATCCTCTGGTCGGTCACGCCCGATGCGCTGCGGGGCCGCGTCTCGGGCATCGAGTTCGCGCAGGTCGCCGCGACACCGGCCCTCGGCAACGTCGAGGCGGGGCTCGTCGCGTCGCTGACGAGCCTCCGTCTCTCGATTGTGTCCGGAGGTGTCGCCTGTGTCCTCGGTACCTTCCTGATCGCCCTTGCCATCCCCGCGTTCACCCGCTACGACGCGCACGCTCGCGAGTGACTTCTTCGCCCGCAGCGTCCACGAGGTCGCGCCCGAGCTGATCGGCGCGACGTTGCTCGCCGACGGCGTTGGGGGCAGGATCGTCGAGGTCGAGGCGTACGACCACGAGGACCCGGCGAGCCACGGCTACCGCGGCCGCACCGAGCGCAACGCCTCGATGTTCGGCCCGCCCGGCCACGCCTACGTCTACCGCTCGTATGGGATCCACTGGTGCCTGAACCTCGTCTGCGAGGACGAAGGCGTCGCGAGCGCGGTGCTCGTGCGCGCCCTCGAGCCGACGCACGGTCTCGGCCCGATGCGTGCTCGCCGCGGCCTCGACGAGCCCCGTCTCCTCTGCAGCGGCCCGGGGCGGCTTTGCCAGGCCCTCGGCATCACGCGAGACCACGACGGCCTGCCGCTTGAACGGCCGCCGTTCGAGCTCCGCGAGCGCGAGGTGTCTCCGGAGATCGTCGCCGGCCCGCGGATCGGCATCTCCCACGCCGCCGAGCTGCCGTGGCGCTACGGCGAAGCGAGGTCGCGCTTCCTCAGCCGCGCTTTACGACCAGCGTGACGACGAGCTTACGGTCGGCCGCCAGGCCCCAGCGCGGCGACTGCGCGATCACCTTTGCCGCGGCAGAGGGGCTTCCGCCGACCTTCCACTTGAAGTGGAAACGCTCGAGCCGCGCCTCGGCGCGCCCGAGCCGCAGGCCGACGAGTTTCGGGACGACGCCGTGGAGCGCCTTTGGCAGCACGAGCGTCACCTTGTCGTAGGACGACAGCGTCCCCTTGGCCGGGATCTGGCGCAGGACGACCCCGAGCTTCTGCAGTGGCCTCGCGGGCTCGTAGACGTAGGCGGGCGTGAGCGGCTGCTGCGCGAGGCGCGCCCTCGCTTGCACGAGGGTCTGCCCGACGACCTTCGGCACCTCGACCTCGTTGACCTTGCAGTTCGCCGTCCGCGCCGGGCCCTCGCCCGAGAAATAGAGGAGCTGTTTCGTGTTGTGGCAGTTTCCGTTGTCGAGCTCGAGCTGACCGTTGCGATAGACGACGTTCCTCGACACCGAGTACGGCATCGACACGCCCGGGAAGTCCTGCGGCGCCTCGTGCAGGTACCCGAGTGCCTGCTCCATGAACGTCTTCCAGATCAGGGCCGGGAAGGTGCCACCGGCGACGGCTTGGCCGTTGTACTCGGTCAGCATCGGCCTGAGCTTCGTCGGGTAGCCGACCCAGACCGCCGCGACGAGCTGCGGCGTGTAGCCGACGAACCAGGCGTCGCCGTAGTTCTCGGTCGTCCCGGTCTTGCCCGCGACGGGCCGGCCGTCGGAGAGCTGCGCGCGCACCCCGGTGCCGGCGCGGACGACGCCCTGGAGCAGCGACGTGACGAGCGCCGCGGTGTTCGCCGTCAGGACGTGGCGGCCGACCGGAACGTTGTTGTCGACGATCCGCCCGGCCTCGTTCCGTACCACCGAGACAGCCCGGGGCCGGTTGCCGAAGCTCGCCCCGTCGATGCGCTTGCCGCCGTTGGCGAAGGCGGAGAACCCCCGAGCCATCTCGAGCGGGTTGACGGCCTCTGCCCCGAGGCCGATCGCGAAGTAGTTCTTCAACGGGCTCGTGATCCCGAGCCGCTTCGCCGTGCGGACGATCGCGCTCGGGCCGACGAGCTGTGTCAGCTGCGCGAAGACGGTGTTGTCGGACTCCTGGGTCGCAGTCGCCAGTGAGATCCGGCCCAGGTCCGAGTTCTCGTAGTTGTGGACGTACCACAGCTTGTCGCCGAGCGGGATCTGCACCGGGCCTGACTCAAACTGCGAGTCGGGCGAGATGCCGTCGGCCAGCGCAGTCGCCAGCACGAACGGCTTGAACGACGAGCCCGGCTGCCGCTCGCCCTGGACGGCCAGGTTGAACTGGCTCTTGCGGTAATTGTTGCCGCCGATCATCGCGAGCACGGTGCCGTCGCGAGGGTCGACTGCGACGAGCGCCGCCGAGGGCCCGTTCGGGTTGGTCAGCCACTTCGTGATCGACTGCCGTGCAACGCGCTGGAGGTTCAGGTCGATCGTGCTCCTCACGTGGAGCCCGCCGCCGAAGACGCGGCCGGAGCCGTAGCGGTCGATCAGCTGCTGCTCGACGTAGTTGGTGAAGTAGGGAGCCGGCCCCCGCTCTCCCGAGAGGTGCACGTCGTCGGCGCGCGGCAGTCGCGCGCGGCTCGCGTTGACGAACTCGGCGTTGGTGATGTCCCCCTGGTCGAGCATCGCCTTCAGGACGATGTTCCTCCGCTCGCGGGCCGCCTTCGGGTTCGTCACCGGGTCGTAGCGCGACGGATCGCTGGGGATTCCGGCGAGGAGCGCCGCTTCCGCCCAGCCGAGCTGGTCCGCGCCGTGGTGGAAGTAGGTCAGCGCCGCCTGCTGCACGCCGTAGGCGCCGTTCCCGAAGTAGATCGTGTTCAGGTAGGCGGCGAGGATCCGGTCCTTCGACCAGCGCTGCTCGAGCTGCCACGCGTACGCCGCCTCTTTCAGCTTGCGACCGATCGACCGCTGGTTGTGGACGTACGTGTTCTTGATCAGCTGCTGCGTAATCGTCGAGCCGCCCTCGACGACGCGCTGGTGCCGCAGGTCCTGGATGACCGCGCGAAGGATCCCGTGGACGTCGACGCCGCGGTGCTCGTAGAAGCGCTTGTCCTCGATCGCCACGATCGCGAGCTTCATCCGGTTCGAGATCTTGGTCGACGGCACGAGGATGCGGCTCTGGCTGCCGCGTAGAACAGCGAGGACGCGCTCGCCCTTGCGGTCGTAGATGTAGCCGTCGACCTCTTGCCGCTGCTGCCTAGCCGGATCGAACTGGCCGATCCCGCTCGCGACCGAGGTGACGAGGCCGAAGGCGAACGACGTCGACCCGAGCACGAAGAGGATCAGGAGGAGGCCGAACAGGCGCAGCTTGCGGATCCTGCGCCGCGGCCTGGTAGGCGCCCTCTTTCTGGCGAAACGCGGCACGAGAAGAGGAGGATTGTAACGGTAGACTCGCCGCTCACATGGGCCTGGCCGAGCTCACTCGTAACGCCGTCCACGTGCTGCCCGAGGGCGGGCTCGAGGAGAAGCTGAAGCTCGGCCGCCCGCTGCGCGTGAAGCTCGGCATCGACGTCACGTCACCCGACATCCATATCGGCCGAGGCATCCCGCTCCAGCGCATGCGCGCGTTCCAAGACGAGGGGCACACCGGCGTCCTGATCGTCGGGGACTACACGACGCGGATCGGCGACCCGTCGGGGCGCTCAGCGGAGCGACCGGTGCTGAGCGACGAGGAGATCGAGCGCAGCGCGAAGACGTACCTCGAGCAGGCGATGGTGCTCCTCGACCCCGAGCGAACCGAGGTGCGATACAACGGCGAGTGGCTCTCGAAGCTGTCGTACGCCGAGGTCGTCCGGCTCGCGCGGACGATCACGGTCGCGCGGATGCTCGAGCGCGACGACTTCGCGAAGCGCTACACCTCCGGCGAGCCGATCTCCGTGTCGGAGCTGCTCTATCCGCTGATGCAGGCGTACGACTCGGTGGCGATCGAGGCCGACGTCGAGCTCGGCGGCACCGACCAGCTCTACAACCTGCTCGCCGGCCGCGAGGTGATGGAGGCGTACGGGTTCGACCCCCAGGTCGCGCTCACGACCCCGATCCTGGTCTCGTGGGACGGCGAGAAGATGAGCTCCTCCGTCGGCAACAACATCCCGCTGACCACTCCGCCGGAGGAGATGTTCGGGCGCACGATGCGGGTTCCGGACGAGCTCCTGCCCGAGTGGTACCGGCTCGTCTGGGAGCGCGAGCTACCGGCGAGCGACCCGCTGGAGGCGAAGCTCGCGCTCGCCCGCTTCATCGTCACGCGCTCGTGGGGCGAGGATGCCGCACGCGAGGCCGAGGCGCACTTCACGCGCGTGGTCCGCGAGGGACAGGCGCCGGACGAGGTCGCCGAGGCGGAGCTGCCGGATGGCGACCCGGTGCACCTACCCACGGTGCTCGTCGGCGAGCTTGGGCTCGCCTCCACGAGCGAGGCGAGGCGCTTGATCTCACAGGGCGGCGTGAAGGTCGCCGGGAAGGTCGTGAAAGACCTCGACGTGCCTCGCGAGAGGCTTGCGGGAGCGCTCGTCCAGGCCGGAAAGCGGCGCTTCGTCCGCTTCGGTCCCGCTTGACACGAAACTGGGCACTTTCCGCTATCATGCGCGAGCCGCTCGGAAGGGTGGCGTGTAGGACAGTCCCTGTACCTCGACCAGGAGCGCCTTCGGACGCAGACGGATACGACGGATGTCCGCAGCATCGAAGGCCTCTGGCGCGAGTCGGAGGCTTTTTTACGCGCCGGCCGCACCTACGGCGCCGGTCTTTGAAAACTCAGCAGTGCGAATACGCCGAGACCTCGCGGCCGAGGGCATCGCTTGCGGTGCCGTCAGCTTCGGGGCCTTAAAGAACCCGTCACCTCTGCTTCGACAGGGGGGAGACACTTTTGAGCACAAGCTCAATGTGATCGGTTTGCCTCCTTCGGGAGGCGACAGATCTTCACGGAGAGTTTGATCCTGGCTCAGGACGAACGCTGGCGGCGCGCTTAACACATGCAAGTCGAGCGAGAACCCAGGCTTCGGCTTGGGGGAAAGCGGCGAACGGGTGAGTAACACGTGAGTAATCCGCCCTCGACATCGGGATAGCCCGGGGAAACCCGGATTAATACCGAATGGCCCAACAGCTTTTCGGAGCGGTTGGAAAAGGTAGCTTCGGCCTCCGGTCGAGGAGGAGCTCGCGGCGGATTAGCTTGTTGGTGAGGTAACGGCTCACCAAGGCTTCGAT
>JBBRYF010000018.1:0-40757 GCA_038237925.1 Gaiellales bacterium | reverse complement strand
GGCGCCCGGCCGCGCGCGCCCCCGGGGGGCGGGGCCGGCCCAAACCCCCGCGCACATCCCCCCCGCCCGCGCCCCCCCCACCTCCACAACCAACCCCCGGGTGTGACCGGGCGGGCCCGCCCCCCGGGGGGGCCCCCGCGACGAGGTGCGCGCTCGTTCCGAGGGACCGGTCCGGCGCGGGACGGGCCTCGCGAGCCAGATCTGGTACGGCGGCGGCGGCCCGCCCTCCTACGCGTGGGTGCGCCTCGGTTCCGACGGCAGGGCGACGGTGATCACGGCGATGCAGGACATCGGCACCGGCACCCGCACCGCGATGGCGCAGATTGCCGCCGAGGAGCTCGGGCTCCCGCTCGAGCGCGTGCGCTGCGAGCTCGGCGACTCGGCGCGCGGGCCGTACGCCTCGATTTCGGCCGGGTCGTCGACGACTCCGTCGATGGGGCCCGCCGTGCGCGCGGCGGCGGCCGACACTGCGCGGCAGGTGATCGAGATCGCGGCCCAGCGCTACCACGTCGAGGAAGGCGTCCTCTCGCTCAAGGACGGCCGGGTCGTCTCCGCCGACGGCGGCTCCTGGCCGCTCGAGGAGGTGACTGGCCTGCTCGAGGACGCTCAGATCCTCGGCAAGGGCGCGCGCGGCCCGAACCCGACCGGCATGCGCGTGCTCACTTTCGGGATCCAGGTCGCCGACGTGGCGGTGGACGTCGAGACCGGCGAGGTGAAGGTCGAACGCATCGCGGCGATCCACGATGTCGGCCGCGTGATCAACCCGCTCGGCGCCCAGAGCCAGGTCGAGGGCGGGATCATCCAGGGCATCGGGCACACGCTCTCTGAGGAGCGGCTCGTCGATCCCAGGCGCGGGACGGTGCTGACCCAGACGCTGGACGCGTACAAGATGCCGACGATCGCCGACGTGCCGGCGATGGCGGTCGAGCTGCTCGACATCCCGGACGAGCACCTGACGAACCTCGGCTCGAAGGGCCTCGGCGAGCCGCCGATCGTGCCGACTGCGGCGGCGATCGTGAACGCGATCCGCGACGCGACGGGCGCCGACGTGCGCTCGCTGCCGGTAACGCGGGAGGAGATGCTCCGCGCCCTTGCCGAGGCGCGGGAGCGCGAGAAGCTTGCAGCTGCTCCGGCCTGAATCGCTCGCCTCGGCCACCGCCGCGCTCGGGAACGGCTCCGTGCCGCTGGCGGGCGGGACGGACCTTGTGCCGCTGTTGCGCGACCGCATCGTCACCGCCGAGACGCTGGTCGAGCTGCGAGGAGTCCTGCCGCGCGGCGTGCAGGGATCGCGCATCGGCGCGGGGACGACGCTCGCCGAGCTCGAGGTCGACCCGCAGATCCCGCAGGCGCTGCGCGAGGCCTGCGCGCTCGCGGCCTCGCCGCAGCTTCGCTCGATGGGCACCATCGGCGGGAACCTCCTGCAGGCCACGCGCTGCTGGTACTGGCGGCTGAAATACCCGTGCTTCCTGCACGGCGGCTCCGAGTGCCACGCGCGCGCGGGCGCGCACCGGGAGCACGCGATCTTCGGCAACGAGCGCTGCGCGTCGGCGCATCCGTCCGACCCGGCGGCGGCGCTACTCGCGCTCGGCGCGACGCTTCGCACCGACCGGCGGGGGCTCCCGGTCGCCGACCTCTACCGACTGCCGACCGAGAACGACCGCGACGTGACCGCGCTCGAGCCGGGCGAGCTGATCCTCGAGCTCGATGCCCCTGAGCCGGAGGCGAGCACGTACCTGAAGGCGATGGACCGCACGCGGTTCTCCTTCGCGCTCGTCGGCGTCGCGGCGGCGCGCTTCGGCGGCGACGTGCGGCTCGCGCTGGCCGGGGTCGCGCCGATCCCGTGGCTCCTCGACTCGCCGGACGACCTCGACCGCGCGACGCCGCTCCCGGGCACGGCGTACAAGGTCGACCTCGCGCGCCCGCTGATCCGCCGGGCGCTCGAAGCCATCGGTGCCTGACGGCGACGTCTGGGCGGTCGTCCTTGCAGCAGGCGCCTCGCGCCGGTTCGGTTCGCCGAAGCAGCTGCTGCTGCTGGAACCGGTGCTGGAGCGCGTGCGACGGAGCTCCGTCGCCGACGTGGTCGTCGTCGCCGGCGCACACGCGCTCGACGCATCGGCCCGCACGGTCGCCTGCCCGGAGTGGAAGCGCGGGCCGGGCGCGTCCCTGCGCTGCGGATTGAACGCGCTCCCGGAGGAGGCCGCGGCGACGGTGGTCGTCCTCGCCGACGGCCCAGACCTCGCGCCCCAGGCGATCGACCGCGTGATCGAGCGGTGGCGAGCCGAGCACGCGCCCATCGTCGCCGCAACGTACGCTGGCACGAGGCTCCATCCCGTCCTGCTCGACCGCTCGATCTGGCCGCAAATTCCGGACGAAGGCGCCCGCGGGCTCGACGCCGTCCTCGTCGCCTGCGACGATCTGGAATCTCCAGGAGACGTCGATTTTGCCGATGAGGTACCCGACCGCCTGAAGCCGTGGAGCTCGCCAGACCCCGAGCCGCCGAATCCGCCGCCCAGCCCTCGCCGCTGACGACGCTGCGCCTGCAGCGGAAGCTCACGATCGAGGAGGCTGCCAAGCGCGCTGCACTATGGCCCGAGCAGGTCGAGTGGCTCGAGGAAGGCCGGCTCTACCGCTTTCCCGGCTACGAGACCGCTGTGCTCGCGATGCTCCGCTACGCGACCGCGCTTGGGATCGACCACCGCGAGGCGAGGCGGCTCTCGGGGATGCCGGTCGAGCCGCCGGCGCGCCGGCCGTTCGCGCGCTGGATCGCCGCCGCCGCGGTCGCCTCAGTCGTTCTGACGGTCGCGCTCGCCTTCCTCGTCGGAGTCGGCGGCAAGGCCTCCTCCGGGCAGAGCGCCGCTGCGACGCTGCCACCGTCGTGGAAGGTCTCGGTCGACGTTCTCAACGGCAGCGGCGACATCAACTACACGCGGAGCGTGGCGAGCCGCATCGGCTCGTTCGGCTACCGGATCCAGCACGTGACGAAGGCGAGCCGATTCGACTACCGCGACACCGCCGTGTACTACGAGCCGGGCGGCGCGGCGCTGGCCACGCGCCTCGCGAGCCAGATCGGGTGCGGCACCACGCGACCCCTGCCGGGCGGCTCGAACACGCGGCGGCTCGTGGTGATCGTCGGCCCCGCGCACGCGACCTGCTGACCGATCCAAGCTAGCCTCCTGCGGTCTTGCTCTCTCTCCTTGTCGCCTTCGCGCTCGCGCGCGCCCCGCTTCCCGCCCCGCCCGGCCCGACCTGGTCGGCCTGGCCGGCGAGCGGAACCGTGACCTCACCGTTCGGCAACGACGCCGGCCGGTGGCATCCGGGGATCGACGTCGGGATCCTGCGCTCGCCCGTCGTTCGCGCGGCACAATCGGGCCGCGTGATCGCGGTGGGAGCCAGACGCGGCTTCGAGGGCTACGGGAACGTCGTCGAGGTCGCACTCGGCCAGGGGTACGTCGCTCTCTACGCACACCTCGCGGGCTGGCGCGTCAAGGTCGACGACGAGGTCGTCCCCGGACAGCGGATCGGGACCGCCGGCTGCACGGGCTGGTGCACCGGCACCCACCTGCACTTCGAGCTACGGCACCGCGGGCGACCGGTGAACCCGCTTCGGTATCGCGCTCAGAAGAGCGGGGTGCGCAGCTCGGCGAGCTTCTGCTTGAGGTCGGGCCGCATCTCCTCGACCGCCGCCTGCCGCACGAACCGGCGCAGCGCCTCCTCGAAGCGATAGCGCTTGCGGCAGTAGCCGCAGAGCTCGAGGTGACCTTCGGCCTCCGCCCGCTCGGCGTCGGAGAGCTCCCGGTCGAGGTACGGCTGGAGTAGCTCCTCGCACTTGTCGCAGGGATCCACTGCCGCGCCGCCCGAGCTGATCACGCCGCGCCCACCGCCTGATCTGCGAGCTCGCGCTTCAGGATCCGCCGGCCCCGGTGCAGCCGCGACATGACCGTGCCGATCGGGATCTCGAGGATCTGCGCGGCGTCCGCATAGCTGAAGTCGCCGATGTCGACGAGGACGATCACATCGCGGAAATCGTGGGGGACGGCCGTGAGGGCCGCGACGACGTCGTCCTGCGAGAGCCGCTCGTCCACGCGCGACTGCTCGACGTTCGGCTCGCGGCCGGCCTCCTCGAGCTTGTTGTACAGGTAGTAGTCGCCTTCCTCGAGCGGCTGCAGGTCAGGCGTGCGCTGCTGCCGGCGGCCGCGGTCGATGTTCAAGTTGGTGAGGATCCGCAGGAGCCACGCACGCAGGTTCGTTCCCGGCTGGAACGAGCGCCAGGCACGGAACGCACGCGCATAGGTCTCTTGCATCAAGTCCTCCGCCTCTTCACGGGTGGACACGAGCCGCCGCGCGACTCGGTACACCTGGTCGGCCAGCTCGAGCGCTTCCTCCTCGAAGTGGACCCGGTCGCGGGCCTCCTCGGCCAGCTTCCGCGGCTCCGCTTCCGGCGTGGTCTCGCTCATCGCGGGCCACCCTAGCATCGTCCGTTGTTAGCCCTGGAACGAGCGCCGACCGTTTCGCATTCCCGGTCTTCCGTCGAGCACGTACGGGTATGCGGGGCTTCGTGGAGGGCTACGAGGTGATCACGAGCGACGACGGGAAGCTCGGCGAGGTCGTCGCCGTGGAGGGCGACCTCTTGGTCGTCGAGGGAGGAATGTTGCGCAAGTCGCGGCACGCAGTCCCGAAGGCATTCCCGCACGCCGACGACGGCGAACGGGTCGTCAGGCTCTCGGTCTCGAAGGAGCTCGTCGAGGACTCGCCGGCGGTCGCGGAGGGCCACGACGATCCCGAGACGAAGGGCCGCTAGACGGGCCCGAGCGGCCGGAAGCCCGCTTGGGCCATAGCCGCGAGGATCGCGTCGCGGTCCGTGCGTTCGTCGTCCCACTGGAGCTGCACCTGTCCCATTAGGTTCGCGTTCGCGTACTCGAGGCCGTCGTGCCCGCGCAAGGCGCCGGCGAGCCTGCCCACGCAGCGTTCGCAGCGGATCCCGCTCACCTGGATCGTGTCCGAGCGAGTCGCCATTACGCCGATCGTACCGACCGCTCGGCGACGTCCGCGGCGACGGCCTCGAGCCCTCGCTCTCGGCCGACCTCGAGCTGCCGGTCACCCTCGCACCTCCGCGGATCGATCACGTCGAGCAGCTCGCCGCTGCCGAGCTCGCGCACGGCGGGTGCGACGAGCTCGAGCAGCTCCTGCGCCAGCTCCGCGACCGGAACGAGCCGCTCTCCGTCCGGGTGGATCAGCTCCGCGCGGGGCCCGAAGCGCAGCGCGGCCCAGCGGTTCTGCGCGTAGTCGCCGCGATTGGTGAGCGGCGGCGGCTCACCGTCGAGCACGGTCACCGCAAGTGCCTGCAGCAGGGCCGCGAACGCGACCGTGCGCTCCACGGCCGTCGGCTGGTCGGGCGCGCGCACCTCGAGCGTCCCGAAGCGCGGGTGCGGACGGATGTCCCACCAGAAACGTGTGTAGCCATCGGCGAGGCCAATCCGCACGAACCGCTCCACAAACGCCTCCCACTCGCCGTAGGAGCCAAAGGCCGGAGGCGCGGAAGCACGCGGGAGCAGCGCGAGCACCTCTGCGCGCGCCGACGCGAGACCGGTCTCCTCACCCGCGAGATAGGGCGAGTTCGCCGAGAGCGCGAGCACGAGCGGCAGCCACGGGAGCACACCCTCGAGTGCGTGCATGCACTGCTCCGCGCTCGGCATCGAGATGTGGACATGCAGGCCGCAGACCGCCTGTCTGCGAGCGGAGATGCCCGCGTACTCCACGAACTCGGCGTAGCGCGGGTCGGGCGCGACGTCCTGCGCCTGCGGAAGGCTGAACGGGTGCGTGCCGGCCGCCGCCACGCGCAGTCCGGTCCCAGCGGCGGCCTCGTCCGCCGCGGCGCGCAGCTCGCGCGACGCCGAGAGCGCCTCCTGAGGCGTCGCGCAGACGCGGGTCGCAAGCTCGACCATCGAGGCAAGCAGCTCCATCTTCAGGACACCCGGCAGATCCTGGCCTTCGACGACGCCGAGGATCGCCTCCACGCCGGGCGCGAGCGCGAACGTCTCCGCGTCGAGTATCAGCACCTCCTCCTCGATGCCGAGCGACCAGGGGTCGCCTTCGCCGAAGTGCTGCTCAATCACGAGGGACGTACGGTAGCCGGGTTTACTACGAGCTCGACGGGCCGCGAAGGAAGCGCAGCACGTAGGTGGCGACGGCCGCGCACGCAACGGCGGATACCGCCAGGAGCAGCACGCCGAGCCACATCGCCGCACCGGCGTCGCCGCCGCCGAAGAGCCGCGGCGGCTTGAGAGCGACGCCGAGGATGCCCGTCTTCGCGCGCCGCTTCGCGTCCAGCGCGCCTGTCACGGCGCCGTGTCTCGCCGCGAGAGGTGCGTCGAGCGCGAATAGCGTTACCGGTGGCGAGGGCGCTGCGTGGCTGGCCACGCAATCGGGGAATCTCGGCGCCGAGCCGTTCGTGAGATGTTTGCCCGGCGGTACAACCTGGACCGAGACAGCGCCAACTTGCCTCCGCCTGCCGTCGCGAAGCACGACCACGCTGATGATGTACGTGCCCGGCCGAAGCGCTCGGCCGTGGAGACGGCCGGAGAAATGCACGCGGTTCACACCGCGGTGCACGTGTACGCGTATCCGGCCGAGGACCGCGCAGCCGCCTCCGCGGATTACTAGCTCGGCCGCACCTCCTTTGCGTAGCTTGAAGACGAGCGTCGTCCCGCGCCGACTCGAAGGGCCGCGCGTAGAGAAGCGGAGCCGGCTCGCATGCACCCTCCCCGTTGCGAAGATGGCCCGCAGCGTCGAGCCAAAAGCGCCGGTCGTTCCACCCACGGATGGCTGCTGGAGTCCGGCCGCCCCGAACGTCGTTCCAAGCGGTGCCGATCCACCATTGAGGAACGGAGGCGGAGGGGGCGTGAGCGGCGGCAGCCCGGACGCCGGGGGCGGCAGCGGCGGGGGCGGGGCCAAAGGCGGCGGAGGCGGGAGCGGCGGAGGGGGCGGCAACGGCGGAGGGGGCGGGAGCGGCGGCAGCGGCGGTGGTGGCGGGAGCGGCGGAGGGGGCGGCAACGGCGGAGGGGGCGGGAGCGGCGGCGGTGGCGGGAGCGGAGGAGGGGGCGGCAGCGGCGGCGGTGGCGGGAGCGGAGGAGGGGGCGGCAGCGGCGGAGGTGGCGGCGTCGTGATCGGTAGAGACGGCACCGTCGTCGGCAGCGTCGGCAGCAAGTTCCCCTGCGCTGGGTTCGTGAGGAGAACCGATGCCACGAGGCCGGCCAAGCCGGCAAGGAGAAGGAGGACGAATCGCCGCATGTGTTCGTTCATAGCAACAACGACCACGCGAGCTCTGTGGTTACGCCTCGCCGGCACATAGACGGTGGTGGCGGCTGCGGCAGCCGCGATTTCGTGAGGAAGGCCCTAGGCGCCGGTGCTGCGCGGCTAGGCCGAGAGCCAGCCGCGGAAGGCGTCGAGCAGCGCTCGCTCGGCCTCGGGAGAGACGGAATCGGTGCTCAGATGGCCTACGAGCTCGATCGTCTCCCGCATCTGCGCGAGGTAGATCTTGCAGGCGTCACAGCGGGCGATATGCGCCTCGAAGCGCGCGCGGTCGGCCTCGAGAAGCGCGCCCTCAAGATAGTCGGTCACGAGCTCCACGAGCTCCTGGCAGCTCAGTTGTTCGACGTCGACGTTCATGCTTGATCCAGATACGACTCCAGCGCCGCCCGCACCTTCGAGCGGGCGCGATGCAACAAGACTCGTTGATTGGTCTCGCTCAGGTCGAGAGCGTTACGGACCTCGTCGCTCGACCAGCCTTCGATGTCGCGTAGCGAGATCACGGCCCGCTGCGTTGCCGGCAGCGCCTCGATCGCCTCGGCGAGCCGCTCACGGGTCTCCGCGGAGAGGAGCGCATCCTCCGGCCAGGGCTCGGGCTTGAGCGCCCAATGACCCGGCCAGCGCGGATGCTCGGGGTCGAGAAACCGGTCGGCGTCGACCGCCGACTCCGGCACGCGTCCCGGATCCTGCAGCGCCGAGAACGGGAGCGTGCGCCCGTCCCGCACCGCCCTCGTCTTCGCAATGTTGCTCAGGATCCGGAAGATCCAGGTCTTCAGTGACGAGCGGCCCTCGAACCGGGGGAGGCCGTTGAGCACGCCGAGCCATGTCTCCTGCGCGACCTCCTCCGCGGCCGCCTGCGTCGAGACGTAGATGCGCGCGACGCGGACGAGCGAAGGGTGGTACTCGCGCACCAGCGCGGCGAACGCGCCCTCGTCGCCAGCGCGGAGCGCGTCGAGGAGCTGCTCCTCGCTCGACACGCGGCGACTGTAACGAAAGGGTCCCGGCGAGAGACAATGGGCCCATGCCGGAGCGGTTCGACCTCGTCGTGATCGGCGGCGGCTCCGCCGCGCGTGACGCCGCGAAGACGGCTGCGCACGAACACGGCGCCAAGGTCGCGCTCGTCGAGCGTGAGCGCTGGGGTGGGAGCTGCCCGAATGTCGCCTGCTCGCCGACGAAGGCGTACCTCGTCGCCGCCGAGCTCGTGCACGACGTCAACGAGCTCGCGCCACGGATTGGCGTCGAGGCCGGGCGTGCGCACGTCGAGCTCGCCCGCGTGCGGGCCTGGAAGGAGACGATCAAGAAGCCGCAGGAGCAGTGGGTCGCAGACCTGAGGGCCGAGGGATTCGCCGTGTTCGACGGCGAAGCGTCCTTCGTCGATGGGCAGACCGTGCGGGTCGGAGACGTCGAGCTGGAGGCTGCGCGGATCCTCGTCGCGACCGGCTCGCGCACCGCGGTGCCGCCGATCGAGGGGATCGAGGACGTTCCCTGGCTCGACCATGTCTCGGCGCTCGAGCTGACGGAGCTCCCGGCCTCGCTGCTCGTCGTCGGCGCGGGCGCGGTCGGGCTCGAGTTCGGGCAGGTCTTCAGCCGCTTCGGGGCGCAGGTCACGATCGTCGACGCCGCTGACCGGGTCGCGCCGCTCGCCGATGCCGAGGCGTCCGCCACGTTGGCCGCCGCGCTGCGCGAGGAGGGAGTCGAGCTCACGACCTCCGTGTTCGTCCAGAGCGCTCGGCGCGAGGGCGGCGGCGTCGCCGCGACGATCGCTCCCCGCGACAAGTCGGACACGTACGAGGTGCACGCCGATGCGCTGCTGCTTGCCTCGGGCCGCGTCCCGAACGTCGAGGGCCTGAGCCTCGAGGTCGCAGGCGTCGAGACGAACAAAGCCGGAATCGCGGTCGACGAGCGGCTCCGCACCTCGGCCGAGGGAATCTGGGCCGCGGGCGACGTGACCGCCGTCGCCCAGTTCACTCCGGTCGCGCAGTACCAGGCGCGCGTCGCAGTCGCCGACATGTTCGGCGAGGACGCGGCGGCGGACTACTCGGTGCTACCGACCGCGATCTTCACCGACCCCGAGGTCGGGAGCGTCGGCCTGACCGAGGAGCAGGCCCGCGAGCAGGGCCACGACGTCGGGATCGGCCGGAACGACCACGTCAAGCGGTTCCAGTTCATCGACGCCCACCACGGCCTCTTCAAGGTCGTCTTCGAACGGGCCGACCGCAAGGTGCTCGGGCTCCACGTCGTCTCGCGCAACGCGGGCGACGTCGTCCAGGGGCTCTCGCTCGGCCTGCGCCTCGGCGCCACCGTCGACGACCTCGCCTCGATGCACCACATCTTCCCGACCTTCGGCGAGGGCGTGAAGTCCGCCGCAGAACGAGTGGAGAAATAAGAAGGAGGCCGGGGCAGGCTTCCGGCCTCCTTCTTTCGATCCCGGCGCGCCGTGCTGGCGAACGGCGCGGCCGGGAACCGGGCCCCAGGGGGGCCAGCCGGATGGACGGCCTCAGGGAGAGGTTGGCTGCCGTCCCAACTTGACTGTCACGGTCCGCTGCTGGTCGCTCCGGTAGACGCCGAGCTTCACGCCGTCGCCGGGCTGCTTGCCGCTGATCACGTTCCGCAGCTGGTCGAGCGAATAGAGCGGCGCCCCGTCGATCGACGCGATCAGGTCGCCGCCGAGCGGATAGGTCTCGCCGGCCAGGGTCGCGTTCTGCGAGCCGGCGCGCAGGCCGGCGTCGGCGGCCGCGCTCCCCGGCTGGACGCGTGCGACGAGCAGGCCGTGGCCGACCGGCAGGCGGAAGAGCCTCGCTGCGTTCGCGGTCACGGGCTGCGCCGAGATGCCGAGGAATGGGTGCTCCGCGTGGCCGGTCTTGATCAGCTGCGCCGCGACCGTCTTGACGGTGCCGATCGGGACCGCGAAGCCGACCCCGACGTTGCCGGTCGAGCCGGCGTCGCCGGTCGAGATCTGCGAGTTCACGCCGATCACCTCGCCACGCGCGTCGAGCAGCGGCCCGCCCGAGTTGCCCTTGTTCAGGGCCGCGTCGGTCTGGATGACGTGGTCGATCGAGTAGCTGTTCGGGGCCTGGATCACACGCTGGAGCGCGCTCACGATCCCCGCGGTGACTGTGCGGTCGTACCCGAACGGATTGCCGATCGCGACCACGGAGTCGCCGACCCGTACCGCGTCAGAGTCGCCGAGCACGAGCGGCGTCAGCGCGCGGGAGTGCGCGTCGACCTGCAACACGGCGATGTCGGTGGACGGATCGACGCCGACGACCTTCGCCCTCATGCTCTCGTTGCTCGAGAAGCTGACGTCGACCGAGCGCGCGCCCTCGACGACGTGGTAGTTCGTGACGATGTGGCCGGCCTTGTCGATCACAAAGCCGGAGCCGAGCGCCTGGGCCTGCTGCCGGCTGGGCAAGGGGAAGCCGAAGAACGGGTCGATGCTCGACGACGAGACCACCTGCGTCGCCGTCACCTGGACGACTCCCGGGGCGGCGCGCCGATAGATGTCGTTCACCGTCAACGCCTTGCCTCTCTCGGTGACCGGAATCGAGCCGGCCGAGAGCGGGGCCGGCAGCACGCGGGTAGTGGTCGTGCCGCCGTCGAAGCCGCCGAGGAGCGCGGCGGCGCCGAGCGACAGGGCGCTGCCGAGCACCGCCGCAGCGATGAGTCCGCCGCCGTACAAGAGACCCGTGCGCCTACCCACGGACCGCGTTATAGCCGGGCGATGTTCAACGGTCGTTACGGCGGATTAAGCCTGCGTTAAGGGTCACCCGTAACCATTCCGGCCCGAACTTCGTTTCATTTCCGACAACGACGAACGAAGGGGGACTCCTCCGTGTCGATTCTCTGGATCATCCTGATCATCGTGCTGGTGCTCCTGCTGCTCGGGTTCTTCTCGCGCGGCCGCTGGTAGGTCTCAGCCGACGCACGATTAGGCCGCCCGGCACTTGCCGGGCGGCCGTTCTCAAGCGATCCTTAGTAGATGGATCGCGATCGCATCGCCGAGGTTCTCGCACGCGCCGACTCGACGGGCGCCCTGCCACGGCTGGGCGGCATGGCGCGCGCCGACGGCGTGGTGATCGCGAGCGAGCACTTCTGGGCCTTCGCAACGCGTGACGGCGACGTCCGCGAGGGCGCGATGCCCGCGCCCTCGAGCGCGATCCGGCGCATTCCGTTGCTCCGTGGCCTCGCCCGCCTCTTCTCGGCGCTCGCGCCGCTCTTCCGCGGGGCCGGCGTGGCCGGTCGGGCCGAGCGGCTGCTGCTTGTCGGCGCGGTGCTCGCGCCGCTCTCGCTGATCTTCCTGCCCCAAGCAGCGGAGACTCCGCTCGGCGTCGGCACCGCGGTCGTCCTGCTCGCCTGGATGCTGCGCGGGCGGACGCTCTACCTCCACGGCGCCGAGCACCGTGCGATCGCAGCCGCCGAGGAGCGGCGCCTCGTCGCAACATGGAATGCGGAGGCGCGACCGTCGCGCTTCGCGCCTCGCTGCGGCACGAATTTCGCAGCGCTCGTGGTGCCGGTCTCGGTCGCGTTCGAGCGCTTCTGGCCGCTCACGCCGGCGCTCTACACGCCCTTCGCCGTCTCGCTGCTCTCGCTGGCGCTGACGATGGAGCTCTGGCAGTTCGTCCAGACCTCGCGCTCACGGGTCGCGCACGTCTTCATCCTCCCCGGCCTCGCGCTCCAGCGACTCACCACGCGCGAGCCGTCGGACGATGAGACGCGGCTGGCGCTGACCGCGGTTGCGTCCGTGCTCAGCCGCGAGCTCGCCTGACTCAGGCATAAAGCCCACCGGCGGTTCCTGCCGATACGGAGACGATGCCGCCCGTCTACCGTGGTCATTTCGGCAAGCCGCAGGCTGAGCGCCTGCTCTGGCGCGCAGGCTTCGGCCCGCGCCGCGGCGAGGCCGAACGGCTGGCGAAGCTCGGCCTCGACGGTGCCGTGGACGCGCTCATGCGCCCGGGCCGGGACCGTCTGAAAGGACCGAGGCCGCACGACGACAACGGCCACAAGCTCTCGCCGTACGACCGCTGGGGCCACGACCAGCTCTGGTGGCTCGACCGGATGGTGCGCACGACAAAGCCGCTGCACGAGCGGATGACGCTCGTCTGGCACGATTGGTTCGCCACCTCGCGCGACGGCGTCGGCCCCGCCAAGCTGATGCTGCGACAGAACCAGCTCTTCCGCCGGCTCGGCCTCGGCTCGTTCCCGGCGCTCCTCGTGGAGGTCACGCGCGATCCCGCGATGCTGCTCTGGCTCTCCGGGGTCGACAACGAGAAGGACTCGCCGAACGAGAACTACGCGCGCGAGCTCATGGAGCTGTTCACGCTCGGCGCCGACCGCGGCGCCTACACCGAGCACGACGTGCGCGAGCAGGCCCGCGCGCTGACCGGCTTCCGCTATACGTGGAGCGACAACCTCGGCCCGGTCCGCTTCCGCTACGACAAGCAGCGGCACGACGCGGGCTCGAAGCGGATCTTCGGCAAGCGGGGCCACTTCGACTGGCGCGACTCGTGCCACCTGTGCGTCCACCACCGGTTGCACCCCTCGTTCTTCGTCACGAAGCTCTGGAGCTACTTCGTCCCCGTCCCGCCGAAGGGAGGCACGAAGCGCGCGCTCGAGCGCCTGTACGTGCGCAGCGGCTATGAGGTCGGGCCGGTCGTCGGCGCGATCCTCCGCCATCCCGAGCTCTACACGGGCCCGAGAATGGTCAAGTCGCCGGCGGTCTACCTCGCCGGCCTCCTGCGCGGCCTCGGCCGCGGGGTCGACACCGAGGCGTGGACGTGGCTGATGAACCTCGCCGGCCAGCAGCTCTTCTACCCGCCGAACGTCGCGGGTTGGGACGACTCGCGCTGGCTCGACACCGCCACCTTCCGCGCGCGTTGGGACATCGCCGGCTACGCGATCCGGCCGCGCGCCCTGAAGGAGGACGCGAAGCACGTTCCGCACAAGGCCGACGAGCTGCTCGCCCGCGCAACGCGCCTCCTCGGCGAGCCGACGCTGACCGGCCAGACAGAGGCGATCCTGAAGCACTTCGCGAAGCGGTCGCTCGCCGACGCCCACGACCGCTGGAAGAAGGAGTCGTACCCGCCTTTGATCGAAAACGCTCTGCGCCAGCTGCTCGCCACCGCCCCCGACCTCCAGGCCTGCTGATGAGCCGGGCCTGCAACCACTGCGACGAGTTCTCGCGCCTGGCGCTCTTCCGCCGCGGTGCGGCCGAGGCCGGACGCGGACTGCCCGCGATCGAGCCGGGAATGCCGCTGCCCGCCGGCACGGGTCTGGACCGGCGCAGCTTCGTCTCGGGCGCCGCGGGCCTCGCGCTGTCTGTGTACGGGCTCGGGAAGCTGAAGCTCTTCGACGAGGGCATTGCCCAGGCGGCGAGCGGCCCGGCCCAGCCCGTGCTGGTCTCGGTCTTCCTCCCGGGCGGCGCCGACTCGCTCTCGGTGCTCTATCCCGCGATCGACCCGAACTACCACCGGCTCCGCCCGACGCTCGCTCTGCCCGACTCGGCAGGGCCGGTCTTCAGCGAGGACACGCGCCTCCACTGGCATCCGTCGCTGACGCCGCTCCAGACCCTCCACGCCGAGGGCAAGGTCAGCGTCATGCCCGCGATCGGCTACACGCACCCCGACCAATCGCACTTCACCTCGCGCCACTTCTGGGAGGTCGGTGCCACCGACGCGCGGCTCGCGAGCGGGTGGATGGGCCGCTACCTCGACCGGCACGGCGTGAACGACAACCCGCTGCAGGGGCTGTCCCTCGACTACCAGCTGCAGCCGTCGCTCGCCTCGCTCAAGGTGCCCGTGGCCTCGCTCGCTGCGCCCGACGAGTACCGGTTCAGCGCGCCGGGGGTCTGGGGCCAGGTCGAGAACCGCATGCTGGAGACGCTCGCCCCGCTAGGCGCTCACCGTGCCGACCCCGGGCTGAACCAGGCGGCGAGGGCAGCCGCACAGTCGGACCGGCTGCGCCGTCAGCTGGCGCCGTTCAGCGCCGACGAGAACGGCGGCTTCGGCAGCCCGGTCCCGTACCCGGCAGACGATAGCGGCTTCCCGCGGCAGCTCTCGGGGCTCGCCGCGATGCTGGCCGCGAAACTGCCGCTGCGCTGCGTCGCGATCACCGCTCCCGGCTCGTACGACACGCACTCAGACCAGCCGCAGGCGCTCGCCGATGGTCTCGACATCACCGCGCGCTCGCTCTTCTCGTTCCAGCGCGACCTCGAGGCCCGTGGGCTCGCGGACCGCGTACTCACGCTCGTCTGGTCGGAGTTCGGCCGCCGGGGCGAGGAGAACGGCAGCGGGACCGACCACGGTGCGGCCGGCTCGGCCTTCCTGATCGGGAACCGCGCCCGCGGCCAGCTGGTCGGCGAGTTCCCCGGCCTGACGAACGGGCTCGACGACGACGGCAACCTCAGGCCCAC
The DNA here is from genome assembly GCA_038237925.1 of Gaiellales bacterium. Lineage (GTDB taxonomy): Bacteria > Actinomycetota > Thermoleophilia > Gaiellales > Gaiellaceae > AC-32. Next base: position 26,044 of record JBBRYF010000018.1, on the reverse strand, counting down.
CTCCGACTTCCGCGGCGTCTACTGCTCGCTGCTCGAGCAGTGGCTCGGCGCCGACGCGAGTGCCGTGATCCCGGGCGCACACTCGTTCACGCGGCCCGCGCTCGTCGCGTGACGAAGCTCCTCGGAACGGCCGTCCTCGCCGCGGCGCTCAGCTGGCACCCCACTCCGGCGCGGCTCGGGGTCGACGCGACCGAGTTCCACCTGATGCTCTCCCGCCCGTCGGTGAGAGCAGGCGTGGTCGAGATCGAGCTCCAGAACTCGGGCCAGGATCCGCACGACCTGCGCGTGCGCAGGATCGGCGGCAAGCACACCTTCGTCGTCCCGCTGACGCAGCCCGGTGGCCACAAGTCCGTCTCGTTGAACCTGAAGCCCGGCCGCTATCAGCTCTGGTGCTCGCTGGCCGACCACCGCAGCCTCGGCATGCAGGCTGTCTTGCGCGTCCGCCGCTGAGACCGCGAGACTAGGCGGATGCGGGAGCGCCTCACCGTCGCCTGCGCCCAGGTCGAGCCGGTCATCTTCGACCGCGACGCGACGATCGAGAAGCTCGCGGCCACGAGCGCCGAGGCCGCCGGCAAGGGCGCGAAGCTCGTCGTCTTCCCAGAGGCGGTCGTCCCGGTGTACCCGTCCTCGATCTGGGCGAAGGCGTTCGCGGGCTGGGCCGAGGACGGGGCCAAGGAGGCATTTGCCCTGCTGGCGCGCGAGGCCGTCGAGGTGCCGGGGCCTGCCGAGCGGCGGCTCGGCGAGATCGCACGCGAGCACGAGCTCTGGCTCGTGACCGGCGTCACGGAGCGCGACCCTGCGCACCCGGGCACGCTCTACAACACGCTCCTGTTCCACGGGCCTGACGGTGCCCTTGCGCTCAAGCACCGCAAGCTCGTCCCCACCAACCACGAGCGGCTCGTCTGGGGCCCCGGTGACGGCGGCGGACTCGAGGCGGTGGAGACGCCCTACGGCCGGCTCGGCGGGCTCGTCTGCTGGGAGAACTACATGCCGCTCGCCCGCTTTGCGCTCTACGAATCGGGGGTCGAGCTCTACGTCGCCTCCACCGCCGACGATGCCGACGCATGGCAGTCGACGCTCGTGCACATCGCGCGGGAATCGCGCTGCTTCGTGATCTCGCCGTCGCACTTCCAGCGCGCGGCGAGCTACCCGGACGACTTCCCGCTGCGGCGGATGCTCGACGGCGTCGACGTCATCGGCCGCGGCGGCTCGGCGATCCTCGGCCCGGACGGCGCCTATCTCGCCGGCCCGCTCTGGGACGAGGAGGGCGTGCTCTACGCGGAGCTCGACCCGGCGCGGCTCGACGAGGAGCGCCAGCGCTTCGACCCGGTCGGCCACTACCACCGCCCCGACGTGCTCCACCTCGACGTCAGAAAGCCAACCGTGAGGGAGGGATAGAACCCGATGGCGAACATCCTCTGCGTGCTCTACGACGATCCGGTGAGCGGGTATCCGCTGGAGTACGCGCGGGACGGGATCCCGAAGATCGAGGGCTACTACGACCGCCAGACCGCTCCGACCCCCGAAGAGATCGACTTCACCCCGGGCGAGCTGCTCGGGAGTGTGTCGGGCGAGCTGGGGCTACGGAGCTTCCTCGAGAGCCGTGGGCACGAACTGATCGTCACCGCCGACAAGGACGGGCCCGACTCGGTCTTCGAGCGCGAGCTCCCCGGCGCCGAGATCGTGATCTCTCAACCGTTCTGGCCCGCGTACCTGACCGCTGAGCGGATCGCCAACGCACCCGGCCTCAAACTGGCCGTCACCGCCGGGATCGGCTCGGACCACGTCGATCTCCAGGCCGCGATCGACGGCGGCATCACCGTCGCCGAGGTGACCTATTGCAACAGCATCAGCGTCTCCGAGCACGTGGTAATGGCGATCCTGGCCCTCGTGCGCAACTACATCCCGTCCTACCAATGGGTCGTGGACGGAGGCTGGAACATCGCCGATTGCGTCTCGCGCTCGTACGACCTCGAGGGCATGCAGGTCGGAACCGTCGGAGCCGGCCGGATCGGCTCGGCGGTGATGCGCCGGCTGAAGCCGTTCGAGGTTGGGCTGCACTACACCGACCGGCACCGCCTGCCGGCCGACGCCGAGGAGGAGCTGGGCGTCACCTACCACCCGACTGTCGAGTCGCTCGTGGAAGTGTGCGACGTGGTCACGATCAACGCGCCGCTCCACCCGGAGACCGAGCATCTGTTCGATGCTGAGCTGATCGGCCGGATGAAGCGCGGCGCCTATCTCGTCAACACGGCTCGTGGCAAGATCTGCGATCGCGACGCGGTTGCGGCCGCCTGCGAGTCCGGGCACCTCGCCGCGTACGCCGGTGACGTGTGGTTCCCCCAGCCGGCGCCCGCCGATCACCCGTGGCGGACGATGCCTCACCACGGGATGACGCCTCACATCTCCGGCTCGAGCCTGTCTGCCCAGGCCCGCTACGCGGCCGGGGTCCGCGAGATCCTCGAGTGCTGGTTCGACGGGCGCCCGATCCGGGAGGAGTACCTGATCGTCGACGCCGGCCGGCTCGCCGGCGCCGGCGCGCACTCCTACAGCGCGGGGGATGCGACGGGCGGCTCCGAGGAGGCGGCGCGGTTCAAGGCCCGCTGAACAGCGGACGCGCCTCGATCGGCTCTTCTCCATCGGGCGAGACGCGGTAGGCCCCGGCGCCGTCACGGGCGCTGACGACCTCTGCCAGCTCGGTGCCGTCGAAGCGCAGCGCGACGCAGTCGTCGGCGGCGAGGCCCGGGGGAAACCCTTCGCGGACAAGGCGCGTGTACACCGGCCGCCGCTCGCCCTCGCCGTCGTAGTGCGGGCACGCGCTCCCGGGAAGGAAGCCGAGCCCGTCGCGCATCCCCTCGAGCTGCGGCCCGAACGAGTCGGTGACGCCGGCCTCGAACCAGCAGATCATCCCCGCGCTCCAGCCGGTGAGGACGACGCCGGCCTCCCAGGCCTCGCGCAGGATCCGGTCGAAGCCGTGCACCCGCCAGATCGCGAGCGCGTTCGCCGTGTTCCCGCCGGAGACGTAGATCACGTCCTGGTCGAGCACGAGCCCGCGCAGGTCCGGCCGCGGCCACGGGAAGAACGGCAGGTGCGAGACCTGAGTGCGGTCGGTGAGCTGCGAGACGATGTTCAGCGTCGGTTCGGCGGCATCCCCGACGGCCGTGGGCACGAACAGCACGCGCGGCCGCTCGCGCTTCGCGAAGCCGAGGAAGTAGTCCTCCAGCCGGCGGCGCTCGATCTCGTCCCACGAGAGCCCGCCCATCGCGATGATCGTCCCGGCCACGGTGGAACGGTATCTTCGCCGGCATGCCCGATCCGTCCCGGCTCGCGTTGTTCGTCGGCGCCGCGCTGTTGTTGCTCGTCGTGCCGGGGCCTTCGGTGCTCTACATCGTCACCCAAAGCGTCTCGCACGGGCGGCGCGCCGGGATCGTGTCGGTCGCGGGAATCACGACCGGGACGCTCGTCCACATCGCCGCGGCCACCGTCGGGCTCTCGGCGCTCCTCGCCTCCTCCGCACTCGCCTTCGACGTCGTCAAGTACCTGGGCGCCGCGTACCTGATCATCGTCGGGATCCGCCGGCTCGCGGGCTGGGAGCGCGAGGCGCCGCCCGAGCTCGATCGCACGCGCGACCTGGGACGGCTCTACCGGCAGGGGATCGTCGTGAACGTGCTCAACCCGAAGACCGCACTCTTCTTCCTCGCCTTCCTGCCGCAGTTCGTCGATCCAGCCCGCGGCGCAGCCTGGCTGCAGATCCTCGCGCTCGGCCTGCTCTTCGCCGCGCTCGGCTTCCTCAGCGACTGCGTCTGGGCGCTCGTCGCGGGGACGCTTGGCGAGCGGCTCCGCCGCATCCGGCGCTTCCCGATCTTCCAACGCTACGTCTCGGGCTCGCTCTTCGTCGGGCTCGGCGCAGTCGCCGCGTTCACTGCGCCGGTCAAGAGCTAGAGCAGGGAGTCGAGCGCCAGGCCGAAGGCGAACAGGACGCCGCCGATCAGCGCATACGCAAAGGACATGTTGAACGTCTGCTCGCGGTCGGCCCGCTCTTGCCAGTACCAGTGGGTGTTCATGCCGGTGCCGCCGAGCACGGCGACCGCGCCGATCGCCGCGCCGGCGAAGTAGTAGGCAAGCAGGAAGACCTGTGCCGGGTGCGAGCTGCCGCGCCAGACGATCAGCGCGGCCACGAGGGCGACGCTGCCGCCCGAGAAGAGCAGGATCAGCGCGAGCCGCCGCAGCCCGAAGAGGATCAGCGCGCGGCGCGTCGCCGGCGGCTGCCGCTTCCGGCGCCGCCGCCTCGGCCTCTCCTGCCGCCGCTGCTCGGCGACCGGGTCGGCCGGAGCCCACTCGGCCTCCGCCTTGAGCTCGCCGCTCAGCGGCGTGAGCTGCGCGCGCCTGCGTCTGCGTTCCATGCGGCCGGTACAGTGCCGGATCCGGGGTGCCGCGGCAAGCGGCTGAGATCACACCCGTCGAACCTGATCTGGCTAGCACCAGCGAAGGGAGCAGATGGACGAGCGAACTCCTGCGTGGGGGATCGAGCCGGTCCCGGAGCGCCTGCGGGTGCTGGGCCTGCTCGACCTGACGCTGCTGTGGGGGAATCTCTCGGTCAGCCTGCTCGTGATCGTCGCCGCGGCCGGCCTCGTCCCGATGCTGTCGTTCAAGCAAGCACTGCTCGCGATTCTGATCGGGGCGCTCGCCGGGAACCTGCTCCTGGGCCTCGCCGGCGCGATTGGGGCCGACGCGCGTGTGCCGGGGATGGTGCTGCTGCGCGCGCCGCTCGGCCGCCGCGGCTCCTACGCGCCGACGGTGCTGAACGTGGCCCAGAACCTCGGCTGGTCGACCTTCGAACTGATCATCATCTCGACCGCCGCGGCGGCGCTCTCCGAGCGGGTCTTCGGCTTCCGCGACCGGTGGCTCTGGGCGCTCCTCTTCGGCGCGGTCTCGCTCGGCCTCGGCCTGCTCGGCCCGGTCGGCTTCGTCCGTCGCTACGTGCGGAAGTTCGCGATCTGGGCGGTCGCGGCCTCGATCGCCTACCTGACCTGGTGGGCGATCGACAAGGCGAACCTGCACGCGCTCTGGCACACGCACGGCACCGGCGGGCTCTCGCTCGGCCAGGGGATCGACCTCGTGGTCGCGAGCGTGATCTCCTGGACGCCGCTCGCCGCCGACTACACACGCTTCGCGCGCGACCGGCGCAGCGCGTTCGTCGGCGCGGGAATCGGCTACCTGCTGCCGACGCTCTGGGCCTTCGCGCTCGGCGCGGTGCTCGTGCTCGCGCGCGGGCTGAGCGACCCGGCGCAGATCCCGAGCGCAGTCGCGGGCGGCAGCGCACTTGCGGTCGTCGCGCTGCTGATGCTGACCGTCGACGAGAGCGACGAGGCGTTCGCGGACGTCTACTCGACCGCGGTCTCGCTGCAGAACGTGCTCCCGCGCGCCTCGCAGCGGGTGCTGATCGTACTCGTCGCGGCCACGGCGACGGGCGGTGCGATCGCGATCGACCTCGGCAACTACCTCACGTTCCTGTTCCTGCTCGGCTCGGTGTTCGTGCCGCTCTTCGGCGTGTTGCTCGCCGACTGGCTCGCGCGCGGCGCCCACTACGCGGCCCACGACGTCTTCGGCGCGCCGGCCGTGCGCTGGGAGCGGCTCGCGGCGTGGGTGGCGGGCTTCGCGCTCTACCAGTGGCTCTCGCCGGTCGGCCCCTCCTGGTGGACCGGCGTCGTCGAGCACCTGGGCCCCGGACACGCACGGCTGACGGCGTCCCTCCCGAGCTTCGCGGTCGCGTTCGGGCTGACGATGCTCGCAGCCTGGGTAGATTCGCGCCGTGCGGCCGCTCGCAGTCGTCGGGAACCTCTCGCGCGACCTCGTTGACGGCGGGGAGCCGCGGCCAGGAGGCGCGCCGTTCCACGCGGCCCGCGCCCTGCGCGTGCTCGGCCGGCCCGCGCTCGTCGCGGCCAAGTGCGCGGAAGCCGACCGGCGCCTGCTCGTGCCTCCGCTCGTTCGGCTCGGCGTGCCCGTGCTCTGGCGCGCGGGCGACTCGACGGCTGCGTTCTCGTTCCGGTACGACGGCGACCGGCGTGAGATGGTGGTCGAAGCGCTCGGCCCGGCCTGGCAGCCTGCCGATTTGCGAGGGCTCGAGCGGGCTGACTGGGTTCAGGTCGGCGCGCTGGCTCGCTCCGATTTCCCGGCCGAGACGCTGGCGGCGCTCGCGCGGGAACGCCGCGTCTGCTTCGATGGCCAGGGGCTGGTGCGGCCCGCCCGGACCGGGCCGCTGGCCCTCGACGCCGACTACGACCCTGAGGTGCTGCGGCACATCTCGGTGCTGAAGCTCGCCGATGAGGAAGCGCGCGTGCTGGTCGGCGAGCCGGACGAGGACGCGCTGCGCTCGCTCGGGGTGGCAGAAGTCGTGGTCACGCTTGGCTCGGAAGGATCGCTCGTGCTGGCCGACGGACGGCTCGAGCGCCTGGTCGCGTGGCCGGTGGGCGGCGCGATCGACCCGACCGGAGCGGGCGACGCCTTCACGGCGGCGTACCTCGTCTCGCGCGCGACCGGCCACGCACCCGTCCCCGCCGCGCGCCGCGCGACCGCGCTCGTCGCCGGCCTGCTCGGGCTCCGGCTGCAGTGAGGGCGCTCGTCTCGACCGTTGACGGCGTCTTCGACGTCGACCTCGACGAGGAGGAGGTGCTCGGAGCAGCGGATGCCGTGGTCGAGCCCGATCCGGTCTCCCTCGCGCTGCCCCTGGTCGTGGCCGCTGCGGCCGTGGGCTCGACCGTGATCGCGGTCGTCGACCGCCGCCCGCCGCTCGCGGTCTCGAACGACGCCGGCCGCACGTGGCGCGAGGCCGGCGGCGGCCTGCCACCGGGCCGCGCGATCGCGATCGCGGCGGACGATCCCGACTACGTCGTGTATGCGGCGCGCAACCGGCTCTACCTCTCGACGAACGGCGGCGTCTTCTGGCAAGCCCTGGCGCCCGAGCTGCCCGAGATCGAGGCGCTCGAGCTCAGGGAAGCCTGAACTCGCCGCGCGCGACCAGGACGGCGCTGCCGCCGACCTCGACCTGCTCGAGCTGCTCGGGCGAGCCGTCCGCTCGCGCATAGAGCGTTGACGGTCGGCCGACCTCCACGCCCTGCGAGATCTCGATCTCCTCGCCGAAGCCGATCCGCCCGTGCCGTGCGAGGTGCACGGCCAGCGGCCCCGCGGCGGAGCCCGTCGCAGGGTCCTCCATGAAACCGCCGCTCGGGGAGAACATCCGCGTCTTCCAGCGCGTCCCCGAGCCCGCGAAGCAGTTGATGCCGAGCACGGCCGGCGCATCGCGTAGCGCGGAAAGGTCAGGCGTCAACGCGGCCACCTCGTCCTCCGAGGCGAGCGCGACGTAGACGTGGTGCATGCCGTTGTCGTACAGCTCGACCGGCAGCTCGGAGCGCTCGAGGCCGAGCCCCGCAAGCAGCGCGGCCTCGTGCTCGTACAGCGACCACGTGGGCAGCGGCTGGCGCATCCGCCCGAAGACGATCCGGTCGCGCTCGCGCTCGAGCATCACCGGCACGACACCGGACAGCGTTTCGAGCCGGATCTCCATGGACTGCAGCGGCCCCGCCAGGACGAACGCCGTGCCGAGCGTCGGGTGACCCGCGAACGGCACCTCGGCCGTCGGCGTGAAGATCCGCATCCGGGCGTGCCCGTCGCCCTCGGGCTTGAGCACGAAGACGGTCTCGCTGAAGTTCGTCTCACGCGCGAGCTGCTGCATCTCCTCGTCCGAGAGGCCGCGCGCGTCGGTGAAGACCGCGAGCTGGTTCCCGGCCAGCGGCGTATCCGTGAAGACATCGGCGACGACGTAGCGGAACGTGCGCACGGGCGGAGACTATGCTCCGCGCCGTGCAGCTGGTCATCGTGCGCCACGCCGAAGCTGCCTCGGGAGAGCCGGACGAGCTGCGGTCGCTCACGCCGGAGGGACGCGAGGCTGCCCGCGCGCTCGGGCAGCGGCTCGCCCGCGACGGTTTTCGCCCGGACGCAGTCCTGACGAGCCCGCTCCTTCGCGCGCGCGAGACGGCGCAAGAGCTGGCGCGACCGGTCGGGGTCGAGCCGGAACCGGACGAGCGGCTCGCGCCCGGCGCGACCCCCGAGGGCGTGCGCGCCGCGATCCAGGAGCGGGGCGAGACGGTGGTCGTCGTCGGCCACCAGCCGGACTGCTCCCGCATCGCGGCGGCGCTCACCGGCGGTGCCGAGCCGGGCTTCCCGCCCGGCGCGATGCTCACGATCGAGCTGCCGTGACCGCGATCGCCGTCCGCGGCCTGCGCAAGTCCTACGGCGCGCTCGAGGCCGTGCGCGGGATCGACTTCGATGTCCGCCGCGGCGAGGTCTTCGGCCTGCTCGGCCCCAACGGTGCGGGCAAGACGACCACCGTCGAGATCCTCGAGGGCTACCGCAAGCGCGACGGCGGCGAGGTCGAGGTGCTCGGAACCGACCCCGCGAGAGCGGGCGGGGACTGGCGAGAGCGGATCGGCGTCGTGCTCCAGTCCTCGGCGATGTACGAGACGCTCACGACCGCCGAGATGCTGCGCCTGTTCGCCGGCTACTACCGCGAGCCGCGCCCGGTCGACGAAGTCGTCGAGCTCGTCGGGCTGCAGGAGAAGCGGGACGAGCGCGTACGTCGCCTCTCCGGCGGGCAGCGCCGACGGCTCGACCTCGGCCTCGCGCTGATCGGCGATCCGGAGCTCGTCTTCCTGGACGAGCCGACCACGGGCTTCGACCCGCGCGCGCGGCGGCAGGCCTGGGAAACGATCCGCGGCCTCCGCGGCCTCGGCAAGACGATCCTCCTGACCACGCACTACCTCGACGAGGCCGAGCAGCTCGCCGACCGCGTGGCCGTGCTCGCCCAGGGCCGCATCGTCGCCTCGGGCACCCCCGCCGAGCTGACCGGGTCCGTGCCCGCGACGGAGATCCGCTACCGCGAGAACGGCCGCGAGGTCGTGCTCGAGACCGACGAGCCGACCCGAGCCCTGCACGAGCTCACCGCCAAGGCACTCGCCGACAATCGCGAGCTCGAGGGCCTCGTCGTCCGCCGACCGAGCCTCGAAGAGGTCTACCTCTCGCTGACCGAGGAGAGCGCCGAATGAGGCTCCTCCTCCACGAGCTGAAGGGCGAGCTGCTCCTCTACACGCGCAGCCGAGAGCTCGCGTTCTTCACGTTTCTGCTACCGATGATCTTCTTCGTCCTGCTTGGTTCCACCTACGGGAACGACACCGTCGACGGCGTCCGCGGGTCGAAATTCCTCGAGGCCGGGATGATCGGCTTCGGCGCGATCTCGATCGCGTTCGCGGGGCTCGCGATCGTGCTCGTGATCCGGCGCGAGAGCGGGATCCTGAAGCGCCTGCGCGCGACACCGCTGCCGGCGCCCATCTACGTCGCGGCAGTGCTCTCCGCGTTCCTCGCGGCCTTCGCCGTCGAGGTAGCCGGGCTGATCCTGCTCGGCCGGGTGCTGTTCGGGATCGGGGTGCCGGACCGGCTCGGCTCGCTTGTGCTCGCGCTGCTGCTCGGCGCCGTCTCGTTCTGCGGCCTCGGCATCGGCGTGACCGCGCTGATCCGGAGCGCCGAGGGCGCCTCGGCGGTCGTGAACGCGATCTACCTGCCGATGTCGTTCATCTCCGGCTCGTTCTTCTCGCCGCACCACTTCCCGCAGGTGCTGCGCGCGGTCGCGGACGTGCTGCCGCTGACCTATTTCCTGCGCCTGATCCGGAACGTGATGCTGCACGACCACGCGATCTGGTCGCAGGGCACGAACGTCGCAGTGATCGCCGCCTGGGGGCTCGCGGGCGTGATCGTGGCATTGCGGTCGTTCCGGTGGGAGCCGCACGAGGGTTAGCGCCGGGACCGAGCGGTAATACGAATTGCAATGAGGATGAGGGTCGAGCCGCAGCTTGCTTTCTGTGTCCGCGACGCCGAGCCACCGGGGCTCGAGGTCCGCATCAACTTCGGCGTTTTCGCGGGCCGCGCCGCCACCGCCGCCGAGATCGACGAGCTCGCCCAGACGCTCCTCCCGAAGGTCGGCGAGGTCGCGATCGTCGTCGAGGAGCGGCACGAGATCACCGAGGACAGCGAGGCGTCGCTAAACCAGGTGCGGATCGAGGTCGCGCCCGAGCAGCTACCGGACGACGACCATGAGCTGGACATGCTCTGCGGTCGCCTGGTCGAGGCCGCCGAACACTGGGCGCAGGGCTGCATCGACGAGCGCCAGGCGGAAGTTTCCGAGCTCTAGCTATCGTCGCCTTCCTCCGAGCCTGATCAGGACCGCGGGGGCTACGCGCGCGTAAGCCGCTTGCTCGATGGTCGTCCGGCGCGAGCGGCACCGAGCGCGAAGCGGACAAGCGCGCGCGGCATCTTCTCGGCCCGCGTGACCGTCTCGTCGAGCGCCGAAGCGAACCACTCGAGATCGTCCTCGGTGACGACGAGCGGCGGGATCGCCTTCAGCACGTTCAGCCCGTGACCTGCGACCTGGCTGAGGATCCGGTGGTCGCGGAAGAGCGGCACGATCACGAGCTGCGAGAAGAGGCCGGGCTGGATCCGTTCGAGCAGGTTCCACGTGCGCGAGCCGCCCTCGGGCTCCTCGAACTCGATCGCCCACATCAGGCCGAGGCCGCGCGCGTCGCGCACCACGGAGCGCTCGACCAGCGGCCGCGTGCGCTCGAGCAGCAGCTTTCCGAGCCGCGCCGTGCGCTCGACGAGACGCTGCTCGTCCAGCTCCCGCAGCGTCGCGAGCCCCGCGACCATGGCGAGGTCGTTCGGAGCGAAGGTCGAGCCGTGGCTGACGGCGTTCGGCAGCGAGTCGAAGACGCCGTCGTAGACCTCGGCGCTCATCAGCAGCGCGCCGACGGGGACGTAGCCGCCGGAGAGCGACTTCGCGACGGTGATCAGATCCGGTTCGAGCCCCCAGTGCTCGAGCGCGAAGAGCTTCCCAGTGCGGCCGAAGCCGGTCTGCACCTCGTCGACGCAGAACAGGGTCCCGTAACGGCGGCAGAGCTCCTGCGCGCCGGGGAGGTAGCCCTCGTCCGGAAGGTTGACGCCCTTGCCCTGCACGGGCTCGACGATGAAGAGTGCCACGTCCTCGCGCGCGAGCTGGCGCTCCAACGCCTCGAGGTCGTTCCACGGCACCTGCTCGAAGCCGGGCAGGAGCGGCCCGAAGCGCGAGGCGAACTCGGGGCTCGTGTTCGCCGAGAGCGCGCCGAGCGTGAGCCCGTGGAAGGCGTCCTCGGCCGAGAGGACGCGGCTGCGACCGGTCGCCGCGCGGCCGAGCTTGAGCGCGGCCTCGACCGCTTCGGTCCCGGAGCTCGTGAAGAGCACGCGCTCGACGCTCGCGGGAGCGCGGCGCAGTAGCTCTTCCGCCAGCAGGGCGGGCAGCGCGTCGACGCCGAGCTGGACCGAGCCCGGCCGCTCGAGGCCGAGGGCCTCGACGAGCGCCTCGCGGATGCGCGGGTTGTTGCGGCCGACGTTGAACATCCCGAAGCCGCCGAGCACGTCGAGGTAGCGGTTGCCCTCGTCGTCCCACAGGTAGGCGCCTTCCGCACGCGCCCAGCGGCGGTCGAAGCCGATCGTCCGCAGCAGCTTCACGAACTGCGGGTTGATCGTCTGCGCGTGGAGGTCGAGGGCCTCGGCGCCCCGTTCCTCGACGAGCTCGGTCAGCCAGCCCACGGCCGGATTATCGCTGTGCTCCCTCAGGTGATGCTGCCGAGGTTCGGGGTCGTGAGCACCAAGCCAGGGATCGCACACGCGCGCAGCCAAGGCTGGTTGCCTTGGCAAGGGTGAGGGCGGTTCCTGGCGCCGCGTGATCACGGGCCGGAAGTTGGCGTACATCGCCTGAGGGAGCACGGGCACCGATCAAGGCGCCGCCCGCGACGATCAGCAGCGCACCGAGCACGAGCTTCCGCCCGACCAGCTCGCTGCGGCGCAGCAGGATCGCCGAGAAGACGACCCCCCAGAGCGACTCGGTCGCGACGAGGGGGGCGACCACGGTCACGCGCCCGCGGTAGTAGGCCTCGAAGAGCGCCACGTAGGAGAGCCCGAAGAGGATCCCCGCGGGAGCGAACAGGCGCAGCGCCCGGCCGTAGCCGCGCGCCCAAGCGCCCCCGCGCGTCGAAACCAGGAAGGCCGCGACCGTCGTCGTCCCCGCGAGAAGCGTGACCGGCGCGGTCACGAGCGCGTGGGTGCCCGTGCTCCCCGCGAGCCAGCGCAGCAGGTTGTCGCGCACCGCGAACATCAGCGTCCCGGCGACGGCGAGCAGCATCCCGAGCCGGCGGAAGTCGTCGGGCCGCACCCGTTCCCCCGCCAGCGCGATCCCACCGGCGACGATCAGAGCCGCGCCCGCGAGCAGCGGCACGCGCAGCGGCTCGTTGAGGGCCACGAGCGCGATCGCGACCGCGAACAGCGGCGCCGTCCCCATCAGCACCGACGTCCTCGCGGCACCGACGTCGCGCACCGCGTGGGTGAACAGGAGCTGCGAGAGCCCGGGTGCGACCGCACCGGCGAGCACGAACGGCCAGAGCTCCGTGAGGTCGAGGCCGTGACCGACCGCGTGGACGACGCCGAACGCCGAGGTCACGGCGAGAGCGACCGTCGCCGTCGCGAAGGTCGCGAGCACCGCGTCGTCGCAGCGCCGGAGCCCGAATCGCACGGCGACGGCCATGCCTCCGAAGAGCGCGGCCGAAGTACACGCCAGCAGAACCGCGATCACGGGCTAGGTCAGGCCTGCGCGTGAATCGGGCCGCTGCGCTCCACCAGGCGCCCGCCCGTGCGGCCGGCGCGAACCGCCAGCACCTCGGCGAGGATCGAGACAGCCGTCTCGGCCGGGCTGTGCGCGCCGAGGTCGAGCCCGGCAGGCCCGGCCAGCCGGTCGAGATCGTCCTCGGCGACACCCGCCTCGAGCAGGCGCGCGCGACGCTTCTCCTGGGTTCGCCGCGAGCCAATCGCGCCGACGTAGAAGGCCTCGCTCGCGAGCGCGGTGGTGAGCGCGGGCACGTCGAGCCGCTCCTCGTGCGTGAGCACGACGACGGCTGTGTCCGCGTCGGGCGCGAGCTGCTCCAGCGCCTCGTCGGGCCAGGCGACCACGAGCTCGTCCGGGCTCGGCAGCCGTTCGCGTGACACGAGGCCCCCCCTCGGGTCGGCGACGGCAGTGCGCCACCCGAGCGCCTTGGCGGCCCGGCAGAGCTCCTCAGCGGTGTCGATCCCGCCGATCACGACCAGGCGAGGAGGCGGGCCGAGCACCTCGGCGAAGACCCGCTCGCCGTCGAGCTCCAGCAGGCGGCTCGGCCCGGGCCCGATCTCGCTCGGCGGCACGACCCGGCGCGCGCCGGCGCGCGGGCCCTCGAGCACCGTCAGCACGACCGCGGGCTCGTCGGAATCGGGCAGCTCGCCGAAGAACGACTCGACGAAGACGTCGATCTCACCGCCACACGGGAGGCCGACCGACCACGCCTGCTCGTCGGCGATCCCGTAGGTCAGGAGGCGCGGCGTCCCGTCGGCGATCACCTCGGCTGCCTGGACCGCGACGTCACTCTCCACGCAGCCGCCGGAGACGGAGCCCATCAGCTCCCCGCGCTCCGAGATCGCGAGCTTGGAGCCGACCGGTCGCGGGGCCGACCGCCGAGTGGCGACGACCGTCGCGAGCGCTACGCGATCGCCGCGGGCGCGCCAGCGCTCGATGCTCTCGGCCAGGGTGCGCACGCGCCCAGCGTACCGGGCGCGTGCGCCTTGGCTGCTTCCGTCAGGCCGCGGGGAGGGTGGGTGGCGGCGCTTGGCGGTCGAAGCCGCCACGGAAGTCTCGGTGGTCGCGGAACCGCTCTCGCAACGTGCCGTTGACGAGGGCGTCGAGCCGCTGGTCGAGGTCCTTCAGGACCCGCTGCTCGGCGGCTTTCGTGAGGCGGCCGGCCTTGACCGCGGCGTCGAGCTCCTGCTGCTCGCCCTTGCGCAGGACCGCCTTCAGACCGTCGACGGTCTTACCCTGCGCCTTCGCGATCTCGGCGAGGGTCTTGCCCGAGCTTACGCGGCTCTGGAGCTGCGCAGGGGTGAGCCCGAGGTAGGTCGCGGCGGCGCCGAGGCCGTGCGAGAGCTCGTGCAGGCCGCCCCGTCCGGGGCCGAAGCCGGGACCTCCGAAGAGCGGGAAGTCGTCCGCCGCGATCCGCTGCTTCAGCTCGTCGCCCTGTGCCTTCGTCAGCCGGCCGGCCGCCACGGCGGCGTCGACGCGGTCCTCCATCGCCTTCTTGAGCGCCGCGCTGAGCTTGTTCGGCTCGATGCCGAGGCTCTTGGCGGCGTCGTTCACGACCGCCTTGCTCTCGGCGCTCGGCGACTGGTTCACGAGCTTCGTCGCCGCGATCCCGGCTCCGGTCCCGCCGACGGCCAACGCCACCGCGGCACCCGCGATCACCTTTCGTTTCATCGCCATCACGTTCTCCTTTCGCTCGTTCGGATTGGACTCCAGTGGAGGGACACGCGGTGCACGAGCAACGCCACGACGATCCAGGCCGAGCCCGCGTAGAGCATCAGCGCCCAGGTCGTCGATGCATCGGTCCCGGCGGTCAGGCCGTGCGCGAGCGCCAGGCCCCAGACCGCGAAGTTGAGCATGTGCGCGCGGCGCCACCACGAGTGCGGCAGCCGCTTGCGGTAGTGGTTGGTCACTGCGAGCGCCGCGAGCAGCTCCGCCGCGACCACGCCGAGCGCGACCCACAGCGGGCGGTACGACGCCGTTCCCGGGACGAGCAGCTGCCCGAGCGAGAACGGCAAGAAGGTGTCGAGCAAGAGCGCGCCGCCGTGAAGGACGATGAAGACCCCGGTGAGGATCCCGAGGAAACGGTGCACCTCCTCGAGCGCGAAGCGCGGCCAGTGCTTCAGCTTCGCGCGGCCGGAGAGCAGCAGGCCGACGATGACCGAGGCGCTGAGCAGCAGGTACGCGACCATGCCGCCGGCCCGGGCCGCGTACCACGTCGCGTTGGCGGCGACGAGCACGTCAGGACACGCTCGTCTGGGCGCTGCCGGTCGAACCGCTGCTGGGAGCGATCGAGCCCGACTGGAGGCTGGGACTGTCGTCGTCGCTCTGGGTTGACCGGGTCGGCTGGACGGACGCGGTCGAGCCCTGCGAGGCAGAGCTCGCGTGGCCCGGGTGGCTCAGGCGTGCAAGCAGCGCGATCGCGATGAAGCCCGCCGCCGCGAACGTGACCGATGCGTGCTTCACGTCCGACGCGCGACGCCGAGCTTCCGCGATCCTGGACGTGGCCTCGGCCACGATGCCTAGCCCCGGCGGACGAGGCGGCCGAGCAGGCCGCGCCGCTCCCAGCGCCCGTCGCCTGCGCGCTCCTCGGCGGGGGTCGGAGGAACGGTGCTCGCGAACGGCATTCGCGGCTCGGGAAGGGTCTTGTCCGTCAGCATTCTCATGTCGGGCCTCCTGGCTCGGGGTTGGTGATCACAGAGAACCACCCGGTCCTGAGAGGGACGTGAGAACGCCGTGAGAAGTGTCTAAGAGGTCGCGCTGCCGTTCAGCCGGAGCCGCATCAGCGTCCCGCCCTCGGCGGGCTGCTCGGCGACGACCGAGCCGCCGTGGGACTCCGCCACCTGCTTCACGATCGCGAGCCCCAGTCCGGAGCCCGGCATGCCGCGCGCCGCGCGCGAGCGATAGAAGCGGTCGAAGACATAGGGCAGGTCCTCCTCGGCGATCCCGGGCCCGTGGTCGCGCACAGCGACTTCCCCGTCGCGGACGGCCACCTCTACGGGCTCACCCGGCGGGCTCCACTTGGCGGCGTTGTCGAGCAGGTTCGCGACTGCGCGCTCGAGGGTCGAAGGGGCGCCGTGGACGAGCGACTCCTGGAGGTCGGTGGTGAACTCGACGTTCGGGCGGTTCCGCCGCGCGCGCTCGACCGCGTCGGCGGCCAGCAGGTCGAGGCGGACGTCCTGGGCAGGCTCGACGACCGCGTCCGGCCTGGCCTCGCGCGCGAGCTCGATCAGCTCCCCGATCAGCGCGGTCATCTCCTGGATCTGCTCGACCACGTCCTCGAGCAGGCGCTCGCGGTCCTCCGGCTTGAGCTCGTTCGCGCGCGCGAGGACCTCGATGTTTGTCCGCAGGCTCGTGAGCGGCGTGCGCAGCTCGTGCGAGGCGTCGGCGACGAGCTGCCGCTGCGCGCGGCTCGAGTCCTCGAGCGCGCCGAGCATCGTGTTGAAGCTCGTCGCCAGGCGGCCGAGCTCGTCCTTGCCGGTCAGGTCGATCCGCTGCGAGAGGTCGCGCGTCTCGGTCACTGCCTCCGTGGTCTCGGTCAGCCGCCGCACTGGCGACAGAGCCGCGCGTGAGACCAGCAAACCGAGCGCCGCCGCGACGCCGATCCCCCCCGCCGCGATCAGGATCAGGAAGAGCGTAATCCGGTGCAGCGTGCGGTTCACCTCGGTGAGCGGCCGCGCGATCTGCAGTGCCCATGGAGAGGCCGAAATGGTCAGGACGCGGTACTGCGTGTCCTTGTAGCGCTTCTCGCTGAAATAGACGCCGTGTCCACCGTGCGCGGCCTCGCGGTCCTCGTGGCTGGCCGGTAGCACAAAGCCAGCGTCGGGCTGGGGGTACGGCGGGCCGCTGACCGGGACCGCCTGCACGAAATCTCGCTGGACGCCCGCTGGCGGCCCGTGGATGTCGAGGAAGCCCCCCTCGATAATCGGCTGAGGCCCCTTGATGATCTCGTTCCCGCGGGTCGCCAACGCGCGGTCGACCTCGCCAAGGAGCTCGTTGTGAACGACGACGAAAACGACGACCGAGGCGACTACAACGGCAAGACCCACCGCAGCCGCGGCCACGAGCGCCAGCCGGGTGCGGAAGCTCATTCTTCTCTCAGCGCGTAGCCGACGCCGCGAACCGTGTGGATCAGCCGCGACTTGCCTTCGGCTTCGGTCTTGCGCCGGAGGTAGCCGATGTAGACGTCGAGCGAGTTCGACGCGAAGCCGAAGTCGTAGCCCCAGACGCGCTCGAAGATCAGCGAGCGCGTCAGCACCTGGCGCGGGTTGAGCAGGAACAGCTCGAGCAGCGAGAACTCCGTCCGAGTCAGGTCGATCCGCTCGTCGCCTCGACGGACCTCGCGCGTGCCCGGGTCGAGCTCGATGTCCGCGAAGCGCAGCGTCTCACCGGAGCCCTCGGTCGTGCGTCTGAGCAACGCGCGCACGCGCGCGAGTAACTCCTCCAGCGCGAACGGCTTCGTCAGGTAGTCGTCCGCGCCGGCGTCGAGCCCCTCGACGCGGTCCTCGACCTGCGTCCGCGCGGTCAGCATCAGGATCGGCAGCTTGCTCCCGCTGCGGCGCAGCGTGCGCGAGACCTCGAGCCCGTCCATGCGCGGCATCAGCACGTCGAGCACCATCGCGTCCGGCTCAGGCTCGGCCTCAAGGCGCTCGAGCGCCTGCGCGCCGTCCTCGGCGAGCTCGATCTCGTAGCCCTCGAGCTCGAGCGCCCGCCGCAGCGACTCCCGCACGGCCCGTTCATCGTCGACGATCAGGATCTTCACGGGCTCATTCTTGCGCCGAATGCTGAGAGGCGCGTGAGAAAAGACCTGCAACGACGGTCGTCTTAGGAAGTTCTTAGGCGATCTTCACGTCGCTCTTAGGCGCAGGATGTCTGATCCCCAGTGTCATCGATCAAGGGATCCCCCAAACCCCTTGTGTGTGAGAGAGGCTCCGCTCCGGCGGGGCCTCTCTTTTTCTTAGCGAGTTCTTAGCGCCATCTCAGCCGCGTCTTAGGCGCTACTGCTCTACTGCAGATAGCCAAGCGACTGAAAGGAACCGTCCCCATGCTCCGCCGCCCGCGCCAAACCCTCGTTGCGTCTCTCCTCGCAGCAGCCTGCCTCGGCGCGGGCGGCGGAGCAGTCGCGTACGCGATGCTCTCCGGCAACGACACCGTCGTCAAGCAGGTGACGGTCAATCGCGCCGAGCCGATCGCGAGCTCGACGGCTCCGCTCTCGGTCAACCAGATCTACCGCCGGACCTACAAGGGAGTCGTCGAGATCACGGTCACGGAGGGCGCCACCTCGACGCCCTTCGGCGGCGGAGGCGGAAGCGCCCAGCAGGCGCAGGGCTCCGGCTGGGTCTACGACTCGAGCGGCCACATCGTCACGAACGACCACGTCGTCGACGGTGCGACCTCGATCAAGGTGCGCTTCTGGAACGGCAAGACCTACACGGCCAAGGTCGTCGGCACCGATCTCTCCACCGATCTCGCAGTGATCAAGGTGAACGCGCCCTCCTCGGAGCTCAGCCCGCTGACCGTCGGCGACTCGGCCAACATGCAGGTCGGTGACGGCGTCGTCGCGATCGGCAGCCCCTTCGGTCTCGAGGAGACGGTCACGAGCGGCATCGTGAGCGCGCTCCACCGCTCGATCCAGGCGCTGAACAACTTCACGATCAACGACTCGATCCAGACAGACGCCGCGATCAACCACGGCAACTCCGGCGGCCCGCTCCTGAACTCGCAGGGCGAGGTGATCGGCGTCAACGCGCAGATCAAGAGCGACTCGGGCGGCAACGAGGGAGTCGGCTTCTCGATCCCCTCGAACACCGTGCGCACGGTCGCCGGCCAGCTGATCTCGACGGGCAAGGCCGAGCACGCCTACCTCGGCGTCTCGATCGACTCGTCGGCCACGAACGCCCGGATCGCCGGCGTCCGCTCCTCGACCCCCGCGGCGGGAGCAGGCCTGAAGCAGGGCGACATCGTCACCGCCGTGAACGGCACGAGCATTGCGAGCGGCGACGACCTGACCCGCGCGATCGACAGCCACAAGCCCGGCGACAAGGTCACGCTGACCTACAAGCGCGGCGGCACCGAGCACACGGTCAGCCTGAAGCTCGGGATGCGGCCCTCCTAGAGGGCCGTGGCGCTCGGGTCGACCGCGGTCGTGCCGCCGTCGACGACGATCGTCGTGCCGGTGACGTAGCTCGCCCCGGGCGAGACCAGGAACCCCACCACTGCCGCCACCTCCTCGGGCTCAGCGGGCCGCCCGAGAGGGTGGTCTCGGTGTGCGAGCTCGTACGCCGCTTCGCGGTCGACGCCGTGGCGTGCGGCGGCCGCATCCATGTCCGCGTCGCCCATCGGCGTGCGCACCCAGCCGGGGCAGACGGCGTTCGCGCGCAGGCCCTTGCGCCCGTAGTCGACCGCGAGACAGCGCGTGAGCATGATCAGGGCCGCCTTCGAGACGCAGTACGACGTCCACCCGGGCCCGGCGACGAGGCCGTTGATCGACGACACATTGACGATGGAGCCGCGGCGCTCGAGCAGGTGCGGCAGGGCGTGCTTGCTCATCAGGAACGCGCTGGTCAGGTTCACGCGCAGGGTCTCCTCCCAGCTCTCGAGCGTCTCGTCCGCCATGGGCCCGGACTCGCCGCGGCCGGCGTTGTTGACGAGCACGTCGATCCCGCCGAAGCGTTCGACCGCAGCGGCCAAGGCGGCCGCCGCCTGCTTGTCGTCACCCACGTCGGCGGGCGCGACGAGCGCATCCGTCTTCAGCTCCTGCCGGACCGCCTCGAGCGGCGCCTCGCGCCGCCCGACGAGCACGACGCTGAAGCCTTGTTCGGCGAGAGTGACGGCGACCGCGGCACCGATCCCGCTTCCCGCTCCCGTGACGACTGCGCAGCGCGCCATACGCGGAGTGAATCATCCGCAAGGCGGCGCTACCCTTTGGAGCGCGCCCCCGTAGCTCAGTGGAAGAGCAGCGGTTTCCTAAACCGCGTGCACAAGTTCGATTCTTGTCGGGGGCACTGACCCGTACGGTGGTCGAACCGCGGGCAAGGAGAAGAACGGGTAGATCTCGGCGCGGCCGACGACCCTGATCTCGTCGACGAGTGCTTGCAGGAGTGCTTTCTGCTGACGCGGGTCGCCCGTTTCGATTACTTGCCGTACGTGCGCCTGCAGGGCAGCGAGGTCATCGTCGGAGAGCGGTTGTGGGCCTTCGTCGTCCAGTGAGAGTTCTTCGCGCCGCGCTTCGAGCTGGCCGAGCTTCTGCGTCAGCTCACTGATCCGGCGGCCGCAGACCTGCTCGGGCATCGTTTTTCGCTCGAAGGCGTGGAAGTAGCGGTCGAGCGTCTCGTGCAGTTTGCGCAGCTCCCCTTCGACGCGTTTCAGCTCGGCCTCTCGCTTCGGCCGCGCGGCGTCGAGCTCGGCGAAGGCATCTTGGATTGCCTGGCGGACGAGCGGTTCTTGTTCGAGCAGCGATTGGAGCTGCTCGAGCACTGCCTGCTCGAGCTCGTCAGCGGGGAGTGAGTCGGCCTCGCAGGTCTTCTTGCCGTAGCGCTGGCGTGAGAAGCAGACGTAGTAGCGGTAGCGACCGCCGTTTCCGTGCGCGCAGGCGCCGATGTAACGCTTGCCACAGCGCGCGCACTTGAGCAGGCCGGTGAGCAGGTAGTCGGAGCTGTTCGAGCGCCGCAGCGAGGCATCCTCGCCTCGCTCGCGCAGGATGGTCTGCGCGCGCGCGAACAGCTCCGCTTCGATGAGCGGTTCGTGCGGTGCGGGGTAGCTTTCGGCGCGGAAGTTGATCTCGCCCAGGTAGGCGCGGTTGCGCAGGATCGTCAGCACCGCCTGTGGGTTGAACGGTTTGTCGTTCTTCGTCCGGTAGCCGCGCTCGGAGAGCCAGTTCGCGAGCGTGGCCGACCCTTCCAGCCGTTGCGCGTAGCGTTCGAAGATCTCGCGCACGAGTGGCGCCTCGATTGCGTCGGGTTCGAGGTGGCGGCGTTCTGAGTCGAGGCGGTAGCCGAACGGTAGCGAGCCGCCGGTCCACTCGCCGCGGGCGGCCTTGCGTTCCATGCCGGCGATCACGCGCTCGACGATCGTCGCCCGCTCGAACTCGGCAAAGACACCGAGCATCTGCACCATCATCCGCCCGGCCGAGCTCGAGGTATCGAACGGCTCGCTGGCGCTGCGAAACAGCACCCCTGCCTGGTCGAGCTGCTCGAGCACTTGCGCCAGGCCGCGCACGGAGCGGCTCAGACGGTCGACGCGGTAGACAAGCAACAGATCGAAGCGCTTCGCCTGCGCTTCGCGCAAGGCGCGCTGCAATCCGGGCCGGTCCAAGGTGGCGCCGCTCGTCTGGTCGCTGAAACGGCGCACCAACCGCCAGCCCTCCTGGCTCTGCACGTAGGCGGCCAAGCGGTGCGCCTGCGCCTCCAGCGAATAGGGCTGGTGCTCCTCGTCGGTTGAAATCCGGGTGTAGGTGGCGATCCTCATGCGGCCTTCCTTTCCTGCTGGCTGGGCGCTGCATGAGACCGTCGATCATGCAGGGAGTCAAGTCCGCCCCCCTCGAGGAAATCCCGGTACAGGAAGCGCAGCGCAGATAGCGCCGCCTGCTGCCGCTCTTCACTTGCGGGCACGAGTTGGGGCGGCAACAGCCGCACCCGCGGCCGCCGCTTGCCCACCAGCGCCAGCGTCTGCCCGTGTGTGCCGACGTCGCGGCCACCTCGGCCCGCCGGTGCCCCCGTGGCCGACTCCCTGCGGGCCGTCGGCCGAGAAGCGCTACGGCGGCCACGCTCGCTCACTGCCCACCTCCGCTACGCCCGGAGGCGACGTCGATGTCGCGGCGCGCCTCGGCGAGGAGCTGCTCGCGCATCCGCTCGATCGGCGTCGGCGGCGCCAACTCGATACCTACCGCTTCCGGCTCGGATTCGGCTGCGGCGGCCGGGGCAGGCGCTGAGGCCGTGGGGACGCCGAGCGGTGAGAGCGCCTGCCAGAAGTCCGGCTGGTCTTTGCGCCAGCGGCGGCCGAGACAGCGCGACAGCTCAATCGGCGCCAGCTCGGTTCGCGTCGTCAGTTCGGAGAGCCGGGCGCGGCGGACTGGATCGGCGAGCGAACGCCAGACGGGAGCGAGCGGGCCGCCCGCCGCGAGCTCCGGCCGCAGTGCCACGGCGAACGGCCACGTGGGTGTGAACCAGTCTTCGCGTGCTTTGCGCCGGCGTTCGTCGTCGGCTTCGAGAGCGTCGGCGAGCGCGCGCAGCCGCCGTTCGGTGGGGACGACGAAGAGCACGTTCACCGGTCCGCGCTCGCCCGGCGAGTGGACCTCGGCGTGGCGGTACAGCCTCACCTTCTCGCCGAGGCGGGCGAGCGTTTCGGTGCCGCGGTCCCACTCCAGGTAGCACTCGATCGGCCCGCGCGCCGTCTCGAGGACGAAGCCGCTGTCGGGGATCGGTCGCGAGTAACGATCCCGATCGCTCAGCCGCGCGGCGGCGCGGCGGCTGCCCCACCACTCGCTCACGCCCAGCGACTCATCCTTGAGCGTCGCCGCGATCAGGTCGATTACGAAGTGGTTCACCTCGAGGCGGTGGAGGAGCTGCGGATACGAGGCCCAGTCGTCGCGCCTTTGCCAGCCGAGCTGTTTGCGCTCGAGGTTCAGCGATGCGGCGACGAGGATCGCCCCTGCCTCGTCCAAGAGCCAGTGCGCCTGCGGCTTGCCGAGCCCGTACGGGCGTGAGGGGTAGAAGCGGTCGAGGACGCGTTCGTCATAGAGGAAGCGCAGCCGGTTCTGCGCTCTGCGTTTGGAGCTGAAGAAGAGCAGGCTCAGCTGGTCGGTCGTGAGCAGCTGGTGCTCGTACAGCGCGAGCGCGATCTCGCGGTCGCGCTCGGTCAGGTGACGTGCCAGCTCGAACACGCGCTCGGCGCTCACGCGCACCGCGCGCGAGCGCAGAACGCGGCTGCGATCCGAATCAACCAGTGCTGTGGCCCCTCTTTGTCGGGATCCCGGACACGGGCCAACGGCGCATGCCATCCCGAGATGCGGATAGCTCCGGCCGATCGCGCGCGCTGCCGAAAACGACGGCGAAAGCGCCACCGCAAACGCCGCCTAAAACGCCCACGGCCCCGAACCCGCAATCTGCAGGATCGGACACTGCGCTCACAGCCCACCCATCGACCAGATGCGCAAGGCCCACCGCCTCTCTCACAGACTTCACCAACTCCTCAATCCAATGCGCTTTCAGGGGCAACTTCCGAACACCCAACCTGCATCGACGAGGCCCCTCATAAAGAAAGGCCCCTCCCGCGCGGGAATAGGCACAGCACCCGGGCGAACCGCGCAGACATCACGACAGCGAGCATCCGTCTAGAAACGCCATTTTGGCCGGCCGTTGGGGTCAGGCCAGGCCGCTGCCGCACGCCCTGCTGCACATGCACCAGTCGAATGGAGTGCCTGCAATCACAAGGTGTTCGGTCTCGCCCCTCCTCGAAGGCGCGGCGCGAGCCGATGCGGACCGGCGCGGTGCGAGCTGCTCTTCCCATCGGCGCCGACCCGACCTCCGCGCGTGTTCACCTGTCGCATCCACCAAACAAAGGTCCTCCCAGGACCGTGATAGGCACACGCCGCTTCACGCCCCCATAAGACCAATGCGCAAAAACGACCCGAAAACTCACAGCCCCCGCAAGTACTGTCACCGGGCTGTCACTGAACTGTCACCGGGAGAACGCAGGGGAAGTCGGTCGCCAGGGCTTGAGGCGATCCCGCCGGGTAGCGCATAGGCACTTGCCCGGCTGAGGTTTGTTGGATGCGAGAGCGTCTGTGACGGGTCTCCTGCCGAACCCACCGGGGTGAGGGCAGGTTGCTCACGACTCCGCTTGCCGCAACACGTGCTCGACCACAACAAGCTGGCGCTCATCGAGAAGCGGACGCACCTCGTCAACGGCGAGGCCAAAGAGCCGAAGGGCGGCTCTGCAGCTCGCTTCAAGGTTCTCGCCGCCGATCCCAAGCGCGGCGGCCTGCGCATCGGCCCACGCCGTACCCACCTCGCCGGCCACGCGGTTCCAGAGGCGGTTTTCGCTGCGATAGAGGATGCGGTGGTGGATAGCGAGAATTGACGCGAGGCGAAGTGCGAGAACTGATCGCTGAACAGCCGCTGTCGCCCACTCGCCCCGGCGCAGGCTGGTCCTGAGCTTCTGCACCTCCTCGGCGTGTCCGGTTAGGCTCTCAGCGACCCACTCATCGCAGCGATCGGCGACGAGTTCCCACCGCCAAGCGAGCGCCTCCTGGTTGATCGCCGCGGCGACACCGTCGGGATCGTGGAGAAGGACCGTCTGCTGCCACCCCGGCACATGCGTCCCCAAGTAGGCGGGGTCGTAGAGCCTTCGATGCTGCTCCTCCGCCGGTGCCCACCCGAGTGAGACAAGAACTCCGTCGTGCAGCTCCAGCCGATAGTGCGGGCCATCGCCGATGACCGCCAGGTCCAGGTCCGACTCGGCCGTGGCGCGGCCCGTAGCTTGGCTCCCGACAAGCGCCACCGCCCGGGCGCCGCGCTCGCCGAGCGATCGGGCCAGTCGCTCCGCGATCCGAATCGGCTCGGTAGCCGGAGGGCGCTCGCTCACCCCGCCGAGGGTAACGTCGTCAGACGCTCGCGTCGTTACGCTCGGAGCATGAGTCGCGTCCTCGGGCTGGACGGGCTTCGTCGGGCCCACTCATGCTCGATCAGGCGTAAGCACGCTGGCGCACCGCAGCGATCAGTATCTTGGGGCGGCCGCTATGGGTGTGCAGGTGGCGCGGGCTCGGACTCGTCCGGCTCGTCCGGCGCCGTCAGTTGCGTGAGATCATCGGCTTGCGTCACGGTCTCGCGCCACGGGTCGAGCCCGTGTTCGTCGCGGCGCGCGTGGTAGCGCGCAAGGGCGTCGGGCAGGTCCGCGTCTCCGTGAAGTACCGGTGTCAGCTCGTCCGCAAGCATTGCTCCGTGCACGGCAGCCATGTCGATGCCACGGCCGCTCCAGGGGTCCTGGTGCATGCCAGCGTCTCCGACGAGCGCCCATCCCTCGCCGCAGGGAATTCGGACGTAATTGTCCTCCGGCGCCGTCCCGAGCACCGTCGCTTCCCGCTGCCCCGCCTCATACCGTTCCGCGATCTGGGGATGCCTCCGGATCCGCGCGTCGAGCATTGCCGAGGAGTTAGCCCGAAACTCTGAGAACAGGCTCTTGGGGCTACTGACGGCGACGCACGCGAAGCCGTCGTCGCTCGGGAAGACGTACGCGATCTCATCGCCTCGGAGCGAAAATTCGGCGCCGATCTCCTTGCCCGGCGACGCGAACTCCCGGACGTAGCGGTAGTAGAGGGTTCGCGCACCTGCGTGCCGCTCCCGGTCGTCGGCGCCGACGAGCTTCGCGACCCTCGACCGCCGCCCGTCCGCTCCGACCACCACACTCGCGCCGACGACACGGCGACCGCGTGGTCCGTCGAGGACGCCCCCGACGACGCGGCCGTCGTACCACAGCAGATCGACGAGCCGCGTTCGCTCCGCCAGCTCCACAGTCGGGCACGCTGCCGCGCGGCGGACGAGCACCTCATCCAATGCCTCCCGTCTGACCGAGAGGGAATAGCCCACATCGCCCGGATCTTGGGGCGGCCCGACAGTCGCCGGCCCGGCACCGTCGACGTACATGTACTCGCACCGCAGCGGCGGCGCGCCCAGGGCGAGGAGGCGGTCGAGCACGGCAAGGCGACGAAAAACCGAGACCGCCTGCCCGCCGCGGAAGAAGTGCGTGGAAAGAGTCGTGCTCGGAAAGGAAGCGCGGTCTAAGAGCAGCACCTGCGCGCCCGCGTCACCCAGCAGTGCAGCCACCGTCGCGCCCGCGACGCGTGCACCGACGACGACGACGTCGACCTGCTCCGTCGTAGCGATTGCCTCGGCCACGAACTGATCTTGCCACTGCTTCGGAGCCAGGGACGGACAGGCACTTCAAGCGGTCGCATGACGGATCGCCCGCCCATTCGAGGTCGCAGCCGCGCGCCACCTCCATCGTGCGTCGAATCGGAAGGAAACTCCGCACCCGGAACGCTCGCGCTCTGACCGGGATCAGCGGCGCCTGGCGCCAGTACCTTGCCGAGACGCGAACGGATCTCAGCTGAACAGCTGCATCCGGTCGATCTTGTCGTGGTCTACGTGGTACAGCTCGACCCATTCCATCCGGCTGCTGGTGCCGTCGCGGCGAACCCAGTCCTCCACTATCGAGTGGATCATCACCCAGTCGCCAACGCGGATCGTGGTCGGGATCTCGGCGTGGAGTTGCGGGTTCGTTGAGAAGACTTCGTCGAAGACGTCGCGGATC
>JBBRYF010000017.1:0-41198 GCA_038237925.1 Gaiellales bacterium | reverse complement strand
GTGCACCGGGATGCGAATCGTGCGCGCCTTGTCGGCGATCGCGCGCGTCACGGCCTGGCGGATCCACCACGTCGCGTAGGTGGAGAACTTGTAGCCCTTGCGGTAGTCGAACTTCTCGACCGCGCGGATCAGCCCGAGCGACCCCTCCTGGATCAGGTCGAGAAACGTCAGCCCGCGGCCGAGGTACGACTTCGCGATTGAGACCACCAGCCGCAGGTTGGCCTCGATCATCTGCGTCTTCGCGCCCATGTCGCCGCGCTCGATGCGCTTCGCCAGGTAGACCTCTTGGTCGGCGGTCAGGAGCGGCACCTTGCCGATCTCGCGCAGATAGAGCCGCAGCGAGTCGAGCGACGGCTCGACCGCGAGGTCGAGCTTCGGGCCTTTCTCCTCGGGGGCCAGGGCGGGCTGCTCGTGCGGGGGGTGCTTGTGGTTCTCCCCCTCCATCAGCTCGATGGAGTGGTCGATCAGGTACGTGTAGAAGTCTTCGATCTGCTCCTTGGTGAGCTCGACCTCTTCCAGGCCCGACACGATCTCGTCGTAGGTCAGGAACCCTTTCTCGAGACCGTCTTGAACGAGCTTGTGAAGCTCTTCGACGTCCGGAAGAGAGATGTCGACGGTGAGCAACTTAGACCTCCCCGGCTCTGCGGCTGGCAGCGGACCTACCTAGAAACACCAAGAGCCGGTCTCCCACTCCCGACCCACCCTCTTGGGCTCGGATGTTACACGCGAACTCGCAAGATCGGAACAATTTCTTTACAAAATCGCGAGGGTCGCCGCGGGCTCGCCATGGCGGTTCGGGAGGGTCACCTCGGCGAACTCCGGCAACGCGAGCCCGACGCCGGCGCCGAAGGCCGCCAGCGCCGGCCGCAGCGCGCGCCCGTTCCCGTCGGCGACCTTGAGCGCGACGCCCGTGCCGTCGGCCGTAAGCACGCAGAGGAGGCCGTCGGCGCCGCCCTTCGCGAGCGCGCCCGGCTGCGTCCGCATCAGCTCGGTGTCGGTCGCCCCCTCCCCGGCAATGAGCTCGGGGTGAGTGCGCATCGCCGCGGCCACACGGGAGCCGCCGTCGAGCTCCTCGAGCCGCGAGAAGGCCCGCCCGGCCCGCTCGAGCGAGATCCCGAACGCGACCACGCCGCAGCCGTCGGTCCCGGTTTCGACGTCCTCGGGCTCGACCTCAGCCGCCGCGGCGACCTCGTCGCGGAGCAGCCGCTGGAGCGGGTGCTCGGGGCGGCGGTAGGTCTCGACCGGCCAGCCGTTCGCGCGGCAGACGGCGAGCATCCCCGCGTGCTTGCCGGAGCAGTTGTCGTAGACCGCCTCGGCCGGCCGGCCCTCCTGGAGCCCGCACTGGAGCTCCGACTCGTCGCCTCCAGTCGCGGCGAGCAGCCTGCGAACGACCTCGACGTGCCGTGGAGTGCCGAAGTGCGACGCGGCCGCGATCGCGAGCAGCTCGTCGTCGAGGCTCTCGTACGCGCGCGCGAGCGGCAGCGCCTGGAAGGGCTTGGCAGCGGAGCGCAACGAGGCCATGAGCGAGGCGTCCCCGGCCGCCGCGACGACCTCGCCGCCGCGCACCGCCACGGCGTGGACCTCGTGCACGGACTCGAGGATCTCGCCACGCCGCACGGCTACCCTGAGCGGCTCAGAGAACCTCGAATGCATCACCGGACGGGACACTAGATGCCTGAGTTACCGGAGGTCGAAGCGTGGTGCCGCGCACTGAACGACCCTGTGTCGGCGTTCCCGATCGAGAAAGCCGGCCCGGCACACATCGCCACGCTGAAGACGTTCGATCCGCCGCTCTCGACGCTCGACGGGCGGCGGCTCGCCGGCGCCCACCGTCGCGCGAAGCGGCTGCTCTTCCCGACCGAGGACGGCGAGCTCGTGCTGATGATCCACCTGATGTCGGCCGGCCGCATCCGCTGCCTGCGCGCCGGGGAGAAGGGGCCGAAGACGCCTGCCTTCCGGCTTCGCTTCGAGGGCGGTGGCGAGCTGGTGCTGACCGAGGGCGGGTCGAAGAAACGCGCCGGCGTGTGGCTGCTGACCCCCGAGGCGGTCGAGGCCGAGCTCGAGCACCTCGGACCCGAGGCGCTGGGCCTGGGCGCGGAGCGTCTCGGGGCCATCCTCGCCGAGCAGCCGCGCCGGCTGCACTCGCTCCTGCGCGACCAGCGCGTGATCTCCGGGATCGGCCGCGCGTGGGCGAACGAGATCCTGCACACGGCGCAGCTGTCCCCTTTCGCCCCGGCCCAGGGACTGTCCCCGGGACAGGTCCAAACGCTCGCGGCCGCGATCGACTCCGAGCTCGAGCGGGGCCTCGAGCTCCGCGAGCGCGGCGTCAAGGACGCGAAGGTCTACCGCGTTCATAAGAAGCTGCACGAGCCCTGCCACGTCTGCGGCGCGCCGATCGAGCAGGTCGACTTCGACGAGCACACGATCTTCTACTGCCCAACGTGTCAGACGAGCGGCCGGCTGCTGAAGGACCGGCGGCTGTCGCGCCTCCTACGGTAGAACTCGCGGCGTCACCGACGACATGAGAGGGCAACCTCGCCTGCTGCGAAAGCCTGCTCGGTGAGAACACCGACGCGGTCGCCCATCTCCGGCGCGCAATCGAGCTGTCCGAGCAGTTCCGCGGGTACGCGAAGGACGACTCGGACCTCGACGCGATCCGCGACGAGCCCGGGTTCAAGGAGCTGATCGAGACCTAAGCCGCCGCGCCTGCGGGTGCCGTCAGCCAGTCGAGCACGAGCGCCCACTCCTCGTCGAGGAAGTGGCCGCCGCCCTCGAGCAGCTCGAAGCGCGCGTTCGGCAGGCGAGAGGCGACGTACTCGCCGTGCGGGCGGGGCGTGAGGACGTCGAGCTCGCCCTGCCACACGCGCGTCTCCGCGTTCACGTCCTCGAGCTCGAAGCCCCACGGCTTGGCGAAGGCGAGGTCGTCGTCGGCCCAGCCCTGGCTGCCCTGGCGGACGGCCTCGGTGAACGACTCCTTCATGATCGCGCGGATCTCGGGACGCGAGGCAAGCTGCTTGTCGACCTCGGGGAGCTCCGTGAGGATGCCCTCGATCACGGTGTCGACGTCCTCGCGGATGCCGTCGACGTACGGCTGCAGGAAGGCCTCAATCGCCTCCTTGCCCTCGAGAGCTGCGCCGAACTCCTTCACGTTCAGGTCGGCGAGGCCTTCGAAGAAGTCGAAGTCGTCCGTGTCGGACGGTGCAGGCGTGACCAGCGCGCCGACGCGAATCACGCGGTCGGCGATGAGCGCGCCGCAGGCGAGCGCGTGGGGCGCGCCGCCGGAGCCGCCGACGACGGCAAAGTGCTCGAAGCCGAGCTCGTCGGCGATCGCGGCAATGTCAGCCGTCGCGTCGGCGACGGAGCGGCCGGGCTGCGGATCGGAGCGGCCGTACCCAGGGCGGTCATAGGCGACGGCGCGCACGCCGTGCCGCGCGTAGAGCTCCGGGTCCGGATGCCGCGCGAAGCGGCTGCCGGGGGTGCCGTGGGAAACGATCACCGGCACGCCGTCGGACGCGCCGCGCTCGACGTAGGTGAGCGTCCGGCCGTCGGGTGTGGTCAGCGTTCCTTCGCCCACGGGCCGGATCATATGGTCACGCGCCGTACGTGGCCCCGGGTCACATCGGCGGGCGAGGGACAGCCGAGGAGCGCCAGGCCGAGCTCGATCTCTCTGCGCAACAGCTCGAGCACGCGCGCGACGCCGGCCTCTCCGTCCGCCGCGAGGCCCCAGAGGACCGCTCGCCCGGAGAGCGTCGCCCGAGCGCCGAGCGCGAGCGCCTTGAGCACGTCGACGCCTCGCCGGATGCCGCCGTCGAGCAGCACCTCGACGCGCTCGCCGACCGCCTCGACGACTTCCGGCAGGACGTCGAGCGTGGCCGGAACGCCGTCGAGCTGGCGGCCGCCGTGGTTGGAGACGACGACCGCGGCGACGCCGTGCTCGGCTGCGAGCAGCGCGTCCTCGGCGGTCAGGATGCCCTTCACCACGAGCGGCAATTCGGAGACCGAGTGCAGCCACTCGAGGTCACGCCAGGTCAGCGTGTCGTCAACGGCGGCGCGCAGCGCGGCGTGGAAACCCTCGCGCTGGAGCGCGATCGGCAGGTTCGGCAGGGGCAGGTCCTCCGGCAAGGCGAACCCCGCGCGCACGTCGCGCTCCCGCCGGCCGGCGGCCGGGAGGTCGACCGTCAGCATCAGCGCCGAGAAGCCGGCCTCCGCAGCGCTTTGGACGAGCTCCTGCGTGAAGCCGCGGTCGCGCGACCAGTACAGCTGGAACCACTGCGCCGCGCCTGGAGCGGCCGCTGCCAGCTCGGCCGGCGTGAAGCTCGAGAGCGTCGAGAGCGTCATCACGATGCCTGCCCTCGCGGCCGCCTTCGCCGTCGAGAGCTCGCCCTCCGGGTCCGCGAGGCGCTGGAACGCCGTCGGTGCCACGAGCAGTGGCAGCGCGACCTCGGTGCCGAGGACGGCCGTCGCCGTCGAGACACTGCCGACGTCGACGAGCACCCGCGGCCGCAGCTCCCAGCGCGCGAAGGCCGCGGAGTTCGCGCGCAGCGTGTGCTCGTCGCCCGCGCCGCCGGCCATGTAGCCGTAGGCGCCGGGATCGAGCCGCTCGCGGGCGGCCGCCTCGAAGTCGTCGACGTTGACGAACGGCTCGCTCACGCGAGCCGTACCTTCAGGGTCTCGCCCTCGACGGCGACGCTGCCGCCGCGCGCCCGAACGACGCGGACCGCCACCGCAGCGCCGAGGTCGCGCAGGTCCTCGCCGAGCACGACCGGCGCCGAAGCCGGGGTCACGGGCGAGAGCGAAAGCTCCGTGCC
Source organism: Gaiellales bacterium (assembly GCA_038237925.1). GTDB lineage: Bacteria > Actinomycetota > Thermoleophilia > Gaiellales > Gaiellaceae > AC-32. The sequence goes on along the minus strand of JBBRYF010000017.1, from coordinate 36,390 downwards.
TCGCACCTCGACCTCCACGTGCTCGAAGCCGCCGTGCCGCAGCAGGCAGCGCGCGAGCGCGGACACGGCCCGCTCCGCCGCGTCCGGGTCGAGCTCGAGCTCGGCGCCCTCGCCGGTGACGCCGACCCGCTCCTCCCCGAGCCGCCCGGCGGCCGCGCGCGCGAGCTCGAGGGTGTCGACGGCCCGAAGCGGCGGGTCGTAACGGCCGGCGTCGACCCGCGCGGCGACCGAGAGCTGGTCGATCAGCTCGCCGATCTGCGCCGACGCGGCGTTGATCATGCCGACGTACCGCGCGGTGGTCTCGTCGAGCCCCTCGTCCCGCGCGAGCGTCTGTGCGAAGCCATGAACGGTCGCGAGCGGCGTGCGGAGGTCGTGGCACGCCAGCATCACGAGCCGGGCGAAATCGGAGTCTTCGGCCAAAGGGAGGTTGGTAGCGTTGAACCGTGGACGAGGTTCGCCAGCTTCTAGCACACGATCTGCAGGCTGCGCCCTCGGACGTGCCGCTCGGGCTCTCGCGCGCGGGCGTGCGCGGGGTTCAGAAGGCGATCCGGATCAGCTACGGCGGCGCCGAGAAGCTGATCGCGGCGGAGATCGACTGCACGGTCGACCTCGATCCCGCGCAGAAGGGCGTCCACATGTCGCGCTTCCCCGAGCTGTTCGAGGTGGCGATCGAGGAGGTCGTGATCGGCGAGGCGCTCCTGATCGAGGGCCTCGCGGAGCACATCGCCGCGCAGATCGTCCGGCGACAGGATGCGCTCCGGGCCGAGGTGCAGATCGTCGCCCGCTATCCACTCGAGCGCGAGACTCCGGTGACCGGCCTCGCGACGCAGGAGATCGTCTCGCTGATCGGGCTCGCGGCAGCCTCGGAAGACCGGACGCGCCGGCTCGTCGGCGTCGAGGCGAACGGGATCAACGCGTGCCCGTGCGCGCAGGGGCTCGTCCGGGAGCACGCGGCCGAGCGGCTCGGAGAGGCCGGTTTCGCGGAGCTGGACGTCGAGCGGATCCTGGAGCTCGTGCCGCTCGCGACGCACAACCAGCGCGGACGCGGCACGCTGTTCGTCGGCTCCGACTCGCCCGTCAACGCCGAGCAGCTGGTGCGGATCGTCGAGGGCTCGATGAGCTCGCCGGTCTACGAGCTGCTGAAGCGGCCCGACGAGCTCTTCGTCGTCGAGCACGCGCACTTGCACCCGCGCTTCGTCGAGGACTCGGTACGCATCGCGCTGCGCGACGCGCTCGCGGCCTACCCGGAGCTCGACGACGGCGACTTCCTGCTCTCGCGGCAGGTGAACCTGGAGACGATCCACAGGCACGACGTCGTCGCCGAGCGCTACGGCACCGCGGCCGAGCTGCGAACCGAGCTCGAGGGCGGCCCGGCCGCCGAGCGGCATACCGAGCTGCGCGAGTGGCTGACGTAGTCAGGGATGCCGCCGAGCTGACGCGCAGGCTCGAGGCGGCCAGCACCCGCACGAGCTGATCGCTCGCAACGAGGGGACGCTCGAGCACTTCGCGGGCGACGGCGTGATGGTCTTCTTCAACGACCCGCTGCCGGTGGAGGAGCACGAGCTGCAGGCAATCCTACTCGCCCTGCGCAAGAGCGCTTCTCGGAGCTAGCGGCCGGCTGGCGCAAGCGCGGCACCGAGCTCGGTCTCGGGATCGGCATTTCGGCCGGCTATGCGACCCCTGGGCCGGATCGGGTTCGAGGGTCGCTACGATTACGGTGCGCTGGGCTCGGTCACGAACCTCGCCTCGCGGCTCAGCACGAGGGCAGGCCCGGGCCAGACGTTGATCAGCCAGCGGGTCTTCGCCGCGGTCGAGGAGGCCGTCAGCGCCGCGGCCGCGGGGGAGCTCGAGCTCAAGGGGTTCGCGCGCCCCATCTCGGCCTACGAGGTCAAGCGCCTCGTTCGTGCGTGAGGAGGCTTCTCAAACACCGTGACGGGTTGGTTCGGCGGGACGCCGGCGGAAGCGAAAGCGCGTCTCGGTGCCGCCGCGCAGGCGGCTGATGTTCGGCCGGTGCAGGAGGATCACCGCCAGTGCAGCGATCGCCGCGAAGGCGATCACCGGCCACGGCTCGCCGAGGATCACCGCGACGACCGGCAGCGAGAGTGCCGCCGTGATCGAGGCCACCGAGGCGTAGCGGACGAGCGCAAAGATCACGATCCAGATCGCCAGGCCGACGCCGCCGACGACGGGCGCGACGGCGAGGAACGCGCCGCCGCAGGTCGCGACCGCCTTGCCGCCTTTGGCAAAGCCCATGAACAGCGGCCGCCAGTGGCCGAGCATCGCCGCACCGCCTGCGATCACCCCGGCGAGGTGTCCGACGTAGATCGTGGCGAGCAGCGCCGGCACGAATCCCTTCAGCGTGTCGGCCAGCATCACAGGCACGCCGTAGCGCGCTCCGTAGGTGCGCCAGACGTTCGTCGCGCCGATGTTTCCGCTGCCGGTCGCGCGGACGTCCTCGCGCTTCAGCGCTCGCACGAGCCAGTACCCGGTCGGAATGCTCCCGGCCAGGTAGCCGACGAGCGCAAATACCGCAGTGCTCACGAGCGCAACTTCTTTCGTACCACGTGTCGACCGGTCATTTCAGACGGACGCGTGAGCAAAGCCCACGCGTCCTGAGGTCGGCATCGCAAGCGAATGCCTCAGGGCGTGATCTGGTACTGCTGCACCCAGTCGTTCACGACGTTCCAGTCGAGGTTCGCGAAGAAGGCCTCGATGTACGACGCGCGGTCGGTCTGGAAGTCGATGAAATAGGCGTGTTCGTACACGTCGAGCGCGACGAGCGGGGTCGCGTTCCAGACCGGAAACGTGTTCTGAGCGTCGCCGATGAAGTTGAACAGGCGGCCCTCGTCCCAGTCGTACGCCGTCCACGCCCAGCCACGGCCGGCCATGCCCGTCGCCTTGAGGTCGGCGCGCCACGCCTCGACCGAGCCGAAGTCGCGGCAGATCAGGTCGCGCACGAGCCCGTCCGGCTCGCCGCCCCCGCCGCCGAGGTGCTCGAAGTAGATCTCGTGGTTCTTGATCCCGCCGAGGGCGAAGCTGAGGTCGACCTTCAGCGCCCGGAGCTCGGAATAGACCTGGTTCGCCGAGCCGAGGTCGAGCTCGGCCAGCTTGCCGAGGATCTCGTTGCGCTTGTTGACGTAGCCCTCGTAGAGCTTGAAGTGGGCCTCGACCGACTCGCGCGAGATTCCGTCGAGCTCCAGCAGCGCGGGCTTCAGCTGCCTCGGCGTGATCTCTTCCCGGTTGAACGCGAGCGTGGCCAAACGAGCTCCTTTCGACGTGACGGACGGCTGAGCATAACGGCCCACCGGCAGGCCGAACCCGTTAGCCTCAACCGCAGCGAAGAAAGGAGCACACATGGCCTTCGAGGTACCGCAGCTCCCGTACGACTACGGCGCCCTCGAGCCGCACATCGACGAGCAGACGATGCGCGTCCACCACGACAAGCATCACCAGGCGTACGTCGACAACGCGAACGCCGCCCTCGAAGGAACCGAGCTCGCCGACAAGCCGGTCGAGCACGTGCTCACGAATCTCGAGATCCTCCCGGAGGACAAGCAGGCGGTCGTGCGCAACAACGTCGGCGGCCACGCGAACCACTCCCTCTTCTGGGAGATCATGAGCCCCGACGGAGGCGGTGAGCCAAGCGGCGCGCTCGGGGACGCGATCGGCAACACGTTCGACAGCCTCGACGCGCTGAAGCAGCTCGTGAACGACACCGGTATCAAGCGCTTCGGCTCCGGGTGGACCTGGCTCGTCCACGACGGCACGGGGCTCGCCGTCTACTCGACGCCGAACCAGGACTCGCCACTGCTGACCGACGACGTGCCCCTACTCGGCATCGACGTCTGGGAGCACTCCTACTACTTGAAGTACCAGAACCGCCGCCCGGACTACCTGACCGCATGGTGGAACGTCGTCAACTGGGACGCCGTCGCCGCGAACTACGAGAAGGCGACGGGCGGCTAGGCGCGAATCGACTTGCTGACGGCCGACACGTAGCACGGCCCGGCCTGCGCGGTCGTGATCAGGACTCGCACACGCGTGCCCTTTGCGACCTTGGCCTTGAACGAGACCGAGGTGATCATGGTCGGCTTCGTCGGCCCCGCGACAGCCGCGCCGAGGGGGATGCGCTTCACCTGCGCCCAGCGCTTCTTCAGTTTCTTGTAACGCTGGAAGAGGACGAACTTGCCCGTCAGCGCCTGGCCTGCGGTCGCCTTCGCGGTGAACGAGCCCTTCGCGACTCGCTTCAGCGCGAGCACGGGCTTCACGGTGACGGCGACAGCGGGGCTTTGCACGTTCTTGAGCGTCGCGCGGTAGCTGGTGCCGAGCGTCGGGGTGACCGGCGTCGTGTAGGCACCGGTGGCGTTTGTCCGCACCGAGGCGACCTTGGCGGCCTTCGTGCTCCCGCACGACGTCGCCTCGATCGCGATCTGCTGGTTGGCCCTTTTGTTCGAGATCTGACCGCTGAGCGTGAGCGGCTTGCCGTAGGCGACCGAGGTCGCGCTCGCTGCGAGCGTGATGGTGACCGGCACCGCCGCGCTGGCCGCCCCCGCAAGCGCGGCCGTGACGATACAAATTGCTGCGAAAGCTCTCATTGCCTCTAGATGATCCCGCCGAACCCCCGAACCTGCGCCGTGCCGTGAGCGGTTCTCGTCGGGCGCTCGTCACCGGTGGGGTCGGCAGGCTCGGCGAGGCGATCACGGCCAGGCTGCGGAGCGACGGCTGGTCGGTGCTCGCAGCCGGCCGGGTGGATGGCGACGTCTCGCGGCCGGACGAAGCGCGTGCGCTCGTCGAGCGGGCGGTGCAGGAGCTCGGCGGCCTCGACCTGCTCGTGAACGGAGCCGGCGAGGGGTTCGCGCCCAAGCCGTTCGAGGAGCTGGACGAGGACGACTGGGACGCGGCCTTCGGGGCGACCGCGAAGGGAAGCTTCTTCGTCACGCAGGCGGCTGCGCAGCACCTGCGCGCGTCCCGTGGCTGCGTCGTGATGATCGAGGACGTGGCCGGCTACCAGCCGTGGCCGTCGTTTGCGGCGCACTCGGCCGCCAAGGCGGCGCAGGCGATGCTGACCCGCGTGCTCGCACGCGCGCTCGCGCCCGAGGTCCGGGTCTGCGGTGTCGCCCCCGGCCCTGTCGCGGTCGATCGCGACCAGGAGGAGCGGCGTGCGGGCGAAACCCTGCTCGGGCGGGTCGGCACGGCCGACGACGTCGCCGAGGCTGTCACCTACCTTGCGGGCGCGGGGTTCGTCACCGGCACGACGCTCTTCGTCGACGGCGGGCGCTCGCTCAAATCCGGGTTCTCGTCCGAGCCGTAGATCTCTGAGATGGAGCTCGCTCTCGACACCACCTGCTTGCCGCGCCGCGCGGAACCAGCCACCATGCCCGCGGTGGCCGCCGAGGACTGCACCGACGGGGAGCTGATCGCCCGCGCCGCAGGCGGCGACCGCGGTGCGTTCGAGATTCTCTACCGGCGCTACTCGCGTCCGGTGTTCGGCCTCGCGCTGCGACGGCTCGGCGACCGCGGCCGCGCCGAAGACGCCGTGCAGGAGACCTTCGCCTCGATCTGGCGCGCGGCACGCAGCTACAAGCCGGAGCGCGGGCCGGGGGCGCCGTGGCTCTACGCCGTCGCGCGCAACGCGATCACCGACCGCGGTCGCGCACGCGCAGAACCGCCGATCGAGGTGCCCGAAACGGTTTCGCCCGACGCCGGCCCCCCCGAGCGCGCGGAGGCCGGCTGGACGAGCTGGCGCGTGCACCGGGCGCTCGAGGAGCTTTCTCCCAACGAGCGGACGGTGATCGAGCTCGCGTACTGGAGCGGCCTCTCGCAGTCCGAGATCGCCGAGTTCCTGAACATCCCACTCGGGACGGTGAAGACGCGGACCCGTGCCGCGCTCGGCCGCCTTGCGGGCGTCCTCGAGGGGGAGCTGGAATGACCGACGGCCCGGACTTCCGCGACCTCGTGGGCGAAGACGTCACTCCGGAGGAGCTCGCCCGGCTCGAGCGGGTCCACGACCTGCTCGTCGCCGCGGGCCCGCCGCCCGAGCTCCCGCCGCGCCTGGCAGAGCCCGATCTCGAGGGCCGCCGCAACTCCAACGTCAGCTTCCTGCCGCGCCGCCGCGCGGGCCTGATGCTCGGCATCGCCGCCGCGCTCGCGCTCGTGGCCTTCGTCGGGGGCTTCGTCGCCGGCAAGTCGAGTCACACCTTCCCGACCGCGATCGACGTGCCGATGCACGGCACCGCGCTCGCGTCGAACGCCTCCGCGACGATTCATGTCGCGAAGGCGGACTCCGACGGCAACTGGCCGCTCGAGGTCGTCGCCCACGGCCTCAAGCCGCTGCCGAAGGGCCAGTACTACGAGATGTTCCTCACGAGGAACGGCAAGCGCGCCGCGAGCTGCGGCACCTTCCGTCTCTCGAGCGGTGACCGCGTCCGGCTGAACGCGCCCTACGACCTGCGCGGCTTCAGCGGCTGGATCGTCACGCGTGAGCGGCCCGGCTCGAACCGGCACCCGGTCGTGCTCAGGACCAACAACGTCTAAGGCGCGGTGCGGTCGTTCGCGACGAACGCCGCGTACGTGACGGGCATCTTCTCTTCGAGAAATCGCTCGCACGCCTCGGCGTACCGGCGGATCTCGCGTTGCGCAGTTTCGGAGTTTCGCAACGAGACGAAGTTCATCAGCGAGCGCGCGTTGACTGTCCAGTAGAACTCGGTGTAGGCGCCCACCGGGAGCGCCGCTCGCGCGACCTCCCGCGCGACCCCGAGCTCGACCAGCTGCTCGTAGGCGAGGTAGGCGGTCTCGTAGACGGCCTGGAGCTTCTGGCGCGTGAGCTCCGCGAGCTCGTCGCCGACCGGCTCGAACGAGTAGGAGCCGGGCTTGCCGACCTGCGTGCGCACGTCGTCCGGGGCGGGCACGTAGAACTCGTCGCTCGCGCGGGCGTATCGCATCGAGAACTCGTTGAACGAGCCGACGCGGTGCCGGAACCACTCGCGCGCGACGAAGATCGGGCAGCGGACGTGGAAGCGGAAGGCGTTGTGCTCGAACGGCGTGCCGTGACGCTCCCGCATCAGGAAGCGGATCAGCCCGTGGTCGGCGTCGTCCATCTCCTCGCGCCGACGGGCGAAGCTGACCCTCGCGCCGTTGACCACGGAGAGGTCGTCGGCCATCGCGTCATCGAGGCGGACGAAACCGTGGTCGAGAACGGTGATCGTCTGGTCGGGTATCACTTCGGCCGTGACCGCCACGCGGGCGAGTTTAGCGAGGGCATATGTCGGCACTTCCGGCTGGTCCTACCCGACCTGGCGCGGCGGCTTCTACGCCGCCGACGCGCGGCCGAAGGACTTCCTGCGCCACTACTCCGAGCGGCTGCCGTCGGTCGAGCTGAACGCGAGCGCGTACCAGCTGCCGGCCGAGGGGCACTTCACGAGTTGGGCGGAGCAGGTCCCGGCGGAGTTCCGCTTCGCCGTCCGGATGCCGCGCTTGATTACGCACGGCTCGCGGCTCGGCCTCGTCGGCACCTTCTGCGAGCGGGTACGCCTGCTCGGCGACAGGCTCGGCCCGGTCCTCGTCGTGCTGGACCGGCCACGCGACGACGGCTTCCTGCTGCTCCTGCGCGACTCGCTCGACCCCGAGCTCGAGGTGGCGTTCGATTTCCGCCACGAGTCGTGGGCGGGCGCCGACGTCCCCGTGACGGTCAACTCGCTCGACGGAGACGCCCCGTTTCGCTATTTGCGCTTGCGCGAGCCGCCGTACGACGACCGTGCGCTTGGCGGCTGGGCGGAGCGGCTGAGACCGCTGCTCGACGACGGGATCCGCGTCTACTGCTATTTCAAGCACGAGGACGAGCCCACTGGGCCTACGTATGCCCGGCGCCTGATGGAGCTGCTCGGCGGCTGAGCTCGACGATTTGCTCGACCGCGAAGCGGAGCTCGTCGTCGGTGTTGAAGAAGTGCGGGCCGAGGCGCAGCCCGACGTCGGGTCGCCAGTCGATGATCACGCCGCGGTCGGCGAGGCTGCGGCCGACGCGCTCGAAGTCGGGCGTCCGGACGACGACCATGCCGCCTCGCCGGGCCGGGTCGCGCGGGCTGCCGACGCGAAAGCCCGCCTCGCCGAGCAGCTCGACGAGCAGCACCGTCTGCTCGACCGAGCGCTCGCGGATTCGGTCGACGCCGACCTCTTCGACGATGTCGTAGCCGGCGGTGGCCGCGTAGAGCGCGGGCACGTTCGGTGTGCCGGTGAGGAAGCGAGCGGCGCCCTCGGCGTAGACCTGCTCCGGCTCGAAGGCGAAGGGGCGGGCGTGGGCCTGCCAGCCGGTGAGCGCGGGCTCGAGCCTCGCCCCCAGGTCGGGGCGCACGTACAGCCACCCCGCGCCGGGTCCGCCGCAGAGCCACTTCACCGACCCGCCCACCGCGAAGTCGACGCCGAACGCGGTCACGTCGAGCGGAACCGTTCCCACCGACTGGTATGCGTCCAGCACCACGAGCGCGCCCTCGGCGTGTGCCTTGGCGACGATCGCCTCGACATCCTGGATCTCGCCGGTCTTGTAGAGCACGTGCGTGACGGGGACGAGCAGCGTGCGCGCGTCGATCGCCTCGACGACGCCCTCGTCGTCGGCGGCGACCAGGATGTCCGCGCCGCGCCGCTCCAGCGCCTGGTAGAGGTAGCGCACCGAGGGGAAGTTCCCCTCCTCGTAGACGATCCGACGGCGCGGGCCGTCGAAGTCGAAGCACGAGACCACGATCGCCTCGGCAATCGTCACGTTCTGGTGCATCGAGACCGAGCCGGGCGGGGCGCCGATCAGCCGGCCGATCTGATCGCCGACCGTCAGCGGCAGCTCCCACCAGCCCTCCTCCCACGCACGAACGCCGCGCGTGTTCCAGGTGCGCGTGTACTCGAGCACCCGCTCCTCGGCGGCCGCTGGCATCGCACCGAGCGAGTGGTTGATCAGGTACGTAGTCTCCGCGAGGATTGGGAATCGCTCGCGGTAGTCGAGAAGGCTCGCCACCGCGCGCGAGTATAGGGACGCTCGGCCCGCAGTCCTGGTCCCCCGAACGAGGGATCCTTGCCGGAATCCCCTGTAGGGGTGATACGGGCATGCGCCCTCGCCGATACCGTCGATCAGGAAGGACTCGGCCCGCGCGAAGGCGCGAAACGGGGAGAGGCTCTTGCGTCGACATGACACTGAAGTGCGGGGCGAGACCCGCGGAAGCGGTCTCTGGGGGACCGGACGTGGCGGTGGCGGTACCACGGACGGCCGCAAGGCGGTCCGGCGCGGCCTGCTCGCGCTCCTCGTCATGGCACTCGCGGCGCCCCTGGCGGCCTCCGCGGGCAGCGGGCACAACAAGCATTCCTGGACGGCGAGCTACCTGGCGCCGTCCCTGGCGCGCGCCGCGGCGCAGACGCCGAACGCGACCGTGCCCGTGATCGTCCAGAGCACCGACGGGCAGGCCGAGGACGCGCTGAGCGGCTTCGCCTCCGACACACGGAGCCTCAGGATCGTCGGCGCAGTCGCCGGGAACGTCGTCGCCGGCGACCTTCCCGAGCTCGCGAAGACGCACAATCTCGTCATCACGCCTGACCAGGCGGTCGTGTTCGACGGCAAGCACGACGGGCCGAAGGGGAAGGGAAAAAAGGGGCAGAACCACGGCGCATTCAGCTCCGGCGAGGTCTGGCCCTCGGCGGTCGGGGTCGACCAGCTCTGGCCCTATCTCCCCACGACCGGTTCCCACGCCGGCACCGGCACGCCGACGATCGCGTTCGTGGACTCCGGCATCGAGGCCTCGCGTGCCGACTTCGGCAACCGCGTTCTCGCCGCCGTGAACATGACCACCCTTTCCGGCAACTCGTCCGGCGACGGCCGCGGGCACGGCACGCTCGTCGCCGGCCTGGCGGCAGGCTCGGCGCCGAACCACGCGGGCGCAGCGCCGACCGCAGGAATCGTGTCCCTCGACGTCATGGACGACCAAGGCATGGCGCGCACGAGCGACGTGATCGCGGCCGCCCAGTGGATCCTGCACAACCGCAAGCAGTACGACATCCGGGTCGCAAACTTCTCGCTCCACTCCGCGAGCCCGACGAGCTTCCGCTGGGACCCGCTCGACAGGGCCGTCGAGAAGCTGTGGCTCTCAGGCGTGGTGGTCGTGGCAGCAGCCGGCAACCAGGGCGTCGGCGGACAGGCGACTCCGATGGCATACGCGCCCGGGAACGACCCGTTCGCGATCACCGTCGGCGCGCTCGATCTGCACGACTCCTCCAACCCCGACCGGGCAGACACCGCTCCGTGGTCGGCCTGGGGTTACACGCTCGACGGCTTCGCCAAGCCAGAGGTCGCTGCTCCCGGCAGGTCGATCGTCGGGCCGGTACCGGCGGACTCTACGCTCGCGGCCGAGCGGCCCGGCCAGGTCGTGCGCACCCGCGAAGGCACGTACATGTCGCTTTCCGGAACGTCCCTCTCCGCGCCGATCGTGTCCGGAATGGCAGCGGACCTGCTCACGTTCCGGCCGAGCCTGACGCCCGACCAGGTGAAGGGCGCCCTCATGCACGAGGCGCGCTCGCTGCGCAAGGTCCAAACGCTGGCAGCGGGGGTCGGTGAGGTCTACGCGCCGGCCGCGGCACGCCTACCGGTCCCGCCGAACCCGAATCGGGCGCTTGACGCCTTCCTGGTTCCCGATCCAGACGGTGACGGGCTCGTCTTCGACGACGTCTCGTGGCTCGATGCGGCCAAGGCGTCGACGGCCTGGGATGCAGTCTCCTGGCTCGACGGCTGGGCGGACGTCTCGTGGTCTGACGTGTCGTGGTCGGACGTCTCCTGGTCGGACGTTTCCTGGAGCGACGTCTCCTGGAGCGACGTCTCGTGGGCGGACGTCGACCGCAGCGTGTACGGCGACGTCGATCCCTAGGACAGGCGCTTCAACAAGCCGAGCGCGCGCTGGTCCCACGGGACGCGGTGCGTGACGCCTGGCGTGATCCCAGAACGCGTAGCGTGGTTCTCCAGGTACCAGTCGTAGGTCTCGCAGAGCGCCTGCTCGTTCGAGAGCCGCGGCGCGAAGCCGAGCAGCCGCTGCGCCTTCGACGTGTCGACGAACGAGTCGCGGTGCGCGGTGCGGTAGTGCCATTCCGCGAGCGGTGAGAGTCGCGCGAGCTCGAGCGCCCGCAGCGCGAGCTCGGCCGGCCGCGCGGGGACGGGGCGCAGGCGGCTGCCCGAGGCCGCGTGGGCGATCAGTCCCTCGAGGTCGGAGCGGACGGTGCCGAACTCGGTGGCGCCGATGTTGAACGTCTCGCCCGCGACGTCGGCAGTGGCCGCGGCGAGCGTCGCCTCGACCAGGTCCTCGACGGCGAGCAGCTGGTAGCGGTTCGAGCCGTCGCCGAGGATCGGGATCCGCCGGCCTTCGCGGATCCAGTCGAAGAGGATCTCGAACACGCCGAGCCGCTCGGGACCGATGAAGGTCTTCGGTCGCAGGACGACGACCTCGAGCCCGCGCCGGCCGGCATCTGCTGCGACCGCCTCGGCCTCGATCTTCGACTCGCCGTAGTGCCCGACGCCGACGAGCGGCGAGTCCTCCGCGATCGGGTGGTGCTTGGGCACGCCGTAGACCGCCGTCGACGAGATCAGCACCGCCCGCCCGACGCCCGCCTCGAGCGCGGCCGCAAGCGCGACCGCCGCTCCTCCCACGTTCACCGAGCGGATCGACTCGCCGGAGGCCTGGATCGGCAATGCTGCGGCTGCGTGGATGAGCACGTCCGCACCCTCGGCCAAGCGGGCAGCCGCCGCCGGGTCGCGCACGTCACCCCACAGCTCCTCGACGTCGGCTTCGAGTTGCGCGTCGTCGAGCGGGGCGAGGTCGAGCGTCCGCACGTCGTGACCGTCCGCGAGCAGCCGCCGGGCCAGATGAAGGCCGAGGAACCCCGCGCCGCCCGTGATCGCCCACCGCATGCGGCCAACCTAGCCGCAGGACTCCGGAGGCGACGGGAGAACTGGATCCTCTCGTGGCCGGCAGACTCGTCGCCTTCGGCGCGGCCTTGCTGGCGGGGCTCACGCTCGTAGCGGCCGCGCACGCCCGGAACCCGCAGATCGCGGGCCTGCAGGTGGCCCTGCGCGCATACGGGCTCTACAACGGCCCGATCGACGCGATCGCCGGGCCGAAGACGGTACGCGGGACGAAGGCGTTCCAGCGCCGCGCCGCAATCTTCGTCGACGGACGCGCCGGGCTCGCGACCCGCCGCGCGCTCGGCCCGCTCGGGATGCCGGTCTTCGGCCGGCGCACGCTGCGGCGCGGGGTCTTCGGCTGGGACGTCTCGGTGCTCCAGTTCATGCTCGCTCGGCACAGCCAGCTCGTCCCGGTCTACGGCTACTTCGACCGCGCCACCGAGCGCGCGCTTCGGCGCTACCAGCGCTCGCGGCGCCTAGCCGCCGACGGCATCGCCGGGCCGGTGACGATCTCCGCCCTCCGCCATCCCGGCCACGGCGTCCGGCCGGTCCGGCCCGCTCACGCGCCACCCTCCGGCGTGCGCGCGCTGCTCGGCCACTGGGCTCGCGTCTACGGCGTCGATCCCTCGCTCGTCCGCGCGCTCGCGTGGATGGAGTCGGGCTTCCGCCCCGGGCTCGTCTCGTCCGCGGGCGCGCGCGGCGTGTTGCAGGTGCTGCCGAGCACGCGGAGCTACGTCGAGACGGTGCTCCTCGGCGAGAAGGTGCCGAACACCGTCTCCGGCAACATCCGCATCGGCATCGTCTTCCTCCGGCAGGTGCTGCGCGAGTTCCAAAGCAGCGAGTCGCTCGCGCTGGCCGGCTGGTATCAGGGCCCGGCGTCGGTGCACCGCAACGGGGTGCTCGCCGGGACGAAGCAGTTCGTCGCGAACGTGCTAGCGCTGCGCAACCGCGGCGTGTAGCGGCTGCTGCGCCGGCCGCGGCGGCGGCTTCGAGTCGACGAGCACGGCCGCCGCCAGCAGGATCGCCATCCCCACCGCGCTCTCGCCCGCGAGGCTGCGCGGAAGACCGGCGAAGAGCGGCGCGCCGCGCTCGAGCCTCGGCCGCACGAGGAAGTGGTGCGCGCCGCCCCACGCGAGCGCCAGCGAGACGAGCCCGAGCTTCACGAGCAGCACGCGGCCGTAGCCCTGTGTCCAGAGGTCGTTCAGGTGCGGGAGACGCAGGATGCTCAGGTACGTACCCGCTCCGAGCAGGACGACGATCAGGACCGTCGCCAGTCGCGAGAAGCGCAGGAACGCCGTCCGCCGCAGCCCCGGCTCGAGCGGCCAGATGACGAACGCGAGCTGCACGAGGCCGCCGACCCAGAGCGACGCCGCCGAGAGGTGGAGCCAGTCCGCGAGCTGCGAGAGCCACGACGAGCCCGCGTCGGCCGCCGAGTGCCCCGAGAGCGAGAGGCCGGAGGCGAAGCCGAGCGCGAGCACGAACGCCGGCCAGAGCAGCCGCTCGCGATCGGTCAGCCAGGCGAGGAAGATCAGCGCGCTGACGAGCGCGTAGCCAAGCGTCATCGCGATGAAGGCCGTGCCGAAGCGCGTCGCGTGCGCGAGCGGCGAGAGGTCGCCGTAGAGGAAGTCGACGAACGGGAGCTGGAGCGCGTCCTCGGCGCGCAACAGGAAGGCAAGGATCCCGACCTCGAGCGTCGCGACGACTCCCACGCCGACCAGCAGGTAGAAGCGCCGCTGCGCCGCCGGGCCGAGCGGCCCGCGGACGACGAGCAGGCGAAAGCCGAGCCCGCCGGCCAGAAGCGCGAGCGAGAGGAAGTAGAGCCAGCGCACGATGTGCTCGCTCGTCGTCGGGCCGCCGGCGCCGAAGGCCTCGGTCGCAGGTGGCGCCCGGTGGCGAACCCCGAAGGTGAACAGGCCCGACACGACGTGGCCGTCCGCGGAGACGACGCGCCAGCGAATCGTGTAGCCGCCCCGCGGGAGCCGGGCGTCCGGAGCCCGGATCGTCCGCTTGTCCGCGCTCGTCACGGTCCGGCGCGAGAACAGCTTCCCCTTCGTGTCGTAGACGCGAATCGCGTCACCGAGCGCTTCGACGCTCTGGTCGAAGGTCAAGCGCACCTCCGCCGGCGAGCGCTCGAGCCGCTGATTGACCCCCGGCGCGGTCGAGAGCAGCGTCGCGTGCGCCGAGGCGGCCGCGGGAAGCGCGAGCGCGACGAGGGACGCTGCGAGGAGCTTTCTCACCGGTGCGCCTCCCCCGCGAGCGGCGAGAGGTGCCCGAAGATCGGCGCGACGTCTCGGTCGGCGTAGAGGAAGACCGCGAGCAGGACGAGCGTCAGCGCAAGCCCCGACCCGAGGACGCGCGACCGCGGGCGCAGGATCGCGACAAGCGGGAAGATCGCTCCCGCTAGGGCGGTCCACCCGAGCGCGTGGTGCAGGAACGCCGCGCGCGCGAACAGCCAGCCGTTCTGCTCGTGGATGAGCAACGCGGCTCCCGAGACCGCGAGCGCGAGCGGAAGGGCGAGCTTCCAGGCCCGGTGGTGGAGCTTTCCGCGGACGAGCCCGAGCTCGGCGGCGCCCGCGAGCATCATCGTCTGGGCCCAGGCGCCGTGGGCGACCATGTGGATCGTCGAGTTCGTGAAGAAGACCATCACGGGCCACATGAGCACGCCGAGACCGAAGAGCAGGCTCGGCCAGAGATAGGCCCGCCAGGCACGACGGCGCCAGACCTCCTCGCCGACGACCACCCGAGCGAACAGGAGCAGGCCGATCAGCAGGAAGCCCGTCGCGAACAGCCAGTGGACGTGCTCGGCAGGCGGCTGCATCAGCTCGCCTCCTCGAGGTCTTCGATCAGGCCGGGCGCGACGAGCAGCGCGAAGACGACTCCCACCGCGACGACGAGCAGCGGCGGCTCGACCAGCAGCCACCAGAAGCCCTGGCCGCGCGGGTGGAGCAAGGTCAGGCGATACGGCTGGAGGAATCCCCAGACGACGCCGCCGAGCATGGCCAGCGGACCCAGCGTGACGATCAGCCGAGCCTGTGCCGTGCGCGAACGGGTGCCCACCCGCTCGCTGATGAGTTGTGTGCTCATCCACCTCCCCAGGTCGGGACGACAAGGTCCCGCGGCTCTGGGCGCTACCGCGGGTTACGCGGGGAGGGGCGGCGGACGGCTCTCGAAGGCGAGGCCGAAGAGCTTCCTGGGTGGGGCGACAGCCGTCTCGGTGCGGACGGTCCGTATCGGCCGGGCCGCAGCGCGTCCGACGCGCTCGGCGCGCGCGCAGGTGTCGGCGGCGTAGCGCTCGTAGTCCCGCAGCCAGCGGGCGACAGCGCTCCACGCGAGCGCCACGAGGACGGACAGCACCGCGAAGACGGAGAGGGCAGAGCTGTGGAGCCAAGGAGCGAACAGCGGCCAGCGGCCGACGGCCGCGCGTTCTGCGTCTGCCTGGACGAGGTAGAAGGTCGAGGTCGCGAGGAAGGCGGCCAGCCACAGGCGCGGCGAGACGTCGAGCCGCACGCGCGGCGCCGGTGCCGCGTCCGAACCGACCGCGGCGAGCACGCGCCGTCCGGCTCGCGCAGCCGCGTGCGCGCGAACGAATCGCCACGCGAGGCGGGCCAGCAGGAGGGCCACGCCGAGCTTCACCGCCGCCAGCAGGAACGGGTAGTACTTCGCGCCGGAGTACCCCGAGGAGCGGACATGCTCGCCCAGGTCGAGGCGGTGCGTCAGGCTGCGGCCGGCGAGCTCTGCGACGAGCGCGAGCAGCGCAAACGCGAGCGCGGAGGAGAAACGGGTGTGCCTCCGAGCACGGTGCATCCCGTCAGTGTGCCCTAGAGGGCACGGCCAGTTCAACCACTAACGGGGATCAGGCAAGCAGCGTGAGGTTCCAGCGCGGCTCGGAGGGGCGCTCGAAGCCGAGCAGCAGGATCCGCTGCCACTGGCCGAGGCACAGCTGGCCGTCCGCGAACGGGATCTGCTCGCCCTGCGGGCCGAGCAGCATGCAGAGGAGCCGCTCGCGCTCGCGCTCCTCTTGAGGCACGAGCTTTGCGAGGAGCTCCTCGAGGTCGGAGAAGAATCCGGATTCCCGCTCCTGAACCCGAACCAGGGCGACGGCGTCCAAAGGTGACACGTAGGCGATGCCGCTGTCGCGGCCGGACGTGGTGACCTCGTGCCGCACCTCGTTCGTGATGTCGAGCACCGTGAGCGACGGTAGGGCCGACGCGATCGAATAGGGGATCTCGACGCTCGTCATCTCAGAGCCCTGTATCGACTGCTCCCTGCGAGTGCGAGGAGCAGAGCGACTCGCCTCTCCAAACTGAACGCGTAGCGTGTCATGCTCCGGTGGTCGTCACCTCACTCGGCAAGCGGAAACTCACGTTTTCCCTGGCCACCTCGATCTCACCGAGATCGTCGTAGCCAAACGAGGCGAGGCTGCGCAGGACGAGCGCGACGAGCTCCTCGGGCGTCGAGGCGCCGGCGGTCACGCCCACGATCTCGTGGCCTTCGAGCAGCTCGGGATCGAGTCCGCTCTCGCCGTCGATCAGGAGCGCGGTCGCGCCGAAGCGCTCCGCGACCTCGACGAGGCGGCGCGCGTTCGAGCTCGCCTCCGAGCCGATCACGAGCACCAGCGTCGCGCCCTGCTGCGCGAGCTGCTTGACCGCGTCCTGCCGGTTCTGGGTCGCGTAACAGATGTCGTCGGCGGCGGGCCGCTTCAGATCGCCGAAGCGCTCGCCGAGCGCGTCCACCGTCTCGGCGACGTCGTCGAGCGAGAGCGTCGTCTGCGTGATCACGGCGATCGGCTTGCCGCCGGCGTCGAGCTTCGCGGCGTCCTCCGGCGACTCGATCACGACCGTCGCCTCGGGGCGCTCGCCGCGCGTGCCGATCACCTCGACGTGGTCGGCATGGCCGACGAGCGCTACGAGATGGCCGCTGTCCGCATACCGCCGCGCCTCGGCGTGAACCTTCGAGACGAGCGGGCAGACCGCGTCGACCACGCGCAGGCCGCGCCTCTCGCAGTTCGCGCGTACTGAGGGAGCGACTCCGTGCGCGGACAGCACGCAGATCGCGTCGGCCGGAATGTCGTCCTCGTGGTCGACGAAGACCGCGCCGAGCCCCTCGAGGCGCCGGACCACATGGTCGTTGTGGACGATCTGGTGGCGGACGTAGACCGGCGGTCCGTGCTTCTCGAGCAGGATCTCGACGATCTCGATCGCGCGGTCGACTCCGGCGCAGAACGACCGCGGCGCGGCAAGGAGGACGCGGCCTACTGGGACCACCCCTTCGCCGCCTCGCCCAAACGCCCAAGTGCACGCTGCGCGTCGCTCGCCGAGCGGACGAATCCGCGCGGCGACGTCGCGAACGCCCGCGCCAGCGCCGGCCAGTTGTAACCGCCGTCTGGCTTCGCGCCGGCGGCGAGGCCGTCGAGCGTGCGGTCGGGGGTGTCGCTCACCGCACGCAGCACTCCGCGCAGCCGGCCGGTGCGGGCGAGCGTTCCGCTCTCGAGGTCGGCGGCATCGGCGCCGGTCCGCTCGTGCAGGCGTCGGCGCTCGGCGGGATCGTCGACGATCCCCTCGGTAGCCAGGATCGTCACCGGCTCCGCGCCGGGAACCCCAAGCGGTCCGTCCTCCCACAGCACCGTGCCCTCGACGTCGACGACTCGCGTCGCGTCGACCACGGTGCCGGAGGCGAGGCCGTCCCTCAAAGCTCCCGCGAGCCCGAACGAGACCAGCGGTCCCTCGGGCACGCCGCTGCGCGCGCCGAGTCCGACGAGCGCCGAGCGCAACCCCGCGCGGCGCGCGGCGCGCTGCTCGGCGGCGGTTGCGCAGACGAAGGTCACCCCGTCAGCGTCCATGCCGCGCTGCGAACGGTCTCCCTCACGCTGCCGGTCGCCTCGAAGGCTGCCGACGGCTCGAAGCCGGAGTGGATCGCGCAGTGCTCGCAGCGCGCGTCGTTGCCGGGGCCGTACTCCTCCCATTCGATCCCGTCGAGCAGCGCCTCGTAGGTCGGGAAGATCCCGTCGGTGAGCAGGTAGCACGGGCCTTTCCAGCCGTACGGGTTCCGCGTGATCGAGCCCCAGGGCGCGCACGCGAGCTTGCGGTCGCCGGTGAGGAAGTCCTGGTAGATCGGGCTCGCCAGCCAGCGGTAGCCCTCCTTGCGTGCGGCCGAGCGGATCACCCGGAACTTCTCCTCGTGCTCGTCGCGCGTCATCGTCAGCGCGGGGTCGATCTGCGAGTACTGGTAGCCCGGCGCGACGAGCATCCCGTCGATGCCGACCTCGTTCGTGAGGTAGCCCATCATCTCGACGACCTCGCCGGGATCGGTCTCCTTGAAGATCGTCGTGTTGGTGGTGACGCGGAAGCCGGCCGCTCGCGCCTTGCGGATCGCGTCGACCGCGATGTCCCACAGGCCCGGGTAGTCGCAGATGTAGTCGTGGATCTCGCGCATCCCGTCGAGGTGGACGACGAAGGTCAGCCGCTTGTTCGGCTCGAAGATGTCGAGGAACTGCTCGAGCCGGAGCGCGTTCGTGCAGAGCTCGATCGTCTTGTTCAGCTCGAGGAAGCCCTCGACGACCTCCTCGATGCCCTTGAAGACGAGCGGCTCGCCGCCGCAGATCGAGACGACCGGCGCCGGGCACTGCTCGCCGGCGTCGATGCACTCCTCGACCGACAGGCGCGCCTTGTTCGACTCGTACTCGCGGATCTTCCCGCACCCGATGCAGGCGATGTTGCACGCCAAGGTCGGCTCCAGCATCAGAACGAGCGGATAGCGCTCACCCTTGCGCTGCTGCTGCGCGACGTACTTCGCGATCTGGACGGTCGGGGCGAGCGGAAACTTCATCGCGAGAGCCTTTCTCGTAGACGGCTTAGAGCGAGCAACGGGAAGTGCAGACGGTACAAGTGATAGCGAATCATGAAGTCACGCGGAAACCCAGTGCCGGTGAAGGGCTCCTCGTCCCAGTCGCCGTCGTCTCGTTGAGCCTTGCACAGCCATTCTGCCGCGCGGTGGGTGGCCGGTCGGTCCGCCTGATCTGCGGCGACGTAGGCTAGTAGCGCCCACGCCGTTTGGGAAGGCGTGCTCGGCCCGCGGCCGCGCCAGGCGCGGTCGGCGTAGGAGCGGATGTCCTCGCCGAAGCCGCCGTTCTGGTTCTGGACCGAGTCGAGCCACTCGACCGCGCGCCCGATCGCCGGGTGGCCGGGCTCCAGGCCGCACGCCTCGAGCGCCGGCAGCGCGGCGCCTGCGCCGTAGAGGTGGTTCACGCCCCAGCGACCGAACCACGAGCCGTCGGGCTCCTGCTCGGCGAGAAGCCAGCCGAGTCCGCGGCGCACTTCGTCCTCGTAGCCGCCCTCGGGAGCGAGTGCCTCGAGCGCGTGCGCGGTGACGTCGGCGCTGGGCTCGTCGGTCACCTTCCCGAAGTCGCAGAATGGGAGCTTGTAGAGCCAGAACGCCTCGTTGTCGACGTCGAATGCGCCCCAGCCGCCGCTCCGCGACTGCATTCCGGCCGTCCACGCGAGCCCGCGGTCGGCGGCGGCGCGGCCACGGTGGCAGCGCCGCAGCGCGAGCGCAACGACCGCGGTGTCGTCCACGTCGGGATAGAGGTCGTTCTCGAACTCGAACGCCCAGCCTCCGGGCTCGAGCTCGGGGCGGCGAATCGCCCAGTCGCCCGCGACGGTGACCTCCTCCGCGACGAGCCACTCGGCCGCGCGCACGAGAGCGGGGTGCTCCGGGCCGAGGCCGGAGTCGCGCAGCGCCAGCACCGCAAGGCCGGTGTCCCAGACCGGCGACTGGCACGCCTCGGGTCGCAGGCGCTCGCCGTCGTCGATCGTGAACCCGTCCCAGCCCTCGACCGCGCGGGCGAGCGTCTCGTCCTCGAAGCCGTGGCCGAGCGCGGCGAGCATCAGGATCGACCAGACCCAGGGGGGCTGGATCCCGCCCCACGAGCCGTCGGCCTCCTGGTGTGCGCGCACCCAGCGCTCGGCTTCGTGCAGCGCCGCGCGACGCAGCGGCCCGGGTGGAGTAGGCGCCCGGCTTTCGCCCGGCCGCGAGCCGATCTCTCGCAGGTCGACGTCCGCCGCACGGACCGGCCGCAGCGCGCGGCAAGCCGCGAGCGGGACGAACGTGCCCCGCGCCCAGCAGGCGAAGTTGTAGATCGAGAGTGGAGCCGACGGGGGCAGCAGGACGAGCTCGACGGGGATCGGCGTCACGCGCTGCCAGGGCCACTGCCCGAGCAGCGCGAGGAAGCACTTCGTGAAGATCCGCGTCTTCGCGATCCCGCCCTGCGAGCGGATGTAGTCGCGCGCGTCGGTGCCCGGGTCGGCGCCGGCGAGCTTGAGCGCCGCATGGGCCTCGACCGAGGTCGAGAGATCGGCCGGCCCATCGAACCAGATCGACCAGGTGCCGTCGTCGCGCTGCCGCGCGAGCAGCTCGTTGGCGATCTTGCGGTCGAGCTCCGGGGTGCGGAGGCCGAGGACGTGGTGCCAGAAGAGGTGCTGCGCCGTCATCGTCACGTTGGACTCGAGCTCGCCGACCCAGTAGCCGTCCGGGTGCTGGAGCTCGAGCAGGCGCGCGGTCGCGGCGTCGATTGCGGCGTCAATGCACGTCTCTGTGGCGATGCTCATGCAGCGACCTCTTGGCGCGCGGCGGTCAGTGCGCGGGCGGCTGCGAGGCCACTGCGAATCGCCCCCTCCATCGTTGCGGGCCAGCCGGTGGCGGTCCACGCGCCCGCGCGCACAACGTTCGGGAGACTCGTCAGGGTGCCGCGCCGCTCGTGCTCGCTACCGGGCCGCACGGCAATCGTCGCTGCCGGCTCGCGGCTGACGCGCGACCAGAGCAGCTCGGCGGGGCCGAGTCGGCCGGTCAGCTCGCCGGCGATCCGGTCGACGAGCTCGCGGCCGCGCAGCTCCATCAGCTCGGGCGCGCCGGACGAGACGACGGTCAGGTACTGGCCCCGCGCGGGCGGGTTGCCGATGAGGGCGCCGCGGTCGAAGACCCAGTGCGCGTCGCTCGCGAGCAGCGCAGCGAGCGGGTCGTGAAGCAGAACGCGGTCGAACCAGAGATGCACGCTGACGATCGGCGAGTCCTCGAGCCGCGGCTCCGGCTCGCCGAGCAGCCGCGCGCTCTCGCGCGGAGGAACGGCCACGACGATCGCGTCGGCCCGAAGCTCGTCGAGGCTCTCCGCGCGCGCGCCGAGGTGGACGGACGCCCCCGCTTGCTCGAGCGCGCGGCCGGCCGAGTCGCCGTGCATCTCGCCGAGCGGGCGCGTGGGCAGCAGCAGGTCCGAGTCGCTGCGCTCGCCGAGCAGCGCCGTGCGGACCGTGAAGTCGCCGGCCTCCGCGCTCGCCTCGTCGGAGCGGAGGTTGAGCGCGGGCCGGATGAAGACGTCCCAGAAGCGGTCGATCGCGCCCTGCGACTGGCCTCGGGCCCGGAGCGCGTCGCCAAAGGTGTCGCCGCGAGAGTCGCCCCAGCGCGCCAGCGCACGCAGGATCCGCAGCCGCTCGCCGACCGAGACGTGCCGGTAACGCAGCAGCGCGAGCGCCGACGGCGCGATCACCTCGCTGCGCCCGCGCTCGTCGAGCACGGGCAGCTCGAGCGGCACGCGGCGCAACGAGCCCGCCTCGCCGATCCGCTCGAGGAAGTACTGGTACTCGCTGAAGCAGCCGAGCGCGATGTGCTGCCCGTTGTCGGGCGGCGGCTCGGGGTCGCCTTCGCGCCGCGGAAGGGTCTGCACCGCGCCGCCGAGGGTCGGCCGCGCCTCGTAGACCCCCACCTCGTGCCCGGCGCGGACGAGCTCGAGCGCCGCGCTCAGACCCGCGAGACCGCCGCCGACGACGGCGACCCTCATCGCAAGAGTCCCGAGCCGACGATCCAGAGCTTCGTCAGCGGCGAGAGCCGCAGCGAGCCGTCGAAGACGTCGAAGTCGCGTGCCTCGATCCGGTCGAGGGTCGCGCGGTAGAGCCCGGCGAAGGTCGAGACGCAGGCGGCGCTGCGCGAGTCCAGCGAGTCGAGCAGCCCGAGCCCCTCGGCGAGGTACTCGCGCGCGCGCCAGGCCTGGAAGGCCATCAGCGCCCGCCACTCGGGGCCGGTGCGGCCGGCGGCGATGTCCTCCTCGGTGACCCCGTGTGTCGCGAGCTCGTCCTGCGGCAGATACACCCGGCCGAGCTCCCAATCCTCGCGCACGTCTCGCATGATGTTGATCAGCTGTAGCGCGACGCCGAGCGTCTCGGCCCGCTCGCGGTCTTCCGAGCCGTAGACCGCGACGCAGGCGACCCCGACCGCGCCGGCGACGTGGCGGCAGTACCCGTGCAGCTCGGCGAAGTCGGCGTAGCGGGTCTGCCCGATGTCCTGCAGGCCACCGTCGACGAGGTCGTGCAGCGCGTGATCGGGAATCTCGTAGCGGGCCCGTGCGTCGGCGAGGGCGACGAGCATCAGGTCCCCGTTCGGCGCCGTGTCGATCGCTCCGTGCAACGCCTGCAAGCGCGACCGCTTCTCCTCGACCGGCAGCGTGCCGTCGGCGACGTCGTCGACCCGGCGCGCGAACGCATAGATCGCCGCGATCGCCTGCCGCTTCGGCCGCGGCAGCACCATGATCCCGTAGGCGAAGTTGCGCGCCTCGCGGCGGGTGAGGCGCTGGACCTCCGCGTAGGCGGCCTCGACCGTCACCGGCCAACCTTCTGACGGCCATCGGATCGATCGGTCGGTTCAGACGGCCGCGCGGGCGAAGCCCGCCCGGCCTGAGGGAGACGACGCAAGCGTCGTCTCTGAATCGCCGCCAAAGCGAGCCGGGCGCGCGAAGGACGCGGTCGGCCGGTGAAGATGTCCCAGTCCGCGCGCTCGAGCGCCTCGAGCGCCGCGAGGCCGCCGCGCGCGAAGAGCGCGACCCCGCGGCCGACGCGGCCGCCGAGCAGGCGCCCGAGCTCCGCGCCGGACGAGAGCAGCTCCCGCGCGCGCGCCGCCTCGAACTCGAGCAGCCGGCGCAGCTCCGGGCTCGGCCGGTCGAGCGCGGTGACGCCGAAGCGCTGACGGTCCTCGCCCGGGAGATACACGCGCCCGAGAGCGAGGTCGCGCGGCACGTCCTGGAGGAAGTTGACGAGCTGGAGCCCGGTGCAGACGTCGTCGGAGAGCGCCACGAGCTCCGGCTCGCCGTCTCGGCCGACGACGCCCAGCACGAGCCGCCCGACGGGATCGGCCGAGTGCACGCAGTAGCCCTTTAGCGCGGCCCACGTCTCGTACTCGGCGATTCGCTGGTCAATGCGGTTCGCCTCGATCAGGCGCAGGAACGGCTCCCGCGGCAGCGAGCACGCGCGGATCGCCGGCTGCAGCGCACGCATCACTTCCCAGGTCGGCTCGCCCTCGTAGCAGGCCTCGAGCTGCGCCTCGAGCTCGTCGAGCACGCCGAGCCGGTCTCCCACGACGTCGCTTGTCGATGTCGTCTGGGAGGAGGCACGGGCTTTGCCCGCGCCTCCGGCTAACTCACTGTCTTGGGGTGCCGAACGATCCGCGCCTTCGGCCCGATCCGCCTTGAATTCATCGCCGAGGATGTCCACGAGACGCGCGAATCCGTAGATCGCGCGCAGGTGCGGGCGCAGCGGCCGCGGGAAGAGCAGTGACGCGACAGGGAAGTTCTCGGTGCGCGCCCGCGCGGCGACGGCGCTCGCGGAGGCAGGATCCATGGCTACACCTTGTCGCGCGGCGCTACGCCGCGTCAAATTACGGCGAGTAGCGGTAGCCGAAGCCGCGAACGGTCTCGATCGCATCCGCCGGAACCCCGGCTCCCTCGAGCTTCCGGCGCAGGTAGCCCACGTAGAGCTTGACCTGCTCACGGGAGTTGCCGCGCTCCCCGCCCCACGCCAGCTCGAGCAGCTGGTCGTGGCCGAGCAGCTGTCCGGGATGGTCGACGAAGGCGGTCAGAAGCCGGAACTCGAGCGGCGTCAGCTCCACGTCGGCGCCGCCCGCGCGCACCCGCCGCTCCGCGAAGTCGACCTCCAGCAGCCGGTCGGAGTACGTGCCGCGCACCTCTCGCGCCGGCGCCCGTCGCAGGACCGACTCGATCCGCGCTAGCAGCTCCTGCCGGCCGAACGGCTTGGTGACGAAGTCGTCCGCCCCGGCCCGCAGCGCCCGCACCTTCTCGAGCTCTGCGCCGAGGGCGCTCACCATCACGACGGGGACGTCGCTCAGCTCGCGGATCCGCTCGAGCGTGCCCCAGCCGTCGAGCCCGGGCATCGAGATGTCGAGGAGGATCAGGTCGGGCCGCGCCTCGTAGAGCGCGCGCAGCGCGACGCGACCGTCCTCCGCCTCGGTCACCCGGTAGCCCGCGCGCTTCAGGAGCTCGGAGACGAGGGTGCGCACGTCGGCGTCGTCGTCGACCACGAGCACCGAGCCCAGCGTGTTCATCAACTCGTCTTATCACTCCACGCGGTCAACAGCCGCGCTTTCGGCTCAGCTCTGCGAGGCAGGCGCCGGCGGGCGAGCCGAGCTCGTACCCGGATCGCTCCGCCAGACCTGCGTGAGCGAGACGCCGGGCCTCAACCCGTGTGTCGCGGCCTCGCCCGCCCCGAGCTCGAGCACCGTCCGCGCGCCGCGGCAGGCCGCCATGCGCCACGGGCGCATGTCGGCTGCCACCTTCACCACGCGATCGGCGCGGTCGAGGAAGACGGCGTCGATCGGGAAGCGCATGAACGCGGTGTGGATGGAGGACGCCGGCCGGAGCAGCATCCCCTCGCCCGAGGGAAGACCGCTCCGGCCAAGGAGGCCGCGCATGCGGGCGAACGAGGTCTCCGCGAGGAGACACCGCTCGCACACGACGCCGCCGTCGTCATTCGCCAGTGCGACCTGAGGCAAGCTCATCGGTGCTCCTCCCGGTGACGGCGCCCCGGCTCTCGGTCGCTGGCACCAAGCCAGAGACTGCACTCGTCCGCGGCGCAGGCTGGACGCCTGCGCGAGGGCGAGGGTGGGCTCTGGCGCCGCGTGCCAGCGGGCGAGAGGCAGGCAGGTGTTGCCGGGAGGAGCACTAGTACCCGATGTGGATGTGATCGGCGTGGTTGGCCAGCGGGAACGACGGCCCACCGAGCCCGAGCAGCGAGATGACCTGCTTCGGGAGCATCCCGCCCGGGAGCATGAGGATGCTCCGGACGGCCTGCTCGGTCACGCCGCCGGGCTGCTGGTGCCCCGCGATCGAGACGTTGCCGAGCGCGGCGATGTCAACGGCTCGGCCGTAGACGTGCGCCGAGACGACACCGGGCCGTGCGTACAGCCGGTGCCCGCTGACGAGGCAGGAGATGGTGACCTGATGGAAGCTCTCCGCCAGGTACAGCATCGTCGCGAGCACGCGCACGTCGACGTGGCCGGAGGCGACGTCGTGCCGGCCGCCCGGGTAGATCGTCAGGCGCGAGTCGTGGAGCACGCGATCCTGTAGGTCGGCCTTCTGCGAGAGCAGGCCCCCCACCAGGCTCGCGAGCCCGACGGCGCGGTAGTAGTGGCGCAGCGCGACGGTGCGATCGGCGAGCGATGTGTCGCTCGAGTACGCGAGCGCCGCGGCCCACGGGTTGCTGCGGGCGCCGAGCACCGAGAGCCGGAAGGCCAGCGCGCGCAGCGCCTGGCGGCCGGCCGGAGCGCGGTCGTTGCGGCCCTCGGCCCGCAGGGTCGCGAGCACGAGCGCCCAGTCGACGTGTGCGGCGCGCGAGTACGCGACGAGCTCACGCGCGAACCGGAGCTGGAGCCTCGCGGCGGGCGGAGTCGGGTCGGGCGCGGCGCGGTTCAACCACACCGTCGAGGCCGGGAAGCCCTTGACCTCGGGGTCGAGCGCCGGGGCCTTCGGAGCCGTCTTCGCCGCGGGGGCCTTGTGATGCGGCCGCACGCGGGTCTTCGCGGGCCTGGCGCTGTGTACCTTGGCGATCGCGGTTCGCTTGGGCGCGGCGGCGAGAGCGGTTGCGGCCCGGAGCGATGCGTGCGTGGCCCGGCCGCTGACGACGGCGACCCTCGACGGGGCAGCGGGAGCCGAGACGACCGGCCGTGAGGGCGCGACCTGCTCGCGCGCCTCGATCCCACGGGTCTGCTGCGCGGCGGCCGCCGTCCGGGTGGGGGCGGCGACGCCGGTGGCACCGGTCGGGCCGGTCGGGCCCGTAGCGCCGGTCGCGCCGAGCGCGCTGGGGCTCGTCCCGCCCTGGTCGAGCAGCGAGCGAACGCCGTTGCCCGCCCCCGCGGAGAGCGCGAGGCCGGCGAAAAAGAGGGCGCTGAAGGAGAGGGTCTGCGCGAAGCGGCGCGAGAAGCTGCGCTGCTGCGCGGGCTGCACCTGGGCCACCCGCTCGTCCCACTCGTCCCAGGCGCGACCTCGGCCGAGCACGGTCAGGATCGTCCTCGCGAGCGAGATCAGGAGGAAATGATGGAGGAACCGCCTGGTCAGGGACTTCCGATGTGGCATTGCCTTTTGCTCCCGTTGGTCGGGCGCCGGTGGGCCGCCACTTCGGCGCGGATCTCGATTGGACATCCGCGGGCCGTACGGACTTGGGAGCACTATCGAGCGGCTGCTCCGGCGGCCCCTCCCCCGAATTGGGGAAGTCCACCCGGAATCACTTGCACGAGGGATCAGCCCGCGGCGCTAACCGCACGATGATTCGCGGCAACTGAGCCATAGGCGGCGCGGCCACGCCCAGACACATTCGGAGGTTATTCCGGCGTGACCAAGCCCATCGCCCGCAGCATCAACAGGCTCTTTCAGCACAGCGATCACCCTTCAGTCCCGGCTTTTCCCACGGGAAATTCGCGCGCGACCGCGTGCGCATCGATCAGCGAAGGGAGGTGACACAGATGCTGAAGCTCTTTACCTTCGTGCAGACCGCCGCCTACTCGCTCCGCAATCGCGAGGAGGGTCAGACGATGGCGGAGTACGGCGTGGTCCTCGCCGTGATCACGCTGGCCGTGATCGGTGCGATCACGCTCCTCTCCGACAACGTCCGCGGCGCGATTACGAACGTCGCGAACATTCTGCCCTAGGCAGGCCCGCAGTTTCTCCGGTAGGGGGCCCCTTCGCGAGAAGGGGCCCGCTCCCATCTCGAACCTACAGAAAGAACTCCCGTGATGAATAGAAATCGCCGCAAAATCGACATTCGCTCGCAACAAGGTCAATCGCTGACCGAGTTTGCGCTCGTTATGCCGATTCTGGCGCTGCTCTTGTTCGCGGTAATTCAGTTCGGGATCGCTTTCAACAATTACGTCACCCTGACCGACGCGACCCGCGCCGGTGCCCGGAAGGCGGCTGTCGGGCGGCAACTCACGGATCCCGTCGGCTCCTGTCAATCCGCAATTCGGGGCTCGGCCGCGAACCTCAGCCAATCGAGCCTCGCGCCCACGTGCACCTCGACGTGGCAGCCGGGGGCGGACGTCACCGTCACGGCGACTTATCCGTACTCGATCAGGCTGCTCGGGCTCGTCGTCAAGTCTGGCCGACTCTCGAGCACGACAACGGAGCGTGTGGAATGAACACTCGAAGCGACCGCGGCCAGGCAACCGTCCTGACACTTGTCTTTCTCGTCGTGCTGCTCGGCATGGCGGCGCTCGTGCTCGACATCGGCTCGTGGTACAGGGCCGACCGGGCCACGCAGTCGGCGGCCGACGCCGCCGCGCTCGCAGGCGCTCAGGCGCTGCCGTCCAGCCCGGCAAACGCCGGCACGCTGGCCTCGCAGTACGCGACCAAGAACGGCGGCGGCACGTCAGGCGTCACCGTCTCGAGCGGCCCGATGGCCAACGACACGATCAAGGTCACGCTCAGCCGCCAGGCCAGCGGGGTGTTCACCAAGCTCTTCGGCGTGCGCACGGTCACCGTCGGCTCGAAGGCAACGGCCCGCGCGAGCCTGATGGCGCAGGCGAAGTACGTCGCGCCGATCGGCGTGAACGTACTCAACCCGAAGCTGAAGGGCGTCTCCAGCTGCCCGTGCTTCGGTTCCGGGAACCCCGCGACCCTGCCGCTCGGCAAGACCGGAGCGCCCGGCGCGTTCGATCTGCTGAACATCGACCTCAGCCACGGCGGCACGGGCCCGAGCCAGATCGCAACCTGGATCCTGAAGGGCTATGACGGCTGGCTGCCGCTCGGGAGCTACTTCTCCGACGCCGGAGCGAAGTGGAACTCGTCCGAGGTCCAGAACGCCCTCGGTTCGCGCCTCGGCACCGATCTGCTCTTCCCCGTCTACGACAAGCTCGTCGGGACCGGCGCCAACGCGCAGTACCACGTCGTCGCCTGGGTCGGCTTCCACCTGACCGGCTTCACCGCGCGTGGCTCGAGCGGAAGCATCACCGGCTGGTTCACCGAGGTCGTCTGGTCTGGCATCGCAAGCACCAGCTCCTCGGGCCAGATCAACCTCGGCGCCCGCGTCGTCAACCTCATCGACTGACCCACCAACCAAGGACAAGGAGCAATGGCATATCGAGCTAGAAACATCCTGATCGCGGTCGCTCTCGCGGCTGTGGCCGCTCTGCTCACGAGCTTCTACGTGACCAGCTACAAGCGGCACGTCCAGCGCGGCGAGGACCACGTGACGGTGCTCGTTGCCAAGAAGGACATCCCCGTCGGGGCGAGCGCAGGCGATGTCTCGAGCCTGCTTTCCCCGATGGTGGTCCCCCACCGCAGCGTCGTGCCGGGTGCGATCTCCAAGCCCGAGGACCTCGCCGGGCTGGTCGCCACGCAGCCGACCCTGCAGGGCGAGCAGGTCACGTCTCGCCGCTTCAGCCCGGTCGCCGAGAAGGGCGTTCGCGGCCAGCTGAAGGGCAACATGCGTGCCTTCCAGGTCCAGGGCGATCCGAACCAGACGCTCGCCGGGACCCTGCACGACGGCGATCACGTCGACGTCGTCGCCACCTTCAAGTACCACAAGGCCGGCACGGGCTCGAGCGACACGTTCTTCGCCAGCCGCGTCGTGCTTCGCGACCTGAAGGTGCTGAAGGCGCCGAACGGCCCGCCCGTCGGCACGAAGCTGACGAGCAGCCTGCAGAGCAACTACTCGGTGATGCTGGCCGTCACGGACCAGCAGGCGCAGAAGCTCCTGTTCACGATCACCCAGACGGGAGGCAGCGCGGGCAACGGCTCCGGCTGGTCGCTCCAGCTCCGCCCCGTCGTTCACGCCGCCGACAGCCCGGAAAGCGTCACAACCCTCGACACCGTCCTCCGCGACGGCCTCGGGCAGACGCAGCTCCGGCGCTTCTCAGGCTCCTTCGGAGGTGGCCAGTGATGCACGACGAGTCGTACAACGGCAACACGGACGTTCAGGACCGGCCGCAGTCCCCGCCGCGCGAGCGGGCCCGGATCTACATCACGGGCGACTGCGACGGGCTCCCGGACCTGCGGGAGGCGCTCGCCGCCCACCCGGAGGTCGAGCTCGTCGGCTCCGCCGGCCAGGTCGCAGAGGCCGCCCCGACCCTTACGGGCGGTCACCTCCAGGTCGTCCTGCACGCGACCCGCTCCTCGACGCTGCCGGTGAACGAGCTGGCGGCGGTCCGGGAGCACACACGGGCGCCGCTGATCCTGCTCGCCTCGAACGGCTCCCCGGCCCTGCTGGAGGAGGCGCTCGAGCACGACGTGGCCGACCTCCTCCTGCTCCCGCAGCTGACCGACAACGTCGTCTTCGCGATCCGCAAGGCCGGCCACGTCGGCAAGCGGCTGACGGGCTCGCAGGGCCGGCACGGGCGGATCGTGACCGTGTTCTCGCCGAAGGGCGGCACGGGCAAGACCGTCACCGCCACCAACCTCGGCACGTCGCTGGCCAAGCACTGGGGCAAGCGCGCCCTGCTGCTCGACCTCGACCTGCAGTTCGGGGACGCGGCGATCATGCTCGGGATCGAGCCGGAGAAGACGATCTATGACCTCGTCACGGCTCCGGGTGAGCTCGACTCCGAGAAGCTCGCCGGCTACACGACCCACCACGCCTCCGGCCTCGACGTGCTCCCGGCGCCGCTGCGCCCCGAGGACGCCGAGCTCGTGACCGAGGCGAAGCTGGCCCGGCTGCTGGAGGTCGCGCGGGAGTCGTACGACGTGATCGTCGTCGACACCTCGCCGTTCTTCCACGGGCCGATGCTGGCGACCCTCGACCGCACCGACGAGCTGCTGCTGCTCTGCGGCCTGGACGTGCCGACGCTGAAGAACGTCCGGCTCAGCCTGCAGACGCTGGAGCTCCTCTCCTTCCCGCCCGACCGGATCAAGCTCGTCCTCAACCGGGCGAACTCGAAGGTCGGCATGAAGCCGAAGGAGGTCGAGTCGGCGCTCGACCGCAAGATCAACTTCGAGATCCCGAGCGACCGGATCGTCCCGCTCGCGGTCAATCGCGGCAACCCGGCCGTGCTGGCCGAGCCGAAGGCCGAGTTCTCGAAGGCCGTCCGCGCGATGGCAAAGGAGCTCGTGGCAGCCCAGGCCGCCGCGAAGCAGAAGAAGAGCTTCATGGCGACACTGGCGAGGGCCTAGTGGTGCTCCTCCCGGCGACGCAACCCAGCCTCTCGCCCGCTACCAGGCGGCGCCAGAGTCCACCCTCGGCCTTCCGCAGGCGTCCAGCCTGCGCCGCGGCCGAGTGCGGCCTCTGGCTTGGTGCTAGCGACCGAGACCCCGCGCTCCATCACCGGAAGGAGCACTGATGGGACTCCACGACCGCCTTCACCGCAACGGCTCGACGAACGGAACCGGGCCGGAGCTCGACGTCCTGGCCGGCGGCCTGGCCGAGCCGCAGGAGCGACGGCCCGACCCGTACGCGGAGCTCAAGGGCCGGATCCACCACGCCTGCATCGCGAAGCTCGGCCCGCAGCTCTACGCCGCGGGCCAGGCCGAGCAGGGCTCGACGGACGACCTCGCGGAAAAGGTGCTCCGCGTCGTCACCGAGCAGCTCGCGCTCGACCGCACGCCGCTGACCCGCGAGGAGCGGCGGCAGGTCACGCGCAATATCACCGACGACATCCTCGGCTACGGGCCGCTCGAGCCGCTGCTGCGCGACGACTCCGTCACCGAGGTAATGGTCAACAACCACGACCGGGTCTACGTCGAGCGCAGGGGCAAGATCGAGGCCGCGGACGCGACCTTCGTCGACAACGCGCACCTGCTGCGCATCATCGACAAGATCGTCTCGCAGGTCGGCCGGCGCGTCGACGAGGCCTCGCCGATGGTGGACGCGCGCCTGCCCGACGGCAGCCGTGTCAACGCGATCGTCCCACCGCTTTCGCTCCGCGGGCCGACGCTCACGATCCGGAAATTCTCGCGCGACCCGTACACGATCGACGACCTGATCAACTTCGGCACGACCACGCCCGAGGCGGCGCAGTTCCTCTCCGCGTGCGTGCGCGGGAAGCTGAACGTGCTCATCTCCGGCGGTACCGGCACCGGTAAGACGACGACGCTGAACGCGCTCTCGGCCTTCGTGCCGAACGACGAGCGCATCGTCACGATCGAGGACGCCGCCGAGCTCCAGCTCCAGCAGGAGCACGTGATCACGCTCGAGTCGCGACCGCCGAACATCGAGGGCGAGGGTGAGATCCGCATCCGCGAGCTCGTCCGCAACGCCCTGCGCATGCGCCCTGACCGGATCATCGTCGGCGAGGTCCGCGGCCCCGAGACCCTGGACATGCTCCAGGCGATGAACACGGGCCACGAGGGCTCGCTCACCACGATCCACGCCAACACGCCGCGCGACGCGCTTGCACGACTCGAGACGCTCGTCATGACCGCCGGCGTCGAGCTTCCGCACCGCGCAATCCGCGAGCAGATCGCGAGCGCGTTCGACCTGCTCGTGCAGATCTCGCGCCTCGTCGACGGCTCCAGGCGCATCACCCACATCACCGAGGTGCTGCGGATGGAGTCGGACGTGATCACCCTCCAGGACATCTTCGTGGCGAAGCCGCCCGAGGAGGACGAGAACACCGAGGGCAAGCCGGTTCGGCTGCTCGCGGACCTCGAGTGCACCGGCCTGAAGCCGCACTTCCTCGAGAAGATGGCCGCCAACGGGGTCAGCCTCCCGCCGACGTTCTTCGGCAACACGTCGACCTTCCGGCCGAACTACGCGGCTGCCACCTACGGCGGGTTCGAGTGATCCGCCGGCCGACTGCCCGGACACTCACCGCCGCTCTCGTCGCCGCCCTCGTGGCGCCGGGCGCGGCAGGCGCGGCGCTGAGCTTGCGCGGCGTCGACACGAGCGGCTACCCGACCGTCCGCGCGACGCTGGTCGCGCCGGTCGCGGCCGAGGCTCCCCCGACGCTGACCGAGAACGGACAGCGCGTCGTCGGCCTCCACGCCGCGAACCTCGCGTCCGCGAAGAGCGTCGTCGTCGCGATCGACCGCTCCCGCTCGATGTCGGGGTCGAAGCTCGCGGACGCCGTCGCGGCAGCACGCGATTTCCTCCGCTCGAAGGCGGGCTCGGATCGCGTCGCGATCGTCGTCTTCGGCCCGCACGCGGTGCAGCTGACGCCGTTCTCCGCGTCGACGATCGACGCGGATGACGCGCTCCGCACGCTCTCCGTCGACTCGAAGGAAGGCACCGCACTCAACGACGCATTGCAGCTCTCGGCGAGCGTGCTGTCCCGGCAGCAGGGCCGCGCCCGCGTGGTCATCCTGCTCACAGACGGCAAGGACGTCTCGAGCAAGGCCTCGCTCGAGGACGCGCTCGCGGCCGCCCGTAACGCCGGCGCGCTCGTCTACCCGATCGCGATCGGCGGCAACGACGCCACGACCGGCCCGTTGCACCGAATGGCCGGCGACACGGGCGGCACGTTCAAGTCGGCCGCCACGAGCGCTTCGCTCTCCGCCGTCTACGCGTCGATCGCAGCCGAGCTCAGGCGCACCTGGCGGATCGAGTACGTCACGGCCGCCCGGCCCGGCGATCGCATCCACCTGCGCGTCGCGCTCAACCCGGAGGGCGCCGTTGCGAGCGACCTTACGATCCCCGGCGACGCCGCCGTGCCCGGCAACGGTGGCAGCCAGCTCCCGTCCACGCTCTACACCCCGCTGGGCGGCCTCCTGCTGACAATGCTCGTCGCATTCCTCGTGCTCGCGGCCTGCGGGTTCCTCTTCTCGTCCACGAAGGGCTCGTGGGTGAAGACGCGGCTCGCGCCACATGTCGAGGGCACGCGCAAGACACGCAAGCGCGAGAAGGGCCAGCGCCTCGCCGCGCTGGCCGGCCTCTTCCGCGCGACCGAGCAGGCCTTCGGGCACCGGCGGGTCTGGCTCAAGCTCCAGCGGAAGCTCGAGCGTGCCGACTTGCCGCTGCGCACGGTCGAGTTCGCGTACCTGATCGTCGGCTGCGCCTTCGTCGTCGCCTTCTTCGCGGCGCTGACCGGTCGCTCCGGGCTCGGGATCATGATCGCGTTCGCCGTCGGCGCGGCCATCCCGTACGCCTGGGTCTCGTTCAAGGCCAAGCGGCGGATGGCGGCCTTCGAGAACCAGCTGCCCGACCTGCTCGTCACGCTCGCCGCGTCGCTGAAGGCCGGCCACAGCTTCAAGCAGGGGATCCAGACCATCGTCGACGAGGGCCAGGAGCCGGCGAGCAAGGAGCTCGGACGCGTCATCAGCGATACGCGCCTGGGGCGGCCGATGGACGAGGCGCTCGCCGACACGGCCGACCGGATCGGCTCGAAGAACTTCGGCTTCGTGATCACCGCGGTGAAGATCCAGCGGCAGGTCGGCGGCAGCCTCGCCGGCCTGTTCGACATGGTCGCCGACACCGTGCGGCAGCGGCAGCAGTTCGCGCGGAAGATCAAGGGGCTGACGGCCATGGGCCGCGCATCCGCTTACGTCTTGATCGGGCTGCCCTTCTTCATCGCGTTCGCCCTGACCCTGCTGAACCCGACGTACATGGACCCGCTCTACAGCACGTCCACCGGTCACACGCTGATCATGGTCGGCCTCGTGATGATGGCGATCGGGTCCCTGATCCTGAAAAAGCTCGTCTCATTCCGGGGGTAGTCGCCAGATGATCATGCTCATCGTGCTCGGAGCCTTCTGCCTCGCAGGGGCTGCCTTCCTCGTCGGCGAGGCCGTCACATTGCCGGCGCGCGAGCGTCGCAGCTCGGTCGACCGCGCCGCGACCTACGGCAAGGTACGTGCCGTCCTCGGCGCACGGCAGCTGCCGTTCAGCCAGCGCGTGCTCTCGCCGCTCGGCGACCGCCTCGCGGGTTGGACGCTGAAGCTGCATCCCCGGACGACCGTCGAGGGCGTCAGCGCGCGGCTGATGGCCGCCGGCCTCGGACGCTCGATCTCGCCGACCACCTTTCTCGCGTTCAAGTCCGCGCTCGCAATCGGCGGCGTCATGCTCGGGGCGGTCTTCGGCGGCGCCTTGACCGGCCCCGGCGGCGTGCTCCTGTTCTCCATCGCCCTCGGCGGGGTCGGCTTCATCGCCCCGGACTTCGTCGTCTCGGGCAAGGCGCGTTCCCGCAAGGACCGGCTCCGCGCCGAGCTCCCGGACGCGCTCGACCTGATGGCGGTCAGCGTCGAGGCGGGCATGGGCTTCGACGGCGCGATCTCGAAGCTCACCGAGCACATGGACGGCCCGCTCGCTGACGAGTTCGCGCTCACGCTGAGCGAGATTCGGATCGGCGAGACTCGCCAGGACGCACTCAAGAAGCTCGCCGACCGCACGGGCACGCCGGAGCTCTCGAGCTTCGTGCGCTCGATCATCCAGGCCGACCAGCTCGGCATCTCCCTCGGCCGGATCCTGCGCGTGCAGGCGACCGACAGCCGGCTCAAGCGCCAGGCCGCCGCCGAGGAGAAGGCGATGAAGGCACCGATCAAGATGCTCTTCCCAACCGTGATGTTCATCTTCCCGGCCATGTTCCTGGTGATCCTCGGGCCGGCGTTCCTCAACCTCTCCAAGATCTTCTAACCGGAATCGGAGGCGACGATGCCCGACACACCCGCGAACCAGGGGGCTGAGACCGAAAAGGGGTTCGGCACCGGCCTGCGCGCCCAGCTGCAGCGCCGCAGGGAGGGTGACGAGGTTCAGGGCGAGGCACAGGGGCCGACGAACGTCGAGCTGCGCTTCGAGCTGACTGCACGGCCGGCGGGCGACACGCTCGAGGCCGTCGTCGGGCCGGACGTCCAGGCGCTCAGGGCCGAGCTCGAGGCGGCGCAGTCGCGCGAGGCGACACTGCGCGACCAGCTTCAGGAGCGCTCGCAGGCCTACGAGCAGAACGTCGGCTCCGAGAAGGAGCTCGCGCACCGGGCTGTGACCCTCGACGAGCGCCAGGCGAAGCTCGCCGAGTTCGAGGTCGAGCTCGAGGAGCGCGAGCGGCGCGTCCGTGACCAGCGCGAGGTGATCGAGGCCGAGCATGCGCGCGTCGCGAACCTCCAGGCTGAGCTCGCTGCCGACCGGGCCCTCGCGGCCGAGCAGCAGGAGGCCGCCGAGGCCAGGCTGCGCGAGCTTCAGGGCGCCGACCGCCAGCGCGACAAGGCGGCTGCGGAGGTGTCGAAGGCCCGTGCGGCGCTCGACGAGCGCGAGCGCAAGCTCGTGAAGAAGGAGAGCGAGCTTGCGACGCGCGAGCAGGCCGCAACGGCGCGCCTCGACGGGCGCGAGCGCGGGCTCACGAAGCGCGAGAACGAGTGGCGCGCCCGGGACAAGGAGCTGTCGGAGCGCGAGCGCAAGCTGGCCGCGCGCGAGAGCGCCCTGAAGAAGGAGGGCGCGCGCCTGGCCTCCCGTGACGAGGTGATCGGCGAGCGCGAGGGCGACCTCCTGCTCAAGCACGAGAAGCTGCGCGACGACGCGGACCGCTTCGAGCGGGAGCTCGCCGACAAGGGCCGCGTCGCGCAGGAAGCAGTCGCGCGCGGCGCGGAGCTCGACCGCCGCGAGCTCGACCTGACCGCACGCGAGGCCGAGCTGAACCGGCTCCAGGCATCGATCGCGCATGCCGAGCGCGACGCGAACCGCGGCCGCGACCTCGAAGGGCTCGCCGCACGGCTCGAGACGCGGGAGCGCGAGCTCGCAGCCCGCGAGTCGGAGGTCTCGAACTTCGAGTCGCTCTCGGAATCGCACAAGAAGCGCAGCGACAAGCGCGAGCAGCGCCTCGGCGACCTCGAGCAGGCCTTGCACGACCGCCTCAAGGAGCTCGACGACCGCGAAGGAGAGCTCGAGCAGCGCGAGGCCGTGCTTCAGGCCGACGTCGAGATCCGCACCGACAAGCTCGAGCAGCGCGAGCAGGAACTCGCGGAGCTCGAGGAGCGGCTCGCCAACCAGGAGCGGGAGCTCGCCGCGTACGTCGCGAACGCGCAGACGGAGATCCAGCGGCGCGAGTCCGAGTGGTGGCAGAAGCAGCTGGGCACGGAAGAGGTCTCTGCGGCCTGAGTTAAGACGGGCATACGGGCCAAGCCCGCACGCCCTCTCTGGTCGGCGCCGCAAGTCGGCGCGTCAAGACGGGCATACGGGCCAAGCCCGCACGCCCTCTCTGGTCGGCGCCGCAAGTCGGCGCGTCAAGACGGGCATACGGGCCAAGCCCGCACGCCCTCTCTGGTCGGCGCCGCAAGTCGGCGCGTCAAGACG
>JBBRYF010000016.1:0-44610 GCA_038237925.1 Gaiellales bacterium | reverse complement strand
GGCGTCACTGGCGACGGTGCGCCTTGACAGCGCACACGCGCAGCGGTTTCGACAAGGGCAGCGGCTGGCACTCGAGGCGGAGCCACGCGGGCACCGGGTGCGTGTCTACGGCGGGACGAATGAATTGCTCGGCACGGCAACCATCAGCGAATGGGGTGTCGTCGAGCCGGAACGGCTAATCAAAAGCGAAAAGAGTATTTGATGAAACGCCCCATACGCAACGTCGCGATCATCGCGCACGTTGATCACGGCAAGACCACGCTGGTCGACAAGCTGCTGCAACAGTCCGGCACGTTCCGCGAGAATCAGCAGCTGACCGAGCGCGTGATGGACAGCAACGACATCGAGCGTGAGCGCGGCATCACGATCCTGGCGAAAAATTGCGCGGTCGATTACGAAGGCACGCACATCAACATCGTCGACACGCCCGGGCACGCCGACTTCGGCGGGGAGGTCGAGCGCGGCCTGACGATGATCGACGGCGTGCTCCTCCTCGTCGACGCGAGCGAGGGGCCGCTGCCGCAGACGCGCTTCGTCCTGCGCAAGGCGCTCGAAGCGCGCCTGCCGGTCGTGCTCGTCGTGAACAAGGTCGACCGGCCCGACGCGCGCACCGAGGCCGTCGTGAACGAGGTCTACGAGCTCTTCCTCGACCTCGACGCCGACGAGACGCAGATCGAGTTCCCGATCGTCTACTGCAACGCGCGCGAGGGCCGCGCCGGGCTCGCGCCCGACGACCTCGCCGCGGATCTCGGCCCGCTCGTCGAGACGCTGCTCGCGACCGTCCCGCCGCCGGCCTACGACCCGGAGCACCCGCTGCAGGCGCTCGTCACGAACCTCGACGCCTCGCCCTACGTCGGCCGGCTCGCGCTCCTGCGGGTGCTGCACGGGACAATCAAGAAAGGCGAGCAGGTCGCCTGGTGTCGCGCCGACGGGACGATCGAACTCGCGCGCGTGACCGAGCTCTACGTGACCGAGGCGCTCGACCGCGTGCCCGCCGACGAGGCCGGCCCTGGCGAGATCGTCGCGCTCGCCGGCCTGCCCGAGGTGACGATCGGCGAGACAATCGCCGACCCCGACGACCCGCGGCCGCTGCCGGTCAGCGTCGTCGACGAGCCCTCGCTCGCGATGACGCTCGGGATCAACACGTCGCCGCTCGCCGGCACCGAGGGCGACAAGGTGACCGCGAGCGCGCTGATCGCCCGGCTCGAACAGGAGCTCGTCGGCAACGTCTCGCTGCGCGTGCAGCCGACCTCGAAGCCCGAGGTCTGGGAGGTGCAGGGCCGCGGCGAGCTCCAGCTCGCGGTGCTCGTCGAGATCATGCGCCGCGAGGGCTTCGAGCTCACCGTCGGCAAGCCGGAGGTGCTCACCCGGGAGCTCGACGGCAAGAAGCACGAGCCGGTCGAGCGGGTCGCGATCGACGTGCCCGAGGAGTACATCGGCGTCGTCACCCAGCTGCTCTCGCTGCGCAAGGGCCGGCTCCAGGAGATGGTCAACCACGGCACCGGCTGGGCGCGGATGGAGTATCTCGCCCCCGCTCGCGGCCTGATCGGCTTCCGCACCGAGTTCCTCACCGAGACGCGCGGAACCGGGATCATGCACCACGTCTTCGACCGCTGGGAGCCGTGGCAGGGCGAGCTGCGGACCCGCCCGACCGGCAGCCTCGTCGCCGACCGGAGGGGCCAGGCGACGGCCTTCGCGATCGCGGCGCTGCAGGAGCGCGGCTCGCTCTTCATCGCACCGCGCGCCGACCTCTACGAAGGCATGGTCGTCGGCGAGAACTCGCGCGAGAACGACCTCGACGTGAACGCGAGCAAGGAGAAGAAGCTCACTAACATGCGCTCGGCGACCGCGGACGAGTTGGTGCGCTTGATCCCGCCCAGGCCGCTGTCGCTCGAGCAGGCGCTCGAGTTCATCCGCCAGGACGAGTGCGTCGAGGTGACGCCGAAGAGCATCCGCCTGCGCAAGGTCGAGCTCTCGGCCGGGAAGCGGCAGACGCTCTCCTCGCGGCGAAAGCGCGAGCGCGAGGCGGCCCCCGCGTAGATCGCGGCTATGGTGGCGGAGCGCGTCGGGCTTTCGTTGTGCCGGCGGGGCCAATCCTCGCCGAGCCTGATTCCGGCCTGATGCGCATCAGAGCGCCCGTCCGGGCTCTCCGACCTGAACCGCGGCGACGCACACACGACCAACGCCGGCAACGGCTTCCTGGTCGACCGCGTCTCGCTTCGTCGAGTCACTAAGCGCTCACGCTCTAGCGATCAGCGCTGGTCACGTATGCGGGGTTTCGCCGGAGGGCGGGACCCCGTCGATCGTTTACTACTGGCCCATCTCGGCCATTGCGGCCTTGCTGCGCTCTGCGATCTCCTCCTCGGTGAGGTCCTCCGTGTGTTGCGCGAGCGACCAGATGTGGCCGAACGGATCCGAGAGCGTCCCGAAGCGGTCGCCCCAGAACATGTCCTCGAGCTCCGTGACCACCTTCGCCCCGGCGCGCTGCGCCTGCTCGAAGGTCGCGTTCACGTCCTCGACGTACATGAAGATCGACGCCGTCGGCCCACCGCGCGACGACGGCGGCTGCACGTCGGACTGCGGAAACGGGTCCGAGAGCATCAGCTTCGAGTCGCCGAGCTGTAGCTCCGCGTGGGCGATCTTCCCGTCCGGCCCGGGCATCCGAAGCATCTCCTCGGCGCCGAAGGCCTCCTTGTAGAAGTCGATCGCGCCCGCGGCGTCCTCGACGGCGAGATACGGCGTGAGGCTGTGGTAGCCCTCCGGGATCGGCTTGACGGCCATGTGTGCACTCCTCCGTAGCGGTCGCGGCGATTCTAGTTTCCGCGGGCACCGATTGACTTCCGCCTCGCCAGATGCGGCAATTCACACATGAACCGCCCCGCACAGGCCCTCGCGGCGCTCGGCGCGGTGATGCGCAACCGCGAGCTGCGGCACGTCGAGCTCGCCTGGGGCGCCTCGATCGCGGCCGAGTGGGCGCATTTCGTCGCGCTCGGCGTCTTCGCCTACACCCAGGGAGGCACGGCTGCCGTGGGCATCGCGGGACTCGTCCGCATGCTCCCGGCCGCGGTCGTCGCTCCGCTTGCGAGCAGCCTCGGCGACCGCTTCCGGCGAGAACGATTCCTCGCGGCGATCGCCACGACCGGCTGTCTCGCGCTCGCCGGCTCCGCCGCTGCCTTCGCGTTCGGCAGGAACGAGATCGTCATCTTCGGGCTCGGCGCGGTCGTCGGCGTGAGCTCCACCCTCTTCCGGCCGGCGCTGCAGGCGATCCTGCCGTCACTCGCGCACACCCCGGCGGAGCTGATCGCCTCGAACGGGGCGAGCTCGACGATCGAGAGCATCGGCACGCTCGCCGGGCCGCTGCTCGCAGGCGTGCTCGTCTCCGTCGCGAGCCCGGGTGTCGTCTTCGCCGCAGCGGCCGGAGTGATGCTCGTTGCGACCGCGCTGCTGGTCCCGCTCCGCGTCGAGGGCGTGATCCAGCCGGCTGCGGCCCGCGGAGCCGTCAGAGAGCTCCTGCTCGGCGGCATCCGCACCGTCCGCAAGTCCCCGGAGGCCCGGCTCGTCGCCGGCTTGATGGCCGCCCAGTGCTTCGTCCGCGGCTGCCTGAATGTGCTGATCGTCGTCGCCGCCTTCCGCGTGCTCGGTGCAGGCGCGGGGGCGGTCGGGTATCTGACCGCCGCGCTGGGAGTAGGCGGGCTGATCGGCGCATTCGGCGCGGTCACACTGGGAGGGAGACGGCTGGCAGCGCCGTTCGGGCTCGCGGTCGGCCTCTGGGGCCTGCCGATCGCTCTGGTCGCGCCACGGCCGTACCTGCCTGTCGCACTGCTGCTGCTGGCGGTCGTGGGCGCGGCGAACAGCGTCGAGGACGTCGCCGGTTTCACGCTGCTGCAGCGGATCGTTCCGGACGACGTCCTGAGCCGCGTGCTCGGGGTCATCTGGGGTCTCGCCATGGCCGCGGTGGGCCTGGGCTCGATCGCGGCGCCGCTCCTCGTGCACGCGCTGGGGCCGCGGGCCTCCTTCGCTGTCGTCGGCGCGATCCTGCCGCTCGTGACCCTCGTTGTGTGGCGGCGGCTCGTCGCCATCGACC
Source organism: Gaiellales bacterium (assembly GCA_038237925.1). Classification (GTDB taxonomy): domain Bacteria; phylum Actinomycetota; class Thermoleophilia; order Gaiellales; family Gaiellaceae; genus AC-32. The sequence goes on along the minus strand of JBBRYF010000016.1, from coordinate 40,526 downwards.
GCGAGGTCGCCGCGCCGACGGACGAGCTCGCTCTGGTCGACGGGGTGCCGCTGTTCGCCCCGCTCTCGGTGGTCGCCAAGGAGCACGTCGCCGGGCGGCTGACCAAGGTCACGGTCGCTGCGGGGGACGTGGTCGTGCGGGCGGGCGAGAGCGGCGATCGCTTCTACGTCGTGGCCGACGGCGAGCTCGAGATCGTGAACGGTGTCCACGAACGCGCCGGGCGCGGCGACTTCTTCGGCGAGATCGCGCTGCTCCGCGACGTGCCTCGCACCGCAACCGTTCGCGCCACCGCGCCGTCGGAGCTCTACGCGCTCGAGCGCGACGATTTCCTCGGCGCGGTCACCGGCCACTCGGGCGTTCGTGCGGCCGGCGAAGCGGTGGTCGAGCAGCGGCTGCGTCCTAGCGCCGCTCCTCGATGAGCTCCGCCGCGTAGAGCTCATAGGGCAGACGCTCGAGCTCGCGCTGCCTCGGCTCGGGGACGGTGAAGAAGCGCGGCAGCGTCTTCCCGGCGAGCCACGGGAGCTGCTCGAGGACTTTCGTCGCAGCGGCGCGGTCGCCGCCGAGGGCGAGGTGCTCGATCTTGCCGCGGTAGGGCTCGAGCACGCGCTGTGCGGTCTCGGCGGCAGCATCGAACAGCGCGCGCTCCTGCTCCTCTCGCCTGCGGCGGAAGCGGTTCGCGGAGGAGCCGCCCTTCTTGTGGCGGCCCTTGACGAAGCGCGTGCCGACCTTCGAAGCGACGAGGCGCTCGCCCACGAAGACGCCGACCGCGTAGCCGCCGAGCCGCACGAGCAGCGCAGCGACGACGTGGTCTTCTGCGAGCGCTTCGAACAGCGGCGAGAGCTCGACGTTCTCGTACACGCGCGCGTGCGCGAGGCCGAAGGGCGGCCTGACCGTGATCGTCTCGCCTGCTGTCTCGATGCACGCAGCGCCGTCCGCGTAGGTTGTGCGTCCGGCCTGACCAGCGAGCGGCTCGAGGCGCTTGCGCACGTTCTCGCGTCCGACGTAGCGGGCCACCGGCGCAGACTAGGCTCCGCGCGTGAGCGACGCTCGACGCGGTCGGCTGTACGTCGCCCTGGCCGCGGTCGCCTGGTCGACGGCCGGGCTCTTCCAGCGCGAGCTGACCGTCGGCATCGCCACGCAGATCGCGGGGCGCGCGTTCTTCGCAGTGCTCGGACTGCTGGCGTACGTCGCCTTCACGGAGCGCGGCGGGGTCGTGCGAGCCTTCCGCGCGATCGGCCGGCCCGGGCTTGTCGTCGCAGCGCTGATGGCCGTCTCCTCCGGCACGTTCGTCGCGGCGCTGAACTATACGACGGTCGCGAACGTGCTCTTCACGCAGGCCCTCGCGCCCGTCCTGGCCGCGGTGCTCGGAACGTTCGTGGGCGAGCCTGTCGCGCGGCGCACCTGGGTGGCGATGGCGGTCGCAGTCGCGGGCGTCGGCCTGATCGTCGGAGGCCCGAACCACCCGAGCTTCCTCGGCGTGTCGCTCTCGCTGCTGATGTCGATCTCGTTCGCCGGCGTGATCGTGATCACACGGCAGGAGCGCCAGGTCTCGATGGCTCCGGCGACCTGCCTTTCGCAGGCGATCGTGTTCGTCTGCGCCGCGCCGTTCGCCACGACGGGCTCGATCGGCGCGCAGGACCTGGCGCTGCTCGTCGGCCTTGGGGTCGGCCAGATCGGCCTCGGCCTGATCTTCCTGACCATCGGCGCGCCGCTGATCCCGGCCGCCGAGGTCGCTCTGATCACGCTGCTCGAGATCGTCCTCGGCCCGCTGTGGGTCTGGATCGCGCTCAGCGAGCAGCCGAGCGCGACGACCCTCGCAGGCGGAGCCGTCGTCCTTGGCGCAGTGGTGATCCAGGCGGCGGGAGCGCCCGAAGAGCCGTCCGTGCCGCCGCCGTAGCTAGCCACGGCGACTCCTATGATCCAGTTCGTGCCGAGGTCGAGGATCACCATCACTATCGATGAACGAGTGCTGCGGGCTGTTCGCGCGAAGGCCGGCCGCACGCACCGTCGTCCGAGCGATGTAATCGAAGGGCGCTACGCCGCGATCTCGGCTTTGCTCTGGTGGAGCGCATCTGGACGCTTGCGGAGCTCAGGGAGGAAGAGGCGACCAGACTCGCGACCAAGGTTCAGCACAAGTCGCGACGCGGGTAGCGGGTTCGCTAGGCGGAGAAGGAGGTGTTGCCGCGCTTCTTGGCCTTCTTGTCGGCGCGCTTCTCCTTCAGCGACTTCTGCGCGACCTTCTTGCCGAGCTTCTTGGGCTTCTCTTGACCTTTCATGCCCCAACCCTACGCCGTTGCGCAGACGTTGGGGCAAAAGAAAGGGCGGCCCGTCGGCCGCCCTCAAGGTGCGCGCCCGTCCGTCTCTGCGGCCCAGGCGTCCGGTTCGCGCAAACGCATACTGGGCGGAGTCGGCGCGTACGTCCTCCCCATGATGGGGGTTATCTCCAGACAACAACGAGGCGGGACCGCCGCCCGGTCCCGCCTCGAGTCTCCCGTGAGAGAGCCGCAGATAAGTCGTCAGGCCTCGCCGCATTGAGGCCTTTCGTGTCTTCCGAGGTCGCACCCGCCGCATGGGGCGCGCTCGGTTTGTGCCCTCACTATCGGGGAGGGCGGGCTGGTTGATCCATCACCCTTCTACGGTTGACTGCCGTGGTTCACTTCGAACGAGATGCGCTGGCCGGGTCGCAGCTGCCCTGCGAGCGGAAGGTCGGCCGCGTGCACGACGCCAAGCACGGGATAGCCGCCGGTCGTCGGGTGGTCGTTGAGCACGAGGATCGGCTGTCCCGACGGTGGCACCTGCAACGCACCGGTCACGAGGCCTTCCGAAAGAAGCTCCTCGTGCCGGGCCCGCTCGATTCGCGGGCCTTCGAGGCGGACGCCCACCCGGTTCGACGAAGGGCTCACGCGCCACGGGCCGGCGGCCAGCATCTCGAGGGCGCTAGGAGCAAACCAGTCGTCGCGCGGGCCCGGGAGCAGCCTGAGGATCGGCTCGGCAGGCAGTGGCGCCGGCGGCTCGACGTCGAACTGCGGCGTTGTGATCGGCTCTCGGCCGATCGACAAGACGTCGCCTTCCCTCAGCGGCGACGGCCCGAGCCCGCTCAGGAGATCGGTCGAGCGGCTGCCCAGCACCGGCTCGACGTCGACGCCGCCACGGATGCTCACGTACGCGCGCACGCCGCTAACGAAGCGGCCGATCTCCAGCACCTCCCCGGCGCCGAATTCGCACGGCCGGTTGGGATAGATGGACGCTCGTGTGTCCGCGCCGGTGAGCGCGACAAGGGCGGCAGCGCGGAAACGCAGGCGCGGCCCGGAGAGCGTCGCCTCGAGCCCCGCCGCGCCGGCGTCGTTGCCGACGAGTCGGTTGCCGAGCGCGAGAGCGTCCGGATCAGCAGCGCCGGATGGCGGCACCCCGAGGTGCGCCCAGCCCGGCCGTCCGCGGTCCTGCACCGTCGTCAGCGGCCCTGCCGTGAGCACCTCGATCTCGTTCATGCCGCGACGAAGCGAACGCGGTCGCCGGCGGAAAGCAGTGCGGGTGGATCACGCGTGGTGTCGAAGAGGACGGTCGTCGTGCCGCCGATCAGCTGCCAGCCGCCGGGCGACTCACGCGGGTAGATCCCGGAATACGGGCCCGCGAGGGCGACGCTTCCGGCCGGCACGAGCTCGCGCGGCTCCGCACGACGCTCGACGCGCAACCGCTCGTCCCCGCCGAGCAGGTAGGCAAAGCCGGGCGCGAAGCCGAGGAAGCCGACGATGTACTCGGCCCCCGTGTGCCGCGCCGCCACATCCTCCGGCGAGAGCCCCGTCAGCCTGCCGACCTCGTCGAGGTCGGGCCCGTCGTAGCGCACAGGAATCTCAACGGTCGCCCCCGCAAGGGCAGCCTGGTCGTCGAGCAGCGCGGTCTCGGCGAGCGCGAGCAGATCCTCGCGCGGCGGCTCGTGGTCCCACGTCACGAGCACGGTGCGGTGGCCGGGGACGACGTCGACGAGGCTGAACTCCAAGGCGAGCCGCCGCGCAACGCGGACAGCCGCTGCGTTGTCCTGCAGCTCGAGCAGAACTCCGCGCTCGCCGGCGCGCCGAACCTCGATCGCAGTCACGCGAACGACCGTAGCTCGACGTCGGCGGCTTCGAGCTCGGCGACGACACGCCGCGCGAGGTCGATGGCTCCCGGCGTGTCGCCATGCAGGCAGAGCGACCGCGCATCGACGCGGACGCGCGTGCCGTCGATCGCCGTGACGGTCGCGTCGCGGGCGATCGTGAGAGCCTGGCGTACGGCCTCCTCCACTCCGAGCACGGCGCCTGCCGTTCCACGCGGCACGAGCGACCCGTCGGGCGCGTACGCGCGGTCTGCGAAGGCTTCCGGCACGGCGTCTATGCCGACAGCGCTCGCCTCCCCAAGCAGCGCCGAACCGGGAGCGGCGAGCACCGTGAGCCCCCCGCCGACCGCACGGATCGCCGAGACGATCGCGGCGGCGCACTCCCTGTCGACACTGGCCCGGTGGTAGAGCGCTCCGTGCGGCTTGACGTACGCGACACGGCCACCGGCCTCCTGCAGCACCCGAATCTGCTCGACGGTCTCCGCCTCGACGGTTGCAACCGGCACGTCCAGCGAGCGGCGGCCGAACCCCTCGCGGTCGCGGTAACCGACGTGCGCGCCGATCGCCACACCGCGCTCGACGGCCTCAGCGCAGACGGCACGCATCGTCGAGGCGTCACCGGCGTGGAACCCACAGGCGACGTTCGCACTCGTCACAAGCGCGAGCAGGTCGATGTCGCCGTCCACGCCCTCGCCGACGTCAGCGTTCAGGTCGATCACCCGCGCCATGCCGCCACAATGCCTGTTGTGTCCGCGCTTCGGGTGCGTCTCAGACGTTGGCTGATCAGGGCTCTGAGCAAGACCCACCTGTTCGTCCATCGGCTGAGCCGAGGCCGATTCCTCGGCACAGTTGCCGGAATGCCGGTGCTCTTGCTCACAACGACGGGCCACCGGTCGGGCAAACCGCGAACGACACCGCTCACGTTCTTCCGCGACGGAGCAGATCTCGTGGTGATCGCGTCGAACGGCGGTGCGGATCGGCCTCCCGACTGGTCGCTCAACTTGCAGCAGAACCCGCGCGCAGTGGTGGAGATCGGCGGGGACGAGCTGACCGTCCAGGCCAGAACGGCGTCCGCCGAGGAGCGCGAGCGCCTATGGCCCGGAATTACAACTACCTACTCAGGTTACGTCCGCTATCAGAAGAAGACGGCGCGCCAGATACCCGTACTGATCCTCACGCCCGAGCCCTAGACCAAGCCCGTAAACCCTGAAGTCAGATGACTGGCTTGGTTCACCTCATTGGTTCGGACGTGCCCGAAGGAGAGGGAACACCCGACAAACGGGGGGTGCAGTCGATCGCCGTGCCTGTTAGAGATTTGCCAATGGGCATCGCTGACCGTGAGTACATGCGCCGACCGCCGCGAGTGAGGCCAGGACAGGGGTCGATCTTGAGCGCTGGCGCGGTTGTCCTTCTTCTCGCGATCATCGTCTTTCCTGCTCCACGCCAGTGGATACGGCGACACCTCGGTAGCAATAGGCCTCTCGTCTTCACGTACCGGCCTCTTAGCGTCGGGCCAGCAGTAACTCTCGGTCGGCCCTATCCGCTCAACGATCAGTGGGGAGGGTTCCTACCGACCCCGTCGAGCTGCCCCAGCAGCACGAGTGCGCCCACCACCGAGCTTGCCGCCGACCGGTCGATGATCTGCGTCCTCAACTACGCGCGGGTGCGGGAAGGTCTGGCCGCGTTGCCTGTGTCGCCGCTACTCAACCGATCGAGTCGCCTCAAGGCCTTGGACATCATTCGCTGCCAGCAGCTCTCGCACGAAGCCTGCGGGCGCGATGCGCGCGCCGTCGCCGACGCGGTCGGTTATCCGAAGGTCACTTGGGGCGAGAACATCTACTCGGGACCCGGCCCATTCATGCCGGCTCGAGTAGCGGCCGACGGCTGGCTGAACTCTCCACACCACCGCGAGAATCTGTTCCGCCCGCAATGGACAGAACAGGGCATCGCGGTGGTAGTGGCCGACCAGTTCAAAGGCCAGCGCAACGTCGCCATCTGGGTGTCGGAGTTTGGCGAGCGCCGCTGAGTGCTCGCTACCGACCTGCTTACCTGACGCTGGTCGGAACAACTAGTGGCCGCAACGGAATCCGAGCCCGACGGCAAAAGAAAGGGCGGCCCGTCGGCCGCCCTGTATTTGCGCCTTCCGTCCGTCTCTGCGGCCCAGGCGGCCGGTCAAGCGCAGTCGCATGTTGGGTCGAGCCGACGGCTGCGTCCTCCCCATGAAGGGGGTTACCCAAGGACAACATCGAAGCGGAGCCGCCGCCCGGCTCCGCTTCGATCTCCCGTGAGAGAGCCGCAAGTAAGTCGTCAGGCCTCGCCGCATTGAGGCCTTTCGTGTCTTCCGAGGTCGCACCCGCCGCATGGGGCGCGCTCGGTTTGTGCCCTCACTATCGGAGAGGGTGGGCTGGTTGATCCATCACCCTTCTACGGTTGACTGCCGTGGTTCACTCGCGAAGTTAGCTCGAGTCGTAACTCCGCTCGATTAGCGGCTTCGCACGTTCGAGATCCTCGGATGCGCTGATGCGGAGTTCCAAATCGCCTGTTCCGAAGTGGCCGATGTCGCGCACGTCACGAGAGAAACCCTCTTGAAGCGCCACTTCGTCAGGATTCACCTTCAAGAAGACAAGCAGCTGGTTCGACTGCGGGTGGATTTCCACACACGCGAAGTTCTTGATTCGCCGATACGCCAGGTAGTAGCGCGTCGTCTTCATCGAAACATCGTCGCCTAGAGCAAGAAGGAACGCGTCAAGCGACTCATAGATCTCCTTCAGTTCTCGGCTCGCTTGGGAGAGGTAGTCGCTCACAGTCTTGTACGCGGCCTTTGGCTTCGGCAGTAGCCCTGGCAACGAATCGCTCTCGGCAGTGACAGCGGTGTGGTTCACCAACTCGAGGATGAAGAGATCGTCGTACGCGCGGTAGCGGTAGAGCTCGATCGAGCGCCCAATTTGCGAAACCGCATGCTCGTCGTACTTCGTAAAGTTTCCTGCGACGCATACAAGCCGGGGCGCCGCCCAGTCAATCGCCTCCTCGACTTCCGGGCCAAGCATCTTCATCGCGAGGAGCGTGAATTCGGCCCGGTGATCGAGGAGCCAGTCGAGATAGAACAGACCCTGGTTGATTACGTTCTCGTTGGACGCGCGCTTGTACTCAACGATGACGGGCGAGCCATTCTCGTCGAGCCCAAGCGTGTCGATGCGCCCGCCATGAATCTTCCCCGTCGAGTGCTCGCTCGCGACGAAGCGCACGCCGAGCATTGGTTCGAGGTTGCGTTCGATCAGTGTCTGGAGAGACTTCTCGATCGCCAGCGCCGAGCCGAGGATTTCCTCAGCCGCACCACCATTTACGCGAAATAGCTTGATGTCACTCAAGCGGCCCCTTCAGGCGCCGCGAGACTTTCAGCGATCGCCGCGAACTCAACGAGCGCCGCCTGTAGGTCCTCGACGATCTCTTGCGCGATGACCTCCGGCGGCGGCAAGTTGTCGATGTCCTCTAGGGACTCGTCGCGGAGCCAAGTGATGTCGAGACTTAGCTTGTCGCGCTGCAGTAGTTCGTCGTACGTGAAGCGGTGGAAGCGTTCGCTCTCCGCTCGCTTTTCGCGCGCATCCGGCTTATAACTCGCGACGAATTCATCCAAATCCTCCCGCCGAAGCGGATTCTGCTTCAGGGTGAAGTGCTTGTTCGTCCGGAGGTCGTAGACCCAGAGCTCCTTCGTCCACGGCGTCTCGGCTGCCGGCTTGCGATCGAAAAACAGCACGTTCGCCTTCACGCCCTGGGCGTAGAAGAGGCCCGTTGGCAGGCGTAGAAGCGTGTGCACGTCGCACTCGTGCAGAAGCTTCCGTCGGATCGTCTCCCCTGCGCCGCCCTCGAACAGGACGTTGTCGGGCACGACGATTGCCGCCCGACCGCCAGGCTTTAGCAGGGTCTTAACGTGCTGGAGGAAGTTGAGCTGCTTGTTGGAGGTCGAGGCCCAGAAGTCGTCGCGTACGACCACGAAATCCTCGCGCTCCGCCTCGCCCTCGGCGTTCACGAAGGTCATCGACGACTTGCGGCCGAACGGCGGATTGGTGAGCACCATCTCGAAGCGGTCGCCCGGATCGGCCTTGAGCGCGTCATCCACCTTGATCGGGCTTTCGGCGTCCTCAGCGCCGATCCCGTGCAGAAGAAGATTCATCACGCAGAGGCGCGCGGTGTTATCAACGATTTCCCAGCCCTTGAGCGCGTCGAAGCGAAGGTGGTTGCGTTGATCCGGATCGAGCAGACCAGCGTTGCGGGTGATCCACTCGTAGGCAGCGAGCAGGAACCCGCCGGTGCCGCAGGCCGGGTCGCAGATCGTCATTCCCGGCTCGGGACGCATCACCTCGACAAGCCCGCCGATCAACGCGCGCGGCGTGAAGTACTGGCAGCGCCCGACTTCAGGTCCTGGGCGTTCCGCTCTAGCAGCCCCTCGTAGGCGTCGCCCTTGACGTCGGCGTCAAGCGTGAGCCACGTCTCGCGGTCGATCAGGTCGACGATGAGCCGCCGCAGCTTCGCCGGATCCTGGATCCGGTTCTGCGCCTTTCGAAAGATAATGCCGAGCATCCCTGAGCGCTTGCCGAGCTCGTCGAGCAAGTGCCGGTAGTGAACCTCGAGCTCGTCACCGTCCCGCGCGAGAAGGCTCTGCCAGTCGAGCTGCTCCGGGACGAAGGCCGGCTGGCTGAACGGCGGCTTCGTCTGCTCGTCGGCCATCTTGAGGAAGAGCAAGTACGTGAGCTGTTCGAGGTAGTCGCCGTACGAGAGCCCATCGTCGCGGAGGACGTTGCAGTAGTTCCAAAGCCTCTGGACGAGGCCGTTGCCGTTCGCGCTCATGCCGGCGCTTTCACACCTCGCTTTCGCGGCTCTTTCGCGGTCGCAGCGCGCTCGAAGGCGATCCGCTCCAGCAGCGCGCTCGCCGGCTCGTCGGTCGGATCCTGCGGGATTAGCCCGCCGCGAAAGGCGTAGGCGAGGAGTGCGCGGTTGAGTCCTTGGCTACGCGTCGAGACCATCCGCAAACTCTCCTCGACAGCTGAAATCACCGAGAGTTGCGACTCAATCTGCGCGATTAGTCGTCGCTGTTCATCGATCGCCGGTAGTGGCACCTTCAGTGCGGCGATTCGGGATCTGTTGAGTGCAGGTTGCTGCCCACCAACTCCAACCCGCCGGGTTTCTTCGTAACGCGCCATCAACAAATAAAACAGCCATTCGGGAGTACATATGGTTGCATCGAGCCGAATCGCAGCCGAGTTTTGGTTGTGGGCAGCCGCGACGTCGAGGACGGCCGCCCGTCCACGCGTCTTGCCCTCTCCGATCATCGCCAGGAGAACCGTCCCGGGGGGTGGAGTCGATCGCTCGAAGTGAGTCCAGCCTGCGAGATCGTCTCTCGTGTAGTCAGAATCCTGCAGAAAGAGATTTCGCCACTCGACACCCAGGGGACCCCACCTCCCCAGAGCTCGGGCGACTGCCGCCGTGGTGTAGCGCCAACAAAAACGTTCGAGAACTCACCGAGCGGCCGCTCGGGCCAACCTGACGTGATCCGAAGCAGCGACGCCGCCCGATGCTGCTCCAGGCGCTTCGCGGCGCGGGCGAGCACTTGCGTCGCCGCATCACGTCGCGAGAGGTGCATGTCAATCGCCGCCACAATCCGCCGCTGCTCGGCGAGCGGCGGGAGCGCGATGCGCACATCGAGGACGTCACCGTCACGAACGGCCGGGTAGCTCGTGCCCGTTTGCAGAGATGAAATGTGTTCTACGAACCGGTCTTCGAGAACGCGATGGAACAGAAAGCGCGCGTCGATTGCTTGAGTTGGTCGTAGGACGCAGAAGCCGGTAGAAACGGTGGCGCCGTCAAGTTCGTCGGTCACAAAGGCTGTGTTGCGGAGATAAGTACGAACGGTGGAGAGAATCGTGTCTCCTGCTCGGACGAGCTGTCGAGCGCGAGACGGCGCTTCAGCGCCGGCCAATCTCTTCGTCCCAGTTACACGCTGCCGATCGATTGCGCCGATGTCGACGTAGCTGAAGGTCTCAGCCGGAAAATCGTGGGGATCCCACTTGGCTCCTCGGTCGCAGACGTCGCCGAGCGTCACCCACGCCCAGCCCTCCGGTAGCTCCATCACGCTGCTAGCTCCTGCGTGAGCTCAAGCAGCGGGTCGAGCTCCTCGCCGAACAGCTCGTATGCCTTGCCGAGGCCACCACGCTCGGCAAAGGGGGCGTACGCGAAATCGTCGCGCGTGACGCCGAGCGAAGATGCGATCGTGTCGCGGATCCGCTCGAGCCACGCGAGCTGTTCCGGAGTAAACGTCCTCCCCGCATTCTCTTGCTGCACGACCCAGGCGTCGAACCGCTCGCGCACGACCTCCGGGAACGGGACGAGCTCGTCCTCCTGGTCGAGCGCGAAGCGAACGAGCTGGACGAGGTCGGTCAGGATCCGCCGGCCCGAGCCGTAGACCTTCGACCGGTCGAGGGTCTCGTACGCCTGCCAAAGCTTCTCGGGCGTCCACTGGCGCGGCGGCCGTTCGATCAGCTTTGACAGCTCGCTGATCTGCTCGTACGTCACGCGCTGCGCCTGTGGGCGGCTGTAGAGCACCTGCAGCGCCGTGATCTCGTCGCGGTGCTCCTCGATGAACTCGCGGAACGACTCGACCGTAGACCGTGCGCGGTCGGTCGCATCCGCCGAGAAGCCGGCCCCGATCAGGACGTCCGAGCTGACCTGGTCGATGAGCTGGTCGTACGAGCGACGCACGTCGAGTAGACGCTTGCGGAACTCGGGATTGTTCGCGAGCGGAGCAGCCGCTTCTTCGAGGAGTTCCTTCCTCGCGGCGGCGAGCTGCTCCTCCCCCGCGCCTTCCCCTGCGACCCTGGCGGGCTCGTCTGGATCGACCGCTTTCACCAGCGCGTGAGCGATCTCGCTGATGCTCGCGCCCGCGAACTTCTCCAACTCCTCGCGGTCGGTCTTGCTCAACCGCCGGTCGAGCCGCGCCAGCCGGCCGGCGATTGTCGAGAGCACCTCCGGGTCGCGGTTGCCGTACGAGATGCGCTTGAAGAGCTTGTCGAGCGGGACGGTCGGCTTCCGGTCGAGCGGAACCGTCTCCGAGAGGTCGCTCTCGGTCACTCCGATCGCGTCCACGATCACGAAACGGTCCTTCGCCTTCGCGTCCGGGGTAACGCTTTGCAAGTCGTCGGGCTCAATGACGCGAACGCCCCGGCCCTTCATCTGTTCGAAGTACGTCCGACTCTTGACCGAGCGCATGAAGAAGACGCACTCGAGCGGCTTCACGTCGGTGCCCGTGGCGATCATGTCGACCGTTACTGCGATCCTCGGGAAATAGGCATTGCGGAAGGAGCGGAGCAGCTCATCTGGCTTCCTGCCGGTCGTTTTGTACGTGATCTTCGCGGCGAACTCGTCGCCCTTGCCGAACTCTTCGCGAACGATGCGGAGGATGTCGTCGGCGTGAGAGTCGTCCTTGGCGAAGATCAGCGTCTTCGGGACATCGGTGCGCCCGGGGAAGATTTCCGTGAAGAGGCGCTTCCTGAACGTCTCGATCACTGTGCGAATCTGATCCTCTGCGACGACGGCGCGGTCAAGCGCTTCCTTCCCGTACGCGACTTCGTCATCGAGCTTCTCCCACCGACGCTCCCGTGTCTGGCGATCGCGGAACCCGACGACTAGGCCGGCATCGACCTTGCTGCCGCCCTCGGTGATCTCCGTGTTGATGCGGTACACGTCGAAGTCGACGTTGACTTGGTCAGCGACAGCTTCTTCATGCCCGTACTCCATAACCAGGTTCTGGTTGAAGAAGCCGAGGGCCTGCTTGTTCGGCGTTGCGGTGAGGCCAATCGTGAAGGCGTCGAAGTAGTCGAGTACCTGGCGCCAAAGTCCGAAGATCGAGCGGTGGCACTCGTCGACGATTACGACGTCGAAGGTCTCGGGCGGCACCTTCGGGTTGTAGGCCACCTCAACGGGCTGGTCGGGTTAGCGCGTCGTAGGCGGACTCCTCGTCGAGCTCCTGGTCGAGTTGTACGTCTCCCTGGAGCGTCGAGTAGAGGCGCTGAATCGTCGAGATCGTCACGCGCGCGACCGGGTCGATCGCGTTTTTCGACATGTGCTGGACGTTGTAGAGCTCGGTGAATTTGCGCCCATCGTTCGGGACGGTGAACGTCTGGAACTCGTTCAGCGTCTGGCGACCGAGGTTCGCGCGGTCAACTAGGAACAGGATGCGTTTGGCGCCGCCGTAGCGGACGAGGCGATAGGCGATGTTGGCCGCGGTGTACGTCTTGCCAGAGCCGGTCGCCATCTGAATAAGCGAGCGCGGGCGGTTCTCGGCGAGCGAGTCCTCGAGTTTGCGGATGGCGCGCTCCTGCGCAGACCAGAGCCCCTCGGTGTCGAGCTCGGGCAGATGCTGGAGCCGGTGGCGGAGTGTGGCGCGATTCTCGAAGTGGTCGTCGATCCAGGCGGCCAACGTCTCCGGCCTGTGCACCGCATAGATATCGCGTGTTCTTGCGCCGGGGTCGAGGCCGTTCTTGAACCGCGTCTCCGTGCCGGTGGACATGTAGGTGAAGGGGAGCGGGTCGATCGGTACTTCGAGATCGTCGGGCATGCCGACCGCGTAGTCGTCGCGTTGTGGCTCGACGTTGCTAAGGATCGTGCCGGCGGGCTTCGCCTCCAATACGCCAACCGGTTGTCGGTCGACGAAAAGCAAGTAGTCCGCGCGGCCATGCGGGGCCTCGAGAATGAACTCGCGAACGGCTACGCCCTGCGTCGCCGAGAGGTTGGCGCTCTCGGCATCCTGAACTGCCCAGCCTGCGGCCTCGAGCATCGCGTCGATGTCGATCCGCGCCTTCGCCTCAGGCGTGAGATAAGCAACCCCTTCGCCCACCTGTCCTATTGTCACGTGTCAGCTACGAAAGTGGAAGCCACGCTTGAGGGAGGCACTGATGGCGGTCGTGACAGGGTTCGACAGGCAGAACATTCAAAGGGCGAAGCGTCACCCAACAGAAACCGAGTGCGCGTGGGCGATGTTCGAGGATGGAGGACGTCGGTACTTGCAGATCCAGTCGTCAGGCTCGAAGGAGCGAAGGACGTCTGGCGGCGTGACCCAGACGTATCAGTTCGACCGCGACAGCGCCGCGCAGCTCATGCGCATCCTCCAGCAGGCGTTTCGCCTGAACCCGTGAGGCCAGAGCGGCTAGACCGTCTGCCCGAACAGTACTTCGGCGCGCTACTCCGGACAGTCGCGCGCATTGCAGCGCGTGAGGGTGACACCGTCATCGACCTTGGTCGTGGGAACCCGGAAACCGGGCCACCGCCGCATGTAGTCGATGCGCTGACGGGCGGAGCGGAGCGGCCAGATGTCCACGGCTACTCACCGTTTCGCGGCTTGCCTGAGCTGCGAGTTGCCGTCGCGGAGCGGTATCGCTCCGCTTACGACGTCTCGCTCAACGCGGATACAGACATCGCGGTCGTGCCGGGGACGAAGACGGCGATTGTCGAGCTTTGCCTCGCGCTCGCGGAGGAGGGGCAGACCGTTGTGCTGCCCGATCCCTACTACCCGGACTACCCGTCCGGGCCAGCGCTTGCTGGAGCGGACATCGGCTACGTCCCGCTCGATCCGGACAACAGCTGGGTGCCCGATTTTTCGCAGGCGCCAACCGACGACGTCGCCGCGGCCTACCTCAACTACCCCTCCAACCCCGCCGCCGTCGCTGTGCCCGATGGAGCTTTCGAGGACGCCATCGGGTACGCCAAGGCAACGGGCGCCGCCATCGTCCACGACTTCGCCTACGGCGATCTCGTCTTCGACGGGCGCGAGCCCAAGAGCTTCCTAGCCACCCCGGGCGCAAAAGAGGTCGGCGTCGAGATGTTCTCGATGTCCAAGTCGTACGGCATGGCCGGGTGGCGGGTTGGGTTCGTGGTCGGCAACGCGGAGATCGTCGAGCGGATCAACCTGCTCAACGACCACTGCCGCGTTGGGATCTTTCGGCCGATTCAGGAGGCCTGCATCGCGGCGCTCACCGGGCCTCAGGATTCGGTGGCCGAGCGCAGAGACACCTACCAGCGCAGACGAGACCGCGTGATCGAGATGCTCGGGCCGCTCACCTGCGAGGGCACCTTCTACATCTGGCTCAAGCTGCCCGACGGCGTCACCGCCGAGAGCCTGCTCACCGAGCACCGCGTCGTGCTCGCGCCCGGTGAGGGGTTCGGGCCGAGCGGCGCCGGTTACGCGCGGCTCAGCCTCGCGGTCAGCGACGAGACGCTCGAGCTCGGGCTCGAGCGTCTCGCCACCGCTTTCGGCGCTGCGGGCTAGACCCGCGCGGCGGCCATCTCGAGCACCGTCGCCTCGTAGAGCTCGACGGACTCGATCGTGAGGCCGACCTGGTCGACCATCTTCTGGCGGCGCTCCTCGAGCGTCTCCTCGGCGGCGTCCGCCGCGTCCTTGCTGTCCCAGAGGATGATCGCCTTGGCCCGGCGAGTGTCCTCGTCGTAGAGGGCGAGGTACCCGGCGTACCCGTCATAGCCCTGCAGCATCGGGATCACCGTGCCGCGGATCATCTCGATCGCGGACTCGCGCTTCTCGGGATCGGCGCCCGAGAACGAGATCAGCCGTGCATACATTTCGCTTCCTTCCGTGGGGTATGGCGATGCTACGCCTGTTGCGGCGCTATTGCTCGCGGCGCCGCCCGGCCGCCAGCTCCTCGAGCGCCGATTCGGACACCGCGTCCGGCGGGACGACGGCCACGCGCACGGGCGTCGTCGCATACACCGACGCGGTTCGCTTGCCGCCTTCGAGCAGCGCTCGCTCGCCCAGCAGCGCGCCGGGGCCGATCTCGGCGACCTCCTCCCCGTCGACCTCGACGTCGACGATGCCGTCCAGGATCAGGAACAGCTCGCGACCCTCGTCGCCCTGCTCGACCAGCGCCTCGCCCGGGTCGAGGGAGCGGCGCTCGAGCTTCGCGCCGCTGCGCATGATCGAGGCCGAGAGCTCGCGCTCGAGCTCCGACTCCACCGCGGTTGAGAGCGCCGGCGAGTCCTCCTCGCCCCACGGCGTGTTCTTGCCGTGCGACTCGCGGTACCACTTCTCGAAGTCGATCGCAGCCGACTTCTCGACGAGCACGCCGTCGGCGTCGTAGATCCAGTGGCGCGGGAACGGGCTCGCGCCGGCCAACCGGTGCTGCGAGGAGCCGTCGGCGTTGATCGTCAGCTCGAGCGTCGTCCACGCGGAAGCGGAGGCGATGCGCATGAACGGCTTGCCGCTGACTCGCCGCGGCGCCGGCAGGCCCATGTGGCCGCCCGCGGACTGGGTGAACTTGACCGAGCCGTCGACGACCTCGGGCTCGGCCTGGATCAGCGGGTACTGCACGGCCGGGAAGGCGATCTCGCGGCGGCCGAGCTTCAGGCGCGTGACGCCGATGCGCCCGCCGCCCGTGTAGCCGTGGCCGGTGATCTCGCCGTCGTCCTCGACCTCGATCCAGGCCTTCAGCTCGTTGGCCTCGCGGAAGAGGTCGTTCTCGTGCATCGCGTCGAGGTCGAGGAGCCGGTCGTGCGGCGGCTCGTCGTAGTGGGCGATGCCCATTTCGAACGGCAGCTTCGGCATCCCCTTGATCGCCTCGGACGGGATCCAGGTGATGGACGTGACGGACGATTCGACGCGCATGGGCCCTCCCTCGGTCGGCAGCGCCGCGACGCTACTGGGCCGCGCGTGTAAGCGCAACCGGGCTCGGGGGCCGGCTAGGAGCTCTCGTCGCCGCGGCGCTTGCGCCAGAAGGTCAGCACGCCGGCAACTGCGGCGAGAGCGACCGCGAGTAGCGACTTGTTGGGACGGCCGCCTTCGACGGCGGGCGCGGCGCTCTTCGCCTTACGCTTCGCGACCCGCTTGCCGATCTTCCACGTGCCCCAGCCGAGGACGGCATTCCTGCGATTGACGATTCCCATCGCCTGGTGTTGTAGCAGCTAGTGCCCGGACTTGCCGTGGCCGGGGGCGGGCGGCTCGGCGGGAGGCGGAAGAGGAGGCGGTGGCGTGGATTTCTTGCCCTGACTCTTCGGGCCGGCGGGCTTCTTGCCAGCACCGCGGTGCCCGGCGTTCTCGTGCGGCTTCGGGGTCTTGACGGGTTTCACCGGCTTGAGGTCGTGGGTGCGGCCACGCGAGGGCGGGAGTGGGCTGACCTCCTTGAGCGGCTTGGCTGGGTGCGCCGGCTTCGAGACGACGAGCTTCGGGCTGTGCTGACCGCCGGCGCGCCGGGCCCTGACTGCGGCGCGGCGGAAGGGCTTCTGGTCGTGCTTCTTGTCCTGCGCCCGGGTGACGACGGTGGTGTGTGCGCGGGCGAAGGCGACGCTCCCAAGGGCGCCCCTGGTGGGCTGCCGCTTCTTGACTGGGGCGTGGGATGCCGCAGCCGCAGCCGCCGAGTTCGCCGAGCGGTGGATCCCGTGCTGCACGCCCTCGTAGCCGACGCCGGTCGCAAGCACGGCCGTCGCGGCAAACGCGGTGGCCTTGACCGCGATGGCCCCTCCCACGGCCGCGCCTCCGCCGCTCCCGCCGAAGAGCCCGACGAGCGACTGGGGTAGCGGGATCGCACCGAGCGCCTTGAGCGCGCCGCGCTGGGCACGCTGGCTGCGGGCGAAGCCGGCGCAGTCGTCGCACTCGCGCAGGTGAGCGCGGAGCGCACCTTTCTCCTTGCGCGAGAGCCGCCCGTCGAGCTGGCGCGAGATCGCGAGCTCGGCGGCGTGGCAGGTGATCCCCTCCTCTAGCTGCTCGCGCAGCGCGCGGCGCGCGCGGAAGATCAGCGTCTCGACGGCGCTCACCGTCGTCTCGAGGATGTCGGCGATCTCTTGGTAGCTGCGGCCCTCGAGCTCGCGCATCACGAGCGCGGAGCGCTGGTTGAACGCAAGGTGGCCGAGCGCGCGGCGGATGTCGTCGGCCGTGAGCGCGTCCTCCTCGACGACGTCTTCCGCCAGCTCCTCCTCGAAGACGACCTCGTTCGGCCTGCGCTGCGACTGCCGGAAGCGCTGGCGGCAGACGTTGTGCGCGATGGAGATGAGCCAGTTCTGCGGCTGGCGCGGGCGCTCGCCCCGCTCCATCGCCCGGTAGGCGTTGAGGAAGGTCGTCTGGGTGACGTCTTCGGCGTCGGCCTCGTTACGCAGGACGACCAGCGCGTAGCGATAAACATCGCCTGCGTGCTTGCGGTAGAGCCGCTCGAACGAGCGGTCGGTGTTCAGACGCTGTGCGAGAACAGGGGTCACAGGCATAAAGATGCCGGATTCGGCGGGTTCTTGCACCCCGCCGATGGGTTATTTGACCGGTGGAGGCGGCAGCGGCGGGGGTGGTGGCAGCGGCGGCAGGGGCGGGAGTGGTGGCAGCGGAGGGAGTGGCGGCAGCGGCGGGGGTGGCGGAAGCGGCGGCAGCAGCGGGGGTGGAAGCAGCGGTGGAGGCGGAAGCGGTGGGGGTGGCGGCAGCGGCGGCACGGCCGTGGGAGGCGCCACGATCCCGGTTGCAGGCGGACGGCTGACCGTGGTTCCCGGGGCCTTTGATCCAACGGTGCTCGCCGGCGGTGACCCTCCGATCTCTCTGCCGGGGCGAGCGCGCGCTGCCGTTGGGATCGCCCGGCGCAACGTCGCGCGGCCGCGCGTGGTCTGCGCGGTGCCTCTGACCGCGGCAGCGCCGCCGCTACCCATTGCGGCGTCGCCAGCTCGGGCTTGGATCTGCGAAGTGCCCCGCGCGGTCGACACGATCTGGATCCCCTCGTAGCCCGCACCAGCAGCGACCGCGCCTGCAGCGGCGACGGCAGCGGCCTTCAGCACCAGGTCGGCTCCGAAGACGGTTCCTCCGGCCGCGACGACGCTACCGCCCGCGCCGAAGAACGACGACAGCGAGCCCGGCAGCGGTACCGCGGTTAGAACGCCGAGCGCCTTTCGACTGACCTGCAGGCGCCGGCGTCCGCGGAAGAGCAATGCCTCGACCGCGCTGACCGACACGCCGAGGGTGGCAGAGATCTCCTGGTAGCTGCGGCCCTCGAGCTCTCGCATCACGAGCGCGGCGCGCTGATTGAACGAGAGGCTCGCGAGCGCTGTGAGGACCTCGCCGAGGTCGGGGCGGTCGTCACTGGGCGCGACCGGCTCGGGCGTCCCCTCGAGCGCGACCTCGCGCGGCCGAGCGCCGGCCTGGCGCCAGCGCATGCGACAGACGTTGTGCGCGATCGTGATCAGCCAGTTGTGCGGCTTGATTGGACGCTCGCCGCGCTGGAACGCGCGGTAGGCGTTGAGGAATGTCGTCTGTGTGACGTCCTCGGCGTCCGCCGGGTTCGCGGTGAGCGCGAGCGCGTACTGGTAGATCTCGCGCGCGTGGCGCTTGTAGAGCTGCTCGAAGGCGCGCTCTTCGGGAGGCTTGAACAGCCCGAGGTGCCGCTTGCGCGCGCGGGATGCCTCCACGTTGCTCAAACGGCTAACGCCGCGTGTCGGATACGGCTAGCTGGCCGCGGCGGCGCGTTTTCGGTTTGGCAAATGGATCGCACGGCCGAGTGCGACGAGACCGGCTTCCTTGATCGCCTCGGAGAGCGTCGGGTGCGCCGCCATTCCGTCGGCCACGGTCTCGACGGTGGCCTCGGCGTCCAGCGCGACGGTGCCGACCTCGATCAGATCGGTCACGTGAGGCCCGACCATGATCAGCCCGAGGAGCTCGCCGTACTTGGTCTCGTGGATCGACTTCACCCAGCCGACGGTCTCGTTCTGCATCACCGCTCGGGCGTTGGCGACCCATGGGAACATGCCAACAGCGATGTCGTCGCCGTGCTGCTCGCGCGCCTCGGCCTCGGTGAGGCCGACGCCCGCGATCTCCGGGTCGGTGTAGATCGGCCGCGGCACGCCGCGGTTGTCGACGATGGCCTCGTGGCCCATCGCGTTCTCGGCCGCGACCTCGCCCTCGCGGAAGGCGGTGTGCGCGAGCTGCCAATAGCCGGCGCAGTCGCCGACGGCGTAGATGTGCGGCACCGTCGTGCGGCGGTGCTCGTCCGCGGCGATGCCCTTGCGCTTGTCGAGCTCGACGCCGATCTCCTCGAGGCCGAGGTTCTCGACGGTTGGCCCGCGGCCGGTGGCGACGAGCATCAGGTCGGCCTCGGTGGTCGCGCCGCCGTGATGGACGACGAGGGCGCTGCCGGTGTCCTCGACCTTGTCGCAGGTGGTCTCGAGGTGAAGCGTGATGCCGCGCTTGCCGAATTGCTTGGCGAGCTCCTTGGCGGCGTCGGCGTCCTCCTGTGGGATCAGGCCCGGAAGCATCTCGATGATCGTCACCTCGGAGCCGAAGCGACGGAAGATCGAGGCGAACTCGCAGCCGATGATCCCGCCGCCGAGGACGACGAGCCGCTTCGGGACTTGGGTCTGAGCGAGCAAGCCCGTCGAGTCGACGCAACGAGGCGATTCGAGCCCGTCGATCGGCGGTCGCAGCGGATATGACCCGGTCGCGACGACCGCCTGCTTGAACGTGACGGCCTCGCCGCCTTCGACCTGGATCGTGTTGGCGTCGCCGAAGCGCCCGGCGCCCTTGACCCATTCGACGCCGTTGGCCTTGAAGAGGCTCGCGACGCCCGACGTCATCTGGTTGACGACGCCGTCCTTCCACTGGTTCGCGGCCGCGAAGTCGAGCATCGGCGAGCCGACCTGAACGCCGAGCTTGCCGAAGGTTTCTACGGCCTCCTTGATCGCGAACGCGGTCTGGACCCAGGCCTTCGTCGGGATGCAGCCGACGCGCAGGCACGTGCCGCCCAGCTCGGGCTCCTTCTCGATGCAGACGGCGTTGGCCCCGAGCTGCGCCGCGCGAATCGCTGCGGTGTAGCCGCCGGGCCCGCCGCCGAGGACGGCAACGTCACATTCCATCGTGGTTCCTCTCGTCGCTTCGGGTCGGGCGCGATCCTAGCGAGGGCGGGTTGGGTTGGGCGGCGCTCGCGCTGTGGACGGGTTGTGCCTGCCTCGGCACGAACGCGTCACACATCCGTGACGATTTCGCGGCTAGTCTCAAAAGCGGGGGCAAAGGGGCCGAAGGCCCCGGGGGAAACGGGTTTCCCGCGCGCGCGTGATCCTCGATGCGATCGGCCGGCCGGGTCGCTACGAACTCAGGTCGGCGCGCATCGTGACGCCGCCGTCGTCGTCGCGGACGTGGGCGAACCCGTGCCGCTCGTAGAGCCCGACCGCGGGGCTGCCCTTCTCGACGCTCAGGCTGATCGCTGCATAGCCGTCCGCACGCGCCCGCTCGAGGAGCGCGTCCAGGAGCTCCGAGCCGAGGCCGCTGCCGCGCTTGCTCGGCACGATCGCGATCGAGAGCTCCGGCGTCTCCGCGTCGATGAACCCATAGCCGCCGTTGCGCTCGTTGAAGAGCCGGAACCATGCGGCGCCGACGCGCTGGAAGTCCTGGATCGCGATCAGCGCCGTGTCGCCCGGCCGGCCCCAGCGCTCGACGTACCGCTGCACCGGCGGCTCGCCGGTCTCGGAGACGCGATCGACGCGCCAGTAGTACGCATGGCGCAGCATGTCCCGCATGAACGGCACGTCCTGGGGCCCGCCGGGGCGGATCACGACAGATCCTCGGCGAGCTGGACGCGGTTCCCGTCGGGGTCGAAGAGGTCGAGGATCCGCATCGCGCCGTGGAGCTCGAGCACCGTGCCGACCTCGAGCCCCGCGGCGGCGAGCCGCTCGCGCTCGGCCTTCACGTCCGGGACGTCGATCGTCGCTACCGGCCCCTCCTCCGCGTCCTCGCCCGGATCGTCGCCGGTCTCGCCGATCGCGATCTCGGTCGCGCCGCGGTCGAGGCTCGCCCAGCGCTCGTCCTGGTCGACGAACGTCTCCGTGAACCCGAGCACACCCTTGTAGAACGCCCGCGCCGCATCTAGATCGCTGACCCGGTACCAGATGCGCATCGGCTAGAGCATCAGCCCGGGTTCCTCCAGCAGCTCCTTGACCGTCTGGAGGAAGCCGGCCGCCGGCGCGCCGTCGACTGCCCGGTGGTCGAAGGTCGCCGAGAGGGTCATCGTCGGTCGTACGACGACCTCGCCGTCCACCGCGACCGCACGCTCCTCGGTCGCGCCGACCGCGATGATCGCCGCCTGCGGCGGGTTGAGGACCGCTGTGAACTGCTCGACGCGGAACATGCCGAGGTTCGAGATCGTGAACGTCCCCTCCTCGAGGTCGCCGCGCTGGAGCTTGCTCTCGCGCGCCCGCGCCACGAGCTCGGCCCGGGCATCTGCGATCTCGAGCAGGCGCAGTCGCTCGGCACTGCGGATCACCGGCACCACGAGCCCCTGCTTGGCCGCCACGGCGATCCCGATGTTCGCGGTCGGGAAGAGCAGGATCGCGTCGTCCGTCCACTGCGCGTTCACCTCGCGGTGACGCATCAGCGCTTCGGCGCACACCTTCGTGAGCACGTCCGTGATGGTCGTCTTCGGGGCTTCCATGTCCCCGCGCAAGCGCGATACGAGAGCGTTCGCACGGCTCATGTCGACCGACGCCTGCAACTGGAAGACCGGGATCTGCCAGGCCTCGGTGAGGCGGCGCGCGATCGTCTTGCGGATGCTCGTCAGCTCTCGCCGCTCGACCTCGCCCGAAGGCGCTGGAGCGGCAGCGGGCGCCGCGGCCGGCGCCGCACCGGCCCCGGAGCGCTCCACGTCCTCGGCGACGATCCGCCCCTCCGGACCCGTGCCCGACAGGGACGAGAGCTCGATGCCGCGCTCGCGCGCGATGCGCCGGGCGAGCGGCGAGGCCTTCACGCGCCCGCCGTCCTTCGGGGCCGGGCGGCGCACCTCCGCGATCTGCTCGGACGCGGTCCGGCCGCGCTCGCGCTCGTCATCGCGCGCCGGCCCCGGCGAGCCCTCCTCCTTGGGGTCATCGTCGACCTCCTTGGCGGCGGCGCCGTTGTCGCTGCTCGCGGGCTCCGCGGCGGCCGGCGCCTCCTCGCCCTCCTCGCCGATGAAGGCGATCGTGTCGCCCACCGGCACCTCGCCCTCGGCCACGGCGATCTGGAGCAACACGCCCGAGGCCTCGGCCTCGACCTCCTGGGTCACCTTGTCCGTGTCGAGCTCGTAGAGCGGGTCGCCTTTCTCGACGCGCTCGCCCTCCGACTTCAGCCACTTGACGATCGTGCCCGACTCCATGCCCTGGCCGAGGCGCGGGAGCTTGACCTCGCTAGCCACGATGACTCTCCCGGTCTCGTTGCCACGTTCCTGGCGTGCGAGCACCAAGCCAGGCAAGGACGTAGGGAGCCTCCGTACTCGACGTACGGAGGCGACTGAGGACGCCGCGTGGCGCAGCGTGCTCGTGCGCCAGGGACCTGGAGCGCGGGGCCGGGAGAGTCATCTGACCGTCCGGCGGATCGCCTCGAGCACCTCGGCGGAGTGCGGCACGACGTACTCCTCCATCACCGGCGCGAACGGGAGCGGCGCGAACTTCGCGCCCACGCGCTCGACCGGCGCGTCGAGCCAGTCGAAGGCCTGCTCCTGCACAACCGCCGAGATCTCGGCGCCGAACCCCATGCGCGTCACGGCCTCGTGCGCGACGACGCAGCGGTTCGTCTTCTTCACCGAGCCGATCAGGCCGTCGACATCGAGCGGCTGCAGCGTTCGCGGGTCGAAGACCTCTACCGAGACGCCGTCCTCCTCCGCCTCCTTCGCCGCAGCGAGCGCCTCGTGCACGAGCCGCCCGGTCGCGACCACGGTCACGTCCGAGCCCTCCCGGTGCACACGGCCCTGTCCGAGCGGGATCGGCTCGAGGTCGTCCGGCACCTCTTCCTTGATCCCGTAGAGCGTGCGGTGCTCGAAGAAGAGCACCGGGTTGTCGTCGTAGATCGCCGACCACAACAGGCCCCGCACGTCGGTCGGCGTCGACGGGAAGACGACCTTCAAACCGGGCACGTGGACGAACCACGCCTCGACCTGCTGCGCGTGCTGCGCGCCCGGCGACCAGCCGGCGCCGCCTTGGGTGCGGATCGTCAGCGGCACCTTCACCTGGCCGCCCGACATGTAGCGGTGCTTGGCCGCCTGGTTGACGATCTGCTCCATCGAGACCGTCAGGAAGTCCTCGTACATCACCTCGACGACGGGTCGCATGCCCTGCATCGCCGCACCGATCCCGGCGCCGACGATCGCGATCTCCGAGATCGGCGTGTTGCGCACGCGGTCGGCGCCGAACTCGTCGAACATCCCCTGCGTGACGCCCATCGAGCCGCCCATCTGGGCGATGTCCTCGCCCATGATGAAGACGTCGCCGTCCTTGCGCATCGCCTGCGCGAGCGCGTCGCGGACCGCCTCGCGGTAGGAGAGCTCAGGCATAGATGTTCTTCAGCGCATCTTCCGGCTTAGGATCGGTCCCGGCTTTCGCGAACTCGACCGATGCCTCGACGATCTCCAGGACCTCGCGGTCGTCCGCCTCGAACTCCTCGTCGGAGACGCCGAGCTTCTCGCGCAGGAGCGTGATCGGGTCGCGGGTCTCCTGCAGGCGCTGGAGCTCCTCCTTGTCGCGGTAGACCTGCGGGTCGCCGATGTAGTGGCCGACCAGGCGCTCGGTCGAAGCGTGCAGGAAGACGGGGCCTTTGCCGTCACGCGCGTGCTTGAGAGCGCGCGAGGCGACGCGGTGCACCTCCTCGGCGTCCTGGCCGTCGACCTTCATCGTCTTCATGCCGTAGGCCTCGGCGCGCTTGCTGAGGTCGCGGATCGGCGAGTGCTGCGACTCCGGCGTCGACTCGGCCCAGCGGTTGTCCTCGAGCACGAAGACCGCCGGCACCTGCCAGAGCTGCGCGAGGTTGAGCGACTCGTGGAAGGTGCCGATGTTCGTCGCCCCGTCGCCGAAGAACGCGACCGCGACGCGCGCCTCGCCGCGCAGCTTGAACGCGAGCGCAGCGCCGGTGATCGCCGGAAGGCCGCCGCCCACGACGGCGTTGGCGCCGAGGTTCCCGCGCTCGATGTCGTAGAGGTGCATCGAGCCGCCGTAGCCGTGCGAGCAGCCCTCGATCTTCCCGTAGAGCTCCGCCATGACGGCGTTCGGCTGCGTCCCGCGCGCGAGCGTGTGCCCGTGCGCGCGGTGCGTGGACGCGAAGACATCGCCGTCGTCCATCGCCTGGCAGACGCCGACCGCCACCGCCTCCTGGCCGATCGCAACGTGCAGGAAGCCCGGCAGATCGCCGGCGCGGAAACGCTCCTCGACCTGCTCCTCGAAGCGCCTGATCAGAAGCATCTCGCGCAGGAACTCGCGCAGGCGCTCCTCCGACAGACCCCGCTTCGCCTCGACCTTCGCCATTCTTCGGCTGAGTTTATGCTCAGGCCAATGGCACTCGTCGACCAGTGGCGGGCGATCGAGGACGGCCTGCCCGAGGGGTGGGACGAGGCTCGGCTGCGGCTCACCGTCCAGGCCGAGGCGGACTGCGATCGCGCCGCCGCGCTGCTCGGTCCGCTCAACCCCGGGCGGCACGGAAAGGTGATCGGCTTCGCGGCCACGCACCGCGGTGTCGGCTCCTCCCCTGGGCTTGTCAGACGCCTGCTCGCACGCGTGGACGCGGCCGGAATCACGGGCACTGTCGAGCTCGTGCGGGTCAGCGAAGCGCCCGCTGAGGCCGCGGCTCGGAGGCAACCGTCGCTCGCCGAGCAGTGGGACATTCTCACGGCGGGCCTGACTCCGGACTGGAGCGACGTCTATGCGGAGATCGAGCTGCGCTCGAGCGACTACCTCGAGCGCGGCGCCCTGCTGCTCGCACCCGTCAACCCTGCGCGCGCCGGCGCCCGGGCCGCCTACCGTTTCCGGGTCGCCCGCCGCTTCGGCTACGGCGCTTCGGCGGAAATGGCGCGGCGCTGCTTCGAGCGGCTCGACGCCGACAACATCCGCGGCGAGCTGCGGATCCTGCGCGCGCTCTCGGACACGAAGCCGGTCTACACGCAGGGCCCGGTCTGGTACGTCGGCGGCCGGGCCGTCTGATGGCCGACCCTGTCTCCTGGTTCCTGATCGAACAGGGCTGGCAGGTCGTCGGCAGCGACGGCAGCGAGCTTGGCACGATCGAGGAGACCGTCGGCGACTCGGCGCGCGACATCTTCGACGGCCTCACCGTCGGCACCGGGCTGCTGAGCAAGCCTCGCTATGTCCCCTCGGAGCGCGTCGGCGAGATCGTCGAGGGCCGCGTGGCCCTCACGATCGGCAAGGACGAGTTCGAGCGGCTCGACGAGTATCAGGAGCCGCCGCCCACCGAAAACGTCGCGACTTAACCGATCGCGCCGGAGAGCTCGCGCGCGACGCGTTTGGCCTCGGCGGGGCCGGCGGTGATCACCAGACACGTGTCGTCGCCCGCAAGCGTGCCCACGATCTTCGGGTGCTCGAGCCGGTCGAGCGCGCGGGCGATCGCTGGAGCAGAGCCGAGCTCGGACTGCACGACGACGAGATTGTGCGCCGCCGTTGCGCGCAGGCCGAACTGGCGCAGCACGCCGTTCAGGGCCTCGCGGGGATCGCCGCGCGCGCTGCGGCCGGGCACGACGTAGCGCGGGCGGCCAAGCTGGTCGCTCGTCTTTTCGAGCCGCAGCTCGCGGATGTCGCGCGAGATCGTCGCCTGCGTCACAGCGCAACCCGCCTTCGCGAGCGCGTCCGCGAGCTCGAGCTGGCTGCCGATGCGGCGGCGTGCGACGACGCTCGCGATCAAGCGCTGTCGTTCAACCTTCGCGAGTCGCCGCGCGACGGGCTCCACGCGGTTACAGTAGTTCTCAGGTTTGGCCGAGTCATCCTCAGGCAACGAACCCGGAATGCTTCGCAAGCTGCTCTGGACTAGTCTCTACGCCGGCCTCGCCGCGGGCGCGACGATGGCTGCTCGCCGCGCGGCCTCGCAAATCTGGCGCGTCGCGACGGGCGAGGCGCCTCCGGTGAAGAAGTGAAAAAGGGCGACGTCCTGGTCGAGCGCGGCGCCCGCCGGCTCCAGGAGCTGGCCGACCGCGCGGCGGCTCGCGGCGACGGCGTCGGCGAGTGGCTCTCCGAAGAGCTCCGCAACGACGCGGCGTTCCTGCGGAAGCTGAAGCCGAGCCTGATGACCGCGCGCGCGAAGGGGAACGCTCCCACGAACCAGGAGCCAGGCGCCGCACCACCGCCCGCACCCGGCGGCCCGCAGCTGGGCTCGCGGCCCAAGCCGAAGAAGGAGAAGAAGGCCACGGGCAAGCGGGGTGGCCCGCCGCCGATCGTGATCGTCGGCGCAGCCCTCGTCGCCGGCATCGTGCTCGCCAAGGTGATCGACTGGAGAGGCCATGCACACCCACGAGACTGAGCGCGACGCACCC
The DNA here is from genome assembly GCA_038237925.1 of Gaiellales bacterium. GTDB lineage: Bacteria > Actinomycetota > Thermoleophilia > Gaiellales > Gaiellaceae > AC-32. Next base: position 14,150 of record JBBRYF010000016.1, on the reverse strand, counting down.
GGCTTCGGTGCGAGCGCCAAGGGCGTCGCCGAGCACGCGAGCGCCCTCGTTCGCCTGGAGCTGGAGCTCGCTGCGCTTGAGCTCAAACGCAAGGTTGGCGCCCTCGGCATCGGGATCGCGTTCGGCCTCGGCGCTGCCGTGTTGCTCCTGTTCGCGCTCGGGTTCGGCCTGGCGGCAGTCGCTGCGGTACTGGCGACCGCGGTTTCGACCTGGGCCGCGCTACTGATCGTGACCGGCGGCATCGTCGTGCTGGCGGGCCTGCTCGGTTTCCTTGCGCTGCGCGCGATCAAGAAGGGCACGCCGCCTGTCCCGGAGCAGGCGCTCCGCGAGGCGAAGCTGACGACCGAGGCCCTGAAGGGCAATGGCCGCCACTAACGGCCGCACACCCGAGCAGGTCCGCCGTGACATCGAGGCGGAGCGCGACCGGCTGGCGGTCGCCGTCGACGACCTGCGCGCGGGGATGGACGTCAACGCGGCGCTGAAGAGCAAGCTGCCGGTGGCAGCAGTAGCCGCGCTCGGCGTCGGGTTCGTGGTCTCCGGCGGGATCGGCGCGACGATGCGGCTTCTGATGCGCCGAAGCCGGGAGGGCAGGACGAAAGCACGCTTCGGCCCGTTCTCCCTTGTCGACCGCGGCTGACCGCACCGGCCGCGCGCCGTCCGGGCCGCTCAAGCTGTCCTGGCGTGAGTGGCTCGACGTCGGCAAGCGCGCCGGCAAGGAGTTCCTCGCCGACGACTGCATGGGGCTGGCGCAACAGGTGGCGTTCAGCTCGCTGCTCGCCTTCCTGCCGACCGTGATCCTCGTGATCGGCCTGCTCGGGCTCTTCGGCAGCGGCGCGTTCAACTCCCTCGAGCAGTTCGTCGGCTCGGTCGCGCCTCACGGCGTGATCAAGATGATCCAGCTCGCGAAGACGGACGCCGCGCAGAACAAGGGCGGCTCCGCGATCGCGTTCGTCGCAGGGACGTTCGGCGCCATCTGGGCTGCGAGCGGCGCGATGGGCGCGATGATGAAAGCGGTCAACCGCGCCTACGAGCGCATCGAGACGCGCCCGTTCTGGAAGCAGCGCCTGATCGCGACCCTGCTGTGCGTGGCGACCGGCCTCGTCCTCGCCGGGATGTTCCTGCTGATCATCTTCGGGGGCGCCCTCGGCAACGCGATCGCGAAGCGCACCCCACTCGGCGGCGGGTTCACGCTCGTCTGGAACATCGCGCGCTGGCCGATCGCGTTCGGCGCCGTGCTGATCTTCTTCTCGCTCGTCTACTACCTCGCGCCGAACCTCAACCAGCGGAGCTGGCGCTGGATCTCGCCCGGGTCGATCGTGGGCGCGATTCTGTGGCTCGTGCTCTCGGGCCTGTTCGCGCTCTACACCTCGTTCTCGGGCTCCTACTCGAAGACCTACGGCTCGATCGCCGGCGCGATCATCCTGCTGCTCTGGCTGAACTACAGCTCCTGGGCGATCCTGTTCGGCGCGGAGCTGAACTCGGAGCTCGACCGCGAGGCCGACATCCACGCAGCCGGCGGCCCGAGCGCGGGCCTCGTGAAGCCGGCGCGGCGCAGCTCGAACTAGGCGGCGAAGACGGTAAAGGTGCGGCGCAGTTTCTTGTGCGCGTCCGAGCGGACCGTGAACTTTCCGGGCCTCAGGGTCAACGCCCACGTTGCGCTGCCGCGGAACTTGACGCCGGTCTTCTTGTTCGCGCCCGGGCCGAGCAGATGGAAGTTGTCGAGCTTCGTCGCGTCCCTGACGACGATCTTGTAGCGCCCGGACTTGAGCGCCTTGACGGCGGCACCGGCCGTCGTCTTCAGCGAGATCGTCCTCTTCGGCCCGACCTTGCCGTTGAGCCTCGTCGGCGCGGGCGGCAACAGCCCGACGTGAAAGGAGCCCTTCATGAGCGTCGGATGCGCATCGCACTTGTACTTGTATGTGCCGTCAGCGAGCACCACGTTCCACGTCACCGTCTTGTTGTCGAAGGCCGACGCCATGTCCACTCCGAGGCCTGTGAGATGGAAGTTGTGCTCCTGCGAGGGCGCGAGGTTCTTGATCGTGATCGTGTAGCCGCCCGCGTCGAGCTGGGTCACCGTTTTGCCGTTCGCGTCGACCAGCTTGATCGAGAAGCCGGGGCCCACGGTCGCGGTCAGCGCGTTCGACGTGCCCGCGGAGTGCGCAGCGCCGGGAAGCAGCACGGCGGCGAGCACGAGCGGAAGCAGCAGCAATGGGCGAAGCGATGGCATCAAGAGACCCCCTCGGAAATCAGCGTGGACACGGTAGCCCATACGGTTCGCAACTGCGATTCGGTTTCCCCGGGGCAGGCGAGAGGCTTAGACTCCCCCCGTGCTGCGCCGCAACGAGAAGGTCGAGCTGATCAAGCGGGTGCCGCTGTTCTCGAGCTGTTCGCGGAGCGAGCTCGGGGAGATCGCGCAGATCGCGGACGAGATCGACCTTCCGGAGGGCAAGGAGCTGACGAAGCAAGGCGCCGCCGGCCGCGAGTTCTTCGTGCTGCTCGAGGGCGACGCGGACGTGGCGAAGGAAGGCAAGAGCATCAACACGCTCGGCGCAGGTGACTTCTTCGGCGAGATCGCGCTCGTCGAGGACACGCCGCGCACGGCGACCGTGACGGCGACCTCACCCGTGCGGACACTCGTGATCACCGACCGGGCGTTCAGGCGACTGCTCGAAGAGCAGCCCGAGATCCAGCGCAAGGTGCTCGTCGCGCTGGCCGACCGGGTCAAGCCCGACTTCTAGGAGGGCTTGGCGGAATAGCGCTCGTCGCCGGGGCGCGATGGTCGTTCCGAGGCAAGGACGCAGGGAGCGCTCGTACCTGGAAGGTACGGGCGCGACCGAGGACGCAGCATCGGGGCGAGCAGCGCGTTCCGGCGGCTCAGCGGTATTTCGTCAAGCCCTCCTTAGGCGCGGAGTTCCGCGCCGAAACGCTCGCGCAGGGCCGCGACGATTCGCTCGCGGAGAGCCGCGGCGTCCTCGTCGGTGAGCGTCCGCTCGGGCGACTGGAAGCTGACGGCGAAGGCGATCGACTTGCGCCCCTCCCCCACCTGCTCGCCGCGGTAGACGTCGAACGGGCGCATCGCGCGCAGCTCGTCACCGGCGGCCTCGCGTGCGGCCGAGATGAGCTCGGCAGCGGAGACGTCCTCGGCGACGGTGAACGCGAGGTCCTGCCGCACCGCCGGGAACGAGACCACGTCGGCGTAGCGCACCTCGTCGCGGGCCACTTCGAGCAGCTTCGCAAGGTCGAGCTCGAACGCGCCCCAGACCCCGTCGAGTACGCCGGGGTGGAGCTCGCCGACGATGCCGGCCGCCGTGGCCGCCGACTTGCCCGGATGAAGCAGCTCATCTTGCACGCGTTCGAAGGTGGTCTCCGCCTTCAGCGCCGCGTAGAGCGTGTCGACGATCCCTTTCGCGGCCGGCCAGCCGCCCTCGACGATCGCCGCGACGTGGGTCTCCTCGTTCGGGAGGTCGCCGTTCGGCAGGTAGACGCGGGCGACCTCGTACAGGGCGATGCGCTCTGCACCGAGCTCGACGTTGCGCCGCGCCGCCTCGACGAGGCTCGGCAGCAGGCGCGTGCGCAGCACCGCGAATTCGACCGAGATCGGCTCGGGCAGGCGCCACGCGTTCGGGTCCGCGTCGTCTCCGCGCAGCGACGGTGTGTACGTCTCGGTCAGCCCGAGCCCGGCGAGCAGGTCCTCGATCCGCCGCCGGAGCCGCTGGAGCGGCGTGAGCGCACCGAACATCTCGCGCCTCGCAGGCAGCGTGAACGGCACCTCGTCGAGCCGCCCGCGCGCGACTTCTTCGATCACGTCGACCTCACGCGTCACGTCGCGGGCGCGCCAGGTCGGCGCGACGACTTCGCCGTCGCGCGACTCGAAGCCGAGCCGCTCGAGCCACGCGTCCTGCTCCCTGGGCGGAGTGGCGACGCCGATCAGCTCGTCCGCGCGCTCGTGCCGGAAGCTGATCACCGGTCGCTCGGGGAGCCCCTCGTGCACGTCGGCGTGACCGGTCCAGCGCGCGCCCGCGGTCGCGGCGAGGAGCTCGGTTGCCAGGCGCGCCGCCGGCTCGGCGAGGTACGGGTCGACGCCCTTCTCCCAGCGGTTCGAGCCCTCGGTGCGCAGGCGCAGCCGCTCCGAGGTACGGAAGATCCCGGTCGGCTCGAAGTTCGCGGCCTCGAGGAGTACCTCGGTCGTCTGCTCGCCGATCTCGGTCTCCTCGCCGCCCATGATCCCGGCGAGCGCGACCGAGCGTTCGGCGTCGGCGATCATCAGGTCCTCGGGCTCGAGCTTGCGGTCGACGCCGTCGAGGGTCCGGATCGTCTCGCCGGCCTCGGCGCTCCGGACGACGATACGCCCGCCGTGCAGTCTCGCCAGATCGAACGCGTGCAGCGGGTTCCCGAGCGCGAGCATCACGTAGTTGGTGACGTCGACGACGTTGGAGATCGGGCGCATACCGGCGTTCGAGAGCCGCGCTCGGAGCCAGACCGGCGAGGGGCCGATGCGCACGTCGCGGAAGACGCGGCCGACGTAGCGCGGGCAGCCGGCGAAGTCCTGCACGGCCACGTCCACCGTCTCTTCGGGCCGTGGCCCAGGGTCTGTCCGCGGGACAGGGCTCAAATCGACGTCGTAGAGGGCGGAGACCTCGCGGGCGAGCCCGTAGATCGAGAGCAGGTCGGGCCGGTTCCCCGTCGACTCGACGAGCAGCACGTCCTCGACAAGCGGAAGCACGTCGCCGAGCGCCGTTCCCGGCTCGGTCTCCGGCAGGAGCATGATCCCCGAGTGGTCGCTGCCGAGCTCCACCTCGTCCTCGGCGAGGATCATCCCGTCGGAGAGCTCGCCGCGAACCTTGCGCTGCTCGAGCTGCAGACCGCCGGGAAGCCGGGCCCCCGGGAGCGCCACCCCGACGGTCGCGCCCGCGCCGAAGTTCCAGGCGCCGCAGACGATCTGGCGCGGCGCGCCCTCGCCGAGGTCGACCCGGCAGAGCTGGAGCCGGTCGGCGTTCGGGTGCTTTACGGCCTCGAGCACGCGGCCGACGCGGAAGAGCCCGAGGTTCCCGTCGTCGTCGGGCACGCCGCGACGCTCGATGCCCTCGACCTCGGCCGCCGAGACCGAAAGCCGGTCGGCCAGCTCGGGCAGGGGCATCTCGAGCGGGACGTACTCCCGCAGCCACGACACCGGCACTCTCAAAACTGCGTGAGGACCCGGAGGTCCCCCTCCCAGAGCGCGCGGATGTCCGGGAAGTCGTACTTCAGTTGCGCGACGCGCTCGATCCCGCAGCCGAATGCGAACCCGCTCCACTCCACGGAATCGACGCCGACGTTCTCGAAGACGCGCGGGTCGACCATCCCGGAGCCGCCCATCTCGAGCCAGCCGGAATAGCGGCACGTGCGGCAGCCTGTCCCGCCGCAGATCCCGCACGAGACGTCGGGCTCCATCGAGGGCTCGGTGAACGGGAAGTAATGCGTGCGGAAGCGGACACGCCGGTCGGGCCCGAAGATCGCGCGCATCACGTGCAGCAGCGTCCCCTTCAAGTCGGCGAGCGTCAGCCCGCGGTCGACGGCCAGGCCCTCGAACTGGTGGAAGATCGGGTAGTGCGTCGCGTCGATCGCGTCGCGCCGGTAGCAACGGCCGATCGAGACCATGTAGATCGGCGGCTCGCGCTCCTCGAGGGCATGGATCTGGCTCGGCGAGGTCTCGGTGCGCAGCAGCCGGTTGTCGTCGAAGAAGAAGGTCGCCCGGTGCGAGCGCGCCGGGTGCCACGGGTCGAAGGCGAGCTTGTCGAAGTTGTACTCGACGGTCTCGACCTCGCGGTCGTCGCGGATCTCGTAGCCGAGTCCGAGGAACGCGTCCTCGATCTGGCGCCGAGCCTGCGTGATCGGGTGGAGGTGGCCGAGCGGGAGCTCGTCGCCGGGCAGCGTGACGTCGACGACCTCTTCCGTCAGCGCGCGGTTGAGCTCTGCGCGCACGAGCTCCGTGCGGCGCGCATCGACTGCCGACTCGAGCCTCCCGCGCAGCGTGTTGAGCTTCATCCCCGTCTCGCGGTCGCGCACCGCCCTGAGGCCCTGCGCCAGGTCGCTCTTGCGGCCGAGGTAGCGCACGCGCGCGTCCTCGAGCTCGGTGACGGTCGCCGCGCCCTCGATCGCGCTCTGTGCCTCGGTTTCCAGAGCCTGCGGGTCCATCGGGCGACTGTACCATCGGCCTTCGTGAGCACTTACGACCCCTTCGCGGTGGACTACGACAACTGGGCGGCCGACATGACCGAGGACGTTCCGTTCTACGTCGAGCTGGCACGCGAGGCGGACGGACCGATCGTGGAGCTCGCCGTCGGCAACGGACGCGTCGCGATCCCGGTGGCAGTGGCGACCGGCAAGCCGATCCTCGGGATCGATCTCTCGCCGGTGATGCTCGCCCAGGCACGCGAGCGTGCGGACGCCGCGGGTGTCGAGCTGGAACTGCGCGAGGGCGACATGCGAGAGCTCGCGCTGGACGAGCAGGCCGCGCTGATCTATTGCCCCTTCCGCGGGCTGCTGCACCTGCCGACCTGGGCCGAACGCCGCCGCGTGTTCGAGCGAGTCGCCGGCTCGCTGCGACCGGGCGGCCGCTTCGCCTGGAACGCGTTCGTCTTCAGCCCCCACATCGCGGCGCGACTGGACGGGACCTGGCAGGAGCAGAACGGGATTCGCCACCGCATCGACCAGGTTCCGGCAGACAGCCGGGTCGACCTCACCCTCGAGAGCGGCGCGCACATCTCGCTCTGGTGGGCAACCCGAGCCGAATGGGAAGGCCTGCTCGACGTCGCCGGCCTCGAGACGGAGGCTTTGTACGGCTGGTTCGACCGAAGGCCGTTCGACGAGCAGAGCGAGGAGTTCGTCTGGGTCGCGCGCCGGCCCGAGTGAGCGCGTACGACTCGATCGCCGCGCTCTACGACCCGTGGAGCCGGAGCGTCGTCGAGGACGTCTCGTTCTACGTCGAGGAGGCGGAGCGCGCCGGGTCGCCTGTCGTGGAGCTGGCGATCGGAACCGGCCGGATCGCCGTCCCAACCGCCGTGGCGGGCGTGCGCGTGATCGGCGTCGACTCATCGCCCGGGATGCTCGAGGTCTGCCGCGAGCGGGCGGAGCTTGCGGGGGTTGACGAGCTGCTCGACCTGCGGCTCGGCGAGCTCGAGGCGCTTCCGGTCGAGGAGCGGGTCGCGCTCGTCACCTGTCCCTTCCGCTCGTACCTGCACCTGCTGGACGACGCTGCGCGACTGCGCGCGCTCCGCGCGGCCTACGAGCTGCTCGTTCCCGGCGGGCGTCTCGTGTTCGACGTCTTCGCGCCCGGGGCCAAGGACATCGCGGACACGCACGGCCGCTGGCTCGAGCGGGAGCCGGGGATCTTCGAGCGCGCCGACTGGGACTCGCAGGCGCGGACGCTGACGCTGTCGGTGCGCGGCGACTCGGGCTCGACGAGCTTCGTGCTCGCGTGGCTCTCGAACACCGAGTGGCGATCGCTGCTCGAGCGCGCCGGCTTTCACGTGATCGGCTGCTACGGCTGGTTCGACCGCCGCGCCTATAGCGGAGGCGAGGACACCGTTTGGGTGGCTAGACGGCCGGTCTAGGGTTCTCGGCTCTAACGGATCGACTGGTCAGTTCAGACGGTCGCCCGGGCAAAGCCCGCCCGACCTGAGACGGCATCGCAAGCGATGCCTCGACGGGGGCGAAGACACCGTCTGGGTCGCGAGACGCCCGCGTTGCCCAAAAGAGCCATGGGCTAGGGACAGTCCCTGGGCCAGGGCCACATCGCCGGCGGAGCTGCTGAAAGCCTCGCGGTTGGCGGATCGCGGTCCTGTTACCGGCCCTTTCGGACGCGTCCGAGGGACTGTCCCTAGGACACGTCTCGAAGGGACGTGTCGGCCTAGAGCAGCTCGACCGGATCGCCGAGGGCGACTTCGCCGGGCTCGACGATCTTCGCCAGCATCCCGCGCTTGTTCTGGAGCTCGGCGCGCAGCCCCTCGCGCAGCTCGTCCATGCGGTGGCACGGGTCGCACACCATCGTGATCTCGAAGACCGCCTCATCGCCCACGCGAACCTGCTGGCCGATCGGCCACTGCTCGACGTCGGTGCCCTCGACGGTCAGGTTCTCGCGGATCGCGCCGGGCTCGACGCCGACCGACTCGAGATGCTCGGCGGAGACGAAGAGCACCTCGCGCTTGGGCGGGTTCGCGTGAGCGCAGCCCTCGAGCCCCTCGCCGACGATCGCGCGCCGGCGCTCGTGGGAGACCGACTGGCCGCTCTTGCGGCCCGGCGAGGTCCAGACACCCATGATCGTCGCCATCGCGCGCCAATCCTACCCACGAGCCCAGTCACCCAACTCCGTGCGACCGCCGCCAATCGTAGAGGGCGATCGTGCCCGCCATTGCGACGTTCAGCGACTCCGCGCGACCGACGAGGGGGATCGTCGCGGTCGCCGCGCACGCTGCGACGACCTCCTCCGGGAGGCCCTCGCGCTCGGAGCCGAGGACGAATCTCGAGAGCGACCTGTCGAGCTCGGCGAGCGGCGGAGCGTCATGAGCCACGAGCGCGACCGCGCCCTCCGGCGAAAACTCCCCGAGCGGGACACCGAAGACCGAGCCGGTCGAAGCCCGCAGCGCCTTCGGCCCGAACGGGTCGGCACACCCGGGCGAGAGCGCGAGATACGCGCCGAAAGCGTCGCACGCGCGGGCGAGCGTCCCCACGTTTCCGGGGTCGCCGACCCGCCAGAGCTCGAGCCCGAGCGGCGGCAGCTCGCGCGCCGGCCGCGCCGCCCGGAAGACGCCGATCACGCGAGGCGCGTGGCCGAGCGTCGAGACGTCCGCGAGCAGGTTCGAGGCGACCTGCTCGACGCGCGGCAGCCGCGTCTCGGGCGGACGTGCCGCATCGACGAGCGCTAGCTCGAGCTCCCAGCCGCCGGCCAGCGCCGCCTCGACAAGATCCTCGCCCTCGCATGCAAAAAGGCTGAGCTTGTCCCGCTGCCGCCGCGCGGCGAGCTTGCGCACGAGCTTCAGCTTCGGGTTGTCGCGCGAGGAGATCACGAGCGCCACCGGATCCAGTTGCCGTGGAAGTCGCAGCGCATCACGAACCGCCGCTCCCCGCCCGGCCAGAGCGCGACCTCGAGCTCGTAGCTGTCGTGGCGGTCCTCCTCGCGCTCCTCGACCGCGCGCGTCGAAACCCAGCCGAGCGGCCCCTCGCGCCCGCCCGCCTCGAGCAGCTCGCGCAGCTCGGCGCGGCGCTCCCGGCCGATGTACCCGGTCGAGGCCGTCTGGAAAATGATCGTCAACGCCTCCTCGTCGCGCTTCCCCAGCACTGCCGGCAGCAGTTCGACGTAATCGCCGCGGACGAGCGTCGGTGGCTCGCGCCGCAGGATCGCGATCGCCTGCTTCAGCCGCTGCGCCCGCTCGACGCGGCCCGGCCAGATGAACGCGTGCAGCAGCCGCGCGCCGTGGTTGGTCGTCACGTCCACCGGGCTCAGGTCTATGCCGACCCGCTTCCGCACGCGTGCGCGACGCGCGAGCACCTCACGCGGCACCGGCTCGTACTCCACGCCGCGCAGCGTCAGCTCGGACGCCCCCCACGTCCCCGCGCGATAGACGTACCGGTAGCGATCCCAGAGCAGGTTGAGCCCGGCGGACGGCCCGAGCTCGACGAGGTCGAGCGTCACCGCGCCGTGATCGTGCGCGATCGCGAGGAAGGCCGGCAGGAGCGCGAAGCAGCGCTGCACCTCGTTCGTCTGCACGGCCTGCTCGCGAACGAAGCGGGCCAGAAAGTCGCCGCGAGCCTCGAGCGCGGCACGAAAATCGTCCCACGCACCCGAGAGCGCATAGGGCTCGATCCCCGCGAGCTCGAGATAGTGCACGCCGCCGAAGAGGCGCAGCGGGACGTCCCATGTGAGCTCGTCGACGAGCTTCTCGACGAGCGGCTCGGTCGCGCAGCGGCGCGCGAGGCGCGCGTAGACCGGAGAGCCGGAGGCCTCGAACTGCTCCGCCTGCCGGCGAAAGATCGCTGAGCGGCTCTGGTCGCTCAGGCCTCGAGCGCGGCCTTGGCCTGCGCCGCGATCTGGCCGAAGGCGTCCGGGTCGCTGACCGCGAGGTCCGCGAGCACCTTGCGGTCGAGCGGGATCTCGGCCTTGCGGAGCCCCGAGACGAACTGGTTGTACGAGAGCCCCTCGCGCCGCGCGGCGGCGTTGATGCGCATGATCCAGAGCCGCCTGAACGTCCGCTTCTTGTTCTTGCGGTCGCGGTAGGCGTAGACCAGCGAGTGGTCGACCTGCTCCTTCGCGCGGCGGTAGCTCGAGTGCTTGAGGCCCCAGTAGCCCTTGGCCTGCTCGAGGACCTTACGGCGCTTCTTGCGCGCGTGAACGGAACGCTTGATTCGCGGCACGCCCTACCTCCCCAGCAGCTTCTTGATCTCGCGGACGTCGGCGTCGTGCACCGGATTGTCTTTGCGAAAGCCGCGCTTGCGCTTAGCCGACTTCTTCTCGAGCAGGTGACTCTTCATCCCGCGGCGGCGCAGGAGCTTGCCCGTTCCCGTCACCTTGAACCGCTTCTTCGTCGCGCTGTGTGTCTTCTGCTTTGGCATCGTCTCTTGTCACTCCGGCGTTTTTCGTTGGGCCGAGCATCATCACCATGTTGCGGCCGTCCTGGAGCGGCGGGGACTCTATCTGCCCGATCTCCTTCACGTCCTCCGCGAGCCGCATGAGCAGGTCGCGTCCGCGGTGCGGGTGACTCTGCTCCCGGCCTCGGAACATGATCGTCACCTTGACCTTCGCACGCTGGTTGAGAAAGCGCTCGACATGGCCCTTCTTGGTGTTGTAGTCGTGGATCCCGATCTTGGGTCTGAGCTTGATCTCCTTGACGTTGACCGACACCTGGTGCTTGCGAGCGAGCTTGGCCTTCTGCTCCTGCTCGTAGCGGTACTTGCCGTAGTCCATCACCTTGGCAACCGGCGGATCGGCCTGCGCGGCGACCTCGACGAGGTCAAGGTTCTTCGCCCACGCGTACTCGCGTGCCTCGTTCGTGTCCTTGACACCGATCTGTGAGCCGTCATCGTCGACCAGCCGCACCTTCGGCGAGCGAATCATCTCGTTGATTCGCGCCTGCGGGACCGGCGCGCGATCGGGCTCCACGTTTCGGCGTGGTCTCAAAGGCGTGTCACCAAGCTCTCGATTCCTCCTTCTCTACGACAAGACCGCTGCAAGCAGCGGCCCGTAATCCTCGTCCATCCGACTCGGTTGAACCTGCGCGAAGCGCGAGCTTGCGAGGTGAGGGTTGGGCCCTGCTTGCCAGGCTTACAGGGTAGCAAGCTGCGAACGCAGCTCGTCCAGCGATTTGGTCGACTGCTCGCCCCCGCGCTCACGGACTGCGAGCGACTCGTCGGACTCCTTGTCGCCATAGACGATCGTGAACGGGATCTTCTCCACCTCTGTGTCGCGGATCCGCTTGCCCACGGTCTCGTCTCGCTCGTCGACCTCGACGCGGTACTCGCCGAGCTTCGCCGCGAGCTCGTGCGCGGCGGAGCGGTGTGACTCGCCGACCGGGAGCACCCGGATCTGCACCGGCGCGAGCCAGACCGGAAAGGCGCCTGCGTAGTGCTCGATCAGGATCCCGATGAAGCGCTCGAGCGAGCCGAACAGGGCGCGGTGGACGACGTACGGCGTGTGCTCCTGGTTGTCCTCGCCCATGTAGGTGAGGCCGAAGCGGGCCGGCATTTGCGAGTCGAGCTGGATCGTCCCCATCTGCCACGAGCGGCCGAGGACGTCGGTCATGTGCAGGTCGATCTTCGGCCCGTAGAACGCGCCGTCGCCCTCGTTGACGGTGTACTCGATGCCGCGCCGCTCGAGCGCCGAGCGCAGCGCGCCCTCGGTGTAGTCCCACTCCTCGTCGGTGCCGAGCTTGTTGTCGGGCCGCGTGGACAGCTCGAACCTAGCCTCTACCCCGAAGAGCTCGTAGAGACTGGCGGCGAAATCAAGACACGCGAAGATCTCGTCCTCGATCTGCTCGGGCGTGACGAACAGGTGCGCGTCGTCCTGGGTGACATGTTGGACACGCAGCAGGCCGTGGAGAGTCCCGTCACGTTCGTTGCGGTGCAGCGTGGAGGCCTCCGCGTACCGAAGCGGCAGCTCGCGGTAGCTGCGCAGCCCCGAACCGAACAGCAGCATGTGGCCGGGGCAGTTCATCGGCTTCAGGCCGAGCGTCCGCTCGTCGCCGTAGGGCACGAGGAACATGTCGTCCTTGAACTTCTCCCAGTGGCCCGAGGTCTTCCAGGTCTCGACGTCGTACATCAGCGGCGTCTTCACCTCGACGTAGCCGCGCTTGAGGTTCTCGCGGCGGCGCAGGTCCTCGAGCGCGTTCCAGATCACCATCCCCTTCGGGTGCCAGAACGGCATCCCCGGCGCGTGCTCGGAGAGGTGGAAGAGATCGAGCTGCGCGCCAAGCCGGCGGTGGTCGCGGGACCGCGCCTGCTCGAGGTTCTCGAGGTAGGTGTCGAGGTCGGCCTGGTCGTAGAAGGCCGTGCCGTAGATGCGGGTCAGCTGCGTGTTGTGCTCGTCGCCGCGCCAGTACGCGCCGGCAAGGCCGGTCAGCTTGACCGCCTTGATCGGCTTCGAGTCCTGTAGGTGCGGCCCGCGGCAGAGGTCGGTGAAATCGCCCTGCGTGTAGGTCGTGATCGGCCCTTCCGCGGTGTCGACGAGCTCGACCTTGTACGTCTCGCCCTGATCGCCGAAGTAGCGCTTCGCCTCCTCTGCGGCGACCTCCTCGCGGTTCCAGGAGCGGCCCTCGTCGAGCTCCTTGTGGATCTCTTCCTCGATCCGCTCGAGCGCCTCCTCGCCGATCGGCTCAGGAAACTCGAAGTCGTAGTAGAAGCCGTTCTCGATCGGCGGGCCGATCGCGATCTTCGTCCCCGGATAGAGGCGCCGCACCGCCTCGGCGAGCAGGTGCGCGGTCGAGTGCCGCAGCACGGCGAGCGCGTCGGGATCCTGCTTGTCGCGGGTTGTCAGGATCTGGATCTGCTGGCCGTCCTCGAGCGGCGCCCGCAGGTCCTGAACGTGCCCGTTGGAGCGCAGCAGCACCGCCTGCTCGGCCAGCTTCGGGCCGATCGCGCGCGCCGCGTCGAGGCCGGTCGCGCCGTCAGGAAGTTCGAGTTCCGACGAGTCGGGCAGGACGATTCTCATGGAAGAGCAGGATACTCAGCACCCCCGCGAGGACGACCGCAACGACGAGCTCGACGAGTCGCCGGCTCCCGACCCCGAGGAAGGCGAACCGACCGACGCGGACGACCCGGGCGCCGACTGATCAGAACGGCCGCACGGGCGGAGCCCGTACGGCCTTTCTGGTCGGCGCCGCCTAGTCGGCGCCTTGGTCGTCGCCCTCGACCGCGGCCTTCAGCTCGGCCGGGCACTTGAGCCAGTAGCTCTCGCGCAGCCACTCGAGCGCGGCCTCGAGCGACTCCTCGTCGGTCACCGCGGCAGTCACCCAGCCGTAGCGGCCGACATGGCTGGCCGTCCGCACGTACGGGAGCAGGTGCGCGATCTCGCGCTCCTCGAGCGTCAGCTTCACGGTCACGTCGACCGATCCGTCGCGCGTGACCATCCAGCCGAAGACCTTGTTCTGGCCCACCTTGAAGACGGGGAAGTCGCCCCAGGGCCGGTCCTCGTAGGCCTGCGGGAACGAGAGCGCGAGCTCGATGATCCGCCGCTCGATGGTCGCCTTCCGCACGGCCCGCATTCTCACCGTTTCGGACCACCTCCTGCCGGAAACTTCCGGAGCCAAATCAGAGGAGGCGACCGATGCCCAGCAAGAAGGCGAACGTCAAGAACGAGAAGCAGTACGAGGCCCTGAAGGACAAGGGCATGTCGAAGGAGCGCTCGGCGAAGATCGCGAACTCGCCGGGCGCCTCCAGCCGCGGCGGCAAGAAGTCCAGCTCGGGCGGCAACGCGAGCCAGGGCGGCACGACCGCGCAGAAGAAGGCAGCCGGCCGCAAGGGCGGCAAGGCTTCGGCGCGCAAGTCCTAGGGCAAACGGATCGACCGGTCGATTCAGACGGAGGTGCGGGCGAGCCCGCACCTCCTGATGACGGCATCGCAAGCGATGCCTTGGGCGCGCAAGTCCTAGGGCAAACGGATCGACCGGTCGATTCAGACGGAGG
>JBBRYF010000015.1:0-52116 GCA_038237925.1 Gaiellales bacterium | reverse complement strand
GGTGCTGGGCCGAATGGCGGCCAGTTTGGGCGTCGGCTCTCGCGGGTAGGTGGGTTGGACTTTTTTTTTCGAGGTGCCGTGAGCGTAGGGTTCTTCTCTTGCGTTTCTATTGGTGTTTTCAGAGGGTGGTGGGGTGCGCGCTGCTCTTTGTTGTTGGTGCTTGTGTTTTTTTCTCGGTGGGTGGGCCGGGCCCCCCCCCCACGACCTGAGACGGCATTGCAAGCAACGCCGTGGCGTGACGTCCGGTGGCGAGTCGAAGATGCGGACCCGTTGCTAGGGTCTGCTGACACGGTGCCGATCTACGAATACGTCTGCATGGAGTGCGAGTCGCACTTCGAAGAGCTCGTTCGAAACGGCGAGCAGCCGGACTGCCCGGACTGCTCCTCCGCGAACGTGCGCAAGCAGTTCTCCGTCTTCGCCACGCACGGCACCGGCGAGCAGCCGACCTACGGCGGTCCTTCGTCCGGCGGTGGTTGCTGCGGTGGCAGTTGTGGCTGCGGCCACTGACCAGCAGCTGACCGAGCTCGACGCGTTCGCGCGCCAGGTCGCGGGCTGCACGAAGTGCCGGCTCGCCGAAGGGCGCACGCAGGTCGTCTTCGGCGTCGGCGACCAGAACGCCGACCTGATGTTCGTCGGCGAGGCGCCCGGCTTCCACGAGGACAAGCAGGGTTACCCGTTCGTCGGCCAGGCCGGCAAGCTCCTCGACAAGCTGCTCGCGGGGATCGGGCTCGACCGCGATAGCGTGTACATCGCGAACACGGTCAAGTGCCGCCCGCCCGGCAACCGCGACCCGCAGCCCGACGAGAAGCAGGCGTGCGAGCCGTATCTCTTCCGCCAGCTCGAGTTGATCCGCCCGCGGGTCGTCGCGACGCTCGGCAACCACGCGACCAAGCAGCTGACGGGCAAGGAGACCGGGATCACGCGCGTGCACGGACAGCCCCAGCAGCTGCGGGTGGGATCGTTCGAGGTGCTGCTCTACCCGCTCTACCACCCGGCGGCCGCGCTCTACACGCCGGCGATGCTGCAGGTGCTCGAGCAGGACTTTGCGCGCCTGCCGCAGCTGCTCGGCACCCCCGTGGCCGCACCCGAGCCGGCAGCGCCGCTGCTCGCGCCCGTCGTGCCTGAGCCCGCAGTCCAGCTCGGCCTCTTCTAGGACGATGGAGGTGGCCTCCGCCTCGCCGGCGGAGACGGAGGCGGTCGCCGCGGCGCTAGCCCGCGAGCTGCAGGTCGGCGACGTCGTCACCGTCTCGGGCGAGCTCGGCAGCGGCAAGACGACCTTCGTCCGTGGGGCCTGCCGTGCGCTCGGCGTGACCGTCCCCGTCACGAGCCCGACCTTCACCATCGGCCACCGCTACGACGGCGACCCCGAGGTCTCGCATCTCGACCTCTACCGTTTCCAGGGTTTCTCCGCGGCCGAATGGGGCGATCTCGAGCCCTACTTCGACGACGCCATCTGCTTCGTCGAGTGGCCGGAGGCGGCGGCCGGCGCACTCCCGCCGGTGCGCGTCGAGGTACGTTTGTCCCACGTGGATCCCGCTCGGAGACTGATTACACTGCAAAGCGCCGCGCCATCGCTGCTCGACCGTTTGCGCGGGGGTGCTGACACTCGCGTTTGACACCGCGACGAGCGCAGCCACGGCCGCGCTCGTCCGGGACGGAGACGTGCTGGGAGAGACCGTCTCCCGGGCGGTCCGGGTGCTCGAGGACGCCGACACCCTGCTGCGCGAGCACGGCGTTGAGCGCTCTGAGCTGACGGGCATCGTCGTCGGCACCGGCCCGGGCAGCTTCACCGGCCTGCGACTAGGGCTCGCCGCCGCTCGCGGGCTCGCCTTCGCGCTCGACCTGCCCGTCGCCGGCGTCTCGACCTTGGACGCGCTCGCAGCCGGCGCGCCAGGAGCCGTGCCGGTCGTCGACGCGGGTCGCCGCGAGGTCTTCACGCTGGTCGACGGCGAGCCCGTGGCGCTCGCGCCGCGGGAGGTTTGCGGCGCGCTCTGCGTTGGTGACGGCGCGCTTCGCTATCGCGCGGAGCTCGAGGCCGGGGGCGCGGAGGTCCCGCCCGACTCGGACGAGCGCCACCGACCGCGTGCGCGTTTCCACGCGCAGCTCGCCCGCGACTTCGGCCCGGCCGACGGGGTCGAGCCGCTCTACCTGCGGATCCCCGACGCGGAGCAGCCGAAGTGAGCGACGTCGATCTCCGCCGGCTCGAGCTGCGCGACCTGAACTCCATCGAAGAGATCGAGCGCAGCTCGTACCCGACGCCTTGGTCGCGCTCGATGTTCGCGAGCGAGCTGGCCAAGCCGTCGTTGCTCTGCCTCGGCGCGTTCGAGCCGGAGAACGGCAAGCTCGTCGGCTACCTCATCATCTCGCGCTACGTCGACGCCTGGCACGTGATGAACGTCGCGGTCGAGCCCGAGCGCCGCCGCCAGGGCATCGCCTCGCAGCTGCTCACGAGGCTCTTCGAGCTCACGGCCGGCCGCAGCCGCCGCGGCTACACGCTCGAGGTGCGCGTCTCGAACGCGGGCGCGATCAAGCTCTACGAGGAGCTCGGCTTCCGTCCGCGCGGCGTGCGCCGGGGCTACTACACGGACAACCGCGAGGACGCGCTGATCATGTGGAAGGACCCGGTCTCCGAGCCGGCGGCGCACTCCTGATCCTCGGGCTCGAGACCTCGTGCGACGAGACCGCCGCGGCGCTCGTCGAGGGCGGGGCGATCCGGTCGAGCGTTGTCTCGTCGCAGGCCGACCTGCACTCGCGCTTCGGCGGCGTCGTCCCGGAGATCGCCTCGCGGCGGCACCTCGAGCTCGTCGTGCCGGTCGTGCGGGAGGCGCTCGACCAGGCGGACGCGAGCCTCGACGACGTCGACTGCATCGCAGTGACACAGGGTCCCGGCCTGATCGGCGCGCTGCTCGTCGGCCTGTCGGCGGCGAAGGCCTTGGCGTGGGCGCGGGGCCTGCCGCTCGCGCCGGTCAACCACCTTCACGGGCACGTGGCCTCGCTCTACCTCGAGCCCGAGCCGCTCGAGCCGCCGTTCCTGTGCCTGCTCGCGAGCGGGGGACACACCCTGCTCGTCGACGTCCAGGAGCCCGGGAGCTTCACGCCGATCGGGACGACCCTCGACGACGCGGCCGGCGAGGCCTTCGACAAGGGCGCGCGCCTGCTCGGGCTCGGCTATCCCGGAGGCGCGGAGATCGACCGCCTCGCAGGCGAGGGAGACCCGGAGGCCTTCTCGTTCCCCGTCGCCCGCGTCCCCGGGCTCGACTTCTCGTTCTCGGGCGTGAAGACCGCGCTGCTCTACGAGGTGCGCGGGCTCGGCGAGGGAGTCGCTAAACGACGGGCCGATCTCGCGGCGAGCTACCAGCGCGCGATCGTCCGCGCACTCGTCCAGCGGACGCTCGAGGCGGCGGAGCGCATCGGAGCCGAGCGGATCGCCGTCGTCGGCGGCGTGGCAGCGAACTCGGAGCTGCGCGCGGCGCTTCCGGACGCGAAAGCCCCGCCGCTTGCGCTCTGCACCGACAATGCGGCGATGATCGCCTCCGCCGCCCGCTACGTCGAAGCGATCCCGTCGCCTCGTTATCTTGCGTTGGATGCTTTCGCGTCGGCTCTCTGAGGCTGCGCTCGCGATCCTCGCGCTCGGCGCGACGGCGCTCGCGCTCGGGTTCGGTGTCAGCGAGACGAAGCAGCGCTCGCTCGCCTCGGAGGCGTCGTCGTGGCGCGGCCTCGTCGGCGGCGGGCGCCCCGCGGTCACGGTCGGCCAGCGCGTGCTCGTCGTCCTGCGCGCGCCTTCGATGGCACAGCGGGTGGCGCGGAACGGCGGCGTGGCGAGCCAGCGCAAGGAACGAGCGTGGACGCGCGGGGCGCTCGCCGCTCAGCGGCAGCTGCTCTCGGAGCTGAGCACGCGCGGGATCCGCCCGCGGATCCAGTTCAGCTACTCGCGCGTCCTGAACGGCTTCTCGGCCCCGCTCGACGCGCGGGCGATCGCGGTGCTCGAGCGGCGGCCCGAGGTGGCCGGCGTCTATCCGGTGCGCGTCGCGTACCCGGCCTCGGTCTCGTCGGAGCTGCTCGGCGTGAAGGGCGTCGCGCGCGGCGCGAGCAGCCTGCCCTCGCTGCGCCTGCCCGGCTACGACGGCCGCGGCGTCACCGTCGCGCTGCTCGACACCGGCGTCGACCGGGCGCAGCCGTACCTGCGCGGGCGCGTGCTGCCCGGGGTCGACGTGGTCGGCGGCGATCCCGACGCGACCGCCGCGCCTGACCCCGGCGGCTCGAGCCGCTTCGAGCGGCACGGCACGGAGATGGGGGGAATCCTCGTCGGTGCCGGCGGGCCGGGAGGCGTGACGGGCATCGCGCCCGGCGCGGCGGTGCTGCCGATCCGCGTCGCCGGGTGGCAGCCGGACGTCCACGGCGGCTTCGCCGTCTACGCGCGCACCGACCAGCTGATCGCGGGCCTCGAGCGAGCGGTCGACCCGAACCTCGACGGCGACGCCCACGACGCGGCCCGGGTCGCGCTGATCGGCGAGGCGGTCTCCTACGGCGCCTTCGCCGACTCACCCGAGGCGCGCGCGATCCACGGCGCGATGGATCTCGACACGCTCGTCGTGGCGCCCGTCGGGAACGACGGGCCGGGTGGGCCCGCCTACGGCAGCGTCTCCAGCCCCGGCGGCGCGCCCGACGCGCTGAGCGTGGGCGCCGCCGACCTGCGCGGCCAGGCCGAGGAGGTGCCGGTCGCACTACGGGTGGGCCTCGACCTGGTGCTCGACCGGCGGCTGCCGCTCGCGGGCGCCGTCGTCTCGGCGCAGCCGAAGGAGCTTGAGCTCGCGGCTCCGCGCCGTGGCGGCGGCGGCCCGCGCCTTGATCACTTCTTCGACGCGCACGGCCGCAGCCTTGTCGCGGGCCGGGCAGCGCTTGTCTATGGCGGCTCCGATCCGCAGCTTGCGATCGAGTACGCGGCGCGCGCGGGCGCGACGGCAGTGGTCGTGTACGGGACGCAGCTTCCCGCCGGCGGCCTCGGGGTCGACGAGGCCGTGGACGTCCCGATCGTGAGCGTCCCGCTGCACGTGGCGCAGGTGGCGCTCGCGGCGATGACGAGACGCGAGCGCCCTTCGATCGCGATCGGCGTCCCGAGTGTCGTGCACAACGGCAGCGATGGTGGAATCGCGCCGTTCTCGTCGCGCGGCCTCGCCTTCGACGGACGCGTGAAGCCCGACCTCGCGGCACCGGGTGTCGCGCTCGTCACCTCGGAGCCCGGCGCGAACGACGACGGCACACCCCGCTTTGGCACGGTCAACGGCTCGAGCCCGGCGGCGGCGGTGGTCGCCGGCGCGGCAGCCGTCTTGGCGCAGGCGCGCCCGGGCCTCCGCGCGCTCGACCTTCGAGGCTTGCTCACCGGCACGGGCCAGGCGATCCGCGACACGAGCGTCACTGCGCAGGGCGCGGGCCTCGTCGACCTCGGTGCGGCCGTCTCCGGCGAGATCACCGCCGAGCCGGTCACGCTCGCTTTCGGTCGCGCGCAGGGCGACGGCTGGCACGCGCGCCAAGACGTCGTCGTCCGCAACGTCTCCACGCGGCAACTGCTCGTGCGCGTGCGCACCGCCGGCAGCGGCGGGCTCGTGATCACGCCGAAACCGCGCTGGGTGCGACTGAGGCCCGGCGGCCACGCGACCGTGACCCTGCAGGCTCGCCTGAACGGCGCGCCGCCCGACGACGGCTCGGCCGAAGGCGCCGTGCTCCTGGTTGCGCGCGGGACCGGGCCGTTGAAGATCCCGTGGGCGATCACCTTCGGCAAGCCGCCGCAGGAGCTGATCTCCGCCGCGGCGCTCTCGGCGTCGTCGTTCAAGCCGGCCGACCTGTCGCCCGCGGTGCTCTCGCTGCAGGCCGGGCTGGTCCTGCCGGCGGCGACGGGAGCCCAGGTGTACCCCGTCTCGAGGCTGGACGTCGAGCTCTGGCGCGGCAAGGAACGGCTCGGCCTGCTCGCGCGCCAACGCGACCTGCTTCCGGGAAGCGTCACGTACGGCATCACCGGCCGCGACCCGGCGGGCACCCTGCTCGAGCCCGGTCGCTACAGCGTGCGGCTGCTCGCGTACCCGACGAGCAAGGGCCCGCCGACCAGTCGCACGATCCCGTTCCGCATCAGGTAGAGACCTATACTCAGCGCGTTTCCGAGCGAGGAGCCTCAGTGACCACCGTCGAAGCGCCCGAGTCCCACCTCCGAGAGAATCCCTTCGAGATCGCCCGTGAGCAGCTGCGCCGCGTGGCCGAGATCTTCGACATCGACCAGCGCCTGGTGAACGTGCTCCAGGAGTGCAAGAAGGCGGTCGTCGTCTCGATCCCGGTCACGATGGACGACGGCACGATCCAGGCGTTCGAGGGCTACCGCGTCACGCACAACATCGCGCGCGGCCCCTCCAAGGGCGGGATCCGCTACCACCCCGACGTGACGCTCGACGAGGTCAAGGCGCTCTCGATGTGGATGACGTGGAAGTGCGCGCTGATGAACATCCCGTTCGGTGGCGCGAAGGGGGGCGTCGTCTGCGACCCGAAGCGGCTCTCGCGCAGCGAGCTCGAGCGCATGACGCGCCGCTTCACGACGGAGATCATCAACGAGATCGGGCCCGAGAAGGACATCCCCGCGCCCGATGTCGGCACCGACGGCTCGGTGATGGCGTGGATCTTCGACACCTACTCGATGAACAAGGGGCATTCGGTGCTCGGAGTCGTGACCGGCAAGCCGCTGAACGTCGGCGGCTCGCTCGGGCGGCTCGAGGCCACCGCGCGCGGGGCGCTCTACTGCATCCAGGAGGCGGTGCGGAAGAAGGAGCTGCAGCTCCCGAACCTGACGGTCGCCGTGCAGGGCTTCGGCAACGTCGGCAGCTTCCTGGCGAAGTTCCTGGCCGAGGAGGGCGCGACGGTGGTCGCGATCTCCGATTCGCGAGTCGCGCTCCACAACCCGAACGGGATCGACGTCGCGGCCGCCCTCGCGCACAAGCAGGAGACCGGTTCGCTTGCTGGCCTGAAGGGGGCCGAGGAGATCACCAACGAGGAGCTGCTGCTGCTCGACTGCGACGTGCTCGCGCCCTGCGCGCTCGAGCAGGTGATCACCGCTGACAACGCGGCCGACGTGAAGGCGCGGATCATCTGCGAGGGCGCGAACGGCCCGATCACGCCGGCCGCGGACGAGATCCTCGACGAGAAGGGCGTGCTCGTCCTCCCGGACATCCTCGCCAACGCGGGCGGCGTCGTCGTCTCGTACTTCGAGTGGGTCCAGGGCCTCCAGGAGTACTTCTGGAAGGAGCCCGAGGTGAACTCGAAGCTGCGAGACATCGTCACGCGCGCCTTCAACGAGACCTGGCAGATCTACGAGGAGAAGCAGATCAGCATGCGGTACGCGGCCTACGGCGTCGCGG
Organism: Gaiellales bacterium; assembly: GCA_038237925.1. Lineage (GTDB taxonomy): Bacteria > Actinomycetota > Thermoleophilia > Gaiellales > Gaiellaceae > AC-32. The sequence continues at coordinate 44,719 of JBBRYF010000015.1, read as the reverse complement.
TCGGGCGCGTCTCGGAAGCCACGGTCACGCGTGGCCTCTACCCCTGAGCCCCGCGTCACGGTCTACCACGCCGCGCAGTGCCACCTCTGCGAGCGGGCGCTCGCGCAGGTGCGCGCGCTTCGCGACGAGCTCGCGTTCGAGCTCGAGGAGATCGCGATCGACGGCGACCCCGACTTGGAGGCGCGGTACCGGGAGCTGATCCCGGTCGTCGAGATCGACGGCGAGCGCGTCTTCACCTACTACGTCCACGACGACGCGTTCCGCCGTCGGCTGGCCGTGGCACAAAGTCCCCGCTGAGAGCGGAGCTTGTGACGGTCTGACGCGCGGAGCGGCGCGGGACTGGCAGAATGGTTGTGCGTGTTGCAAACGACCGTTCACAGTGCGGCTGTGTCGGAGCGGCTGACGGTCGGAGTTGCGGCCCGGCTGAGCCGCTACCTCCAGGTTCTGACCCAGGCCAAGAAGATGGGCAAGGACCGCATCTCCTCGCAGGAGATCTCGGACTACACGAACATCAACGCGACGCAGATCCGCCGCGACCTCTCGGCCTTCGGCAAGTTCGGCAAGCGCGGGGTCGGCTACAACATCGACTCGCTGCTCGGCGAGATCCGCAAGATCCTGCGGACGCAGGGGCAGCACAACATCGCGCTCGTCGGCGCCGGCAATCTCGGCCACGCGATCGCGAGCTCGCCGATCTTCGCCGAGCACGGGATCAACATCGCGGCCGTCTTCGACAACGACCCGGACAAGGTCGGCCGCACGATCGGGTCGATGGAGATCGAGGACTCGCGTCGTCTCGCGCAGGCGGTGCGCGAGAAGAACATCATCGTCGGGGTCGTCGCCGTGCCCGCCGATCGAGCGCAGCAGGTCGCGCAGGAGCTGATCGACTCGGGCGTGCGGATCATCTTCAACTACTCCGAGGCGCTGCTCGACGTGCCGCACGACGTGACCGTCCACACGTCGAACCCGGCGGTCGACCTGCTGCACGCACTGTACTTCCACTTGACCTGATCAGACAGGTCCATCCCGGCCGGGGCCTAGGGACAGTCCCTGGGACATGGCTCTCCGCGACAGGCCGTCGGCACGGGAACGGCATGAGCCGGGTTACTCGACGCCTCTTCGGGCTATTCCGCCGAGGCCGAGGGACTGTCCCTAGGTCGCGGCCGAAAGTGGCGCTGCGCTCCGGCAGACTCGCTCTATGAAGATCGTGCTCTGGCACGGATACCTGCTCGGCGGGACCGGCTCCAACGTCTACACGCGCGCGCTCGCGCGAGAGTGGAGCCGCCTCGGCCACGAGGTGACGGTGCTCTCGCAGGAGCCCCACTCGGAGCAGTACGACCTTGGCGGGGCACGGCACGTGCGGCCCGAGATCGGCGGCGTGCTCCCGGTCTTCGTGCTCGACCGCTATGAGGGCCTCAAGGCCCGGCTCCTGACCGAGCTGCCGCGCGAGGAGCGCGAGCGGTACGTCGAGCTGAACGCCGCCGCCGTCCACGCGGAGCTGCCGGCCGACGTCGTCTTCGCCAACCACGTTCTCCTCGGCGGGCCGGTCGGAGCAGCCTCCGGCGCGCGCTACGCGGTCAAGGCGCACGGCTCGGAGCTCGAATACGCGCTGCGCGACCATCCGGAGCTACAGGTGTGGGGGCGGGAGTCGCTCGCCGGAGCGGAAGCGATCTTCGTCGGCTCCGAGCACATCCGCCGCGTGCTCGAAGAGGTCGTCGGCCACGTCGATCGCGTGCACGAGGTTCCGCCGGGGGTCGACGTCGACGAGTTCCGCCCCCGCCCGCGCCAGGAAGCGCTCGCGGCGCTGCTCGAGGAGGCTCGTCGCGACCCGCCCAACCCCGGCAACGCGAACGAGCGGCTCCCGGACGAAGGCAACGCCGAGCGTCTCGCGGAGTTTCTCGCGAAGGACGAGCCGACCGTCCTCTACTTCGGGAAGCTGATCCGCAACAAGGGCGTTCACCTGCTCCTCCAAGCCGTCCGCGAGCTCGACGCACGAGCGGTGATCGTCGGCTTCGGCGACTACCGCGAGGAGCTCGAGCGAGCCGCCCCGCCGCGCACGCTCTTCACCGGCCCGCCGCGCACGCTCTTCACCGGCCCGCTCGAGCATCGCCACCTCGTCCACCTACTCCCGCTCGCGGACGCGACGGTCGTGCCGTCGATTTTCCCCGAGGCGTTCGGCATGGTCGCCGCCGAGGCCGCCGCCGCCGGCTCGCCGCCCCTGGTCGCGCGACACTCCGGGCTGGAGGAGATCGCGGAAGGTCTCGAGGCCGAGTACCCGCCCGAGCTCCGTCATCTGACGAGCTTTGCGACGGGAGATGCCGCCGATCTGACGGTCAAGCTTCAAGAGCTGCTCGAGCTGCCACAGGACCAGCGCGACCGCATCGCCGCCGCGGCACGCAGAGCCGTGGTGGCCCGCTGGAGCTGGCACGGAGTCGCGACCAGGCTCCTGCAACCCTTCAACTAATGTAGTGCGACCTTGGGAGACGGCCAGCGCCTCACCCCGGACGAGCAGATCCGGTTCGCCCGCGAGCAGTACGAGGGGGCGCGTGACCTCACGCTTGCGGTCGAGGAGGAGTTCGCGATCCTCGACCCCGAGACGCTCGAGCTCTCCAATCGCTTCGAGGACCTGCAGGCGGCGTCGCAGGGGACTCCGCTCGAGGACCACCTCGTCGGCGAGCTGATCGCCTCCGAGGTCGAGATCCGCACCGGGCGCTGCGACTCGTTCGACGAGGCCGCCGCGCGCCTCGGCGAGCGCCGCGGGCAGCTCTTCGAGCTCGCCGACGCAGTCGGCGTCGCGCTTGGCGCCACCGGCACCCATCCCTGGAGCCCGTGGCAGGAGCAGCGGATCATCGACACCCCGCACTACCGCCGCAACGACGAGCTCCTGCGCTACGTCGTCTGGCGCAACAACTCCTTCGGACTCCACGTGCACGTCGCGATCAACGGGCCCGACCGCGCGATCGCGGTCTGCAACGGGCTGCGGAACCTCCTGCCCGAGCTGCTCGCCCTGTCGGCGAGCTCGCCGTTCGTCGAGGGCGTCAACAGTGGGCTGCACTCCGCGCGCACGCAGGTCTTCACACGCATGTTCCCGCGCTGCGGCGTGCCAGACCCGTACGACGGCTGGGACGGCTTCGAGCGCTACGTCCGGTTCCTCTACGAGACGCGCTCGATCGACGAGCACACGCAGCTCTGGTGGAGCGTGCGGCCGCACCTCGCGTTCCCAACCGTGGAGATCCGGATCTGCGACGCGCAGCCCGACCTCGCCGAGGCGCGCGGCCTCGCCGCGCTCTGCTTCTCGCTCGCCGCGCGGGTCGCGCGGGCGCACGATGAGGGCGAGCCGCTCCCCTCGCGCCCGCATCGCCTGATCGAGGAGAACCTCTGGCGCGCGATCCGTTACGGGATCTCAGGCGAGCTGATCGACCTTGCCAACGGCGACGTGCGCCCGGCCCGCGCGCACCTCGAGCGCGTGCTCGAGTGGGTGCAACCGGTCGCCGCGGAGCTCGGATGTGCCTCGTATCTCACGATTCCGGCGGCGAACGCCGCTGAGCGCCAGATCGCCAGGCACGCCGACGGCGCGAGCCTCGAGGAGATCTACGCCGAGCAGGTGCGACCCAGGGAACCGGTCGGTGGCTGACCACGAGCAGCGGCTGATCGACGAGCTCCAGGCCGAGCTCGCGAAGCTCAAGGTCGCCGATCTCCTGCTCCAGACGCTCTACTCGGTCTCCTCGCTCGCGTACCACCGACTCGGGGCCGAGGGCCGCGATCTGGCGCAGGCACGGCTCGCGATCGAGGCCTTGAGAGCGCTCGTGCCGGTGCTCGAGGGCTCCGTGTCGGACGATGCGCTGCGCGATTTCAACCAGGTGCTCGCGAACCTCCAGCTCGCCTACGCGTCGGCCTCGGCGGAAGAGCCCGAGGCTTGAAACCGTCGAGATAGCGACGTATAAGACACGTTAGGGTCGTTACAAGACAGGGGAGCACCATGGGCAGGGGAAGGCTTTGCGCCGCGATCGTCGTCGCGCTGCTCGTGGCCGTCGTCACGGGTTCCACCGGAGGGGCAGGGGCGGCGCGCAATGCGGTTACGCTGACGCTGAAGGGGGCCAACCAGCAGTACGCGCCGGGGCAGGTCGTGGTGCGCTTCCGGGACAACGCCGATTCTCTGTCGCGGCTCAACGCTCTTTCAGACGAGTCAGCGTCGACGGTCAAGCGGCTCGGGCTTCCGGGCCTGCAGCTCGTCCACGTCTCCGGCTCGGTCACAGAGGCCGTCGCCGCGCTCAAGAGCAACCCGGCGGTCGCCTACGCGGAGCCGAACTACCTCTACCACGCGACAGCGCTGCCGAACGACCCGCGCTACTCGCAGCTCTGGGGCATGGCGAAGATCTCAGCGCCGAGCGCGTGGAACATCACGACCGGTAGCGCCGCGGTGAAGGTGGCCGTGGTCGACACCGGGATCGCGACCGATCATCTCGACCTCTCGAGCAACGTCGTCCCCGGCTACGACTTCGTCCAGGGGGACACAGATCCGCGTGACTACAACGGCCACGGCACGCATGTCGCCGGCACGATCGGCGCGCGCGGGAACAACGGGGTCGGAGTCGCCGGCGTCAATTGGCAGGTCGGCCTGATGCCGGTGCGCGTGCTCGACGGCAACGGCAGCGGCTCGAACGCCAACGTCACGGCCGGCTTCGCCTACGCGTGCTCGCACGGAGCAAGCATCGTCAACGCGAGCCTCGGCGGCACCGGCTACTCGATCGCCATGCGCGACGCGATCGCCGCGTGCCCCAACACGCTCTTCGTGGTCGCCGCGGGGAACGACGGCGTCAACAACGACACGACGCCGCACTACCCGTGCAACTACGGCGCGGCGCCGGACAACCTCGCCAACGTGATCTGCGTCGCCGCGACCGACTCGAACGACGCGCTGGCGAGCTTCTCGAACTACGGGCAGAGCGTCGATCTCGCTGCGCCGGGTGTGAACATCCCGAGCACGTGGCCCGCGTACGACACGCTGGCGACCGAAAGCTTCGAGTCGCTCGCCAGCTGGTCGACCTCCGTTGCCTCCGGCTTGACGTTCGGCCAGTCGACGACCCATGTGAGCGGCGTCTACAGTGCCGCCGACTCGCCGACAGGGAACTACCAGCCGAGCACGGACACCTGGCTCTACCGCGGCTCGGCGATGGCGAGCCTGACCGGGCGCCATGGCTGCCGGCTCTCGTACAACCTCCGTCTCGACACGCAGTCGAACCACGACTACTTCCAGGTCTTCGGTTCGGGCGACGGCCTGAACTTCTCGGGGAGCCAGTGGTCGGGCTCGACCGGCGGCGGGTTCCTTTCTCTCTCGAGCGACATGTCGGCGTACGACGGCGTGGCGACGTTCGTCCCGGCGCTGCGTCTCGTGTCGGACAGCGACGGGATGGTCGGAGACGGCGGCTACGTCGACAACCTGTTACTGGCCTGCCTGAAGGCCTCGGGCGAGAACTACAACACGATCAGCGGTACCTCGATGGCGACGCCTCACGTCACCGGCGTGGCGGCGCTCGTCAAGGCTGCGCACCCGACGTTCACCGCCGCGCAGATCAAGGCGGCGATCCTCGGCGGGCTCGACTCGCTCGGCTCGCTGAGCGGCAAGGTTGCATCCGGCGGGCGTCTGAACGCTTGCAAGGCGCTCGGCGGCTGTGGCAGCACCGTCTTCAAGCCCCCGTGCGTCGTGCCGAACGTGCGCGCCAAGAAGCTCGGCGCCGCGAGCGCGACGATCAAGAGTCATCACTGCAAGGTCGGTCACGTGAGCTATGTCAAGTCGACGAAGAAGAAGAAGGGCAAGGTCATCCGCGAGAGCCCGGCTCCGGGGAAGCGCCTCGGCAACAACGCCAAGGTCAACCTCTGGCTCGGCAAGGGCCCGCACCGCTAGACCACTTCCGCCGAACCGCGGCGCGGGGTCGCTAGGCTCCGCGCCGCGATGGCGGGCGCAGAGATCGGGATCTTCGGGGGCTCGGGCTTCTACTCGTTCCTCGAGGACGTCGAGGAGGTCGAGCTCGAGACGCCGTACGGGAAGCCGTCGGCGCCGTACGTGATCGGCGAGATCGAGGGCAAGCGCGTCGCGTTCCTACCGCGTCACGGCCGCAACCACGAGCTGCCTCCGCACGCGATCCCCTATCGCGCGAACGTCTGGGGGATGAAGGAGCTCGGCGTGCGGCGCATCATCGGCCCGAACGCCTCGGGCGCGCTCAAGGCGGAGCTCGGCCTCGGCGAGTTCGTCGTCTGCGACCAGTTCGTCGACCGCACGCGCGGCCGGCGCGACACCTTCTACGACGGCCCCGAGACGACCCACGTCTCCGCCGCCGACCCGTACTGCCCGGACCTGCGCACGGTGCTCGTTGAGACCGCGCGGCAGCTCGAGATCCCCGTTCGCGACGGCGGCACCGTCGTCACGATCCAGGGCCCGCGCTTCTCGACGCGCGCGGAGTCGCGCTGGTTCCAGGACGCCGGCTGGGACGTGATCAACATGACCGCGTACCCCGAGGGCTACCTCGCCCGGGAGCTCGAGCTCTGCTACGCGAACATCTCGATGGTCACAGACCACGACGTCGGCGTGGAGGGCGCGAAACCCGTCTCGCACGAGCAGGTGGTGACCGCCTTCAACGAGAACAACGAGCGCCTGCGCGAGCTGCTGTTCGCGGTCGTGCCGAAGATCGAGCCGCAGCCGGAGGAGCACCTCTGCGCCACCGCGCTCCGCGGCGCCCGGTTCTAGCGGGGGCGAATTTGCCCACTGTGATAGAAAACCGCGGCGCCGGGGACTCTCGGCGCTTGTCTTGAGGGAGGCGCCTTGATCGATTTCTTCAGCAACCACGCGGTGCTCTTCGCGCTCGTCTGCTCGGGCGTGGCGGTCGCGTACGGGGTCGGGCTGACGAGCTGGCTGCTGGCGCAGCCTGCCGGCAGCGAGCGGATGCAGGAGATCGGGCGCGCCATCCAGGAGGGCGCTGCCGCCTACCTGCGGCGCCAGTACCAGACGATCGCGATCGTCGCGATCGTGCCGTTCCTGCTACTCGGCTTCTATAACAAGCTCGGCTGGGGAACCGCCGTAGGCTTCCTGATCGGAGCAGTGCTCTCGGCTGCGGCCGGCTTCATCGGGATGAACGTCGCCGTGCGGTCGAACATGCGCACAGCGGAGGCTGCGAAGAACGGGCTCAAGCCGGCGCTGAACGTCGCGTTCCGCGCGGGGTCGGTCACAGGCCTGCTCGTCGTGGGCCTGGGGCTGCTCGGCGTCGCGGGCTACTACTGGGTGCTCACCGGCTGGCTCGACCACTCGCGCGCGTCCGCGATCAACGACCTCGTCGGCCTCGCCTTCGGCGGCTCGCTGATCTCCGTGTTCGCGCGGCTAGGCGGCGGCATCTACACGAAGGCGGCGGACGTCGGCGCCGACCTCGTCGGAAAGATCGAGGCGGGGATTCCCGAGGACGACCCGCGCAACCCGGCCGTGATCGCGGACAACGTCGGCGACAACGTCGGCGACTGCGCCGGGATGGCGGCCGACCTGTTCGAGACCTACGCCGTCACGGCGGTGGCCGTGATGCTGCTCGCCTCGCAGACGTTCCCGGCGCTGCACCTCGAGCTGTTTCCGCTTGCGCTCGGCGGCGTGTCGGTGCTCTCGTCCGTGATCGGCACCTTCTTCGCGCGCGTGGGCCGGAACGGCTCGATCATGAACGCGCTCTACAAGGCGGTGCTGGTCGCGACCGTGCTCTCTGCGATCGGGTTCATCCCGGTCGTGCTGGCGTACGACTCGAAGACCTTCACCTTCTGGGAGCTCTACATCTCGGCCCTCGTCGGCCTGATCGTGACCTTCCTGCTCGTAGCGATCACCGAGTACTACACGGGCACCCGCTGGCGGCCGGTGAAGCAGATCTCGTCGGCCTCGCGCACCGGGCACGCGACGAACATCATCGAAGGGCTCGCCGTCGGCATGCAGGCGACCGCGGCGCCGGTGATCGTGATCGCGGCTGGGATCCTCGTCGCGCACCACTTCGCGGGCCTGTACGGAATCGGCGTCGCGGTGATGGCGCAGCTCTCGATGACGGGCCTGATCGTCGCGCTCGACGCGTACGGGCCGGTAACCGACAACGCGGGCGGGATCGCCGAGATGGCCGACCTCGACGAGTCGGTGCGCGCGATCACGGACCCGCTGGACGCGGTTGGCAACACGACGAAGGCGGTCACAAAGGGCTACGCGATCGGCTCGGCGGCGCTCGCCGCGCTGATCCTGTTCGACAGCTATACGAACGGCCTGGCGGTGCGGAACTTCCAGACCGTGTTCGCCCTCAACGACGCCTGGGTGATCGCCGGTCTCTTCATCGGCGGCCTGATGCCGTTCCTGTTCGCCTCGCTCGCGATGGAGGCGGTCGGGCGCGTCGGCGGCCAGGTGGTGACCGAGGTGCGGCGGCAGTTCCGCGAGATCCCGGGGATCATGGAGGGGACCGCGCGGCCCGAGTACGGGCGGGCGATCGACATCGTGACGGGCTCGGCGATCAAGAGCATGCTCTTGCCGGCCCTGATCCCGATCGTCTTCCCGATCGTCGTGGGGATCATCAGCGCGAAGATGCTCGGCGGGCTGCTGATCGGGACGATCGTGACCGGCCTCTTCCTGGCGATCTCGATGACCTCGGGCGGCGGCGCGTGGGACAACGCGAAGAAGCTGATCGAGGACGGCGCCTTCGGCGGCAAGGGCTCCGAGGCGCACGCCGCGGCGGTGACCGGCGACACGGTCGGCGATCCCTACAAGGACACCGCGGGGCCTGCGATCAACCCGATGATCAAGATCACGAACCTGGTCGCGATCCTGATCATCCCGCTGATCGTCTCGATTCACGGCTGACCCTTCAGGCCGTGGCCTAGGGACAGTCCCTCGGCCACGTCCGAGACGCCGCTCGGCGGCCTTCCACAGACCGCCTCGGCCGCCGGGCTGACTCTTTCGGCCATGCCCCAGGGACTGTCCCTAGGGCGTGGCTTGAATGGACATGTCTGGCTAGGCCGCCGCGCGGCCCTCTAGAGTCCGCGCGATGTCCCGACGGCGGCGCCAGCAGCGGCTCGAGCGCGTGCTCGGCACGCCTGCCCTCTTCGCGACCGCGTACGGCAACGTCGGCTCGTCGATCTACTACGCGCTCGGCGTCACGGCGGTCTTCGCGCTCGGACTGACCCCGCTCGTCTTCCTGATCGCGGGCGTGTTCTTCAGCTTGACCGCGCTCACCTACGCCGAAGGAACCGTCCGCTTCCCCGAGGCCGGCGGCTCCTCGAGCTTCGCGCGCCACGCCTTCAACGAGCTCGCATCATTCGGGGCGGCCTGGGCGCAGATGCTGAACTACATCATCACGATCGCCATCTCGGCGTTCTTCGTTCCGCACTACCTCTCGATCTTCTGGGCGCCGCTGAAGCAAAACCCCTGGGACGTGATCGGCGGCTCGATCGTGATCGCCTTCCTCGTGATCCTGAACGTGATCGGGATCCAGGAGTCCTCGAAGCTGAACATCTTCCTGGCGCTGATCGACTTCGCCACGCAGCTCCTGCTCGTGCTGCTCGGCTTCGTGCTGATCTTCAGCCCGCACACGCTGACCGGGAACATCCACTGGGGAACGGCGCCGACCTGGTCGCAGTTCTTCCTCGCGATCCCGGTGGGGATGATCGCCTACACCGGGATCGAGACCGTCTCGAACCTCGCCGAGGAGACACGCGACCCGGTCAAGAGCATCCCACGCTCGATCGGGCTCGTGGCCGTGGCGGTGTACGCGATCTACTTCACGCTGCCGCTGATCGCGCTCTCGGCGCTCCCGGTCGAGCGGGTGAACGGCAAGCTGACCACCCTACTCGCGCTGCCGCCGGAGAAACACGGCTTCCAGAACGACCCGGTGCTCGGCCTGGTGGAGAACCTCGGCATCTCCGGCACGACGTTGAGCGTGCTCAAGGTCTACGTGGGCATCCTCGCAGCGACGATCCTCTTCATCGCGACGAATGCTGGGATCATCGGAGCGTCGCGGATCACCTACTCGATGGCGACCTACCGCCAGCTGCCCGAGGTCTTCCGGCGGCTGCACCCGAAGTACAAGACGCCGTGGCTCTCGCTGATCGTCTTCGCCGGCTTCATCTCGATTCTCGTCCTGCTACCGGGCCAAACGCGGTTCCTTGGGACGATGTACTCGTTCGGGGCGATGCTCTCCTTCACGGTCGCCCATGCGGCGATCGTGCAGCTGCGGCGGCGCTACCCCGACGAGGAGCTGGCCTTCCGCTCGCGGCCGAACGTACGCATCCGCGGAGTCGACTGGCCGCTCTTCGCCGTCTTCGGCGGAGCCGCGACGGCGCTCGCGTGGCTCGTCGTCGTCGTGCAGAGCCCCGGGACGCGCTACGCGGGCCTCGGCTGGCTCGTGCTCGGCTTCACCGTCTACGCGATCTACCGAAAGCGTTTCGTGAAGGCGCCGCTGACCGAGACGGTTCGCGCACCGGTCGTGATCGGGCCGGCGATCGCGCTCGAATACCGGAACGTGCTCGTGCCGGTCGTCTGGCGGCGGGAATCCGAAGCGGCCGTCGACCTCGCGTGTCGCCTGGCGAGCGAGCGCGGCGGCTCGATCGTCGCGCTGAGCGTGCTCGAGATCCCGCTCGAGCTGCCGCTCGACGGCGACCTGCCCGAAGGAGCCGAGCTGAAGGCCAACGACCTACTCGACGAGGCGCGGGCGATCGGGGAAGCCTACGGCGTGAACGTGGTCGGGCGGCTCGTGCGGGGGCGGCGCGCGGGGCGGACGATCGTGGACGAGGCCACGCGCCGGAACAGCGAGATCATCGTGATGGGCGCGCCGCGTCGCGACGAGCAGCGCCGCCGTGGCCGGATCTTCGGCGGGACGGTCGACTTCGTGCTGAAGAACGCGCCCTGCCGCGTGATGGTTGCCGCTGCGCCGCGGGCGGCATGAGAGCCCTCTACCGCTCCGGGACGGTGATCTTCGGGCTCGTGGCGATCGCCATCGGCGTCGCGATCGTCGTCCAGACCGCGAGGTACGGAGGCGGCTTCGGCTACGTGATCGGGCTGCTGTTCGCCGCGCTCGGCGCTGGGCGCATCTACCTCGTTCGCCAGCGTCGCTGAACGTCGCGTCCGTGCTCTAACCTCCGCCCGTGGCGCGGAAGATCACCGGGCTCCAACGCGTCCTCGACGCGCCGGCGCTCTTCTCGGTCGCCTACGGCGAGGTCGCATCCTCGATCTACGTCGCGCTCGGGATCATCGCCCTCCACGCGCTCGGGCTCACGCCCGAGGTGCTCGCGATCGTCGGCGCGCTCTTCATCCTCGTGGCGCTCTCGTACGCAGAGGGAACGACGGCGATTCCGGAGACCGGGGGCGCAGCGACCTTCGTGCGCCGCGCCTTCAACGACCTGGCCGGGTTTCTCACCGGCTGGGCGCTCTTCCTCGACTACCTGATCGTGATCGCGCTCTCGGCGCTCTTCCTGCCGCACTACCTCGGCGCGGCGATGCGCTGGCAGTCGCTGGAGCACAACCCCGGGGACATCGTCGTCGGCGTCTGCCTCATTGCCGGTGTCGCCGCGCTCCGGCTCGTTCGCCGCTCAGCGTTCTACAGCTACGGGATCGTCGTCGCCGTGCTCGACCTGCTCACGCAGCTCCTGCTGGTCGTGCTCGGCTTCGCGTTTCTCTTCTCCGGCAACGCGCTCACGCACGGCGTCTCGATCGGTACTCATCCGAGCTGGCACCAGATCGTCTTCGCATTGCCGCTCGCGATGCTGGCCTACACCGGACTGGAAACCGTGGCGAACCTCGCCGAGGAGGCGCGTGAGCCCGGACGCGACCTGCCGCGCAGCCTCTTCTCGGGCATCGGCCTCGTCGTCGCGATCTACGTCGCGATCGCGCTGGTCGCCCTCAGCGCCTTCCCCGCGACAGGCGGCACGACCGGCCTCGGCACGGACTGGCTGCGTTCGCCGCTGATGGGAATCGTCGACGCCCTCCGCGGCCCGCTCCCGAACTGGCTGGCGGCCGCGCTGCGCGTCTACGTCGGGCTCACGGGAGCGGTGATCCTGTTCGTCGCTGTCACGACCTCGATCTCCGGGTTCACGCGGCTCGCCCACTCCCTTGGGGAGCACGGCCAGCTGCCGCGGGCCTTCGGGCGGCTCAACCGGCGCACGCTCGTCTCGCCGCAGGCGATCGTCGCCGCGGCTCTCATCTCGACTGCCCTCCTGATCGGCACGTCGTTCGTCCACGACGACGTCGCCTTCCTTGCCAGCCTCTTCAGCTTCGGCGTCCTCGCGGCGTTCACCGCCGCACAGCTCGCCGTGATCAAACTGCGCTTCAGCGAGCCGGAGCTGCCTCGGCCCTACCGCACGCCGGGGAACGTCCGCGTGCGTGGCGTCGAGGTGCCGCTGCCGGCGGTAATCGGCGCGATGCTCACGTTCGCGATCTGGATCGCCGCGGTCGGTACCCACGCGGGCGCGCGCTACGGCGGCCCCGCCTGGCTCGCCGCCGGCCTGGTCGTCTACGGGCTCGTACGCCGGGGCCGTGGCGAGGGCCTGCTCCAGCACGTTCAGGTGCGGTCGGAAGCGCTCCCCGAGAGCCACTTCACGAGCATCCTCGTCCCGATGAAGCTCGGAGCGATCGGCGAGGAGATGATCGCCACCGCCGTCAAGCTCGCGCAGGACAGCGCCGCGCACGTCGAGGCGCTCTACGTGATCCGTGTGCCGCTCGACAGCCCGCTCGAGGCCGAGCTCGACGACCTGGAGGAGGCGGCTGCTGCCTCCCTCACGGAGGCGCGCATCCTTGGCGCCGATTACGGCGTCGAGGTGCAGGTCGAGACCGTCCGCGCACGCTCGATCGGCGACGCGATCGTCGGCGAGGCGAAGCGCCGCGGCAACGACCTGATCGTCGTCGGCTCTGCGCCCCGCTGGCGCCGCCAGTCGCGCTTCTTCTCGCCGACCGTCGAGTTCGTGCTGCGCAAGGCGCCCTGCGAGGTGCTCGTCGTGGCTTTTCCGGAGGGCGTGATGGAGGAGGATGGAGAGGGCTCTTAGCTAAGGTGAGCTCGTGAAAGCACTGATCATCGGCTGCGGCCGCGTAGGCTCGAACATCGCCCTTCAGCTCGACCGTGAGGGCTGGGATGTGACCGCCGTGGACGAGAAGGAAGAGGCGCTCGGCCGGCTCGGCGACCACTGGGCCGGAGGCTTCGTGCTCGGCCACGGGATGGACATCCAGGTGCTGCGCGAGGCCGGCATCGAGGACGCGGACGCGGTCGTCGTCGCGACCGACGGCGACAACACGAACATCGTCATCGGCCAGGTCGCGCAGCAGCGCTTCGACAACCAGTGCGTGGTCGTGCGCGTGCTCGATCCGGCTCGCGCGGAGTTCTACCGCAAGCGTGGCCTGCGCACGATCTGCCCGACCTCGGTCGCCATCGACGTCCTCCTCGACTCCGTCCGCGCGTGCGAGGTCCGTCCGGCCGAGGCGACGAACGCCTGATGTACATCCTGATCGCCGGAGGTGGCAAGGTCGGCGCCAACCTCGCGCGCGTCCTGCTCGGGGACGGCAAGCACGAGGTGACGCTGATCGAGCAGCGGCACGACCGTTTCGAGCGGCTCGAGCGTGAGTTCGAGCACCAGGTGCTGCCTGGGGACGCGACCGAGATCTACGTGCTCGAGCGCGCCGGCATCGCTCGGCCGCCGGACCTCGTCGCCGCGCTGACCGGCGACGACGAGGACAACCTGATCATCTGCCAGCTCGCCAAGGAGAAGTACGGCGTCCAGAAGGTGATCGCGCGCGTGAACGACCCGCGCAACCAGCCGCACTTCGATTTGCTCGGGATCTCGCCGACGGTCTCCGCGACGCGCGGCCTGATGGCGCTGATCGAGCACGAGGTGCCCGAGCACGACCTCGTCCACCTGCTGGAGCTGCGCAAGGAGAACCTCGAGATCGTCGAGGTCCAGATCGACGCGGATGCGCCTGCGGCCGGCAAGCGGGTCGAGAAGCTCGACCTGCCCGAGGGCTCACGCCTGATCTCGATCATGCGCAACGGCCGCTCCGAGATCGCGGTCGGCTCGACCGAGCTCCAGCCCGGTGACCAGGTGCTCGCGATCCTGCAGCCGGGTAGGGAAGACGAGCTGCGGAGGGTCCTGCTCAAGACGAAATGAGGTCGCTGGGGGTCCTGATCGCGATCGTCGCGATTGCGCTTCCGGGCGCCGCCGTGGGAGCGCAACGGCACGAGCAACTGCGGCTACGCCCGTTCGCTTGGGGCCTCGACACCCCCGTCTACGTCACGACGCCGGCCAGCGAACCGGGCAAGCTCTACGTCGTCGAGCAGGCGGGCGTGATCCGTGTGCTCGTGAACGGGAAGCTCCGCGCGCAGCCCTTTCTCGACATCCGCAGCCGCGTCCGCGCGGGCGGCGAGCAGGGCCTGCTCTCGGTCGCGTTCCATCCGCGCTACGCGAAGAACCACCGCTTCTTCGTCTACTTCAACGACAAGAGCGGCGACGTTCGCGTCTGCGAGTTCCGCTCCAACGGCACGATCGGCCTTCCTGCGACGGGCAAGGCGCTATTGCGCGTGCCGCACCGCGAGTTCGACAACCACAACGGCGGCCAGCTCCAGTTCGGGCCCGACGGGCGGCTCTACGCCGGGACGGGCGACGGCGGCTCGGGCGGCGATCCGCACAACCACTCGCAGAACCTGAGCTCGCGGCTCGGCAAACTGCTCCGCCTGAACGTCGACAAGCGTGGCGCGCGCTGGCAGATCGCCGGCTACGGCCTGCGCAACCCGTGGCGCTTCTCGTTCGACCGACTGACGCGCGACCTCTACATCGGGGACGTCGGCCAGAACGCCTGGGAGGAGGTCGACGTGCGCACGCCCTCGCAGTGGCGCGGGCTGAACAACTACGGCTGGCGCGTCTGGGAGGGCCGCTCGCGCTACACCTCCGGCCAGCAGGTGAACCGGCACGGAAAGCTCGTCTTCCCGATCGTCGTGTACAGCCACAGCCAGGGCTGCTCGATCACCGGCGGCTACGTCTACCGCGGTAAGGCACTGATCTCCGCTCGCGGCCGCTACTTCTACGGCGACTACTGCAACGGCACGATCTGGAGCCTGCGGGCGGCGAAGGGGAAGCTCACCAGCGGACCCCGGCGCGAATCCTTCACGGTCCCGAGCCTGTCCTCGTTCGGAGAGGACGCTCTCGGCGAGCTTTACGCGACCTCGCTCGACGGCACGGTCTACAAGTTGACGAGCTAGCCGGTCCGGCGGCGGCGCACCTGCGGGCGCTGCTGGCCGAGGGCCGAGGCATCGCTTGCGATGCCGACCTAGAGGACGAGCGGGCTTTGCACGCTCTTCCGTGTCAACCCGTTCGGCGGCGGCGAACCTGTGGCCCCTGCTGGCCGAGGGCCGAGGCATCGCTTGCGATGCCGACCTAGAGGACGAGCGGGCTTTGCACGCTCTTCCGTGTCAACCCGTTCGGCGGCGGCGAACCTGTGGCCCCTGCTGGCCGAGGGCTGCATACGCGAGCGCCTGCAGCGACTCGTTCAGCGCGCGCACCTCGTGCGCGAGGGCGAGGAAGCCCTCGGTGTTGTCGAGCCGGCGGTTCAGCTGCTGGAGCTCTGCGCGCAGCCCGTCGAGCCGCTCGAGCACCGCGTCGAGCTGCCGGTCGTCGAAGGTCTGGCGGTCAGCCACGCTGCGATTGTACGGACAGCCTCGCCGCGTGCACGATCAGCAGGCCGAGGGCGAGCCCGGCCGCGTCCATCGAGACGTCGAAGGGCGAAGCGTGCCGGCCGCGGACGAACGCCTGGTGCAGCTCGTCGCTCGCCGCGTAGGCGACGCCGATGAGGAAGGCGGGCAGATCGCGGCCGAGCGCGCGGTAGAGCAGCAGCGCCAGCACCGCGTACTCCGTCGCGTGGGCGCACTTGCGTAGCACCGTGTCCCAGACGCCGAGACCGGTGCCGAGGTCAGGCACAGCGGAGAGCGCGAAGATCACCGCCGCCCAGAGGACGACCGGCAACCAGACCGAGACCGAGCGTGAAAGGCGCACCGGCCGCAATGGTAGGCTTCCGCCCGTTAGGCGAGCGGTAAGGGAACCCGGTGCGAGTCCGGGACGGTCCCGCCGCTGTGAGGGGAGACGCTCCCGCGCCGAAGTGCCACTGGCCTGAGGGCCGGGAAGGCGGCGCCGGAGGGAGCCCCGAGTCAGAAGACCTGCCTCTCGCCGGAAACCCGAACCCCTCGCGGAAGGAGGATTCGTGTCAAGGCGTCTCTTCAGCACCCTCGCCCCCGGCGTGGCGGCGCTCCTGCTCGTCCCCGCGGCCTCGGCCCTCTCCGTGCACGTGCGTGTGGAGGGCAAGACCCGGACGATCTACGGCTCGGCGGAGCCGGCGCTGACGGTGAAGGCCAACGCGCTCGACGCGCTCGAGTCGGCCAGCATCGCCGGCGAGTTCTACTACCACGTCACGACCACGTCCTTCGGGCGCTACGTCGACCAGGTCGGCCGCTACGTGGCCGGCGCCTCGACCGGCTGGGTCTTCAAGGTCAACGGCGTCTCGCCGCCCGTCGGCGCCGACGCCGTCGCTCTGAAGAACGGCGATCGCGTCCTCTGGTACTGGGCGACCTTCGGGCCCACCGGTGGGCCGCCGACGCTCGCGCTGCGAACGACTGCGAAGCGCGGGTGCTATCGCGTCCTCTCGCAGAACGACCTCGGGAAGGCGAAGCCCGCGCGGGGAGCGCGGCTGCACGTCGACGGCCGTAGCGTCCTCACCCGGACCGGCTCCGCGTGCCTCGGTCGCCACCGCGGTCTCGTCACGGCCACGCTGAAAGGCGCGGTCCGCTCGAACGCCCTGCGGTGAGAGTCGTCGCGCTTGCGGCCCTGGCGGTCGCGCTCGCCGGCTGCAGCTCGGCCTCGAGCAACTCCGGCAGCGCGACCGTCTGGGTCACGCGCGACCGCGGCTCCGTCGTGTTGCACGCGTCGAAGGTGCCGGCCGGGGAGTCCGCGCTGCAGGGCCTCGACCGGATCGCGGCTGTGAAGACGCGTTTCGGCGGGCGCTACGTCCGCGGGGTCGACGGCATCTCGGAGCACCGGCGCCGCGCGTGGTTCTACTACGTGAACGGCTACCTCGCCGACCGCAGCGCGAGCGACTACCGCCTGCGCCCAGGCGACGTCGAGTGGTGGGACTACCGCACGTGGCGCGACCCACTCGACGACGCCGTCGTCGTCGGCGCGTTCCCGGAGCCGCTGCTGCACGGCTACGACGCCCGGCGGCGGCGTACGGTGGTGCTGTCTCTCGATCCGGGGCTCGGGCGGCGGATAGCGGCGCTTGTTCGCGGTCGCGTCGCGTCCACGGCTCCCCGCGAGGCGAACGTCGTCGAACTGGTGCGCTCGGCTCGGCCGCGGGCGCGGGTCGAGCTGCGTCGGCCCGGAGCCGGCTCGCCGGTGCGCTTCATCCTGGAGGCGGGCTTCGCTCGTAGGCTGCTCGCGCGGCCCGGCCTCCTCCGTCAGCGGTACAGGGTCCCGTGAGCCCAGCCCCGGCAGCTGCGCTGCTCGCCGGTGTCGTCGCGGCGACCCTGCTCGCCGGTCGGACCGAGTCGGTCGCGGCGATCGTCGTGGTGCTCCTCCTCGTGTGCCTGCAAGGTCCGAAGGGCCGGCGCAGGCTCTACCTCGTGGGCGCGCTCGGCTCGGGCGTCGCCGTCTTCCTCTTCACGCCGTTTGTCTCGACCGTGGGCTGGCACGTGGTCTGGAGTGGTGCGACCGTGCCCGTGCTCGGTCACCTCGACGTGACCCGCGAGGAGCTGCACAACGGGCTCTTCCAGGGTCTGCGGCTGACCGCCGTCGGGCTCGCGTTCGCCGCCTATGCGCTGCTGCTCGACCACGACCGCCTCGTCCAGGCGGCCGGGTTCGCGCGCCGGTCGGTGCTGGCGATCGCGCTCGCGACGAGGCTCGTGCCGACGCTGGAGCGCGATGCCGCCGGCCTGATCGAGGCGCTGCGTGGGCGCGGGGTGGAGGTCTCCGGCGCGCGCGGCCGGGCGCGCCTGCTCGCGCCGCTGCTCGCCGGGTCGCTCGAGCGGGCACTGAACCTCGCCGAGGCGATGGAGGCGCGCGGCTACGGGCGGCCGGGCGCGACCCGTGCCGAGCCGCCGCGCTGGGGACTCCGGGAACGCGCGGCATTGGTCGCGGCTGTCGGCCTCGTCGCGGTCGGGGCGCTGTGGCTCTAGTCGTCGTCGACCGGCTCTCGTTTTCGTACCCGGAAGGGCGCGAGGCGCTGTGTGACGTGTCCCTCGAGCTGGCGCCCGGCGAGGTGGTGGCGCTGCTCGGCCCGTCCGGCGGCGGCAAGTCGACGCTCCTCCGCGCGCTGGCAGGGCTCGTGCCGCACTTCCACGGCGGGCGCTTCTCGGGTCGCGTCGAGGTCGCCGGCCTCGACACCCGCGTGACGCGGCCGGCCGACCTCACCGGCACCGTGGCGACGCTCTTCCAGGATCCGGAGGACCAGGTCGTCTTCACGCGCGTTGCGGCCGAGGTCGCCTTCGGGCTCGAGAACCTCGGCACGTCTCCGGCCGAGATCGGTCCGCGCGCTGCCGAGGCACTCGCCGCGGTCGGCGCGTTGCACCTCGCCGAGCGGCCGGTCGCCGAGCTCTCGGGCGGCGAGCTCCAGCGCGTCTGCTTGGCGTCCGTGCTCGCGCTCGAGCCGAAGCTGCTGCTCCTCGACGAGCCGACCTCGCAGCTCGACTCCGATGGCGCTGCGGCGGCGATCGAGCTCGCTCGGGCCAGTGGGGCCGCTGTCGTCGTCTCCGAGCAGCGGCCCGAGCGCGTGCTCGACGCCTGCGACCGGGTCGTCTTCCTCGTGGACGGCCGCATCCAGGACGGGCCGCTCCCCAAAGCGTGGCGACCGCGCGAGGCCGAGCTCCCCGAGGCCGAGCCGGCGGGCCGGACGGTCTGTGCGCTGCGGCGCGTCTCCTTCGCGTACGGCGCCGTGCCGGTCGTGGCGGAGATGAATCTCGAGCTCGGGCAAGGCGAGATCGTCGCGCTCGTCGGGCCCAACGGCTCGGGCAAGACCACGCTGGCGAAGCTTGCGGCGGGGTTGCTCGATCCCGACGACGGGCTCGTCGAGCGCAGCGGGCGGGCCTGCTACCTCTCGCAGGATCCCGGCCGCTACCTGATCCGCGAGCGGGCCGACGACGAGGTCGCGCTCGCGGTCGGCGGCGACCGCGAGCGCGCCCGCGCGGCCCTGGCGTCGGTCGGCCTCGCCGGCTTCGAGGAGCGCCACCCGCGCGACCTCTCGAGCGGCGAGCGGGAACGACTTGCGCTCGCCGCGGTGCTGGTCGCGGAGCCGGACCTGCTCGTCCTCGACGAGCCCACACGAGGCGTTGACCCCGAGCGAAAGGACGAGCTGGCCGCGCTCCTGCGCGCCCAGGCCTCAGGGCGCGCGACGCTCGTCGTCACGAACGACCTCGTTTTCGCCTCCGAGGTCGCCGGCCGTTGCGTCACGACGGCGCCCACACGGGAGGTCGTGCTTGCCTAGAGCGGCAGCAGCCGGCGCACTGGCGGCGGCGATCGCCGCTGCGGCCTGGACGGCGATCTCGCCGGGCGACGCCGCGCTCGCGCTCCTGCTCGTTGCCGCGGCGCTCGTCGTCGCGGGCGCGGCCTGGCTCGAGAGTGGGCCCGGCTCGAGCAAGGAGCTCGTGCTCGTCGCGACCCTCGCCGCGGCCGCGGCCGCTGGGCGCGTCCTGTTCGCGGCGGTGCCGAACGTTCAGCCGGTGACGGTGATGGCGGTCGTGGCCGGGGTCGCGCTCGGCCCGCGCGCCGGGATGGCGGTCGGCGGGCTCGCCGGGCTCGTCTCGAACTTCTACCTCGGCCAGGGCGCGTACACGCCGTGGCAGATGCTCGCGTGGGGCGCGTGCGGCCTCCTCGGTGGCCTCGCCGCGCCGCTCCTGCGACGGAGGATTCCGCTCGCGCTGACCTGCTTCGCGCTCGGGTTCGCCTTCGATGCCGTCATGGACGCGTGGGAATGGTTCAGCTTCTACCCGCACACGTGGCAGGCCTTCGCAGCGCTCTACGCGCGCGGGATCTGGTTCGACGCGGCGCACGCGGGCGGGAACCTCGTTCTCGCGCTGGTTGCCGGCCCGGAGCTAAGGCGGTTGCTCGAGCGCTACGCGCGCAGGCTGAAGGCCGAGGTCGTGTGGGCGTGAGGCTCGCAGTCGTCGCGGCCGCGCTCGCGGTCACCGCGAGCCCGACGGAGTTCCTGCTCGCGCACCAGGCGCCGAGCGGTGCGTTCGCCGAGGCCGGCGGCTCGCCCGGCTCGTTGCTGACCGCCTGGGCGGTGCTCGGTCTGCGTTCTGCGGGGGCGGGCACGGGCGGCGCGCTCCAGTACCTGTCGACGCACGAGACCTCGCTCGCCGAGGTCACCGATGTCGAGCTCGTCGCGCTCGCCGAGAGCGTCCTCGGCCGCAGGCCGGTGCGCCTGCTCGCGCGCATCCACGGTGCCCAGCACGCCGACGGGCGCATCGGCCCGAGCGTGAACTCGACGATTTGGGGGATCCTCGCGCTGCGTCAGGCCCGCGAACGGGCGCCGCGAGGCGCCGTGCGGTTCGTGCTCCGCCGCCAGGCGCGCAACGGCGGCTGGGCGTGGTATGCGGGCGGACAACCTGACTCGAACGACACGGCCGCCGCGATCCAGGCCATGCGAGCTGCGGGCGTGACCGGCGCGCCGGTGCGCCGCGGGCTGACCTACCTGCACCGGCTCCAGAACCGCGACGGCGGTTTCGAGCTCTCACCGGGGCGCGGCTCCGATGCCCAGTCGACCGCGTGGGCGGTACAGGCGTTCGTCGCGGCCGGCCGGCCGGTCCCGCGCGGCTCGCATGCGTACCTGGTCCGGTTGAGGCGCCGGGACGGGAGCTTTCGCTACTCGAAGCGGTACGTCACGACGCCGGTCTGGGTCACGGCGCAGGTGCTACCCGCGCTGCACAGGCGGCCGTTCCCGTTCAAGTAGCCACCCAGCCCGCTTCGGGCCGGTAGAGCCGGCCGGCCGAGACGAGCCGCTCGACCAGTCCGCGCTCGAGCGGCCACGAGAACCATCGGGAAAGCTCGCGCTCCGGCGCGACGACCGCGGCCCGCACCGCCGCGACGATCAGCTCTTCGAGCCCGCCCTCGCCGGATGCCTCGGGGACGACCTGGTCCCAGCGCGCGAGCTCGCTCGTGTGCCGGTGCGGCTGCTCGTAGACGACGCTGCGCGAGACGAGCGCGCCGCTGCGCTCGAGCGGCACTCGCAGGTGCTTCAGCTCCTTCGGCGCAAGCCCGAGCTCGAGCCGGAGGTCGTCGAGCTCCGACGGCCCGGCTTCGGCAAGGTGGCGCACCAGCGGCTCGTCCTCGCCCCGCGCCAGCTCGGCTCGGCAGAGTGGGTCCATCAATCGCACGAGCGCAGGCGAGACGAGGAGGCTCTTGCCACGATGGACCGCGAGCGAGAGGTATCCGCGGGCCGCCAGCTCGCCGAACCAGGGGAACTTCGTCCGCGGCCACTGGCCGAAGCCAGGCTTGTCCGGCGCATAGGGCTCCTCGTGGCAGGCTTCGAACAGGCTCGGCAGCGCGCAGTGGCTCGTCCGGGTCAGCAAGCCGCGGTCGAGCAGGAACTCTTCGGCCTCGTCGAGCGAGTCGATCGCGCGGTCGGGGGTGAGGCGGCACGCGAAGGCGCGCAGCTCTCGAAGCTCCTCGATGCTCGCCTGCACGGTCATCCGCCGGGACATTCTCGCCTGCAGGCGGCCGCAGTCGCTGATACCGTGGTTGGCGGTCGCCCGATGAGGGCAGTAGTCGTGTGGCCCGTTCCCGATGCGACCGACGATCCCGACTACGCGTACGCGTGTCTCACCCTTCCAGGGATTCACCCTCGGGCGACGAATTGCCGATGCCGTGAACGTGACGGTGATGAAGGTGGGGCGTCGGAAAGTGCTGGTCGCGTTCGTGCTCGTCTCGATCGCGGGCGTTGCGTTGCTCGGTGTCCGGACCGGCTCGAACGTCTTCCGGGCGGCCGCCACTCCGGACTGGCGCTACCTGCTGGCCGGCATGGCCATTCTCGGCGCGGTGCAGCCTTTGCGCGCGCTCGCCTGGACGTCCACCGTGCGCTCCCCCGTCGGCTTTCGCGCGATGTACGCCGCGAGCTCGGTGGGCTCGTTCCTCGACACCGTTTTGCCCGGACGCATGGGCGAGGCTTCGAAGGTCGCGGTGCTGAGAGTCGCCGCAGGCCCGCGCTGGCCCGGCTTCTCGCGCGCGGGCGGCAGTCTGCTCTGCGCGCACCTGCTCGAGATGATCGCCTTCGTGCTCGTCGGAGCTGCCTCGGCGTTCTTCCTACCGGTACCCGGCTGGGCGAAGATCACGATGCTCGTCGGCCTCCCGCTCGCGACCGCCGGGCTCGTGCTCGTCTCGCTCCTGCACCGGCGCCTCGGCGACCGAATGCCGAAGGGCTTCGGCGCGTTCCTCGACGGAGCCGCCGCCCCGAAGCGCGTGATGCTCTTCGCCGGCCTGATCCTGATCGTCACCTGGGTCGCGCGCTGGTTCGGAATCCTCTTCCTGCTCCACGCGGTCGGCGTCCACGTTGGTGTCGGCGCCGCGCTGCTCTACATGGTCGTCACCGGGCTCGCGAACACCATGCCGTTCCTGCCCGGCAACGTCGGCCTCTACCAGGGCGCCGCGCTCGGAGCGCTTGCGATGGCCGGACACGGTGGCACGACCGCCGCGGCCGCCAGCGTCTTCACGCCCGCGGCCGGCAGCCTCGCGACCGCCGTCGCCGCGATGGTCGGGCTCGCGTTCTACAGCCGGCGACTCGGCGAGTTCCGCCGCGCGGCCGTTCGGTTCTAGCCCAGCTTCGACGGATCGGCCAACTTACCGTCCCGGCCGACGTAGCCGCCCTTCGCGCCGACGACGAGCAGTACGAGGTTCTCGTCACCGACGCTCGTCAGCTGGCGCGGCGTCGTCGACTCGACGTGGCAGAGGCCGCCCGGCCCGAGCTCTCGCGTCTCGCCCGGTAGCGCGAACCGTGCCCGCCCCGCGTGGACGAAGTAGAGCTCGTCCTGCTCCTCGTGGAAGTGCGGCCGGGCGACGACACCCGGCTCGAGCACGAGCACGTTGACGCCGAAGGCGGTGACGCCGAGCTCCTGGCGCACCTTGCGGAAGACGCCGTCGCCCATCTCGTCGATCGAGCCGAATGCGAAGCCCACATCCACGAGCGTAGGCCATCTAAGGTCGCGGCGGATGGTGATCGACCACGTCGTGATGCTCGTCCCGGATGCGGCCAAGACCGCCACGGAGCTACGCGAGCGGCACGGTCTCGGCTCCGAGCCGGGTGCTTACCAGCCCTTCGCCGGCACTCGCAATCACAACGTGCCGCTTGAGCCTCTCAGCTACCTCGAGTTCCTCACCATCGAGAATCGGGAGGCCGCGGCGAGCACGGAGTCCGGGCGTTTCGTGCTGGCTTGCGAGGCCGCCGGCTTCGGCCTGTTCGCCTGGCGGTGCGGGTCGATGACCTCGACGCTGTCTCCCGAAGGCTCGGAATCGATGTCTTCGACTACACGGTGCCTCACGGCGACGGGACGCTTCGCGGCTGGCGCGCCGTGTCGGGTCCGCCCGAGCTGCCGTTCTTCATCGACTACCCGAACAACGGCGACCGCGTCGGGCGCTGGCAGGCGATGTACGACCGGGTCGGCCACACGTGCTCTCCCGGAGGCTTCCTCGAGCTCTCGGTCGGCGGCTCTGAGAGCCAGCTGCGCGAGTGGCTCGGCCCGCACGAGCTGCCGCTGCGGTTCGTCGGTGGCGAGGGCGGCATTCGCGAGGCTCGCATCGCCACGGCGCGCGGTGAGGTCGTGATCGCCTAGCCGCCGACGGGCGTGAGCGGCGCGTCGCCGTGCTCGACCGCGAGCAGGTTGTCGACGACGAGCCGCGTCATCGCCTCGCGCGTCTGTTGCGTCGCGCTGCCGATGTGCGGCGTGAGGACGACGTTTGGCAGGTCGAGCAGCTCCTTTGGCACCTCGGGCTCGTGGGCGAAGACGTCGAGGCCGGCGCGGATGCGGCCCGAGACGAGCTCGCGCACGAGCGCCCGCTCGTCAAGGATCTCGCCGCGCGCCGTGTTGACGAGGCAGGCGCCGTCGCGGAGCACTGCGAGCAGGCGGGCATCGACGAGGCCGTCCGTCTCGGCGGTCAGCGGCGCGTGGATGCTGACGATGTCGGACTGCTCGAAGAGCTCGTCCAGCTCACGGTACTCGCCGAGCTCGGTGTCGACCCGGCGACGCTGCGTGTAGAGCACCTCCAGCTCGAATCCCCGCGCGCGCCGCGCGACCGCGCTGCCGATCCGTCCGAGCCCGAGGATCCCGAGCGTCGAGCCCGTCAGCTCCTGCGCGAGCCCGCCTTCCGACCAGGAGCCGGCCCAGGCGCCGGAGCGCACGAGGCGGTCGCCCTCGACAACGCGCCGCCTCACGGCGAGGATCAGCGAGAACGCGAGGTCGGCGGTCGCATCGTCGAGGACACCCGGCGTGTTCGTGACGACGACCCCGCGAGCCGCGCAGGCAGCGACGTCGATCCGGTCGTAGCCGACGCCGAAGTTCGCCACGATCCTGAGCCGCCGGAGCAGGTCGAGCGGCACCGGCTCGTTCGCCACGATCAGCCCTTCGATGTCCTCCCGGGGCGCCCGCAGCGCATCGAGCGGCGCGACCTCGACGTCCTCGAGCTCCTCGAAAGCGGGTCCTGGGTAGCGTCGGGTCGCGAGCACCCTCATGGCTCGCCGCTAGCATCGCCTACATGGCTGTCGCTTCGCCCGAGCAGTACCTCGCCGACCTGAATCCGGCCCAGCGCGAGGCTGTCCTCGCGACCGAGGGCCCGCTGCTCGTAATCGCAGGCGCGGGCTCCGGCAAGACGCGCGTGCTCACCTATCGCGTCGCCCATCTGCTCAACGCGTGCGGCGTGAAGCCGAACGAGATCCTGGCGATCACGTTCACGAACAAGGCCGCGGGCGAGATGCGCGAGCGGCTCGAGGACCTGCTCGGCCCGGTCGCGCGCTCGATCTGGATCCTTACATTCCACGCCGCCTGCGGCCGCATCCTCCGGCGCGAGGCGCCTCGACTCGGCTACCGGAGCAACTTCACGATCTACGACTCAGCCGACCAGGTGCGGCTCACCAAGGCGTGCCTCGAGGAGCTCGAGCGCGACCCGAAGCGCTTCGTCCCGCGCGGGATCCACGCGCAGATCTCGGCCGCAAAGAACCAGCTCGTCACGCCCGCGGAGTACGCCGAGCGCGTCGCCTCCTTCTACGACCAGACCGTCGCCGAGGTCTACGACCTCTACCAGCGACGGATGTTCGCCTCGAACGCGGTCGACTTCGACGACATGCTGATGCTGACCGTGCAGGTGCTCGAAGGCTTCCCGGAGGCGCGCGAGCGCTGGCAGACGGCCTTCCGTTACATCCTCGTCGACGAGTACCAGGACACGAACCACGCGCAATACCGGCTGCTGCAGTTGCTGGCCCAGAAGCACCGGAACGTCTGCGCTGTGGGAGACCCAGATCAGTCGATCTACGCCTTCCGCGGCGCCGACATCCGCAACATCCTCGAGTTCGAGCGCGACTTCGGCGAGACACGGACGATCGCGCTGGAGCAGAACTACCGCTCGACGAACACGATCCTCCAGGCCGCCAACGCGGTGATCGAGCACAACCGCGAGCGGAAGCCGAAGAACCTCTGGTCGGAGCTCGGCGAAGGCGAGCCGGTGCGCGTGCTCGAGGTGGAGGACGAGCATGCCGAGGCGCGCTTCGTCGCCGCCGAGATCGCGCTGCTCGTCGAGGAAGGCTGCAACGGCAGCGAGATCGCCGTCTTCTACCGGACGAACGCGCAGTCGCGGGTACTGGAGGACGTGCTCGTCCGCCAGGGCGTCGCGTACCAGGTGATCGGCGGCCCACGCTTCTACGAGCGGGCCGAGGTGAAGGACCTGATCGCCTACCTGCAGGCGATCGACAACCCCTACGACGCCGTCTCGCTGCAGCGCGCCGCCAATCGGCCGCGGCGCGGGATCGGCGACGCGAGCCTCGCGCGGCTGCAGGCGCACGCCGACGCCTACGGGATCTCGCTCTGGGAGGCGCTCGGCCAGGCGGAAGACGCGGGGATCTCCGCCGCGCCGCTGAGGGCGGTGCAGCAGTTCCACGGCCTCCTTCAGTCGCTGATGGCGGGCGCCCTCGACATGGACGTGCCCGACGTGATCGAGCGCGTGCTCGAGCGCAGCGGCTACCTGGACGCGCTGCGCGCCGAGCGCACGATCGAGGCGCAGGGGCGAATGGAGAACCTCCAGGAGCTCGTCGGCGTCGCGCAGGAGTACCAGCAGACCTCGCCGGAGCCGTCGCTCTCGGGCTTCCTCCAGGAGATCTCGCTCTACTCCGACCAGGACGCGATCCGCGGCGAGCAGAGTCTCGTCACGCTGATGACGCTGCACAACGCGAAGGGGCTCGAGTTCCGCGCCGTCTTCATGATCGGGATGGAGGAGGGGATCTTCCCGCATGCCCGCTCGATCGAGGAGCAGGGCCTCGAGGAGGAGCGGCGGCTCGCCTACGTCGGCATGACGCGGGCGAAGGAGCGGCTCGTGCTCACCCACGCGAGCGGGCGATCCCTCTACGGCAGCCGTTCCTACAACCTGCCCTCGCGCTTCCTCGACGAGCTGCCGCCGGACAAGGTCGAGCGACAGCGGCTGCGGCCCGCCTCGTGGTCGGGTTACGGGTCGCCGACGGGCGTCGCGCCACGCTCGGACGCGCCCTCGCTCTCGACCGGCGACTCGGTGCGACACGAGACGCTCGGCGAGGGTGTCGTGACCGCGATCGAGCCCGGCGGCCTCGTCACCGTCCGCTTCGCGAACGACGGCAGCGAGCGGAAGCTGATGCTCGACTACGCGCCGCTCGAGCGGATCGCATAGTGATCGAGGTCAAGACCTGCGCGCCGGACGAGGTCGCAGGGGCGCTCACCGGGATCTGGCACTACTTCGGCAGCCGGCCCGAGGCCGAGGAGACCGAGCGCCTCGGGACGATCCTGCCGGCCGAGCGCGTGCTCGCCGCGGTAGACGGCGGCGCGATCGTCGGCGGCGCAGGCGCGTACCTCTTCGACACGACTGTCCCCGGCGGCGCCCAGGTCCCGACGGCCGGCGTGATGGCCGTGGGCGTCCTGCCGACGCACCGGCGCCGTGGCGCCCTGACCGCGCTCATGCGGCGGCAGCTCGCGGACGCGCACGAGCGTGGGGAGCCGATCGCGATGCTCTACGCGGCCGAAGGCGGCATCTACTCGCGCTTCGGGTACGGCCTCGCGTCGCTCGCGGGCGACATCGAGCTGCCGAGGGAGCACGCGCGTCCGTGGGATGACAAGCCGCTCGGCGAGGCGCGTCTCCTCGGGACCGACGAGGAGGTTCTCGACGTCATCGCCGGGATCTACGATCGCCTGCAGGCCGAGACGGTCGGGATGTTCACGCGCACTTCTGACTGGTGGAAGGTCCGTCGCCTGCGCGAGCGCTCGCAGGGCGGGAAGCAGATGCGGGTCGTGATCGAGCTCGACGGCGTCCCCGAGGCCTACGCGCTCTACCGGCTCGACTTCGGGATCAGCCACATGATCACGAAGACGAAGGTCGAGGTCAGCGAGGCGTTGGGCACATCGCCACAAGCGCTCGCCGCGATCTGGCGCTACCTGCTCGCGATCGACTGGGTTGCGCAGATCAACGCCTACTGGCTGCCCCTCGACCACCCGCTCTTCCACTGGATCCGAGAGCCGCGCCGGATGGACTTCACCGTGATGGAGGCGCTCTGGGTCCGGCTCGTCGACGTGGGCACCGCGCTAGGTGCCCGGCGGCTCGGCGAGGGCTCCATAGTGCTCGACGTCGCCGACGAGTTCTGCCCCTGGAATCAGGCGCGCTGGCACGTGGCCGACGGAAGCGTCGACCGGACGACGGCGCCTGCCGACCTGCTGCTCGATGCATCGGCGCTCGGCTCCGTCTACCTGGGCGGGTTCACGTTCGAGCAGCTCCGCTGGGCTGGACGGCTCGATGAGCTGAAGCCGGGCGGGGTCGCGCGGGCCGACGAGCTCTTCCGCACCGAGCGCCAGCCGTGGTGCCCCGAGATCTTCTAACGAAGAGCCTCGACCCAGTCCCACGGATGGCCGCAGAGCGTGGCGGCGTCTCTCGGCGGGGTCAGGGTGACCGGATCGCGTGCGTCGATCAGACTGAGCGCGACCGGCCCAAACGCGTACGGGTCGCCGCCGCTGCCCGGGTGCCAGCCTCCGGCGCGGTAGCTGATCGTGACGTCGTGAGCCCCCGCGGCAAGCGGCGTCGACCCGAGATCGGTGTAGAGGCCTGGCCAGTTCAGCTCCTCGCGCTTCGCGCCGACGGTGCGCCCGTCGATCGACACCGAAGCGAGGCCGAACCAGTCGCCTGCGATCCAGGCGGTGTAGACGCCGTCGACCGGCACCGACACGCGCAACGCAGCGGTCCCCGGGAGCGGTGGAGCGCCGAGCCCGATCGCCTCCGGTCGCGTGGCCGTTACGAGCTCCGAGCCACGTAGCGCCTCGACCGCCGGGCACGATGGGACGGCCGCAGCCTGGCTTGTGCTCCCGAGCGGGATGTGCCGCACGATCGTTCGCGGCTGCTCGGGCCGCTGCCAGACCTCGTAGTAGCGCCCGCTCCAAACGAGCCGATAGACCGAAGGCGGACGGCTCGCTGCCGGTCCTCTCCGCAGCACGAGCGTCCGGTAGACGAGCACCTGGTCGAGCCGGATCCGGTCGATGTCGGCCGACTCGCCCTTGTCGAGCATCGTCCCGTTCGTGAGGTAGTCGAAGCGGCGCCGCAGCTCGGACGCGCCTTCAGGATCGAGGCGGCGGAGGAAGTGGCGCACGCCGTACGGCTCGTAGACGGTCATCAGCGCGGGTCCGTCGCCGGCGAAGTCGCGGCCGATCGTCTCGAGCTCGTGCAGCTGTCCCTGCGGCGCGAGCCAGACGTCGTGGTACTGGTCGACGTTCGACCAGAGCACGCCGCCCGCGATGGCCAGGACGACGACGGCCGCCTCGATCGACCGGCCACGCGCAACGAGCGCGCCACAGCCCGCGAGCGCGGCCGCGAGCACCGCGGGAGAGGCCATCGCGATCGTCTTGCCGCCGACCCACGGCGAGCTGATGCCGACGAAGACGAGGCAGCCGATCAGCGAGGTCGTCACGTAGACGAGGAGCGCCCAGGCCCGGCTCCGCCACGCCCACCACAGCCCGGCCAGGCCGGCGACGAGCACGACGGCGATCAGCGCGTACGTCGGAACTGCCCAGTGGTGCGGGCGCACGCGGAAGTCGCCGATGGGCCAGATCCCGAAGAGCTGCCACCCGCTCAGCGGGCCGATCAGGTTGCCGAGGTTCGACGCCTTGTCGAACGCACCGATCCGCGGCAGCCAGTCGACCGCCGCGACGTACGCGGGCACCCCGAGCACGGCGAGCGCGGCCAGAAAGGTGCCGGCCTTTCGCAGGAGCGAGCGTGAAGGTCGCCGCAGGATGAACGCACCGGCTGCCAGGAGCGGCGTGACGAGCCAGAACGCGCCCGGCAGGCTGAGCACGCAGACGACGGTCGCGCACGCCGCCGCCAGCGGGATCGCCGCCCGCGGCCCGCGCGCCTGCGCGAGCGTCCAGGGCACGAGCGCTCCGATCAGCGCAAGCAGCAGCGCGCCTGCGAGCTCCTTGATCCCGCCCCAGAGCGCGTAGCCGTAGAGGACCGCCGGCTGCGCTGCGAGGAAGGCGGCGAGGGCTCGCAGCCGGGGTGACGGGATCGCACGCTCGAGCACGGCGTAGAGCGCCAGCGCGAGGAGGGCCGCGAGGAAGGTCAGGTACGGCTGATACAACCAGGCGCTGTCGTAGGCGAGCAGCTGGTGCCCGAGCCCGAGCGGCATCAGGCTGCCGGTCGGGTAGCCGATCGCGAGCGTGGTCGCGAGCGTCGCCTCGTAGGTGGAAGGAGCAAGGCCGGCGAGGCTCCGGCCGTGCTCCATCACACGGTCGGTCATCGCGAGGTAGGTCGCGGTGTCGTCGAGCTTGATGTAGCCGGCGAAGGTCGCGCGCCCGGAGAGCACCACCGGCGCGGCGAAGACCGCAAAGACGCCTGCCGCCCCGGCAGGCGCCCAGGGCGTAGGCCCGGGCCGCCACCACGGCGCCAGCAGTATCCCTGCGAGCGCGAGCGCAACCACGAGCGGACCAGCCAGCTCGGCGGTCGCGTCGGCGAGCGTCGCGAACTGCGCCGCCAGGATCACGACGGTCAGGCCGGCCGGCAGGACGAGCGGGCGCGGCAGCCTCGCGCCCGCCGCCAGCTCGAGCAGGCTCCCGCAGCCGAGTGAGAGACCCGCGAGTACGAGCGGGAAGGCGATCCAGGCGACGAGCAGCGAGTTCAGCGGTGCCCCTTCAGGTGATGCTGTCTAACTTCTGGTTCGCGAGCACCAAGTCAGGGGCCGCACTCGTTCGCGGCCAAGGCTGGTTGCCTTGGCAAGGACGAGGGTGGTTCCTGACGCCGGTGATCGTGGGCCAGAAGTGGGCATCGATCGCCTGAAGGGGCACTAGCCAACCGGGACGACCTGCCCGGAGGCGACCAGCTCGCGCGCACGCGTGGGTGACGGGTCGAAGACCTCGATCTGCACGTTCGTGCCCGGGTAGGCGAGGTAGACGTTGGTCGGCTTGGACGTGCTGTAAACCGCGAAGCCGCCCTTCGGCGCGATGAACGAGCTCTCGCCGGAGCCGTTCGCGAGCGACTTGAGCACGCTGTAGGCGTTGTCGACCGGATAGGTGCCGACGAGCGGGTAGTTCGCGCTCGAGGTCCCGACCTGCGTGCCCTTGGGCAGGTAGCGGACATAGATCCGGTCTTGGGTCGTCCGCGTGAGCTCATAGGTGCGGTTCTTCTGCGGCCCAAGCCAGTAGATCGACCGGCCGGCCTCGACCGAGAGCGCCCGCAGCCGGTCGGGGCTAGCCGCCACGGCGGGAATCGCCGTGGCGTGCGACTGGCTCGAACCGCCGCCGCGCACGAGCAGCCAGACGACGAACGCGACAAGGATCGCGACCGCGACCACGGCCCCGATCCGCACGTCGGGGCGACGCGCCCACAGGCCGAGAGAGCGCTGGTCCACGGCCATGAGCTTAGGTTCCGCCTCGGCGGCCACCGTCCTGCCCGGGTACAATCGCTCGCTCCAGGGCGGTTAGCTCAGTTGGGAGAGCACCAGCTCGACAAGCTGGGGGTCACTGGTTCGAGCCCAGTACCGCCCATCTCGGAAAGCCCCGGAAACGGGGCTTTCCTGTTGCCTGAAGAGACGACGCAACCCGGCTGGTGCCAGCGATTGCCAGCACAAGCCTCCGCCGCGACTGCTTGCCATGCTCAGCACCTATCGAGCGCAGGGCGAATGACGTCTGGAGGCCGCGCTATTGACCCATACGTGGACTTTCTCCAGTCCGGCGTTGTCTGGACCGGCGCGGTCGGGCCCGCCGGGATCGCCGCGGTGCCGTTCATCGTCTGCGCGAAGGTCGCCCACCAGGGCGACTGGTCGTCCTGGAGTCCGGGGAACTCGGGGCGCTCGGGCGGGGGCAGCGCCATGAAAGCCTGCTAGCTATCCTCTTTCGGTCGTGCTGAGCATCCAGCGTCTACGCCAACGGATGCCGCTGATCGCGTTTCTCCTGCTGCTCGTGATCCTGCTGATGATGATTGGGATTGCCTGTGCCTGCGCAACTGACCACCCGATGAAGGCGGCCGATCGGGCCGTCTCGGCGGCAGTGGCGACGCCGGCTCTGATCGAGATCTGGACGTACACCTTCAGCGCCGTGCTGCTCGTCGTTTCCTTTGCTCCGCAGACGCGTCGCGCGTTCGGTCGCGCCTCGCCGCAAGAACTGCAGCGCTTCATCTTCTGAGTCAGGCGACGCCGTCGCGCGTACGCCTAGACGTCTCAGAAGGAGGAAGCCAATGGCAAGACAGATCAAAAGTCGCCCGTCGAGTGGGCGACAGACGAAACACCCGACGCAACCGGTGGCACCGGAGCGTCCTTGGCCGTTGTATGGCTTCGCCGCGCTCGGAGTGGTCGCCTTGGCCGCCGCGATTGCGATCGTCGCCTTCCGCGGCGGGGGCGGGGGCGGGGGCGGAAGCGCGAGCGCGAACATGAGCGCACAGTCAGCCGGTCTTCCGAGCACACCCGATTACCACTCCCTGCTTATAAGCCCGAGCAACCCCCGAAAGCTTGTCCTCGGTACTCATTCCGGCCTCTACAACTCCACCGATGGCGGTCGCCATTGGCGCTTCGATGCGCTCCCAGGTGACGACGCCATGAATCTCGCCCGCCCCTCGAGAGAGACCATCTGGCTTGCGGGGCACCTCGTCTTCAAAAAGAGCACCGACGGCGGAAGCAGCTGGGTGGACGTTCGGCCCTCCGGCCTGCCGAGCCTCGACCTCCACGGATTCGCCGTCGATCCGCGAGACCCGCGGACGCTCTATGCCGCCGTTGCAGGCCAAGGCCTCTACCGCTCACGCGACGGAGGCCGATCCTTCTCGCTTGCTTCGCAGCAGGTGGGTGGCAACGTTATGGCGCTCGCTGTTCTGCCGGACAGCCACGTCTTGGCGGGGGACCTGGAGCGCGGCCTGCTCGAGAGTTCCGATGCCGGCAGGCACTGGAAGCAGGGTCTGCGTGCGCAGGTGATGGGACTGGCCGTCAATCCCAGTGACCCGCGGCGCATTCTCGCCACCGGCCAGGGGATCGCGCTCTCGACCAATGAGGGACGCAGCTGGCGCTCGGTGCTGAACTTGCCCAATGGCGCCGGGCCGGTTGCATGGTCGGCGAGCAACCCCAAGCTCGCCTACGTCGTCGGCCTCGACCGCAGGTTCTACCGCTCCGTAGATGCAGGAGCCAGCTGGCAGCCGGTCGAGGGGAGCTGAGGGGTGCTCGAGTATCTGGTCGCCGCCTGCGCGCTCGCCTGCCCGCTCGGAATGGTCGGGATGATGTGGCTAATGCGCGGCCACGGTCGCCGTCGAGACAAGGAGTAGCGGGTGGCCGAGCCCGCTCATCAGCCACCAGCGCCCGAAGCCGTGCCCCCGCAGCCCCCGGCCTCCCGTCCGGGCGCTCTACTGCGAGCGCTGCAGGTTGCCGGGCTCGCCTTGGTGGCGGGACTCTTCGCCCTGCTCATCTGGCGCGTGGTCGATGCAGGACGCGGGGCGCAGCTCGTCAGCCAGGTGCGTGCCGGGAAGAAGCCCTTCGCGCCGGCGTTCACGCTGCCCGTGCTCTGGCGGCGCCCGGAGACCTGGCCTGCGAGCGCACGCGGCGCGCTTGGGGACGGGCAGCTTGCGCTCGGTGAGCTACGCGGTCATCCAGTGGTGCTCAACTTCTGGGCCTCCTGGTGTGTGCCCTGCGGCAAGGAGGCACCGCTCTTTCACGACTCCGCGCGCGCCCACCGCGGGCAGGTCGCCTTCCTCGGGATCGACATCAACGACTTCAAGAGCGATGGCCGACGCTTCTTGCGCAAGCACAAGGTGAACTACGTCTCGGTTCGCGACGGAAGTGGGTCGCTGCAGGATCCCTACGGACTGACCGGCGTCCCCGAGACCTACTACCTGGACTCCACTGGGCGAATCGTCGGCCACTCGCCCGGGCAGGTATCGCGCGAAGAGCTCGCCCAAGGGGTCCGCCAGGCGATCGGGGCGACGCCATGAGTCGGAACCACCTGGTCAGAGGCTCTTTGCTGGTAGCGGTCGTGATCGCGGGCCTCATCGTCTACGCGGTAACGCGGAGCCACAGCCCAGCCGTCGCGGCGGCCCCGGCCGTGCCCCCGAGTCCCTATCGGGGCAGCAAACCACCGCCTGGCGTTCGTGCCCCGGACTTCGCGCTCCGCAGCTACCGCGGCCAGCTTGTGCGGATGCGGGCTCTGCGCGGGAAGGTCGTGCTCGTCACCTTCATCGACACCAAGTGCACCGACAAGTGCCCGATCATCGCCACACAGGTGGCCGCGGGTCTACGGCTGTTGCCAGCCTCGGCGCGGCGGCAGGTCGCGGCGCTCGCACTGACGGTCGACCCCCGCGTCGACTCGCCGCGCCGTGCGCGCCGCTTCCTGGCGCAGCGCCACGCGACATCGATTGACTTCTTGCTCGGGACGATCAAGCAGCTTCATCCGATCTGGAAGGCGTTCTACGTTGTCGCGGCGCCCGAGACCGGTAGCGCGAACATCCATTCGGCAGACGCCCGCATCTTCGACTTACGCGGCATCTGGGTCTCGACCCTTCGGCCCGGGGTCGACCTGACGCCGAGCAACGTCGGGCATGACCTGCTGACGGCGCTAAAGAGGAGCCGGGGCGCTTAAGGTCCTAGTACCCCGCTCTGTCGCTCCTCAGGTGAAAGACGTAGGGAAGCCTAGTCGCCTTGACCTTCACCACGGTTTCCGCCTCATGATCAACTTGGAGCGTGGAGTGATCGATCCCAAAGCGCTCGTCCAGCATCGCTCCGAGCTCTCGCCGGATCGTGTGGCAGTCGTCGCCCGGGTGCACGAGGACGTGGGCCGACAGCGCGGGGAATCCGCTCGCGATCTCCCACACGTGCAGATCGTGGATCGACGCGACATGCGGATGAGCCGCCAGCGCTTTCCCGACCTCGGTCGCGCTCATGCCTTCGGGCGACATCTCCAGCAGGACGCGCCCGGAGTCCTTGAGCAGCCCGTAGGCGGCGCGGAGCATTAGCGCCGCGACCAGCAGTGAGGCGATCGCGTCGGCCCGCCCAAAGCCGGTGATCAGGATCACAGCACCAGCGACGGCCGTCGCGATGAAGGCGTAGAGATCGGTGACGATGTGCTGGAAGCTGCCCTCGACCGCCATGTTCTGGCGGTTCGCCTTCGCAAGCTGCCAGGTCGCGAGCAGGTTCACCACCACTCCGGCGAGCGCCACGACGAGGACCGTCCAGCCCTGGACTGACGGCGGCGAGACAAGCCGGTGGATGGCCTCGTACACGATCAAGGCGGCGAGCACGAGCAGCGTCGCTCCATTCGCCTGCGCAGAGAGAATCTCGGCTCGCTTGAGCCTGTAGGTGAGGTCTCCGCCCGCCGGTCGAGCCGCGAGGCGAAGTGCGAGCAGCGACAGCGCAAGTGCTCCGGCGTCGGTCAGCATGTGTGCCGCATCGGAAAGCAGCGCGAGTGAGTGGGCGAGGAGGCCGGCGACGACCTCGCCGCACATGAAGGACACGATGAGCCCGAGCGCGAAAGCCAGGCGCCGCCTGTCCGTGTTGGCGGTTACGCCGTGCGTGTGGCCGGCGTGATCGTCCGCGTGCTCGTGTCGCTCAGCAGTGGTCACAGCAGGCATCACCCCGCCAGCTTCCTGCGCCCTCGCGTAGGGCGACGGCTCCGATCACAAGGGCGGCGATCGGATCGGCCCACCACCAGCCGAGCGTTGCGTTGGCCAGCAGGCCGACCAGCAGTGCGACAGACAAATAGGCGCAGACCATGTTCTGACCGCCCTCGCCGACAGTCGCCGCCGAGCCGAGCGCGTGGCCTACTCTGCGCTTGGCCCGAGCGAGCAGCGGCATCGTTGGCGCAGTGATGGCGGCCAGCCCGATCCCAACCCAACTCGCCCCGGGCTCATGCCCGCCGATCAAATCGCGGATCGACTCGACCCCGACGTACGCAGCTAGGACGAAGTAGCTGAGGGCAATCAACTGCTGCGCGCGGCGCTCGGAGCTGGCCGACGCCAGGCGTGTCCCGGTAAAGCGCCAGACGATCGTCAGTCCAGCGGCGACTTCGATGAGACTGTCGACTCCGAAGGCAACGAGCGCGAGCGAACCGGCCGCGATCCCGGCTCCAAGTGCGATCGCGAACTCGATTACATGCCAAGCGTTTCCGCCCCACGCAAGCAGCCGCGCTCGGCGCTCAAGCCGGGGCCTATCGGCGACGAGGGCGACCGTGCTCATGCTTCAGGGTATCCGGTGCTCGCGAAATACCGCCGGTCCTGTACCGAGAAAGCATCCGGCCGACCGCGTCGATCAGCTCGTCGGCGTACTGGCCCCACGACGAGGATGCTGTAGGTGATCTCTGATGGGAGGAGCCGACCAAGGAGTTAGGCGCTGGAGCCCTTTCCGTATGCACATGAGTTGGCGTCCTTGACGCATCGGCCGCCGCCGCTCAGACTGCCGCTGCCGCAGTTCACTATCTGGAGGGGATATGAGAATTCGCATTGGGATTGCCGCCGCTGCGCTGGCCGCAGTTGCTGCCGTGTCGGCACCGGCTGCGCTCGCCAACCACTCGTGGGGCGGCTACCACTGGGCGCGCACGTCAAACCCGTTCACGATCAAGCTTGGCGACAACGTCAGCGGCGCATGGGACAGCATGCTCCGGACGGCGTCGTCGGATTGGTCGCGCTCGACCGTGATGGACACGACCGTTGTGCCCGGCAGCGCGAGGCCGAAGACGTGCAGGCCGACGGCTGGCCGCGTCGAGGTCTGCAACGCCAGCTACGGCAACACCGGCTGGCTCGGCGTCGCGCAAGTCTGGTTGCAGTCTGGAACGACACACATCGTGCAGGGGACAGTCAAGAACAACGACTACTACTTCGGCAGCTCGAGCTACCAGTACAACAATACGGCCGAGATGCAGCACGTGATCTGTCAGGAAGTGGGGCACACGTTCGGTCTCGACCACCAGAGCACCGACGGCTCGTCCCTCAACACCTGCATGGACTACTACCACAACACTTCGGCTTCGGATACGAAGAGCACCCATCCGAACCAGCACGATTACGACGAGCTGAGCACGATCTACAGCCACCTGGACTCTTCGACGACCATAGGCTCCGCGAGCACGCGGTTCGTTCCGATTGGCCAGGTCGGCGAGTCGAGGTACGTAACACGTCTCGCGAACGGGCTTACACGCATCACCTACGTGACCTGGGCGACACCGCTGCACGCAACCTTCTAGGAAGTCACCATGGCGCCGGAGCCCGCCCAGGCTCCGGCGCCATGCTTGCTGGTTGCGTATCGCCCAAGGCCTAGCGGAACACGACGCATGCGACGTAACTCGCGTCGCCGCCTTTAGCTCGAGCGAACAACGAGAAGACGCCGGACCGACTGACCACCCACGACGGATGGCTGCTCAGTCGGAGCCTCTTCTGTCTCACCGTTCTCCGAGCGCCGTGTGATCCCAGCTGGGCAAGTCCGAGCTCGGTCGGCCTGAAGCGGAGGTGAGCAGTCACTCGTTCGCCACGACGAAGTCTGATTCGCGGCGTCTGCTTCGAGTTCTGACAACGAGGCGCGACGAAGTCGACGCAGGCCGTCCCCCAACAATAGGAGGAGTAGCCGAGCCAAAGGTTCCCTCTCTCGGTTTCGAGCCAGGCCGGGGGAGGGCCGGCTGAGACGCCTGTGATCCTTGGCGCGGGAGGCGACGGCTGCAAAGCGCGCGGTGAGTCCGAAGCTGGCGTCGTCGGCGCTGCCTTGGGTTTCGTGCTCTCCCGACAACCAGCGACAAGGACCAGAAGGACGAGCAGGGTCAAGCTGCGCAGCACGATGAACATACGTCGCCGGGGGAGTTACTCGTCACGTGAAGTAGCAAGCCCCCCGTAACTACGCGGTAGGACGCGCGATCAACCGCCAGGATCGGCCATCGTCGATTGACGTCTTGATCGTTCCGTCATGAAGAGCCGCATACATCCGTTGACGAGCGACTGAAAAGGCCGTTGGGTGGCCCCCGATCTCTCCAAGCTCCTTCCAGCGGCGGCCCCGGTCGGGGCTTAGCCAGAGCCTTCCGTCCGATGCGAGTAAGTAAAGCCGGTCGCGCTGTGGCCAGGCGAGTAGCCCGGTCGTCTCGGAAATGCCGCCCCAGCTGCGCCCGCCGTTGCGCGACACGATCAACTGCGAGGGCGTCGTGGCCAGCAGCAGGAGCGCTCGCCCAGGCCCAATTACGAGGTCGAAAAGAGGGCCGTCGAAGTGGTGGGCGCGCCAGCTCTTTCCGCGATCCGCGCTGACCATGACTCGCCCGCGGCTTGAGTCGTAGCCGACGTAGTGGTCGCCACGCGCCCGCAAGACGTGGAAGTCGGCATCCCCAAGTAGAGAAACGGGCTGCCAGCTCTCACCGCTGTTCTCGGATTCGATCAGGCCAAGGAGCGAGGGAAGCATCTCACGGAGATCGGGGTGCCCAGAGCCGAGAAAGCGATCCCGTCCCACGACCGTGAAGCCCATCATGTCCTGACGGCGGTCGCCGACGCGCGCCAGCCTTGGGGCGCTCGGTCCGAGACGGAAGAGTCCGGTATGGGCAGCGATGAAGAGCGCTCCGTCGCTGGGATTCACTCCCAGCGCGTGTACGTGAACTGGACCGAAGTCAGGGGGCGGCGGCTTGCTCTGATTCGTATTCTGGAAAGCACCGAAGAGCGCGAGGTTCGCACCGACCAGGCCCATGATCAGGAGGGCGGATAGCCATTGCCACCGAAGGGGTTGCGCGCGGTGCGTCAGCATTCTGCTCAACGATATCGGCGGTCCGGATTGAATACCCCCGGTGGGTACACTCCGGCGGATGGGAGTACTCTCCGCGGTACGCGACGGCTTCTGGAACGCACTCCAGATGTCGTGGGAGGTGACCTGGGCCTTGATCCTCGGCTTCGCCCTCTCGGGGGTCGTCCAGGCCTGGGTGCCGCGTCAGCGGATGGAGCGAGCGCTTGGTGGCCGCGGCCCGCAGCAGATCGCTTTGGCGACCGGCCTCGGCGCCGCCTCCTCGTCGTGCAGCTATGCAGCGATCGCGATCGCCAAGTCGATGTTCCAGAAGGGAGCAAGCTTCGCGACTGCGATGGCCTTCCAGTTTGCCTCGACCAATCTCGTCTTCGAGCTCGGGATCGTGATGTGGATCTTCCTTGGTTTGCGCTTCACGTTGGCCGAGTTTCTCGGCGGCATCCTCCTGATACTGCTGATGTGGCTCGGCCTGAGGCTGTTCATCACGCGCCAACTCGAGGAGCAGGCCCGCGAACAGGCGCGCTCGGCTGCCTCTGGGCACGAGCACCATTCCGCCAGCTCGGATCTGCCCTTGCGCGAGCGCTTGCTTTCAGCCGAGGCCTGGTCGGATGTCGCGCACAACTTCCGCGGCGACGTCGGGATGCTCTGGAAGGAGATCACTGCCGGTTTCCTGGTCGCAGGCTTCATCGCGCTGCTGCCGATGGACTTCTTCAACAGCCTCTTCATCACCGACTCGTCGCGGCCACTGCGGCTAGCCGAGAATGTTCTCCTCGGCCCGATCGTGGCCGTCCTCTCCTTCGTCTGCTCGGTCGGCAACGTGCCCCTGGCGGCGGTGCTCTGGGCCGGTGGAATCTCCTTTTCCGGCGTGATCGCCTTCATCTACGCCGACCTGATCATCATCCCGATCATTCTCGCCTACCGAAAGTACTACGGCGGCGCGGTCACCGCCCGACTGGTGGCGATCATGTTCGCGACGATGGTCGTGACCGCACTAACGGTGGACGGGGTCTTCAGCGCAGCGGGCCTGGTGCCGCAACAGCGGCCGACGATCGGCTCGATAGCTAGCCGCGGGATCAGCTGGAATTACACGACAGCACTGAATATCGTCTTCTTGCTCGTGGGGGCCGGACTGATCGTGCTCACCCTGCGCCGCGGGGCGCGCGACCCCGTCTGCGGCATGACAGTCGACCGCGGTAAGGCGCTGAGTGCAGACTTCGGAGGGCGGAGCTTCTACTTCTGCGGGCCTGGCTGTAAGGCCAAGTTCGAACTAGATCCTCAGGCGTATCTCGGGAGCAGCTCGCACGCAGCGGGTGCGCACGCGACGCACGACCATCACCATGACTAGCCACGTCCCGTACCGGCCCGCGGGCTCCGAGGCGCTGAACCGGGTCGCCCTTAGCGCGACCCTCCACTGCCTGACGGGATGCGCAATTGGCGAGGTGCTAGGGCTGACAATCGCCTCGACGCTCGGCTGGAGCAATCTCCCGAGCATCGCCATTGCTGTCGGGCTGGCGTTCTTCTTTGGCTACTCGCTTACGCTCGTCCCTCTGCTCCGCTCTCGAATCGCCCCGGGCCGAGCCTTGCCGCTAGCCTTCGCCTCAGACACTCTCTCGATAATCGTAATGGAGATCGTCGACAACGCGATCGTCCTGCTCATCCCAGGAGCGATGGCAGCAGGCCTCGGGGACGCGCTTTTCTGGGGCAGCCTGGCATTGGCGCTCGCGATCGCTTTCGCTACCGCCCTTCCGGTCAACCGCTTTCTGGTCGCTCGCGGCAAGGGCCACGCCGTGGTACACAGCCACATGCCCACTGACTAGATGGCTGAGCCGCGCGGTTACAGCGTCTCCAAGGACGATTTGCTCAAGCGCCTTCGCAAGGTTGAGGGGCAGGTCGGCGGCATCGGCAGGATGATCGAAGAGGATCGTTACTGCATCGATGTCGTGACGCAGATCAGCGCAGCCCGGGCCGCGTTGCAGAAGATTGCGCTTGGGCTGCTCGACGGGCACGCCCGCCACTGCCTGAGCGGCGGGGACGCCTCGGATGAGCAGACCGACGAGCTGATCAACGCGGTTGCCCGAATGCTCTCGCGATAAGGCGCGAGATACCCGTGCGGGGTAATGGTGCAGCTAGCCGATGCGCCTGCTAGGGTCGCCGCTTCAGAAGCGTAGACAGCTACTTCGCGTTATTCGGCTAGCCGCCTCGCCCCCTCTTGCGCCTCCTCTCAACCTTCCGCCAACGCGCTCTGCCTGCCCTTTGGCTTGCGGCGGCTGCGCTCGTGCTCGGGGGTGGTGTTGCTACCCCGGCGGCGTCCGCAGATCCCTCGGTCGCGTCCAAGCAGGCCGAGGCGCAGCAGGTGCTCGCGCAGGTCGGGCAGCTCGATCGAAGCCTCGACCACGCGGTCCAGGCCTACGACGCAGCCGCCGAACGGTTGAATCGCGTCAGGGCGGAGTTGCGCGCCAACCAGCATCTGTTGCAGATCGCACTTGCGAACCTCAAGCGCAGTCAAGCAACGCTGGCGCGCCGGCTTATCGATCTCTACACCTTTGGCGACAGCCAATCCACCATCGAGGTTCTTCTCGGTGCTGACAATCTCGACGGCGTCCTCAGCAATCTCGATGCGCAGGACCGAGTGGGCCGAGAAGACGCGTACATCGTTCGAAGCGTCACCCGCTTCAAGCGCGAGACCGAGCAGCGACAGGCGAAGCTCAAGCGTGCACGCGCTGATCAGACCCGCCTGGTAGCAGAGCGGGCAGCCGCGCAGCGCTCGATCGAACAGCAACTTGCTTCTCGGCGGCAGCTTTTGAGCTCGGTCCGCGGCGAGATTGAGCGGCTGCGGGCAGTGCACGCGCCGCACACCGGGGACGTGGTGAAGATCTCGAGCATCACCGGCTGGTATGCGTCGACGTACGTCGGCGCCCGGCGCTACTAATAAGCTAGTAAGTGGGGCGAACGAAGCTTGGGTGAAGGTGAAGAACCGCGAGTATTGGCGCTGGGAGCTCGAACGCGAGGGCGCGATTCGCAGCCGGCACCGCGGCGCAGCGACCGTGTAGCTGCCGAAAGGAGTTCCGCACCATCCGTCCTATACTCGGTGCGTGACCGTGCACCCGCGGATCGCTGAACGGGCTAAGGAACCCCGCTACACGGTGCCCGAGGCCGCCGAGTTCATCGGGCGCCCGAGCTCGACAGTTCGACGCTGGGTTCTTGGGAACAGGCGCACCCATCGCGGCCAACGTCGGCGTGACGCGCCGCTCATCGCAGTCGACGGCGACATCGCTGAGTCAGTGTCGCTCTCGTTCCTGAACCTGCTCGAGCTGCGGTTCCTCGCCAGCTACCGGCAGCGTGTCCCTCTTCAGTCGATCCGGCGGGCCCTCGAGTTCAGCGCCTCCGAGCTCGGCGTCGACCGACCTCTCCTGTCGCTCGAGTTCAAGGCGCACGGACGCTCACTCTTCCTGCGCTTCGCAGAGGAGGGCGAGGACGTCTACCTGATGAACGCCTCGAGACGAGGCCAGCTGGCGTGGCCGGAAGTGCTCGACGCGTTCATCGAGTCGATCGACTACGAAGAGCGCACGGCGCACCGTTGGTGGCCGCTTGGTCGTGAGGCGCCCGTGATCGTCGACACGTTGCTGAACGGCGGACGGCCCTCGACAGCTCGAAGCGGCGTCCGGACGTTGGCGATCGCAGTGCAGCGCGACCGCGAGGGCCTCGACGTACCGGCCATCGCATTCGACGTGGGCGCTACCGAGGAAGAGGTTCGCGCAGCGCTCCGCTTCCAACGCGTCGCCGCTTAGGCCCTTCGACCGCATCGTGACGCAGTTCTACGTCGAAAACGGCGTTGGCAAGCGTGTCACAGCGGCGATCAACCTCTTCACGCTGAACCACGGCTGCACGGCCGTCATCCAGCACGACGTGCACCCCCAAATGCAGCTCCCGCAGCAGGGCGACGAGTGGTGGATCGAGGACGCCACAAAGCGCGGCTTCGTCATTATCACCGGCGACCTCGGCATCTTCAGGATTGAGAGTGAGCGCGCGACGGTCGCACGGACGCAGGCCAGGATCATCGGCTTTGCGCGCGCCGACTACACGGCATGGCAAATGCTCGCCGGCCTCACCTTCCACTGGAATCGACTCATCGAGCAGCTCGAATGCCAAGGTCCGTGGATCCTGAAGATCTACCCGGGCCCGACGGCGCCCGTCGTGATCTTCGGCGAAGCGTCTTAGGGACCGAACCCCCGCCAGTGGCCGCATCCGCCTCGGGAACTAGGCTGCCACTGCGATGAAGAAGCTGGCGAATGCGGCGCCGGCCTCAGGGCCGACGATAGACGACGTGGCGGCTCAAGCGCGCGAGCGACCACCCTCGTCAGTCGAAGAGAGACGGCAGGTCATCGCCGAGCTCTACCCCAAGCTCAGGATCCGCGAGCTTGCCGAGCTGCTCGGCTGCTCGACAGGAACGATCGCCTCGGACGTGAGGGCGCTCGGGATC
This sequence comes from Gaiellales bacterium, assembly GCA_038237925.1. Taxonomy (GTDB): domain Bacteria; phylum Actinomycetota; class Thermoleophilia; order Gaiellales; family Gaiellaceae; genus AC-32. The sequence continues at coordinate 1,808 of JBBRYF010000015.1, read as the reverse complement.
TCGGAGCGTGTTGGCCGTCGCCGCATGCATCCGGTGCCGAAAAAGCGGCAGTGCCTGAACCACGAGGACCCACGCTGTCCGCTGCACGACAGTGGCGGCTGGTTCACGCCGCAGGACGCGTCGCAAGTAACGCGAGGGAGAGCAAAGTTCTGCAACAGGCTCTGCGCGCGCCGACACTGCAGTCAGCGGGAAGCTGCGCGGAAAGCCGCGGCCGAACGCCATGCGCGCGCTGACGCTGAGGTTGAGCGGATCTGCAGGGCCGCAGGAATGACGACCGTCGCGGCGCTCGCAGCGAACCTCGGCATGGCCGAGAACACGCTGATCCGCCACCTGTGGGACCGCATCGAGGCCGAGAAGCACCTGATCGAAGGCGAGCACGTATGGCTAATTCCACTCGGGGAGGCTGAGCGGTTCGAGCGCGAGGACTGGCCGACGTTAAGGGCGCGCGTGCTCGAGGTTTGGGAAGGCCGGCCGTTCTCATCGCGATGGAATGGCCAAGCGCGCCAGCGCTGGGGGGGCCGCCGGGGCGGCGGCAAGAGTCCGTCGCCGGGGGGGAACCCTCGAGGGCGACCGCGTGGCTACACCGACAAGCAGGCACAGCAGGTTCGGAAGCTCCGCGGGCTTCACAATCGGGACGGAAGACCACCAAGTTACGCAATGATCGCCCGCATCACGAAGCTCTCGAAGTGGCAGGTCGAGCAGATCGTCGCCGCCGAAGAAGTGTCCGGAAAACCCTTGTAGACCGTCCGGAAAACCGTTCGGCCGCGGACACGGTGCCGCAGTGTGTGCGGCTGTGAGGACCTTTCCGACCCGCCGTGACGCTCGTGACGATCGAGCATGCACGCCACGCAGCGATCACCGAGGCACCCCCCGAGAATGGCTGCGCTACACAAGGGTCTCAGACGTCGAGCCGAAGTGGCGCAGCGATCGCGAGCTTCTCGAGGTCGCCTCCGATCGTGTTCTCGGCGTCGCAGAAGAGCTCCGAGTAGGCGGGCACATCCGAGAGCGGCCAGAAGAGCAGCTTTACTCCATCGATCTTCTCCTCGACGAGGTGATGATCCGGCTCGACTTCAGCGCCGCCGCGGCGAACCGTCTGACAGCCGAGCGAGACCGTCTTGTCGGAGAGCTCAGCGCCGCTCGTGCGGGGGCGGTGGAGGCGCTGCGAACACGCGATGAAACGATCGTGCGCCTGGACTGCGAGCGCAACGATCTTGCGCGCCGCCTGGCAAGAGCCGAAGCTGAGCTCGCGAAGCTAGCCGCGCGGGTTCTGCAGCTCGATCAGCCAGCAGCTCGTCGAGCCGGTGGTGAGCGAGGCGGACCATGAACAAGGCGTCGACGTTGGCCACGCGCGCGCCGATTCTACGACGCCGATGGGCGATCGACAAGGCGGCGACGATCGCGCGCCGTCCCCTCCCTTGGATCGGCGAGGCACGCGCGTGAGCAGCGACGCCCGCGCGTGGAACGGGCAGGAGCCGCAGCTCGCGGCCGAGCCCGACATCGATATCCCCTTCGCCCAGGGGGTGACGCTGCCGAGCGCGTCCGAGGATCCGTTCGCCTGGGGCGCCGACTACGACGGCAGTACAGAAACGGGGCCGCCGCTCGAGCCGCAGGCGCCGCTGCTCCAGTTCCTCCGAGGCACGGACTTCGTCGAGCAGGAGATAGAGCAACGAGCGGCGCTGCTCGGCGCCGGCGCCGATGTGCTTCTCCCGGCCGCCGGTCTCGCGATCATCGGCGGTCCTGGCGGCTCGGGCAAGTCGACGCTCACGCTGCACGCGATCGCACATCACGCGGCTGGGATCCCTGGCTTG
>JBBRYF010000014.1:0-55343 GCA_038237925.1 Gaiellales bacterium | reverse complement strand
AGTACCGGAACCAGGGCCTGCCCTTCCTCGATCTGATCCAGGAGGGAACGATCGGGCTCGTCCGCGCGGCCGAGAAGTTCGACCACCGCAAGGGGTTCAAGTTCTCGACCTACGCGACCTGGTGGATCCGCCAGGCCGTCGTCCACGCGCTCGCGGACAAGGCGCGGACGATCCGTATCCCCATGCATGTGATCGAGACGCTGAACAAGATCCTCTACGCAGAGCGGAAGCTGCGCGCCGAGCTCGGTCGCGAGCCGATGTCCTTCGAACTCGCCCGCGAGGTGGAGCTGACGACCGACGAGGTCGAGCAGATCCGCCGCAGCTCGCAGGCGCCGGTCTCGCTCGAGAAGCCGCTCGGCGACGAGGAGGGCGCTGAGCTTGGGCACTTGCTCAGCGATGAGAGTGAGCTCCTACCGGACGAGGTCGCGGACGCGAGGCTGCGCGAGGAAGCGGTGCGGAGGATCCTCGGTGCGCTCCCAAGCCGCCGGCGGGCTGTCCTCGAGCTGCGCTACGGCCTCAACGGTGAGCGCTCGCACACGCTCGGCGAGATCGGGAAAGTGTTCAATGTCACGCGCGAGCGGATCCGGCAGATAGAGATCCAGGCCTTGAGACAGCTGCAGAGGCTCGCCGCGGCCGAGCACTTGGATGATCCCGTGCGAGCTCACCACCTAGACTGAGCCGGCGATCGCTAAGCCGCCGCGGTTGAACCACCGCAGCGAGGCTCCTGCCGTTCGATCGTCCAACCGTCCCGTAGTTCGGCCGGCAAATCGGTACCGATCGGGGCCTGCCTCGAGCAACAACGCCGAAGCGTCAGCTCACCGCAGGTGCAATAACCCGGAGGTCGCGGATTCGAATCCTGACCCGGTACTGAGAAAGCCGTGCGCACACGAGGTTTGCTTATGCTCAGATGTGGTGTGCGGCCCGGACTTTGCCCAGCTTTTTGCCCGGGCCTACGCGGGATGAGGTTCTGATGAGCGGTGAGCGGCGCGTTGTCGTAACTGGCTTGGGCGCTGTTTCACCGCTCGGCCCGGATATCGACACGACCTGGCGCCGGCTCGTGGCTGGAGAAGGCGGTGGCGGCCCGATCACCGCCTTCGCCGCTTCGGGCCGTTCTGTGCAGATCGCCTGTGAGGCGGGGGACTTTGAGCCGGAGCGCTGGCTTGACCGCAAGACGATCCGCAAGATCGACCGTTTCGCGCAGTTTGCGGTCGCCGCGGCGCGGATGGCGGAAAGCGACGCAGAGCTGAAGATCGGGCATGAGCCCGATCGAGTTGGGGCCTCGATTGCGACGGCACAAGGGGGTGTCGCGAGCCTTGCGGCGTGTCTGCACGAGCTCCGTGAGTCTCAACGGATCCATCCCAGTCTGGTGACGGCGTTCATGCCGAACATGGCGGCCGGTTGGGTATCGATGGAGTTGGGAACGCGCGGTCCGCTTGGCGCCCCCTGCACGGCCTGTGCCGCGTCGGCGATGGCGATCGGCGAGGGGTATGACGCGATCCGGCTGGGTCGGGCCGAGGTGATGCTCTGCGGTGGAAGCGAGGCGGGGATCACCGAGCTGGCGGTGGCGGGCTTCGCTGCGATGCGCGCGCTCTCGAGCCGAAACAGCGATCCCGCAGGCGCGAGTCGACCCTTCGATGCCGACCGGGACGGCTTCGTGATGGGCGAGGGGGCCGCCGTCCTCGTGCTGGAGGAGTTGGAACACGCTCGTGCCCGTGGCGCCAAGGTCTACGCGGAGCTCGCCGGCTATGGGGTCAGCTCAGACTCCTTCCACATGACCGAGCCCGATCCGCTTGGCGCGGGACAAGCCCGTGCGATCGGCGCTGCGCTGGCTGATGCAGCGCTTGACCCGACAGACGTCGACTACGTCAACGCCCATGCAAGCTCAACGGGGCTCGGCGACGCGATCGAAACGCGTGCACTCAAGCTCGCGTTGGGCGAGGACAAGGTCCAGTCGATCCCGGTCTCGGGAACGAAAGGCGCGACCGGCCACTGCCTCGGAGCCGCGGGAGCTGTAGAAGCGGCATTCAGCGTGCTCGCGGTCAGCCGGGACATCGTGCCGCCAACGATCAATTACCAGACGCCTGACCCGGCGTGTGACCTCGACTGCGTCCCTAACAAAGCACGGGAGCTACCCGTCCGTGTCGCGCTCAGCAACAGCTTCGGCTTCGGCGGTCACAACGCCGTGCTCATCATGCGCAAGTTTGTCGACGGACCGGAATTGCAGAACGCATAGCCCGGAGGTCGGGTCGATCGCAGTGTCGGATCCGTGGTCAAGTTTTGGTCAAGTAGCCCCTGCGAAAGGCTGGAAACGTCGGAGAGGGTCGGTCAAACCAAATGGCGTGGTTGACGGGAGCGCCGAACGACGGCGACGTTCATTCATCCTCGCTCCTTTCTTCGAGGTAGTCGTGAGGCCCCGGCTAGGCTTCGGCGAGGGCACGACCGCGCGATCGCGTGGCACGCCGCGCCGCGACCAAAGCGGCGATCGCGCAGGCTAGGCCGGCGAGTGCAAGCGTGAAGTCGGCGACCTTCGTCACGGTCATCACGTGCTTCAGCGAAGGGGCCGCTGCGGCCTCGAAGGCGAACAGCACTATCAGCGCCACTACCGCCCGGACGCTGTCGCGGCGCCAGAACCAGAGCGTGCAGCCGAGGAACAGGGCCGCGAAGATGGCGGCCATGGCGGGAACATCGATCCAGAAGATGTCGACCGCCTCCCAGATCCCGAATGCGAGCCCGCTGAGGATCAGGCCAATCCGAGCATTCATCATGATCTTCTCCTTTCGGTTTCGTCAGCAACTCGAAGGTAAGCGGGGCCCCGCGTGGGCGTCATCGGCGGGTTGGGCGATCTTTACGTCAGCCGATCGGCTGATCTTCCGGCCACCGCTGATCGGCCGAGTGGCTGATGACAGAGCGGCCGCAGGGGTCTACGTTGACCGCATGCGCACACGTCTCGCCAGTCTCCGCCGCGTACGGCTGAACCGCTTGCAGATCGACTGGTTGCTCGCGGGCGCGCTTACGCTCGGGCTCGAGCTGGAGACGTGGGCCAGCGGCGGGGCGCTTCGCGAGCGCCTTGCTTCGGCGCTGCTCGGGGCGACTGTGACAGCGGCGGTCGCCGTTCGCCGTCTCTATCCCACGGGCGTGGGGCTCACGGCCGGTTTCGTCGCCGCGGTGATCTCGGCGGTGTGGGGACCTCCGTCGACGGTCTTCTGGGGCATCGCGTGGATCTGCTGCATGTACGCGTTCGCGGTCTGGGCCACGCCGCTACGTTTCGCCTTCGGTGCGGCGGCGATCACGCTCGCCACCGTCGCCTCGGCTGCCGGGCCGGTGTCACTGTCTAACGCGCTGCAGTTCGGCGTGATCACACTCATCGTGATGGTGCTAGTCCGACGCGTCGTCGGCGACCGCGAGCGCCGTGCCCAGCTCGCCGAGCGCGAGCGCGACCTCGCGGCGCGTGAGGCGGTAGTGGAGGAGCGGGCGCGGATCGCGCGCGAACTGCATGACGCGATCGCGCACAACGTCTCGATGATGGTGCTCCAGGCAGGCGCCGAGCGACGCGTCCTCGACGACAAGGACGGAACGACGCGCGAGGTGCTGGGGACGATCGAGCGGATCGGCCGGGGCGCGCTGACCGAGATGCGCCGCTTAGTCGGGATGCTGCGCAGCGATGCGAGCGAGCCGCTTGCGCCGCAGCCGGGGATCGACGACCTACCGACGCTCGTCGGGCAGGTGCGCGAAGCGGGTCTTCCTGTGCAGTTCCAGGTTGAGGGGGAGCGCCGCGAGCTTCCGGTCGGGATCGAACTGTCGGCCTACCGGATCGTGCAAGAGGCGCTGACGAACGCGCTCAAGCACGCCGGCGAGGCGCAGGCCTCCGTTCGCGTCCACTATCGCGCCGACTCGCTCGAGCTCGAGATCGTCGACGACGGCGGGGGAGCTGCCGCGCTCGTCTCGAGCGGCGGGCACGGTCTGGTCGGCATGCGCGAGCGTGTGGCGCTCTACGGCGGCCGCCTCGACGCCGGCCGCCGGCCGAGTGGCGGCTTCGCGGTTCGCGTGCTGCTGCCGATCCGATGACGAGCGTCCTGATCGCCGACGACCAGGCGCTCGTCCGCGTCGGGCTGCGCAAGATCCTCGAGGCAGAGCCAGAGACGAGCGTCGTCGGCGAGGCCGGCGACGGCGAAAACGCTGTTATCGAAGCTCGCCGCCTGAGCCCCGATATCGTGCTGATGGACATCCGCATGCCCGTCCTGGACGGAATCGAGGCGACCCGACGGATCGTCGCTGCGCAACCGCGCACGCGGGTGCTGATCCTGACCACCTTCGGCCTCGACACCTACGTGTACGACGCGCTGCGCGCGGGGGCCAGCGGCTTCATGCTCAAGGACGCGCCGCCCGAGGAGATCGCTGTCGCTGTCCACATCGTCGCCCGCGGCGAGGCGCTGCTCGCCCCCGCGATCACGCGCGCCGTGATCGCGGAGTTCGCACGACAGCAACCCACCGCCGTGAGCGCACCGCCGCCGGCCGTCGCCGAGCTCACACCCAGGGAGCAAGAGGTATTCGGCCTGCTCACGCGAGGAATGTCGAACCCCGAGATCTGCGAACGACTCGTCATCAGCGAAGCGACGGCGAAGACGCACGTCGCCCGCATCCTCCAGAAGCTCGACCTACGCGACCGCATCCAAGCCGTGATTTACGCCTACGAGACCGGCCTCGTCGCGCCTGGCTCTCCCCACTAGCGGCCAGCAGACAAGTTGTCGAGACGCGTGACGAGTGGCCCAGGTGGCCTTTCGCCACCGCGGCGCTACCCCCGCGGCAGGGTGATCCTGAAGCTGCCGCGCTCGGGCGCTTCCGCAGCCGTGACGTCGCCCGCGACGCTCCGCGCGAGGCGGCGGGCAAGGGCGAGCCCAAGGCCGGCGCCCGAGGTGTCGTCTCCGGCACGGCCGCGGCTTCCCGGCTCGAAGATTGCCTCGCGCTCGTCGTTGCCGACGCCGGGCCCGTCGTCCTCGACCGAGTAGGCGACGGTCCCGTCCGCCTCCGCGATCGAGACGAGCACGCTGCTGCGACCGTAGCGGCAGGCGTTCTCGATCACCGGTTGGAGGATGCGCTCGGCGAAGTCGTGATCGATCCCGATCCGCAGGGGCCGCGAGGACCGCTCGACCTGGATCGTCAGCTGCCGCCCCGTCGCGAGCGCCGTGCAGGCCTCGGCCGCGTCGGCGGCGACCGTGTAGGCGTCCGCGCTGCCGGTGGCTGCGCCCAGCTCGTGACGTGCGGCCGCGACCAGCGCGTCGACGGTGCGGGAAAGAGCCTGGGCGTTGCGGTGGATGAGCTCGAGGGCGGACCGGTACTCCTCGGGGTTTCGCTCGCGTCGCAGCGCGAGCTCGGCCTCGCCGATCAGGCGCGCGAGCGGTGTGCGCAGCTCGTGCGAGAGCTCTGCGGAGAAGCGCTGCTCGTGTCGCAGCGTGGTCGCGAGCCGGTCGAGCAGGCTGTCGAGGGTCGCGGCCAGCTCCGTCAGCTCGTCGGTCGGCTCGCCGAGCGCAAAGCGCTTGTCGAGATCGCGCTCGCTCCAGGCCGCCGCCTGCCGCGTCATGCGCACGACTGGTTGGAGCGCGTGGGAGAGCAGCCACCAGGCCGCGGCGACGACGAGTCCCAGCACGATGGCGGCGAAGACGAGCGAGCCGATCAGCGCCGTGCGCCGCGACTCCTCGTACGGAGCGAGCGACGTCGCGGCAACGACCGTTCCGATCCGTCGTCCGTGGAAGACGACCGGTACCGCGTAGAGCCTCAGGTCGACGGCCTGGACGTCGGTGTACCGGTACGACCGTTTGGCGGCGGCTCTCGCGGCCGCCTGCACGGTTGGGCCGGCGCGCGGAGTCTCGACCGCGCGGCCGTTCGAGAAGACCCAGATTCCGGCCGCCGGTGTGGCGTCGTCCGGAGCCTCGCTCTCCCGGATGCCGTCTCGCGAGACCTGGACCGTCGTAAGCTCGGTCGCTGCGCGCGTGCGAACGAGGGTGCTCGCGTCGCGCATCAGGGCGTCGTCGAGCACGAGGTCGAACACGACGACAAGCGCGCAGATCGCCGCAGTCACGGCGGTTGCGACGACCAGGAGGAGGCGGCGGCGGAGCCCGAGCTGGGTCATCCGACGCGGTAGCCGACACCGTGGACGGTCGCGATCGCCGGCGCGTCCGGCAGCTCCCGGAGCTTGCGCCGCAGTCGGGCGATGTACGCGTCCAGCGTGTTGTCGCGAACGATCGCGCCCACGGGCCACGCGGCGCGCATCAGGTCCCGCCGGCGGACCGCCTCGCCCGGCCGGGCGAGCAGTCGGGCGAGGAGCCGAAACTCCGTCGGGCTGACGGGAGCCGACTGCGAGCCCGCGGCCACGGTGTGGGTCACCGGGTCGAGCCGCAGACCGGCGGCCTCGACGGCGCCGTCCGCGCCGCCGCGTCTGAGCAGCGCGTGGAGCCGGGCGACGAGCTCGGCGAAGGCGAACGGCTTCGTCACGTAGTCGTCGCCGCCGGCGTCGAACCCGGAGATCCTCTCCACGACGGATTCGCGCGCCGTCAGGAACAGCACCGGCGCGTGCACCCCGCGGCTGCGCAGTGCCTGGCAGACGTCACGGCCGTCGGCGTCCGGCAGGCCGATGTCGATGATGAATGCGTCCGGCTCGAGCTCGAGCTTCTCCACGCGCCGCAGCAACTCCCCGCCGGTCGACACGACCGACGCCCGGAAGCCCTCCTCGGCGAGGCCGCGCTCGAGCAGCGCCTGGAGCTCGGGGTCGTCCTCGAGAATCACGATCGTCGGCGTGCTCACTCCTCCCGGAGTATCGCCCCCAGGCTCATCCTCCTGAGCGCGACGGCCGAGAAGGCGGCAGCGAGCACCGCGCCGCCGATCCCGGCCGCGCCGAGCTCGGCGAGGAACGCCCAGGGCGCGGCGAGGTGGTCGGGCGGGGGGTCGAACACGTGGCGCAGCATCGCGATCAGCATCTCCGCCAGCAGCCAGCCGAGCGGCGCGGCGAGCGCGATCGCCGCGGCGACCACGATCAGGGCCTCGCTCCAGAGATAGGAGCCGACCATCCTCAGCGGCGCTCCCAGCGCCGCCATCGTCGCCAGCTCGTGGCGGCGCTCGGCGAGGGCGACCGCGACGAACAGGAGCATCGCGGCAGCGGCCAGAGCGACGGCAAACGCCTCCTCGATCCGGGAGATCCCGCTCAGGTCGACGGTCGTGATCGAGCTGACCGTCTGCGCTGTCTGATGGCGGATGTCCTTGACCGAGGCGCCGGCGGAGCTCGTCGCGGCGGCGACGCGCTTGGCGACTGCGACCGGGTCGCCGCCTGCTCGGACGAAGACGACGTTGGGCCCGGTGCCGTGGGTGACGCGCTGGAGGTACGAGCGGTTGGCGACCATGAACGAGTCGCGTGGGGCGGCGGGAAACTCCTGGACGACGCCGGCGACGTGGAAGCGCGCCACCCGGAAGTGGCCACGGTCGAGCACGCGGAGCTTCAGCAGGTCGCCCGTGTGCAGCGAGTAGTCGTTGATCGTCTCGAGCGAGACGAGGATGGCGTCCGGTCGCGTCGCGAGCCGGTCGAGCATCGTCTTCGCGCTGCCGCCGATGAAGTAGGAGTCGCGCAGGGTCGTCGCGCGCGAAAGCGTGTGGGGGTCGATCCCGAAAGTGTCCTGCAGGTCCGGGCCGACGTACGCGTAGCTGTGGTCGACCGCCGAAGTTCCGGCAACGCCGTGGACGCGCGCGATCGTTCGCTCGAGTCCGCGCCCGGTGACGGCCCCGGGCGGCGCGCTCACGACGACGTCGGCGCCGATCGTGAGCTCCGCATCGACGCGGGCCTGCTGGTCGTACGTGGCCGTGAAGAGCCCGAGCTCCACGCCGAAGGCGAGCAGAAGCCCGACGAGAAGCAGGCCCCGGTTCAGCGCCGCGCCGCGGCGGCCGGCGCTCGCGAGCAGGAACTGGAGGCTCGTCGAAGCCCGCGTGCCGACCGCGCGGCGGGCGAGCCACGCGAACACGCTGCCTCGCAGCCGGACGAGCAGCAGCGCCGCTCCGATCCAGAGCAGAGCCGGCGCCAAGAACATGTAGGCCGCGAGCGAGAGCGTCGGATTCGAGTCCGGATTGACGACTGCGGAGAACCCGGTGCGCGCGGTCAGCCAGTACACGAGCCCGCTACCGGCGAGTGCGGCGACGTCGAGATAGAGCTTCTGCCAGACCGGCTTTCCGGCCCGCTGCTGCACCGAGCGGCGGCCTTCCGCGACGTCACTCGCGAGCACGCGTGCGCCGGCGGCGAGGCGGGCAGCCAGCGCACCCGCGCACGCGGCTGCGACACAGACGCCGGCCGCCGCTCCGACGAGCGCCGGGCTGAGACCGAGGGCCCCCGGCACGATCAGCCGGAGCGCGCCGAGTGCGCCGGCCGCGCCGACGATGCCGGCCAGCAGCCCTAGCGCCAAGCTCTCTGCCGCCGCAAGCGCGAGCAACCCCGGACGCGACGCTCCACGCGCGCGCAGGAGCGCGAGCTCGCGCCGCTCACGCTCGGCCGCGCCGAGCGCGGCGAGATACGCGAGCCCGAGGCCCGCGAGCGCGCCGGGCACGGCCAGCATGATGTAGAGGGCCTCGGCGTAGAGCGCGTCACCGGTGGCGTTCGTGAGCGTGTCGGCGAGGTTGTCGACGTACTGCACTCGTCCGGTCAGCTTCCGCTCGACGCGGTTCCGGATCCTCGCCGACAACGTCAGCGCGTGACTCGGGCTGCCGCTGAGCGCCGCCGGGTCGACCTGCGCGTGCACCTGCCACTGAACGCCGGTCGGAACCCCCGGCAACGCTGCTGCCGCCGGCGAGGACGGCGTGACGGCGGGGAGGAGCGGCGCGATCCGGTTCACGAACGTCGCGAGCGGCAGGATCGCGACGTTCGACGGCGGCTGCGCGGGTGCGGGGCCGACGAGCGGGTTCAGTGGCTGGAAGAGGACGTCCGTCCCGCTCGCGATCGCGATCCCGGAGACGAGCAGCGAGATCGGCTTGGCTCCGGGCCGGGGTTGCAACTGAACCTGGTCCCCGGGCTGTGCCTGGAGGGTTGCCGCGAGCTGCTGGTCGAGCACGACCTGTCCGTCCCGGAGGCCGCCGCGGAGAAACCGGAAGGCGTGGATCTGGCGCGTGTAGCCGGGCGGGACGGCGAGGATCGCGCCTCCGCCTGCCCGGACCGTTCCGATCGGCGCCCGGTGGACGATCCCGCCGAACGGTGCGGTCGCGACGGGGAATGCGCCCGCGACGCCCGGGTCCTGCGCCGTCCCGCGCGCCACCCGTTGCGCGGCTTGGTACGACGGGACCGGCCCCTGCCAGTCGAGCTGCACGCTGCGCACGGCGGTTCGGGTCATCGTGTGCAGCGAGTGGCCGACGAACAGGACCATCGCGCCGAGGAGCGCCGAGGCCGCCGCGAGCACCACGAGCCGCGTCGCGGTTCGCGCCGGAGCCCGGGCGAGACCGAGGAGCGAAAGCCGGACCGCGGTCACGCGAGTACCGTCTCGGAGGTCACCTTGCCGTCGTTCAGCTCGACGACCCGGTCGAAGCGCGACGCGACGCCCGCATCGTGGGTCGCGACGACGATCGCGAAGCGGAGCTCCGCCTGGAGCGCGTCGACGAGATCGAGCACGCGTCCGGCCGTGTCGGAGTCGAGGTGACCGGTCGGCTCGTCGCAGAGCAGGAGCTCCGGGCGCTGCGCGAGCGCGCGGGCGAGCGCGACGCGCTGCTGCTCGCCTCCCGAGAGCTCCGCCGGAAGATGATCCGCTTTGCTGGCGAGCCCGACGAGGGCGAGCAGCTCGAGCGGGCTGCGGCCGCCTTCGCCCGTTCCGAGCCGGGCCGCGAAGGCGACGTTCTCGAAGGCCGAGAAGTGGGGGAGGAGGTTCGCGCCCTGAAAGACGTAGGCGAGACCGCGGGAGCGGATCGCCGCGCGCGCCGCGGCATCGAGCGTCGCAAGCCGCTTCCCTTTCCACTCGACCGTCCCGGAGGTCGGCTCCACGATCCCGCCGAGCACGTGCAGCAGCGTCGTTTTGCCGGAGCCCGAGCGGCCGACGAGCGACACGCGCTCGCTCTCGCGAACCTCGAGGTCGGCGGCGTCGAGCGCAGTCGTGGTCGAGCGGCCGGTCGCGTGGACGACCGAGACGCCGTTGCAGCGCGCGAGCGGCGCGTCGGTCACGTCACCCGGCCGTCCACGATCTCGATCACGCGGTCGGCCGATTCGGCAATCGCGGCCGAGTGCGTGACGACGACGACGGTGCTCCGGAACTCGTCTCGCAGCCGGTGCAGGGCGTCGAGGACGAGTCGTTCGTTCGCCTCGTCGAGCTCTGCGGTGGGCTCGTCCGCCAGCACGAGCCGCGCCTGCCGGACCGCGGCGGCCGCGATCGCGACGCGCTGCTGCTCGCCACCCGAGAGCATTCCGGCGCGGACTTCCGAGGACGAGCCGAGCCCGAAGGCGTCGAGCGCCTGCTCGGCGGCGGTGCGGTCACGGCCGGCGCCGGTCAGCTCGAGCGACAGCTCGACGTTCGCGCGGGCGCTCAGCCACGGGAGCAGGTTGTTGCTCTGGAAGACGATCGCGATGTCGCGAGCGCGGTATGAGGCCAGGTCGCGCTCGCTCAGCCGTGCGAGTGATGTCCCGAACGCGCGCACCTCGCCTGCCGAAGGGTGGTCGAGCCCCGCGGCGAGCTGAAGCATCGTGCTCTTGCCCGAGCCGGAGGGGCCGAAGACGGCGACGAGCTCCTGGGGCTCGATCCGCAGGTCGAGGCCGCGGAGCGCGACCGTCTCCGCCTCCCCCGACCGGAAGATGCGGAAGACGTCGCGCAGCTCGAGCGCGCCCCACGCGATCTCGTCCTGGACCTCCGGCTCGCGATAGAGGCTCTCTACCTCCACCGGAAGCTCTCGATCATCAACCGGTAGGCATCGACGTTGTCGACGCCCTGCGGCGTGCCGAGATCCACGATCGCCTCGTTGCCCGCGTGCGCGAGGTAGTAGCGGTCGACCACGAGCCTGACGCGCTTGCCGGTGACCGCATTCGGCGCGCTCTCGGTCGAGTAGACGACCTTGGTCGCGGGGCCGCTCGGGAGCTTGAAGGGCTTCGGCGCCGTCTCGACGCGCGTGCCCGGCAGCGCCGCGAGGTCGCGGCTGACGGCTGCCACGGTGGGGGGAGCGCCGCGCTGGACGACGATCCGGATGATGTTGTTCTTGTCGCGAATCACGACCCGCTTACCGCTGCCGGTCTGCGCCCAGCCCTCCGGGTACTTCATCGAGTAGCCGGCGGCGCTATCGCTGAAGACGACGAAGGCTTGGTTGTCGGGGATGTCACCTGTTGCCGTCGACTGTGCCTCGGCCTGCAAGGCTCCGGGGCTCTGGTTCGTGGCGGAAGCGGTGGTCGTCGTGGCCGGAGGAGCTCCGGCCGACCCGTGCTTCGACCCGCCGCAACCACCCGCGACGACGCCGAGGAGCAACACGGGGAGCAGGACAGCCGATCTTCTCATAGCAGGCAGTTTCCGCTCTGGAAGCTGAATGCGGTCTGACTGCTCAGACGTCGCGGCGCTCGAGCAGCACGGCGGCGATCGCAAGCGCGGCCGCCGCGTAGGCGCAGAGCACGGCGAACCCGACCCACGGCGCGAGCTGGTTGCCGCGATGAAGCGCCATCAACGCTTCGCCCGCCTGCAGCGGCAGGTACGGCGACGCGGCGGAGTTCCAGCTCGCCGGGAGCACGTTCATCAGCGGCGGGAGCACGAACATCAGGCCGGCGAAGGTGGCGATCCCGCCCGCGGTGTTGCGGACGATCGCGCCGAGGCCGAGCCCGAAGAGCCCGATCGCGGTGAGATAGAGCGCTGCACCGAAGACCGCGCGGGGGACACCGGGGTGGCTGAAGGCGATATCGATGTGGCGCCCGGAGAGGATCGCCTGCGAGGCGAAGAAGGCGATCACGACCGCAGGCGTCATCAGCGCGAACGTGACGAGCGCAAACACCACCGCCTTGCCCCAGAGCACCGGCAGCCGCTTGGGCGCCGCGGTCATGGAAGCGCGAATCATCCCGGTCGAGTACTCGGCGGTGATCACGAGCACGCCCAGGACTCCGATCGCGAGCTGCGCGAGCTGGACGCCGACGAGGCTGACGTCGAGCGGGTGGAAGTCCGCCCGGTCATGCGCGTTCATGTGCGGCCAGTGGTGGGACACGACGGTGGCCGCGACCGCCGGGATGCCGATCGTGAAGACGAAGGCGGCGAGCAGCGACCACTTGGTCGAGCGCACCGAGCGGAGCTTCGTCGACTCCGAGATGAAGACGCGCAGCTGGGTGACGCGGCCGACGTGCTCGAGCGGTGGAATCGCGGGTGCGAGCGTGCTCACGCGGCCACCTCAGCGGCCGGCTTCTCGTCCTGCTTCGAGGGGAACTCGACCTCGGTGCGGGTCAGGCTCATGAACGCCTCCTCGAGCGAGGCCTGCTGCGGCGTGAGCTCGTGAATCGCGATCCCGTGCTCGGCCGCGGCGTCGCCGAGCTGCTGCGCTGTCAGCCCGTGGACCTCCAGGGCGCCGCGTTCGCCTCCCTCGAAGGTGACCGCGGGCGCCGCGAGCACCATGCGCAGTCGCTCGAGCTCCGGCGAGCGGACGAGCACGACCTTCGCGGACGCGCGCGCCACGAACTCGTCGACGGTGGTGTTAGCAATCAGCTTGCCGCGGCCGATCACGATCAGGCGGTCGGCCGTGAGCGCCATCTCGCCCATCAGGTGCGAGGAGACGAAGACGGTGCGACCCTCTGCCGCAAGCCCCTTCAGCAGGTTGCGAATCCAGTGAATGCCCTCGGGGTCGAGGCCGTTCACCGGCTCGTCCAGGAGCAGCGTCGAGGGGTCGCCGAGCAACGCGGTCGCGATGCCGAGCCGCTGGCCCATGCCGAGCGAGAACTGGCCGGCGCGCTTCTTCGCGACGTCATGCAGGCCGACGAGGTCGATCAGCTCGTTCACGCGACGCCTCAGGATCCCATGGGTCTGCGCGAGCGCAAGCAGGTGGCCGTAGGCAGACCGACCGGTGTGGACCGAGCGCGCCTCGAGCAGCGCTCCGACCTCGTGCAGCGGCGCCACGAGGTCGCGGTAGTGCTTGCCGTTCACGGTCACGTCGCCGGCGGTGGGCGCGTCTAGGCCGAGGATCAGGCGCATCGTCGTCGACTTGCCGGAGCCGTTCGGGCCGAGAAAGCCGGTCACGACGCCGGGCTCGACCGTGAAGGTGAGGTCGTCGACCGCGCGCTTGTCGCCGTACACCTTCGTCAGATTGCGCGCCACGATCACGGTCTCACGGTAGCGGCTGCGCGCCCGCTCGTTCCTAAGCGTTTCCTGACTGGCAAGCCGCCACCGACGCGCGGTTCGCCGTTCAGGGCAGCCGCCATGCGTACCCTGGCTCCGATGGGGATGTTCTTCCATTCGTCCGAGGCTCCGGAGGGACGCGCGACCGAGCCGGAGGTGCGCCGCGCGAACCTGAGGCGCATCGGCCCCTTGTTCGCGCCGTACAAGCTGCGGCTCGGCGGTGTCCTGACGCTGATCGTTCTCTCCGCGGGCCTCGGCGTCGTTCCGGCCTTTCTGCTCAAGCGCGTGCTCGAGGCGATCCAGCGGAACGACACACGGTCGCTGTCGCTGAACGCAGGCGGAATGATCGCGATCGCGGTCGTGACGGGCGCGCTCGGCGTCTTCCAGACGCTGCTCTCGAACCAGGTCGGCCAGAGGGTGATGCACGACCTGCGCGCCGCGGTCTT
This sequence comes from Gaiellales bacterium, assembly GCA_038237925.1. Classification (GTDB taxonomy): domain Bacteria; phylum Actinomycetota; class Thermoleophilia; order Gaiellales; family Gaiellaceae; genus AC-32. The sequence goes on along the minus strand of JBBRYF010000014.1, from coordinate 41,599 downwards.
CCGCCACCTCCAGCGCCTGTCGCTCGCCTTCTTCACGCGCACGCGCACGGGCGAGGTCCAGTCCCGGATCTCGAACGACATCGGCGGCGTCCAGAACGTCGTCACGAACACGGCGACCTCGATCGCCACGAACGTGACGACGGTCGCGGCGACGATGGTCGGCATGCTCTTCCTGAACTGGAAGCTCGCGCTGTTCGCCTTCGCGCTGATCCCGTTCTTCGTCTTGCTGACGCGCCGCGTCGGGAACGAGCGGCGCCGGATCGCCAAGACCACCCAGGAGACCCTCGCCGACATCTCGAGCCTCGTGCAGGAGTCGCTCTCGGTCTCGGGGATCCTGCTCGGCAAGACGATGGGGCGCGGCGACGAGCTGGCCGACCGCTTCGAGGCGGACTCACTCCGCCTGGCCGCGCTCGAGGTGCGCCAGCGGATGGCCGGGCGGTGGGTGATGGCATCGATCCAGACGAGCTTCGCGGTCATGCCCGCGGCGGTCTACTGGTTCGGCGGCCTGGCTCTCGCCGGCGGCTCGGCGGCGATCTCGATCCCGGTGCTCGTCGCGTTCACGACCCTGCAAACCCGGCTCTTCTTCCCGGTCGGCTCGCTCCTGGGGGTGGGCCTCGACGTGCAGACGTCGCTCGCGCTCTTCGACCGCATCTTCGAGTACCTCGACCAGCCGATCGACATCGAGGAGCGGCCCGACGCGCTCGGCGAAGGCCAGGCCGGCGACGTCGTCTTCGATCACGTCTGGTTCCGGTACGACGAGGAGTGGACGCTCGAGGACGTGTCGTTCACGGTGCCGGCGGGGACGACGACCGCGCTCGTCGGCGAGACCGGCTCGGGCAAGACGACGCTCGGCTACCTGACCGCGCGGCTCTACGACGTGACCCGGGGCCGCGTCACGATCGGCGGCGTCGACATCCGCGACCTCAGCTTCAAGGCACTGTCCGACCTCGTCGGCGTCGTCTCCCAGGAGACGTACCTCTTCCACGAGTCGGTGCGCGAGAACCTCCGCTTCGCCAAGCCCGACGCGACCGACGACGAGATCGAGGCGGCGGCCGAAGCTGCGCGCATCCACGACGTGATCGCGGCCCTGCCCGAGGGCTACGACACGGTCGTCGGCGAGCGTGGGTACCGCTTCTCCGGCGGCGAGAAGCAGCGGATCGCGATCGCGCGCACCGTTCTGCGCAACCCGCCGATCCTCGTCCTCGACGAGGCGACGAGCTCGCTCGACACCGAGACCGAGCGGCTCGTCCAGGAGGCGATCGACCGGCTCTCGGAGGGACGCACGACGATCGCGATCGCGCACCGGCTCTCGACGGTGCGCGACGCCGACCAGATCATCGTGCTGTACCACGGGCGCATCGTCGAGACCGGCCGTCATGAGGAGCTCGTCCTCGCGGGCGGCCGCTACACGACTCTGGCCGCCCGCGACGGGGAGCTCGCGGCGCCCGCGCCCGCCTAAGAGGGTTCGGCGAAATACCGTTGAGCCGCCGGAACGCGCTGCTCGCCCCAACGCTGCGCGTTCAGTCGCGCCCGTACCTTTCAGGTACGAGCACTCTGCGTCCTTGCCTTGGAACGACCAGCGCGCCCGGGCGATGAGCGCTATTCCGCCAGGCCCTCCTAGCGGAGCTCCTTCTCGAGCGCCTTCGCCGCCAGCTTGCCCGGATCGATCCCGAACTTCTGCTGCAGCATCTGCGCGTGCTGCTCGTGGTCGATCTTGTCGGGCAGCTCCCGCAGGGCCTTCTGGACGTGCTCGTTCTTGCCCTCCTTGCGAAGCAGGTCGACGATGTCGTTCTTGTCGAGTTGCATGCGAACCTCCCTGGGTGCCGAATGACGGTTCTAGGGGTATCCGGCGGTGAGGTTTTCCACACCAGCGAGCGTTGCGGCCGCGCTCGGCAGCGCGGGGCTGCTCGTCGCCGCCCCGGCCACGGGGAAGGAGGCGCCGACCCTGGCGCAGCTGGTCGGGCAGAAGCTCGTCGTCTCGATGAGCGGGACGGTCCCGTCGGCGTCGCTGCTCCGGAGGGCGAGACGCGGGGACATCGGCGGCGTGATCGTCCATCGCTTCAACTTCGGCTCGTCGGCGCAGCTTCGTGGGATCACGCAGGAGCTGCAGCGCGCGGCCGCGGCCGGCGGGCAGCCGAAGCTGCTGATCGCGGTCGACCAGGAGGGCGGCCCGGTGAAGACGATCCCGTGGATCCCGCCGACGAGCTCGCCGCGCCAACTCGGGGAGACCGGCTCGGCCGCGGGCGCCCGCGACCAGGGGCGGAGGACCGGCGCGGCGCTCCTCGGCCTCGGCGTGAACATCGACCTGGCTCCGGTCGCCGACATCCCGGCCTCGAGCGCGTCCGGCGTCTACCGGCAGGGACGCACCTGGTCGTTCGACGCTGCGACCACGTCGCGCCTCGCCGACGCGTTCGCCCTCGGCCTGCGGGATCGCCGGGAGCTCGCGACGATGAAGCACTTCCCCGGCATCGGCCTGGCGCAACGAGACACCGACAAGGCACTCGTCCGGATCGCCGCGCCGGCCAGCCGCCTCGCGCCCGGCCTCGCTCCCTACCGCCGCGCGATCCGGGACCACGTGCCGGTGATCATGCTCTCGAACGCGATCTACGACGCCTACGACCGGGTGAACGCCGCGAGCTGGTCGCGTGCGATCGCGACGACGCTGCTGCGCCGCGAGCTCGGGTTTACGCGCGTGACGATGACCGACTCGCTCGACGGGGCCGCGCACGTCCGCCGCATCGGGCCGAACGGCCTGGCGATCGGGGCCGCCAACGCCGGCACCGACCTGATCCTGCTCACAGGCGGGGAGGCGGCGACGCGCGACGTCTACACGTCGCTGCTGCGCGCGGCGCAGAACGGCCGCATCGGGCGCGCCGGCCTGACCGCGTCGTACCGGAGGATCCTTCAGCTGAAGGCGCGGCTGTAGGCTCGACGGGGATGGCGGCGGCGAGCATCCTCGACGCGATCGGCAACACGCCCATGGTGCGGCTGCGGCTGATCGTGCCGGCGAGCGACGCGGAGATCTGGGTCAAGCTCGAGTACCGCAATCCGACGGGCTCGATGAAGGACCGGATGGGCCTCTCGATGATCGAGGGCGCGGAGCGCGACGGGCTGCTCGAGCCGGGCACGACGGTCGTCGAGTACACCGGCGGGAGCACGGGGCCGGCGCTCGCGCTCGTCTGCCGCGCGAAGGGCTACGGCGCGCGGATCGTCATCTCCGAGTGCTTCAGCGACGAGCGCATTCAGCTGATGCGAGCGCTCGGCGCGGAGCTCGAGCTGATCCCGGCGGTCGAGGAGCGCGGCCGCGTGACGGCGCAAGACATCACCAACATGGTCGAGCGGGCCGCCGAGCTCGCGCAGGAGCCCGGCACCTACGCGACCGACCAGTTCAGGAACCCGTATGTGATCCCCGGTCACCGCGACATGCTCGGCCGCGAGATCTGGGAGCAGACCGACGGCGCGGTGACCGCGTTCTGCCACGGCATCGGCACGGGCGGCTCGGTACTGGGCGTCTCGGATGCGCTCAAGAGCCGCAACGAGGAGGTGCGCATCGTCGCCCTCGAGCCCGCCGGCTCGGCGGCAATCAGCGGCGGGCCGAGCGGCTCGTTCGCGATGCAGGGCTGGACCGGCATCGTGCCGCCGCACTGGGACGGCTCACGCGTGGACGAGGTCTGGGCGATCGCCGACGACGAGGCCCTGGAGATGACGGTGCGGCTCGCGCGTGAGGAGGGGATCTTCGCCGGGACATCCACCGGCGCGAACGTCGTCGGCTCGCTGCGCCTGGCGGAGGAGCTGCCGCCGGGCTCGATCGTGGTGACGCTCGCCGTCGACAGCGGCTTCAAGTACATGACCGGCCCGCCGTACGCGACCGGCTAGCTAGTCGCAGCGCTCGCGCCGCGGCCCGTGAGGGCAGACACTCACCTCGTGCCCGGAGCTGCCGCGGAGCACCGCCGTCCGCCACTTGAGGCGGACGTCATCCTCGACGTCGAGTTCGAAGACGGGCTGCTCTTCCTGGTCCTGGAGAACTTCGGCTTCAGGCCGGCTCATGCCGTGCGCGTCCGGTTCGCCGAGCCGCTTCGGGGCGTCGGCGGCGAGCGACGGATTGACCGCCTGAGGGTCTTCCGGCGGCTCGAGCTGCTCGCGCCGCGGCGGCGGATCCGCGTCTTCCTCGACCGGTCTGCCCTCTTCTTCGCGCGTGAGGAGCCGACTCAGCTCGAAGTGCGAATCGCGTGGCGCACCGACGACGGCGAGCGCCGCTCGCGAACCGTGCGCCACGACCTGGACGCCTACCGCGATTTCCCCTACCTGGAGGTGCCAACCGATGCCCCAGCGCCGTGACGACCCATATCTGAACTTCAACTTCGTCGTCGAGATCGACGGCGTCACGGCCGCCGGCTTCAGCGAGGCCGACGTGCCCGAGAGCCGGATCGAAGTGGTCGCCTATCGCGAGGGCGGCGACCCCACCTTGGCCGCGCGCCTGCTCCCCGGGCGGGTCGAGCACGCCCGCGTGGTGTTGCGCCGCGGCTTCGCAGGAGACACGTCACTTTTCGAATGGTGGCGGGACGTGTCGCAGGGCGCGATCACGCGCCGCAACGTGGCGATCGTGCTCCTGGACGAGCAGCGCGAGGAGGTTGCCCGCTGGCTGCTCAGGCGAGCCTGGCCCTCGAAGTGGGCCGGGCCTCAGCTCAGGGCGCTCGGCAACGAGGTTGCGATCGAGACGCTCGAGCTCGCGCACGAGGGCATCGAGCTGGCCTAGGGCTTCCTCCCGGGCGCTAGCGCGCCTGCCACAGGGTCGACGGGTAGTACTCGTACGTCAGCTGGTCGAGGAGCTCGATCCGCACGCCCGCGCGCACCATCCGCTCGCCCCTAAACCAGTCGCCGACGACGCCGAGCGCCGAGGCGACGTGCTCCCGCTCGAAGAACCGCAGGTGTGCGTGGACGAGGGCGCCCTTCAGCGGAAGCCGGTCCGGGAGCACAGCTACCTCGTTTCCCGTGGTGCCGTCGGGGTGCCTGTGTCCCATTACGCCCTGCACGGCCTCCGCATGCCGATCCCGCGCCGCGTCCAGCAGCCGCTTGATCGCATCGGGGGGCAGGAAGTCATCGTCGTCGAAGTCGAACAGCCAGCGCCCTGTCGCAAGCCTGTAGCCCTCGTTCCGTGCCAGCGTCGAGACCGCCAGCCAGTGGCGATGCGCGTCGGGGTAGACGTAGCGCTGCGAGACGTTCGTCCAGCGGACGCGCTCGTCCGCGGCCCGGCGAACGACCTCCTCGGCCGCCGCATCTGGTCCGTCGCCGATCACGAGCACCTCGAGCCGCTCGTGGCTCTGGGCCAGCACCGCCGGCAGCGAGCGCGAGGACAGCAGCTCCGCCCGGTCGTACGTGGGGAGGATGACTGTCACGACTGGGTCGGGCTCGTCGTAGGCGCGTTCGTATTCCGCGTCGGCTCGTGCCTCGGCGAGTAGCCGCCGGCTCTCGGAGTCGCGGCCGGCCATGATCCGCAGGGTCGGAAAGAGGTCGTCGTCGAGCCGCTGCTCGAGCGCCGCGGTCTCGGCACGGAGAGCGGCCACCTCCGCGTTGACGCCGGCGACGTCACCCATGAGGCTCTCGAGTCGGTGGTGGAGCGCCTGAAAGCGCCGGTCGAGCGCGTCCGCCAGCAGTTGCCGCGCCCGGCCGATCACGTAACGGAGAACACGCGCGCCGGCACGCCTTGCACCCGCGTGGACGGCTCGACCGCGCGCAGAACGACCGCGCCTGCGGCGACCGTCGCCCCGGCGCCGACCTCGACGCCGTTGACGACCGCCGCGCCCATCCCGACCACGGCGCCGTCGCCAATCACGCTGTTCCCACCGAGATTCGCCCCAGGGTTCAGAACGGCGCCGGCGCCGATGCGCGCGTGATGGCCGACGAGCGTGCCGCGGCCGACGAGCGCGTGCGGTCCGACCTGAGTCGCGGCCCCGAGCACGACGCCCGGTGCGACGACCGCTCCCTCGCCGATGCGCGCGGAGGGGCTCACGACGGCCGCCGGGTGGACGACCGCCGCGGCGCTCCAGCCGTGCTCGGCCAGCCGTGCCCAGAGTGCGAGCCGGTCGCCCCCGAGGCCGAGGACCGTTTGGCCAGGCCCCGAGTCCGGCCCGACGACCAGGAGGCCATGCGCCTCACCGCCTATGCGCTCCGGGTCGAGCAGCTCGACGAGAGCGACCACTGTGTGGCCTGCTGCCCGCGCGTACTCCACGACCTCGAGCGCGAACGAACCGGTACCGACGACGTGCAGCTTCGTCATTGCGCGGACGATAGCGACGTCCGCAGGAGGATCAGCCGACTCGGCACTCGACCGTCCAGCGGCTGACCAGGCTCGACCGCACCCTAATCGACCGCATCGAGCAAGACCGGTCACGGCAGGCGCTGGCGGCGGACCTGATCTCGTTCGCGAGCAAGATCGACGCGACGATCGTCGCCGAGGGAATCGAGCGCGAGGAGCGGCGCCCCCCTCGCGCGCGCGTCCTGACTCTGGTCAGATAGCGAAATCGAGGCTACGATCCGTCCGCGGCCGTTGAGGGACGGCGCGGACCGAATTCATCGACTGGGGGATCTCCACATGGGCAAGACAGCAATGAACCGCTGGTTCTTCGTTGCCGCGGTTGCGGTCGCCGTTGCCGCCGCAGCGCTTCTGATCGCACGCGGTCAGCAGCAGCCGGCGCGGTTCTCGGTGCGCTTCGACCCGCACAAGGAAGCGAAGTTCGTGCGCGCACGCGGCGAGGAGGCTCGGCGGAACGGAGCCGACACTCCCGTGGCCGAGCAGGTCGGGAACCGTGCGTATCCGCGCACCTACGTGGACGACCGGCTCGCGCTGAAATCGCATGACGCCTTCAAGACGAAGCCGCGCACGCTCGGTGCGTCCGCTTTCTCGACGACCTCCGCGTTCAACGCGGCGCAGGCCGCCGACCCGGGCGCGTGGAGAGCGCTCGGCCCGGTGACGCCGAACGTAGCGGGCGAGGCTTCGCAGTTCTTCGATCCAGCGACGGGCACCGGCCCTGCGACGCAGGAGTCCGGCCGCGTGACCGCACTCGCGATCGACCCGAACTGCGGCAAGGCGACGGCTCCGGCCGGCGCGCCCTGTCGTCTCTGGGTCGCGGCCGCGGGCGGCGGCATCTGGCGCATGAACAATGCGCTCGCGTCGAAGCCCGCCTGGATCGGTCCGCCGGCCGGCCTGCCGACGAACGCCTTCGGCTCGCTGATCGTCGATACAAACGATGCGACCGGCAACACGCTGTACGCGGGTTCGGGCGAGCCGAACGGCTCGGGGGACTCCGAGGCCGGACTCGGCCTGTTCAAGTCCGGCGACGGCGGCCAGAGCTGGCAGCTCGTGGCGGGCTCGCGGGCCGTGGCGATCAACCGCTCGATCGGCGCGATCGCGGTGAAGCCCGGCGCGCCGGGCACGATTTACATCGGTACCGACGTCGCGCGCCACGGCTCGTCGGCTTCGAACGGTGGTCGTCGCACCCCACCGAACGCTCCGGCGCTCGGCGTCTATAGGTCCACCGACGGCGGGGCCACCTTCGCGCTCGCCACCGACCTCGCCTCGAAGACGCCGCCGAACCCGGCGCCTGCGTCCTCGGGCGTCGACTGGTTCCAGGGCGGGATCTCGAAGCTCGAGCTCGACCCGAACAACGCGACGAGTGTCTACGCGGCGGTCGTCGGCTACGGCCTCTGGCGCTCCAATGACGGCGGCGCCACGTGGTCGCAGGTGTTCCAGACGATGAACCCAGCCGACACGTTCGGCGACCGCGTCGAGTTCGACGCCGTCAACCTGGGCGCTGGCAAGACGCGCGTCTACCTCGGCGACTCGTCCGACGACCTCGGCGTCGCCCGCGTCTGGCGCACCGACGACGCGGCCGCGATCGCCGGGTCGCCCTCGGGGAGCTACAACAACGCCGGCTGGACCGAGCTCTCGAGCTCGACCAACGGCACGAACGGGTTCCTCGCGTACGGCTACTGCCAGAACGGCCAGTGCGGGTACGACGACTTCGTCGTCAGCCCGGCCGGGCAGCCCGGCGTCGGCAGCGGCTTCGCGAACACGCTCTGGCTCGGCGGCTCGATGAACTACGACGAGCTCGTCGCGTACGGCGGCCTGCCGCCGCGCTCGAACGGCCGGGCGGTCATCCGTTCGACCAACGGCGGTGCCGCGGCGACCAACGTGACGTGGCAGGACATGACCGCGACGCTCGGCTCCGCTCCGTCGTACACGATCACCGGCGGGCTTCATCCGGACGAGCACGCGGTCGTCTTCGACTCGGCCGACCCGCGCATCGCATTCGTCGGCTCGGACGGCGGCGTCGTCCGCATCGACGTCCGCAACCCGCGCAATGCGTCGGCGGCCTGCTCGTCGCGGAAGTTCGTCTACACGAACGGCCATGGCGCGGAGCCGCTCGCACCGGCCGACCTTGCGGACTGCCAGCGGGCGCTCAGTGGGATTCCGGCGGCGATTACGCCGGTCAACGACGGCCTGAACACGATTCAGTTCCAGTCGCTGTCGTTCAACCCGGCGAACCCGACCGGGCAGCTGCTCGGCGGCACGCAGGACAACGGCACGTTCTCGTACACGGGCTCGAGCGCATGGCTCGAGTCGGTGGGCGGCGACGGCGGCCAGTCCGGCTTCGACGCCGGCAACGGCACCATCCGCTACCACAACTACTACGACGCGACTCCCGAGGTGAACTTCCACGGGAACGATCCGAAGGAGTGGCTGGCTACGTGGGATCCGCTGCAGTCGACGGGTGAGCTGCGCTCCTTCTACGTGCCCTTCATCGCGGACCCGCGCACCGGCGGCCGGGCCTTCGTCGGGCTCGAGCACGTCTGGCGGACCGACGACAACGGCGGCGAGCAGGCCTACCTCGAGGCGCACTGCAACTCGCTGCACGTCGATCCGTTCCGGAGCAAGCCGTGCGGTGACTGGCAGCCGCTCGGGCCGAACCTGACCGGATCGAACTTCGGCCAGACGCGCCTCGGCAACTACGTCGTGGCGACCGAGCGGGCTCCGAGCGACAGCGGCACCCTCTGGGCCGCGACCCGCGTGGGCCGCGTGCTCGTCAGCAAGAACGCCGACGACGCGCAGCCGCGGAACGTCCGCTTCACGCGCATCGACACGCCGAGCACGCCGGGGCGGTTCGTGTCCGGGATCGCGATCGATCCCGCCGATCCGAACCACGCCTGGATCTCGTACTCGGGGTACGAGGCGTACACGCCAACAACCCCGGGCCACGTGTTCGAGGCTCGGTACGACCCGCAGACCGGTAGGGCAACCTTCGTCGACCGGTCGTACGACCTCGGCGACCAGCCGGTGACCGGGATCGCGCTGTTCGGCGCAACCGGCGACGTCTACGCCGCGACGGACTTCGGCGTCCTGCGGCTGCCGAGGGGCGCAAGCCACTGGCAGTCGGCGGGCTCCGGGCTCCCGTCCGTGGCGGTCTACGGGCTGACGCTGTCACAGTCGGCGAACGTGCTCTACGCCGCGACCCACGGTCGCGGCGCGTGGGCACTGACGCTGCCGACTCGGTAGCGGTCTCCAAGCGAACCGTGCCGCCCCGGCCTCGTGCGGGGGCGGCACCTTGCTGCTCTAACTCCGCCGATTGCCTGGAACCGCACGACTCTGCTGTCGGCTGCCGCGCCCTCAGGCGCCGAACGGCCGGACGGCGCCCACGAAGCCGAACGCGTAGCCCGGCTGGGAGAGCGACGAGATCTTCACGACGTCGCCGGTGTGCGGGGCCTGGATGAACTTGCCGCCGCCGATGTACATCCCCTCGTGCTGGGGGCCGCGCGAGCTCGGCTCGAAGAAGACGAGGTCGCCGGGCTGAAGCGCCCAGGGCGGCACGCGCGTGCCCTCGTAGAACTGCGAGCCCGTGTAGTGGGTGAGGTGGATCCCGAGCTGCGCGTAGACATACATCGTCAGGCCGGAGCAGTCGAAGCCCGTGACCGGGTCGGCGCCGCCCCAGAGGTACGGGATGCCGAGGTACTGCATCGCGATCTGGACGGCCTGCGCGCCGATCGAGCCCCCCGGCGCTGGCACACCGAGCAGCTGCGACTCGGGGAGGGCGAGGTCGTCGCTGCCGGTGTCCGCGCCGTGGCCGGTGACGCCGAGAGCGAGCCAGGAGAGCTGGGCCGTTCGGTGGTGGCGCGCAGGCGGCAGCGCGGCTCGGGCGAGGCCGAGGAGGAGCTGCGAGCCCGGGTCGATGCCGAGCGACGAGTCGCCGGCGACGAGGCGCAGTCCGACGACGCCGCTGCCCTCGCCGGGCACGACGGCCTCCTGCAGGACGACGAGGTAGCTCGCCGGCCCGAGCGGGACAAGGGTGTTCGGGGTCGACGGCACGGCCTTGCCGTTCACCGTCAGCCCGCGGACGACCGCGCCGGCGAGCCCGTGTGCCGGCACGAAGATCCGCTCTGCGTAGACGAGGCCGCCGGCCAGGGAGACGCCGCTCAGCGAGACGCCGCGCGCGCTGCGCGAAGAGGAGTCGAAGCGGAGGGTGAAGCCCCCGTCCTGGACGGACGCGTACGAGCCCGTCGGCGCGGTTGCGACAAGGTGGCCCTGCGCGTCGCGGATTTCCGCGATGCCGCCGAGAGCGCTCGGAGCGAACGCGAGCAGCCATGCGGTCGCGAGCAGGGTGAGGAGAAGGCGTCGCACGCGGCGGATGGTTGCACAGCCGCAGGCGGGCGGCGAGATCGAGGCTTGATTGAGAATGAGAAGCGTTTGCAGTAAGGTGGCACGATCGTCAAGAGGAACACCCGTCAGCGCCGGCTGCTGGCCGAGCTCGTGGCGTCGCGCCAGCACGCATTCACCGCCGAGGAGCTCTGGGCAGCCGCCCGCGCCGGCTCCTCGCCGGTCAGCCTCGCGACCGTCTACCGCACCCTCGCGCTGCTCGAGGCCGACGAGCTCGTGCGCCGGCTCGATCGCGGCCGCTTCATCGCCTGCGAGCCAGGCCACCACCACCACCTGGTCTGCGTCTCGTGCGGGGCGGTCGAGGAGACCGACCTCTGCGCCGCCCCGACGGTCACCGAGGTCCGCCGTCGCCACGGGTTCGTCGTGCAACGGCACGACGCCGACCTCTACGGCGTCTGCGAGCGCTGCACGTGACCTGGATCGCGATCCCGCTCTCGCTCTGCACCGTCGTCTCGACGCTGATCGGCGGTCTCACGGCGCTGCGGCTGAGAGGCCACCTCGAGACCGTGCTTGCGCTGAGCGGGGGCGTCGTCGTCGCGGTCGCCCTGTTCGACGTGCTGCCTGAGGCGATCGACGGGATCCACGACTCGCGGCGGGTGACGACGCTCGTCGCCGCCGGCTTCTTGCTCTTCTTCTTCTTCCAGCGCGCGCTGGTCTTGCACCACCGCGACGACGCCGACGAGGCGCGCGCCCACCACCGTGTCGGTGCCCTCGGCGCCGGAGCGCTCTCCGTGCACAGCTTCATCGACGGCCTCGGGATCGGGCTCGCGTTCGGCATCAACACGCTGACCGGCCTACTCGTCTTCACCGCGGTCGTCAGCCATGACTTCGCCGACGGTCTGAACACCGTCACGTTCGTGCTGCGCCAACACGGCTCGAGGCGGCAGGCGTTGCGCTGGCTTGCCGCAGACGCATCGGCGCCGTTCTTCGGCGCGATCGTGGGGAGTGCGATCTCGATCTCGGATCGCGGGCTCGCCTACGTGCTCGCGGTCTACGCTGGCTTCTTCCTCTACGTCGGCGCTTCGGACCTGCTGCCCGCGGCCCACGCACGTACGTCGCCGCTGCGGGTCGCATTGACGTTCGCCGGGTTCGGGATCACCTACGCGATCGTCGTGCTTGCCACGCAGTGAGCCCTACGGGTGCGCGGCGTGCACCCAGTGCGGCCCGCCCCAGCTCAGGTCGTACGGGTAGTGGTGGATCACGTGAGCCCAGATCGTCCACGCGACCCAGCGCGAGGTGCCGTAGAAAAACGCCGCCCGGTAGACCGTGAGCAGCGCGCCGCGCGGGACGACGCGGTTCAGCCACGGCCAGAACGCATCGGCCCGGTAGATGTAGTTGTCGAAGTAGGCGCTCGTCAGCACCCGCCAGCTGACGAGGCCGTAGACGACCCAGACGAGATCCCACATGCAGCCGAGCCCGCTGAAGTACGCGGCGGCGTCCGTCATGCGCCCGGTCTGGCCCGCGTACGCCCAGGCGCCCAGGTGGAAGTGAAACGTCCACGGGAAGAGCAGCATCGTCCCGACGGTGTCGCCCGTGTCCGTGAGCGCGTGCGCAAACTGGCCGACGAGGAAGCTGACACCCCACAGCTTGCTGCCGAAGACCTTCCAGATGATCAGGCCGATCACGGCCCCGTAGACGAACGAGTGGGTAAAGCCGAAGCCGGGCCAGCCGCGGTGGAACTTGGCGGGATCCGAGGCCTTCAGCTCCCACGGCCCGACATGGATCCCGTAGACGAACCACTTGGTCATCATGTCCGGCGAGTAGGAGCCGAGCAGCAGCGGGACGAAGGCGAGCTTCAGCTTCGTGTGCCGCTGGATCGCGTAGGGCTCGAGGTCGTGTGCCGCCCAGCTCATCGCAGCCGTCGCACCGCGGCCGGCACGAGCCACGCGGTCAGGGCCAGGTACGCGAGCCCGACCCAGAACGAGAGTAGGAAGTCGACCCAGGCGACGCCGATCGCGATGTAGATCCCGGCGGCGAGGCAGTAGCCGGCGAACACGACCAGGTCGTGCCGGGCCGGCAGCTCAGGCATCAGTCGCAGTCGCACGTCCGCTCGCCGAGGAGGACGCGGCGGCCGCAGGTCGAGCAGAAGCGCTCGCTCCGCCGAGCGGCGCTGCGCACGCCCGGGAGGGTGAGCAGCACTCCGAAGGCAAGGGCGGCGAGCACGGCGGCGAGCTCCGGGTCGATCACGGGCGGGAGGCTAGCGCGCGCTCAGGCGACCGTCACGTCGAGGCCGTCGTCGGGGACGACGTCTGCGCCAAGGAGCAGGCCCGGCGCGCGGTCAGAGGGGTGAAGGGCCGCCATGCGGCGACCCTAACGCGAGGTCGCCTCCCGGTCGAACCAGTGGAACCAGAAATGAACGCGTTCCCTAGAGGAACATGATCCACTTGGTGCCACAGCCGCAGTCCTTGTGCTTGCGGCCGCACTTCGCGCACTCCCAGTAGGTCCACCAGATCCACTTCAGGTGGTTCAGCTCGAGCACGATCAGTGCGATGCACCAAAGGAGGATCTGCGTCTGGCTCACCACGCAAGCCTCGGGGATCCGGCGCAAGGGCGTCAATGGGCCGGTCGGCCTATCTTCGCGAAAGGCCCGGCTCACTGGCACGTGTTCGCCGTGAGGGTCAGTAGGCTGAGCGCGTGGAGGGGATCAGCCTCGAGGAGCTGCAGCTCGCCGCGCGGAACCACGGCATGCCGCTCGAGGCGCTGCGCTACCCGATCACCCCGGTCGGCCTGCACTACCTGCTGATCCACTACGACGTGCCGGTTGTCGAGCCGGAATCCTGGCGGCTGAGTGTCCGAGGCGAGCGCGAGCTCGTACTCGACCTGGAGGAGCTGCGGGGGCGGCCGGCCGTGGAGCTGGCGGTGACGATGGAGTGCGCGGGCAACGGGCGCGCGAAACTCGAGCCCCGGCCGGTGAGCCAGCCATGGCTGCTGGAGGCCGTCGGCACTGCTCGCTGGCGTGGGGCGCCGCTGCGGCCGCTGCTCGAAGAGGCGGGCATGGGCGATGCCGTCGAGGTGCTCTTCACCGGGCTCGACCGGGGAGTCGAGGGCGGGGAAGAGCAGGCCTTCCAGCGAGCACTGCCGCTCGAGGACGCGCTACGCGACGAGGTGCTGCTCGCGTACGAGATGAACGGCGCGTCGTTGCCGCCGCAGCACGGTTTCCCGCTGCGGCTCGTCGTGCCCGGCTGGTACGGCATGACGAACGTGAAGTGGCTCGACCGCATCGACCTGCTCGACGAACCCTTCACCGGCTTCCAGAACGTGATGGGCTACCGCCTGCGGCAGACCGAGGACGAGGAGGGCGCCCCGCTGTCTCGCATGCAGCCGCGCTCGTTGCTCATCCCGCCCGGGATCCCGGAGTTCATGACCCGCGACCGCACCGTCGCCGTCGGGGAGGTCCTCCTCGAAGGCCGGGCCTGGTCCGGGATTGCACCGGTCGATGCGGTCGAGGTGAGCGCCGACGGCGGCGCTACCTGGGCACCCGCGGAGCTCGAACCCGAGGGCGATCCGTGGGCCTGGCGCGGCTGGAGCTTCCGCTGGTACGCGGAACCGGGCGAGCACGTCCTCTGTTCCCGCGCGCGAGACCAGGCCGGCAACGAGCAGCCGGCCGAGCCGCTGTGGAACCTGGGCGGCTACGCGAACAACGCGGTGCAGACCGTGCGCGTGACCGTCACGGGCTGACCGCGGCGCTAGGAGGAGGGCTTGACGAAACACTGGCGATGCTCTCGGGAGCGGGCAGCGTTCCGCCAAACCCTCCTAGCTAGGTGTCGTCCGCGAAGCGCTCGGCGTCTTCGACGTTCGGCTCATGCAAGGCGCGGCCGGACCGCTCGTCCGCGACCAGGCCCTCGTAGTCCTCGGTCGCGTGCCGCTCGTCGTGCGTCTCGAACTGGCGGTCCTGCACCTGCTCGATCGCGCGCTCGTCCTCGCGTCCGCGCAGCTTCTTGAGCCAGTCGCCGATGCCCACCCCCCGGAGTCTACGCCCCGTTGAACGCCATCGTCAGCGCGACCGCGACGAACGCGAGTACGACGGCTGCCGCCACCACGAGGCCACCATAGAAAGAACGCCCCACGACCCTTCCTCCTTCCCGTCGCCCGCACCGTAGGGAGCCGCGAGGACGGAGGCATCCCTCAGGCGGGGGGTCTCAGGACGGCGAACTGGTCGGTGATTTCGAGCCGCCGTGTGCGGAAGCGATAGAGGGCGGCGGGCCGTCCGCCCGAGCGGCCTGGCTCTCGCCGCTCGCCGGTCGGCTCCAGGACGCCGCGGCGCAGGAGCACCCGCTGGAGGTTCGTCGCCGAGACCTCGTGCCCGAGCGCGGCGACGTACAGCTCGCGCAGCTCCGAGATCGAGAAAACCAGCGGGGCGAGCGCGAAGGCGACGTTCGTGTACGACAGCTTCGCGCGCAAGCGGTCGCGGCCCGCGAGCACGATCGCGCGGTGGTCGAAGGCGAGCTCCGGCAGCCGCGAGACCGCGTGCCAGCGCGTGTCCTCGGGCACGGCCGGGTCGACGTCGGTGGGGGCGAGCCCGAGGTAGGCGGTGGCGAGCTCCCGTTCGCGCGGGTTGCGGCCGGGGTCGCTCAGCGTCTCGAGCTGCTCCAGGTGCTCGAGCTCCCGCACGTCGACCTTGTCGGCGAGGTGGCGGCGGATCGACTGCTCGAGCGTCTCGTCCTGCTCGAGGTAGCCGCCCGGGGCGGACCACGCGCCGAGGAACGGCTCGCGCGCCCGCTGCCAGAGCAGCACCTGCAGGCGGCCGTCGCGCACCTGGAGCACGACGGCCAGCGTGACGTGCGCCGCGTGCTGGCTGGTAGACTCCCGCCGAGGTTTTCGCCCCACAGGCTAAAACTACCCGAAGATGACGACAGCCAACGTTGCGATCCCGGTAAGAGACGTCGAGCAGGTCCTCCGTGAGGGCGGCCTGTCGCGGTTTCACAAGAAGGCGATCCTGATCACTGGGGCCGCGTGGACGTTCGTCGCGATGGAGATCCTGCTCGTCGGCTTCGTGGCGCCGATCTTCGCTGCGAAGTGGGGGCTCAACGGGCGCATGCAGGGGCTCGTCAACAGCGCGGCGCTCGCCGGCTCGCTGGTCGGCTCGCTCACGCTCGGGCGGCTGGCCGACCGGATTGGGCGGCGGACGATCTTCCAGTACTCGATCCTCTGGTACGCGCTCTTCACGGCTGGCACGGCGCTCGCGTGGGGGCCGTGGTCGGTGATGAGCCTCCGCTTCCTCGCTGGCCTCGGGCTCGGAGGGATGCTCGTCGTCGACCCGTCGATGCTCACCGAGTATTTGCCGCCGCAGCGGCGCGGGCGGCTGCTCGTCTTCCTCGACTTCTGGTGGCCCGTGGGCTTGCTCGTCGCGACAGGCCTCTCTTGGGTCTTCATCGGGCACAACGTGGGCGGCGCCTGGAGCTGGCGCTGGCTCTTCCTGGCCGCGAGCTTCCCCGCGCTGCTGGCCTTCGTCGTGCGCCGGTCACTTCCCGAGAGCCCGTACTTCCTGGCGCGCCAGGGCCGCACGCAGGAGGCGGCGGAGGTGCTGAGCGAGATCACCGGCCGTCACGTCGAGCCGGGCGAGCTGAGCGCGCCGGAGGAGCCGCGCTCGTCGATGCGCGAGTTGCTCTCCGAGCGTCTGCGGAGCCGCGCCGTGACCACCGCTCTCGTCTGGATCGCGCTGAACATCTCCTACTACGGCCTCTTCCTCTGGCTGCCGTTCGTCCTGCAGGCCGAGAAGAGCTTCTCCGTCAACGTCTACCTCTTGCTGACGCTGAGCGCGCTCTCGCAGTTTCCGGGCTACGCGGCGGCAATCTGGCTCGTCGAGCGCGTGGGGCGGAAGCCGACGCTCGCGACCTTCCTGATCCTCGGCGGCGTCTCAGCCTACGCCTTCGCCGTCGCGGACACGTCGAGCGTCTACATCACGGCGCTGTTCTTCGTCGGCTTCTTCAACCTCGGCGCCTGGGGCGCCGTGTACCCGTACACCTCCGAGACGTTCCCAACGCGGCTGCGCTCGAGCGCGTTCGGCCTGATGGAAGGCGTCGGTAAAGCGGCTGCGATCTCGGGGCCGTACATCTTCGGCCACCTGAAGGACGCGACCGGCAGCACGACGTGGTCGCTCACGTTCGTCGCGATCGTGATGGCTGCGGGCGGGGTGGTGGCTGCGATCTTCGGCCGCGAGACGCGCGGCCGCGCCCTGGCTTAGCGCTCGGCCAGCGCCTCGCGCGCGGCGTCGTCGAACGAGGTCAGCTCGAGCGGGACGAGCTCCCGGATGCGGTCGTCGCGCGCGACCGTTTCGTTGCGAAGGCCTTCGATCAGCGGTCGGGCCACGCCCGCCTTGACCGGCGTGACGACGTGCAGCCACAGCGATGAGAGGTACGGCGTCAGCAGCGGCACCTCGACGATGAACGGCCGCTTGCCACGCAGGCTCCCGATCCGCTCCATCATCTCGCGGTAGGTCATCACCTCGGGACCGCCGACGTCGAAGTCCTGGCCGAGCGCCGCCTCGACGCCGGAGACGCCTGCCAGGTAGGCGACGACGTCGCCGAGCGCGATCGGCTGCGTCCGGGTGGTCACCCAGCGCGGCGTGATCATCGCGGGGAGGCGGTCGACGAGGGAAACCACAGTCTCGAAGGCGGCACTCCCGCGGCCGACGACGATCGCGGCGCGCAGGGTGGTGACTGGGACGGAGGTGGAGGCGAGTCGCCGGCCGGTTTCACGCCTGCTGCGTAGGTGGGGCGAGAGGTCGGCGGAGTCGTCGCCGAGGCCGCCGAGGTACACGAGCTGCTCGGCGCCCGCCGCCTCGGCCGCGCGGGCGGTGGTCTCCGCCGCGCGCAGATCTTGCGCCTCGAAGTCCGCGGCGCCGAGTGAGTGGACGAGGTAGTAGGCCACCTGCGTGCCCTCGAGCACGCGCGCCACGGAGTCGGGGTCGGTCGCATCGGCAACCGCCCAGGTGACGCCATCGCTGGCGTCCCGCTCGTGCCGCGAGACGCCGACAACCTCGTGCTCCTTCGCCAGAGCGGCGAGCAGTGGTCGGCCGATCGTGCCGGTCGCGCCGAAGACGACGACCTTCACTTCGGTGCCTCGGCGATCAAGCGTTGGAAGTACCGGCGGCTGATCGCGACGTGCGCGCGGCTCTGCAGTTGGTTGTAGAGCGCGCCGGTCCAGTCCAGCTCGCCCTCGCGCGCAGCGAGCCGCGGGAAGAAACCGCGGATCGTCGAGCGCATCGACCCCGACGTCTGTTCGAATGCGATCTCGCCGGCCGCGCAGCTCGCGAGCAGGCCGCCCTGGATCGGGTAGCTGCAGAAGGCGCGGGTGTCGCTCGCCTCGAGGGTCGGCTGCCCGAAGCGCAGCAGCACGGGGCCGCCTCCGAGCAGACGCAGCTCGAGCGCCCCTCCGCGCTCGCGCGGGCGGACGAGCGAGCCCGTGAGCCGCCGTACCTCGCGCCAGTACGCGCGGCCGAGGCGTTCGGCGCCTGTGGTCGAGAACTCGACTACCGGCCGGTCGAGGGCGACGCGCTGCTCCGACTCGACGGCGCCGTCGCTCGTCTGGTGCTGCCAGGCTTCCCAGCCATCCACGCCGGCACGCTAGCCGCCGGCGACCGCGGCGACGAGGCGGATCTCGTCCTCCTCGCCGACCGCGCCCTCGACCCCGTCGACCTGCGCGCGATTGACGTACACGTTCACGAGTGGCCGCAGCTGACCGCGGTCGTTGAAGAGCAGGTCGCGTACCGGTAGCTGCAGCAACGCCTCCTTCACCGTCCCCGCCTCGAGCTCGAACCGACCTTCGCCGCCGGCCTCGCGCGCGAGCAGCGAGGGCAGCAGCACGACTACCACTCGCAGGCCTCGACCGAGAGGATCGTCGGCAGGTAGCTCGCCGCCTCGAGCCACTCCTCGCCGCGGTCGGGCGACACCCACACCGAGCCGCTCTGCGTGCCCAGGTAGATCCCGACCGGGTCGAGCTGGTCGAAGCTCATTCCCTCGCGCATGACCGATTGCCACGCCTGCTGTGGCAGGCCGCCCTCGAGCAGCTCCCATGATGCGCCGCCGTCGCCGGTGCGATAGACGCCCAGCCGCCCGTCGGAGGTGACGCGGTTCTCCGCGCCGTCCTCGGGCACGACGTACGCGACGTCCGGGTCATGCGGGTCGAGCGCGAGGGGAAACCCGAAGCCGTTCGGCAGGCCGTTGCCCTCGAGCCGCTCCCAGTTGTCGCCGCGATCGTCCGAGCGATAGACGCCGCAGTGGTTCTGCTGCCACAGGCGCTCTGGCCGCGCCCGGTGCAGGAGCAGCTTGTGCACGCACTGGCCGACCTCGGGGAAGTTGTCGTCCGGGAAGAAGTCCGCCGCCACGCCCTGGTTCTTCGGCTCCCACGTCTCGCCGCCGTCGTCGCTGCGGAACGCGCCGGCCGCCGAGATCGCGATGTAGAGGCGCTGCGGATCGGACGGGTCGGCCTGGATCGAGTGACAGCAGAGACCGCCGGCCCCGGGGTTCCACCTCTCGCGCGTCGGATGCTCGGTCAGGCTCTGCACGTGATCCCAGCTCGAGCCGCCGTCGCTGCTGCGGAAGAGCGCGCCCGGAGTGCCGCCGAGGAAGAGCGTCTCCGGCTCGTCCGGGTGCCCGGGCTCGACGTGCCACGACTTCTCCCAGGTGAGCCCGCTGTCCTCCGGGAGTCCGATCCCCTCGGCCCGCTCCCAGGTCTCGCCGTGGTCGGACGAGCGGTGCGCGGTCGCGCCGTAGACCCAGTTGTTCGTCGCTGCGTGCAGCATCCCGGTGCGCGGGTCGCGCATCGTATGGAAGACCTCCCAGCCGGTCAGATGCGGTCCTTCGACCGTCCAGTCGCGGCGCGTTTCGTCGCTGGTGAGAACGAAAAGCCCCTTGCGGGTACCGACCAGAACGGCAACTCCCATCGAGTGACTAGCCTACGCGAGGAGAGCGAAAGGAGAGCGATGGCAACGCTGGACGACAAGGCACGAGAGTTCCTCGAGCAGCCCTACGTGGGCACCGTGACGACCCTGCGCCAGGACGGGTCGCCGCACTCGACGATCGTCTGGGTCGACACCGACACCGACGAGGTCAGCTTCAACACGGCGACCGGACGCGCGAAGGAGAAGCACCTGCGCAACGACCCGCGCGTTTCCGTGCTCGTGGTCGATCCCGAGAACACGTACAAGTGGGTCGCCGTCAGCGGCACGGCTGAGATCACGACCGAGGGCGCGGACGCGCAGATCGACAAGCTCGCCAAGAAGTACCTCGGCAAGGACGAGTACCCGTGGCGCGATCCGAGCGAGCAGCGCGTCAAGGTGCGGATCACGCCCGAGCACGTCGAAGCCACCGGCCTCGACGGTTGACCCTCGCGCTCTGCGACGTCGGCCCGCGCGACGGCCTCCAGAACGAGGCCGAGGCGCTGGAGCCGGCGACGCGGGCGGATCTCGTCAACCGCCTCGCGGCCGCGGGTCTGCCGCGCATCGAGGCGGTCAGCTTCGTGCGCGACGACCGCGTGCCGCAGATGGCGGGCGCCGAGGACGTCGTCGCGGGAATCCAGCGGCGCGAGGGCATCGAGTACTCCGGGCTCGTCCTCAACGAGCAAGGGTACGAGCGGTTCCGGGGGACAGACCTCGACCGCGTGAACGTCACCTTCGGCGCGACCGAGGAGTTCAATCGGCACAACGGGAACGCGTCGCTCGACGAGGCGGTCGAGCGCGTCGAGCGGATCCTCGCTGCTAGTGAGGAGCCCGCGACCGTGACGATCAGCGTCGCCTTCGGCTGCCCGTTCGAGGGCCACGTCGACCCGGGTCGTGTCGCGGAGCTGGCGGCGCGCTTCGATCGGGCAGAGGTCGTTCTAGCCGACACGATCGGCGTGGCAGCGCCACGCGAAGTGCGGGAGCTGATCACCCGCTCCGGCGCCGCTGGCTTTCACGGCCACAACACCCGCAACACGGGCTACGCGAACGCGCTCGCCGCGCTCGAGGCGGGCGCGACGCTGCTCGATGCGTCGGTCGGCGGACTCGGCGGCTGCCCCTACGCGCCGCGCGCGAGCGGCAACGTCGCGACCGAGGACCTCGCCTACCTGCTCGAGCGCGAAGGGATCGAGACCGGGGTCGACCTCGACGCGCTGATCGCGATCTCGCAGTGGCTGGAGGGAATCTTCGGCCGGAAGCTCGAGGGCCAGCTCTACCGCGCCGGCAACTTCGCGTAGGCGTCGCGGAAAGCGTCGACGGCGAGGTCGATCTCCTCGTCGCCGGTCTGCCAGTTCGAGACCGAGACGCGGATCGCCTTGCGACCGGCCCAGGTCGTGCCGCTCATCCAGACGCGGCCGTCCTCCTGCACTCGCCGCAGCACTTCGTCGGTGCGCTCGTCGGAGTCGAAGCGGAAGAGCACCTGGTTGAGCACGACGTCGTTCAGCAGCTCGACGCCCTCGACCCCGGCGATCGCTGACGCGAACCGGGCGGCACCGTCACAGCACCGCTCCACCAGTTCAACGAGACCGCTGCGCCCGAGCGACCGCAGCGCCGCATACACGGCGAACCCGCGGGCGCGGCGCGAGAACTCCGGTACCCAGTCGACCTGGTCTCGCACGCGTCGAGCCCCTTCGTCCTGGATCAGGTACGACGCGCTGGTCGTCATCGCGGCGCGGTGCGACTCCGGGTGGCGGCAGAGGACGATGCCCGAGTCGTAGGGCACGTTCAGCCACTTGTGCGCGTCGGTCGTCCAGGAGTCCGCGCGCTCGAGGCCGGCGACGAGGTGGCGCAGGCGCGGCGAGACCGCGGCCCAGATCCCGAAAGCGCCGTCGACGTGAAGCCACGCGCCGGCGGCCTCGCAGGCGTCCGCGATCTCCGGAAGCGGGTCGAAGGCCCCGGTGCTCACCTCGCCGGCCTGTGCGCAGACGATCGCCGGCCCGTCGCCGAGCGCCTGGCGTAGCGCTCCCGGCTCAAGCCGTCCCTGATCGTCGGCGGCAACGATCTCCGGCGCCCCGAGCCCGAGCAGGCGTAGCGCGCGGTCGACCGTCGCGTGCCGTTTCTCGCCGGCCAGCACCTGGATCGGCGGAGCGCCCGTGAGACCCTTCGTGCCAACGTCCCACCCGGCCGCATCGAGGACGTGCCGGCGTGCCGCGGCGAGGCCCGTGACGTGGGCCATCTGCGTTCCGGTAACGAACCCGACCGAGGATTCGGCCGGCAGCCCCAGCACGTCGACGAGCCACTCGCCAGTGACTTGCTCGACCACGGAGGCCGAGGGTCCGCCCGCGTAGAGGCCGGCGTTCTGGTCCCAGGCGGACGTGAGCCAGTCCGCCGCAAGCGCGGCCGGGAGCCCGCCGCCGATCACGAAGCCGAAGTAGCGGCCGCTGCCCATGGCGACGACACCCGGTTCCGCGGCGGACGCCAGCTCGTCCACGACGGTTTCGGGGGCAGACGGCCCGTCGGGCAGCGGGCCGCCAAGCGCTTCTCGGAGCTGCTCCGGCTCGACGCGAGGAAAGACCGGGCGCTCGTCCAGGCTCTCGAGGTAGTCCGCCGCGAGCTCGGCCGTGCGCCTCAGCAAGTCGCGGATCTCGCTCATGCGTCGAGCGCGAAGAGCTGCGCCTCGCGGGGGCCGAGCAGGATGTCGCGCTCGTGCACGAGCCCGAGCTTGCGCGCCACGTTCTCGGACGCGGTGTTGCCGTGGATGATCAGCGCGATCAGCCGGTCGGCGCCGAGCTCGCCGAGGGCGTAGTCGCGCACCGCGCCGGCTGCTTCGGTCGCGTAGCCCTGGCCCCAGTAGTCGCGGCCGAGCGTATAGCCGACCTCGACCTCGGTCGGGCCGCCGTCGGCAGCCGAGCGCGTCGTCGGCTCCCACGTCTCCGTGTTCCAGACGAGCAGGCCGACCCGTCCGATCACCGCGCCGTCCTCTTGGCGGACCGTGGTGAAGAGCCCGAAGCTGTCGGCTTCCCAGCGCTCGATCATGCGCCGCACCGAGCGCTCCGTCTCCGCGCGGGTGAGCGTGCGCCCGTCGCCGACGTAGCGCATCACTTCGGGGTCGGCGTACATCGGCGCGAGTGCCTCCGCGTCCTCCGGAACAGGCGCGCGCAAAAGCAGCCGCTTCGTTTCCAGCTCAACCACGAGGGCTAGCCTATTGGCGTGGGTCGTCACCGGCCACCGGCTCGACCGGTCGTTTCAGACGGATGCGCGGCGAAGCCGCCCATCCTGAGGCTACGCATCGCAAGCGATGCGTAGGCCGGAGTGAACCGCCTGTCCGACGAGACCAGCCCGTACCTCCTGCAGCACGCCGAGAACCCGGTCGAGTGGTATCCGTGGGGCGAGGAAGCGCTGTCTCGCGCGCGAGAGGAGGACAAGCCGATCCTGCTCTCCGTCGGCTACGCGGCCTGCCACTGGTGCCACGTGATGGCGCACGAGTCCTTCGAGGACGCCGAGACGGCGGCGCTGATGAACGAGCGCTTCGTGAACGTGAAGGTCGACCGCGAGGAGCGCCCCGACGTCGACGGGATCTACATGGACGCGGTCGTCGCGATGACCGGCCACGGCGGCTGGCCGCTCACGGTCTTCCTTACCCCCGCGGGAGAGCCATTCCTCGGCGGAACCTACTTCCCGCCGGAGCCGCGGCACGCGCTGCCGTCGTTCCAGCAGGTGCTCCTCGCCGTCTCCGAGCTCTACCGCGAGCGGCGCGAAGACGTGGCGCGGCGGACCGAGGTGCTCGTGGACGCGCTGCACCAGGCCGCGGCGGGCTCGCCGTCCTCCGAGCCGCTCACGGAGTCGCTGCTCTTTCAGGCCGTGCGTAGGCTCGAGGAGCTGAGCGACCTGAAGTGGGGCGGCTTCGGCCGCGCGCCGAAGTTTCCGCCGGCCTCCGCGCTCGAGCTGCTGCTCCGCCGGGGGGAGACCGAGACGGCCGTGCGGACGCTCGACGCGATGGCCGCGGGCGGGATGTACGACCTCGTCGGCGGCGGCTTCCATCGCTACTCGGTGGACGAGCGCTGGCTCGTGCCGCACTTCGAGAAGATGCTGTACGACAACGCGCTGCTCGTCCCCGCCTACCTGCACGGCTGGCTCGTGACCGGCCGGGAGCGCTACCGCGAGGTCGTCGAGGAGACCGTCGAGTACCTGCTCCGCGACCTCCGGCTCGAGAGCGGCGGCTTCGCGTCGTCGCAGGACGCCGACACCGACGGCGTCGAGGGCCTCACCTACTCGTGGGCCTCGGGCGAGGGCGCCCCCGAGGAGCTGTTCGAGCCGTTCGAGGACGGCCGCTTCGTGCTCCGGGGCTCGCTCGACCCCGAGACGAGGGCGCGGCTGCTCGAGGTTCGCTCGCAGCGTCCGCAGCCGGGCTTGGACGACAAGGCGATCGCCTCGTGGAACGGCCTCGCGCTGGCGGCGCTGGCCGAGGCCGGGCGGCGGCTGGAGCGTGCCGACTGGATCGACGAAGCGCGCGCATTGGGCGAGTTCCTGCTCGGCCCGCTCTCCGACGAGGGCGGCCGGCTCCATCGCAGCATCCGCGACGGCCGCACGAGCGGCGCCGGCTTCCTCGATGACTACGCGAACGTTGCGCACGGGCTCTATGAGCTGCACGTCGCGACGGGCGAGCTGCGCTGGCTCGAGGAGGCGCGGCGGCTGGCGTCGCTCGCAGTCGAGCTCTTCGCGGACGACGAGCACGGCGGCTTCTTCCTCGCGCCCGCGGATGGCGAGCAGCTGGTCGCGCGGAGGAAGGACCTGTTCGACCACCCGGTGCCCTCGGGGAACTCGATGCTCGCGTACGTCCTCCTGCGGCTCGCGCGGATCTACGGCGATGCGGAGCTCGAGCGGCGTGCCGTCGGCGTCCTGCGCCTCCTCGGCGAGAGCCTCTCGCGCGGGCCGACCGAGTTCGCGTGGGCGCTGAACGCGCTCGACCTCTACCTGGCGACGCCGAAGGAGATCGCGGTCGTCGGCCCGGTGGACAGCCCCGTCGCGCGCGCCGCGCTCGAGCCCTTCGACGCGAACGCGGTCGTGGCCTTCGGCCCCGCGAACGGCGTGCCGCTGCTCGAGGGCAAGGACTATCTCGACGGCAAGCCCGCCGTGTACGTCTGCGAGCGCTTCGCCTGTCAGCGACCGGTAACGAACCCCGCCGACCTGCAGCCCCCCTGAGCGGCGACTAACAGTCTGTTTACTTGGAGTCGGCCCGGCTCGCGCCGTAGAGTCCTCGGCCGTGGCGCTGCTCTCTGTCGAGCACGTGACGCGGCGGTTCGGCGGGGTCGTCGCCGTCGACGACGTCTCCCTGGACGTCGCCGAGGGAGAGATCGTCGGCCTGATCGGGCCGAATGGCGCCGGCAAGACGACGCTGTTCAACCTGATCACGCGGCTCTATCGCCCGGACGAGGGTGAGATCGCCTTCGACGGCGAGAGCCTGCTGCGCACGCCGCCGCACCGGATCGTCCGCCGCGGGATCGCGCGGACCTTCCAGAACGTCGAGCTGTTCGCCTCGATGACGGTGCTCGAGCACGTTCTCGTCGGCCGGCACGCGCGGCGCGGCCGCAGCGCGCGCGAGCTGCTCGCCTACGTCGGGCTCTCGGAGCTCGCGCACCGGCCCGCCGCGGAGCTCTCGTACGGGACCCGCAAGCGAGTCGAGCTGGCGCGCGCCCTCGCAGCGGGGCCGCGGCTCCTGCTCCTCGATGAGCCGGCCGGCGGCCTCAACCACGAGGAGGTCGCGGAGCTCGGCGAGCTGATCCGGAATCTCCGCAAGGACTTCGAGCTGACGCTGCTGCTCGTCGAGCACCACATGGGCCTCGTGATGAGCGTCGCGGACCGTGTCCACGTGCTCGATTTCGGCCGGCTGATCGCGAGCGGCGCACCGCAGGAAGTGCAAGGAGACCCGAAAGTGATCGAGGCCTACCTTGGGACTGCCGTTGCCTGAGCCGCTGCTCGAGCTCGAGGACGTGACCGCGCGCTACGGGCCGGTCTCGGCGCTGCACGGCGTCTCGTTGCGCGTCGACGAAGGCGAGGCCGTGGCCGTCCTCGGCGCGAACGGGGCCGGCAAGACGACGACGCTGCGCGCGGTCTCGGGCACGGTCCGTCGCGGCGGCCGCATCGCGTTCGCGGGCAAGAGTATCGCCCGCCGCTCGCCCGAGGCGATCGCCCGCGCCGGGATCGCGCACGTGCCCGAGGGCCGCGGCACGCTGACCGAGCTGACCGTGCGGGAGAACCTCCGCCTCGGCGCCTACACCCGCCGCGACCGCCAGGGCGTCGCCGAGGACGAGCAGCGCGTGCTCGGCTACTTCCCGCGGCTCGGGGAGCGAGCGGCCCAGCGGGCCGGCACCCTCAGCGGTGGCGAGCAGCAGATGCTCGCCCTCGCCCGCGCGCTGATGCTGAGACCGCGGCTCCTGCTTCTAGACGAGCCGTCGCTCGGCCTCGCGCCGCTCGTCGTTGCCGAGATCTTCCGGATCGTTCGCGAGCTGAACGAGCAGCAGGGCCTGGCGGTGCTGGTAGTCGAGCAGAACGCGGCCCTCGCGCTCGAAGCCTCCTCGCGGGCCTACGTGCTCGAGGTCGGCCGTATCGCGGTCGAAGGCGCGAGCGCGGACCTGCGCAAGGACGACGCCGTCAGACGCTCCTATCTCGGTTACTGAGCCATGGTGACTGTCGACCGGTCATTTCAGACGGAAGCGCAGGCAAAGCCCGCGCTTCCTGACGCCGCCGCCGCAAGCGGCGGCTCGGTGGGCTATTGATGCTGCTCGCCTTCGACTGGACGCAGCTCGCCCAGCAGGTCGTGATCGGTCTCGCCTCGGGCGGCGTCTGGGCCACGCTCGCCGTCGCGCTCGTCCTGATCTACCGCTCGACCGGCGTCGTCAACTTCGCCCAGGGCGAGATGGCGATGTTCTCGACCTTCATCGCCTGGTCGCTCGTCCACCACGGGCTCTCCTACTGGGGCGCATTCGCGCTCACGATCGCGATCTCGTTCGCAGCCGGGGTGGCGATCGAGCGCGCGGTGATCAGGCCGGTCGAGCGCGCGCCCCAGCTGACCGTGGTGATCGTGACGCTCGGCCTGTTCTTCCTCGTCAACGGCGCCGCCCGCTGGATCTGGACACCGGAGACGCGCAGCCTGCCGAATGCCTTCTCAACCAGGCCGATCACCGTCGCCGGTGTCGCCTTCTCGATCCAGGACCTCGGCACGATCGGCGTCTCGCTCGCCGCGGTCGCTCTGCTCTGGCTTTTCTTCCGCTTCACTAAGCTCGGGCTCGCCTCGCGCGCGGCCGCGCTGAACCCGGAGGCGAGCCGGCTCGTCGGCGTCCGCGTGAGCTGGATGCTCGCCCTCGGCTGGGGCCTCGCCGCCGCGATGGGCGCGGTCTCCGGGATGCTCACGGCGCCGGCCCTCGCGAGCTTCGACCAGAACCTGATGCAGCCGGTCCTCCTCTACGCGTTCGCGGGGGCCGTGCTCGGCGGGATCGACAGCCTCCTCGGCGCGGTCGTCGGGACGATGCTGCTGGGCGTGCTGATCAACCTGATCGGCACCTACGTCAACTGGGTCGGGAGCGAGCTCCGGCTCCCCGTGGCGCTCGCGGTCATCCTCGGCGTCCTGCTCGTCCGGCCCGCCGGGCTCTTCGGCCGGGTGGCGGAGCGGAGGGTCTGATGCGGCGCCGCACGCCTGGGATCGGGCTGTGGCTG
Organism: Gaiellales bacterium; assembly: GCA_038237925.1. Lineage (GTDB taxonomy): Bacteria > Actinomycetota > Thermoleophilia > Gaiellales > Gaiellaceae > AC-32. Next base: position 14,303 of record JBBRYF010000014.1, on the reverse strand, counting down.
GTCCTCGCGGCCGTGGTGCTCGCCGCCTACGTGGTGGCGCCCCGCTTCGTCAGCGACTTCCACTCGCGGAACCTGGCCGAGGCCGGCGTCTTCTTCATCGCGATCGTGGGCCTGAACCTGCTCACCGGCTACACCGGCCAGATCTCGCTCGGCCACGGCGGGCTGATGGCGATCGGTGGCTACACGACCGCCGCGCTCGTCGTCCACGAGCACTGGCGCGATGTCTGGACGATTCCGCTCGCAGGCGTCGCCGCCGGGCTGGTCGGCTTCCTGATCGGACTGCCTGCGCTGCGGCTCTCGGGCCTCTACCTCGCGCTCGCCACGTTCGCCTTCGCGGTCGCGGTCCCGTCGCTGCTGAAGAAGTTCTCGGGCCTGACAGGAGGCAGCCAGGGCCTGCGGCTGCTCGAAAGCGCGCCACTGCAAGTGACCGGTCTCAGCGGGACGGTGACGGTCTTCGGTCACTCGATGACGCAGAACCACTTCCTCTACTACCTGACCTGGGGAATCGGCCTGCTCGCGTTCGTGGCGGCGTGGCTGCTCGTGCGCGGGCGCTTCGGCCGGACCCTGCGCGCGGTGCGCGACAGCGAGGTCGCCGCGGCCTCGGCCGGGATCGACCTCGCGCGCACGAAGACGCTCGCGTTCGCGCTCAGCGGCGTCTACGCGGGCGTCGCCGGCTCGCTGCTCGCGATCCAGAGCGAGATCGTGAACCCGCTCTCGTTCACGTTCCTGCTCTCGATCCTGATCCTCGTCGGCACCGTCGTCGGCGGGCTCGGCTCGCTGCCGGGGATGGTGCTCGGCGCCTTCTTCGTCGAGTACCTGCCGGACATTTCGACCCACTTCTCGAGCGCGCAGGGCGTGCCCGATTTCGTCTACGGCGCCGCGATCATCCTGGTGATGCTGCTGCTGCCAACCGGTGCCGGCGGCCTGCTGCGGCGCCTTGCCAGACCCCTAACATCGCGGCTATACCTTCGTCCCTAGAGGGGATGTCGAGGAGGCTTCAGCTGATTCTGTGTGCTGCCGGCGCGCTCGTGGTCGCGACGGTGGCCTCCGGAGCGACCACGGAGACCGGCGTCACGCCGTCGCAGATCCTGATCGGCGGCACGACGCCGCTGAGTGGGCCTGCGTCGGCGTACCAGTCGGTCGCCAAGGGCGCGGCCGCGTACTTCCGCTACGTGAACGCTCACGGCGGCGTGAACAAGCGGAAGATCAAGTACATCTACAAGGACGACGGCTACGACCCGTCCAAGACCGTCGACAAGACACGCGAGCTCGTCCAGCAGGACAAGGTCTTCGCGGTCTTCAACAGCCTCGGCACGGAGCAGAACCTCGCGACGCGCTCCTACCTGAACGCGCTCAAGGTGCCGCAGCTCTTCGCCGCGAGCGGTGCGACGACCTTCGGCAAGGACTACAAGCAGTACCCATGGACGATCGCGTACCAGCCGAACTACCGAGCCGAGGGGACGATCTACGGCCGCTATGTCGCGAAGACGAGCCCGAAAGCCCGCGTCGGCGTCCTCTACCAGAACGACGACTACGGCAAGGACCTGCTCGCCGGCCTGCGCAACGGGCTCGGCAAGAAGGCCGGTCTGATCAAGTCGAAGCAGAGCTATGACGTCACCGATCCGGACGTGCGCTCGCAGATCGCGAAGCTGAAGGCCGCGCGCGTGAACACCCTGATGGTCTTCGCCACGCCGCAGTTCGCGATCCAGTCGTACGTGTACGCGAACCACCTGGGCTGGCGGCCGAAGGTCTACGTGAACGCCGTCTCGAGCGCGGCCAACATCATGGGCCTCGCCGCCGCCGGCACGAGCAAGAAGCAGATTGAGGGCTCGATCTCGATCGTCTTCCTCAAGGACCCGACCGACGCGCACTGGAAGAACGACCCGGGCTCGAAGCTCTACCGCTCGATCATGAAGCGCTTCAAGGGCGGCAACCCGAACGACGTCTACGCGGTCTACGGCATGTCCGTCGCGCACACGTTCGTCGCGGCCCTGAAGAAGGCGGGGAAGAACCCAACCCGGGCCACGATCATGAAGGCGGCCACGAGCCTGAACATCAAGAACGACCCCTTCCTGCTGCCGGGCATGACGGTTCACACGGGCAAAGGCGACCACTTTCCGCTCGACCAGTCGAAGCTCCAGCGCTACCACAACGGGCACTGGGTCTCCTTCGGAGGGCTGTTCCGCGTCAGGTAGTCGCGAGGCCCGGCTCGGGGCTCGCCGGTAGTCGAACCAGGTCGCCACGGCGTACCGGCAGCAGGCCGATCACGCCGACGGTGACGGCGACGCCCAGCCACTGCGTCCAGCGCAGTGAGCTGTGGAACACGTAGATCCCGACGAGGGCAGCGGTGACCGGGAAGGCGAGCTCGCCCAGGGCCGCGAGCAGCGCGGGCGTGCGGCGTAGGCCGTAGTAGTAGAGACCTAGCGCGAACAGGCCGGTCACCAGCGCGAGGACCGCGATCCAGAAGCTGTCGTGCGCGCCGGCGAGCGCCTTCGCCCCGACGATCGGAAGCGCGCAAGCGCTCGCGACGAGACCGAGCGCGAAGCGTACCGTGGTCACGTGCTCGAAGGCGAGCCGCCGGCCGAGAAAGCGGCCGAAGACCGTGCCGAGCCCCCAGAGGCACGCCGCGGCCAGGGTCTCCGCGATCGGCGTCAGGCCGTGTGCGTGCGGTTCGAGCGGGTGCGGCAGGGCGATCAGCCAGATTCCCGCGAGCGCGGGGAGGAGGAACCAGGCGAAGCGGCGGCGCGGCTGCTCGCCGAGCACGAGCCAGGCGCCGAGTACCGCGATCAGCGGCTGAACCTTCTGGAGCACGACGACGGTGATGAAGTCGCCGTGGAAGAGCGCCTTCGTGAAGAGGATCGTCGCGATCGCCGACGCGCCTGCGCCGATCGCGATCCCCGCTGCGACGTAGGCCGGCCCTGCGCGCCAGAGCGCGGTGAGGGCCGCGACGAGCAACGGCGCGGTCAGCGCGACGAGCACTACGTGCTCGCCGAAGACGATCGTGTAGGCCGAGGTCGAGTCGGAGAGCGGCTTTCGAATCAACCCGTCGAGGCCCCACATCGCGGCCGCGACGCTGACGAGGACGATCCCGGGAAGCCTGTCGAGCCGGCGCACCATCGCGCTGAGCCTAGCTACTCGGTTCCTCGTAACCGAGGAGCTCGTCGACGGTCTCGCGGCGGCGGATCAGGCGCGCCTCCCCGTCCGCGACGAGCACCGCCGCCGGCCGCGGGACCCCGTTGTAGTTCGATCCCATCGAGAGGGTGTAGGCGCCCGTGCCCGGCACCGCGAGCAGGTCGCCGCGGTGCGGCTCAGGCAGGCGCGCTCCCTCGATCAGCACGTCGCCCGACTCGCAGTGCTTGCCGCAGACGTCGTACGTGCCGCTCGGCTCCTCGGCCGCACGATTCGCCAGCAGCGCGGTGTACTGCGCGCCGTATAGCTGCGGGCGCGGGTTGTCGGACATGCCTCCGTCCACCGCCACGTAGGTCACCTCATCGCTCGCACGCTTGACGACGCCGACGCGGTAGAGCGTCAGGGCCGCGTGGCCGACGACCGAGCGCCCTGGTTCGAGGATCACTTCCGGCGGCTCGCCGGGCCACGCCGCCTCGAGCCGGCGCAGCAGCGTGGAGACGAAGTCGCCGACCGGGGGCGGGTCGTCGCCTTCGACATAGGGGATTCCAAGACCGCCCCCGAGATCGACCACGCGCGGCTCCCAGGCGAGCTCGTCCCGGCAGCGGGAGACGAACCCGCCCAGCCAGTCGACGGTCTCGAGCCCGGCCTGCGGGTCGAGCAGCTGCGAGCCGATGTGCAGGTGGACGCCCTCGACCTCGAGACCTGCAGCACGCGCTGCCCCGATCGCCTCGAGCGCCTGCTCCGGGGGGAGCCCGAACTTCGAGCCGTGGTGCGCGGTGCGAATCGCCTCGTGCGTGTCGGCCTCGATGCCGGGTGTAACGCGCACGAGCACCCGCCGCACACCGGCCGCGGCCGCGCGTCCGCCCTCGTCGAGCGCGTCGAGCACGACGAAGCGCACGCTGGCCTCCGACGCCGCGCGCAGCTCCTCGTCGCTCTTGTTGTTCCCGTGCACGACGATCCGCTCGCCAGGAATGCCGGAACGGCGCGCGAACTCGAGCTCGCCAAGGGTCGAGACGTCCGCGCCGAAGCCCTCGGCGGCGAGCAGCCGCAGGATCGCGAGGTTCGGGAACGCCTTCAGGCTGTAGAGCAGCAGCGCGTCGGGCGCGGCCGCGCGGTAGGCCCTCGTGGCCGCAAGCACCGTCGCCTCGCAGTAGGCGACGAGCGGGGTGCCGAAGCGCTCGGCCAGGTTCGCGGTGCCGATCCCGCCGACGGTGAGCTCGCCGTCATCGACGGTCGCGGTCTCGGGGAAGAGCGCCAACACGCGCCCGATCGTAGTCAGCGGCTGCGAAGGAGAGCCGGAAGCTCGAGCAGCAGCCGCGGCAGCCGCCGCCGCGAACCGGCCAGCGCCTCCCTCACCGCCTCGGCCGCGCAGTCGTGCACGCCCGCGCCGTGACCGCAGAGCACGTGCTCGGCCTCCAGCGGCCCGAGCTGCCGCGGCGGCGCGAGCCGCAGGAGCGGGTGGACGCCGAGCCTCTCGCCGCCGAGGGTGAAGGAGTGCGGGATCGTCCCGAGCGCGTCAGCGCAGACGAGCACGCGCTGCTCCGGCCACCAGAGCGCTGACTCCTGCCAGCGCCTCCTGCGCACGACGGGGATCGCCTGGAACGGGCCGACGGCGCCGAACGGCACGACGTGATGCGGCACGCCGAGCCGTTGGGCGAGGCTCGCGCAGGCGCGGTTGTGCCGGTCGAGGAGCTGGATCACGCCGGCCGGCTCGCCGAGCTCACGGATTCGCTCCTCGACGCCGTCGCCATCGGTCGGGTCGATCACCCAGACGCCTCCGCCGGCGAGCAGCGCGTGCGAAATCAACTGGAGCTGCGGGCGCTCCCGCGAGATCCACCCGAAGCCCCAGTCGAGCTCGTCGACCCAGCGCGGCTGGCTCAACTCAATCGGCCCACCAGTCGTTCACCATCTCTGCGTCGCCGGCGCCTGTGTGCGGTGCGCCGATCGCCAGCATCTCCGCGCCCTCGGGGCCGGCCTCGAAGCAGCGCACCGTCTCCTTCGACACCCGCAGCGCGTCGAACGGGCGCAGCTCGACGACCTCGTCTTGGAGCTTCGCCCGGACGCTGCCGCTAAGGAGGACGTAGACCTCCTCCTGCGTCTTGTGGCTGTGCGCAAAGGGCAGGCGGTAGTTCGGCGACAGGCGATGGTAGCTGACGCCCGAGTGCTCCAGCTCCAGCGGCACGCGTGCCATCCGCGCCTCGATCTTGCCTTCCAGCCCGAAGTTCGGGGCCTGGTCCTCGACGTCGTTCTTCAGGTTGACCTTGGTGTACGCGGCCATCGCTCCTCCTTGATTTCGACGCAACGATGCTAAAGTCCAAGCGGATGAAGCAGCTTCTCGAGTAGAGCAGGGAACACCGCGGCCCCGGCCGCGTCGGTTCCCGCAGCCTCTCGTTCGAGAGGCTTTTTCGTTTCTGGAGGCGATCTTGGACACGTACGACCCGCAGGCAATCGAGACGAAATGGCAGCGAGTCTGGGAGGACGCGCGGGCCTTCTACGTCGACAACCCGCCGCCCGGCGCGAGCCCGAACGGCGAGTACTACATGCTCGAGATGCTGCCGTATCCCTCCGGGCATCTGCACATGGGGCACGTCCTGAACTACACGCTTGGCGACGTCGTAACGCACTTCCAGCGCCGGAATGGCCTGCGCGTCCTGCGGCCGATGGGCTACGACTCCTTCGGCCTGCCGGCGGAGAACGCGGCGATCAAGGAGGGCGGCCACCCGCGCGAGATCGTCGAGTCGAACATCGCGAACATCGAACGCCAGATGCGCCGCTTGGGCTGGGCGATCGACTGGGACCGCGTGATTGCCGCTCACGACCCCGCCTTCTACCGCTGGACGCAGTGGCTCTTCCTGCGCTTTCTCGAGCAGGGGCTCGCCTACCGCAAGGAGGCGCCGGTCAACTGGTGCCCGAACGACCAGACGGTGCTCGCGAACGAGCAGGTCGTGGACGGGAAGTGCGAGCGCTGCGGAGCCGTCGTCGAGGCGCGGAAGATGGAGCAGTGGTTCTTCCGCATCACGGCCTACGCGGACGCGCTGCTGGACGACCACGACCTGATCGACTGGCCCGAGCGGACGAAGACGATCCAGCGCAACTGGATCGGCCGCTCCGAGGGCGCTGAGCTGCTCTTCCGCATCGACGAGCTGGACGTCGACGTGCCCGTGTTCACGACGCGGCCGGACACCGTCTTCGGCGCCACGTTCTTCGCGCTCGCGCCCGAGCACCCGCTCGTCGACACGATGGTCGAGCGCTCGCCGAACGGTGACCAGATCCGCGAGTACGTGCGCACCTCGATGGCGAAGCGCGTCGAGGAGCGCGCGACCGACGAGAAGTCCGGGGTCTTCACCGGCTTCTTCGCCACGAACCCCGCGACCGATGCTCGCATTCCGGTCTGGGTCGCCGACTACGTGCTGATGGAGTACGGAACAGGCGCGCTGATGGCGGTGCCCGGCCAAGACGAGCGCGACGGGGCATTCGCCGAGCGGTTCGAGTTGCCGGTCACGCAGGTGATCGACGAGGAGCAGGGCGTGCTCGTCGACTCGGCGCAGTTCAGCGGGATGCCGGTCGACGAGGGCAGGCCGGCGATCGTCGAGTGGCTCGGCGACCGGGGCCGCGGTCGCCCGGCGGTCAGCTTCCGCCTGCGCGACTGGGGTTTCTCGCGCCAGCGCTACTGGGGCTGCCCGATCCCGGTCGTCTACTGCGGCGAGTGCGGGATCGTGCCCGTGCCGGACGACGAGCTGCCGGTGATCCTGCCGGAGGTCGAGGACTATCGCCCGAAGGGCAAGCCGCCGCTGGCCTCGAACGAGGAGTGGCTGCGGGTCCCCTGTCCGCGCTGCGGGGCTGAGGGCACGAGGGAGGCCGAGACGATGGACACCTTCGTCGACTCGGCCTGGTACTTCCTCCGCTACTGCGACCCGGAAAACGACCAGGAGCCGTTCGCGCGCCGGCTGGCGGACTTCTGGGCTCCGATCGACCAGTACATCGGCGGCATCGACCATGCGACGGGGCACCTGATGTACTCGCGCTTCTTCGTCAAGGTGATGAACGAGCTGGAGCTGGTCGGGTTCAGGGAGCCGTTCCAGCGGCTGTTCCACCAGGGCTGGGTACGGCAGGGCGGCACGAAGATGTCCAAGTCACGCGGGAACGTGACGGCGCCGGACGAGCTGGCGGAGATGTACGGCGCGGACGCGGTGCGCCTGTACATCCTCTTCGCCGGGCCCGCCGACCAGGACATGGATTGGACCGAGGAGGGCGTCGAGGGGATCGCGCGCTTCCTGCGGCGGTTGTGGCGGATCGTGCACGAGGCGGCCGCGGGTGACGTGGCGGCTGCGGACGGTGCGTCGCTCGTGCGCAAGGCGCACGAGACGATCGCGAAGGTCGGCGACGACATCGGCCGCCGCTTCGTCTTCAACACGCCGATCGCCGCGGTGATGGAGCTGATCAACGAGCTGGGGCGAGACCCGTCGGCGCCTGGTGCGCGCTTCGCGGCCGAGACGGCCGTCTCGCTGATCCAGCCCTACGCGCCGCACGTCGCGGAGGAGCTGTGGGAGGCGCTCGGGCACTCCCGGCTTTGGGAAGAGCCGTGGCCGGTCGCGGACGAGTCGCACCTGCGGCGGGAGACCTTCGAGTTGGTGATCCAGGTGAACGGCCGCGTGCGCGACCGAGTCGAAGCCTCGGCGGACGAGTCCGAGGACGCGCTGGTGGCGCGGGCGAAGGCCTCGGAGCGCGTGCAGGCGCAGCTGGACGGCAAGGAGATCCGCCAGGCGATCGTCGTGCCCGGGAAGCTCGTCAACCTCGTGGTCTAGGCGCTCCAGGAAGATCTCGGCCGCCGGCGCCGACGGGTATTTTGTTCACGCGCGCCCCTGGGTGGGAGGGGGTTTGGGACGGTACCTGCGCCGCTCGCACGAGAGTGTGCCAAGACCGTGTCGATTGTGTGCCGAATTCGTTCCACTTCGGTGACAAAGCGGTCACACACGCGTGACGCTTTTCCGGGCACGCTCGGGCCATGCCGGAGTTCCTCATCCAGCGGCGGCGGCTGCTCCTGGCCGCCGCGGGCTCGCTCGTCCTGATCCTGTTCCTCGGGCGCTTCGTCCTGGGCGCAGGCACTACGACGCCGGCGGCGCCTCTCCCCCCGCCGCCGGTCGCGCAGGCGGGCGTGACCGGCCTCCCGTCCTCGCGGGTGGTGGACGTGGTCGGAGCCGTGCGGCGGCCGGGCTTGTACCGGCTCTCGCAGGGCTCGCGGATCGCGGATGCCCTCACCCGCGCGGGCGGGGCCACCGGCAAGGCCGAGCTGGCGCAGGTGAACCTCGCGGCGCCGCTTGCTGACGGGGAGCAGGTGGTCGTGCCGCGGCGCGGCGCTCCCGGACAGCCGGCCGGCGGCGGCCCGGCCTCGCCGGGAGCGCCGGCCACGCCGGTGCAGCTGAGCACGGCGACGCTCGAACAGCTCGACACGCTCCCCGGAGTCGGGCCTGCCACGGCGCAGAAGATCCTCGACTATCGACAGAAGCACGGCGCGTTCTCGTCCGTCGACGAGCTCGACGCCGTTCCCGGGATCGGACCGAAGCGGCTGGAGCAGCTTCGAGACCTGGTCGTCCCGTGAGCGGCGCGCCGGCCCAGCCGCACCGGTACGTCGCTGCCCTCTGCCTCGGGCTGGCCGGGGCGAACCTCGCGCGCGGCTCGACACTCTTCGCCCTTTGCGCAGCCGCAATGCTGGGCGCCGTTGCTGCGGCGTCCACTGACGGCTCACGCGTACTGCCTCTGCTGGCCGCGGTCGTGCTCGTGGGCTGGTGGTGGGGCAGCGCGCGCCTCGACGCTCTGGATCGCAGCGAGTTACTCGCGCGCGTCGACACGTCCGAGCGGACAGTGCTCGCCGTGACCGCGCCCGCTCGCCGGTCGCGGTTCGAGCTCCGCGTCCCGGCACAGGTGCGGCGCTTCGGTCGGCTGCGCTTTCCGCGAGGCGGTGCTGCTCGAACTGCCGCTCGGCCGCTCTCCGCCTCAGGGGGCCCTGATCGAAGCCGTCGCGACGGTGCGCCTGCCGCGCCCGCCGAAGAACGGCTTCGACGAGACAACCTGGCTCAGGCACCACGGCGTTCATGTCGTAATCCGCGCCGATCGCTGGCGGATGATCGGTCGGCGAGGCGGGCTCGGCGGCGTGGCTGACCGGCTGCGCGCGCTGCTCGCGGGCTCGATCGCCCCTGGCCTGCGCGGGGACCGGCGCGGGATCGTCGAGGGCGTCGTCCTCGACGACGAGCGGTCGCTCTCGGAGGGCCTGCGGCAACGTTTCCGTGCCTCGGGCCTCTACCACCTGCTCGCCGTGTCGGGGCAGAACGTGGTGCTCGTCGCCGCCGGTGCGCTCGCGCTCGCGTGGCTGCTCGGCATTCCGCGCTGGCTCGGCGAGATCGGCGCACTCGGCGCCATCGCGGGGTACGTGCTCGCAGTCGGTGCTCAGCCGTCGGTGATCCGCGCCGGTGTCTCGGGTGCCCTCGTCTCGCTCGCCTGGCTTGCCGCGCGGGCTGTCGACCGCTGGCACTTCTTCCTGCTCGGCGCGCTCGTCCTCCTCGCGTGGAACCCGTACACGCTCCTGGATCCGGGCTTTCAGCTCTCGTTCGCTGCCGTTGCCGCGATCTTCCTGCTCGTGCCGCGCCTGCTGCGGCTGCTCGAGGGCTACCCCGTCTCGGCCAGGCTCGCCGGGGTACTCGCGGTCTCGACGGCCTGCGGGGTTGCGACGGCGCCCATCCTCTGGCTCCAGTTCCACGCCGTGCCGCTGCTGACGGTCCCCGCGAACGCACTCGCCGCGCCGGCGGTCGCGCCGCTCCTGGCCCTCGCGTTCGCCGCCGCCCTCGCGGGGCTCATTTCGCCTCCGGCAGCCGCCGCTCTCGCCTGGCTCAATGGCTGGTGTGCTGCCTACCTCGCCGCCTGCGCGCGGGTGATCGGCGGCACCCCGGGAGCCCAGGTCCGTTCCGGCCGCTCGCTCGTCGAACTGCTCCTCGTCGGGGGTGCGATCGCCGCCTATGCTTGGCGCCGGTGGCTGAGCTTCTCTCCGCGTACCTCCTCGTCGGAACCGACCGGCCGAAGGTGACGCGCGCGCTGCGCCGGCTCCGCGACCGGGTCGGCGAGGACGCAACCGAGCACCTGACCGCGCACGAGGCGAGCGGCGACGACGTCGCGGCCGCGTGCAACGCGATGGGCCTCTTCACGGTCGAGCGCCGTCTCGTGGTCGTCGACAGCGTCGAGCGCTGGAAGGCGGCGGACCTGAAGGCGGTCGAGGAGTACCTGAAGCGACCGTCGCCGACGACGGTGCTCGTGCTGCTCGGTCACGAAGTCAAGCGCGACTCTGCGCTGGCCAAGACCGTCGCGAAGGCCGGCGAGGTGCTCGCGTACGACCTGCCGACGCGCGGTCGCAGCACCAAGGCCGACCTGCCGAAGTGGGTCGAGCAGCAGTTCAAGGAGCGCGGCGTGGTGATCGACCGCGACGCCGCCGTTGCCCTCGTCGAGCTCGCCGGGGACAACGCGGACGAGCTCCTGACCGAGGTCGACAAGCTGACGACCTGGGCGGCGGGGGAGCGGATCGGCGAAAGAGAGGTCGCGGAGCTCGTCCCAGCGCGGGCCGAAGCGCCGCCGTTCGACCTCACCGACGCCTGGGGCCGTCGCGACGTCGCTGGCGTGCTGGCCGCGAGCGAACGACTCGTCGAACGCTCGGGAGATGCGTCCCGCGACGTGCTCCTGCGCACCGCGGGCCTCCTCACCAACCACGTCGGCCGCGTACGCGAGTGCCAGGCGCTCGACGCTGAGGGCGTCCCACCGGCCGCCGGTGCCGAGCGGCTGAAGCGAAACCGTTTCTACGTCCAGAAGCTGTACGAGCAGGCTCGCAACTTCAGCCCCGAGGAGCTCGGCGACGCGGTCGTCAGCCTCGCGGCGCTCGACTGGGCCCTCAAGGGCGGCAGCAGGCTCCCGGGCGAGCTCGAGTTCGCGCGCACGCTGGTGGACATTACCCGCGGCACGCCTGCAGCGGCGAACGTCTAGCTCGAGGCCGCCGGGCCGCCGGACACGAGCTTCGCGGCCTGCGACTTCTTCCGAGCGGCGGCGTTCCGGTGTAGCGCCCCACGGGCGGCAGCCTTGTCGATCCAGCGGACGAGCGCCTTGTGCTCCTCCGCGATCCGAACCTTGTCGCCGTCGCTCACGGCCGCGTTCAGCCGCCGCGTGAGGGTCTTCACCGTCGACGCGTAGCGCAGGTTCTCGAGCCGCTCGGCGGCGGCGGTCCGGACCCGCTTCTTCTGTTGCTTGATGTTCGGCATAGCGTGAAAATGCCCGCTGCGCGGGCGACGCGATCGTAGCAGCCGCCCGCGGAAGCGGGTCCGGCGGAGGCCGTTCCTATACTCGCGCCGTGGACGAGCAACCCGCGGCCCGCGGCCGGCGGCTGGCGTGGTCGACGGCGATCTTCGCGCTCGCCACCGGCCTGTCGCGCATCCTCGGCCTCGTCCGCGAGGTGGTGGCGTCGTACTACTTCGGCGTCCGGGGGCCGATCAACGCCTTCACGATCGCCTTCCAGGTGCCAAACCTGGTTCGGTCGCTCGTCGCGGACGCTGCGCTCTCGTCGGCGTTCGTCCCCGTCTTCAGCGAGCTGCTCGAGAAAGGCGAGCGCAAGCGCGCCTGGCGCGTCGCCTCGACGCTCTTCTGGCTGATGCTGCTCGGCCTCGGCGCGCTGACGGCGCTGTTCATCGTGCTCGCGCCGCTCGTGATCGCGCCGTTCGGCAACCCAGGCGGCAACCGCGCGCTCGCCATCGGGCTCTCGCGCGTCCTCTTCCCGATCGTGGCGCTGCTCGGGATCTCGGGCGTGATCGTCGGGATTCTGAACAGCTACGAGCACTTCACCGTGCCCGCGCTGACGCCGGTCTTCTGGAACATCGCGATCATCGTCGGGCTCGTCATCGGGGTCCCGCACGCCCACACGATCGACGCCAAGCTCTACGTCTACGCGGCCTCGATCGTGGTCGGGACGGTGATCCAGGTGCTGTTGCCGCTGCCCTGGCTGCGCGGGCGCGACGGACGTCTGCAGATGGTGCTCGACTGGCGCGATCCCGCCGTTCGCCAGGTCTTCACGCTGATGGTGCCGGTGACGATCGGGCTCGGGCTGATCAACTTCAACCTCGTCGTCGACTCGCTGTTCGCGTCGCGGCTGATCGACCCGAACCTCGCGCCGAGCGCGATCGACAAGGCCTTTCGCGTCTACATGCTCCCGCAGGGGATGTTCTCCGTGGCCGTCGCGACGGTCCTGTTCCCGTCGCTGTCGCGGCTCGCCGCGCGCGGGGATCTGGACGGTTTCCGCCACATGGTCGGCCTCGGCTTGCGCCAGATCGCGTTCCTGCTCGTCCCGGCGAGCGCGCTCTCCGCGGTGCTGGCCGAGCCGATCGTGCGCCTGCTCTACCAGCGCGGCCAGTTCGGCCCGCACCAGACGCCAGTCGTCGCCGCGGCGCTCGCGGCCTTCGCGGCGGGGCTGACGTTCAACGGCACGATGCTACTGCTCAACCGCGCGTTCTTCAGCCTCCAGTCGCCCTGGATCCCGACCGCGGTCGCGCTCGCGAACCTCGCCCTGAACGCCGCGCTCGATGCGGCCTTCTACCGCTTCGGCACCTGGGGGATCCCCCTCGCGACGACAGTCGTGAACATCGCGGGCACCGCCGCGCTGCTCGAGCTCCTCCGCCGCCGCCTCGGCCGGATCGAGTTCGGCGAGAGCGCGCGCGCCTTCCTGAAGATCACCGTCGCGACCGTGGCCCTGGCAGGAGCCGCCTACGGCGTCTGGCGCGTGCTCGACCACGCCCTCGGCCGCTCGACCGGCGGCCAGGCGGGCTCGCTGCTCACCGCGATCGCCATCGGCTTCGTCATGTACGGAATTTCCTGCCGTTTGCTGGGAGTTCGTGAGCTGAGGGCGTTGCTATCGTTGCGTTCTCGCCGCGCCGCCGGCTGAGCTCGCATGGACCAACACCACATCCGCAACTTCTCGATCATCGCCCACATCGACCATGGGAAGTCGACGCTGGCCGATCGCATCCTCGAGCTCACCGACACGGTCACCGGCCGCGAGATGCGCGCGCAGGTCCTCGACACGATGGACCTCGAGCGCGAGCGCGGGATCACGATCAAGGCCCAGGCCGTCCGCGTCACGTGGAAGGGCCACGAGCTCAACCTGATCGACACCCCCGGCCACGTCGACTTCACCTACGAGGTCTCGCGCTCGCTGCAGGCCTGCGAGGGCGCGCTGCTCGTCGTCGACGCGGCGCAGGGGATCGAGGCGCAGACCGTCGCGAACGCCTACCTCGCGATCGAGAACGACCTCGAGATCGTGCCGGTCGCGAACAAGATCGACCTCCCGCAGGCCGACCCGCAAGGCGCGGCCGCGGAGATCGCCGAGCTCGTCGGCGATACGCCGGAGCACGTGCTGCGGATCTCGGCGAAGACCGGTGACGGGATCGCCGAGGTGTTGGACGCGATCGTCGAGCGGATCCCGCCGCCGGCCGGCGACCCCGAGGCGCCGGCGCGGGCGCTCATCTTCGACTCCTCCTACGACCAGTACCGCGGCGTCGTCGCGTTCGTCCGCGTCGTCGACGGCTCCTTCAGCGCCCGCGAGCCGCTGCGCGCGATGGCGCAGGGCACACGCTTCGAGTCCGAGGAGGTGGGCTTCCTCTCGCCGACGATGCAGGCGGCCGAAGCGCTCGGTGCGGGCGAGGTCGGGTATGTGATCACCGGGCTGAAGGACGTCAGCCGCCTGCGCGTCGGCGACACGCTCACGTCGGAGCGCGAGCCCGCCGGAGAGCCGCTGCCCGGCTACAAGGACGTCAAGCCGATGGTCTTCGCCGGGCTCTTCCCGACCGACTCCGACGAGTACCCGGCGCTGCGCGACGCGCTCGAGCGGCTGAAGCTGAACGACGGCTCGCTCTTCTACGAGCCCGAGACCTCGCAGGCGCTCGGGTTCGGGTTCCGCTGCGGGTTCCTCGGCCTGCTGCACATGGAGATCGTGCGCGAGCGGCTCGAGCGCGAGTTCGACCTCGACTTGATCACGACGGCGCCGGGCGTCAGCTACCAGGTCACGACCAGCACGGGCGAGGTCGTCAACATCGCCAACCCGAACCACCTGCCGCCGCCCGATCACATCGCCCGGATCGAGGAGCCCTACATCT
>JBBRYF010000013.1:0-59202 GCA_038237925.1 Gaiellales bacterium | reverse complement strand
GTCCTGCGCGACCAGGAGAGCCTGGTCGCGCGGGCCCACGAGTGGCTGGTGAAGGAGCTGCTGCCTGTGCTCGACGACCTCGAGCGCGCGCTGGCCGCGGCCGAGGAGCACGAAGAGGCAAAGCTGGAGGAAGGTGTGCGGCTCGTGTACCGCGAGCTCGCAGAGGCGCTCGCGCGTGAGGGCCTCGCCGAGGTCGAGACCGACCGACAGTTCGACCCGCACATCCACGAGGCGCTGCTCTCGCAGCCCTCCGACGAGGACGAGGGCACCGTGATCGAGGTCGTCCAGAAGGGGTACCGCCTGGGCGACCGCGTCGTGCGGCCGGCTCGCGTTGTCATCGCCGCGCCGAAGCCGGAGGACGATGGCGACGGTTAAGGATCTCTACGAGACGCTCGGCGTCTCGAAGGGCGCTGCGCAGGACGAGATCAAGAAGGCGTACCGCAAGCTCGCCCGCCAGTACCATCCGGACGCGAACCCCGGCGACGCGTCGGCGGAGGAGCGCTTCAAGGAGGTCCAGCACGCCTACGACGTGCTCTCCAACCCGGACAAGCGCAAGCAGTACGACCGCGTCGGCTCGACGAACGGCCGCGGGCCGGGCGGCGTCAACTTCGAGGGCTTCGACTTCGCCGATCTGGGCGACCTCGGAGACATCTTCGGCGGGATGTTCGGCTCGCGCGGGGGCCGCGGCCAGCAGCAGCGCGGCCAGCGCGGGAGCGACCTCGAGGTCGAGGTGCGGCTTTCGTTCGAGGACTCGCTGAAGGGCGTCGAGACGACGATCCCGGTCGAGCTCGAGACCGCCTGCCGCGAGTGCGGCGGCTCGGGCGCGAAGCCGGGGACGGCGCCGACGCTCTGCCCGGAGTGCCACGGCCGCGGCGTGAAGGCCGAGAGCCAGGGCCTCTTCGCGCTGCAGCAGCCGTGCCCGCGCTGCCGCGGCAACGGCACCGTGATCGAGGATCCCTGCCCGCGCTGTCACGGCAGCGGCCGCGAGCGGCGCACCAAGCGCTACACGGTCAAGATCCCCGCGGGCGTGAAGGAGGGCTCGCGGATCCGTCTGCGCGGCAAGGGCGAGGCCGGCTGGGGCGGAGCCGGGGCGGGCGACCTCTACGTCGTCACTCGCGTCTCGCCGTCGAAGGTCTACACGCGCCGCGGCGACGACCTGATCGTCGACGTGCCGGTGACCTACCCCGAAGCGACCCTCGGTGCGAAGGTCGAGGTGCCGACCCCGGACGGCTCGGTGACCGTGAAGGTCAAGCCCGGCACGGAGGACGGCACGCTCCTGCGCGTGAAGGGCAAGGGCGCCCCGAAGCTGAAGGGCTCCGGCCGAGGCGACGTCCTCGCGCGCGTCAAGCTGACCGTGCCGAAGAAGCTGAGCAAGAAGCAGCGCGAGCTGCTCGAGGAGCTCGAGAAGGCCGGCGGCTGATGCGCGTTGCGAAGTGGCTCGCTCTGGCGGCTGGAGGCGTCGGTTTCGCGTTCCTGTTGCAGGCGCTGAACGGGCGTGATCCCGGGGACCCGAGGCACGCGTTCTTTCACGGCTACATCTGGGTTCTCACTGCGGTCTGGGTCGCGCTGATGCTCTCAGCGATCTTCGTCGAGAGGCGCCGCTGATGGTCAAGCACGATGAGCTGCTCGAGCAGGGCGCTCGCGAAGCGCCCGAGCCGGAGACCGCCGAACAGCGCAGCAAGCGCGTCGGCTGGGGCTCGGCGGCGGGCGGAGCTGCCGCGGGCGGGCTCGCGCTCGCGAAGATCGGCGGCTTCGGCAAGCTGCTCCTCTGGCTGGTCCTCTGGCACGGCGCCTTCAGCCTCTGGCGGCTCGGCGGCTGGATCGCGATCGCCCTCGCGGCCGGGGCGATCGTGACCTACGCCGTCATTGCCTCGCGGAGGAAGGCCTGATGGACAATCGCCCGCGCTACATGATCTCCGTCGCCGCCGAGCTCGTCGGGATGCACCCGCAGACGCTGCGCATGTACGAGCAGAAGGGCCTCGTCCGCCCGCAGCGCACCGCGGGGAACACGCGCCTCTACTCCGAGGCCGACCTCGAGCGGCTGCGCCTGATCCAGCGTCTGACCGGCGAGCTCGGGCTCAACCTCGCGGGCGTCGAGGCCGTGCTCGGGCTCGAGGAGCAGCTCACCCGGATGCAGGCCCGGATGGAGCGGCTCGAGCGGGAGATGCGCGAGGCGGTCGAGCGCGTGCACAAGCAGTACCGCCGCGACCTCGTTCTCTACGACCCGACGCAACTGGAGCGCAGATGGACTTCAACAAGCTAACGCTGAAATCGCAGGAGGCGGTCGCTGCCGCGCAGGAGCTGGCGCGCCGCCTGGGCAACCCGGAGCTCTACCCCGAGCACCTGACGCTCGCGCTGCTCGACCAGGAGCTGCCGCAGCAGCTCGTCCCGGACGCGGCGACGCTGCGCGCGCAGGCCGAGGCCGCGCTGCGCGGGAAGCCGTCGACGGAAGGAGCGCAGCAGCAGCCCGGCGTGAGCGCCGCGGTCTCGCGCGTGCTCGACCAGGCCTTCGACGAGGCGCGCCGCATGGAGGACGAATACGTCTCGACCGAGCACCTGCTGCTCGCGCTCGACGTCGTTCCGCGGGACCAGCTCGAGGCGAAGGTCACGGCGGTCCGCGGAGGGCAGCGCGTCACG
Organism: Gaiellales bacterium; assembly: GCA_038237925.1. Lineage (GTDB taxonomy): Bacteria > Actinomycetota > Thermoleophilia > Gaiellales > Gaiellaceae > AC-32. The sequence continues at coordinate 56,565 of JBBRYF010000013.1, read as the reverse complement.
AGCCAGGATCCCGAGGGCACCTACCAGGCACTCGAGAAGTTCGGCCGCGACCTGACCGAGCTGGCCGAGGAGGGCAAGCTCGACCCGGTGATCGGCCGCGACGAGGAGATCCGACGGGTGATTCAGGTGCTCTCGCGCCGCACGAAGAACAATCCGGTGCTGATCGGCGACCCCGGAGTCGGAAAGACCGCGATCGTCGAAGGGCTCGCGCAGCGGATCGTCGCCGGCGACGTGCCCGAGGGCCTGAAGGGCAAGCGCGTCTGGGCGCTCGACATCGGCGCGATGCTGGCAGGCTCGAAGTATCGCGGGGAATTCGAGGAGCGGCTCAAGGCCGTCCTCACCGAAGTGCAGAACGCGGCCGGCGAGCTGATCCTCTTCATCGACGAGCTGCATACGATCGTCGGCGCGGGCGCGGCCGAGGGCGCTGTCGACGCGGCGAACATGCTCAAGCCGATGCTGGCGCGGGGCGAGCTGCGCGCGATCGGCGCGACGACGCTCGACGAGTACCGTAAGCGCATCGAGAAGGACGCGGCGCTGGAGCGGCGCTTCCAGCCCGTGCTCGTCGGAGAGCCGTCGGTTGCCGACACGATCGCAATCCTGCGTGGCCTGAAGGAGCGCTACGAGGCCCACCACGGCGTGCGCATCCGCGACGCGGCGCTCGTCGCGGCCGCGCTGCTCTCCGATCGCTACATCTCCGACCGCTTCCTGCCCGACAAGGCGATCGACCTGGTCGACGAGGCAGCCTCGCGCCTGCGGATGGAGATCGACTCCTCGCCGCTCGAGCTGGACGAGGCCGAGCGACGCGTGCGGCAGCTCGAGATCGAGCTCGCCGCGATGGCCAAGGAGTCGAAGGAGGTGCGCGAGCCGCTCGAGCGCGGGCTCGCCGAGGCGCAGGAGCTGCGCAACGAGCTCGCCGCGCGCTGGTCGCGCGAGAAGGAGCAGCTCGAACGAGTCAAGGAGATCACGCGGCGCATCGACGAGCTGCGCCACGAGGCCGAGCGCGCGGAGCGGAACGGCGAGCTCCAGCGCGTCGCCGAGATCCGCTACGGCGAGCTGCCCGCGCTCGAGAAGGAGCTCGAGGAGCGCGAGAGCGAGGACGGCTTCGAGCCGATGGTCAAGGAGGAGGTCGACGAGGACGACGTCGCCACGGTCGTCGCGCGCTGGACGGGCGTCCCGGTAGACCGGCTGCTCGAAGGCGAGACCGAGAAGCTGATCCACATGGAGGAGCGGCTGCACGAGCGCGTCGTCGGCCAGGACGAGGCCGTCGCCGCGATCGCGAACGCGCTCCGCCGCGCGCGCTCCGGCCTGCAGGACCCGAACCGGCCGATCGGCTCGTTCGTCTTCCTCGGGCCGACAGGCGTGGGGAAGACCGAGCTGGCCCGCGCGCTCGCCGAGTTCATGTTCGACGACGAGCGCGCGATGATCCGGCTCGACATGAGCGAGTACATGGAGAAGCACACGGTTTCGCGACTAGTCGGCGCGCCGCCCGGCTACGTCGGCTACGACGAGGGCGGCCAGCTGACCGAAGCGGTGCGGCGCCGTCCGTACTCGGTCGTGCTCCTGGACGAGATCGAGAAGGCGCACCCGGACGTCTTCAACGTGCTGCTGCAGATCCTCGACGACGGGCGCCTGACCGACGGCCAGGGCCGCACGATCGACTTCCGCAACACCGTCCTGATCATGACGTCGAACGTGCGCTCGGCCGAGGCGATGACCGAGCACTTCCGGCCGGAGTTCCTGAACCGGATCGACGAGATCGTCGAGTTCCATCCGCTCTCGAAGGACCAGATCGCCGAGATCGTCGGCCTGCAGCTGCGACGCGTCGAGGAGCGGCTCGCCCAGCGCGGGCTGCGCCTGGAGCTGACCGCCGCCGCGCGGGAGACGCTGGCCGAGGCCGGCTGGGACCCGACCTATGGCGCGCGGCCGTTGAAGCGCGCGATCCAGCGCCTGCTGGAGAACCCCCTAGCACTGCGGCTTTTGGAGGGCGAGTTCGCCGAGGGCGACACGATCCGCGTGGACGCTCAGGCCGGCGAGCTCGTCTTCGAGAAGGCCGGCGCGGCCGAGCCTGCGGCTGCCTGATGGCGCGAAAGGCCAGGCCCAACGAGCCGCTGCCGCCGCCGCTGCCGCACGAGACGCGGCCGATCGGGCAGCTGATCGCGGAGTCGATCCGCCTCTATGGGCGGCGCTTCTGGCCGTCGCTCGCGCTCGGGCTCGGGCCGGCGGTGACTGCCGTCGGCGTGAAGGTCATCCCGGGCTGGTGGGACCTGGCGTTCGTGCTCACGGCCGGCGCGTTCCTGATGACGGCGTCGTTCATCGGCGGTGTGTTCCTCGCCGCAGACGAGCCGCCGGTGGCGCGGCGCATCGCCGTGGCGGCGGTCGTCGGCTGGGCGCTCTTCGTCCCCACGATCTTCCTCTATAGCTTCCTGATCCTGCCCGCCGTCATCTGGCTCGGACTCTTCGGCCTGGCCATTCCGGCCGCGCTGCTCGAGGGCCGGGGGCCGCTCGACTCGGTGAGGCGCGGCTTCCAGCTCGCCCGCGCGGATCCGATCCACGCGATCGGCTCGCTCGCGGCGCTGGTGATCGTCTCGTTCCTGACGGCCACCATGCTCTTCGTGCTGCTGCGAGGCGGGAGCCAGATCGCGCGCTCGTCGGCCGCGTTCGTCTCGCTGGTCTTCATCTCGCCGCTGCTCTTCCTCGGCGCGGGCCAGCTCTACTTCGACCAGGCGGCCCGGTTAGCATCGGGTCCCCGACGAAGGAGCCGCGATGCCGACCTACATCATGCTCACGAGCCTGACCGCCCAGGGCGTGCAGACCCTGAAGGCGAACCCCGACCGGTTACGGGAGGTCAACCGTGACGTCGAGGAGCTCGGCGCGAAGGTCGTGCACCAGTGGGCCACCCTCGGGCCATTCGACTTCGTCAACGTCGTCGAGGCGCCCGACTCGGAGACGATCGCGCGCGTGTCTGTGGCGCTCGGCGCGCGCGGCAGCGCCAAGCTGCAGACGCTGACCGCGCTCTCGATCGACGAGTTCCTCTCGTCCTTCACGACCGACTAGCCGCGACCGCAACCCGGGCGGCGAGCGCCGCGTTCGCGACGATCAGCTCGCGGTTCACCTCGAGCGTGCGACCGCCGCTGCGCTCGTGCAGGAACGAGAGCACGAACGGGGTCACGCCCTGGCCGTAGATCCCCTGCGTGGCCGCGGCGGCAAGGGCCTCCTCGACGAGCGGCTCCACATCGACGCCGTCGTCGGGATCGCGCGCGAGCAGGAGGGCCGTGCCGCCGAGCTCCCAGTGCGCGGACGCGATTCGGGCCGCCGCCTCAGGTGACTCGACCCGGGCCGAGACGGGCGGGCCGCCGCCGGCGCTGTAGAAGAGCGGCAGCTCGCCGGTGCGGTAGCCGAGCACCGGCACGCCTAGGGTCTCGAGCAGCTCCGCGGTCGCGGGCACGTCGAGCAGGGACTTGATCCCGGAGGAGACGATGACAGCCTGCGTGCGCGCGAGCTGCGCGAGGTCGGCCGAGACGTCGAACCGCTCCGCGTAGCCGCGGTGGACGCCGCCGATCCCGCCGGTGCCCAGGAAGCGGATCCCGGCGAGTCGCGCCGCGGCGAGGGTGCCGCCGACGGTGGTCGCGCCGAGCTCGCCGCTTGCGACACAGGCGGCGAGGTCGCGCGGGCCGGCCTTTCGCGCGGACGCGCCGGCCTCTCCGAAGCGGGCGAGCTCATCCGCGTCGAGGCCGATCGCCACGACGCCGTCGAGCGCGCCGATCGTCGCGGCCATGGCCCCTTCGGACCTGACCGCTGCTTCGGCCGCCTGCCCCACCTCCACCCCCACCCCGGGTGGGAAACCGTGTGCGACGAGCGTAGTCTCGAGCGCGACGACCGCGCGGCCTTCGTCGAGCGCTTGTTGCACTTCCGGCGCGATGCGTATGAGCTTCGTCACGAAGGCACGGCTCCGAGCTGGCCGACGCAGCGGGCCGCCGCCTCGAGCCCGAGCTCGATCCCGCCGACGAGGAATCCCGCCGCGAGCGCGTCGCCGGCGCCGGTCGTGTCGACTACGTCCACCGCGGGAGGCCGATGCTCTTCGACGCCGGCGGCCGTCCGCAGCTCGACCCCGCGAGAGCCGCGCTTCACGACCGCCGTCTCCGCGAGCGCGTAGGCGCCTCCGACCATCTCCCACTCGGGCTCGTTCGCGAAGACGACATCAGGCGCCACGGCGTCCAGGTTTGCACGGAAGCGCTCAGGCCCGTAGGCGCGGATCGCGCTCCAAGACGAGAGGTCGACCGCGATTCGCGCCTCGCGCGTCCGTGCCAGCCGGGCCGCGGCGAGCGCGGCCTCCGCAATCGGCTCCGCGAGCAGCGCATAGCCGGAGAGGTGCAACCAGGCGCAGCCTTCCAGCCAGCGCGCGTCGAGCTCGTCCTCGCGCAGCTCCGTGGAGACGCCGCGGTCGGTCGCCATCGTCCGCTCGCCGTCCTCCGCCACCAGCGCGACGACGACACCGGTCGAGCCCTCCACCTGAGGCCCGACGACCTCGACGCCACGCGCCTCCAGCAGCGTCCGGGCAAGCTCGCCCGCAGCGTCGTCGGCGCGCTTCGCGATGCAGCGCGCGGAGCCGCCGAGCTCAACGATCCAGGCGGCGACGTTGGCGGCCTGCCCGCCGGTCGCGAGCCGCGTCTCGACCGGGCTGTCGGCGCCCCCAGCGAGCGGTTGGGCCGCTCGGACGATCACGTCGAGAAGCAGGTCGCCGAGAGTGCAGATCACGAGGGCCATCCCTACAATCGTGGCATGGACCGGGAGTCGCAATCTGGACGGCTGCGTTCGTTCGTGATCGGCGGGCTCCTGGGCGCCTCGGCCGTCTTCGCCGCGGTCCGTCGCAAGCGCCCGCGACCGCGCCCGACCCAGCCCGGCCTCGCCGCCTTCGAGGATGCGCCGTGCTACCGCGAGACGCTCGAGCGCGAGCGGGAGTCGTAATACCACCCCGCTAAGCTTCGAGCGGATGCCGATCTACGAGTACCGCTGCCCGAACGGGCACCTGTTCGAGCTGTTCCAGCGCATCGGCGACCCGCAGCCCGAGGTGTGCGAAGTCTGCGGCGAAGGCCCCGTCGAGCGCGTGCTCTATCCGGTCGCCGTGCACTTCAAGGGCTCCGGGTTCTACTCGACCGACTACGGCCGCGGCTCCGGGAAGACGGAGACCTCAAAGGACGGCGGCGGCGAGGGCGGCGAGCCGAGGAAGAAGGAAGAGAAGAAGGAGCCGAAGAAGGCCGCCGAAGCGTAGCTTTAGCGCCCCGTCAAGCAGCCCGGCGGGTACGTGTCGCCGGTCGGCGCCGGCGGCTGGGGAGCCGACTTCCCGAGCACCATCAGGATCACCTTCGCGTTGTCCTCGCTGGGCGTGATGTCTCCTCCGGTCGAGGTGCCGCCGAGCCGGCAGTGCAGCGTGTGCTTCGCGCGGAACTTCGCCCAGCCGAGCCCGACGAAGTCGTTCGCCGAGAGATCGGTCGCGAGCGGCTTCATCAGGTCCTTGCCGATCAGCGGCAGGCGCATGAAGGTGTTGAAGCTCGCGAGCTTGCTCATCAGCGTCTGCAGCACGACCTGGTTCCGCTCCCCGCGCGTGATGTCGCTCTCGGCGGGGTTGAGCGCGTTCTTGCGGACGCGCGAGTAGATCAGCGCGCGCTGGCCGTTCATGTGCTGCTTGCCGGCCTTGAAGCGCCAGCCGGGCCAGCGTGTGCAGCGGGCCGCGGTGCCGTAGGGGCAGTCGAACTTCGACTGGATCCGGCCCGGAACGACGATGTCGAGCCCGCCGACGGCGTCGATCAGGTCCTTGAACTGCGCGAAGTTGACGACCACGAGGTGGTTGACGGGGATCGACGTGTAAGCCGCGACCGTCCGTGCGGCGAGGCGTGGCCCGCCGACCTGGAACGCCGTGGTGATCTTGGCGGCACCGTAGCCGGGGATGTCGACACGCAGATCGCGAGGGATCGAGAGGTAGTAGAGCCGCCCGTGGCCGGGGTCGGTGTGCAGCAGCGTGATCGAGTCGGAGTGGCGGTCCCCGGCTCGGGCCGCCGCGGCGGAGTGGTCGGTGCCTAGAAGCAGGATCGAGGTCGGGCTCGAGAGCATGCTCCCGGTATCCGGCGTGAGCGCGCGTCTCGCGGACTGCGGCAGCCGCTTGTTCGCGTCGGAGACGCCGCTGCGGAAGACCAGGTAGCCGAGGGCGGCCCAGACGATGAAGAAGAGGACGATCAGGACGATCGCGATCGCGATCTCGCGGGTCCAGCGGATCTGCCGAGGCTTTCGCGCGGTCGGCTTCGGCCCGGGCCCGCGGTAGCGGCTGCGCCCGTCGCGCTCGGGCTTGGCCTTCGGCGCCGCCTTCTCCGGGCGCCCAACGCCCGGGACACGGCCCTTCTGGCGGCCGCCGCGGTAGAGGCGGTAAGGCTTCTCTCCGCCGGGGGTCGCCATCCGGCGGCGTATGGTACCGCCGCAGTTTTGGAGCGGTCGCGGGTCATCGGCGTGGACGTCGGCGGGACGAAGATCCTCGCCGCTGTCGTCACGCGCGTGGGCGCGCTCGAGGCGCGAGTCGAGCTGCCGACCGAGCGCTCCTCGCAGGATGCGCTCCTGGCCGCGCTCGACGAGATGGTCGACGAGCTGCGCGCAGGCGAGCCCGAGATCGCGGCGCTTGGTTTCGGGATCCCGTCGCGGATCGACCAGCGCTCCGGGCGCGCGGTCGCCTCGGTGAACATCCCGCTCGCCGGGCTGGACTTCCGCGACCGCATGCGCGAGCGCCATGGCCTGCCGGTCGGGATCGACAACGACGGCAACGCCGCGGCGATCGCCGAATGGCACGCGGGTGCGGCCAAGGGCGCGACGGATGTCGTGATGCTCACGTTGGGGACCGGCGTCGGCGGCGGGCTGATCCTCGACGGCAAGCCGTACCGCGGCGCGACCGGAAGCGGCGCCGAGCTCGGCCACATCGTCCTCGAGCTCGACGGCCCGCCCTGCGGTTGCGGCGGGCGCGGGCACCTCGAGTCGTTCGCGTCCGGAAAGGCTGCCGGTCTCGTCGCCCAAGAGCTCTACGGGCCGAGTTCGGATGCGCACGACCTCGTCAGCCGCGGCCGTCGAGAGGAGCCCGACGCGGTCGCGGCCCTGGCCCGAATCGGCCGCTACCTCGGCGCCGGGATCGCGACCTTCGTGAACGTGTTCGAGCCGCAGGTGGTCGTGATCGGCGGCGGCTTCGGGCGCGCCGGCGACCTGCTGCTCGACTCGGCGCGCGAAGTGCTTGCACAGGACGGGCTGACGCCCGGACGCGACACCGTGCGGATCGTGCAGGCTCAGCTCGGCCCGGACGCCGGCGCGATCGGCGCGGGGATGATCGCCTTCGAGGCGCTCGCCGCGGGGGGCTAGATGCCGCTCGCAGTCTGCGCAACGCCGATCGGCAACCTCGAGGACGTGACCCTGCGCGTCCTGCGCGAGCTCGGGGAGGCGGACGTCGTCCTGGCCGAGGACACGCGTCACACGCGCCAGCTGCTCGAGCGTCATGGGATCAGCGCCCGGCTGATCTCGTACCACGAGCACAACGAGGCGAAGCGCACCGCGGAGCTGGTGCCGCGGCTCGAGGCCGGCGAGCGAGTCGCGCTCGTGAGCGATGCGGGCCTGCCCGGGATCAACGATCCGGGCGCGAGGCTCGTGCGGGCGGCGCTCGAGGCCGGGGTGGCGGTGACCGTTCTCCCGGGGCCCTCGGCGGTCGAGACGGCGCTTGTCGCGAGCGGTCTCGTGGGCGAGCGCTACCAGTTCGTCGGCTACTTGCCTCGCGGTGAGCGGGCGGTTTTGGGGCTCGCCGAGGAGCTCGCGCGCTGGCCGTGGCCGGTGCTCGCGTTCGAGTCGCCACAGCGTCTACCGCGGACGCTCGGCGTCCTCGCGCGCGTGTTCCCGGAGCGGCCGGCCGCGGTCTGCCGCGAGCTGACCAAGCGGTTCGAGGAGGTCGCCCGCGGTAGCGTTGCGGAGCTCGCGGCCCGGTTTTCAGAGCCGGTGAAAGGCGAGGTCACGCTCGTGCTCGGCCCGACGCCGGCCGTGGAGGCCGACGACGACGCAGGGGCTGCCGCTGTCACGGAGCTGGTGGGCGGCGGGCTGCCCCGGCGGCAGGCCGCGGACATCGTCGCGCGGCTCACCGGTACGCCGCGCAACCGGCTCTATCGCTCGTCGCTGTAATCATATTTGACAACGCTGCCGACCGCCTGCTAACGTGGCCGCGGTTTGCAAGACTGGCAACAGATCGGCTCGCTCCTCGCGCGACTGGCGGCGTGCGCGGCAGCCGCGGCCCTTGTCACGCCGGCGAGTGCGAGCGGGTGGACGTGGCCCGTCCAGGGCCCGGTGCTCCGGGCGTTCAGCTTCGGCTCCGACCCGTACGCGGCGGGGCTGCACCGGGGCGTCGACATCGGCGCGCCTTTCGGAGCGCCGGTCGTAGCGCCGGCGACTGGGATCGTCTCCTTCGCCGGGACCGTGCCGACGGGCGGCAGGACGCTGGCGATCGAGACGGCCGACGGCTACTCGGTCACGCTGCTGCACCTTGGCTCGCTGGAGGTGGCGCGGGGCGCGTCGGTGTCGGAGGGCGACGTCGTGGCGACGGTCGGCCCGAGCGGCGTGCCGGAGCTCTCGGTCCCGTACGTGTACCTCGGCATTCGCTGGACGGCTGACCCGCAGGGGTACCTCGACCCGTTGCTCTTCTTGCCGCCGCTCGCGCCGCCTTCCACTCCCGCGCGGCCGCCGCAACCCGAGCCCGCGCCGTCGCCCTCGCCGGCTCGATCGCCCTCGCCGCCGGCCGTTGTGGCGCCGCCCGCGCCGCCGGCTGCCGATCCGCCGCCGCCCGATCCCGTGACCGCACAGCCGCGGGCGCTACCCCACCAAGTGCCAGAGTCACCCCGGCCGCTCGCGCGGAGCGCTGCGCCGGTTGCTCAGACGCAGGTGGTCGCGACCACACAGGCGGCTCCCCGTCCTACGGCAGCTGCAGCGCCGAAACTGGCGAGTCCGCATGCCCGTGACGCGCCACGCCAAGCACGGTCGCGCATGCCTAACGCGCAGGCGAGCTCGCCGCCTCGACCGCTGAGGCAGCCGTCTTTCGCGCAGCCTGCGACGGCGCTTCCTCTACGCCTTCGTGGGCCGGATGCGATCCCGGTCGCCGCCGTGACCTTGTCCGACGCACATCGCAGCGTGCCCGTCGGTCCCGCAGCTGCACTGGCCGTGCTCGCCGCCGCTGTCGCGGTCGCGGTCGCGTGCTCTTGGCGCCGAAGAAGCCGAGGCAAGGGTGTTCGTATCATTGGCGTCGATGCGCTACTACCTGACCACACCGATCTACTACGTGAACGCTGCTCCCCACATCGGGCACGCGTACACGACGATTGCCGCCGACGTGTTCGTCCGGCATCACCGCCAACGCGGCGAGGAGACCTTCTTCCTCACCGGCACGGACGAGAACGCCTCGAAGGTCTACCGCGTCGCCGAGGAACAGGGACTCGATCCGAAGGCGTACGTCGACCAGATCGTCGAGCAGTGGCGCGAGCTGCCTAAGCGGGTCAATGCGGAGTACGACTTCTTCATCAGGACGACCGACGAGGGCCACCACCGCTTCGTGCAGGAGTTTCTCCAGCGCATCTACGACAACGGGGACATCTACCAGGACGTCTACAGCGGCCTCTACTGCGTCGGCTGCGAAGAGTTCAAGAGCGAGGCCGACCTCGTCGGCGGCTTGTGCCCAGAGCATGGGACGGCGCCTGAGCGAATCGAGGAGACAAACTACTTCTTCCGGCTCTCTGCGTACCAGGACCGCCTGCTCGAGCTCTACGACGCGCGACCGGATTTCGTGCTGCCGCGCAACCGCTACAACGAGGCGCGGAGCTTCATCGCGGGTGGCCTCGAGGACTTCAGCGTCAGCCGTGCCGGCCAGCCGTGGGGCGTGCCGATCCCGTGGGACGAAGGGCAGGTCACCTATGTTTGGGTAGACGCCCTCATCAACTATCTGAGCGCGCTGACGTATGCGCGAGCCGGCGAGGACCTGCGCGACCAGTTTTGGCCCGAGGTGCGGCACCTGCTCGGTAAGGACATCCTTCGCTTCCACGGCGTCTACTGGCCGGCGCTCCTGCTCGCAGCGGGCTACGAGGTTCCACGGCAGCTGTTCGCGCACGGTTGGCTGCTACTCGAGGACCGGAAGATCTCGAAGTCGCTCGGGAACGCACTCGACCCGCTCGACCTGATCGACGTCTACGGGGCCGATGCGGTCCGGTTCTGGGCGCTGCGCTCGGTCTCGTTCGGGCAAGACGGCAACACGTCACTCGACGGGCTGCACGAACGGTACGAGCGCGAGCTCGGCAACGATCTCGGCAACCTCGTGTCGCGCACGACCGCGATGATCGCTCGCTACCGCAACGGGCAGGTTGCGCCGGGGCGCCCGAATGACGAGCTCGGCGGCTTGCTCGAACAATTGAGGACGAAGCTCGTCGAGCGGTTCGACGCCTGGGACCTGACGGGCGCGCTCGAGGACATCTGGGAGATCGTGCGCTGGCTGAACAAGCACGTCGAGTCGACGGCGCCCTGGCAGCTTGCGAAGGACGAGGCGCAGGCGGGCGAGCTCGAGGCGGTGCTCTACGACCTCGCGGACGGCTTGCGCGCGGTCACGGTTGCGCTGTCGCCGTACCTCCCGGGCACTGCGCCGCAGATCCTGGGCGCGCTCCAGCAGCCGCTCGAGCTCGGCCTGGACCGAATCGCGTACGGCCTCACGCCTGAGACGACCGGCATCACGGCTGCCGCTCCACTCTTCCCGCGCGTGGACCAGCCCATCGCAGCGGCGTGATCGACACGCACGCGCACCTCGACGCCTGCGCGGAGCCGGCGGAGGAGCTGATCGCGAGGGCGCAGGCGGCGGGCGTTCGACGGATCGTCTCGGTCGGCTCCGGGCTCGAGTCCTGCCGCGAGACGCTCGAGATCGCACGCGTGAACGAGGGCGTCTTCGCCGCGCTCGGCATTCACCCGCACCACGCGGCCGACCCTGAGGCGGGGACCGTCGGAGAGCTCCGCGAGCTCCTCGAGGACCCTTGCGCGGTCGCCGTCGGCGAGACCGGCCTCGACTTCTACCGCGACTACGCGCCTCACAACCGGCAGCTCGAGCTCTTCGAACGGCAGCTCGAGCTCGCCGCGGATCTCGGCAAGACCGTTGTCGTCCACACGCGCTCGGCGTCCGACGAGACCGCCGCCGCGCTGGAGACCTTCCGAGGCACCGTCGTCCTCCACTGCTTCTCGGCGCCGGAGCTGCTCTCGGTCGCGTTCGAGCGCGGCTACTACCTCTCGTTCGCGGGAAACGTCACGTATCCGAAGGCCGACGACCTGCGCGAGGCCGCCCGCGTGGCCGCCCGCGACCGGCTGCTTGCCGAGACCGATTGCCCGTACCTCTCGCCCCAGCCGCGCCGCGGCCGGCCGAACGAGCCCGCGAACGTCGTGCACACCATCGCGGCGCTCGCGGAGGCTCGCGACGAGCCGGTCGCAGAGCTCGCCGAGCAGCTCGACGCCAACGCGGCGGCCGCCTTCCGGCTCCCATGAGGCCGGCGGCGAAGAAGGAGCTCGGCCAGCACTTCCTCGTCGACGAGAACTTGCTCGGCGTGATCGGCCGCCTCGCCGAGCTCGACCCGGCGGACGTCGTGCTCGAGATCGGCCCGGGTCTCGGCGTGCTGACCACGTACCTCGCCGATCGTGCAGCGCACGTCCATGCGGTCGAGCTCGACCGCTCGCTCGAGCCGCGCCTCGCCGACGCGCTCGACGGCCGCGACAACGTCGACCTCCGCCTCGGAGATGCACTCCGGCTCGACCTCGCGCAGCTCGAGCCGCCGCCGACGAAGCTCGTCGCGAACCTGCCGTACAACATCGCCACGCCGCTCGTCGTCGAGAGCCTCGACGGCCTGCCCAGCGTCGGGCATTGGACGGTGATGGTGCAGCGCGAGGTCGCCGACCGCTTCTTCGCGCGGCCCTCGACGAAGGCGTACGGCGCAGTCTCGGTGCTCGTCCAGCTCGCCGCGGAGCGCACCGGCTCTCACGCGGTCTCGCGTACGGTCTTCCGCCCGGAGCCGAACGTCGACTCGGCGCTCGTCGCATTCCGCCGCCGCGAGCTCCCGCCCGACTTCGCGCGCGTGAAGCACGTCGTGACGGCGTCCTTCGCCCACAGGCGCAAGCGGCTCGCGAACTCGCTCGAGCTGGCGGGCCTCGCCGATCGGAGCCTTACCGACGCGGCCCTCGAGGAGATCGGACGCGAGGTCTCCGTTCGGGCCGAAGCGCTCGCCCCGCACGAGTTCGTCGCGCTCGCCGCGGCGCTCGACCGAGAATGACGCCGTGCAACACATGACCGTCAGGACCGAGCAGCGGACGCAGCTCCTCGACGTGACCCAGCAGCTTGCCTCGCTGCTCGAGGGCGTCGAGGGATCGCTCGTCACGCTTTTCGTCCCGCACACGACCGCCGGAATCGTCCTCCAGGCCGGGGGCGAGGGGGCGGGGGCCGTCGCGGGCGATATCCAGAGTGCGTTCGAGCGGCTCGTCGACGAGGGGTGGCCCTGGGAACACGTGCACGAAGGCGACCGCAATCCCTGGGCCCACGTGCGGGCCGCGCTGACCGCCTCGTCGGTGTCCATTCCGCTCAGCGGCCAGCAGCTCGCGCTCGGTGCCCATCAGGCCGTCTTCCTCGCCGAATTCGACGGCCCGCGGGAGCGGACGATCCGTGTGGTCGTGTCGGCGTGAGGCGCGCGCCGGCCACCGCCAAGCTCAACCTCGCGCTCGTCGTCGGCCCGGCGCGCGACGACCGGCGCCACGAGGTCGCCACGGTGCTCCAGCGCATCGACCTGGCCGACCGCATCCAGATCGAGCCGGCGGAGCGCCTGCGGGTCGAAGGCTTCCCCGAGGACACGCTCGTCCGTCGCGCGCTCGAGCTGCTCGCCGAGGCCGCGGGCACCGAGGCGCGGTGGGAAGCGCGGATCTCCAAGCACGTACCGGTCGCGGCCGGCCTCGGCGGAGGCAGCTCGGACGCTGCGACCGCGTTGCGGCTCGCCAACGAGACGTTGCCCGAGCCCCTGCCGCTCGAGCGCCTGCACGAGCTCGCCGCCGAGCTGGGCGCCGACGTGCCGTTCTTCCTCACCTCCGGGCCGCAGCTCGGCACGGGCACCGGGACCGAGCTCGCGCCACTCGAGCTCCCGCAGGACTACTGGGTCGTGCTCCTGCTCCCGCACGGCGCGCGAAAAGCGTCGACCGCCTCCGTCTACGCCGAATTCGACCGCCGCGGCGGCGGCGAGGGCTTCGAGGAGCGCAGCGCCGCGCTCGACGAGGCGCTGCGCCAGGCCCTTCGTCCGCGCGACCTCGCCCCGCTGCCGCCGAACGACCTCGCGAGCTCACCGCTCGCGCAGACGCTCCGCGACCTCGGGGCCTTTCGCGCGGACGTGAGCGGCGCCGGCCCAGCGGTCTACGGCCTCTTCCTGCACCGGGATCCGGCGGTCGCCGCCGAGCGCGAGCTGCGCAGCGCAGGCCGCACGTGGCTCACCGTGCCCACTTGGTACGGTTGACCGATGGGCGCCAACGAGTCGCTCCACCACGGAGGCGGCACGGTCGAGCACCGCTCGACCCGGACGGGCCGCTGGCTTCGTGCCCGCCGGATCCGCTTTGCGTTGTGGATCGCTGTCATTGAAGGCATCGTCGTGGCGCTTTCCAAGGATTTCTCGCGCTGGACACTGTTCGCGATCGCAATCGTCATCCTCGCCCTCTACATCTTTTGGGGGCGTAACGTTGAATCCGATGGACTGCGGCAAGGGTTTTGGATCGCGGGCGCCTCGCAGGCGCTCGTCGTTCTCGTCGTGATTCTGGCTCTGTACGTCATTCCTCTCTTGGCGTTGATACTCGCCGCGGTCTTTGCGGCAATCGCGCTGCTGTTCCTCTTTTCCGACCGAGGCTAAGCTTCCGCCGCGATGGGGCGTAGCCAAGTGGTAAGGCAGCGGGTTTTGGTCCCGCGATCCCAGGTTCGAATCCTGGCGCCCCAGCCATTCTCGGACGGCCGTAGCAGCAGAGCTACTACGGCCTCCAGGCGGCATCGCAAGCGACGCCTCGGATGACCGACTCTCGCCTCGCAGCCGTCGTGCTCGCCGCCGGGCTCGGGACGCGCATGCGCTCCGAGACGCCGAAGCACCTCCACCCGCTGCTCGGGCGGCGCCTTGCCGACTGGGTGATCGAGGCCGCGCGAACGCTCAGGCCGGAGCCGCTCGTCGTCGTGACCTCGCCGGATGCGAGCGACGCCTTCGAAAGCGTCGAGGTCGCCGTCCAGGAAAAGCCGCGCGGCACGGGCGACGCGGCCGCCGCGGCGCGACCGAGCCTCGAGGGCTTCGACGGCGACGTGCTCGTGGTCACCGGCGACGCGGCCACGATCACCGGCGAGCTGCTCAGCTCGCTGCTCGAGACGCACCGCTCGCAGAAAGCAGCGGCCACTGTCCTCTCGTTCGAGCCGCCGGATCCCCGAGCCTACGGCCGCATCGTCCGCGGCGACGAGGGCTCGCTGAAGGCAATCGTCGAGGCGCGCGACGCGAGCGAGGACGAGCTCGCGGTCGGCGAGGTCAACTCCTCGATCTACGTCTTCGATGCGGCAAAGCTATGGCCCGCGGTTTCGGCCCTGAAGCCCGACAACGCGCAGGGCGAGCTCTACCTCACCGACACCGTCCGCGACCTCGCCGCCGCCGGCGAGCGCGTGGCCGTGCACAAGGCCGAGCACAGCGCGGACGCGGAGGGCGTGAACACGCGCGCCGAGCTCGCCGCCGCGGCCGCGATCCTGCGTGACCGGATCAACCGGGAACACATGCTCGCCGGGGCCACGATCGTCGACCCGGCCTCGACGTGGATCGACCCGAGCGTGGAGCTCGAGCCCGACTGCACGATCCAGCCCTTCACCGTGCTCAAGGGCTCGACGCGGGTCGCGCGCGGCGCGGAGGTCGGCCCGCACGTCGTCGCCGCGGACGCCGAGATCGGCCCCGGCGCGCTCGTCGGCCCCTTCTGTTACCTTCGCCCCGGAACCGTGCTGGAGACAGGCGCGAAGGCGGGCGCGTTCGTGGAGATCAAGAACTCCCGCCTCGGCGCAGGCGTGAAGGCGTCACACCAGTCCTACATCGGGGACGCAGACATCGGCGAGGGTACGAACATCGGAGCCGGCAACATCACGGCCAACTTCTCTCACGAGCCGGGCAAGCCCAAGGGCCGGACGACGATCGGGCGCAACGTCAGGACCGGCGTCCACAATGCCTTCGTCGCACCCGTCGAGATCGGTGACGGCGCCTGGACAGGGGCCGGTTCGGTCATCACGGCCGACGTCCCTCCGGAGTCGCTGGCGGTCGCACGGGCGCGCCAGGAGAACAAGGATGGCTACGTGCGAAAGAAGCGGGAGCAGGAGGAATGAGTGAGGCGACGCTGCCCGGGCTCGAAACCGTCGAGCCGGTGCTGCCGGTGACGGATCGCACGCCCTGGATCGAGCGCGGGCCTCAGAAGCGCCTGATGCTCTTCTCGGGTCGCTCGAACCCGGAGCTCGCGGAGCAGATCTCGGAGAAGCTCGGCATCCACCTCGGCGAGGTGAAGCTGAAGACCTTCGCGAACGGCGAGACCTACGTTCGCTATCTCGACTCGATCCGCGGCGCCGACGTCTTCATCGTCCAGTCCGGGAACCAGCCGGTGAACGACCACCTCGTCGAGCTGCTGATCATGATCCAGGCCGCGAAGCTCGCCTCGGCGAAGCGGATCACGGCGGTCGTCCCGTGGTTTCCGTACTCGCGCCAGGACAAGAAGTCGGCGCCGCGCGAGCCGATCACCGCGAAGCTCGTCGCCGACGCGCTCGAGAGCGCAGGCGCCGACCGCGTGGTGACGATGGACCTGCACGCGGGCCAGATCCAGGGCTTCTTCACAATCCCCGTCGACCACATGACCGCGCTCCAGCTCTTCGCGCAGTACTACCGCGACAAGGGCCTCCAGGGTGATGGGATCGTGGCCGTCTCGCCGGATCCGGGCCGCGCCAAGATGGCGCGCCGGTTCGGCCAGATGCTCGAAGGCGACCTCGCGATCCTGAACAAGACGCGGCCCGGCCACGACGAGGCCTCGGTCACGGAGGTGATCGGCCGGGTCGAGGGCAAGGTCGCGATCATGAGCGACGACATCGTCGTCACCGGCGGCACCCTGATCGCCGGCGCGGACGCCCTGCTGGAAGCGGGTGCGACCGAGGTCTACGCCTGCGCGACGCACGGGCTCTTCCCGGGGAACGCGTTCGAGAAGGTCGCCGCGAGCAAGATCAAGCAGGTCGCGGTCACGAACACCGTTCCGATCGATCCGGTCAACCGCCCGGACAAGATCGACGTCCTGCCCGTCTCGGGCCTGCTCGCCGAGACGATTCTGAACGTCTTCGCCGACGACTCAGTCTCCGCGATCTTCGCGGGTGAGAACCAGCTCTTCTAGCGCGCGGGGGTTGAGTCGCCCGGGCCGCGGGTAACGGTTTCCCATGCGCAGGTTTCCCCCGCTGTTCGTGCTCATATATCTCGGCATCGGCGTTGCCATCGCGGCGGAGCGGCACTACTTCCAGCACGTCCACGGCGTGCACGCGGTGGTCGCGGCGATCCTGGCGATCCTGCTCTGGCCGCTGCTGCTGCTGGATCTGATCACGATCAAGCGGACGTAGCCCACAGGCGCGCGGCGGCGCGCCATAGTTGTAGGGCCATGGCCGAGCTTCCGACCGGCACGGTCACCCTGCTCTTCAGCGACATCGAGGGCTCGACGCGCCTCCTGCAGCGGGCGGGTGGGGCCTACGTGGACCTGCTGGCGGAGCACCGGCGGCTGCTGGACGACGCGTTCGAGCGGCACGGCGGCGTCGTCCTCGACCGCGAAGGCGACGCCTTCTTCGTCGCGTTCGCCTCGGCGAAGGACGCGGTCGCGGCCGCCGCGGAGGCGCAGCGCGCGCTGAGCGGGCACGAGTGGCCGGACGACCACGAGGTCCGCGTGCGGATGGGGCTCCATACCGGTGAGCCGCGCGCGGTCGATGGGCGCTACGTCGGGCTCGACGTCCATCACGCGGCGCGGGTGATGGCGGCCGGCCACGGCGGGCAGGTGCTCGTCTCGGAGGCGAGCCGCGCGCTGCTCGACGACAGCACGCGGCTCCGCGACCTCGGCGAGCACCGGCTCAAGGACCTCTCGCGTCCGCAGCGGCTCTACCAGCTCGAGCTCGGCGAGGTGCCGACCGACTTCCCGCCGCTGAGGACGCTCGACAACCGCCCGACGAACCTGCCGGTCCAGCCGAATGAGCTGATCGGCCGAGAGCGCGAGCTCGGCGAGGCGGCGGCGCTGCTCGCGGCGAAAGGGCTCCGCGTGCTGACGCTGACCGGCACCGGCGGCGCGGGCAAGACGCGCCTGGCGCTGCAGCTGGCGGCGGACGTCGTCGAGGAGTTCGCGAACGGCGTCTTCTTCGTCTCCCTCGCCCCCGTGCGCGACTGGGAGCTGGTCGTGCCGACGATCGCGCGGACACTCGGCCTGCGCGAGCAGCCCGGAGAGACGGCGCTCGAGACTCTGGGCCACTACCTCTCCGAGAAGGAGCAGCTGCTCGTTCTCGACAACTTCGAGCAGGTGCTCGCCGCCGCACCAGCTGTGGCCGGCCTGCTGGCGAGCTCGCCGGGGCTGAAGCTCCTGGTGACGAGCAGGACGCCGCTCCATCTCTCGGGCGAGCGCACCTATCCGGTCCCGCCGCTCGAGTTGCCGGAGTCGGTGCGGCTGTTCGCGGACCGCGCCCGCGCGGCCGCGCTGGAGTTCTCGGTCAACGACGAGAACGAGCAGACCATCGCGGAGATCTGCCGACGGCTCGATGGCCTGCCGCTCGCGATCGAGCTCGCGGCGCCGCGGATCCGCAGCCTGCCGCCGGCCGCGCTCCTGCGGCGGCTCGACCAGCGGCTGAAGCTGCTCACCGGCGGCGCGCAGGACCTCGACGAGCGCCAGCGGACGCTGCGCGCGACGGTCGAGTGGAGTTACGAGCTGCTGCCGGAG
Source organism: Gaiellales bacterium (assembly GCA_038237925.1). Lineage (GTDB taxonomy): Bacteria > Actinomycetota > Thermoleophilia > Gaiellales > Gaiellaceae > AC-32. The sequence goes on along the minus strand of JBBRYF010000013.1, from coordinate 38,508 downwards.
TCCGAGCGAACGCTGTTCGCCCAGCTCGGCGTCTTCGTCGGCGGCTGCCGGCTCGACGCGGCCGAGGCGCTGTGCGAGACCCCCGGGATCGACGTCCTCGACGGCCTGCATTCGCTCGTCGAGAAGAGCCTGCTGCGCCAGCGTCCGGACACAGACGGGGAGCCGCGCTTCTGGATGCTCGAGACGATCAGGGAATACGCGCTCGAACTGCTCGCCGAAGCGGACACCCTCACGGAGACACGGCGCCGGCACGGCGAGTGGTTCCTCGCGCTCGCCGAGCACGTCGACCTCGAGTCGCGAACCGGAGACCAAGCGTCGCTCTTCGCTCAGCTCGACGCCGAGAACGCGAATCTGCGGGTGGCCCTCGACCGGGCCCGCGAGACCGGCGATGGGGAGTCGATGCTGCGACTCGCGACCGCACTCTGGGGCTTCTGGGCTACGCGCGGGCACATCGCCGGGGGCAGCGGCGCGCTCGAGGACGCGATCGCGCTCGCCGGCAGGCGTCCGGCGCGCGCCTTGCTGGGCCTCTGCACGCTGCGTCTCCTGCGGGGGCGGAGCGAGGGGCTCGCCGACGAGGTCCGGGAAACTCTGCGCGCGTGCGAGGAGCTCGGCGACGACTTCAGCCTCGCACAGGCCTGGAACTTGCAAGGGCGCCTGGAAGGTAGCGTCTTCGGCTGCATCAGCGCCGGCGAGCGCGCGTGGCGCGAGGCGCTGCGCTTCGCCGAGCGCGGCGGCTATCCGGCGGAGCGGACAGAGAGCATCAGCTGGCTGCTGACGGGCGCGGTCTTCGGCCCGCTGCCCGTCCCTGAGGGGATCGCGCGCTGCGTGGAGATCCACGACGGCGCGGCGGGGGAGCCCGCCACGCGGGCCTTCTGCTGCTGCGAGCGCGCAGTGCTCGAGGCGATGCGCGGCGACTTCGAGCTCGCGCGGGAACTCCTGGCCGACGGCAGGCGCGCACTCGAGGAGCTCGGTCTCAGGGTCTGGGCTGCGAATGCGGGCCAGGAGGCGTTCTTCGTCGAGATGCTCGCGGGTAACCCCGCAGCCGCCGTCGCGACGCTACGGCAGAGCTACGAGACCTTCGCCGAGATGGGGGAGCGGAGCTTCCGCTCGACGATCGCCGGGCTGCTCGCGCATGCGCTCTGTGCCCAGGGCGAGTACGAGGAGGCGGAGCACTTCCGACGTGCCGGCGAGGATGCCGCGGCGCCCGAGGACGTCTTCTCGCAGGTGCTCTGGCGGAGCGCGCGCGCGAAAGTGCTCGCGCGACGGGGCGAAACCTCCGCGGCCGAGGCCGCGGCCCGGGAGGCTGTGGAGCTGGCGGGGCGGACCGACCTGCTCAACACCCAGGCCGACGCGCTGCTCGACCTCGCCGAGGTGCTGGCCGTCGCCGGGCGGGTCGACGCGGCGCGGACAGCCGCCCTCGACGCCGCGGATCACTTCGAACGCAAGGGCAATCTCACCTCGCTCGCGCGAGCGCGGCGTGCTGCAGCGGACGCTCCGGCTTGACACGGCGCCGACTGACCTGGATATTCGGGCGCGTCGACCGAAGGAAGGCCCCATGCAGGAATCACATGGCGCGGGCCACCACCGCCGCCACATCCCGGATCACGTCGCGCAGTACCTCGCCCACAGAGCCCTCGACGACCTCCCCGAGCGCGCCTATGACGCGATCGTCTCGCTCTCGCCGGAGGAGATCGAGGTGCTCGACCGCTTGGGTGCGGCCCTCGGCGACTGCGAGCAGCACCTCAAGGCGTTCGCGCTCCACTGACGGAGACGCTGCACTCCACGCCGCCGGCACGCGCGAGCGTTCGTTTTCGGCGCAAGCTCGAGCTGGTCGTCGGGCCATTCTCGGACGCCTGCTCGCGGCTCGTGCTGCACCCGCGCGTGGCCGAGCTCTGGCCCGAGTACCTGGTCGTCCAGCACCAGATCATCAGGGCAACGGTGCCGCTTACCCGCGCCGCGCTCGAGCAGAGCCGCGCCCTCGGGAACTCCGACCCGGTCGCCCCGGGGCTCGCGGACTACCTCGAGCTCCACGTCGACGAGGAGCTCGGCCATGACGAGACCCTGCTCGACGATCTCGAGCTGCTCGGGATCGGGCGCGACGCGGTCCTGGAGCAAATGCCGTCGCCGGCGGTGGCGAGCCTCGTCGGGGCGCAGTACTACTGGATCCTCCACCACGATCCGATCGCGTTCCTCGGCTACGTGGGCCTGATGGAGGGCTACCCGCCGAGCGACGAGCTCATCGCCACACTGGTCAGGCGGACCGGCTTCCCGCACGCGGCCTTCCGCACGTTCTCCGAGCACGGCGAGCTCGATCCCGGTCACCGAGACCACCTCGACCGCACACTGGACGCGTTACCGCTGACGGCGCGGCACGAGCAGGTGATCGGGGCGGCGGCGATCGCGACGGTCGCGCTGGCGACGTGCGCGATCGAAGAGATCCTGCAACGGCGCTGATTCCGAGCTCCGGTACACTGCGCCGCCGATGGCCGGCGAACGAGTGAAGCTTCAGGTGCAAGAGCGAGACAGCCGCGGTTCCGCGGAGTCGCGCCGCTTGCGCAAGGAAGGATTGATCCCGGGCGTCCTCTACGGGCGCGGGAAGGATCCCCACCCGATCTCCATCGCCGAGCGGGAGCTCCGCCGCGTGCTCACCGGCGGCCAGGGGCTGCACGCGATTCTCGACGTGACGCTCGAGGGCCAGAAGACGACCCACCCGTCGATCCTCAAGGAGTATCAGCAGCACCCGGTCAAGGGCGGGATCATCCACGTCGACCTGCAGGAGGTGCGCCTCGACCAGCCGATCCAGGCGCGCGTGGTGGTCGAGCTCGTCGGCGAGCCGGAAGGCGTGACCGAGGGCGGCGTGCTCTCGCAGGTCAGCCGCGAGATCACTGTCGAGGCCCTGCCGATGGAGATTCCCGAGCATCTCGAGCTCGACGTCACCCACATGGCGATCGGCGACACGCTGCGCCTCGTCGACCTCGGCCCGCCTGGGGAGGGCATGACGTATCTCGACGACCCGGAGGAGACGGTGCTCGCGACGGTGACGATGCCGACGCGGTTCGTCGAGCCCGAGCTCGAAGAGGTCGAGGGCGAGGAAGGCGAAGAGGGCGAGCTGGCCGAGGGCGAGGTGCCCGAGGGCGAGGAAGGCGCCGAAGGCGCCGAGGGCGAGTCGGAGTCGGGCGACGATGCCGACACGGGCTCCGACGGCGAGTCCGGCACGACCGAGGGGTAGCCCATGCGCCTCTTTCGTCGGGGCGAGAGCGCCTCGACGCTGGACCTGCTCGTCGCGGGCCTCGGCAACCCTGGCCGCGAGTACGAGCGCACGCGGCACAACGCGGGCTGGCTCGTTCTCGACGAGCTTGCGAGACGGCACGACGGCTCGTGGCGGTCGAAGTTCTCGGGCTCGCTCGCGGAGGTGCGGGTGGGGGCTTTGCGGCTCGCGCTGCTGAAGCCGGAGACCTACATGAACGACTCCGGCCGCCCCGTCGGTGATGCGGCGCGCTTCTTCAAGGTCGAGCCGGAGCACGTGCTTGTCGTCCACGACGACGTCGACCTCGATGCGGCGCGGCTGCAAGTGCGGGCCGGGGGAGGCCTCGCCGGGCACAACGGGCTGCGCTCGCTCGCGCAGCACCTCGGCTCGCAGGACTTCCTGCGCCTGCGCATCGGCGTCGGCCGCCCGGGCCGCGGCGACCGGCGCTCGGTCGCCGACTGGGTGCTCTCGCCGTTTGCTCCCGAGGACGACGTCGACGCGCTGGTCTCGCGCGCCGCCGAGGCGGTCGAGACGATCGCGCGCGACGGCCTAGAGACCGCTCAGCAGCGCTTCAACTAGCGAGCGCCGCGTCCGGCATCTCTGCCCGCCGAATCTTCCGCACCTCGCGTACGAACGCGAGTACGCACAGGTTCGGCACCGAAAGCAGTGCTGCCGCCAGCAGGAGCGTCCCGCGAACGCCGAGTGCGCCGGCCAGCGGCCCCGCGAGCGCCTGACCGGCCGGCATCAGGCAGAGCGAGAGCAGCAAATCGATCGACCCGACCCGGGCAAGCCGCTCGGGTCGAACCTCCTGCTGCAAGGCCGTCTCCCAGAGTGTGTTGCCGAGGATGACCGCCACGCTCAAGACACCGGTGGCGACCATGATCGCCGTCAACGGCAGCGGCGGCACCAGTGCGAGAGCAGGCGCCGCGCCGACCGACCAGACGGCGAAAGCCACTGCCACGAGATGCCTGGGCTTGAACCGGTAGCCGAGCATCCCGCCCACGACACCTCCTACTGCGCCGGCCGCCAGGATCAGGCCCCAGGCCTGCGCGCCGCCCAGGTGCTCGCGCGCCACGACTGGACCAAGCACGAAGAACATGCCGATGCCGACGTTCCCGAGCGCGAATCCGAGGAAGCCGGCTGTGAGCCAGCGGTGGCGTCGCACCTCGTGCCAGCCGTCGGCGAGATCTCGCCAAAAGCGCTGCGCGGCTGGGAGCGCGTGCTGCTCAACCCGCAAGACGGCAAGGAAACTCACACTGAACAGGAAGCTGCCTGAGTCGATCGCGAAGACCCAGGCCGGCCCGGCGGCCGCGACGATCGCGCCGGCGGTCGCCGGGCCGACGATGTTGCTGGCGCTTCGCGAGAGCGAGAGGAGGGCATTCGCTTGCTGCAGCCGCATGGGGCTGACGGCCTGCGGCACGAGCGCGGTCGAGGCGGGAGCGAAGAAGCCCCCGGCCGCGCCCGCGGCCGCCTGAAGAACGGCCAGCTCCCAGACGTGCAAGGTATGTCCGAAGAGGAGCGCTGCCGTGGCCGCCTGCGTGCCCATCCGGACGAGATCGGCGGTGATCATCACCGCGCGCCGAGGCAGCCGATCGGCCCACACGCCGCCGACGACGACGAACGAGGCGCGGCCGAGCGTGTAGGCGGCGAGCACCGCCCCGAGACCCGTCGCGCCGCCGCCGATTCGCAAGACGGTGAAGGCGAGGGCAACCGGGATCAGAGAGTCGCCGACGGACGAACCGGTCTGCCCGAGCCAAAGCAACCGGAACTGCCGCTCGGCGAGCGGCCCTAAGCGTCCTTGCAGCACCGCCGGAGCGTACTCAGGCAGCTCGCGAGCCCTCGTTCACGCGGGGTGGATGCGTGCGGCTACGCGGCCGAGAGCGACAGCTCAGCGGGTCCAGCTAGGGCAGCAGGCGTCCTTCCGCAGCAAAACGCGGTGGCCGTCGCTGAGGCGCAGCATCGAGAGGATCAGGCTCTGGTCGCCGCCGCTGCCGACCGAGTAGCGGCCATCGCTCGAGGCCAGGTCGGCGTATTCGCCGAGCCGGCGGAGCTTGCCGGTCTTGACGTCGAGCACCGTGCCCTCGGTCCCGGAGTCGGTACGTAGGCCGACGAGCACGTGCTCCTTGTCCAGCCACGCGAGCGGCTGGAAGCCGTAGTACCCGGCCAGCGTGATTTCGTCGGGCGCGCGGGCGATCACGACCCGCACGTTCGAGCCGTCGGGGTTCATCGTCCAGACGCCGTTCGCGCTGCAGTCGGAGGGGTCGCCGCTGGACGGGAAGTGCGTGAAGGCGATACCCGCGTCGCCCCAGGCCGGGAAGGCGCTCAGGCCATCGTGCGTCACCCGCTCCGTCTTCCCGCCGGTCACGCCGGTCGTGTAGAGGTCGAACTGGTCACCGCAGATCCCCTCGAAAGTCGGCTCCGGTGCGCGCGAGTAGACGAGCTCGTTGCCCTTCGGCCCGAAGCTGAAGCCGTAGAGCGAGCCACGCGCAAGCACGTGTGAGCGGCCGGTAGCCCGATCGAGGGCGACGAGCGCGTAGACCGCCCGCGCCGTCGAGGCCGTCGCGACGAGCGTCTTACCGTCCGGTGACCACGCCTGCGGGCGCAGGTGGCGCGCCGTCAGCCGGCGCTCATGGCCGCCGTGGCTCGAGATGAGGAAGATCCCCTTGGAGCGGCCGATCGCGACGGTGCGGCCGTCCGGCGTGAGGATCGCGGTGCGGCCGCGCGCGAGCTTCCGCGCGCCGCTGCCGTCGGCGTGGGCGATCCAGATCACCGCGTGGCCGGCGGTCTCCTTGACGTAGACGAGGTGGCGCTCGGGCGGCGCTGCGCTCTTCCCGCCCAGGCAACCGCTCGCGGCGAGCACGAGAACGGCCGCCGCGGCCGCACGGATCCCGTTCCTCGCCACGCGGGGCCATGATGCACCACGGGCTACGATGGACGTGCGGAACCGCCGGTTCCGTCTTTCGTCATGGACCTGCGCGAGACGACACGACCCGTGCTCCACCCGCTCGTCGAGCAGCTGCTCGCGGACGAGCGTCTGGCCACGTACGCCGACGCGCTGCCCGCCGCCGCGCGCGTCTCCGAGTCGGCGCTGCCGCTGCTGCTCGCCGCTCTCCACGAGCATCTCGGCCGCGCGCTGGTCTGCGTGCTGCCCGAGGACGCGGACGCGCGCGACGCGGCCGAGGGCGCGCGCTGGTTCCTCGGCGACGAGCGGGTCGCGCTCCTGCCGAGCCGCGGCGTGCGCTGGGGCTCGGGCCTCGAGCCGCCCCCGCATCTGGTCGGCGAGCGCGCCCGCGCGCTGGACGTGCTCGCCGCCGGTGGGCTCGTGTGCGCCTCCGCGGCGGCGCTCGCCGAGCCGCTTCCCCCGCGCCAGGCCCGGCCGGAGCCGATCGAGCTCGCGGCCGGCTCCTCGCCGGGGCTCGAGCCGCTCGCCGAGCGCCTGGCGCTCGCCGGCTACGAGCGCGTCGACCGCGTCCAGGAGCGCGGCGAGTTCGCCGTCCGCGGCGGCCTGATCGACGTCTTCCCGACGACCGGCCGCGAGCCGCTGCGAGTCGAGCTCTTCGGCGACGAGATCGAAGCTGTGCGCGCCTTCTCGGCGTTCACGCAGCGCGCGCTCCACGATGTCGACCGCGCCGTCGTCTACCCCGCGGCCGAGCGCCGGCTCGACCTGCGCGAGACGACGCTTCCCGACGACGACGGGCCGCCGCCGGTCCCTCGCGACCTGGTGCCGCCGCTCGACGGGCCGCCGGATCTCGTCTGGCAGCCCGAGGACGTGCGGCAGGCGTGGAGCGAGGAGTTCGGAGTCGAGCTCTCGCTCAAGGGCGCCGCGCAGCTCGATCCGTTCCCGCGCGGCCAGCCGTTCGCGTTCGAGGCGCAACGCCCGGCGGTAGCGGCGCGCGGCCTCGCCGAGGCCGAGAACGAGCTCGCCGGCTTCGTGCGGGGGGGCAACCGCGTCGTCGTCTCCTTCCCGCACCGCGGGGAGGCGCTGCGGACGGCGAACCTGCTTCGGCGCATCGAGGCGCGGATGCTCGAGCCCGGCGACCCGCTCCCGGAGGAGCCGGAGCTCCTGTTCGCCGTCTCACCCGCCCGGCGCGGCTTCGTCTGGCGCGACCTCGGCCTCGTGCTGCTGCCCGACACGCAGGTCTTCCGCAAGCGGACGCGCACCCGCGCGGCGCCTGCGGGCCGCGCGCTCCAGAGCTTCGCCGACCTGCGCACGGGCGATTTCGTCGTCCACGAGGACCACGGCATCGGCAAGCTGCTCGGCTTCGAGACGAAGACCGTCGCGCAGGTCACCCGTGACTACCTCTTCCTCGGCTTCCGCGGCGACGACCGGCTCTACGTGCCGCACGAGCAGATCGGCAAGGTCTCGAAGTACATCGGCGCCGACGCGAGCGCTCCCGCGCTCAGCAAGCTCGGCGGCAAGGCGTGGCAGAACCTGAAGAGTCGCGCGCGCACGAGCCTGCGTGAGCTCGCGGGCGAGCTGCTCGCGCTCTACGCCCGCCGCCAGCAGGCACCCGGGGTCGCGTACGAGCTCGAGAACGAATGGTTCGAGCGGCTGGAGGCCGAGTTCCCGTACCGCGAGACCGAGGACCAGCGTTCGGCGATCGAGGCCGTGAAGGAGGACCTCGAGGCGCCGCGCCCGATGGACCGCCTCGTCTGCGGCGATGTCGGCTTCGGCAAGACCGAGGTCGCTGTGCGCGCGGCCTTCGCGGTCGCGGTCAACGGGAAGCAGACGCTGATGCTCGTTCCGACGACCGTTCTGGCCGAGCAGCACTGGAACACCTTCCGCGAGCGCTATCGCGACTTCCCGGTGCGGGTCGAGATGATCTCGCGCTTCCGCAGCCCCAAGGAGCAGAAGCAGGTCGTCGCCGACTTCGCCGCGGGCAAGGTCGACGTGCTGATCGGGACCCACCGCGTGCTCAGCCGCGACGTGATCCCGAAGGAGCTCGGCCTCGTCGTCGTCGACGAGGAGCAGCGCTTCGGCGTCGCCCAGAAGGAGCTGCTGCGCGCGCTGCGCCTGGAGGTCGACGTCCTCTCGCTGAGCGCGACGCCGATCCCGCGGACGCTGCACATGTCGCTCTCGGGCCTCCGCGACATCTCCGTAATCGAGACGCCGCCGGAGGGCAGGCGACCGATCCGCACGTACGTGGGCGAGTACGACGAGGAGCTGGTCATGACCGCGCTGGAGCGCGAGCACGCGCGCGGGGGCCAGAGCTTCTACCTGCACAACCGCGTCGAGTCGATCGAGGAGGCGGCGGAGAAGATCCAGCAGCTGGCGCCCGGCCTGCGGCTCCAGGTCGCCCACGGCCAGATGCGCGAGCGCGAGCTGGAGGAGAAGATGCACGCCTTCCTGCGCGGAGATGCCGACGTGCTCGTCTCGACGACGATCATCGAGTCCGGCCTCGACATCCCGCAGGCGAACACGCTGATCGTCGAGCGCGCGGACGCGCTCGGGCTCGCCCAGCTCTACCAGATCCGCGGCCGCGTGGGCCGCTCGGACGTCCTCGCCCACGCGTACCTGCTCTATCCCGACTCGCGCGAGCTGACGCCGGAGGCTCGGGCGCGGCTGTCCACCCTCGCCGACCACACCGAGCTCGGCGCGGGCTTCGCGATCGCGATGCGCGACCTCGAGATCCGCGGCGCCGGCGACCTGCTCGGGGCCGAGCAGTCGGGTCACGTGGCCGCGCTCGGGTTCGAGCTGTACGTCGAGATGCTGGCCGAAGCCGTCGCGGAGCTCTCGGGGGAGCGGCGGCCGGCGACCCGGCCGGTGCGCGTCGAGGCCGCCGTCGACGCCTACGTGCCCGCGCCGTACATCGAGGCGGAAGCGCTGAAGATCGACCTCCACCGCCGCCTGGCCCTGACCGAGACCGAGGACGAGCTGCGCGAGCTGCAGGCCGCGACCGAGGACCGGTACGGGCCGCTCCCCGAGCCGGTCGAGCACCTCTTCGAGATCCAGGAAGCGAAGCTCAAGCTCGCCCAGGCCGGCGCCGACTACCTCGTTTTCCGCGGCGGCAAGGCGACCGTCGGGCCGCTCGAGCTGGGCTCGAGCGAGCTGCGGGCGCTCCGCGGCGAGCTCGATACCGCGGTCTACACGAGCGATCGCCGCGAGGTTTCGTTGCGCTCGGATGAATTTTCGGCAGGGGTTCGGCTGGTCGATGCTATACTCGACGCGCGCCGGGCGGCATGAGCAAAACCCCTGCTGCTGGTGCGTTTTCCATGAGACGACTTCCTCTGATTCTCGTTTGTGCGGCGATTGCTGTCCTCGTCGCGGCCTGCGGCAGCAGCGGCCCAGGCAAGGTGCCGAGCAGCGCGGTCGCGGTCGTGGGCAACAAGGCAATCGCGAAGTCCGACTGGGATGCGCTGATCGAGCAGACGCGCCGGAACTTCGCGGCCACGAAGCGCAAGTTCCCGGCTCCGGGCTCGGTCGCGGTCGCCACTCTGAAGACGAACGCGACGCAGTTCCTGATCCAGAGCAGCGAGTACCAGCAGGAGGCCGACAGGCTGAAGGTCTCGGTGTCCGACAAGGACATCGAGGCGCGGCTCCAGCAGATCAAGAAGCAGTACTACGGCAACCCGACGGGCCAGAAGCCGGCGACGCAGGCGCAGATGGACAAGCGCTACCAGGCAGCGCTCAAGCAGCAGGGCTTCACCGACAAGGAGGTCCGCTCCGGGATCAAGCTTCAGCTGCTGCGCGAGAAGGTCTTCAACGAGGTCACGAAGGACGTCAAGGTCTCGGACAGCGACGTCAAGGCCTATTACGACAAGAACAAGAAGCAGTACGAGACGCCGGCGCAGCCCGAGAGCCGCGACGTGCGCCACATCCTCGTCAAGACGAAGAAGCTCGCCGACAGCATCTACACGCAGCTGCAGGCGAACCCGGGCAAGTTCGCGCGGCTCGCGAAGAAGTACTCGACCGACACCTCGTCGGCCGCGAACGGCGGCAAGCTGCCGGCCGGGACCGTTATGAAGGGGCGCGGGCTCGATCCGGCCTTCGAGAAGGCGGCCTTCTCGATCAAGACGCACGTCGTCTCGAAGCCGGTGCACAGCAAGTTCGGCTGGCACCTGATCGAGGCGCTCGGCCCGGTCAAGGCCGGTACGCCCGCCAAGCCGACGCCGGTCTCGCAGGTGAAGGAAGCGATCCGGCAGCAGCTCCTGTCGCAGAACAAGCAGAAGGCGATGGACAAGTGGCTCACCGGGATCAAGAAGACGTACTGCAAGAAGATCGGCTACGCGGCCGGTTACGCCCCGCCTCCGGGCCAGGATCCGTGCAAGACCCCGGCGAGCACCACGGGCGCGTCGACGACCACCGGCTAGGTCCGAGGGCTTGCCTTCCGCCAATCCCTCGTAGCGTGGCGCTCGCCGAGGCGCTGCTCGAGCTGCAGCAGCTGACCGAGCGGCTCCGCCGCGAGTGCCCCTGGGATCGCGAGCAGACGGCGCGGACGATCGTGCCGCACACCGTCGAGGAGGCCTACGAGGTCGCCGACGCGGCGCTCGGTGACGACCCCGCCAAGCTCCTGGACGAGCTCGGCGACCTGCTCTTCCAGGTCTACTTCCTCGCGCTGCTGCTGGACGAGGAGGGAGCGGGCGACCTCGAGGCGGTCGCGCGGTCGGTGCACGAGAAGCTCGTGCGCAGGCACCCGCACGTCTTCGGCGAGGCCGAGGCGCGAACCCCCGGCCGCGTTCGCGAGAACTGGGAGCGGATCAAGCGCGAGCAGGAGGAGCGCGAGGGCGTCTTCCACGACCTGCCGGGCACGTTGCCCTCGTTGCTGTACGCGCGAAAGGTGCAGTGCAGGGCGCGCGCGGTCGGGTTCGAGTATCCGGACCTCGCGGGCGCGCTGGCCGACCTCGACGACGAGCTGCGCGAGCTGAAGGCCGAGCTCGGCGAGGAGCCTGCGCTTGAGACTGAGCCCGACCCACGGCAGTTCGCGGAGCTCGGCGACGTCCTCTTCGCCGCGGTCAACGTCGCGCGGCGACTGAACGTCGACCCCGAGCTGGCGCTGCGCGCGGCGAGCGACCGCTTCGTCTCTCGCGTCGATCGGGCCGAGGAGCTGGCCGGCGGCGAGGGCAAGCGCTGGGCCGAGCTCGAGCTGGACGAGCAGGACCGCTACTTCGACCGGGCCAAGGAGGCAGGCGTATGAGCGCAATCGCCAGCGTGTACGCGAGTCAGATCCTCGACTCGCGGGGAAACCCGACCGTCGAGGTTGAGGTCTCGCTCGAGTCCGGCGTGACCGGGCGGGCGGCCGTTCCCTCGGGCGCGTCGACGGGCGTCCACGAGGCGCTCGAGCTCCGGGACGGCGGCCAGGCCTGGGGCGGCAAGGGCGTGACGAAAGCGGTCGCCAACGCGAACGGCGAGATCTCCGAGGCCGTGCGCGGGCTCGACGCGGGCGACCAGCGCGCGCTCGACGAGCGGCTGATCGAGCTCGACGGCACGCCGAACAAGGGCCGTCTCGGCGCGAACGCGATCCTCGGCGTCTCCCTCGCCTCCGCGAAGGCCGCCGCTGCCGACGCGGGCGTCTCGCTCTTCCGCCACCTGGGCGGCGACGAGGCGCGGACGCTGCCTGTGCCGATGCTGAACGTGATCAACGGCGGCGCGCACGCGCAGAACTCGATCGACCTGCAGGAGTTCATGCTCGTGCCGGCCGGCGCCGACACCTTCGCGGAGGCGCTGAGGGTCGGCGCCGAGGTCTTTCACGCGCTGCGCGAGCTGCTGCACGAGCGCGGCTTCGCGACCGCGGTCGGCGACGAGGGCGGGTTCGCGCCCGATCTGGCATCGAGCGACGAGGCGATCGACGCCGTGCTGGAGGCGGCCGACCGCGCCGGCCACCGCGGCCGCGTCGCGATCGCCCTCGACCCGGCCGCGACCGAGCTCTACCACGAAGGCCGCTACGTCTTCGAGGGCCGCGACGAAGACGGCGCCGGGATGATCGACTTCTGGGAGGAGCTCGCCTCGCGCCATCCGATCGTGTCGATCGAGGACGGACTCGCCGAGGACGACTGGGGCACGTGGCGCACGCTCACCGAGCGCCTCGGCAGCCGCGTGCAGCTCGTCGGCGACGACCTCTTCGTGACGAACGCCGAGCGCCTGCGCCGCGGGATCATGGAGAACGTCGCGAACGCGATCCTGATCAAGGTTAACCAGATCGGCACGCTGACCGAGACGCTCGACGCGATGAAGGTCGCCCGCGAGGCCGGGTACTCCTGCGTCATGTCACACCGCTCCGGCGAGACCGAGGACACGACGATCGCCGACCTCGCCGTCGCCACGGGCTGCGGTCAGATCAAGACCGGCGCGCCGTCGCGGACCGACCGCGTGGCCAAGTACAACCAGCTCCTCCGCATCGAGGAGGAGCTGGGCGATCAGGCCGTGTATCCGGGCTGGGACGCGTTTCCGCGGTTTCGTCGCTAGTCCCTGCCGAGCTACCCTGGGAGTAGTGCCGGAACCGCCCCGCCGCACCAAGATCGTCGTGACCATCGGGCCTGCGTCCTCGACTCCCGAGACGCTGACCCAGCTCGCGCACGCCGGCATGGACGGCGCGCGGCTCAACCTCTCGCACGGCACCCACGACGAGTACCGCGAGCGGGCGCGGCTCGTGCGGGAGACCGAGCGGGAGCTAGGCCGGCCGATCGCGCTGATCGCTGACCTCCAGGGCCCGACGCTGCGCATCGGCGACCTCGAGGAGCCGGTGACCCTGCGGCGCGGCGACACGATCGTGGTCGCGTCCGCCGAGGGGTCGACCGACGGCGAGCTGCCGGTCAGGCCGGCTGTGATCAGCGAGGTGCTGCAGCCGGGCCACGAAGTGCTGATCGACGACGGGCTCGTACGGCTGCGCGTCGACTCCGTCGAGTCCGGCCGCGCGACCTGCGCAGTGGTCGAGGGTGGCGTCGTCACCTCCCACAAGGGCGTCAACCTGCCCGGCGTCCCGATCCCGATCCCGTCGCTGACGCGCAAGGACATGGACGACCTGGAGCTCGCGCTCGAGCTGAACGCCGACTTCATCGCGCTCTCGTTCGTGCGCTCGGCGGCCGACGTGCGCGACTTGAAGGCGCTGGTCGAGCAGGCGGGCTCCCATGCGCACGTGATCGCGAAGATCGAGAAGGCTGAGGCGGTAGACGCGCTCGACGACATCCTGGCCGAGACCGACGCGGTGATGGTTGCCCGCGGCGACCTCGGCGTCGAGATCGGCGTCGCACTCGTGCCGCTGCTCCAGAAGCGGATCATCATCGCGGCGCTCGAGCTCGGGAAGCCGGTGATCACCGCGACCCAGATGCTCGAGTCGATGGTGCACCAGGCCGAGCCGACGCGTGCCGAGGCGAGTGACGTCGCCAATGCCGTGCTCGACGGCAGCTCCGCGCTGATGCTCTCGGGCGAGACGGCGGTCGGCGAGTTCCCCGTCGAGTCGCTCGCGTACATGGACCGGCTCGCCCGCGCGGTCGAGCCGAGCCTCGGCTACCGGCACCAGCTGCCGGAGGTCGGCGACGAGCCGACGGTCGGCCAGGCGATGTCGAACGCGGCTTGCGACCTCGCGGAGGCGCTGCGCGCGAAGGCGATCCTCGTCCCGACCTACACCGGGCGGACGGCCTCCGTCGTGGCGCGCCTGCGACCGCGGCGGCCGATCATCGCGCTAACGCACCACGACTACGCCCTGCGGCAGATGGCTTTGGAGTGGGGCGTTACGCCGCTCCTGATCCCTCAGTTCGACGACGTCGATGCCCTGCTCTCGGCGTCGTGCTCGGCGGCGCGTGAGAGCGGGCTCGTCGCGGGGGGCGACCGCGTCGTCATCACCGCCGGCACCGCGGTGAACCTCCCCGGCACGACCGACCTGATCAAGGTCGACGTCATCTAGCTAGCAGGGCTCGGGCCTACGGCGCCGAAACGCGCTGCTCGTGGCCTCTCGCTCCCGCAAGCCTCCTCGCTCCCGCTACGTCATGCGCTGGGTCGCGGTCGGCGCGATCGTTCTGATTGGGCTGCTGTACGCCCGCCCGCTGCACAGCTACCTCCAGACGAAGCGCGACCTGGCGAGGCGCGCGGCGGAGGTGCGCACGCTCAAGGCTGACCGTCGCGCTCTCCAGCACCGGCTCGCCGAATCGAAAACGGGGGAGGCGCTGACCCAGGAGGCTCGCCGGCTCGGGCTCGTTCGCCCAGGCGAGAAGCTCTTCATCGTCAAGGGCATCTCGGCCTGGGTCCACGGCCGGGCTACGATCGACCACGGTGGACGATGACCGCGCGATCGTGGAGCGCCAGCTCGGACGGCCTCCTCGGGCGTTCAGGCGCGTCGTCGTGCGCTGCCCGTTCGGCCGCCCCGCGGTAACGGAGCAGGCGCCGCTCGACGAGTCGGGAGAGCCGTTCCCGACGACCTACTGGCTCACGTGCCGCCATCTCGTCGCCGCGATCGCGCGGCTCGAGGCCGTCGGCGGCGTCGAGCGCTGGGGGCGCCTGGTTCGCGAGGACGAGTCGCTTCGCGAGAGCGTCGAGCAGGGCCACGAAGAGCAGCGCCGGCTCCGGCCCGAGCTCGCGGGCGGGATCGGCGGCCAAACCCGGACCGGCGGCCTGAAGTGCCTGCACGCACACGCGGCCTTCGCGCTCGCGCGACCCGGCTACGAGCTCGGCGAGCGGATCCTCGCCGAGGTGGAGCCGCTCTGGCCCTCGCGCTGCTGCTCCGACTAGCATCGAGCGCAATGGTGAGTGCGCTCGAGACGACCCGCCGCGAGTGGGAGGAGGGCAACCGCCGGCTGCAGGCGGCCGCGACTGACCGCACGCTCTACGAGCGGCTGCTCGCCGAGGTCGACCTGATCCTCGATCAGCTCCGCCGGCGCGTCGGGCAGACGTTCACGCTCGGCGAGCTCGCCGCCGCATATCGCGACTCCGACCGCTGGGTGCAGGAGACGCTGATCGAGGCCGCGCCCGCCCCAGGCTGGCCGGCCCGCACGACCACCGTCCAGGATGCCGCGTTCTACCTCTACTCCCGCGGCGCCGTCGACTACACCCCGTGAGCTCGCTCGACCGCAGGCGACGGAAGAGCTCGACCCTCCGGCGTGTCGTCTGGGCGTTCGCGCTCGCGCTCGTCTTCGCCGTCGGCATCGCGTTCGGCCAGGCGCTCCAGGACAATCCGCGTCCTGCGTCCACGGTGACGAACGACCGCACATTCACGCTCACACCGGAGTCGGCGACCGTGACCGTCACCGCACCCTGACGCGCGTGTCTAAGAACCGAAAGCTTTGGGTAGATTCGCCGCCGCATGGCACGCCAGAGCACGAGCCACGAGGCGCCTGCGGTCGAGCCTGACTGGCTCACGCTCGGACAAGCCGCGCGCTACCTCGGAGTCGCGCAGAGCACGATCCGCAAATGGTCGGACAACGGCCGCGTCCGCGCCTTCTACACGCCCGGGCGACACCGCCGTTACCGGCGCGGCGACCTCGACGCGTTCCTCGAGAACTCCGGCCCAGGTGGAGGCGGTGGCCCGCTCGTCCTCATCATCGACGACGACGAGCGGGTGCGCGAGTACGTGCGCGTCAACCTCGAGGTCGAGGGCTACACCGTCCGCGAGGCCGGCAACGCCGAAGAGGGGCTGCGAGTGCTCGAGGAGTCGACGCCCGACCTCGTGCTCCTCGACGTGATGATGCCGCAGGTCGACGGCTGGGAGATGCTGCGCCGCCTGCACGAGCGCCACGGCGTGGGGGCGATCCCGGTCGTCATGTTCAGCGGCAAGGTCGACGAGCGCGCGGCCGGCGAGGCCGCCTCGCGCGGGGCGCAGGGCTTCATCGGCAAGCCCTTCGAGCCGAAGCAGCTGATCGAGCAGACCAAGCAGCTCCTTTCCTCCTGATCGCGCTCGACCGTCACCTCGAGCGCTGGGTCGTCCACCACCGCGTCGACTGGCTGAACTCGGCGTTCGTCTGGCTGACGCGGATCGGCACCGACGGCCTCGTGTTCGTCGTCGCCGGCATCGTGCTCGCCCTGCTCTGGCGCCGTCCGTGGTTTCTCGCCGTGCTCGTCGCCGCCGACCTCGCCGCCGACGGGGTGTCGCTGCTGTTGCGCCAGCTGATCGGCCGAGAGCGCCCGCCGCTCGTCTACCCGGAGCCGAAACCTCTCGTCCACACACCGCACTCGGGCGCGTTCCCGTCGGGCCACGCGTCGGCGGCGTTCGCGTCGGCGACCGTGATCGCCTGGGCCTCGCCGCGTCTCGCGTGGCCGGCCTTCGTCCTGGCCGCGGCGATCGCCTGGTCGCGTGTCTACGTCGGTGTCCACTGGCCGCTCGACATCGCCGGCGGCGCCGTGCTCGGCACGCTCGTGGCTATAGCTCTTCTGAAGCTCGTAGCAGGCCGGCGACGATTACGGCCAGAGCCGCGAGCAGGCTGATCCAGATCCCGATCCCGCGGCCGGCCGCCACGATCGTGTCGGGGATCGAGATGAGCCGGATCAGGACGAAGATCGTCGCGAGCGAGCCCAACGCGATCACGACGAGGCTCTCCGGGATCGCCGGAGGCAGCTCGAAGCCGAACTCCCGCAGCGCCGCCAGCGCGAGCAGCGCGAGCCCGACGAAGAAGACGAGCTTGCCGAGCAGGCCTGTGTGCCAGCCGATCACCGACAGCGTCGGGCCGGACTGGCTCGAGCCGGCGTACCAGCCGGTGAAGGACGAGAGGGCGAGGGCGAGCGCCGCGACCCAGGTCAGCCGCCCGCCGAGCGCCCACAGGCCTGTACCCGGGCGGACGAACGCGTCCTCGTCCGGCTCGTAGTACGGCTCGTCCGGCGCCTCCGGCGGAAAGGGCTCGGGAGTTTGCACGGGCGCAGTATGGGCATTTTTCGGCAGACGAGTTCAGGAGAAGGGGGTCGTTCATGGCGTCACAGCGTCTCGACTGCACGAATACGGGCGGAGACGGCGGCGTGCAGTTCTGGGCCGCGGGCGACAACGGCAAGGGCGATTACCGCTGCTCCGAGTGCTCCTACGGCGTGACGGTTCGCCGCACGCTGCCCGTGTGCCCGATGTGCTCCGGACGCTCGTGGGAGCAGACAGCGTGGAGCCCGTTCACCCGGGCAGCGCGTCTCCAGTAACGAGGGCTAGAGCCCGAACAGCCGCTGGATCTGGTTCCAGATCACGATCGCGAGCCCGATGCTCGTCGCGACCACGGCCGTCAGCGCGAGCCAGAAGCGCAGGCGTGCCAGGTTGCGCTCCCGAGCCCGCTCCTCGCGGACGCGGCGCTTGATCCGCTGGCGACGGTAGTTGCGCTGGATCGCCGTCGGGTCGAGCAGCTCCTCCTCGACGTGCTGTCGCTCGGGCAGGGCCACGCGGGGAGTCTAGTAGCGCCATACTTCGGCGGGGGCAGAAGATGGCCGTTGCCAGGGAGACAACCGGGGTCGGTGCGCTCGATTCGGCGCTGGCGTCGATCGTCGGGCGAGCGGCCGAGAACGCGGGCGCGGACGTCGTCGTGGCCCGCCTGCTCGACGACTCCGGCGGCCTGACCGCCCGCGCGGTCCACGCGGCGTCGGCCGCGCTGCGCGCCGAGCTCGAGGGCTCCCGGCTCGGCCCTGGGGCGGTTCCGCTCGAGCTGCACGACGAGCTGCTCCAGCTCCCGCGCCCGCTGCGACGGGTGGCCGAGCAGCTCGGCGCCGCGGCCGTGTTGCAGCTGCCCGTGCTCGACGGGGACGGAGTCGTAGGCTCGCTAGAGCTGTTACGGCAGCGAGGCGACTTCGAGGCCCGCGAGCGGCGGCTGGCCACCGCGGCCGCCGAGGAGATTGCGCTCGCGCGCCGGGCGCTGGGCGACGGCGACGGCTCGACGGTCGCGCCCGACCTGCTCGGCCTCGCCGGCGACGCGCTCGCCGCCGGCTCCGACGAGTCGCGCGTAGCCGAGCAGGTCGCGACCCTCGCGGCAGAGGCGACGGGCGCGCGCGCCTGCCTCGTCTGGCGCTACGAGCCCCAGGGCGCGGTGCTGGCGGCCCTCGCCGGGACGGCTCTCGAGACTGCAGCCGCGCTCGAGGCAGTCGGCCGCGCGCGCGCCGCCCCGGAGTCGCTCACGCTCGAGGAGGTCGAAGCGGGCGGCGCGATCGTCACGCTGCAGCTCGGCGAGCCCCCGCAGGGCGCGCTGCAGCTTCTGCTTGCCGAGGACGTTCGCGCGGGCGACCCGCTGCTCGAGCGGCTCAGCACGTTCGCCGTTCGCGTGGCCCACGCGCTGCGTGCCGGCGAGCGAAGGCAGACGCTCTCCGTCGAGCTCGAACGGACGCGCGCCCTCCTGACGATCGTCGGCCAGGCGATCGCCCAGCTCTCACTCGTACACACGCTCGACACAGCGATCGAGCACGTCTCAGGTCTGCTCGGTGCCGAGCGGCTGGCCGTCTATCTGACCGATGAGGCGGAGCCTCGCCTCGAGCCTGCCGCCGAGCGCGAGCTGACCGGACCGCACACGCGCGTCGCCGAGCGGCTGCTCGAGCTCCTGCTCGGCCCCGCGCGCGGCCGCGGGCTCCTCTGCATCCCGTACGCCGTGAGCGACCCGCGCCTCGCAGGCGTGGTCGACGTGCTCGAGGAGATCGGGATCGAGGCCGCGGTCGCCGTGCCCCTGCGCGTGCGCGACGACCTGATCGGCCTGCTCGCGGTGTATCCGAGCGCGGGCCGGGAGCTGACCGAGAACGAGGAGGCGCTCCTCCTCGCCCTCGGCGCCCAGCTCGCGGTGGCGGTCCAGAACGCGCGCCTGCACGAGCGCACGAAGCTCGCGGACGACGAGCGGAAAGTAGCACTCGAGGCCGAGCGCGAGGCATCGCGGCGCCTGCGCGCGCTGTACGAAATCTCCCGCACGTTCTCGGAGAGCCTCTCGCTGGACAGGACGCTCGAGGCGGTGACGCGCACGATCGTCGAGACGCTCGAGGTCGACGCCGCCTCGCTGCGCATGCCCGACGCGCGAGGGACCGCGCTGGTGCCGGTCGCGATGCACGTGCGAGACGAGCGGATGAAGGAGTCGATGCGCGCGATCCTCTCGCTGCCGCAGCCGCTCTCGCCGGTGCGGCCGAGCGCCTTCCGCAGCGGCCAGCCGGTCGTGCTCGATGCGCGCACGATCAAGCTGCTCGGCCCGGCGCACGAGCCGCTGCTGCCGTTCATCGAGAAGGGCTCGTCGGCAGCGGTGATCCCGCTCGCCACGCAGGCCGAGATCCTCGGGACGCTGACCCTCGTCTCGCTCGACCCGGAGCGCCCGGTCGCCGGCGAGGTGCTCGAGGCCGCGACCTCGATCGCGGGGCAGGCCGCGCTCGCCCTCGACAACGCGCGTCTCTACCAGCAGCAGAAGCAGTTCGCCGACTCGATGCAGCGCTCGCTGCTGCCGCGCACGCAGCCGCAGGCCGAAGGGCTCGACGTGGGCGCGGTCTACGCGTCCTCCGCGCGCATGGACGTCGGCGGCGACGTCTACGACTTCCTCCGTCTCGCAGACGGGCGTCTCGCGGTCGTGCTCGGGGACGTAACCGGCCACGGGATCGGCGCGGCGGCCGACATGGCGATGGCGAAGTTCGTCTTCCGCTCGCTCGCCCGCGAGCACCCGGACCCGGGCGACTTCCTCGCCGCGGCGAACGAGGTCGTGGTCGAGGAGATCGGCGAGGGCAAGTTCATCACGATGCTCTACCTGACCGCCGACGGGGCCGACGGCGAGCTGGTGTGTGCGAGCGCCGGCCATCCGCCGCCGCGCATCGTCCGGACGAGCGCCGCTCCCACGCCGCTGGGCGTGCGCGGTCTCGCGCTCGGAATCGCGGACCAGCAGACGTACAGGGTGGAGAGTGTCCGGCTCGAGCCGGGCGATGCGGCCGTGCTCTACACCGACGGCTTGCTCGAGGCGCGGCGCGACGGCGAGCTCTATGGTGAGGAGCGGCTCGACAAGGCGCTCGCCGCCAACGCGGGGCTCTCGGCGGAGGAGCTCGCGCAGGCGCTCGTCGAGGACTGTCGCGCGTTCGCAGGCGATCTCGCGGACGACTGCGCGGTCGTCGTCGTCAAGCGCACGTGATCGAGCTCGCGCGGCGCGAGGGCCGTGCGCTGCGGATCGGGCACCGGGGCGCGGCGGCGCTAGCGCCTGAGAACACGCTCGAGTCGATCGCCCTGGCGGTGGAGCTCGGCTGCGACCTGGTCGAGTTCGACGTGCATTCGGTGGACGGCGCGCTCATGCTCGCGCACGACCGGCCGGCCGGCGCAAGCGGCCTTCCGACCCTCGACGAGGCGCTGGAGCTCCTCGCCTCGAGTGGCGCCGGAGTCCATCTCGACCTCAAGTCGCACGGCGCCGAGGCTGCTGTCGCCGCTGCGCTCCGGCGTCACGAGCTCGTCGAACGAACACTCGTGAGCTCGTTCCGCCCGGCGACGCTGCTGGCGCTGCACGCGGTCGAGCCGTCCGTGCGACTGGGCAGGACGTACCCACAGGACCGCACGGGCCTCGTCCAGAAACGGCTCCTGCAGCCGCCTGCCCGCCTGATCATCCGCGGGCTGCGACGCGCGCTCCCGGGCAGGATCGCGGGGCTGCTCGCCGCTTCCTCCGCGACCGCGGCGGTTCTCTATTGGGACGTTGTGAGCGAGGCGGCGGTAGAGCGCTGCCACGCGCTCGGTGCGCCGGTGCTCGTCTGGACCGTGGACGACCCGGAGCTACTGCCTTGGCTCGACAAGCTGGGTGTCGACGCGGTGATCACGAACGATCCCCGCATCTTCTCGGGCCCGCCCGCGTCCTGGCGATGAAACCGGTCTCTCGCCCGCTAGCACGCGGCGCCAGACACCGCTCTCGTCCTTGCGAGGCAACCAGCCTGCGCCGCGGCCGAGCGCGGCACCTGGCTTGGTGCTAGCAACCGTGAGCCACGGCTTCATCACCAGGACGCGGGCTAGACTCTTGTCGCGATGCGGAAAGCGGGTCTCGCGCTCATCTTCATGCTCGGTCTTGCCGCAGCCGGCGGCCTGTCTGCGGGCGTCGTCGCCGCGAGCACCACGACCGGCACGACGACGACCGCGCCGCAGACGATCGCGGCCGGCGTGACGATCTCGGGGGTCGACGTGGGCGACATGACCTCCGACGAGGCGTTCACGGCGGTGACGGCCTCGTTCGCGCGTCCACTCGTCCTCGCTGTGCCCCGCCACCGGCTCGCGGTCGCCCCGGCTCACATCGGCGCGATGGCCGCCGTTCGCGCAGCGGTCCAGCGGGCGCTCACCGCTCCTGCCGGGACGGAGCTGAAGCTGCGCGTGATCCTCAGCCGCCGCGGCACGCAGCGCTACCTCACGTCGCTCGCGAAGCGCTTCGACCGCGCAGCCCGTGACGCACAGCTCCTCCTCCGGAACCTGCGCCCAGTCGTGACCCGGCAGCAGGCCGGCCGGACGCTGCGCCAGGTGCGCGCGATGAACGGGATCTTCACGGCGCTCGTCACGAACACGCGGCCGGAGCTGCGGCTGCAGTTCGCCGCGCTTGCGCCGCGAGTCACACGCAGCTCCTTCGGCCCGGTGATCGTGATCCGCCGCGGCTCGAACCGGCTCTACCTCTACAAGGGAGCGAAGTTCCAGCGCGTCTTCGGCGTGGCGACCGGCCAGTCGCAGTACCCGACCCCGCTCGGGACCTGGCAGGTTGTCGTCAAGTGGCGCAACCCGTGGTGGTACCCGCCGAACTCGGCGTGGGCCAAGGGCGAGAAGCCGGTCCCGCCTGGCCCCGGGAACCCGCTCGGCACGCGTTGGCTGGGCCTCTCGGCCTCCGGCGTCGGCATCCACGGCACTCCGGACGACGCGTCGATCGGCTACTCGGCCTCGCACGGCTGCATCCGCATGCACATCCCGGACGCGGAGTGGCTCTTCAACCACGTGACCGTCGGGACGACGGTCTTCATCGTCGGCGCGTGAGATGACCGCACGGCTCAAGCTCGGCGCGCAGGTGACGGCGGTCGGGCTCGTGGCCTTGCTGCTGGCACTGCTCGTCTGGAAGCTCGTCCAGGGCTCTGGGAAGAAGGCCGAGATCGGCAAGACGGCGCCGAACTTCGCGCTCCGCCGCATCGACCAGCCGGGGACGCTCCAGCTCGCGTCCCTACGCGGCAAGGTCGTGGTGCTGAACTTCTGGGCATCGTGGTGCTTCCCGTGCAAGCAGGAGGCCCCCACGTTGGCAGCGGCGGCCAAGCGCTGGGCGGGGCGCGTCGTCGTGCTCGGCGTCGACGTGAACGACCCCGCCGGAGACGCTCGAAGGTTCGCCCACAAGTACGGACTGCGCTACCCGCTCGTCCACGACAACCACAACGTCACGTCACCTGTGTACGGGCTCACCGGCCTCCCCGAGACGTTCTTCATCGACCGGCGCGGCAAGCTCGTGGCTCACGTGATCAGCGGAGTGAGCGCGGCCGAGCTTCGCGACGGGGTGGAGCGGGCGCTGCGCTCGTGAGGCTGCTCGCGGTCGGGCTCGTCGCGCTCGTCTTCGCGGCGCCGGCCGTCGCGAGCGAGCAGCACCCGACGCTGCCGGAGCTCGAGGGCCAGCTGATGTGCCCGATCTGCGCGGGCGAGACGCTGGCGCAGTCGGATACGCCAGCCGCGCAAAGGATCAAGGTGGAGATCCGGCAGCGCATCGCGGCCGGCGACACACGCAGTGAGATCAAGCGCAGGCTCGCCTCGGAGTGGGGCAAGCGGATCCTCGCGGCACCGCCGCGGCAGGGCTTCGACCTGCTTGCGTGGCTGCTCCCGATCGTCGGCGTCCTCGGCGGGGCCGCGGTGCTGGGCGTTCTCGCCTGGCGGTGGACCCGCGTACGGGAGCCGGAGCGGGCGGCGCAGCGCTGGTCGCTGAACGGCCACCCGCTCGAGCCGGACGAGGAGCGCCGGCTCGACGAAGAGCTAGCCCGCTTTGACGGCTAGCAGTCGCCCGAGCGCGGCGCCGCGTGCGAACCTTCTCGTCGATGAGTTCGTCGTCAAGTAAGAACGCGTAGCGTGGCTGAGCGGATAGCCGCTGCCTTCGGCGCGGGGCTCGTCTCGATCGCGTTCCCCTGCGTGCTGCCGCTCGTTCCCGGTTACCTCTCGGCGATCTCGTCCGTCGAGGTCGACCGGCTCGGCGAGCGGGGGTCGGCGCGGCGCGTTATCTCCGCGAGCGTCCCCTTTGCGCTCGGCTTCACGGTCGTCTTCGTCGTCCTCGGCGCGGCGGCGGCCGCGCTCGGCGGCTGGGTCGACCTGGAGACGCGAACGAAGATCGCGGGCTTCGTGCTCGTCGTGCTCGGCCTCGCCTTCGCGGGCCTCCTACCGTGGCCCGAGCGAATGGTCGCACCGGGCGCGCTCACACGCGCCCGGGCGAGCGGCTCGCGCGCGCTGCTCGGCGCGGCCTTCGCGGTGTGCGCGGCTCCGTGCGTCGGCATCGTGCTCGGCGCGATCCTCGCGCTCGCCGCCGACTCGCGCACCGTCGTCCGCGGCTGCATCCTGCTCGCCGCGTACTCGCTCGGGATCACGGTCGCGTTCGTCGCGATCGGGATCGCGTTCACGCGGGCGATGGCCGCGTTCCGCTGGGTCCGCGACCACTACGTCTCGATCCGCTTCGGCAGCGGGGCGATCCTCGTCGCGCTCGGCCTGCTGCTGTTCTTCAACCGCGACTGGTGGCTGCGGGTCCTGCTGAACCGCGCGCTCGAGGCGATCGGTCTCGGCAGCGTCTAGACCCGCGGCGCCGGGAGCTCCAGCGAGCCCCCGGCGACGACTCGCTGCGCTGCTTCGACCTGCTCGAGCATCGACACCACGTCCACACCGAGGTGCTCGGGCGCGTACGACCCAAGCCGCCGGGCCGCCTTCTCGAGTTGCCGCTCGCACCCGACCCGATTGCCGCGGCCGGCCTGGTACCACGCGACCGTCACGTGCACGAGGCCCTGGTAGAAGTCGCGTTCCCCGGGCGCCGCGGCGCGCCACGCATCCTCGAGCTCCTCGTGTGCCGCGAAGTACTCGGCGCGGCGGATCAGGTCGAGGCCGGTTTCGAAGTGGCTCACGCTGTTGGAGCCTAGGCGTGGAGTGGTACGTTGCGTTCGTGGCGACGATCCTGCTGGTGGGGGTCGATCTCTTCTTCCGAGGGAAGCTGGAGGGTCTGTTGCCGGGCCATCACTTGATTACGGTCGACAACGTCGACCCGCCCGACTGCGTGATCGCGGACATCGCGCGCATCGATCCGGACGAGGTCGCGGACGCCTGGCCGGACGTGCCGATCCTCGGCTACACGAACCACACGGACACCGAGGGCCTGCGCCGCGCGCACGCTGCGGGGTTCGATCAGGTGGTGGCCAAATCAGCGCTGGACGAGCGGGCCAGGGACCTCGTCGACCAGCTGACCGCGCCAGTAGACTGATCGGCCGCTGTGACGTACATCATCGCCGAGCCCTGCATCGACATCAAAGACCTCTCGTGCGTCGACGTCTGCCCGGTCGACTGCATCCACGAGTTCAACCGGATCCTGATCATCGATCCGGAGGAGTGCATCGACTGCTTTGCACCCACGGAGCAGCTTTTCACGAGCCACGGCGTGCGCTCGTTCGCGGAGCTCGAGAACCAGCCCTGCCGGGTCCTGACCGACGACGGCTTCAAGCCCGCGCTCGTCAAGCGCTTTCGCCGCAAGCCTTTGGTGAAGGTCGAGCTCGCGCCGGCGTTCGAGGAGCGCGACCGCTATGGCGGGACGCGGCTGACAACGCGGAACATCTCCCGCTTCCGGCGCTCGGTTTGGGCGACGCCCACCCACTCCTGGATCCTTGCGGACGGTGAACGGACAAGCTCGCTCGAGGCCGGGCAATTTGTGCCGTCGATGTGCGCACGCCCGAAGCGCGACGGCGAGAGCTACCGCCTCGGGGTGCTGCACGGAATCGTGTACGGCGACGGGACCTGGAATCGTCAGGAGATTCGTTCAGGCGACCATGTGCACTACGTTGCGCTATTTGGGGAACGTGTCGCCAAGTACCGTGAGTTCTTCGATCAAGTCACCTTCAACGCGTCGTATGACGTACACCCGGGCTATTCGGGCACGGGCGTGGTGCGCGCCGGAGTCAATCTGAAGCGGGCGCTACCCGAGACCGCAGACATTGAGTACATCGCTGGCTTCGTCGATGGCTGGCTTGCGGCCGACGGCGATCCGACACGAGCCGGCTCTTGGCGCTTGCGTTCGACCGACCATGCGGCACTCGACTGGCTCGAAGCCGTCGCTCCCTATGCCGGGTTCCTTCCCGTCGGTTCTGGTGAGGAAGGCAACCGCGAAACGAATTTCGGCGTCCGGACCCGACCGATCCGCTGGCTCTACCTCGCGACGCGCGAGACCTATTGGCGCGTCATGAACGTTGAACCGCGCGAGGCAGATGAGGAGGACACGTTCTGCGCCGTGGTCCCGGACAAACACGCCTTCACGATCGCCGGTGGCGTCTACACTCGGAACTGCGGTGCATGCGAGCCGGAGTGCCCAGTCGAGGCGATCTTCCCGGAGGACGCGCTGCCGCAGAAGTGGGAGCCGTTCGTGAAGATCAACTACGCGTACGGCGATGCGGACGTGATTAACAACCTCGTCGACGAGTACGCGACCGAGCACAACGTCCAGAACCCGCCGCTCGAATAAAAAGGGCACGCGCGGGCACCTTCTCCTCGAATCAATCGAGGAGGGACGAGATGCCACAGAAAGCATGGAGCGCCAAGCGCGAGCGGCAGTACGAGCACATCGTCGAGAGCGAGAAGGATCATGGCCTCTCGACCAAACGCGCCAAGGAGATCGCGGCGCGGACGGTCAACAAGGAGCGCGCCCGTAGCGGTGAGGCGAAGGAGTCGTCGCGGACGTCGACGCGCGACATCTCGTCGGGCCGGCGCGGCGGTCTGCGGTCGGGCACGAACCGGCCGAAAGGCCGCACCAAGGAGCAGCTCTACAACGAGGCCAAGCAGCTGAACATCGCCGGTCGGTCGCGGATGAACAAGCAGCAGCTCCAGCGAGCGGTCGATCGCAGGAAGTAGGCGGCTGGCTATGCTCCGGGCCGTGACTCCGGACACACTCGACCACGTCGCGCTGTGGGTCGCCGACCGCGATCCGATTGCGGATTTCGTCACCTCGCGCGTGGGCATGCACGTCGTCGACCAGACCGACAAGTTCACGCTCGTCGGCTCGGACGCGAGGCGCGGCAAGCTGACGCTGTTCGCGGCCGAGGGACCGCGTGAGCAGGGCGCGCTGAAGCACGTCGCGCTACGCGTCTCGCGGCTCGAGGACGCACTCTCCGGCCTCGAAGGCGTCGAAGTCGAGCGCCGGGACGGGGAGGCGTACTTCGACGTCCACGAGGGGCTACGGCTCGGGCTCGTCGAGGCGCCGACCGAGGTCGAGTACGACCTCGATCACGTCGCGCTCTGGTCGCGCACACCGCAGGAGACGGCGCAGGCCTACGAGCAGCTCGGCTTCACGCCCACGGGGGCTGGGCCAACCGGCGCACCGCGCGTCGAGGTCGGCGGCGCGTTCGTCGACTTCTACGAGGGCGAGCCAGGAGATCCCGAGCGGCCCCTGCTGAACCACCTCGCGGTCAAGGTCGACTCCGCCGACGAGCACATCGAGGAGGCGCGCGAGCGCGGGATCGAGATCGCGGACATCGTGGATGCGGCCAACACCTACGCGGTGTTCGTCTGGGGCCCTGAGCGCGTCAAGGTCGAGTACGTCGAGCACAAGCCCACGTTCTCACTGACGTAGGGCCGCAGGGGTGATCCGAGCGGTACCGATCGGTCGTTTCAGACGGACGCACGAGCAAAGCTCGCGCGTCCTGATGTCGGCATCGCGAGCGACGCCGTAGTGCTCGTAGCGGGAGCCGGGATGGCCGGCCTCTGCGCCGCTGCGCGGGCGCGTGAGCTCGGGCGCTCGCCGGTCGTGCTCGAGAAGGGCTTGCGCGCAGGTGGGTCGATGCTGCTCTCGAGCGGCGTCGTCTGGCGCTACCGCTCGTTCGAGGAGTTCCGCGCTCAGTGCCCGGGCGGGGACGAGCGGCTGCAGCGAGTCGTGTTCGAGCACCTCGACGAGGGGCTGGAATGGCTCGAGTCGCTCGGCGCGCCGGTCGTCGAGCGAGAGACCGGCAATGCTCTGACGGCAGGCGTCCGTTTCGACCCGGCCGGCTTGACCGAGGCGCTCGTCCGAGCCGCGGGGCATGTCCGGTTCGAACACGACCTGGGGACAGTCCCCAGGCCCTGGCCGAATGAGCCGGTCCTGCTCGCCACCGGCGGTTTCCAGGGCGATTGCGAGCTCGTCGAGCGCCACATCGAGCCGGCGGCGCCGCTACGCCTGCGTGCCAATCCTTGGAGCGCAGGCGACGGCTTGAGGTTCGCGCTCGACCGCAACGCCGGACTCTCGGCCGGCCTCGACGAGTTCTACGGGCGCAACATGGCCGACGTCGACTTCGGCGAGAGCGAGTTCGTCAGCCAGGCCCAGGTGTACGGCCGCTATGCGCGGATCTTCAGCGACGAGGGCAAGGAGTTCTTCGACCACAACGAGGTCTCGTGGTCGGAGCTCGACCTCGTCCAGGCGACGGCGCACCAGCCGGGCGCGCGCGCGTGGTACGTCCTCGACGAGGAGGCGCTGGACGAGCGCGGCCGCTACGGCACCGTGCGCGACCTCGTCGCCGAGGCTCCGACTCGCACGGAGCCCCCCGAGCTCCCGTTCACGCCTCCGCCGCAGGCCGTCGTCGCCGTGCGCGTCGCGGCAGCGATCACGCACACGATCGGCGGCTTGCGCGTGGACGACCGGGCGCGCGTATTGAACGAGAGCAACGAGCCGATCGACGGCCTGTTCGCGGCCGGAGCCGACGTCGGCGGCATCTCGACCGGGGGCTACGCGAGCGGTCTTGCCTCCGCGCTCGTGCTCGGGCGGATCGCCGCCGAGACCGCGCTCAGCTGACCGGCTGGAGGTACGCGCAGCGGCGCATGTCGCCGGGCAGCGGGGAGGGGGCGACCTTCGTCACGTACAGCCGCGCATCGCCCTCTTCGACCTGGTCGCCGACGCCGGGCACGTCGCCCTCGTGCTCGCGCAGCTCGTAGCCGTTCGTCGTCCAGACGAAGCGCAGGTGAGTCTGGCGCTGCCAGTTTTCCATGACCCGGATGCTAACCGTGCGCGACGTACGGGGGCAGCACGACGCGAACAGCGGTGCCGCCGTCCTCGCCCGCCTCGACGTCGAGCCGGCCGCTGAGCGTGCGCGCGCGCTCCTCGATGTCGTCGAAGCTCGCCCGCCGGCGCTCGCCGGCGCCGTCGTCGGCGACCACGGTCTCGACGCTGCCGTCGGCCGCCTCCGCGACGCTGATCGAGATCCGCGTCGGCGGGCCGCGCCGGATCGCCTGGTTCACCGCGTCTCGGATCATCTGGTAGATCGCGACGCGCGCGTTCTCGGCGAGGCCGTCGGCGGCCTCCACGTCGAGGTCGATCTGGATGCGGTGCGAGAGACCAACCTGCTCGGCGAAGGCGCGGACCGCCGGACCGAACCCTTGGTCGCGCAGCACGACGGGCTCGATGTTGAAGGAGAGGTCGCGTAGCGAGCGGATGGTGTCCCGGTGCCGCTCGAGCGCCGACTTGAGAATCCCGCTCGCCTCCTCGACGCGGTTCTCCTCGAGATAGTCGATCACGGCATCGAGCATCAGGCTGATCCCGGCGAGCGACTGCACCGGCCCGTCGTGGAGGAAGAGCGCAAGGCGGCGGCGCTCCTCCTGCTCCGCGATGATCAGCTGGTCCGAGAGTCGGGCCCGCTCCGCCTCGCGCACCTGCGCTTCGGCCAGCAGGCCCGCGTTCTCCACCGCATGGCAGGCGAAATCGGCGAGCAGCGTCGCGCGCGCGAGCTCCTCACGGTCGAGCGGCCGCGAGCGCATCAGCTGGAGCGAGCCGAGCTGCTCGCCCCGGATCCGCAACGGCACCAGGACCGCTCCGGCCGCCGCGGCCTCGTTGGGCGCGAGCAGAATCACCTTCGCGCCGAAGAGCTCCTTCGCCTCGCGCCGCGTCTGCTCCAGCACCTGCTGTGGCTCGAGCGTGGCCGCGATCGAGCCCATCGACTCGATCAGCGACTCGAGAAAGGTCGACTGCGCCGACAGCTCCTCCTCGACGACCTCGTGCCGCCGGCGCTCGGTGACGATCAGGTGCAGCGCGAAGGCCGCAGCGCCGACGATCGCTGCTCCGAGCCCGGCAAACGCGAGCCAGCTCGACCCGATCGCGAGCCCCGCGAGCGAAACGATCGCAGCGGCCGCGACGGCCGCAACGAGGAAAGCCGCTCTAGTGGTGCTTGCGAGACGACTCCGATCGCTTCGACCGGTCATTTCAGACGGACACACGGGCAAGCCCGCGTGTCCTGAGTCGGCATCGCAAGCGACGCCTTAGTCGATGACCGCGTCACGAAGGGCGATCGCCACGGCATGCGTGCGCGTGTCGGCCTCGAGCTTCGTGAGGATGTGGCGCACGTGGCTCTTCACGGTCTCCTGGCTGATGAAGAGCCGCCCGGCCACGTCGGCGTTCGACATCCCGTCGGCCAGTAGCTGCAGGATCTCGCGCTCGCGGGCCGTGAGCATCCCCTCGCGGTCGCCCGACAGGAAGGCCGGCATCAACGCCGGGTCGACGAAGCCTTCGCCGGCGACGACCTTGTCGATCGCCTTCAGCAGCGTCTGGTGCGGAGCCTCTTTGAGGATGTAGCCCTTCGCGCCCGACTCGAGGCCGCGGCCCAGGAGGCTCCGCTCGCTGTAGGCGGTGAAGATCAGGACCGCGGTCTCGGGGACTTTCTGCGTCAGGATCTTGGTCGCCTCGAGCCCGTCCATGCCCGGCATGCGGACGTCCATGATCACGACGTCGGGCCGACGCCGCTCGGCCATCGCGACTGCGCTCGCTCCGTCGGAGGCCTCGCCGACGACGCGGATGTGCGGCGCACGGGAGAGCGACAGGCGCAGACCTTCGCGGACGACCTCGTGGTCGTCGACGATCAGACAGGTGATCTCCTTCCTGTCGGTGTTGTGCTCCTCGGTTACGGCCTGCTCCGCCAACGCACGGGGATTGTAGGCCGCGAGTCGGCGAACGCCTACAGCGCGGGGTTTCTCAAGCTGTGGGCCAGCGAGCCCGATGAGCATCGCATGGGTCGCTCCGTGATCGGCTTCGGCGCGTTCGTCGGGATGACGGCGGGTGGATTCCTGCCCGAGCTCTGGGGCTCCTCGTCGCTCTCTCTTGCCTCAGTGCTGTCCAGCGTCGTCGGCGCAGTCGCCGGCATCTGGGTCGCTGTTGGCGTCGCCGACGTCTAGAGCAGCGCGAGCTGCTCCGGCTCGGGGTCCGGCGCGAGCCTTGTGCCCCGGCGGTCGCGGATGCCGTGCTTGCGCGCCAGCTCCGAGACCAGGGCTCGAATCGGCTTCGTCTGCGCGGAGCTGAGGTAGGCCCGCCGCGCATAGAGACGCTCGTAGGCCGGCAGCTGCCCGGGGAAGTCCTCGGCCAGCGACTCGAAGAAGTGCTCACGCGTGCCGGGCCTCAGGTTGACGAGATTTGCCCAGACGCCGCAGGCGCCGGCCTCGCGGGCCTCGCGCACGACCTGCTCGAGCAGCTCCGGCCGGTCGGAGATCCCCGGCAGGATCGGTGCCATCCCGACGCACGCGCGGATGCCTGCGTCGACGAGGGTCTTCAGCGCCCGCAGCCGCTGGCGTGGGTGCGCCGTGCCCGGCTCCGTGCGCCGCCAGATCTCGTCGTCGAGGGTCGGCACCGAGAACGTGACCGACACGGTCGCCCGCCTCGCGGCCTCGGCCAGCACGTCCACGTCACGGACGATCAGCGGGCCGCGTGTGATGATGCCGAACGAGTTGGAGGCATCGCGCAGCGCCTCGAGGCAGGCGCGCGTCAGTCGGTACCGGCCTTCCGCCGGCTGGTACGGGTCGGTCGCCGCCCCGATCGCGATCGGGGCGCGCTCCCACGACGGCCGAGCGAGCTGGGCTCGCAGCACCTCGGCGACGTTGGTCTTGACCCGGATCGAGCGGCCGTAGCGGTCGTCGAACGGCCGGTCGGCGCGCAGCTCGAACGCGCGGACGTAACAGAAGGTGCAGCGGTGGACGCAGCCCATGTACGGGTTCAGCGACCACTTGAACCCCATTCCCTTGACGCGGTTGAGCGCGACCTTGCAAGGCTCCTCCCGGTACTCTGCCCGCATGCAGGGAGTATAGAACACCTGTTCGTATCCGCCAGAGACTTGGATACCGGGATGGAAGAGCTTCCCGGCGGGATCCGCCGCCTGACCTTTCCGTTGCCGATGGGGATCCGGCACGCGCACTGCTACCTGCTCCCGGGCGCGGACGGCTGGACGCTCGTCGATACTGGGCTCGGCTTGCCGGACGCGGCGGAGCGCTGGGAGCCGGTGCTCGCCGGGCTCGGCGCGCCGGTCGCGCGGATCGTCGTCACGCACTTCCATCCCGATCACGCGGGCGGGGGCGAGGACGCGCAGGCGCTCACCGGCGCGCACGTGCACCAGGGCGAGCGCGACTACGAGCAATGCCTTCGCGTCTGGGGCAGCGACGACTGGTCGGAGCGCCTCGCCGACTTCCTCGGCGGGCACGGTCTGCTCGAAACGGTGGCCGCCGAGCTGCGGCACGAGTCGCGCACCTTCGCACCCTTCATCCGCTTTGCGCGCGACCCCGAGCCGCTGCGCGAGGGCGACGAGGTCGACGGCTGGCGCGTCCTCGAGCTTCCCGGTCACGCGGACGGTCACATCTGCCTGCTGCGCGACGGCGTGCTCGTCGCCGGCGACCACCTGCTCGGTGGGATCACGCCGACCGTCGGGCTCTACCCCGAGTCGCGGCCCGACCCGCTCGCCGACTACCAGGCCTCGCTCGAGCGCACGGTCGAGCTCGCGCCGAGGCTGGCGCTGCCCGGCCACGGCGACCCGGTGCTCGACCCCGTCACACGTGCGGAGGAGATCCTCGAGCACCACCGCCGCCGGCTCGACGAGACGACCGCCGCCCTCGGCTCCGAGCCCCGCAACGGGTACGACGTCTCGCTCGCGCTCTTCGGCACGAACCTCGACGCGAGCGGCCGCCGTTTCGCCCTCGCGGAGACGCTTGCGCACCTGGAACGGCTTGTCCAGGAGGGTCGGGCCGCGCGCACCGGCGACGACAGAGACGTCTCCTATACTGCGGCGTAGATCCGGTTGGACGACGAAGTCATTCCTAGACGTCCGCCCGACGGGGCGAAGACGTGACCCTCTTCCTCGAGCTCCTCGCCGTCGCGCTGATCATCCTGCTGAACGGCTTCTTCGTCGCGGCCGAGTACGCGCTCGTGACGGCGCGCAAGACTCGGATCCAGGAGCTCGTGCAGCGCGGCAACCGCAGGGCACGCGCGGTGCTGCGGATCGTCGCCGACCCGCCGCGGTTCATTGCGGCGATGCAGCTCGGCGTGACCGCGACGAGCCTGGCGATCGGCGCGATCGGCGAGCACGCGCTCGCAAAGGTCTTCGACCCGATTCTCGCGTCGGTGATCGCGTTCGGCCTCGCGTTCCTGATCATCACGTTCCTGCACGTCGTGATCGGGGAGCTCGTGCCGAAGGGCCTCGCACTGGGCCACGCCGAGACGACCGCGCTCGCGGTCTCGGCGCCGGTGCGCGGGTTCTTCGTGGCGATGAAGCCGCTGATCTGGATCCTGCAGCGCTCGAGCGACGTGATCCTGCGCTCGCTCGGCCTCACGCCGCCGGGTGGCGAGATGGAGGTCTACTCGGAGGCCGAGCTGAAGATGCTGCTCTCGCGCTCGACGGAGGAAGGCGAGCTCGAGCAGCAGGAGCAGGAGATGCTCTACAAGGTCTTTGACTTCGCCGACAAGGAGGTCTCGGCGGTGATGGTGCCGCGGCCGGAGGTGGTGGCGCTCTCGATCGACCTGCCGCCCGAGGAGGCGCTCGCGGCCGTGATCGCCTCGCCGTACACGCGCTACCCGGTCTACCGCGGCTCGCTCGACGACGTCGTCGGCATCCTGCACGTGCGCGACCTCTTCTCGGCCCTGAACGACAGGGGCCTGAACGCCGTGCGGATCGACCAGATCCTGCGCCCGATCCACATCGTCCCGGAGACGAAGGACCTCGCCGCTCTGCTCGCCGAGTTCCGCCGCACGAACCAGCACATGGCAATCGTGGTGGACGAGTACGGCGAGCTCGAGGGAATCGTCACGCTCGAGGACCTGCTGGAGGAGATCGTCGGCGAGATCGAGGACGAGTTCGACCTGCCCGACGAGTCGGTCGAGAAGCTCGACGACGGCCGCATGCGCGTCCACGGCACCTTCCCGATCGACGACTTCAACGAGCAGTTCGGCCAGTCGCTCCCGATCGAGGACTTCCACACCGTCGGCGGCTTCGTCTTCGGGATGCTCGGTCGCGCCCCGGAGCCGGGCGACGAGGTCGAGCACGACGGCTGTCACTTCAAGGTGCTCGAGGTCGAAGGCTCCCGCATCGAGCGGCTCGAGGTGGAGCTCACGCCCGACCCTCCGACCGAGCACCGGCTGGAAGAAGCCTCGTAGGTACCCTCACGTAGGCAGGGGTCAGCAACTGTGAGGAGTCTCATGAAGCGCATCGTCTCCCTAGCCGCGGCGTTCGCCGTGGCCGCCGCAACGCTCTTCGCCGTCGTCGCCTACGCCGGACAGGCGCAGTCGACCGCAACGTCGGTGAAGGTCACGATCAAGGGGTTCAAGTTCCAGCTCTCGCGGCACAGCGCGCCGCACGGGAAGGTCACCTTCAAGGTGACGAACACGAGCCGGATCAAGCACGACTTCAAGATCGCGGGCAAGAAGACGCCGCTCCTGAAGAAGGGTCAGACCAAGTCGATCACGGTCACCCTCAAGAAGGGCAAGAAGTACCAGTACATCTGCACCGTGCCGGGGCATTCGGCCGCCGGCATGAAGGGCACGTTCAAGGCCACCTAGGCCAGCTCGACGGGCGAGACCTCGCCGCCGCGGATTCGCCAGGCGGCGAGCTCGCCCGTTCCTAGCGACAGGATCAGGTAGGGCCGGCCCTCCCAGAGGCCGATGTTCTCGACATCGGTGCGCGACGGGCGCGGCGGCGAGGAGACATGCGAGTGGAAGACGGCCAGCTCGTAGCCGTCGTCCTCGAGGAACCAGTTCTCGGGCTCGGTGTCGAGCTCGAAGCGGTACGGGCTCGCCGCCGCGTTGCGGGCGGGGAGGTAGCGCTCCGCGACGCCGTCCTTGAGCGCGACCAGGCCGCAGGCTTCGTTCGGTTCCTCGGCGCGCGCGTGCTGCTCCAGCGCTTCCCGCACCTCGGGTCCGATCACCACCAGACCGCCTCCTCCATCTCGCGTTCCGGGTTGGCTGCGTCCCAGAAGGGCGCGGAGAGGTACTTCCAGCCCGCGTCGGCCAGGATCGCTACGACGACGCCCTCCCCGAGCTCGGCGGCGAGCTTCCGCGCGACGTGGACGACCGCGCCCGACGAGACACCCGCGAACACCCCCTCTTCCGCGAGCAACGCTCGCAGGCCGGTCACGGC
This sequence comes from Gaiellales bacterium, assembly GCA_038237925.1. Lineage (GTDB taxonomy): Bacteria > Actinomycetota > Thermoleophilia > Gaiellales > Gaiellaceae > AC-32. The sequence continues at coordinate 3,862 of JBBRYF010000013.1, read as the reverse complement.
GTCGGCGTTCGAGACGAGCACCTTGCGGTCGAGCTTCGCCACGTCGAGCACCGGCGGCACGTAGCCGTCGGCGAGTGAGCGGAGGCCCATCACCGGGTCGCCGGGCAGCGGCTCGGCTGCGGCGATGGTCACCTCCGGAAACGACTCGCGCAGGCGCGCGCCTGCTCCCATCAGGGTCCCCCCGGTGCCGAGCCCCGCGACGAGCACGTCGACCCGGGCGAGCGCGTCTGCGATCTCCGCGCCGGTGCCGTCGTGGTGCGCGCGCGGGTTCGCCTCGTTCGCGTACTGGAAGAGCAGGTGGTAGCGCGGCTCGCGCTCGGCGAGCTCGAGCGCCAGGCGGACGGCGCCGTTCGAGCCCTCCGCGCCCGGCGACTCGATGATCTGCGCGCCGTAGAGCCGCAGCAGGCGACGGCGTTCCTCGGTCACGTTGTCGGGCATCACGCAGGTCAGTCGGTAGCCCTTCAGTCGCGCGACGAGGGCGAGCGAGATCCCCATGTTGCCGCTTGTCGGCTCGAGCAGCTCCTGCCCCGGCTCGAGGTCCGCGGCTTCGACCATCGCGAGCGCGACGCGGTCCTTGATCGAGCCGGTCGGGTTCTGGCCCTCGAGCTTCGCGTAGAGCTTGACCGCGGGCTTGGGCGAGAGGCGAGGCAGCTCGACGAGCGGAGTGTTGCCGACGAGGTCGAGGAGCGAGCCGGCGGGGGCTGTTCTAGCCATGGCCCAGGGACTGTCCCTGGGCCATGGCCCCTCCGGCCATGGCCGGAAGCAGAATCACGGTCGAGCCGTCATCGACCGGCGTCTCGAGGCCGTCGCGGGTGCGCACGTCCTCGCCCTCGACATAGACGTTCACGAACGGCGCCAGCTCGTCGTCCTCGAGCAGCTGGCCGCGCAAGGTGGGGAAGCGGCCCATCAGATCGTCGAGGAGCTCGCGCACGGTGCGGCCGCTCGCCTCGACCTCGCGCGCGCCTTGCGTCTCGCCGCGCAGCGTGGGTGGGATGCGGACGCGGCTCAGTGTCCGACTCCCGCGCAGAACTCGACGTAGTCGACGTAGTCCGTGATCGTCGGGCTCTCGCCGCAGACCGGGCACGACGGATTGCGCCGCAGCTTCATCTCCTGGAACTCACCCGAGAGCGCGTCGTAGAGGAGGAGCCGACTGACGAGAGAGTCGCCGATCCCGAGTGCGAGCTTGAGCGCCTCGGCCGCCTGGATTGAGCCGATCACGCCGGGCAAGACGCCGAGCACGCCGCCCTCGGCGCAGCTGGGCGCGAGCTCCGGCGGCGGCGGCTGCGGGAACAGGCAGCGGTAGCAGGGGCCTGCGCCGGGCTTGAAGACGGTCACCTGGCCTTCGAAGCGGAAGATCGAGCCGTGCACGACGGGGATGTCGTGCCAGACGGAGGCGTCGTTGACGAGGTAGCGCGTCGGGAAGTTGTCGGCGCCGTCGACGATCACGTCCCAGCCCGGCTCGAGGATCCGGTCGACGTTCTCGGAGGTGAGCCGCTCGCGGAACGGGACGACCTCGACATCGGGGTTGAGCGCCTCGATCGTGCGGCGCGCGGAGTCGGTCTTCGGCTCGCCGAGCGAGTTCGTCGAATGCGCGATCTGGCGTTGGAGGTTCGTCTCGTCGACGACGTCTGCGTCGACGATCCCGAGCTTGCCGACACCGGCGGCGGCGAGGTAGAGCGCGGCCGGCGAGCCGAGACCGCCGGCGCCGATCAGCAGGATCCGCGAGTCGAGCAGCCGCAGCTGGCCCTCCTCGCCGACCTCGGGGATCAGCAGGTGGCGGCTGTAGCGCGTGGCGCGCTCGGGGCCGAGCGAGCGCGGCAGGTCGGTCGGGAAGCCGCTGCGCTGCCACTCGGTGTAGCCGCCGGAGAGCGAGATCGCGCGCTCGTAGCCGAGCTCGGTCAGCGTCTTCGCGGCGAAGGCGGAGCGGTTGCCCTGCGAGCAGTAGATGAGCACCGGCCGCGAGCGGTCCGGGGCGGCGCCTTCGATCCGCGACTCGAGGTTTCCGCGCGGCAGGTGCACGGCGCCGGGGATGCGGCCCTGCTCCCACTCCTCGCGCTCGCGCACGTCGACGAGCAGCGGCACGTCCTCGGCGTCGAGCAGCTCGCGGGCGCGGAGCGAGTCGACCTCTTCGATCGAGGCCTTCGCGGCCTGCAGCAGCTCGCGGTAGGTCGGCATGCTTTCGATTGTATAGCGGGCACTGCGAGTCGCCGCGAGCGGGGCGGCTATGGTCGCCGCATGAGCGCTCGAGGCCGTGTCTTCGCACTCGTCGCGCTGGCCGCCGTCGTGGCGTCGGGCGTGGTCGTGGTCGGCGTGCTCGCGACGCGCGGGCACGTGCCGGGTGCGCCGAAGCCGCGAGCCGGGCGACCGCCGATCACGCTCTACTTCGGCGTCCGCACGGATCCGGAGGCGCAGGCGCTCGATCGTGCGCAGCAGCTCTACACCGCCAAGCAGGTCAAGCAGGCCGCGAAGATCCTCGATCGCTACCACTCGCTCGAGGCGCAGGTCGCGTCCGCAATCGCGGCCTGGCCGCACGGGACGCTTTCGCGCCTCGAGCAGCTCTCGAGCGACCACCCGCGCAGCTCGCTGGTCGAGCTCCACCTCGCGCTCGCCCTCTACTGGTCCCGCCGCGACAGCGAGGCGCTGGCGGCCTGGCGGACGGCTGCGCAGGCCCAGCCGGACACCCCGTACGCGGTGCGCGCCGGGGACTTTCTCCACCCGCAGTACGCGCCCGGGCTGCCGCGCTTCGTGCCCTCGTTCCCGCGGCCGCTGCAGATCCGGATCCTGCCGCCGGCGCAACAGCTTGCGGCGCTGCGGAAGGCCGCGCGGGGCGGAGGCGCGCACGCGAAGCTTCTCTACGGCACCGCCCTACAGCAGCTTGGCCGCCCGGTCTCGGCGGACCGGCAGTTCATCGCCGCCGCTCGCCTTGCGCCGGGCGACCCCGACGCGCGCGTCGCCGCGGCCGTCGGGCTCTTCGACAAGGCAAAGCCGGCGCGAGCCTTCGGGACGCTCGGCCCGCTCACGCGCGTCTTCCCGCACGCGCAGACGGTCCGCTTCCACCTCGGTCTGCTCCTGCTCTGGTCGGCGCAGCTGACTCAGGCCCGGAAGCAACTCACGCTGGCCAGGAACGAAGCGCCGGGAACGCTCCTCGGCAACGAGGCAGCCGCGTTCCTCCAGAAGCTCGCCGGGATTGGGACCGGCTGACCGAAATTAGGGCCGTTCGGCCTATGGCGTCCGTCCGGTCGGAATGAAAGAGTGCCGCATCCGCAGGGCCGCGTGCGGAACGTCACAAAGCCGAGGGAGGCCGCAGTTGAGCGAGCAGGGGGTAAAGGCCAGGCCGTCGAGCCTCGCCGAGGTGCTCGAGACGGACGAGGCCAAGGGGTTGCTTGAAGCAGGGCGCGAGGCGGGGTCGCTGAGCACGGACGACATCGCGTTGGCGCTCGGGGAGCTGGAGCTGGATGCAGGTCAGATCGACGACGTCTACCACGCGCTCGAGGAGCTGCACATCGAGGTCGTCGACAGTGGCGAGGAGCCCGAACGGGCGCCTGTCAAGGAGACCGCGCGCGAGATCACGACGGACTCGCTGCAGCTCTTCCTGAAGGACATCGGCAAGGTCGAGCTGCTGACCGCCGCGCAGGAGGTCGAGCTGGCCAAGCGGATCGAGCGAGGGGAGCACCGCGCGAAGCAGGAGATGGTCGAGGCGAATCTTCGCCTCGTCGTCTCGATCGCGAAGAAGTACCGGAACCAGGGCCTGCCCTTCCTCGATCTGATCCAGGAGGGAACGATCGGGCTCGTCCGCGCGGCCGAGAAGTTCGACCACCGCAAGGGGTTCAAGTTCTCGACCTACGCGACCTGGTGGATCCGC
>JBBRYF010000012.1:0-74630 GCA_038237925.1 Gaiellales bacterium | reverse complement strand
GCCCGCCAGGCGTACCTGATCGAGGAGCCGATGGCCGCCGCGATCGGCGCCGGCCTGCCGGTCGCCGAGCCGACGGGGAACATGATTGTCGACATCGGCGGCGGCACCACCGAGGTCGCGGTGATCTCGCTGGGCGGCATCGTCGTCAGCCAGTCGCTCCGCGTCGGCGGCGACGAGATGGACGAGGGGATCATCAGCCACATCAAGACCGAGTACAAGCTGCTGGTCGGCCAGCAGACCGCCGAGGAGATCAAGCTCGAGGTCGGCTCCGCCTTCGACCTGCCCGACGAGGTGCAGGCCGAGGTGCGAGGCCGCGACATGCTCACGGGCCTCCCGAAGACCGTCGTCCTCAGCAGCGAAGAGGTCCGGCGCGCCCTCGACGGCCCCGTCGGCCAGATCATCGAGGCGATCAAGTCGACCCTCGACAAGACCCCGCCCGAGCTGGCGGCGGACATCATGGACCGCGGGATCGTCCTCGCCGGAGGCGGCGCGCTTCTGAACGGCCTCGACGAGCGCCTGCGCCACGAGACGCAGATGCCTGTGCACCTGGCCGAGAGCCCGCTGACCTGCGTCGCGGTCGGCTCCGGCCGCAGCCTCGAGGAGTTCGAGGCGATCCATCGCAGCCAGGCGGCCAAGCGCCGCAACAACCACCGGCCTTACAACTGAGGTAGTTAGCGGCTTGCCGCCGTCTTGCCTACACTAGGCCGTTCTCGTGCAGCACAGGAACCGCAGCGCACGGATTGCGGTCCTGGGGTCACCAGCTCCTCGCTCCAGGCCCGTCGGATCGTCCTCCCGCAGTTCAACCGCCGTCAAGCGGCGCGCCGTGGCGGGTGTCCTCGTGCTGCTCTCGCTCGTCATGATCACGATCTACTTCCGTGAGCCGGCGGGCGGCGGGCTCCACGGCGTCCAGAACGCAGGCGCGACCGTCCTGCGGCCCTTCGAGGTAGCCTCGAACCGCGTCGCGAGCCCCTTCCGCGACGCGTACGGCTGGTTCTCCGGCCTGATCCACGCGAAGTCCGAGAACGCAGACCTGCGCAAGAAACTCCAGCGCGTCTCCGCACAGGTGATCCAGAACAGGACCGCGGCCGCGCAGCTCGTCGACCTCAAGCGTCAGCTGCACTACATCGGCACACCGGACTTCCCGGGCGGCTACGACCCGGTCACGACCGCGGTGATCGGCCGGCCCTCGAGCGAGTTCGAGCAGCAGGTCACGATCGCGGCCGGCTCGGGGAGCGGGATCCGCGTGGACGACGCGGTCGTCACCGCCGACGGTCTCGTGGGCAAGGTCAGCCAGGTGTCGAGCGGCCAGTCGCAGGTGACGCTGCTCACCGACCCGACCCTGAGCGTCTCCGCTGTCGACGTCGACCACAAGGCGGCCGGAGTCGTCGGTCACGGCCAGGGACGCGGCACGCTCACGCTCGACCGCGTCCAGAAGTCGGCCGTGCTCAAAGCCGGCGACTCGATCGTGACGCAGGGCTTCAAGCTGGGCGGCCTCTCCTCGATCTACCCGGCCGGGATCCCGATCGGGTACCTGAGCGGAGCGTCCAACAGCGAGGTCGACCTCTACTGGCAGGCGCAGATCTCGCCGCTCGTGCACTTCGACTCGCTTCACTCCGTGATCGTCCTCGTCCCCAAGGCGAGGGGGCGGTGAGCAGCACCGTCCTCGAGCCGGCCAAGGTCGCGGTGCTCGTCTTCGTCGCCGCGATCCTGCAGGTGACGATCTTCTCGGGGATCGACGTTCTCGGCGGCTATCCCGACCTCGTGCTGCTCACGCTCGTCGGGATCGCGCTCCTGCGCGGCTCGATCTACGGAGCGGCCGCAGGGTTCTTCGCGGGCCTGATCGTCGACACGGCGAACCTGGCCACGCTCGGCGTCACGTCGCTCTTGCTGACGATCGCGGGCTACTGGATCGGTCGCTACGGCGAGACGACCGGTCGCGACCGCGGCCACGCGCCGTACGTTTCGGTGGCCGTCGCCACGGTTCTCGTCCAGCTCGGCGCGCTGATCCTCCACTACCTGCTCGGCGACTCGGTGTCCGCGCGGATCGTGCTGCTGGACGCGCTGCCGCCGAAGGTGGCGCTGAACCTGCTGCTGACGCTGCCGGTCTACGCCTTCACGCGGTGGCTGCTCTCACTGGCCTCGACGCCGGAGACCGCGACGGAGGTGCGGCTGCTTGGCTAGCACGCGCACCGGCCGCTCCGGCTCCGACCGCTTCCTGCCGCCCGACCCGCGGGTCGAGGGGCCGTATCGCTTCACCCCCCAGCTCGCGCTGCGGATCGGGATCTTCGGAGCGGTTGCGCTGGGCGTCTTCGGAGTGCTCTTCTTCCGGCTCTGGGCGCTGCAGGTGCTCTCAGGCCCGCAGTACCTGCGCGCCGCGCTCGACAACCAGGTGCGGTCGGTGCGCGTCGAGGCGCCGCGCGGCCAGATCCTCGACTCCAAAGGCCGCGCGCTCGTGACCAACCTCGCCGGGACCGCGGTCGAGCTGCACCCGGCAGATCTGCCCAACACCTGGGCTGCGCGCCTCCACGAGTTGCGGCGGCTCTCGAGGATCGTGCACGTGCCGGTGAACCAGATGCTGCGCGGGATCAAGGCGCGCGGCTCGGACCCGGTCACGCCCGTCGTCGTCCGCGAGGACGTCAAGCGCACGGCGCCGATCAACTACCTCTACGAGCATGCGGACGAGTTCCCGGGAGTCAGCGTCGCGGACACCTTCCTGCGCGGCTACCCGTACGGTTCGCTCGGCGCTCACGTGCTCGGCTACGTGAACGAGATCTCGGCCGCGCAGCTGAAGCAGCTGCAGCGGAAGGGCTACTCGGCCGGCGACAAGATCGGCGAGGCCGGCGTGGAGGCGAGCTACGACTCGTACCTGCGCGGGCATGCGGGGCTGGCGCAGCTCCGTGTGGACTCGCTCGGGCACCCGCGCGGCCCGCTCCAGACGAAGAGTCCCGGTGTCCCCGGCGAGTCGATCAAGCTCACGATCGACGCCGACCTGCAGAGCGCCGCCGAACGGGCGATCCGCTACGGGATCAACCTCGCGTTTCAGCATCGCCAGTGGCAGGCGGACGGCGGGGCGATCGTCGCGCTCGACCCGCGCGACGGCGCGATCCGCGCGATGGCGTCGTACCCGACCTACTACCCGCGGGTCTACACCGGGCGCGTGACGACGAAACGGCTCGCGGCCGCCGGCCTGCTGCCGACGACGGCGCCGCAGCGCAACTTCCCGGCGCTCGACCGCTCCAGCAACGGCGTCTATCCGGCCGGCTCGACGTTCAAGCCCGTGACCGCGCTCGCCGCGCTCGAGACCCACATCCTGCCGTCGCCGTCGACGGAGATCCCCTGCACCGGCTCGTACAGCGTTCCCAGCCAGTTCGCTGGTGGAGCGCCGCAGGTCTTCCACAACGTCGACCCGTTCATCAACGAGCTGATGACGCTCCCGACGGCGCTCGGCGTCTCCTGTGACACGTGGTTCTACGAGCTCGGCAATCGCTTCTACAACGCGCCGCCGAGCGAAGGGCATCCGCTGCAGGCCTGGGCCGCGAAGTTCGGCTTCGGTCGCAAGACCGGGGTCGACGTCGGCCCCGAGCAGAGCGGCCTGCTGCCGACGCCCGAGTGGCGCAAGCGGACCTTCACCGCGAAGACCGACCCCGGCAACTGGCAGATCGACAACCAGTGGAAGCCGGGCGACTCGATCCAGCTCGCGATCGGGCAGAAGGACCTGCTCGTCACCCCGCTGCAGATGGCGCGCTTCTACACGCTGATCGCCAACGGAGGCAAGCTCGTCCGGCCGCACCTCGTGCAGGACGTGGAAGAGGCCGGCGGCGGGCCGCACTCGGTACCGCGGGTCGTCCACACGTTCACGCAGCCTGCGGCGCAGTCGGTCGGGCTCGATCCCACCTACCTGGCCGCCGTTCAGGACGGTCTCTACCAGGCGACGCACTCGCAGAACGGAACCGCCACGGGCGTGTTCGGGAACTTCCCGGTCCCGATAGCCGGCAAGACCGGAACCGCCCAGAAGGATCCGAGCACCAACCAGAAAGACCAGTCGTGGTGGTGCGGTTACGGGCCGGCGGTCAGCACCGAGCCGCCGCAGCTCGTCGTCTGCGCGCTGATCGAGAACGGCGGCTTCGGAGCCGACGCGGCCGCACCGGCCGCGTTGCAGGTCTTCAAGCAGTTCTTCAAGAACAGCCTTAGCTCCACGACCCGGATGACCGGATGATCGAGGCGGTCAACACCCGTGCGAGAGGGCTCCGCCCGCACAGTGGCGAGGCCGCCGCAGCCACATCCGCCCTGCGCCGGCTCGACTGGCTGCTGCTCGGCGCGATGGCCGGGCTGCTCGCGTTCGGCCTCTGGGCGATCGGCGGGATCACCGCCCGCGACATCCCTGGCGACCCCAACTACTACCTCGTGCGCCAGGGCATCTACGCCGCGGTCGGCTGCGTCGGCTTCGTCGTCGTGCTCTTCGTCGAGCCACAGGTCTACCGCCGCTACAAGCGCGTGATCTACGGCGGCACGGCCGGCGTGATGCTGCTCGTTCTCCTCACCGGCACCGTCTCGCGCCACTCGAAGCGCTGGCTCGACATCGGCTTCTTCCGCTTCCAGCCTTCCGAGTTCGGGAAGCTGCTGTTCGTCCTCTTCCTGGCTGGCTTCCTGGCCGACCGCGCGAGGCGCCTGGGCGAGAGCCGCACGGTGCTCGAGGGAGTCGGGCTCGGCTGCATCCCGATCCTGCTCGTCTTCGTCCAGCCGGACGTCGGAACCGCGATGGTCTACACGGCCGCGCTCGCGGCGGTGCTCTTCGTCGCGGGGGTCCGGTGGCCGCACCTGGCCGCGCTCGGAATGGGGACGCTCGTGGTCGTGCTCGGCGTGCTCTGGCTGCTTCCCGCCGCCGGCGTGCACGTGCTCAAGCCCTACCAGGAGCAGCGCCTGACCGGCTTCACGCATCCCGCCTCCGACCCGGCCGGCGCGACCTACAACGTCGCGCAGTCGATCAACGCCGTCGGGGCTGGTGGGGTCAGGGGCCGCGGCGAGGCGGGCGCGACGCAGACGAACCTGAACTTCCTGCCCGAGCACGCGACCGACTTCGCGTTTGCGTCGCTCGCGGAGCAGCGCGGGTTCGTCGGCGTCTCCGTGCTGCTGCTGCTCTACCTGCTCGTCGTCTGGAGAGGCCTGAAGGTGATCGCGATCGCGCGTGATGCCTTCTCCGCGATCGCGGCCGGTGGGATCGTCTTCGCGTTCCTGTTCCAGGTCTTCGTCAACGTCGGCATGAACATCGGCGTCGCCCCGGTGACGGGAATCCCGCTCCCGTTCGTGAGCGTGGGCGGCTCGGCCCTGATCGCGAACCTGCTGGCGATGGGCGTGCTGCAGGCGATCCACGTCCGCGGCGCCTCGCGGCCCAAGGCGTACAGGTAGCACGAGCCTCGGGTACGCGAAACCGCGCGGGCGGTAGCACGCTGGCCCAGGCGAGCTTCATTTCCCTCGGCGGAGGCGGGCTTCGCCCGCCGGAGCCTCAATTGCGCGGGACGCGTGTCAACCTGGCGAGGGGCTCACGGGGGAAACCGGGTTTCCCCCGTGACTGGTCCGTCCGGACGCGGTCCTACCATCCCGCCATGGGTCCCAGACGAGAAGCCGAGGAGCTGCTGCTGATCGAGGAGGCCGACGCCTGGTTCGAGTACCTCGAGGCGACGCGGGGTCAGACGGAGCCGCGCTACCGCGAGGTCGAGCCGTGGGCGTGGGCCAGACTTCGCCAGCGGCAGCGCGCGGTCCAGACGAAGCGCGCGAAGCTCCGCCCGGCCGCAGCCGCCTGAGCGCGGACACGGCTGCGACCACCCGCACTGCTAGCCTGTGGCGACGGCTATGCCGACGAGTTTCAACACAACGCTGCGCGCGCTCCGCCCGCTTACGGGTCAGCGAAGCGCGCGCGCCCAACAAGGAGATTCCACTTGCTTCGATGGTTCAGACGGCCCAAGCCGTCTACTGACGAGCGCGCCCGCACCCAGGACGCGCCTCCCGCACCTACCCAGAACGTAGCCCCGTCGCCCGCCGAAGCGGGCGCAACAGATCCCAACCGACCGAAGCGCCGCCGCGGCAGCCGCGGAGGACGCGGCCGCAAGCGTCCCGGCTCGGCCTCCGGGTCCGGCTCGGCCGGCGCCGCGGCGACGAAGAAGCCTGCAGCCGTCGAACAGGCCAAGCCCGACGCCAAGAAGGACGAAGGCCGTCCCGAGCGTAGGCCGGCCCAGCGCAAGCAGCGCTCGTCCACGCGTCGCCGCACGCCGCCGCGTCGCCCGCCGCTGCCGCCCGCCAAGCGCGAGCTCCTGATCTCGGTCGACGTCAGCGAGCAGCGCGTCGCGGTGGTCGAGGACGAGAAGGTCGCCGAGGCGTACCTCGAGCGGCCCGAGCGCCGCTCGATCGCCGGCAACATCTACAAGGGCTCGGTCGACAACGTCTTGCCGGGGATGGAGGCCGCATTCATCGAGATCGGTCTCGAGAAGAACGGCTTCCTCTACGTCGACGAGGTGATCGCCCCTGAGCTCGAGGGCCGCACGCACTCGCACGGCCGCAAGATCCAGGACCTGCTCAGCCGCGGCCAGGAAGTTCTCGTCCAGGCGGTCAAGGACCCGATGAAGTCGAAAGGCGCGAGGCTCACGACCGAGATCTCGCTGCCCGGCCGCTTCGTCGTCTTCGTCCCGCACGGCGAGGGGCTCGGAGTCTCGCGCCGGCTCGAGGACGACGAGCGCAACCGCCTGCGCGACATCCTCAAGCGGCTCGACGTGACGAAGGGGGGCGTGATCATCCGCACGGCCGCCGAGGGCGCCTCGGCCGAGGACATCGAGCGCGACCTCGTCTTCCTGCAGCGCCTCTGGCGAACGATCGAGGCCCAGGCGAAGGCGGCGAAGGCGCCGTCGCTCGTCTACCAGGAGGCCGAACTGCCCCTGCGCGTGATCCGCGACCTCTTCACCGAGGACTTCGAGCGGGCGCTCGTCGACCACGACCTCACCTACAAGCGCGTCGTCGGTTACCTGAAGAAGACCTCACCGCACATGGCCGACCGCGTCGTCCGCTACCGCGAGAAGATGCCCCTGATGGAGACCACAGGCGTGGACGCTGAGATCCGCTCGACGCTCTCGCGCCGCGTGGACCTGCCTTCGGGCGGCTACCTCGTCTTCGACTACGCCGAGGCGTTCACGGTCATCGACGTCAACACCGGCCGCTTCGTCGGCGGCCGCGGGAAGTCGTCTGGCGGCCGGCTCGAGGACACGATCACGAAGAACAACCTCGAGGCCGTCAAGGAGGTCGTGCGCCAGCTCCGGCTGCGCGACATCGGCGGGATCATCGTCATCGACTTCATCGACATGGCGAATCCGAAGAACCGCGCAACGGTCGAGGAGGCGCTGAAGTCGGAGCTCGAGCGCGACCGGACGAAGACCTACGTCGTCGAGATCTCGCCGCTCGGCCTCGTGGAGATGACGCGCCAGAACGTCACCGACGGGCCGCGCGAGATCCTGACGCGCAAGTGCACCGTCTGCGGCGGCGACGGCGTCGTGCTCTCCGAGGCCTCGGCCGCTGTCGACACTGAGCGGCGCCTGCGCGCGTTGGCCGCGAGCGCCCCGCGGACGAAGGCGTTCAAAGTCGACCTCGAGTCGAAGGTCGCTTCGACGCTGATCGGCCCGGGCGCGTCGCGCCTGATGGCGATCGAAGAGGAGACGAAGCGCCGCTTCCTGCTCGTCCCGCGCAGCGACGTCCCGGTCGACCATTTCGAGGTGCTCGGCAAGGGCACGCTCGAGAGCTTGGTCGGCGACGAAGTACCGCCGCTCGCGGAGGGCAAGCAGGTCGAGCTGAAGCTCGGCGAGGTCGGCCGCTACGACGTGGCCGCCGGGATCGGCAAGCTCGACGGCGTCACGGTCTGCGTCGGGAACGCGTCCGGGCTCGTCGGCAAGACGGCGAAGGTCCGCATCGAGCGCGTGCTCAACGGCACCGCCTACGCGACCCTCGTGGGCGGCAAGAAGGCTCCCGAGGAGCCGATCACGGCCGAGAGTGCGGCCGAGAAGCCGACGCGGAAGCCCCCTACGAAGAAGCAGCCGATGGACGCAGAAGAGCCGGAGGCCGAGGCGGAGTTCGCGGACGACGAATCGGAGCCCGAGGCCGAAGCGGAAGCCGTAGCTGAGACCGACGAGCCCGAGGCCGGAGAACCCGAGGTCGCCAAGGCAGGCGAGCCGGCAGCCGGGCAGACGCCGAAGAAGCGCACGAGGCGCGGTTCGCGCGGCGGGCGAGGCCGCAAGCGGAAGCCCACGGCCGCAGCGGCAAACGGTGGCGCTGCCGCCGAGACCGCGGCCGCGAACGGCGGCGACAAGGCTGACGACGGCCCAAGGATCCATCTCCCCGATCGATCGCTCGGTGGCGACGAACCGGCACCGAAGCCCGAGGCAGAGACGCAGCCCGAGCCCGCAGCGCAATCGACCAACGGCGCCGAGGGCGACGGCGAGACGCCGAAACCCAAGAAGAAGACCCGTAGAGGCTCGCGCGGCGGGCGCAGGCGTCGTAAGCCGGCGGCCGCCCAGGGCGGCAGTTCCCCCGGCGGCTCCGCGCCGTCCGAGTAGCGCGTTTCTCCGCTAAGCTGGCGCCTCCGCGGGCGTCAAGCCCGCGTTTTGACGCCATGGCCTACGCGATCATCTCACTCGGTGGCAAGCAGTACCGCGTCCGCGAAGGCGAGCGCCTGCTCGTCGATCGCCTTCCCACCGAGGAAGGCAAGACCTTCCAGCCGGAGGTGCTGATGCTCGGCGGCGACGGCACATTCGAGCTCGCGCCGAAGGCGCAGGTCACGGTCCGCGTGGTCGGTTCGGCGCTCGGCGAGAAGATCCGCATCGGCAAGTACCGGCCGAAGAGCGGCTACCGGCGCCACACCGGCTTCCGGGCGAAGCTCACGCAGATCGAGATCGAGTCGATCGGCGGCACGAAGCGCAGCGCGCCGGCGAAGCAGGAGGCGCCAAAGGCCGAGGCTGAGCCCGCGAAGCTGCCGCGCGGCTACGCGGACCTGACGGTCGCCGACATCAAAGAGAAGGTGGTTCGCTGGTCGCCGGAGCAGGTCGAGGCGGCACTGGAGTACGAGCGGGCGCATGCGAAGCGCAAGGGCGCGCTCGAGGCGCTCGAGGCAAGGAAGGACAGCTAGATGGCTCATAAAAAGGGACTCGGCTCCTCGCGGAACGGCCGCGACTCGAACCCGAAGATGCTCGGCGTCAAGGTCTTCGACGGCCAGGGCGTCAAGGCGGGCACGATCATCGTCCGCCAGCGCGGCACGCGCTTCCGCCCGGGCCCCGGCGCCGGGATCGGCCGCGACGACACGATCTTCGCGAAGCGCGACGGCACCGTCGCCTTCAAGACGAGCGGCGAGCGCCGGCTCATCTCCGTCGTAACGGAGTAGGCGCGTGTTCCACGACCGGGCCCGCATCCACGTGCAGGCCGGGCGGGGCGGCGACGGGGCGCTCAGCTTCCGGCGCGAGAAGCACGTCCCGAAAGGCGGTCCCGACGGCGGCGACGGCGGTCCGGGGGGTGACGTCCTGCTCGTCGCCGATGCCGATCTCCGCGACCTGTCGTCGTTCCGCACGCGCCGCTGGTTCAAGGCGGCCAAGGGCGGCGGCGGCGGCGGCAGTGGGAGCCACGGCGCCACCGGCGAGACCGTCGAGCTGCGCGTGCCGGTCGGGACGCAGGTCTACGACGACGAGGAGCAGCTCGTGGCCGACCTGGCCGCACCGAGTGCGCGGGTCGTGCTGGCGCGAGGCGGCGATGGGGGGCGCGGCAATAAGCGCTTCGCGACGCCCACCCGACAGGCGCCGCGGTTCGCGGAGACCGGCCTCCCGGGCGAGGAGTCCGATTTCGAGTTGCGGCTGAAGCTGCTCGCCGACGCGGCACTCGTCGGCCTGCCGAACGCGGGCAAGTCGTCGCTCCTCGCGCGGATCTCGAACGCGCGGCCGAAGGTCGCCAGCTATCCGTTCACGACGCTGCAACCGGTGCTCGGCACCGTCGACTCCGACGAGCGGCAGCTGGTCGTCGCGGACGTGCCGGGCCTGATCGAAGGCGCCAGCGAAGGCGTCGGCCTCGGCCATGAGTTCCTCGCCCACCTCGAGCGAGCGCGGCTGCTCGTCCACGTGATCGACGTGGGGGAGAACGACCCGGCGGAAGCCTTCGCCGCGATCGACCACGAGCTCGAGGAGTACGGCGCGGGCCTCGCCGAGCGCCCGCAGGTCGTGGTCCTGAGCAAGATCGACCTGGTGCCCGAGGTTCCGGAGTTCGATCCCGGCGACCCGAGGGTCGTCCGCGTGTTCGCGCTCTCCGCGGCGACCGGGGAGGGCGTGGAGCGTTTCCGGCGCACGCTGTTCGAGCTGTGCTCTCCCGCCGAGGTGTCAGTCGCTGAGGCAGAGGGGCTCGCGCGCTTCCTCGTCTACCGGCCGAAGCCCGACCCGGGCCGGCGCTTCCGGATCCTGCGCACTGATCGCGGCTTCAGGGTCCACGGCCGTTCCGCATCCGACGAGGAGCTCGAGCAGGCGTTGCGTGAGGCGGGCGCGAAATCGGGCGATGAGGTCGACGTCGAGGGCGAGGCGCTGGAGTTTCAGTGACCGGCATCCTCGGCGGCACCTTCGACCCGCCGCAGAACGGCCACGTCGCGCTCGCCCAGGCCGCGCTCGAGCAGCTTCCGATCGACCGGCTCGTCGTGCTGGTCGCGGCGAGCCCTGGCCATCGCGATGTCGTCGCGGACGCCCAGGCGCGGCTGCAGCTGGCGCACGCGGCCTTCGACGACCTCGCGTCGGAGGTCGTGCTCGACGAGCACGCGTTCACGGTCGACGCGGTGCGCGGCGGCCGCTTCGGCGACGCGATCTTCATCGTCGGCGCCGACGAAGGGGCGGCGTTCCCCGGCTGGAAGGAGCCCGACGAGGTGCTGCGCTGGGTGCGGCTCGCCGTCGGGACGCGTTCGGGCTACCCGCCGCCCGACCTCGAGCGCTACGGCGAGAGGGTGCTCTGGTTCGAGCTCGGCTCGCCGCCTGTCTCGTCGAGCGAGGTGCGGCAGCGGATTGCGCGCGACGAGCCCGTCGACGAGCTCGTCCCGCGTGCCGTCGCGGCCGCGATCGAGGAGCACCGCCTCTACCGCGGCTACACTGGAACCGCACCCGAGAGGACTTGAAGCGACCCTGACACCACTCGAACATGCCCGCCGCATCGCCGGCCTCGCCCAGGAGAAGCTGGCCCAGGACGTCCTCATCCTCGATATGCGCCCCGTCTGCAGCTACACGGACTTCTTCGTGCTCGCGACGGGCCAGAACCCGCGCCAGGCGAAGGCGATCTGGGACGAGGTGCACGAGCGCCTGAAGCACGACGAGGGCCTGCTGCCGCGCTCGGTCGCGGGCGGCCCCGAGGGACGCTGGATCGTCGGCGACTACCTCGACGTCGTGCTACATGTCTTCACGCCGGAGTCGCGCGAGTACTACCGGCTCGAAGAACTGTGGGGCGACGTCCCCAGCATCGAGCTCGCCTCGGCGACCGCCTAGTACAATTCGACCGCAAGGGGCCGTAGCTCAGCTGGGAGAGCGTCGCGCTGGCAGCGCGAAGGTCACGGGTTCGAGCCCCGTCGGCTCCATCCTCACGTTTAGCACCGGCCCCGTCCGCGGCAGAACTGGCCGGTGCGCTTTCGCAAAGGAGCACGGCTCGACCCCTCGCAGGTCGAAGATCGCCGCGGCAGCGGCGGCATGGGACTGCCCGGCGGCGGGCTAGCCGTGGGTGGCGGAGGGGTCGGCGTCGTCGGGCTCGCGATCTACCTGCTGATCACCCTGCTCTCGAGCAGCGGCGGCCTCTCGGCGCCGCTGCAGAACCTCGACAACCGTTCCGTGGGCGCCCAGTCGACCTCCGCCTGTACGAATGCCAGGGCGGCGAACACGCGCGAGGACTGCCGCATCGTCGGGTACGTGAACAGCATCCAGGCCTACTGGACCGGCCAGTTCAAGGCGGTCGGCCGCACGTACACGATCGCCCGCACCGTCTTCTTCAGCGGCTCGACCGACACCGGTTGCGGCACGGAGACCTCGGACGTCGGGCCGTTCTACTGCCCGGTCGACAAGCACGTCTACATCGATCTCGGCTTCTTCGACGAGCTGCGCAGCCGCTTCGGCGCGACCGGCGGACCCTTCGCACAGGCCTACATCCTGGCGCACGAGTACGGCCATCACGTCCAGGACCAGCTCGGCGCGCTCGGCGGCGGCTCCGGCCAGACCGGGGCGCAGGGACGGTCCGTGCGCACGGAGCTACAGGCGGACTGCCTGGCCGGCGTCTGGGCGAATCACGCGACCCAGACCGGCTATCTCACCGACCTCACGCAGGCCGACGTCGCGGACGGCCTTAACGCCGCGGCGGCGGTCGGCGACGACCGCATCCAGCAGCGGACGCAGGGGCGCATCAACCCCGACACCTGGACGCACGGCTCGTCGAGCCAGCGCCAGCACTGGTTCACCGCCGGCTATCAGAGGGGCAAGCCGGCAGCCTGCGACACGAGCGGCGGGCTGTAGCCGCTCGCGGCGAAGGCGGGGAACCGCAACCCAAAGATCGCCCCGCGGCCGGGGCTAGCGGCGGTGCACTCGCCGCCGTGGGCGCGGACGATCGCGTCCACGATTGCGAGCCCGAGACCGGCGCCGCCCTGCGCGCGAGAGCGAGCCGAGTCCGCGCGGGCGAAGCGCTGGAAGATCTGCTCGACGGCGTCGGGTGGGATGCCGCTCCCTTCGTCGGCGACCTCGATCACCAGGTCGCTGCCGTCCGCGCGGCACCCGAGCGTGATCGAATCCCCGGCCTCGGTGTGCTTGACCGCGTTCTCGAGCAGGGCGTCGAGCGCGATCCGCAGCGCCTCGGGGTCGGCCAACAGCGTCCCCGGCATGAGCTGCCCAAGTGTCCAGCCGCGAGGCACGACCTCCGACCAGCGCAAGAAGACGTCTTCGAGGAACGACTCGACGTCGATCTCCGCCGGCACGACGAAGTCGGGCTGCTTCGACTTCGCCAGCAGCAGGAGCCGCTCGAGGATGTTCTCGATCCGGCCGAGCTCGTCCAGCGCGATCTCGACCTCCTGCCCGCGCGTGCCGTCGAGGCGCTGGAGCAGCTCGAGGTGCCCGCGCGCGATCGTCACCGGCGTGCGCAGCTCGTGCGAGACGTCGTGCAGGAAGCGCTTCTGCTGGGCGAGCAGGTCGGCCCGCTCGTTCGCCTCGGCCCCGAGTTTCCGGAGCGCCTCCTGCCGCCGCCGCGCGTGCCAGACCATCGCGAGGAACATCGCGGACATCAGGGGCACCTCGAAGAGCTCGCCCCAGAGCTGCTCGCCGTTGAAGGCGTCGCTCAGGATCAGGCTGCCGGTGCCGGCGACCACGATCGCGAGCACGATCCCGGTGGGGGCGGCAGCCCAGACGCGGAAGCCGTAGACGAGCGTCAGGCTGATCCAGATGAAATGGAACGGGATCGTCTCCCAGCTCGGGAGGAGCCCCATCGCGACGAGGTTCGCCGCCGCAAAGGCGAACCACGCGAGCTCGACCCCTCTACGCCGCAGTAAGCCGGTAACCGCCATGCCGTACCGTCTCGATCGGCGCCTCCTCGCCGAGCTTCTTCCGCAGGCGCCGGACGCAGACGTCGACGACATTCGACTGGGGATCGAAGTGGTAACCCCACACCTCCGAGAGGAGGCGGGCGCGGCTGACGACCTCGCCCTGGTGCTGCACCAGGTGATGGAGGAGGCGGAACTCGCGGTCGGAGAGCTCGGCCACCACAGCCCCCAGCCGCGCCTGCCGGCGCGCGAGGTCGAGCGTCAGCGCTCCCGCCGACACGACGCTGCCGTCGCCGCCCCAGTTGCCCCGCCGGAGCTGGGCCCGGATCCGGGCGAGGAGCTCGTCGAAGGAGAACGGCTTGGAGACGTAGTCGCTGGCCCCGAGCCCGAAGCCGCGCAGCTTCGTCTGCAGGTCGGAGCGTGCCGAGACGATCACGACCGGCAGCTCGGGCCGCCGCTGCTGCAGCTCGCGGAGAACCGCCAGGCCGTCGAGCCGTGGAAGCAGCAGGTCGAGCACGACGAGGTCGTACGCGCCGAGGACTGCGCGCCGCAGCCCCTCGGGGCCATCACCTGCCGGATCGACCGTGAACCCCTCTGCCTCCAGGCCGCGCGAGAGGAAGGCAAGGATCCGCGGCTCGTCCTCGATCACCAGGATACGCATCGGATTCCGGCACAGACCCTAACGGGTCGATGACCGGAAGATGACGGCCAGATGACGTTTGCGTCATCTGGCGCGACTCCGCGCGGGCGGCTTCTTATGGTCACGCGCGATGGGGGACCGGATCGAAGGCCAGGGCGCGCAACACGAGCGGGCGCCCAGCGCTGACGCGCCTGCGCCGCTGACCGAGGGCGCCCGTTCGACGCGATCGCCCTTCCCGGACGGAGCGGCGAAGCACTGGCTGCTCTCCTCGATCATCTGGCTGACGGTCGTCGACCTGTTCGGCCTGGTGCTCGCGACGGAGTTCGTCACGCCCGAAGCCTTTGGCGGGATCCCGTGGCTGACATTCAGCCGTATCCGCCCGGCGCACGTGAACGGCGTGATCCTCGCGTGGCTGACGATGATGTACTTCGGCGCGCTCTTCTACATGCTGCCGCGGCTCGCCGGCACGCGCGGGATGTGGAGCGAGCGGCTCGGGATCTGGTGCGCCTGGGCCTGGAACGTGATGTACCTGCTCGGGATCATCGGCCTCTTGACCGGCCACAGCCAGGGCCGCGAGTACGGCGAGTTCATCTGGCCGATCGACATCGTCCTGCTCGTGATCTGGGGCGCGAACATCGTGAACATCCTCGCGACGGTCGCGATCAGGACGATCAGACCGATCTACGTCTCCGTCTGGTTCTTCATCGCCAGCCCACTCTGGCTCGCAGTCGACTACGCGATCGGCAACGTGATCTGGAAGCCGGGGCACATCTGGGGCGCGCCGTCCGGCGCCCTCACCCAAAGCCTGTCGGACGCGATGCTGAACTGGTGGTACGCGCACAACCTGTTCGGGCTCTGGCTGACGCCGATGCTGCTCGCGCTGACCTACTACATCGTCCCGCGCGTCACCAACACGCCGCTCTACAGCTACACGCTCTCGCTCGTCAGCTTCTGGGGAATGGCCTTCTTCTACACCGGCGTCGGCGACCACCACATCCTCCAGTCGCCGACGCCTGCCTGGCTGAAGACGATCGCCGAGGTCTCCTCCTGGATGCTGCTCGTCCCGGTTTTCGCGTTCACGATCAACATCCTCGGGACGATGAAGGGCAACTGGGACCGGTTCTTCACGAACCTGCCCTTACGGTTCACGATGACCGCCTTCTTCTTCTACTTCCTCGTCAACATCCAGGGCGCGTTCGAGGCGATCCAGCCCTTCAACAAGCTGACGCACTTCACGAACTTCGTGGTCGCGCACGCGCACCTCGCGCTGCTCGGGGCCTTCACGATCCTCGGCATGGGGGTGATCGATTACATCGTCGCCCAGATCTACGCGAAGCCCCTCTGGAGCCGGAGCCTGTCCGAGTGGCAGTACTGGCTCGTGACCGTCGGGTTCACCGGCTTCTTCAGCGTCCTCACGCTCGCGGGCTTCCAGCAGGGCTTCAGCTGGCAGGACGGGATCCCCGAGGTGAACGTGCTGCCGCAGCTCCACGCCTACTACATCGCGCGCGGGATCTTCGGGGCGATGATCGTCCTCTCCGGGATCGTGCAGATCGTCAACATCGGCATGACGATCTTCAGCAACACCGCTGAGCGTAGGCGTCGTGAGACGCTGCGGGTCGCGGAGGCCATCGCACCGCCGCCGGTGACGGGCTGATGAGCGACCGCGAGCGCGACGATCATCCGAGCGAGCTGGGCGGCGCGACCCCCGGAGTGCCGCGCGGCTGGGTTCGCCATCCGCACGAGCGCATGCTGATCACGCCGCTGATGGCGGGCATCGGCGGCCTGCTCGCCTTTTTCACGGTCGTCTTCATCGTCGTCTGGCTGCCGATCCACACGTTCGACCCGCCACCCTCGGCCGACTGGGCTCCGCTCTCGAACCAGGCGGTCGCGGGCCGCAATCTGTTCGCGGCGAACGGCTGCTACGTGTGCCACTCCGGCTACTCGCGCCCGCAGGACGTCCGCGAAGGCCTGTACTTCCTCTACCCGAAGGTCTCGCAGCCCGGCGACTTCTGGGGCTCGGACCAGTCGCCGAACCTGCTGGGCACGGAGCGCACAGGCCCCGATCTCTCGCAGGAGTCGGGCTGGCACCCGGCCGATTGGCAGTACGCGCACTTCTACGACCCGCGGTACATGGACCCGAAGTCGCTGATGCCGGACATGAAGTCCCTCTTCGATGACCGCCAGGTGACGCACCTCGTGGCGTTCGTCGAGCAGCGCAGCGGCAAGTCGGGGCTGCTGCGGTATGCCGGCCAGCTCTACTCGAAGCACGTGGTGCTCGCGAACCAGGGTTTCCCGTCGCCGTACACGGGTTTCCAGGGTGCGCACAAGCCGATCGTCGGATCCCTGCCCGACAGCAAGCTGACACCGAAGGGCGCCCAGCTCGCGGAGGCTCCGAACCTCTCGCAGATCGACCGTGGGTACTGGCTCTCGGGCGACCCGCTGCCCGTCACCGAGCAGAATCTCCTCCGCGGCAAGGAGGTCTTCCTCGAGCGCTGCGTCGGCTGCCACGGCATGAAGGGCGACGGCAAGGGCCCGGGCGCGACGTTCCTCTCGCCGCCGCCGGCCGACTTCACGAGCGCCGACGACGCGTGCTGCGGGGGTGACACCGGTCCGGGCGACTTCTACTACCGGATCCTGCGCGGCTGGCCCGGCACAGCGATGGAGAACTTCGGCGAGCGGCTCTCCGTCGACGACATCTGGCGCGTCGTCCTCTTCCTGAAGACGATCCCGAAGGGCACGCTTGCGCCGAACCGCGTGCCCGAGCCGAACGACTACATCGTCTGGCAGCCGTCGAAGGAGCTGCTCGCCTGGGTGAAGTCACACCAGACGCTGCCCGGGAACGTGAGCTTCCAGAAGAAGCAGATCACCGATCCGTTCATGCAGGAGGCGATGCGGGTCTTCCCGGGCCTTGCGCCCAGCGACCGGCTGACGCTGAACAACCAGGCCCATACGCCGCTCTCGCTCAAGGCTGCGGCCGCTGGGATCAAGTCGCTCTATGAGGACATGCTCAACCGGGCGTGGAGCGAGGCCCGGGCCCGCGGCGAGAAGCTTCCCGATCCGGCGCAGAAGGCCGCGCTGCCGGAGGTGCCGGGCCAGCAATGAGACGCCTCGCCTCAGTCGTCGCAGCGCTCGCGGTCGTCGGCCTGGCCTGGCCTGCACTCGCTCTCGCGCACGACCAGCCGGAGACGAGCCAGTCGCGCTGGGTGATGGCCGACTGGATGATGAACACCTTCTTCATCTTCTCGGGCCTCGCGGTGCTCGCGTTCGTCGCGGCCTGGAAGGCGGGCCACTTCCACGAGCTCGACAAGCTCGGCGCGCTGCCGCTGCTCGTGGAGGAAGAGGACTACTACACGCCCGAGTGGGCGCTCGACGAGGAGGAGTGGATCGATGGGGATGCCTAGCGGTGACTCGCCGCAGCACGCGCGGCTCTACTACCACTACCTCCAGGCGCACCAGGAGACGATGCAGCGCTCGGCGACCTGGCACGTGCGCTGGATCGACCTCGCCTGGCTCTGGGGCTTCGTGATCGTGCTCTCGCTGGTGATCCTCCTGTGGGTCTGGCAGTACCGGACGACCCGGCAGAAGACCGGCATCTACCCGGTCGACAGCTTCGGCGGCTACACGACCGAGCTCGCCGGCCCCTCGTCGCTCTTCTTCCTGCTCCTGACCGCGATCGTGACCGCCTTCGCCGTCGTGCTGATCGTCGGCCATCTCGTCTGGGGGCAGAAGTTCTGATGGAGGGCGCGATCGCCGCCCCTTCCGCGCTCCCCTACGTCGCCTGGTCGTCCGCCAGTGTCGTCGTCGTCCCGGCTGCCGACTGGCCGCTGGTCTTCGGCTCGATGCAGGCGCTCAAGGGCCATGTGCAGGAGTACCCCGGGTGCCAGAAGCTCGAGGCGTTCGTCGAGCCGGAAGGCGCCGACTACCGCGTGCACCTCTACACGACTTGGGACACCCCCGAGCAGCTCGAGGTGTACCTCGAGCGCGGCTACACGTTCGAGCGGATGCTGCACGACGTGGTCGGCCTCCAGGCCGACGCGCCGCGCGTGATGGAGAAGGTGTTCTGATGGCAGACGAAGGCCACCGCCCCGCCCGTCCATTGGCCGGCTACCGCGACGTCGGCGCCGACGTGCGCCATTCGCGCGGCTCGTCGATCCGCGCCTGGATCATCCTCGCCGTGTTCGTCCTCTTCTACCTCGGCTGGACGCTGACGGTCTACTTCTTGGAGCCCGGGCTCCGCTAGCCCGGTGGCGACGTGTACGTCAAGCACGTCACCTCGCTCCAGTTCCTGACGTACCTCTCGTTCTTCGCGGTCCTGCTCGCCGCGATGCTCCGCTTCGTGCCCGGGCGGACGCCGCCGGTGCGCGAGGAGCCGTACACGGACGAGGAACTGCACGCGCACGACCGCAAGGTCGCGAAGTACTTCCTCGCCGGCGGCTTCTTCCTCATCCTCGGCAGCCTCCACATGGCGCTCAAGAACCTGCCGTGGATCTCCGAGTACCTGGCTCGCACCGGCTACGCGGGCCATCTAGTCCGGGACCTCTCGAACACGCACGTGATGATCGTCGGCGGCGGGACGTTGCTGGCGACGGGGCTCTGCTGGCTCGCACTGCCGCGGGTCGTGCGCCGGCCGCTCGCGAGCGAAGGGCTCGCCCAGAGCGCGTTCTGGCTCACCGTGGTCGGGCTGGCCGTCTTCTACGTTTCGCTGATCGGCAACGGGATCGCGATGGGCCCGCTGATCGAGCACGGCTGGACCTACCCGGCTGCCAAGGCCCACATGGGCAACTGGTACAAGGCGCCGACCGGAATGGGCGCCGGGGTGATGGGTCTTGGCTACTGGTGCTTCGCGACCAACGTCGTCGTGACGATCTTCCAGTCGCGCCTCGTGCGCGTGCCCAAGCCGCAGTGGCACCTCTGGAAGTTCTTCGCCACCGGTGCGCTGGCGCTGACCGTCGGGACCGTCCAGGGCGTGATCCAGGTCACGCCGGCCAACGCCAACTGGCTCTACAAGGCCGGTCACGCCGGCGAGTGGATCGACCCGATCAGCCACGCGCACATCAACCTCGTCACCGGGCTGACGATGCTCGTCGCCGGCGCGTTCTTCGCGCTCGTCCGCTCCGCCGGCGGCACCGAGCCGTCCGCATGGCTCGTGAACAGAGTGTTCTTCTCGCTGCTCGGCGGCTCGCTCGCCTTCTACTTCTCGGCGCTCTACCTCGGCTTCCACGAGGGCGCGCTCGTCGTCCATCACGGGCTCACGCCGACCCAGGCGGAAGACGCGACGGCGCTGCACCCGTATTTGATCATGGGCTCCGGGATCGCGATGTTCTCCGCGTTCTGGTTCCTGCTCGTCGTGATCGTGCGCGCGGTGCGCGGGAGCAGCGGCCTGCTCCGGCCGTTCGTGCTCGCCGGCTGCGCGGCGCTGGCGGTGGGGACGCTGCAGGGTCCGGTTCAGGCGGTGCCGCTCGTGAACGAGGCACTCGACCGCGGCGGCGAGGCGGGCGACGTGATCGTCAACTTGCACGCCCAGCTGAACATGCTCGGCGGGCTGATGCTGCTGCTGACCGGACTCTCGCTCGCGGCGCTGCATGCTCTCGGGGCCGAGTGGCATGCCCGCAGGGCGCGCCTCGTCGTGCGGCTCGTGCCGCTCGGGATTGCCGTCTACTACGCGGCCGGCGTCGCGTTCTCCGCCGTCGAGGCTCACCGCGTGGCGCGAGGGCGCTCGTTCGCGTCCGCCGTCTCGGCGCTTGAGCCGTGGCAGTCGCTCGTGCTCGTGCCGGCGGCCGCGGTCGTGCTGGTCGGCTTCGCGGCCTTCTCGGCGGCGGCCTGGAGGATGACGAAGCGCCAGCGCATCGAGGGCCGCGCGTCGCTCGCCGCGGCTCCGCGCATCTACTCGGGCACGATCCCGAAGCGCGTGCGCCGGCGGAGCCCTGCGGCGCTCGCTGCCTACGAGCTCCCGCTCGGGCTGATGGGGTTCCCCGGGATCGGCTGGCTCTTCGCCGGCTTCCCGCTCGCGGCGTCGATCCTGCTGATGGCCGGGCCGGCGCTCACGTGGGCGGTGATCCCGGTCGCGTTCAGCCCGTATGGGCAGGGGCCGCTGCGCGGCATCGGCTGGCGCGTCGAGCTCGCGTGGCTGCCGACGATGGCGCTCATCTCGTCCGCGTTCCTCTACCGCGCGCATGCGCGTCGGCGTGCGAAGCTCGAGCACCGGCCGCCCCGCGGTCGTACGCAACGGACCGGCAGCTACCGCGCGAGGGTCACCGCCGCCCTCGGCGGGATCGCACTCCTGCTCGTCGCGATCCCGTTCGTCCCCGCGCTCGCGGGCGTCGGCGGCAGCACCGTTCGCTACTCCTACGAGCCCCGCCTGACGCAGGAGGTGACCGGGCAGTTCGTGACGACGAAGCGCGGCCCCGTGAAGCTGTTCGCCTGGGACGCGCCGCAGTCGACGACCCCCGCTGACGCCCTTCGCCTGCACACGACCGACGTGCGCTCGCTGCTCGTTCGGGCCGCCGCGGTCGACGCCCCGAAGGCGTACCAGCTCTTCGACCTCGACCGGGGGGGCTCGGTGGCGCTCCGGGTCACGAAGGCGTCCCCGCGCCAGCTCGTGCTCGCACCGCGGCGCCCGCTGCGGACCGGCAGCTACGCATTCCTGGCCACGCACGAAGGGATGTTCGGCGGCCGCGACTACACCTACCTGCGCATCGTCCCGGCCTCGGCAGCCGTCACCGCGATCAGCTCGCGGCCGCACGCCGCGGCGCCCGCCGTGCTGGATTCGCTCCTACCCCTCTGCGCCGCGCTCGTCGCGCTCGCGTTCGCCGCGCTCCTGCTCCGGTCGCTGCTGCGCCGGCGCTCGGGGGAGAAGGTGCTCTGGGGCCTCGGCCTCACGCTCTTCGCCGTCGCTGCGGCCTGCGAGGCGCTCGCGCAGAGACTCGGCTGGAGCCCCGCGCTCGTCCGGACCTACTACCTCGCAGGCGGCGTGCTCACCGTTGCCTACCTCGGAGCCGGCTCGGCGTGGCTGCTCCTGCCGAAGCGAGCGCGAGACGTCCTCGTGGGCGGTCTCGTCGTCGCGACATTCGCGGCCGTCGTGACGGTGGCGCTCGCCGGCGTCGACGGGACGGCGCTCGCCGCGACCGGTCACGGCCGGCCCCCGGCGAACGGCGCACTCGTCGGGAACGCGTTCCTCTGGGCGGTCGGGCTCAACTCGTTCGGGAGCCTCTTCCTGATCGGCGGCTCGCTCTATTCGATCGTGCGGCGGCAGCGCGTGCGGCCGAACCTCTGGATCGGGAGCGGCGCGATCGTCGTCGCGCTCGCGACCGGCCTCTCGCGCGCGGGCTCGTACTCGCTCGTCTACGTCGGCGAGCTCGTTGGAATCGCGCTGATGTTCGCCGGCTTCGCGTTCGTGGGGAAGCAGGCCGCGAGGTCGCGTCAGCCGTCGACCCAGTCGCGCGTGAGGTACAGCCAGAAGGCCAAGCCCGCGTAGTCGCGGTAGCGGCGGAAGCGCCGTTCGATCGTCCTGTCGGCGGCCTTGCGGCCGTTGAGGCGCGCGTACGTCGGACGCGTCCACGAGTCGAGGATCAGCCGTGAGTAGCGGCCGAGCAGCATCATGATGTGCGCCGTCGCGTAAGGGCCGCAGCCGGGGAGCGCGATCAGCTGTTCCGCGACCTCGTCGTCCGACAGCTCGGGGTCGGTCAGCCGCTCGAGGTCGAGCCGTCCGTCCGCGACGCTGCCTGCGAGCGAGCGCAGGTACGCCCCGCGGTAGCCGGCACGAACGGCGTCGCGGTAGAACTCATCGCCGGCCTCCGCCATGGCCTGCGGCGACGGGAACGCGTGGCGCCCGCCCGGGGCCTCGGCGCCGAGGTGCTCAACGAGCGCGGCGGTCATGCGTACCGTCGCCGACCAGGCGCAGTTGGTCGTGCAGATCGTCTTGACGACGTCCTCGAAGACCGTCGGGCTCCGCATCATCCGGCCGGCGCCCCCGCCGGCCCACGCGAGGTCGGGGTCTGCGCTCGCCACCGAGTAGAAGCCCGAGAGGTCGGCGTCGAGGCGCAGCATGCGACCGACCGCTTCGCTGATCTCTCGTCCTTCCGCAGCGGCGACACCGGCGGCCTCCACGCGGGCAAAGCCGGCGCGACCCGGGCCGACGCTGACCGTGCGCGCCTTCCCCGGCGCGAGCACGAGCGTCGTCGTCAGCGTCTGTGCCGCGGCGTCGATCTCGTTCGGCGGCAGGTCGGCGACCCCGTGCGAAGCGAGCGTTCGCCGGAGGTCGACTGGCTCGCCACCCGCGCCACGGAGCTCGACCTCTGCACACCAGACCTTCGCCATCGCCCTGGTCGAACGCGCTGCGTTCCCGTGCATTCCCGCCGCATGGCCAAAACGGCCACTAGGCAGGCGCGCGCGGGTGTCGTAGGACCTGCGCGAAATGTTGCGATTTCGACACGAAGGCGTTCCACACCCGCGCGCCGGCCACGCCTACCGTCGGCATGAGTCGACGGGAGGTGGACGATGGAGACAGGAAGGAAGCTACGTGGGGCGGCCGGCCTTGTCCTGGTCGCCGCGCTGTGTGCGGGCGTGCTCGCGCTCCTGCCGGGCCGCGCGGCGGCAATCGCGCCGCCGGATTACCCGGCGGACACGTGCAGCGACCCGTACGTGGACTGCGGGACGAGCGAGGGCGACTCGGACGTGATTACGGAGTCGGCCGCCGCGTACGGGTTCGCGTCCGGAAACTGCCGCACGCGCTGGGTGCGGGCGACGCGCCGCAACCTCGCGCACATGGTCGTGTTCCGCTACAACGAGCAGGTTCGCTGGTGCTGGTCCGCGGGTGCGATCACGTATTTCTGGCGCGACCGGTGGGCCTCGAACACCGCCTTCGGGTGGATCTTCGACCGGCACGTGGGATCGAACTGTCTGCTCGAGCGCTGCAACGGCCGCGGCGTCGGCACGTACTCGACCGACGCCTGGACACAGGGCGAGTTCCACGCGTGCGTCGTGTGGTACTGCCCGCACAAGTACCCGATCGTGGACGTCTGGGTCCATGGCGACGGAGGCAGCGGCGCGAGCTGGTCGGGTGCGTAGCTGGCGCGGAGTGGCGATCCTCCTTGCGGCGCTCGTGCTGCTGTGGATCCTGCTCGCCCTGCCCGGTTGCGGTTCCGGTTCGAGCGGGCTCGGGCGCCTCTGACCGGCGCTCACGAGGGGCGGCTTTCGGGCCGTCCCTCGTGCAGGCCGGGTGCCGCAAACATGGCGTACACTTTCCCGATGGTCTGGGAGTTCGTCTTCATGATGCTCGTCCTGAAGATTCCGATCGTCTACCTCTGCCTCGTCGTCTACTGGGCCGTGAAGGCCGAGCCGAAGCCGCCCGAGCCGTCCCGCGCCGGGGTCGTGGAGCCGCTCGAGCCGAGGTCGCCGTGGAGGCCGCGGCTGCACCGCACAGGGCCGAGGCGGGGTCCGGAGCGGACACCCGCGCGCGTCCGCCGGGCCACGGTGTCGCGATGAGCGCACAGCCGCAGACACGGGCGCGTACGGGCGAGGCGATCGCCGGGCTGCTGGCCGCGCTTTCGATCTTCACGAGCCTGATCGCAGTCGCCTACCGGCCCGGGCGCCTGATCCCGTGCGCGCTCCTGCTGGCGCTGCTCGCGGCGTCGATCGGCGGCCGCCACTCGCGTCTCGCGGGTGCCGCGATCGCCGTCGGCGCGGTCTGCTTCCTCGTCGGCATGGCAGCCGCGGTGATCACCGGCAACCCCCTCTACTAGGCGCGCGAAGATCCGCGCCGGGAGGGATCCCGGTTGGTACAACAAAGACGATGAGCATGCACGACGTCGACGGCCTAAACGCGGGCTACGCAAGCGCACTCCTTGAGCAGTACCTCGAGAACCCAGATGCGGTCCCGAGCGAGTGGCGCGCGCTCTTCGAGAGCGGCGCAAGCGATCTCGTCGCGACGCATCCCGGACTGGCGCGGCTCGTCGAGCTGCTCCAGGAGGACGGCAACGGGCACGTGTCCCCGGCGCCGCCGCCGGTCCCGGCTTCTGCGCCCGCGGTCGCAGCGGTCGAGCCCGTCCCGACTCTCGTCGCGGCTCCGGACGAGAAGCTGCTCGCAGCCGTCGCGGCCGCGATGGCGCTCGTCACCGCCTACCGCACGTACGGGCACCTCGCGGCGCGGCTCGACCCGCTCGGCGGCGAGCCGGTGGGCGATCCGTCCCTCGAGCCGGAGCGGCGCGAGCCGAAGCTGACGCCGGAGCTGCAGCGGCTGATCCCGGCGACGATCCTTGGAGTCCACGTCGAGGGCGAGACGCTCGCCGACGTGATCCCGCAGCTCCAGCAGGTCTACTGCGGCACGAGTGCCTACGAGATCGAGCACATATCCGATCACGAGCAGCGGGTTTGGCTGCGAAGCGTGATCGAGGGTCGTCGCTACCACCACAAGCTCCCCGCCGAGGAGAAGCGTCGCCTGCTCGAACGCCTGACGCAGGTCGAGGGCTTCGAGCGCTACCTCCGCCGCGCGTTCCTCGGCCAGAAGCAGTTCTCTGTCGAAGGTCTCGACGTGATGGTGCCGATGCTGGACGAGGCAATCGTGCTCTCCGCCGAGGAAGGTGGCCACGAGGTCGTGCTCGGCATGGCACACCGCGGCCGTCTGAACGTTCTTGCCCACGTGATCGGCCGCTCCTACGAGACGATCCTGCGCGAGTTTGAGGGCGAACGCACGCTCGAGGCCGTCGTCTCCGATCCGGAGGGCGGGACCGGGGACGTCAAGTACCACCTCGGCGCCGAAGGCACGCGCAGCACGCCCGCCGGCGAGATCACCGTCACGCTTGCCTCGAACCCGAGCCACCTCGAGGCTGTCGACCCAGTTGTCGAGGGCCGGACGCGCGCCGAGCAGACCGACCGCTCCACGCCGACCGGCTACCACGACTCCTCGGTCGCGATGGCGGTCCAGATCCACGGCGATGCGGCGTTCCCCGCGCAGGGCGTCGTGGCCGAGACGCTCAACCTGGCCGATCTCGGCGGATACTCGACCGGTGGCAGCCTGCATCTGATCGCCAACAACCAGATCGGTTTCACAACCGATCCGGCCGACGCGCGCTCGACGCGCTACTCGAGCGACCTGGCGAAGGGCTTCGACCTCCCAATCATCCACGTTAACGCCGACGATCCCGAGGCTGCCCTCTCGGCGGTGCGCCTGGCGATGGCGTTCAGGCGCCACTTCTGCACCGACGTCGTGATCGACCTCGTCGGCTACCGCCGCCACGGTCACAACGAGCAGGACGAGGCCGCGTACACGCAGCCGCTGATGGCCGCGCGGATCGAACAGCAGCCGAGCGTGCGCGAGCAGTACGCGCACGCGCTCATCGACGAGGGCGTCGTCACGCAGGAAGACGTGGACGCGATGACCGCGCGCGTGGACACGACGCTGAAAGAGGCCCACGAGCGACTGAGGACGACCTTCGGCCAGGGCATTCCAGCCGTCGCGTACGAGGGCCGCATCCCGGCCTCGACCGGCACGGAGGTCGTGACTGCGGTCCCGGCCGACCGGCTGCGCGCACTGAACGATGAGCTGCTGCGCGTGCCCGACGGCTTCACCGTCAACCCGAAGCTCGCCAAGCAGCTCGACCGCAGGCGCGTCGCGCTCAGCGACGGCGGCATCGACTGGGGCCAGGCCGAGGAGCTCGCGTTCGGGAGCCTGCTCGTCGAGGGCATCCCCGTGCGGCTGACCGGCCAGGACACCGAGCGCGGCACGTTCTCGCACCGGCACCTCGTCCTGCACGACGCGGAGAACGGGCAGGCGTACGCGCCCATCCAGCACCTGGGCGAGGCGACGGCATCCTTCGAGATCCACAACTCGCCGCTCTCCGAGGAAGCGTGCCTCGGCTTCGAGTATGGCTACTCGGTCGCCGCGCCCGAGGCGCTCGTCGCCTGGGAGGCGCAGTTCGGCGACTTCGTCAACGGCGCCCAGACGGTGATCGACCAGTTCATCGTCTCGGGACTCTCGAAGTGGGGACAGACCTCACGCCTGACGCTGCTGTTGCCGCACGGCTACGAGGGCAACGGGCCGGAGCACTCGAGCGCACGGCTGGAGCGTTTCCTCCAGCTCGCGGCGCAGGAGAACATCCGCATCGTCAACTGCACGACCGCGGCGCAGTACTTCCATCTGCTCCGCAGGCAGGCGCTCGACCCGAGCGCTCGGCCCCTCGTCGTGATGACGCCGAAGGGGCTGCTGCGACTGAAGCAGGCAGCGTCGCCGCTGCCCGAGCTCACCGAGGCCTCGTTCCGGCCGGTGCTGGGCGACCCATCCGCGGACGCGGCGGAGGTGCGCCGCCTCGTGCTCTGCTCCGGCAAGGTCTACTACGACCTGGTCGGGCACGAGCTCCGTGACCCGGACGACTGGATCGCGGTCGGGCGGCTCGAGCAGCTTTATCCCTTCCCGGTCGCGGCGGCCACCGAGCTCGTCCGCTCGTTCCCGCACCTCGAGGAGCTCGTCTGGGCCCAGGAGGAGCCGCAGAACATGGGCCCCTGGCGGGCGATCCGCCACCGGCTCGAGGAGACACTGCCACAGGGCGTGAAGCTGCGATTCGTCGGCCGCCCGTGGCGCGCGAGCCCGTCCGAGGGCTACCCGACCGCGCACCTACAAGAGCAGGACCGGATCGTGCGCCAGGCGCTGAGCTAGCTCTAGCGGCG
Organism: Gaiellales bacterium; assembly: GCA_038237925.1. Classification (GTDB taxonomy): domain Bacteria; phylum Actinomycetota; class Thermoleophilia; order Gaiellales; family Gaiellaceae; genus AC-32. The sequence goes on along the minus strand of JBBRYF010000012.1, from coordinate 47,775 downwards.
GCGCTGCCGCTGCTGCATCACGCGAGCGGCGACCTTCGGCCCGTGCTTGCGAGCTTGGCGGACGATTGTCTTCCGGTGCTGCTTCGGGATGCGCCGCCAGATGTCCCAGGCGGTGAGTGCGACGCCAAGTGGGCCGGCGCGGCGCAGAACGCGGAAGGGAGGCACGGCGGGAGCCTAGCGCTTCCGGCCGCGGCCGTTTCCGTCCCCGCCGCCTGAAGGTGGCGGATCGTGCTTGGGCGGAGGCCCGGGATCGTGCTTGGGCGGAGGCCCGGGATCGTGCTTCGGCGGAGGCCCGGGGTCGTGCTTGGGCGGAGGCCCGGGATCGTGCTTGGGCGGAGGCCCGGGATCGTGCTTGGGCGGAGGCCCGGGGTCGTGCTTCGGCGGAGGCCCGGGATCGTGCTTGGGCTTCTGGTGCCCCAGGCCGCGTCCATGCCTGTGTACCGGAGCCGACGCGGGCGGCGGCGGCGGAGGAGGAGGCGGCGGCGGAGGCGGCGGCGGCGGCGGCGGGGGAGGAGGAGGAGGAGGAGGCGGCGGGGGCGGAGGTGGCGGGGGCCGAGTTGGCCGAACGTTCCCGGGAGCAGGCGCTGCGGTACGCCCCACAGGCCCGGCGCCGCGAGGATTCACAGGGAATGCCCCCAAAGACGAGGCGCTTCCCGGGAGAATGTTCGCCAGGCCCGCATTCTCAGCGGGGAGCGCTCCTCGGCCGCTCTGCCGGCCACGCGTTCCGGCCTGAGCTGGTGCGAGCGGCGCAGCAGGTACGAATGTGCGTGAGCCGCCACCTACGAGCGGCAGCGACTTCGGCGGGGGATCCGAGCCGAGCGTAACGAGCGCAGGTAGCGACACAGCTGACGCAAACGCAGTTCCCGTAACTGCGGCGGCGGCCATGAATGTGAGACCCCTGCTCACGAGCTCCCCGTCTTATGCCGAATCACTTGGTCATGGTATCGGCGGCAATCGCTATCAACCTAAATTGTGAGTCATGAGCTTCAAGCTCAAGCTAGTCGCGTACTTATTGCTCGTTTCACTGCTCCCACTCGGCGCCGCAGGGTGGGGACTCCACGCGGTCGAGAGCCGCAGCGAGACGCGGCGGGTGGACGTCCGGCTCCAAGCCGGACTGCGAGCGGTGCTACCGGCGTATAGGACGGAACTCGCCGCGGCAGGCGCGCGAGCAAAACGCCTCGCGCGCCGAAAAAGCTTCCAGCAGGCGCTCCAACGCGGCAACCGCGCAGAGCTGGGGCGGCTGGTCTCAGCGAGCCGTGGCGTGCGGCTGGAGACCCGGGACTTTTCGTTCGGCCCCAGGATGTTCGGGGCTGGCATGCGCATCCTCGTGCTCGTCCGAGGGAAGCGGGTCGGAACGCTGATTGGCGGCGTGCCGCTGACTTCGTCGTCGCTCGACCGCCTAGGAACTCAGGCCGGCCTCGACCCCGATGATGCGCTGGTCGTGCTCGAGGCCGGGCGCGTGGCCGCAGGTCCTGCTGCTCTCCGCGGTGCCGAATTGCCGGCCCCGCCGAGGGCGACGACGATCGCCGTGCGTGGTCACCCCTACCGTGCACTTAGTGCGGGCCGGCAGGAGGGCGCGCCTGGGCCCGCTCTCGCGCTGCTTGCACCACAGGGGCGCATCGACCACGCGGTCGCCGCCGCCGACCGCCGTCTCCTGATCGGCCTGCTGCTCTCGCTCGCGCTGATCGCTCTTCTCGCCTACGCCGTCGGGCGCTCGATCGTTGCCTCGCTCGGCCGGCTCGTGAGCGCGGCGAACGCGATCGCCAGTGGCCGGCTGGACCGGCGGGTCGAGGTGCAGGGTCGCGACGAGTTCGGCCGCCTCGGACTCGCGTTCAACGAGATGGCCGACCAGCTCGAGGCCCGGGTCGAGGAGCTGGGCGCCGAGCGCGCGCGCCTGCGCGACGCCAACGTCCGCTTCGGGGAGGCGCTCGCCGCAACGCACGATGTCGACCAGCTCCTGCGCGTGATCGTGGAAACCGTGGTCGAGACGACCGGCGCGACCGGCGGTCTCGTCGTCGGGCTCGCCGGGGAGATCGTGCAGTCGGGAACGCTCTCAGACCGCGGCGAGGGCTTCGAGCTGCCGCTGACGGCGGGACGCCAGAGCTTCGGCACGCTCACGCTCTCGGGCCGGGATTTCAGCGTCGAGCAGCGGCGGACCGCAGCGACCCTCGTCGCGCACGCCGCCATTGCGCTCGAGAACGCGCGGCTGCACCGGATCGTCGCGCGCCAAGCCCTTGTCGACATGCTCACGGGCCTCGCCAATCGCCGCCACTGCGAGGAGGCGCTTGCCGGCGAGCTGATGCGCGCGGAGCGCTTCGGCGGCTCGGTCGCGTTCGTGCTCGCGGACCTCGACAGCTTCAAATCGATCAACGACCGCTTCGGCCACCCCGTGGGCGACGGTGTCCTCGTCGAGTTCGCCGAGACGTTGCGCGAGTGCGTCCGCGAGATCGACCTGCCCGCGCGCTGGGGCGGCGAGGAGTTCGCGATCGTCCTCCCCGGGACGGACCTCGACGGCGCGGCCCGCCTCGCCGAGCGGACCCGGCTCGCGCTCGAGAACCGCACGATCCTCTCCCCGGACGGCACGCGCATCCACGTCACTGTCAGCCTCGGCGTCGCCGCCTACCCGGAGGCGGCCCGTGGCGACGGCCTGGTCGCGGCCGCCGACGGAGCCCTCTACGAGGCCAAGCGGGCCGGCAAGAACCGCGTCGTCACGGCGCGTCCGACGGCGCGCCGGACCTAGAAGCGCTGCTGTCTGCGGGTTTAGGCGTTACAATCGGCCGCTTGCCCATGAACCCCACGGAGGAGCATCGCCGGTGGAGACCTCTTCGCTGTTTGCACAAGTCATCCAAGACCACCTCGAGCTGAAGCAGAAGAACTCGGAGCTCGAGGGGGAGTTGCCGCTCGACCGCTACAAGTCGGAGGACCCGTTCGAGAACCATCCGCTCTTCAAGACCGAGGAGCAGGCCCGCATCGAAGAGACGATGGACGGCGAGGAGTCCGCGATCACGACCGAGCGGACGCCGATCGCCTGGCCGACCGAGGAGTCCGAGCCGGACGCCGAAGGCCTGTGGAGCCGGTCCCGCGACTTCGACTGGGGCGACTGACCACCATCGCCTAGGCTCTCGGTTTCGCAACCAGGAGGCTGAGATGAAACGACTTCGATTCGCCGTGTTCGGTGCGGTTCTGGCGTACTTCTTCGACCCCCAGAACGGCGCCCGCCGCCGGTCGCACGCCATTGAGCGGCTCGCCGCGCTGGCGCGCCGTCACGCCGGCGGCCGTGCCTTGAAGCCTGACCTCGGCGACGAGCTCGTCGGCCAGGCGAAGAGCGTCGAGGACGCGCAGGTCGCGGGCGAATAGCGTCCGGCGCGACGGCTAGCGTCGCCTCTCTGGATCGCGAGCACGACACGGTGGAATGCTGCCTGCGCTGCGGGGCGGCGATGGACTGGCGCCATCAGACGTGGCAGTGCCCGCGCTGCGCGTTCAAGCTCGGCTGCTGCGAGGGCGAGCCGCAGTCGTGCGCGCCTGCCTCGAAGAACCGGCAATAATCGCGCCCGGCGGTGTCATTGCAGGAGCGAACCGAGGAGCGGCCCCTCGACGCGCAGACGGGCGCGTCGCCGGCCGTGCGTCTCGAAGGGCTGCACAAGAACTACGGCGAGGTGGCCGCGGTCGACGGCGTCGACCTCGAGATCCGCGCGGGTGAGTTCTTCACACTCCTCGGACCCTCGGGCTCGGGCAAGACGACGACGCTGCGGCTGATCGCGGGGTTCGAGCGGCCCGACGCGGGCCGGGTCGAGCTCGCCGGACGTGACGTCTCCGACGTGCCGCCGTACGCCCGTGATGTCAACACCGTCTTCCAGGACTACGCGCTCTTCCCGCACATGACGGTCGCCGAGAACGTCGGCTACGGCCTGCGCGTGAAGGGCGTCTCCCGCCGCGACCGCGAAGGCCGCGTCGAGGACGTGCTGGGGCGAATGCGCCTGCCAGGCCTCGGGACGCGCAAGCCCGTCCAGCTCTCCGGCGGCCAGCGCCAGCGTGTGGCGCTCGCCCGCGCGCTCGTGAACCGGCCGGAGGTGTTGCTGCTCGACGAGCCGCTCGGGGCGCTCGACCTGAAGCTCCGCCAGGAGATGCAGCTCTTCCTCAAGAGCCTCCAGCAAGACCTGGGGATCACGTTCGTCTACGTCACCCACGACCAGGACGAGGCGCTGACGATGAGCGACCGTCTGGCCGTCTTCAACGAGGGGCGGATCGAGCAGCTCGGCACACCGGCGGAGGTCTACGAGCGGCCGGCAAGCGCCTTCGTGGCCGGCTTCGTCGGCGTCTCCAACGAGCTCGAGCGCGACGGCAAGCTCTTTGCCGTGCGCCCCGAGAAGATCCACCTGAGCGACGCAGGCTCGACGGCGGCCGGCGGGATGCGCGCCGAGACCGGGCGGATCCGCGATGTCGTCTACGCAGGGATGGTGACCCGCTTCGCGGTCGAGCTCGACCGTGGCGGGGAGCTCCAGGTCGTCCAACAGAACCTCGAGACCTCGTCGGCCCAGGCCCTCGACGCCAAGGGTCGTGCGGTCCTCCTCGAGTGGCGCCCAGAACACCAGCTCGAGATCGACAACCCCCCAGAGGAAACGGAAGGAGAACGATGACGAGGCACCACAGGCGGGTCCTCGGCTGGAGCGCGTGCACGCTCCTTGTCGGCGCGCTCGCGATCACGGCCGCCGGCTGCGGCTCGAGCAAGAGCAGCAGTGACAAGACGTCGAGCACGGGCGGGTCGAATCTCCCGACCGCGATCGGCAAAGGCGAAGGCAAGCTGAACCTGATCGAGTGGCCGGGCTACGCGCTCGCCACCTGGCGCAAGCCCTTCGAGACCCAGACGGGCTGCAAGGTACATCTGAAGGACGCTGGCTCGTCGAACCAAATGGTCGCGCTGATGCGCACCGGTGGCGGCGGCGGAGGCGGCCAGTACGACATGGTCTCGGCCTCCGGCGACGCGACGCTGCGCCTCATCTTCGGCGGCGACGTGCAGCCCGTCAACGTCAACCTGATCCCGGGCTGGAAGGACTTCATCCCGCAGCTGAAGTCGCCGGCGCACAACACCGTCAAGGGCGTGCACTACGGCGTCTCGCTGCAGTGGGGCCCGAACACGCTCCTCTACAACACGCAGAAGGCGACACCCGCGCCCACGTCCTGGTCGACGCTGTACAGCCCCGCCAACAAGGGCAAGATCACGGTGCCCAACAACCCGATCCAGATCGCGGACGCGGCGCTCTACCTGTCGAAGACCAAGCCGTCGCTCGGGATCACCGATCCCTACGAGCTGACCCAGTCGCAGCTCGACGCGACGATCAAGCTCCTGAAGCAGCAGAAGTCCCTCGTCAAGACGTACTGGGGCTACGCCTCGGACGAGATCACCGCGTTCAAGAACGGCGACGTGACGATGGGGGCGGCGTGGCCGTACCAGACGCTGACCCTCCAGTCCGACAAGGTGCCGGTCAGGGAGATCATCCCGAAGGAAGGCGCCACCGGCTGGGCCGACACGTGGATGCTGGCCAAGAAGGCAAAGCATCCGAACTGCGCCTACATGTGGATGAAGTGGGTCTCGACGCCGAAGGTCCAGGCGCAGCAGGCGCTCGGGTTCGGCGAAACCCCCGCCAACACGAAGGCGTGTCTCTTCATGAACAAGATCCAGGCCGGCTCGTGCGCCCAGTACCACGCGAACGCGCCGGACGCGTACTTCAAGTCGATCAAGTTCTGGAAGACGCCCGTGGCCGATTGCGGCAACGGCAAGAAGGACTGCGTCGACTACAGCAAGTGGCAGACAGCCTGGACGCAGATCACGGGATGACCGTTGTCTGACCTGGCGGTGGCGGGCCCTTCCCTGCGGAGGGCCCGCCTCCGGCTGTCGGCGGCGCTCTGGCGGCGGCCGTGGTTGAAGGCGGTCGCGCTGCTCTCGCTGCCGCTGCTCGTCTTCGTCGTCGTCTACGTCGGCGCGTTGGTCGCGCTGTTCGTCTCCGCGTTCTGGGAAGTGAACGCGTTCACGGCCCGGATCGAGCACGTCTGGACGCTGAGCAACTTCAGCACGCTCGTCCACGACAGCGTCTACCGGCGGATCGCGGTGCGCACGATCGCGCTCGCCACGGCGGTGACGCTGACCGATGCCGTGATCGCGTTCCCGCTCGCCTTCTTCATGGCACGGGTCGCCCATGCCCGGACGCGTGCGCTCCTCTTCGTGCTCGTGCTGATGCCGCTCTGGTCGAGCTACCTCGTGCGGATCTACGCCTGGCGGACGATCCTCGCCCACGACGGGGCGCTGAACTGGTCGCTGAACAAGGTCGGGCTGCCGAACGTCGGGCTGCTGTACACGAACTGGGCGATGTGGATCGTCTTCTCGTACGTGTGGCTGCCGTTCATGATCCTGCCTGTCTACGCCGCGCTCGAGCGGATTCCCGAGAGCTACCTCGAGGCTTCGCAGGACCTCGGCGGCAGAGGCTGGCGGACGCTGAGAAGCGTGATCCTGCCGCTTGCGCTGCCGGGCCTCGTCGCCGGGTCGATCTTCACGTTCTCGTTGACCCTCGGCGACTTCATCACGCCGCTGCTGGTCGGCGGGTCGAGCTCGAGCTTCATCGGCAACGTCGTCGAGGAGCAGATCGGGCAGCCGAACGTCCCGTTCGCCGCCGCGTTCGCCACGGTGCCGGTGGTCGTGATGGCGGTCTACCTCTCGATCGCGCGCCGGCTCGGCGCCTTCGAGGCGCTCTGATGGGAACGCGCGCCACGCACATCGGGCTGCGAGTCGCGACGGTGATCGTGATCGCGTTCCTCTGGATCCCGCTCCTGATCATCATGCTCTACGCGTTCAACAGCTCGAGCATCCAGAGCTGGCCGATCTCGAGCTTCACGGCCCACTGGTTCCGCGATGCGTGGCACGACCCCGATGTCCGCTCGGCGCTGTGGCTCTCGTTGCGCGTGGGGCTGATCGCGACCGCGACCGCGATCGTGCTCGGCTCGGCGGCCGCCTTCGCAATCCACCGCTTCCGCTTCTTCGGCCGCGAGACGATCTCGTTCCTGTTGCTGCTGCCGATCGCCCTCCCCGGGATCATCACGGGGATGGCGTTGAACTCGTTCTACGTCTTCGCCGGCCTGCCGTTCTCGATCTGGACGATCGTCATCGGCCACGCGACCTTCTGCGTGGTCGTCGTCTACAACAACGTGCTCGCGCGCCTGCGGAGGACGTCGCCGTCGCTGCTCGAGGCTTCGATGGACCTCGGCGCCGACGGCTGGCAGACGTTCCGCTTCGTCGTCTGGCCGGTGCTGTCGACCGCCCTCGTCGCGGGCGGGCTGCTCGCGTTCGCGCTCTCGTTCGACGAGGTGATCGTGACCACGTTCACCGCGGGGAGCCAGGCGACGCTGCCGATCTTCATCCTCGACAAGATCCAGCGCGGCCAGCAGCTCCCGATCGTGAACGCGGTCGTGTTCGCGGTCATCCTGCTGACCCTGATCCCGGTGATCATCTCGCAGCGCCTGACGCAGGACACCGGTCTCCTGCGGCGTCGTTAGGCACCGCTTGCGGTGCCGTGTCAGGACGCGCGGGCTCTGCCCGTGCGTCCGTCTGAACCGACCGGTCGATCCGTCCGGGCATAATCATCGCGGCTATCGGGATAGGCTGACGCCGAGATTCGACCGGGAGGGTTTCCATGAGCGTGACGGTTGCGCAGCACAAGAACTGGGTCGGCGGCGAGTGGGTGGACGCGGTCGAGGGCGGCACGATGGAGGTGCTGAACCCCGCGACCGGCGAGACGATCGCCGAGGTCCCCCGAGGGACGCAGGCGGACGTCGACCGCGCCGTCGAGGCGGCGAAGAAGGCGTTGCCGGAGTGGCTCGAGACGACGCCGCAGGAGCGCAGCGAGGCGCTGCTCGCTCTGGCGGGGGCGATCGACGACCACGCCGAGGAGCTGGCCGAGCTCGAGTCGCAGAACGTCGGCAAGCCGCTCTCGTACGCGCGCGACGAGCTGCCGGTCTCGGCGGACAACCTGCGGTATTTCGCCGGCGCCGCCCGCGTGCTCGAGGGCAAGGCCGCCGGCGAGTACATGCGTGGCTACACCTCGATGATCCGCCGCGAGCCGGTCGGGATCGTCGGCGGGATCGCGCCCTGGAACTACCCGCTGATGATGGCGATCTGGAAGGTCGCGCCCGCGCTCGCCGCCGGCAACGTCCAGGTGTTGAAGCCGTCCGAGCAGACGCCGCTGACGACGCTTCGCTTCGCCGAGCTGGCGGGCGAGATCCTGCCGGCGGGCGTGCTCAACGTGATCACGGGCGACGGCGAGCCTGTCGGCGCCGGGATCGTCCGCCACCCCGACGTGCGCATGGTCTCGCTGACCGGCGACGTCGCGACCGGCAAGGAGATCGCGCGGACGGCCGCGGACACGCTCAAGCGCGTGCACCTCGAGCTAGGCGGCAAGGCACCGGTACTCGTCTTCGACGACGCCGACCCGGCCGCGGTCGCCGAGGGGATCAAGATCGCCGGCTATTGGAACTCCGGCCAGGACTGCACGGCCGCCTCACGCGTCGTCGCAGGCCCGAAGATCTACGACAAGCTGCTCGAGGAGCTCGTGCCGCTCGTCGAAGGGCTGCACGTCGGCGATCCCGCGGAAGGCGACGAGATCGAGATGGGCCCGGTGATCTCGAAATCCCAGCAGGAGCGCGTGCTCGGCTTCCTTGACCGCGCCAAGGGCGCGAAGGTGCTCACCGGCGGCGGTACGAACGGCGACCGCGGCTTTTTCGTCAAGCCGACGGTCGTCGCCGAGGTCGGTCAGGAGGACGAGATCGTCCAGCGCGAGGTCTTCGGCCCGGTCGTGACGGTGCAGCGCTTCGCCGACGATGACCAGGCGATCGCGTGGGCCAACGACGTCAACTACGGCCTAGCCGCCTCGGTGTGGACGCGCGACGTCGGCCGGGCCCTGAACGCCGCCCGGAGACTCCAGTTCGGGACGGTCTGGATCAACGACCACATCCCGCTGGTCTCGGAGATGCCGCACGGCGGCTTCAAGCAGTCGGGCTACGGCAAGGACCTGAGCGCGTACTCGCTCGAGGACTACCAGCAGATCAAGCACGTGATGGCCAAGATCGACTGAAGCCGGGTCGCGAGGCGACGGATTTCGGCCGGTTCAGGAGGCGGCGCGGCCACGGTGGCGGCGCCGGTACGCGCGGGTTTTCTTCCGGTTGCCGCAAAGCTGCATCGAGCACCAGGTCGCGGAGCGGTTCGGCGAGCCGTCGTAGAAGGACCAGCAGCAGTTCGGGCAGGCCTTCAGCCGTCTCCAGCTGCCGTCGCGGGTGGCGCCGAGGACGATCGCCACGATCTCGTCGAGGCCGTCGCCCTCAGTTGTGAAGCGGAGCCTCCCCTCGCGGTCGAGCTCGGGCCTCACACGAGCGGCGGTGCGGTTGACGAGCTCGAGGGCGGTCGCGTCGATCGGGTCACCGTTGTTCGCGCGCAGCAGCAGTCGGAGCGCCTCCCGCAGCTCGGTCGCGCGCGCCTCCTCTACGACGAGGCCGCGAGCGTCCAGCCAGTCGGGCAGCCATTCGACGCCGTTGTGGAGATCGACGCTGTTCACGAACAGCTGCACCTGGCGCAGCGGCTCGGGCGCGGCTCTCGGGATGTCGTAACGAGGGGCCACTTGCCGCGTAGTTTACGACACCGGTAAAGTCCCACTGCCGGTGTCGCAGCTTTCCTCTTCCCTCCATCGGATTCGCGCGCCGCTGGCGGTCGCGCGCGCGAGACTGCGTTCGCAGCCGCTCAGGTCCGCGCTCCTCGTCGGCGGCGTCGCGCTCGCGTTCGCGATGCTCGTCTCGGTGCTCGGCGGGAGCCTCATCGCGCGCCAGCAGGCGCTCGCGCGGGCGCTCGACGGGCTCCCGGGGACCGCGCGCGGATTCCGGGTCGACCGGTTCGGTCTGCCGCTCGACGGGCGCGCCTACGCTCAGGCGGACCGACGGGCCAGGCGCGCCACGGCGACGCTTGGTGGAGGTGCTACGCGCCGGGTGATCCTCGTCCGGGAGCTGCGCGTGCAGGGAGAGCTCGTCGAGCTCGCAGCCGTGGACGACCTCGCGCAGGCAGTCCGGCTGCGCTCCGGGCGCCTTCCCCGCTCGTGCCGGAGCTCCGCGTGCGAGGTGCTGCAGCTCGGCGGCGGGGGCGCACCCCGGCTGGCGCAGGGCGGCTTGCGGCTTCGCCGGGTCGGCATCGCCGCGCTTCGCGATCCGGCGCTCTTCGGCGACGTCTCGGCCGCCACGGGCGGGGGCGCGAGCCGGCCGACGTTGCTGCTCGCGCCGAGCGTCGGGGCGCTGCAGCGCCTCGAGGCCTTGGCGCTCTTCTACCGGGTCTACTCGTGGGTCTCGCCGCTTCGGGTCGATCGGCTGCACACCTGGGACGTTGGCTGGATCCTCGCGGCCGAGTCGCGGGCGCAGTCTGCACTCGCCGCCGATCTGGCGTTCCGGTTGAGCGGCCCGGATGCGGCTTTGCTCGATGCGTCGACCCGGGGCAGGATCGCCGCCGAGCGTCTCGTCCTGGTCGGAGGGGAGACGAGCGCGCTCCTGCTTGGATTTGCGATCATCGCCGCCATCGGGCTCAGGCGCGCGCTCGCGAGCGAGCGGCGGCGGCTGCGCGCACGCGGCGCGCGACGCTGGCAGGTGACGCTCGCCCCCAGCGCCGAGATCGGCGCGATGACGCTGGCGGGCGGACTCGCGGGCCTCGCGATCGGTGCCGCCGTCACGTCGGCGATCGCGGACGCAGCCGGACTGCCGGTGGGTCAGATCCTCGCCCATGCCCTCCTGGGCGTCGTGACGCTGGCAGCGCTGGCGGGCGCCTGGGTCGCGACGACCCTGCTGCTCGTCGCGGCGGCGTTCTCGAGCGACGACGGCGAGGGGGGCCGACGACGGGTGCGGCTGGTCGACGTCGCCGCGGTTGGCGCCGCGGCGGCGATCGCGGTCGGACTGAGCCGGGGCGCGCTCGACCCGCAGTCGGTCTCGTCCGGGAGCACCGTCTTGCTCCTGCTGCCGCTACTGGTTTGCTTCACGGTCGCGGTCGTTTTCGGCCGCCTGCTCGGACCGGCGATGCGGGCGACGGAGCGGCTCACCCGCAACGGCTCCGTCGCGTTCCGCCTCGCCGTGCTCGCGCTGGCGCGCGCGCCCTCCCGCACGGTCGTGAGCTGCGCGTTCATCGCGGTCGCCCTCGGGCTTGCCCTCTTCGCCGCCACCTACCGGGCGACGCTCACCCGCGGGGCGGCCGACCAGGCGGGCTTCGAAGTCCCGCTCGACTTCACGCTCAGCGAGGGCTCGCGGCTGGTCTTGCCACTCGACGCGGCGCAGCTCGCCCGCTACCGCCGGATCGGCGGTGGAGCACGGGCCTATCCGGTGCTCCGGCTGAGCGCGACGACGGCGGGAAGCGGGTCGCTCGTCCTGTCGCCGACGGTGCTCGGCGTTCCCGCCGACGCGATCCAACGACTGCACTGGCGCTCCGACTACTCGGCCCTGCCGCCGCGGACGATCGCGGGCCGGCTCAGCCAAGGCGGAGAGCCGCGCCTGGCCAGCGTGGCCGTGCCGTCCGACGCGACGAGGCTGACGGTGGCGGCTCGGTTGCGCGGCCGCAACGTCGTGGTCGGGCTCGTCGTCGTCGGCGACCAGGGGCGGATCCGCGTGCTCCCCTTGCGCCCCCTGCAGCGGGGATCGACCCTGCTCTCGACCCGGCTCCGGCCCGGAACGCCTCTGAACGTGCTCGGCCTCCAGCTTTCGCTTCCGGCCAACGAGCAGTTCTTCCTCGCCCATCGCGAGACCGAGAGCGAGGTTTCGACAGCACCTTCGGGGTCGCTCGAGCTGGGGCCGCTGCGCGCCGGCCTCGGGCCCGGGAGACGGCGGCTGGTCACGGGCTGGCGCGGCTGGTTGCTCGCGACCGGCGGCCGAGTCACCCGGACGCGCGGACACGTGCGCTTGGCCTTTGCCTTCCAGGACACGGGCGCCCGGCTCCTGTTCCGGCCGAAGGAGCCGAGCGACGGACGGCTCGTCCCCGCGGTCGTCTCTCCCGACATCGCGCAGGCGGCGGGCGGCATCGGCCGCGAGACGAGACTCGACTTCCAGGACGTCGCCGTCCCGGCGCGCATCGTCGGGGTCGCGACGAGGATGCCGACGGTTCCCTCCGCCTCGGGCCCGTTCGTGCTCGTCGACGGCGCCAGGCTCTCGACGGCGATCGACGCCGGCGCGCCCGGCGAAGGACGTCCGAACGAGGTCTGGGTTTCGGCTCCCCACGATCGAGCTGCGGCGTCAGCCTTGCGCCGGCCTCCGTTCTCGCGCCTGCACGTGGCCTCACGCGCGAGCATCGAGCATCGCCAGGCAGCCGACCCGCTCGCGCGCGCCACGGAGCTCGCCCTCTCCGCGGCGGGCGTCGTCGCCCTCGTGATCGCCGTCCTCGGCTTCTGGGTGGGCATCCTCGGCGAGCTCCGCGACGAGCGGAGCGACTTCTTCGACCTCGAGGCCCAGGGCGTCCCGCCGCGCCGTCTGCGCGCGCAGCTACGGACCCGGGCCGTGATCCTCGTCGGCCTCGGCATCGTCGGGGGCGTCGGCCTGGGCGCTCTGCTCTCGCGACTCGTGGTGTCCCTCGTGCGCGTCTCGGCGACCACGGCCACTCCTGAGCCTCCGCTTCGCTTCGACCCGGCCTGGCTCGCGTCGGGTCTCGGCGTCCTCGCCCTCGCCGTCACCGCCGCCCTCGTTGCGGAAGGCACCTCGTTGGCGGCCTTCCGTAGCGAACGGCCACGACGAGCGTCCTGGAGCCTCGAGTGAGCCCGGCGATCGACGTTCGCGACGCGTTCCGCATCCATCGCTCGAGCGGCGGCAACGCCGTCGCGCTCCAGGGTCTCTCCCTCCAGGTCGAACAGGGTGAGATCGTGGTCGTGCTGGGACCGAGCGGCTCCGGCAAGACGACCCTGCTGCGCCTGCTCGGAGGCTTCGACTCCCTCTCTGCCGGCACTATCAGAGTGCTCGGAGCCGAGCTCGAGAGCCTCGGCCCTGCGGCGATCGCGCGGTTCCGGGCGCAGAACCTGGGCCTCCTCGACCAGCACTACGCCAGGGCGCTCTCGCCCGACCTGTCCTGCGCCCACAGCGTCGCGCTTAGTCTCGAGCTGCTCGGCTCACCGCGACTGCAGGCGCGCTCCGCTGCCGCGGCCCTCCTCGAACGAGTCCAGCTCGGCGACCGTCGCGAGGACCGCTCCGAGTCGCTCTCCGGCGGAGAGCAGCAGCGCGTCGCGCTCTGCGCCGCACTGGTGCATCGGCCGCGGCTCTTGCTCGCCGACGAGCCCGCCGGCGAGCTGGACGCCGAGAGTGCGGAGGCCGTCTACGCCCTGATCGCCGAGCTCGTGCGCGAACGGGGAACGACCGCCGTCGTCGTCAGCCACGACGAGGCGGCCGCGAAGATCGCCGACCGGCTCGTCTACGTCCGCGACGGGCGCGTCGTCGAGGAGGGCAGGCCGGGCCGCGCGAGTTCGCTCGTCGTCACGGAGCCGGGCTGGATCCGGCTCCCGGATCCGCTCCTCGGCGCGATCGGCTCTCCGCGCCGACTCGATGCGGAGCTGCGAGGCAGCGGGCTGCTGATCACGAGCGCCCCCGGTGCTTCGAGCTCCGCGACTCCGGCGCCGTCCGCGCTCGGCGGGCGGCCGCCGTCGGCGCGTGCGACCGTCGCCGAGGTGCGCGAGCTGGTCAAGCGCTTTCCGACCGCGGCGCGCCCCGTCCTCGACGGGCTCTCGCACGAGTTCGAGAGCGCCACCCTCACGGCGGTCGTCGGTCGTTCGGGAAGCGGGAAGACGACGCTGCTGCACCTGCTTGCCGGGCTCGACCGGCCGACACGCGGCCACGTGCTGCTCCAGGGTCACGAGATCGGAAGCATGAGCCGCACGAACGTCGCCGGGCTGCGCCGCTCGCACGTCGCGCTTGTGACCCAGGAGCCGGGTCTCGTGCCCCACCTGACCGCACAGGAGAACGTCGAGCTCGGCCTGCACGTGCGCGGGATCTCCGGCAGCGGGAAAGCCCGCAGCGCGCAGGCGCTCACCGACGTCGGCCTCGCCGGCCGGCTCGAGCACCGGGCGGATCGACTCTCGGCGGGAGAGCGACAGCGTGCGGCGATCGCGCGCGCGCTCGCGGCTCGCCCGGCGATCCTGCTCGCCGACGAGCCGACGGCCCGGCTCGACCAGGCAAACGCACGTGCAGTCGGCGAGCTGCTCGCCCGGCTGGCCCACGAGACCGGTGCCGCGGTGATCTGCGCCACCCACGACGCAGATCTGATCGAGCGGGCCGACCGCGAGCTCTTCCTCGACAGGCCAGTTCGTCACGGGGACGGCTCTCGATTGACTCGATGCGAGGCGAGGTGATAGGAAAGCCTCGCATTGCGCAGACCTGAGCGACTCGAGCGGCGGCGGGGGGCAGTCAGTGCGGCACCGCATCTCGACCGGATCGACCAGCGGCTGATCGAGGCGCTGCAGAAGAACGGCCGCGAGCCGTTCCGCCGCATCGCTGTCGACGTCGGCGTCTCCGAGGCGACCATCCGCGCGCGCTACCAGCGCCTGTGCGAGGACAACATCCTCCAGGTCACGGGCGTGACCAACCCGCTCGGGCTCGGGTTCGACGCGATCGCGATGGTCGGGATCCGCACCGGCGGCGCTCCTGAACCGGTCGCCGACGCGATCTCGCAGTGGGACGAGGCGGGCTACGTCGTGATCACGGCGGGGCAATTCGACATCCTCGTCGAGCTCGTCTGCGCCGACCGGCGGCAGCTGCTCGACGTGACCAATCGGATTCGCGAGCTCGCCGGGGTCGTGTCCACCGAGAGCTTTCTCTACCTCGAGCTCTGGAAGCAGCTCTACGACTGGGGCGCCCGCGTCGAGAACGGGCTCCGAGTGGGGGTGAGCTAGTGGCGGTCACGGAGATGCAGAAGGCCACGCCCTCGACGACCGCCGACGTGCGGCTCGACGGAGTCACCAAGCGCTTCGACGACGTCGTGGCCGTCGACAACCTCTCGCTCGAGATCGAGCCGGGCGATTTCTTCGCGCTGCTCGGCCCCTCCGGCTGCGGCAAGACGACGACGCTGCGCATGATCGGCGGCTTCGAGGAGCCGACCTCCGGGACGATCTACCTCGGCGACGAGCCGGTCAGCGGTAGGCCGCCGTACAAGCGCGACGTGAACACGGTCTTCCAGTCGTACGCGCTCTTCCCGCACCTGAGCATCTTCGAGAACGTCGCCTTCGGGCTGCGGCGCCGGGGGGTGCGGGGCAGCGACATGCGTGGGCGCGTGCTCTCGATCCTCGAGCTGGTCGGCCTCGCCGGCCTCGACAAGCGGAAGCCGAAGCAGCTTTCGGGCGGCCAGCAGCAGCGCGTCGCTCTCGCACGGGCGCTCGTCAACAAGCCGCGCGTATTGCTGCTGGACGAGCCGCTCGGTGCGCTCGACCTCAAGCTCCGCAAGCAGATGCAGCTCGAGCTGAAGGCGATCCAGCACGACGTCGGCATCACCTTCATCCACGTCACGCACGACCAGGAGGAGGCGATGACGATGGCGGACGGCATCGCGATCATGAACGCCGGCCAGATCGAGCAGCTCGGCCCGCCGTCCGAGCTCTACGAGCGGCCGCGGACGGCTTTCGTCGCGAGCTTCCTCGGTATCTCGAACCTGCTGGCCGGCACCGTCGCCGGGCCCGACACAGTGCGCCTCGAGTCCGGGGCGGAGGTTCGCGTGCCGCCGCAGGCGCTCGAGGGCCGCACCGGCCGGGTCGCCGTCGGCGTGCGCCCCGAGAAGATCCGACTCGGCCACGGCGAGGAAAACAAGCTCACCGGCCGCCTGCTCGAGACGGCCTACGTCGGCGTCGCGACCCAGTACGTGCTCGAGACGCGGGCAGGGAACGTCAGTGTCTATGTCCAGAACAGCGAGCCCGGCGCGCCGGACCAGGCGCCGAGCGAAATCTCGTGGAGCCCTGACTCCACGTTCGTCGTCGATTCGATGGAGGGAGCCGAATGACCGATCAGCTCAGCAGGCGGCAGCTGCTCGAACGAGCAGCGCTCGGAGGCGCCGCGATCACGTTTCCTGGGATTCTCGCCGCCTGCGGCAGCAGCGGCACGAAGGCCGGCGGTGGCACCACGAGCGTCCAGCACACGCTCGCGAAGACCCTGCACTTCTCCAACTGGACGCTCTATATCGACACGAACAACAAGACCCACAGCCATCCGTCGCTGATCGCTTTCCAGAAGAAGACCGGCGTCCACGTCGACTACGTCGAGGACATCAACGACAACGCCTCGTTCTTCGGGAAGATCCAGGGCCCGCTCTCGCGCGGCCAGTCGGTCAACCGCGACATCGTCGTCCTCACCGACAACGACCGCTACCTGTCGCTGATGATCAGGAAGGGCTGGGCCGAGAAGCTCGACAAGTCGGCCATCCCGAACATGAAGAACCTGGTCGACGTCCAGAAGCATCCGAACTTCGACCCGAACCGCGACTACAGCCTGCCGTGGCAGTCCGGCATGACAGGCATCGCCTACAACGACACGCTGTCCGATCCGGTGCTTTCGGTCGACGACCTGCTCACCAAGCCCAAGCTGAAGGGCAAGGTCACGTGCCTGAACTCGATGGGCGACGCGCTCACCATCGTGATGCTCGCGAACGGCGACGACCCAACCAAGGTGACCAACAAGGCGTTCAACGCTGCCTTCAAGCGGATCAAGAAGGCCGTCGACGACAAGCAGATCCGCCAGTTCACGGGCAACGACTACGCACCGTCGCTCGCGAAGGGCGACCTCGCCGCTGCCATGTCGTGGTCCGGCGACATCGCGCAGATCGGCAACAAGCACATCCACTGGAACATCCCGGACGCGGGCGGTGCGCTGTGGACAGACAACATGCTGATCCCGAAGGGCGGCAACGTCTACACCGCGTCGGTCTACATGAATTACGTGTACGACCCCAGCGTCCAGGGTCTCATGGAAGCGGGCGACCCGAAGCGGAACATCACGGGCATCTACTACATCCCGCCGGTGGTGGGCTCGGGCACGTTTGCGAGGAAGTACGACCCGGCGGTCGCGAAGAACACGCTCATCTTCCCGACGAAGGCGATGCTGGACAAGGTCAAGATCTTCGACAGCAAGGCGCTCAACAATCAGAAGTACCTGACCCAGTGGCAGAACCTGATCTCGGGCTGACGGGCACTTGGGGTTCTTCCACCGAAACCGGCAGCTGACGCCGTATCTGCTCCTCGCCCCGGGAGTGCTCTGGCTCGCGGTCTTCTTCGTCGTGCCACTCGGCTTCCTCGGCTACCAGTCGCTCGAGTCCGGGAACATCGACTTCGGCTACGCCTTCAACTGGGCGTGGGGGAACTACTGGACCGCGATCAGGGACTACCGGGCCCAATTCGTCCGCTCGATCGAGTACGCGGGGATCGCGACGGTGCTCGCGCTCCTGATCAGCTACCCGGTCGCGTACTGGATTGCATTCCGGGGCGGGCGGTGGAAGAACCTGTTGCTGCTCTTCATCGTGGCGCCCTTCTTCGTCACGTACCTGATCCGGACGCTCGCGTGGCAGACGATCCTCTCCGACCACGGCTTCGTCGTGAACACGCTGCAGTCCCTGCATGTGCTCGGGCCGGGGGGGCGGCTCCTGGCGACCTCGACCGCGGTCGTGACCGGGATCACCTACAACTTCCTGCCCTTCATGGCGTTGCCGCTCTACGTCTCGCTCGAGCAGATCGACGGGCGGATGCTCGAGGCGGCGGAAGACCTCTACGCGAGCAAGCTGCACGCGTTCCTGCGCGTGACGCTGCCGCTCTCGCTTCCCGGCGTGGTCGCCGGCACGCTGTTGACGTTCATCCCGGCGGCGGGCGACTTCATCAACGCGCAGCTGCTCGGCGCGCCCGACAACCACATGATCGGGAACGTCATCCAGTCGAAGTTCCTCGAGCTGACCGACTATCCGGCGGCCGCATCGATGTCCTTCATCCTGATGGCGGGCATCCTGGTCGCCGTCGCCGTCTACGCCCGGATCGTCGGGACCGAGCAGCTGACGGGAACGGCGGTATGAGCTCCGCCTCCGTCCAGCCCCGAAAACCGGCGTTCGGGGCGCTCGCCTTTCTGCGCCGCCAGGTGCTGACGGTCTACTCGCTGCTCTTCTTCGCCTACCTGCTGCTGCCGATCGCGGTCGTCGTGGTGTTCTCGTTCAACCACCCCATCGGGAAGTTCAACTACACGTGGCAGGGCTTCACCTTGGACAACTGGCGCTACTGGGACGGTGTGCCCGGGATCCGGGGGGCAATCATCCTCTCGCTGGAGATCGCCTTCGTCGCGAGCCTCATCGCGACCGCACTCGGGACGATGATCGCACTCGCGCTCGTCCGTTACGGCTTCCGCGGGCGCGCGACGACGAACATCCTGATCTTCCTGCCGCTCTCGACTCCGGAGATCGTGCTCGGCGCGTCGCTGCTGACGCTGTTTTTGAACCTCAACGTGATCTTCGGCTTCTGGACGATCCTGATCGCGCACATCATGTTCTGCATCAGCTTCGCGGTCGTGACCGTGAAGGCGCGCCTCGTCGGCTTCGACCGCCACCTCGAGGAGGCCGCGATGGACCTGGGCGCGAACGAGTGGACGACGTTCACGAAAGTGACGCTGCCGCTGATCGCGCCCGCGATCCTGGCGGCGCTTTTGCTCTGCTTCGCGATCTCGATCGACGACTTCGTGGTGACGTATTTCAACTCCGGATCGAAAATCACGTTCCCACTCTTCGTCTGGGGCGCCGCCCGGATCGGAGCGCCGCCGCAGGTGAACGTGATCGGGACGGCGATCTTCCTCGTCGCCCTCACGGCGATGCTCGCCAACGTCCTCCTCCAGAACCGCCGCTCGAAAGGAGCCACATGACCACCGTCTCGACCGGTCTCTCGCCGGCGGAGCTCCAGCAGGCCGCCCGCGACCACCTCTGGCTGCACTTCACCCGCATGGGCGGCTACCAGGAGACGGAGGTGCCGATCATCGTGCGCGGCGACGGCTGCTACCTCGAGGATGCGAACGGCAAGCGCTACCTCGACGCGCTCGCGGGCCTGTTCGCGGTGCAAATCGGCTACTCCTACGGCGAGGAGGTCGGCGAGGCCGCGGCCGCGCAGATGCGCGAGCTGCCCTTCTATACGAACTGGTCCTACGCGCACCCGCGCGCGATCGAGCTCGCCGCGGAGGTCGCGAAGCTCGCGCCGGGCGACCTGAACCGCGTCTTCTTCTGCTCGGGCGGCTCGGAGGCGGTCGAGTCGGCCTGGAAGCTCGCGCGCCAGTACCACGCGGCCCGCGGCGAGCGGCGCTGGAAGGCCGTCTCGCGCCGCACGGCCTACCACGGCACCACGATGGGCGCGCTCTCGATCAACGGCATCGCCGCCCTGCGCGCGCCGTTCGAGCCGCTTGTGCCCGACGTGATCCACGTGCGCAACACGAACCGCTACCACCGGCCGGCCGACGAGACCGAGGAGCAGTTCACGGCGTTCCTGCTCGACGATCTCGAGGAGGCGATCATCGCCGCGGGGCCTGAGACGGTCGCGATGGTGATGATGGAACCGGTCCAGAACGCGGGCGGCTCGATCACGCCGCCGGCCGGCTACTGGAAGGGCGTGCGCGAGATCTGCGACCGCTACGGGATTCTGCTCTGCGCGGACGAGGTGATCACCGGCTACGGGCGCCTCGGTTCGTGGTTCGGCTCCGAGGCCTACGACATCAAGCCGGACCTGATGACCAACGCGAAGGGCCTGTCGTCGGCGTACGCGGCGATCGGCGCCGTCGTCACGACCGACCGCGTGATGGAGCCGTTCCTCGACGCCACCGCGATGTATGCGCACGGGATCACCTTCGGCGGTCACCCTGTCCAGGCGGCGATCGCGCTCAAGAACCTCGAGATCATGCAGCGCGAGAAGATCGTCGAGCGGGTGCGCGAGAACGAGGCCGCCTTCCGTTCGGCGCTCGGCCAGCTGCTCGAGCTCCCGATCGTCGGCGACCTCCGCGGCCAGGGCTACTTCTGGGCGCTCGAGCTCGTGCGCGACAAGGAGACCAAGGAAGGGTTCTCGGACGCGGAGTCGGAGACGCTGCTGCGCGGCTTCCTCTCACCGCAGTTCTTCGAGAAGGGCCTGATCTGCCGCGCCGACGACCGCGGCGACGCAGTGGTGCAGATCTCGCCGCCGCTCGTCGCCGGGCCGGCCGAGTTCGACGAGATCGTGGGGATTCTCGGTGAGGTGCTCGCCGAGGCCTCGAAGCGGGTCGACTCGAGCGGCCAGGGTCGCGCCGGCACCGACGGCCTCTGGCGCGGAGAGACGGGCACGGACGCCTGACCCCGTCCGCGTCTGTCGCGCCTGGCGCCGCCACTCCGTGGTGGATCGAGGAGGCGCTCGCCGCCGGGCTGGGCGGGGAGCCCGCGCCGGCGCTCGACGGTGACGCGACCGCCGACGTCGCGATCGTAGGCGGCGGCTACACCGGCCTCTGGACGGCGCTCGCGCTGAAGGAGCGCGAGCCGGGGCTCGACGTGGTCGTTATCGAGGCGGACGAGTGCGGCCGCGGCCCGAGCGGTCGCAACGGCGGCTTCGTCCACGGCTACTGGACCCACCTGCCGTCGCTGCGCGAGAAGTACGGCGCCGCCGAGGCGCTGGCCCTGGCCCGAGCCGGCGAGGCGATCGTCCCGGGCGTGCGCGCTTTCTGCGAGCGCGAAGGCGTCGATGCCTGGCTGCGGGAAGGCGGCATGCTGCGCGTCTCGGCCGCGGCCTCGCAGGACGACGCAGTCGACCGTGAGGTCGCCGCCGCGCGGGAGCTCGGCGTGCCCGACGAGGCGGTGCCGCTCTTGCGGGAGGAGCTGGCCGAGCGGATCCGCTCTCCGGTCTTCCGCAAGGGTGTCTTCGTGCGCGACTGCGCGACCGTGCAGCCGGCCCGCCTCGTGCTCGGGATGAGGAGCGCGGCGCAACGATCGGTCCGACTGCACGAGCACACGCGCGTGAAGGACGTTTCCGACGGCGTCGTCAGGACCGAGCGCGGCACGGTTCGCGCGAAGGACGTGGTCGTCGCCGTGAACGCGGCCGCGGCGGGCTGGAAGCCCCTGCGCCGCAGGCTGACCGCCTTCGGTAGCTACGTCGTTCTCACCGAGCCCGTCCCGGAGCTGCTCGAGCAGATCGGCTGGACCGGGGGCGAGGCCGTGATCGACGGGCGCATGTTCCTGCACTACTTCCGGGCCACGAAGGACGGCCGCGTGCTGATGGGCAGCGGCTCGGGCCCGATCGGCTTCGGCGGCAAGATCGACGAGCGCTTCACCCAGGACGAGCCGACTGCGGCGCGCGCCGAGCGCGGACTGCGCCGACTGCTGCCCGACCTCGCCGAAGCGAAGATCACCCATGCGTGGGGCGGCCCGATCGACGTCTCCTCCGACCACCTGCCGTTCTTCGGCACCGTCCCCGGCACGCGAATCCACTACGGCGCCGGCTACTCCGGGCACGGTGCCGGCCCGAGCTGGCTCGGCGGCCAGATCCTCGCGCGGCTCGCACTGGGCGTCGACGACGAGCTCACGCGCCTGCTGCTCGTGACGCGAACGGTGCCGCAGCTGCCGCCCGAGCCATTGAAGCGACTGGGAGGCGGACTTGTGCGCGCGTCGATCATGGCGTGCGAGGAGGCGGAGGAAGAGGGCCGCCGCGCGGGGCTTCCGGCCCGTGTCGGCGCCGCGCTGCCGCGGCTGCTCGGCATGTCGGTTGGCACCCGCTGACGCGGTAGCCGTTGCGGCTAGGCCGTCGTAGACTTGGCGGGCTGTCAGTTCCGGCTTCTAAAGGAGGTCGAATGTCGATGCGTGAGGACTCGCCGTCGTCGGCGTCCAACGCGCCGTACCCGCCTTACCCGCCGTTCCCGCCCTACCCGCCGTATCCGCCGGTCGTGATCAGCTGCTGTTGCTGCTGCGGCTGCGGCGGCGGTGGTCCAGCTCACGGGGCGCAGCCGGCGGCGCCGAGCGGTGTCGCGTACCCGCCGAACACCGGCCCATATCCGCCGAGCGGCGTCGCCTATCCGCCCACCGGTGGCGGGGCCGTCGTGGCGCAACCTCCGGTGAACCAGCCGACCGGCCACGGCTTCAATCCGCTCGACCCGTTCGGATCGCTGCTCGGCATGCTCGGGCCCGCTGGCGCGGCGGTCGGGGCGGCCGTGGACCCGATCGGGGCCTTGCTGAGCCTGTTCGGAGGTAAGCGGTAGCCATGGCCGAGCAGTCGGTGTTCAAGGACCTGGGGCCGGCCCAGCTCCACTACCTCAAGTCGCAGTACCTGGCGTCGCACGACCTGCTCGACCAGGCCGAGGCCAGGCTCAAGGCGCAGCTCGAGCAGTTGACCAAGGCACGGCAGGAGCTCGAGCGGTTGTCGCGCGAGCTCGACACACACATCGAGCCAGCAAAGACCACGCCGAAGCGCGCGAAGCCGGCGAAGCGCACGAGCAAGCGGGCGTGAGCCGCGACAGACGGTGAGGGCGCCGAGTTGACGCCCTCACCGTCCGGCCTGCGGGGATAATCGGCGCAGTGGAGATCCTCGTCGGCACGCAGGCGCTTGAGCCGCGCCCGTATCTGGTCGTGGTCTCCGAGCACCTCGAGCGGCTCGGGCACGAGGTACGCGTTTTCGCGGCCGATCCGGTGCCGCCGCCGGAGGAGCTTCGCGTCGTCGGCGTCGACCGCGACCTTCCACTCGCGCCTGACGTGATCTACGCGCAGGACGCCTACGCGGCGCTCCTCCTCGCCGACCTCTACCCGCTCACGCCTCAGCTCTTCGCGGCGCACGGCGACGGCGAGGCGGTCTGGCTCCCGCCGCAGCTCGCCGGCGTGGTCGCGAGCGTGGTCGTCTTCGACGAGCGCGGCGCGGAGCAGGCACGGGCGGCCGCGCTGCCGCAAGAGCTCGTCCGGCTCCGCCGCCCGGTCGACCTCGGGCGGCTGGCCGAGCGCGAACCGCTGCCGGAGCGCCCGCGCCGGGCGCGGCTTTCCGTCGACCGGCTCTCCGACTATCGGCGCGGCATGCTGCAACGGGCCTGCGCCGGCGCGGGGATCGAGACCAAGGGCGACCCGGACCTCGCGATCGGGCGGGGCCGGGAAGTGCTCGACGCGATGGCGTCGGGCCTGCCCGCGTACGTCTACGGCGACGAGGGCGGCGACGGCTGGGTGACCTCCGAGCGCTACGACCTACTCGAGGCGGACGGCTTCTCCGGCCGCGCCGAGCCGACGGCGACCACCTTCGACCGGCTCCGCGCGGATCTCGAAGCCTACGACCCGGCAATGGGGCCGGCAAACCGCGAGCTCGCCCGCGCGCACGACGCGCGACGGCACGCACAGGAGCTCGTCGCGGCACTCGACGCGGTCCATCCGCGTCGCGGCCCGGTCGATGCGCCGCTGCGCGAGCTCGCGCGGCTCGTGCGCGTCGAGGCCGCGAGCGGTCGCCGTGCCGAGGCCGCGTCCGCCGAGGTGAATGCGGCTCGCGCCCGCGCACAGGAGCTCGAGCAGGAGCTCGCCGAAAGCCGGGCCCGCGGAGACGAGCTCGCCGCGCGGGTGGCCGAGCTCGAGCAGGCGCTGCCCGCCCAGGAGGCGTCACGCGAGGATCCGCCGGCCGAGCGCGGACGCGGCGTGCGGGGACTCCTCGGCCGCGAGGGCAAAATCCCCTCGACCGAGGGATGACCGATTCGCGACCGACCCCGATGGTGGTTTCGAGACATACGGACGAACTCACAGCTCTGCGGCCGAGCTCGTCTCTCTCGACACCATGGCCGCCGACCGCAGACTTCTCGCCGCAGCATTTGCCGTCATCTCGTTCCTGACGGCGGGACCGGCTCGCGCCGCGGTAACGCGTCCCGCACAACTCGCCCCGGGCGCCGGCGCCGTCGTCCAGTTCCTCCCCGCCTTTGCCTGGACGCCTGTCGCGGGCGCTGACAAGTACGAGTTCCAGATCAGCGCCGACGCCGGCATGAACTCACCCGTCCTCGGCGAGGGCAAGGATCACTTCTTCACGCGGAACACGAGGGCGACGCTGCAGATGACGGTCCCCAACGGCACGTACTGGTGGCGCGTTCGAGCGACGAACGCGGCCGGGGACGCCTCGGCGTGGACGCAGCCGCGCTCCTTCCGCAAGCTCTGGAACCTGCGGCCGGCGCTGCAGACTCCCAGCTCGGGCGACTCCCTCTCGTTCCCCTCGAAGCCCGTCGTGCTCCGCTGGTCGGGGATCGCCGGCGCCGCGCACTACCTCGTCTCGGTCGCGAGCGACCCGACGCTCGGCTCGCTCGTGTTCCACTACCAGAACCAAGACGATCCGAAGGGCGCGCCAAACGTCTCGGCCACCTCGGCCGCGATCACGGCGGCGCTTGCTCCCGGCTCGTACTACTGGAGCGTGATGCCGGTCGATGCTGAGGGGAACCGTGGCGTCGCCACTCCCGTCGCATCGTTCTCGTGGCTCTGGTCGTCGGTGACCGCGACGCAGCTGGACGACCTGAACCTCGCGCCCGAGGCCTACGACCCGCGCTTCTCGTGGAACCCGGTTCCCGGTGCTGCGAAGTACGAGGTCGAGATCAACTCGTCGTCGGACTTCGCGCCTGGCTCGAAGGTCTGCTGCACGGGCACGACGATCGCGACCTCGCTCTCGCCGACCGAGGTCTTCAAGGACAACGTCTTCTACTGGCGCGTCCGCGCGCTCGACCCCGACGGCAACGCCGGCGTCTGGAACTACGGCGGGTCCTTCACGAAGACCTTCGACAAGGTCGGCCCCGCCGGGCCCGTGACGGGGACGAGCATCAAGAACCTGCGCATGCGCGACAACCTCGGCGACCCGGGGACCGACGTCGACCCCGGCACCGCCGGCTACCAGACGCGAGTCCCGGTCGTGCGCTGGGATGCCGTGCCGGGCGCGGCGAGCTACGAGGTGCAGGTCGCCGACTGGACCGGAACCGCGTGCTCCTGGGCGACGGCGAGCTACCTGAAGAAGACCTCGGTGCCCGAGTGGACGCCGTTCAGCGCCACGTCGTCCAATCCGGTCGTGTGGCAGGGGACACTGGCCGTCGACCAAATTCCGACGCTCACGCCCGGCACGTACTGCTTCCGCGTCCGGGCGCGCAGCGACCGCGCGCCGGGCAGCCAGGAGGTCTGGGGCGACTACACGTACCTCCAGAACGGCGACGTCGACTCGACCGGTCCGGTCGGCCCCGCGTTCACGTGGTCTGCCTACCCGGATCCGGCCGATCCCGCTGCCTCCGCGCCATGCGCGTTCGGCTACCCCTGCGCGGGTGACTACCTGGAGCCTTTGACCGGCACGACGACGCTCCGCACGCCGCTCTTCACCTGGAAGCCTCTGGCCGGCGCGAACGCGTACTACGTCGTGATCGCGAAGGACGCGAACTTCAGCAACGTGATCGACGAAGCGTTCACCCGCGTCCCCGCCTACGCGCCGCGGAACTCGCTCAAGCCGACGACCTACGCCGACGAGACCACGACGTTCTACTGGGCCGTCCTGCCTGCGTCCGCGTCGAACGGCAGCGACGCGCTGCCCCTCGACCTGCCGAACTCGGCCAAGGGCTCGTTCCAGAAGCAGTCCACGCCGCCCTCGCTCGTCTCGCCCGTCGGCGTCCAGGCCTTCCTCGACCAGCCGACCTTCCGCTGGACGCCCACGCTGGGCGCGCGCCGGTACCGACTTCAGGTCGCCGCCGATCCGACCTTCGGCGCCCCGCTCGACGACGTGGTAACCGACGCGACCTCGTACTCGAGCGACACGACGTACCCCGCCGATACCGTCCTCTACTGGCGCGTCCGGGCCGACGACGAGAACCTGACCGGCCTCACCTGGTCGGCGACCGGGACCTTCCAGAAGAAGCTCGCCGCGCCCGTGCCGAGCTCGGCGAATCCCGTCAAGGGCGAGGCGCTCCCCGTCTGGGCCTGGAGCTCGATCCAAGGCGCGGCCTCGTACGACCTCTCGGTCGACCAGCCCGACGGCACGCACCGCGACTTCACCAGCTTCCGCACACCCGTCGCGTCGTTCATCAAGATGACCGGCACCGGCGTCTGGCATTGGCGCGTCCGCGCCGAGTTCCCGAAGGACGCCTCCGGGACCGTCCCGGGACCGTACTCGGCCACCCAGTCCTTCACGCGCACGATCGGCGAGCCCGCGAACGCGCGCACCGACAGCGCGAAGGATCACGTCCTCCTCAGCTGGGATCCGCGGCTCGGCGTCAAGGAGTACAAGGTGCAGATCTCGTCGACGCCCGACTTCAGCCGGGTCGTCGAGTCGGTCTCGACCGACAACACGAGCTATGCGCCGACGATGACGCAGTACGGCTACCAGGCCGGTGGCACGCTCTACTGGCGCGTCGCCGGGGTCGACGAGGACCGGAACCAGGGCGACTGGACGCAGTCTCAGCAGATCAGGCTCCAGCCCCAGCTGCGCCTGACCGTCTCCGGCTTCGCCCGCCGGAGGCACGCCGGCCGGGTGACGGCGCGGGTGGTCGACGGCCAGAGTCGCGGCGTCGCCGGGGTCCGCGTCCGCGTCACCGGCGCGGGACTCCGTGCGCTGTCGAAGCGCACGAACGCGAGGGGCCAGGTGGTCTTCACCGTGAAGCCGAAGAAACGTGGCAAGCTCGTGTTCCGCGCGACAAAGGCGGGCTACCAGCCAGCGTACGGATCGGTGAAGGTGCGATGAAGCCCGGGTTCGCGGTGACGACGGCTCGGCGGCGGTTGCCTGCTCAGCCCGTCATGTCGCGGCGCATCTGGCGCGTCTTCGAGTACCGCCGCCCGGTCCCGGCGCGGCGGCCGCGCTTCACGACTTAGGAGGCCGAGCCCCGCGCCGGCGGGAACCTGCTAGCTTGGGCAGTGCATTCTGGCTTAGACACCTCGCCTTTCAGCGAGCGCAGCACCAAGTGTTGGTTGCAGGTCGGCTCGGTCAGGAGCATCCATATGAAGGAGGCCATCACATGGCCACCACCGAAAGGTCCGAGACGCCGGTCATGGGCGATCACAAGACGAAGGTCCTCGCCCGCTTCACGACCGCAGGCAACGTGAGCACCGACCAGTACGACGAGACGATCCGTCGGCTGGAGAAGTCGGGCGACTGGTTGCCCGAAGGACTCGACTTCCACGTCGCGTTCAAGTCCAACGGAACCCTGCGCGTGAGCGAGATCTGGGATTCGCGCGAGGAGCTCGACTCGTTCGGCGAGCGGCTCATGCCGGTCCTGAAGGACGTCGGCATCGAGCTCGACGGCCGGCCCGAGCTGGTCGAGATCCACAACCTCATCAAGCGCTAGGACGACCTCAGCGCGCGAGGGCCGGCGAACCCGCCCGGCCCTTGCGCGCGAACGAGTGCCACGCAAAGCGCTCGCGCACCGGCCGGCTGCTCGTCGTCACGAAGATCCGCAACACCGGCCGTCGTACGCTCGGCATCAGCGGCACGCTCACTCTTTCGCGCGGGCCGGGGGGTCTGCGCGCCGGGCCGTTCGCCGTCGAGCTCGGGCCCAACCTTGCGCCCGGCCACAAGGAGGAGGCAACGGTGCGGCTCGACAAGCGACTTCCTCGCGGCCCGTGGCGAGCGCAGCTGCGACTCCGCAACGGGTTCGTTCACCGGGCGGCCGCCGCGAGAATCACCTTCCCGCGCCGGTCACGCGCAGCGACAGCTTCTGTCGCAAGGGCCGGCTCGGGCAGATCGCACCCTGTGGCGCTGGCCGTCGCGATCCTCGTACCGCTCGCGGCCGCGCTCCTGCTCTACCTGCGAATGCCTCGAGGGCGCCGCGGATTCAAGCCCGCGCTCCTGGGCCGCAAGTAGGCGGCGATCGCACTCCGGTCGAGTGGCAGCACCGTGACTTCGGGCGGCGGGCGGCGTACGAACCCGTCGAGGAGTACGAGATCCTCGGCCTGCTCCGGGGTCAGCGTCTCGTCTGTGAGACGGCGACCCGCACGACACCGCGCCAGTCCCGCCTCGATCTCGATCAGCGCGCCCGGCCCGGGTGGGAGAGCTCGAACCGCTTGGAGTGCGCCGCCAGAGACGAAGAACGCCTGCTGCCACTCCCGCTCGAGACCCGGCGCGACGAGGCACGCCTCGAGTGACCGCAGGCGTTCGAGGCGACGAAGCCGCTCGACGACGTGCTCCAGCGCCTCGATCCTGTCCCGTAGGCGGGCCGCCTCTTCGTAGCGGAGGCTCTCGGAGAGCTGCGCGAGCCGATCGTGCAGGCGCGGCAGCGGCCCACCCTCGAGCAGGCGCTCGAGCTCGTCCGGTGTGCTCAGCGCGAGGGCTCGCGCCGCCGACGAAGCCTCGCGCCGGCTGCCGATCGGGCCGCGCGGCGTCGGCGTCTTCGTGACGACGAAGTCGTCGCCACGGCGCCGCAGGTACAGGCCGTGCGTCTTCTTGCGACTGCGCGAGTTCGCGGGCGGCTGTAGCTCGCGGATCAGCCGCAGCTCTTCGAGTGCCGCCTCGAGCTCGGAGCCCTGCACGCGCCACTCGATCCGCTCGAGCGCGTGCAACGCCGCTTCGACCGACGGCCGCTGGCGCTCGCCGTGAAAGTACGAACGGAGCCGGGCGCGCAGGTCTCGAGCCCGTCCGACGTAGAGGACCTGGTCGTGCCGGTCGCGGAACAGGTAGACGCCCGGTCTCGTCGGTGCGCCGTGGGCGAGCGGGCGCTTTCCGTACACGCGCCGCTTACGCGGGGCCGCGAGCGATCGAAGCTCGGAGAGCCGCCTCGCGCCGAGCTCCTGCGCCAGGCCGATCAGGCGTATGAGCACCTCCGCGGTCGCCTCGGCATCCGGCAGCGCGCGGTGGCACGGTTGGGTCGAGACGCCGAAGAAGTGCGCGAGCGAGGCCAGACTGACCCGGCGCGCGCGGCCCTCGAGGAGTCGCCGTGCCAGCGCCGCTGTGCAGAGCGGCGGCTCCGAGAGGCGCCGCTGCAGCTGCGCTTCGAGGAAACGCTGGTCGAAGCCCGCGTTGTGTGCGACCAGAAGCCCGTCGCCCGCGAAGCTCCGGAACTGCCCGACGACGCGCCTGGCGCCTGGCGCGCGTCGAAGCTCGGCCTCGTGCAGCCCCGTCAGCCGTGCGACGGGCGCCGGCAGCGCCACGCCTGGGTTCACGAGCGACTGGAACGAGTCGACGAGCTCGAGCGCCCGCACGCGCACCGCGCCCACCTCGCAGATCCGGTCGCGCGCGGGGGAGAGCCCGGTCGTCTCGAGGTCGAAGACGACGAACTCCGCCTCGTCGAGAGGCGGATCGGCGCCCTCGCCGGCGAGGGCCACCGACGCACCGGTACAGGCGAGCCTGCTGTCGCCGGCGGTGACCTCGGTGAGCAGCGAGACCGCAAGGCTCGTGGGGATCGACGAGGTCGCAAAGAGCGACCGCGCCGCCTCGACGGCCGACAGCGGCCCGCGCTCCTCGAGCGTCTCCACGAGCCGGTCGAGTGCGTCGAGCGACAGTTGCATTCCTCGATACAATCGAACATACGTTCGATTTGCAAGGAGGAGAGCGCTGGCGGCCGCCACGATCCTGCACGCCGATGTGGACTCGTTCTTCGCCGCGGTCGAGCAGCGGGACGATCCGCGCGTTCGCGGACGGCCGGTGCTCGTCGGCGCCGGCGTCGTGCTCGCCGCCAGCTACGAGGCGAAGGCGCACGGCGTCCGGACGCCGATGGGCATCCGGCTGGCGCGGCGGCTGTGCCCGCAGGCGATCGTCGTCAGGCCGCGCATGACGGCCTACGTCGAGGCGAGCAGGGCTCTCCACGCAGTCTTCGACGACGCGACGCCTTTGGTCGAGGGGCTGTCGATCGACGAGGCGTTTCTCGACGTCCGCGGGCTCGAGCGTCTCTCCGGAACTCCGGTCGAGATCGCCGCCCGCCTACGCGCCGACGTGCGCGAGCGCGTGGGACTGCCGATCACCGTCGGCATCGCGAGGACGAAGTTCCTCGCGAAAGTGGCGAGCGCCGTCGCGAAGCCCAATGGACTCCTGGCGGTGCCGCCCGATCGCGAGCTGGCGTTCCTCCATCCGCTTCCGGTCGAGGCTCTCTGGGGTGTCGGGCCGGTCACCGAGCGTCGACTCGGTGAGCTCGGCGTCACGACGGTGGGCGAGCTCGCGCGCTTCGGCGAGGGCGCCCTCGTCTTGCTGCTCGGCCGTGCCGTCGGGCGGCACCTGTACGCCCTCGCGCACAACCGCGACCCTCGGCGGGTGCGGCCAAGGCGGCGACGCGGCTCGATTGGCGCCCAGCGTGCGCTCGGACGGTCGCCGAGCTCCCCCGAAGACGTCGACGCCGCGCTGGTCGGCCTCGTCGACCGCGTCACGCGCCGGATGCGCTTCGCCCACCGTGCCGGGCGCACGGTCACGCTGCGCGTCCGCTTCGATGACTTCTCACGCGTTACGCGCTCGCACACGCTCCCGTACGCGACGGCAGGCACCCACGCGATCCTCTGCGCCGCGCGGGGGCTGCTCGCGGACGCGACGCCGCTGATCGAGCGTCGTGGGATCACGCTCATCGGAGTGGCCGTCGGCAACCTGGAGCACGGCGCGGTGCAGCTCGCGCTGCCCTTCGACCCTCGCTGCAGTGACGCGCTCGACGCGGCGATCGACGAGGTGCGGCGGCGCTTCGGCACCGCGGCCGTCAGCCGCGCGGTGCTCCTCGATCGGAGCCGCGGAATCGAGATGCCGCTTCTACCGGACTGACCGACCTGCTCAGGCCACGCTGTACTCCCAGCCTTCCTGCCACTCGAAGGGCGCGTCGACGAGCTCCTCCAGCGGCACAGCTTCGAGCAGGTGCCGCAAACCCCAGCGCTGCGCCGAGTGCGCGATCACGAGCACGCGCCGGCCGTCGAACTCGGCAGCCGTGTCAGCGAGGAACGAGCGCAGCTTCTCGACGCAGTCGCGGTAGCTCTCGCCGCCCGGAAACGGCTCGTCGACGAAGCGCGCGCGCGGCTCGAGCTCCTCGACCGGCGCGCCGTTGAGCTCGCCATAGTCGCACTCGCGCAGGCGCTCGTCGTGCCGGATCTCGATGCCGCTGCCGCCGAAGGCGATCTCCGCGGTCTCGACAGCGCGCCGCAGGTCGGACGTGAAGACGCAGGCGATCCCGTCGTCGCGCCGACGCTCGCCGAGTTGCCCCGCGAGCAGCCTACCCTGCTCCGACAGCCGGCCCGGCAGCCAGCCGGTGGCGATCCCGCGCTCGTTGTCCTCGGAGATCGCGTGCGTCTCGTAGACGAGCTGAACGGCCACGGCGGGCGAGTCTAGACCCGAGCCCCGGCCCGGAGCTAGTGCATAGGCTCAAGCGGTGAGCTTCCGGGCTGGACCTGGGCGAGGCGAGGCCGTTGCCGCCATCGCCGATGCGATCGATGCCGTTTCCTGCTCGCATCCGGTGCGGGTGGCGATCGACGGATCTGCCGCCGCCGGCAAGACCATGCTTGCCGACGAGTTGGCGATCGCGCTCCGCGGCCGTGGCCGAGAGGTGATCAGTGCCTCGATCGAGAGCTTCCTCCGTCCGCGCGCCGAGCGCTACCGGCGGGGACCCGAGTCGGCGCGGGGCTGCTATGAGGACTCGTTCGACTTCGACCGACTTCTGGCCGAGCTGCTCCGGCCGCTCGGAGAGTCCGGCAGCCGGCTCTACCGGACGGAGATCTACGACCGCGGAACCGACCTGCCCCTCGACTCCGAGCAGCTGGAGGCAAGCGCCGACGCGATTCTTCTCTTCGACGGGGTGTTCCTGCTGCGGCCCGAGCTGGTCGACGCGTGGGACTATCGCGTCTTCATCACCGTCGCCTCCGAGGAGATCATTCGCCGCGCGCGCATCCGCGACGCCGAGGCCTACGGATCGCCTGCTGATGCCGAGCGGCGGTTCCGCGCCCGGTACCTCCCGTCCCAGGAGTACTACCGCGGCACCGTTCGGCCGGCCGAGCTCGCCGACATCGTGCTCGAGAACGACGACCCGTCCCAGCCGCGCGTACTCGTGCGGAGCTGAAGCGTGGGGGAATGACGCCGTAGGATTGCACCGTGCCGTTCACGCTCAGGAACATCAAGGACGATCTGGAGGACCTCGGCTCGAGGTTCGACGGCGCTCCGGACCTGGACTTTCGCGCGGCGACCAAGGCGCTCGCGCTCGAGCAATCCGCTCTGAGCTACCAGCGCGTCCCACCCGGCTATCGCTTTCCGTACGGCCACACGCACGAAAAGCAGGAGGAGGTGTACGTCGTCCTGCGCGGGGGCGGACGGATGAAGCTCGACGACGAGATCGTCGAGCTCAAAGAATGGGATGCAGTGCGTGTCCCGCCCGGTACGTGGCGAGGGTACGAGGCCGGGCCGGAGGGCCTCGAGATCCTGGTCATCGGCGCGCCCAACCTCGGCGAGGATCCGCGCGAAGACGTCGATGGCCGGCGCGGCTGGTGGGCTGACTGAGTCAGCCCGAAGCGGTGCGTCAGGCGCGGTCGGCGCGCTCGGCGTACGCCACGCGCTCGAACGGCCACTCGTCTGCGAGCCAGGCTGTCACGGCCCGCCACAGCTGCTCGTCGAGCGCGGCCCGGCTCGCCCGCACCCATGAGAGCACGCGCGCATCGTGCTGCTCGTCTTTGTCGGGATAGATGTACACGCAGCCGATCACGTCGCCGGTAGACGGATCGAGGACGGTGTAGGTAAAGCCCGTCCTGTTCTCGAAGTCGTCGGCGTGCCGTTGCAGGGTCGTGCAGGTTGTCAGCCTTGCTGCGGTCGTCTGGCCAGGAGCTCGTCTCCCACCCGGGCGTCGTGTGGATGTGCTCCACGGACGACGACCACGCCTCGTAGTCGGAGTCGTTGTGTTGCGGCCCGAGTGGTTCGAGCCTGAATTGCTCCGTCGCGAGCGCGAGCGGGACGACGAATCCGGACGGGACAAACGATCTCTCCACCACGCACATCTTCCTGGATCGGAGAGTGGCCGGCTCCGCACACGGAAGAAGGATGCCGACGATCGCAAGGAGAGGGTTCGCGGGGGAACCAGGGGTTCCTCCGCGCTATGGAGCGTACCGGGATCGAACCGGTGACCTCCGGCTTGCAAAGGCGCTCGCAGGGTCAACCGGTGCCGCGTGCTGCCGCGCCGATGCGCTGTTCAAGCGGAACTACCGGCGCCGGGCTGCTTTGAGGCGGCAAGCACCGGCACCGCCTGGACGGTCGATGCTGGCGGACCGCTGGCAGCGCCGACGGCGTCGGAGGCCCGGGGGAGTGCGAATGCCCGCTCGATCGCGTCGCTCGCGTCGGCGTATGACTGATCGAACAGGTGGCCGTACCTATCCATCGTGATCGCGATCGAAGCGTGCCCGAGCTGCTCGCTGATGAGTTTCGGCGCGACACCCTGAGCGATTAGCAGCGACGCGAACGTGTGCCGGAGGTCGTGGAAGCGAACGATCGGCACCGCGGCCTTGCGAAGCGCCGGCCGGAACTCCCGGCGCACGAAATTCGAAGCGTCCATCGGGCCGCCGGCGCGGTTCGGGAAGATCAGGTCGTCGGTGCCGGAGAAGCGTGATCCGACGCGGTGCTCGAGTAGCTCGTGCACGAGCGTCGGCCGGCAAGCGATCATCCTCACCGAGCGCCGCGTCTTCGGCTCGTGGAACTCGCCGTGGCGGTCCAGACTCCTGCCAACGCGCAGCCGTCGCCGTTCTGGGTCGAAGTCCGACCAGCGGAGCGCGAACAGCTCGCCGCGTCGGACGCCGGTGCTGACCGCGGTTAGGACGGCCACGCGAGGGGCGCCCGAGAGGGCGTCGAGCAGGCGGTCGACCTGCTCGCTGGTGAGCGGCTGCATCTCGCGAGTCTCCCCTTTCGGCAGTGAGAGACCGGCCGCCGGGTTCTGGACGATGTAGCCCCAGCGAACGGCGCAGCCGAGCATCGCCCGTAGCACCGTCAGCCCGTTCTGCAGCGTCCCGCTGCTTGTGCCGAGTCGGACCGAGTGCTTTGGCACGTCTACGGCACGCGGGAACCGCCCCTCCTGTCTCGCACGCGCGAGCTCGGCCGTTCGGGCCGCCTCCTGCTCACCTCGCCAACGCTCGTCCTCGAGCCGTCGGGAAAGTTCGAACCGCTCGCGGAACATCGGGCCGCCGGCGGCCCAATCCGAAAAGAACTCATCAAGGACCTGAGGGGCGAGCGCGCCGAGCTGGTAGTCGCCCAGCGCGGGCGCGAGGTGGACTCGGATGTGGGTCGCGTAGCTCTCGTAGGTGCGCGTGCGAACGCGGGCCTTAGCGAAAGGCAGCCACTTTTGCTCGGCGAACTGGCGAAGGGTCGTCCGGCGTTTCGCAATCGCCGAGCGGTCGAACTCGCTCGTCTGTCCTTCGAGCTTCTTCTGCCGCACACGCGCGAGCCAGAGGTCGGCCTCGTCGCGCGTCTTGAACGACCGCTGGCGCTGCACGCCGTCGATCCGGATGTACGCGACCCACGAGCTGCCGCGCTTACGGATGTTCGTCCGCTTAGCCATCGTTCTCACCGCATAGCGCGTCGCGCAGGAGCCGAGTGGCTTGTCGGCGCCGCAGGTCGGCCAACGCGGCCGCGAGCTCCTTCGAGCCGTCGTCGCGCCAGAGTGAGCGCGATAGGCCGTCGCTCGTGAGGTCCTGGCTGCGAGCAGTCATCGGCACGCTCCTCTCTCGCTCGCGATCGTGACAGACGCTAGGAACTGCTCGGCGCAATCGAGCACGTCTTCGATCTTGAACCTCTCGCGATGATCTGTCAAGCTTCTTGACGCTATCAGCCCTCGACGCGATCCCGACACTCCCAAGGCCGCCGCGGCGCGGCGAGCGCTCGAGCGGAACAAGCGCCGCCGCGAACGCGCGGTCCAGGAACTCGACGCCGCTCGGCTCGAGCTGGCGCAACTGCTCGTGGCCGGGCGCGACGCCGGCCTCCACGTCGCCGGGATGAGCCGGGCTGCCGGCGTAAGCCGCGAGACGGCGCACTCGCTCCTGCGGTCGCAAGCCTGAGCCCGCATTGCAAGCCCGCGCAACGTGGGCGTGGCTGCTTTGGAGGGTCGAGGCGCGCTAGGGCTTCTCGCGCTCGCCGAGCTCAAGCAGAACGAGGGCGACCTTACCCAGGCGATCGAGGTCGTCGAGCAACTCGTATTCTTCTTCCGCGGTCAAGCGTTCCGGCGGCAGGGCTTTCACGACGCCGAGCACGAGGCCTTAACGAGGCTCTGCGCTCGGGTCACGGGCCGCGTCGATAGGCCACCACGCCCTGGCCCAGCGCGCGCAGAACTACCTCGCACAGCGGAAGAAGGCATGGCCCGCAAGGATCTCGAGCGCATCCTCGCGGAACATTCCGGCTCCGGCTACGAGGGTGTGCGCGAGAGCTCGCCGCTCTGACTTAGCATTTGGTTTAGTCGCCTGCCGGCTCGGAAGATGAAGGCCGTCTATCAACCGAGGAGGGTCTGTGTAC
This sequence comes from Gaiellales bacterium, assembly GCA_038237925.1. Taxonomy (GTDB): domain Bacteria; phylum Actinomycetota; class Thermoleophilia; order Gaiellales; family Gaiellaceae; genus AC-32. Next base: position 12,388 of record JBBRYF010000012.1, on the reverse strand, counting down.
AGGAGGAAGCCAACCAAGCCAGCAACGCATACGTGCGCGCCCGGGGCCTGCACCTGCGAAGCAGTCTGATTCGACTACCGCTGCATCAGCGCGTCGAGGTTTGCGGGCCAGTGACCGAACCTAGGCGATTCGAACTGCCTCGGTCGACGGTCGGCGCGGAGCGCACCGATAACTCGACAAGGAGGAAGTGGTGAGCGAGAAGCCCGATCAACAAAGACCCGATTTGAAGTCGCAGGATCCCAAGGAGACCGAAGACCCCAAGCAGGCCGAACCAAATAACGGCGAGCCGTGGGCCAAGCTCTCAAGTGGCAATAAGGAAAAGCTCTAGCTTCAGGCGCTTGGCGAGCTAAGCACGCTGATCCGGCTTGCCGGCTGACTACGCGCTGTCGATGCTCCCGGGTTCGTGACATCGAGCGCGTGCGGCTTCACGCGGATCTGACGATGCTTGGCCGCTTGTGGCTCGCGTTAGCTCGACAGCGGGCGCTCGCGCCGGCCGCGTAGCCCAACCTTGCGCGGGTCTACCTCTGCGGCCATCACCCGCGACGCCGAACTTCTCAACGACCCAGTAGCGGTCGGTCTCCTCGAGCGCCTGTCTCGAGAAAGAAGTTGTGCGTCAGGTCCTCGACGAGGTCGCCCGACGAGAAGACGTAGTCGCCGCTCCAGGGCCGGCCGTTCGAGTCCTGCGGCAGTGCGCCCTGACCGCTGGCGAGGAAGTGCTGGGGATTCCCGACTCCCTTGACCCCGCCGAGGGGATTCCTGGTCGCGAGCGGTGTTCGGGCGCGTCCGTTGCTTGTCGGCGACGCGCCGGTCAGCATCGTGTTAATCGCCGTCGCGACGAGCTCGATGTGGCCGAATTCCTCGGCGGCGATGTTCGCGACGAGGTCGTAGAAGGGCCGCGCTCCCTGGCGGCCCCGGAAGTTGAAAGACTGGAACGTGTAGTTCAAGAATGTCGACATCTCACCGAAGCGGCCGCCCATCAGTTCCTGCACTGCGGCGGCGCCGGCCGGATCAGGATCCGACGGCGGCGGCAACTCCATCGCAATCCGGTCGTACCGAAGAATCATGGCGCCCCCTTTTGATTGATCGAGAAAGTTTTCGCCTACCCCCATGAACTCCGCGCAAACAGGGCAGGCATCGACCGCTTCAGGAGGCTCAGAATCACCTGCAGCTCGCGAGCTCGCGGCAGCCGTTCCGCGACGGGCAACCGCCACGACTGGCGGCTGCTCGAGCGATGCCAAACCGTCAACTTCGGCTCGCTCCAGGCTAACGAGGATTTGGCGGAATCGGTCCTTACCGCGCCTTGACGCGTCCCATTAGTCCAGCCTCGGCGTAGCTAGTCCCTTCTGCGGGCGGTAATGACGAGTTCTTCCTGGTGGCGCTTGCCATGCGCTTTCGTAGTCGTTCGGCCTAGATACAAGTATCGCTCGGGGCGACTCCGGGCAGGTCAGCGCGCTTGGACGACCCATCTCATTGGGGGTCACCGACCAGCGAATTTCAATCTGGCTACGAACCCCCGCCCCCTCACGACCGGAGGTCGCGCTCCGCTGCGGCTACGCCGTCTGGCGCCCCGGCGAGGACGGGACGCCGTGATCGATCGCGCCCGCCAGCGGCTCTCAGCTCAGACGGGCGAGCTAACGCCGGGTCCTGGACGGCTAGGGGAGCAACTTGATCGCGCGCAGCGCCCGCTCGATCTCGGCAGGCGTGTTCAGGATGCTCGGCGACACGCGTGCGTAGGACGGCGCGTACGGAGTCACCGTGGCGACGATGCCGCGCGCCAAGAGGAACGCGACCACCTTCTCAGGGGGGGCGCCCTTCACGTCGAAGCACACGAGCCCGGCCGAGAGCGCGTCGGCGCGCGGGGTGTAGAGCGTCACGCGCTTCATCGCCGCGAGACCTGACTTGAACTGGCGATTGAGGCGGCGCGTGCGCTCGGCGACGCGCGCCTTGCCGATTCGCTGCTGGAAGCGGAACGCCTCGGCGAGCGCCCAGCGGTGCTCGAAGGGGTGGAAGCCGCCGGGCGTCATTCGGCTCCCCGGCGTGCCGATGTCGGTGAACGACGGGATCGTCGCCGTCACGTGCTGCCAACGCTTGCCCCAAACGAGCCCGGTCCCGCGCGGCCCGAAAAGCCACTTGTGGCAGCCCGAGACGAGAAAGTCGCAGCCGAGGTCCGGCAGGCGCACGTCCTGGTTCCCGAACCCGTGCACGCCGTCGACGCAAAAGAGGATCCGGCTCGCTTCGCTTCGACCGGCGTTCAGCGGCCTGAGCGCGTCGGCGATCTTCCGGATCGGCAGCTTGACGCCCGAGCTCGAGTGCACCCAGGTCAGCGCAAGCACGCGTGTGCGCGGCGAGACGGCGGCGACGACGCGGCGGACGATCTCCCCTTCGTCGGCGGCCGCCGGGTTGTCGTAGAGCGGAATCTTCCTGACGGTCGCACCGGTGTGCGCAGCCTTGAGGGCAAGCGCGTCGTGCGTGACGAAGAAGTCGTGGGTCGAGGTGAGCGCGTCCTGGCCGGCGCGCAGGTCGATCCCGTTGTAGAGGAGCGAGAGCCCCATCGTCGTCGAGTCCGTGAGCGCGATGTCGGCGGGCCGGCCGCCGGTGTAGCTCGCCGCGGCGCGGAGCACGGCGGCCTCGAGCGCGATCTGCTCGCCGTGCAGGTAGCCGACCGGATCCGCATCGAGCTGCGCCCGATGGTGCTCGATCGCTCGGCGAACCGGCGCCGGGTGCGAGGCGAGCAGGAAGCCGCCGAGGTGGACTAGGTCGCGCCGGAGCCGGAACTGCGAGCGGACGGCCCGCCAGTTGAGCGGACCCTTCGCTTCGACCTCCGCGTCGGCGGCGAGCGCCTCCGGCCCGACCAGGCCGGCTGCTGCCAGCGCAAGCCCAGTGCGGGCGAGGAAATCGCGACGATCGAGCGGCATGACCCCGCCCGATCGTATCCCGGTTCGTGTCGGCTGACTAGCCGGCCGACGCTGCCGCGGGAACCTTCGTGAGCTCATCCACGGTCGTAAGCTCGACTCCGCAGGAATCGTGATCCGGTACCCGTGGGCGAGCGCGCCGTATGAGGAGTGCCGCACGAACCGCAGCGCCGAGCACCCGACGATGAAAGCCGCAGCTTGCGGAAAAAGACGAGGTTTCCGATGGCAGGCGCGGCGTCGGACGATGCTCGAGTCGATCCCGCCGGAGAGGAGCGCGCCCAGCGGAAAGTCACTCGCGAGTGGGCGGGAGGACCGCGCCCTGCACCTGAGCGAAGCGATCGGCAAGCTCAGCTGACAAGCCGGCGAGCTCGCACCGCCGCCGAACGCGGCGGCCTCGACGCGCACGAGGGGAAGACGACCGACGCTCGAGCGCCTCAATCCCGATCGCCAGCTCACACCGCGACATTTCTTCATCGTGACTCCATTCAGGGGTGACGGGCGCGGCTGTCGGGGGACGTCCGCGCCCGTCTGGGGTGATTACGCGAGCGGACCGAAGGCGGGAGGCGCCGGGGGAGCTGCGTCGGTGGCGTCTCCGTGCTCGATGCGAGGCAGCCACTCGAGCCATTTCGGCAGGTACCAGTTCCACTCGCCCGCGAGCTTCATCGCCGCTGGCAGCAGGACGCCGCGGACGATCGTGGCGTCGATCAGCACCGCGACGGCGAGGCCAACGCCGAACTGCTTCAGGAACATGAATTGGAGCGTCGCGAAGATCGAGAACACTCCAACCATCACGAGCGCCGCGCTCGTCACGACGCCTGCGGTCGACTTGATCCCGTGCGAGACCGCCTCGTCCGTCGACATCCCGCCGTCGTGCGCCTCGCGAACACGACTGAGGATGAAGACGTGGTAGTCCATCGAGAGGCCGAACAGGACGACGAAGAGGAAGATCGGTAGGAAGCCGACGATCCCGGTTGTTGTGCTGAAGCCGAGCACTCCCTTCCCCCAGCCGTGCTGGAAGACGAGCACCAGCGCGCCGTAGGCGGCTGCCACCGAGAGCAGGTTGAGCGCAACGGCTTTGACGGCGATCACGATCGAGCGGAACGTGAGCAGCATGAGTAGGAAGGCGAGGCTGAGAACGAACGCGAACACGAGTGGCGCCGATCGCTTCATCTGGCTGTTCGAGTCCTTCTCTCTCGCCGTCGTACCGGTGACGCCGACGTCAGCTCCGCGGAGCCTGCCGACGGTCGCCGGGACGACGGCCCTGCGCAAGGTCGCGAGCGCCGCGAGTGACTTGGCGTCGGTTCCTTCGCCGGGCACCGCGATCGACACGAGCGCGATCGTTCCGTTCGCGCTGTAGTCGACGCTGGTCGGTGTCGACAACTGTTCGGTCGCGACCGCCCTGCGCTGCAGCTCGGCGATCGCCTCCGCGACAACCGGCCGGTGGACGTTGTCGGCGCGGATCAGCACTTGCGCCGAGCTGGCGTCGCCGGGGAATGCCTTCTGCAGCTTGTTGTACGTCTTCACCGAGGAGAGGTTCTGCGGCAGGGTGTTGAAGCCCGGCGTCGCGATGTGCATGTGCAGAGCCGGTGCCGCTAGCGCGAGCAGCAGGCACGTCGCGACAACCAATGAGATCACCGGTCGGCGGAGTACGCGGTCGATGATCGCGCTCCACATCCGGCCGCTGCGATGCGGGCGGCGCAGCTTGTGCAGGTACGGCACGCGACCTCTGTCGACCTTGCTGCCGAGGGCTGCGAGCAGCGCCGGCAGGACGGTGATCGAGCCGAGTACCGCGACGGCGACGACGATCATCGTCGCAACGCCGAAGCTCATGAAGGTCTGGTCGCCGGTGAGCAGCATGCCCGCCATGGCAACCATCACTGTGATGCCTGAGATGAGGACGGAGCGTCCCGATGTTGCGGCGGCGGCTTCGATCGCCGCCCGGTCGTCGCGACCAGCTGCGCGTTCCTCACGCTCGCGTTTCAAGTAGAAGAGCGAGTAGTCGACACCGACGGCGAGACCGATCAGCAGGACGACGACGCCCGTGTTGGGATCGAGCGGCATCAGGCGGCTCGGGATCCCGAGCAGCCCCATCGTTGCGAACACCGCTGTGAGCGCGAGCAGGAGTGGCAAGCCAGCCGCAACGATCGCACCGAAGGCGATGAGGAGGATGATCAGCGTGACGGGCACTGAGAACACGCCGGCTTTCAGGAAATCCTTGCCGACCGCGTCGTTCAGCTGCTTGTCGGCGTTGACGCCGAACTCTTCGACCGCGATTCCCGGGTGGCGTGCAGCGACCGCGGTTAGAGCCTTCTCGACCGGCGCATCGAGCACCCGTGCTTTGAGCTGGTCGGTCGTTCGGAGCTTGAGCGTCACCAAAGCGGAGTGACGATCGCTCGAGACGAGATCCCCGTTACCGGACGTGAGCGGCGAGCGCGTCTGCTTCACCTGCGGGATCGCGGCGACCGTGCGGGCGACGTCGCGGATCGCCGCGTTGAACGGCGCCTCGCCGACGGTCTTGCCTGTGCTTTGAATCAGCACCGTGTCGCCCTGCGGCTGCTTGAAGTGGTCGCTGAGGATCCGGTCGACGTGACCCGATTCACCGGGGCCGGGCGGGTTCTGGCCGGTGCTCGGCGCTTTGAGAGCGTTGCCGCCGACGAATGCCACGGCAACAAAGACGAGCCAACCAATGATCGCGAGCCTTTTGTGACTCGCACTCCACCGCCCGGCGCGCGCGGCGGCGTTACGTGCGCTCTTGATTGCGATTGGCGCTGGCTCGCTGGTGTCGGCTGCGTGCGCCGGCTGTTCCGGTTCGTTCTGGATGATGCGCGTCTTCATGGCTCTCCTCTCGACTGCGGGGGTGTCCTGAACCTCGCAGTCGAGGAGAACCGTGGGAAGACGGGAGACTGGCCGACCGGGGGGCCGGGTTTCTGGTGTCTTCGTACGCGCGTGCGCGCGACGAACGGAGGTAGAGAAGCACCGCAAGCACTCGACGCGACTCGCTTCCGGTGGAGGGGAGCCCGAGCTTGCCGAAGATGCTCGAGACGTACTTCTCGACTGCTCGCAGCGTGATCACGAGGCTGTCCGCGATCCCCTGGTTCGAGCTGCCGCTCGCCATCAGTTCAAGAACTTGGCGCTCCCGCCGAGTGAGCTGATCAATCGGATCGTCTGCTCGTTGCCGCGAGAGCAGCGTCGAGACGATGATCGGGTCGAGCGCAGATCCGCCGTCGCCGACGCGCCGCACGGCGGCCGCGAATTCCCTCACGTCGCTGATGCGATCCTTGAGCAGGTAGCCGACGCCTTCCGCGGAGTCGGCGAGCAGCTTCAGCGCGAGCCCCAGCTCGACGTATTGGGAAAGCACCAACACGCCTACCGTCGGGTGCTGAGCGCGGATCTCGAGCGCTGCACGCAGCCCTTCGTCGTTGTGCGTAGGCGGCAGCCTGATGTCGACGATCGCAACGTCCGGCGGGGACCGCCGCACGTTCACTAGCAAGTCGTCGGCGTTGTCGCATTGAGCGACGATCTCGAAGCCGTTTTCACCGAGCAGCCGCGCAAGCCCTTCGCGCAAGAGCACGCTGTCCTCTGCGATCGCTACGCGCATGGAATGTCCGCCCGCACCCGCGTGCCACTCCGAGGGGCAGACCAGACGCGCAGGCTCCCGTCCAATGCCTCCACGCGATCAGCGAGCCCTCGAAGCCCCGAGCCCTTTTCGCTGTCGGCGCCGCCGATGCCGTCATCGGTGACCTCGACGAAGAGGTTGTGCGCCGTCTTCGAGACCGAGACGGCCGCGTGCGTGGCCTGCGCGTGCTTGGCGATGTTCGCGAGGCTCTCGGCGACGACGTAGTACGCGGCGAGCTCTTGCGCCGCCGGGAGGCGGCCGTCGATCTGGACGGTGAGCTCGACCGGCACCGGCGTGCGCGCCGTGAGTTGCTCGAGCGCAACCGCGAGCCCATGCCCGCTGACCACCGCCGGATGGATACCGCGCGCGATCTCGCGCAGCTCGTCCATCGACGCGGCGATCTCACTTCTCGCGCGAGTGAGACGCTCTCGGCTTCCGTGCTTGTCGGGCAGCAAGTCTTCGAGCAGTCCTAGCTCGAGCGACACACCAACGAGGCGTTGTTGAGCGCCGTCATGAAGGTTGCGTTCCAGCCGGCGACGTTCGTCGTGAGCTGCCTCGACGATCCGGGCGCGCGAGCCGCGCAGCTCTTCTACATGCGCTCGCAACTCGGCCTGCAGGCGCCCATTCTCGAGTGCGAGACCTGCGGCGACCCCAACCGCTTCGAGCAGATCTGGCTCCTCGAGCAATCCGCGGTGATGAAGCAGCGCTGCGACATGCACGCCGTTGCGGTCGACCGGGGTCGCCACGCGGCCGTCCTCGCTGCTGAGCGTGACGGGTTTTCCGTCGAGATCGACGTAGCGTCGAAAGTCCGGCAGCCAGTAGGCAAGCTTCAGCGACGGATCGCGCAGCGCGCGCGCGAGCGCGTCACGGAGGTCACCACGCAAGGGATCGGAACGCAGCTCGACGAGGAGGTCCGCCGCGGCCGACCGCGCGAGCTGCGCGGAGAGCAGGGCGACGAGAAATGCGATCGGGCCAAGGCCGATCACGAAGAACGTCGACCACCGGATCCCCTCAAACGTCGACCCACCGGCAACGAACCCGAAGGCGCCCGCCAAAAAGAGAAACGCGATCATCACAAGACCGAGGGCGAACGAGTCGACGAGCAGCGCGAGCGGCCGTCGCAGTGGACGGCCCTGCTCCCGCCTGCGCCAGGCAAGCACCCCGATGCCGCTCAGCGCCAGCACGCTGAGCGTTACAAGTTGAATGCGCTGCAAGACCGATGCCGCGTGCGGTCTCGAGGTCAGCTCGAGCAGGTTTGCCGAGCCGTAGCCGCCGAGCGCCATCGTGACGATCTGCAGTCCGAGCGCCGTGGCGTATCCGGTTCCGACGAGCGCGCGTTCGAACCGCCGGTTGAGCTGGCCGCTCGGGAACGCGAGGAACACGTGCAGGAAGACCACCGGAGGCAGGAGGTCGAAGACCGATCCGATCGTGAACGGCAGAGCGGCGTTGGCCGACTGGATACTCGAGACGAAGATCGCGGCGCCTGCGGCGATCATCAGCAAGCCGAACCGAATCTCCGGGCCCCGCCGCCACGCGACGAGACCGGCAAGGACGTAGGCCAAAACCATCCAGACCGTTAGCGTGGCGTGCACGCCGGGATGAGAGACATGGTCGCTCCTCAGTGCGAGCGCCGCAGCGCACGCGGCTGCACCGCAACCGGCGAGTGCCACAACGGCGAGCACTGTGCGGCTCGGCCGTGCGTGGAAAAGGCGGCTGTCCGCATCGAACGCTACTGACTCGGCGACCGTCCAGTGCCTCCTTGGCGGCGAGGAAAATGCCCTTCCGACCCTACTCCTTCGGCGTGTCGGGTTCTCAGGAAATCCCTGGATGCGCTCGCCGAATATTGGTAGTGGGCAGACCTAGCCGCCCTGCGCCGAGGAGGCCGCTGGCTGGCGCGCCTACCTGACCGAAGACGAGCCGCCGGAGGTCGCCGTGTTCCGGTCCGAGTGCGCCGCGGCCGAGTGCGAAGACTGCGGGCGTTGCAATTCGCGGACCGACGTCGTGCCCCCGCGCCAGCGAATAAAGCCGCATCGGAAGCAGAGCAGGGCATCGGCGTGCTCGAGGCCGAGCGCCGCCGCCCTCCCACATCGCGGACACGGATCCAGTTCTTCCGTCTCGAACCACAATTGAAGCTCGCGCAGGTCCATCGTCGACCTGCACAGAATCGCACGAACATCGCGGCCGTCTACTGGCCTTGGCGTTGATCTTTTCTCAACGCCAAGGCCAGTAGACGACTCACACGGGGCGGCAAATGATGAGCCGACACTAGCCACCCTCGCCTCCCGCCAGACGTCCGCTCGAGGGTCGCTTGGGAAGCTCGTGTGCGCCCGCGCCGGAATGAAGAACGTGTTGCGATCGGGTGCCATGCCATGACGATTGAGCGGCACACCGGCGAGGCCGAGCGAGACCGCGACTACCCACTCGCCGGCGTCTTCGTCCCACACCGGCTGCAAAGTCGACGCGGTGATGTGGCCGAACACGATCGACGGATGAGTAACCCAAATATGCCGTCAACTCAGCGTCCAGCCGACTGGCAGCTCGAGCTTCGCGGGCTAACCGCGAAGGCCGAGTAGCGGGCAGCATCCTGACAGCAAAGGGCGACCGTGCCTGACGGTGCCGCCTCCCCCGGCGCATCGCCTCCATGGGCAAAGCTGCGGGCGAGCGGGCGCCGCTTGCCGAATCGGGACGGGTCACGCTGGTTGCCGCCCATCGCCCTGCGCCGCGGCTTCGTCTCGGCGAACCACCGCTCGTACTGCTCGGGCATCCAGCCCCGCTCCCCGACGAGCAGAGCCAGACGCCGGGGTGATTGAGCGTCCAGAGGATGTCCGTCCCGCGCGTGACGTCGAGGCCGGCTCGTAGTGCCTTCTTCTTCCGCAGCGACTCCGACGATCGTGCGCTGGTTGTCGTAGAACTCGGTCTGGACGATGCGGCCTCAGAGCTCGGCGATGTCCGCGTCGACCGGCGCCCCGCTCCTGATCACGCGAGCACCGACCCCGCACGTTCCTTGACCGCGCGCGGGTCAGCTGCGCGGCCGGCGGTACTCGGCCACCGCGCGTCGGTTGCGCGTCCACACGAAGATGCCGAAAGTGAGCGGCAGAACGACGATCAGGCCGAGAATGCCCGCCGGTACCAGCAGCCAGGCCTTCCCGACGTGCGTGCCGTTGCTGGCGGCGGCCGCCGAGGCACTCGACGGCTGCGGCCTCCCGGCACGATGCCTCACGGAGTTCTTCTTCCCCGGCAGCTGGTGGACGTTCGGCGGGCCCTCGCTGAGCGCCGAGGTCGAGTCGGCGGGCGCCGGCGTGCCCGGACCGTGGAACTTCGTGATCATCCAGTAGTCCACCCGCCAGCGGCCGTCGTAGCCCTTGACCACGTCAACGTCCGCCGTGGCGACCGAGTATCCCGAATGCGGCTTGGGGAAGACCAGCACCTCCAGGCTGACCTTCTTCGGGTACGAGTAGTCGACGACGTCCCAGGCGCCCTGGCCGTGACGCGAGGCCGGGTAGGGGGCAACTGGAATCTCGCCGCTCATCCATTGCCTGCGCGTGAAGCCCGCTCGCAGGCTCGGCCCCGTCACCGCCCAGGAGCTGCCGACGTCCTTCCGGGCGACCGCGGTGCTGATGAAGCGCGCGAGCACCCGCCGCACGGCGCGCCTTTTCTGCGCGGTGAACGGCACGCTCTTCGGCGTGTTCAGGTAGGCGCCCGAGACCTCGGGCCCGTTGGCATTCTCAGGCGATCCGGGGGTCGAGAGGTGAACCCCGAGGAAGATCAGCGGGACTAAGATCCCGACCGCGCCCAGAACGAGGAAGACCCTGCGCCGGCGCCGGGGCGAGTCCAGCATGCGCATCACGTCACTAATTAGACGGAGCCGGTCCGCGCGATGTTAGGCGCGCTAGCTCCCGCTTCCCTCGACAGCTACCTCCGGCCGGTCATGGAGCTCGAGACTCCTCACCGGCCCGCGCGGGTCCACCTCGACGCGGCAGACACCCGATAGCCGCCCTCGTCCTGGGGCACGGGGCCGGCGGCGGTGTCGAGCGCCTGATCTGGTCGGCGCGACCGAGGCGGGCGCTCGACGCCAGCCTCACGGTCGTGCTCGTCGAGCAGCCCTTCCGTGTGCGGTCGCCGCAGCCCGGCGCCTGCCGCTCAGCTCGACGCTGCCTGGATCTCGGTCGTCCGGCAACTCCGGCTCGGAGTACCGCTGATCGTCGGCGGCCGCTCCTCGGGCGCGCGTGTCGCAGAGAACTGTGCAGCCGAGCTGGAACGGGACTCCGACGCTTTTTCCGAAGGGGAGCGGGGGCCTACCCCCGCTCCCCTCTTCCGCCGGCGGCGGATCATCGAACTCGGCGAACTCGGCGAGCAACCGGCGGTCCCGCTCGGCGACGCGCGCGAAAGTGAGGCGCGCCGCCTCGACACGTTGTCGCAGTCGGTCCCCACCCTCCTGGCCGAGCGCGATCGCGCCGGCGTCAAGGTGGCCGCGCACGCGACGCATCATCGACTCAAGCTCAAGCTCGAGCTTGAGTTGCCGCTCGATCATGCTCGGCGCGCGGCCGAGGCTGTCGCGGCCGTAGAACCCGAGCCGGGTGACCTCAGCACTGATCGACGTTCGCGGCTCGACGTGCCGCTCAGGGCTCCTGCTCACTGTCGGTTCGACCCCCGGCTATAGGAGCCGTTGCTCACGCCACCGCTCCCCTGCCAGAGCGCGATCCAGGAACGGCCGCCAGCGAAAGGCCAGCGTCTCACGCCTGCCACCAGTCCGCGCCGACCACGCTCAGTCGATGGCCGTCGCCGGAGTCCCCGAGCTCGGGCCCGACTCGCCGGCCACGTGCGAAGGCACGGAGGTCGTCGAGGTCGAAGGCGAGTGCGCCGCCGTCCAGCCGAACGTGCGCGAGCTCGCCCCGCTTCGCCCGCTCGCGCACCCAGCGCTCCGAGCGGCCGAGCCGTGCCGCCGCCTCGCCGACGTCGAGCAGGCGCCAGGGCTCGAGCTCGGCGGGAGCGGTGCTCGAATGGGCGCCGGCGAGCCGAGCCGCTACGCGATCTGCGAGCTCGTCCACGAGACCGCCGAGGAGCTGTTCGAGCTCGGCGCTCAAGCGGCTCGGCCGTCCTTTCGCATGCGCGGCGCCCGCGCGCTCGCGCGCGCGAGGGGCAGCGAGGCCATCGCGACGGTCCCGGCAGCAGCCCGAATCGAGCCCCGCGCCGGTGTGTAGGTAGGGGGCGGTTCCTTTATAGGGAACCGCCCACCTACACACCCGGCCCGGAACGAGGGCTGCGGCGACCCGGTGTGTAGGTCAGGTGTGTACCCCCCACACCGGCATGGCTGCGGGCTTTCCGATGCTTCCGCACATGGACTACACACCCGCCTACACACCTAGCGCCACTCCAATTCCGGGTGTGTACCCCCGTCTCCGGCCTCGGCGAGCTCGAGCGCCTCGCTGGCGGCCTCCAACGGCACTGCCTCGATGGCGCGATTCGAACCCGGAACGAGACGGATTCGTTCGGCCGCCCCAAGCGTCTTCATGTGATCGAGGACCGTTTTCCTGCCGAGGTTGAGCGCCGCGGAGATCTCGCTCGCGCGTCGGACGCCGGCCTGAACCTGCTCGAAGACGCGCTCGCGGTTGGCCTCGCCCACCTGCCGCGAGCCGCCGAGCTCCGTCACCCGGTAGCCGACCCCCTCGTCGGCCGCGAGCCAGTCGAGCAGCAGCGGCGGGCGGCCTTGGTCGCCCCAGCGCACCTTCCCGAAGGTGAGCTTGGTCTGACGCTGGCCCTCCTGGTGCTCGACGCCGAGCACCAGGTCGGGGTGGCCGCCCCAGTCGCCTGAGAGGGCCTGCACGATCGACGAATGGCGGCCCTTGTTCAGGTGATGGAG
>JBBRYF010000011.1:0-95543 GCA_038237925.1 Gaiellales bacterium | reverse complement strand
TGGGCCGCACGCCGCTATTCGAAATTCGGCGCTTGCTCAGCCGATTCGCTTGAACGAGCCGTTGCTCTGGATCTGGAAGACCCCGAAGGTTGCCGGAGCGTGCATTTCGCCGCTACGAGCGAACGAGACCGGGAAGCCGAGGATTGAGGTCTTCAGCTTCGTCTTCGCGATCTGCTTGCGCACCTCGGCACGGGTTGCCTTGCCGTCCGCGCACGCCCTCGTGACCGCGCCCACGACCACCTGGGCCGCCACGTACGACGGGAGACCGAAGAACTCGCCGTTGCCGTGGTGGGCGCTTATGTAAGCCTTCACCGCTGGATCAACGGGGTTGTACGGGAAGGCCGAGTCATACGAGCCTACGATCTTCCAGACACCTGGGGCAAACAGGCCGTCCGAGCCAAACAGCTTGATCTTGGCCTTGCCCGCGGCCTTCAGCTGCTGCCCGAAAGCCTGGGCCTGCGGGGCGAGCTGCCACGGGATGTAGATGCCCTGGGTGTTGTTCGGGATCTTCGCAATCTTCGACGAGAAGTCCGAGTCGGTCTGGCTGATCGAGTCGCGGGTGACCTTGACGCCCTTCGCCCTGAGCTTGGACTGCACGCCGTCGGCCAGGCCCTGCGAGTAAGTCTCCTGGTCGTCGATGATGTAGACCCGCTTCCACTTCAGCTTCTGGGTGATCCAGTTGGCGACCACCGGGGCCTGCGCGTCGTCGTTCGGCACGGTGCGGTAGAAGTACCCGCGCCGGTTGCCGTCGGTGTGGCCGTCCGTGAGCGTCGTGCGAGTTGCGGAGCCCGAGACGAACCCAAGGCCGCCGCCCTTGTAGGCCGACGTCGATGCGACGACCTCTTGACTACCGGCAGGCCCGACGACGCCGAGCAGCTTCGAGTTCGAGGCGAACGACTTGGCGACTTTGACCGCGAACGCCGTATCCACACCCAGCTGCGTGTCGCCTGGGACTACCCGGATCCGCTTGTTTCTGTGAGCCCTCACGGCGTTCCAGCGCTTGACGTAGTACTTCGCCCAGCGCACCTGCTGGTTCCCGACCGCGGCCGCGGGGCCCGTGAACGGCGCCGCGAGGCCGATCGTGCGCGTCTTGCCGCACTTGATCGTCGCGGTTACAGAGGTCGCAACGTTCGTGCGGGTCGGCGAGCTGTCTGATCCGAAGGCTGCCGTCGCGAGCGCGGCAACCCCGGCCGCGGCGAGCGCGGCAACTACGTACTTCCTCATGCTTGCCCTCCTATTGGTCACTTCCGTATGGACTGAGACGCGATCGCCCGTCATTCGTTTGCCTCGTACGCACGCGAGGCCGGGTCGCCGGCGGGGTGGAACGTCGCGACGACCTTCATCGGGCCCTCCCCGCTGTTCTCGAGCGAGTGCTCGAGCAGCGGCGGCAGATGGATGCACGTCCCGGCGGCCACCGGCTCGTGCGAGTCGTCGATGTGGAGCATCCCCTCGCCCTCGAGCACGTAGATCACCTCGTCGTAGACGTGGCTGTGGTCGGGCGCGCGCCCGGGGGCGATGATGCCGTAGAACTGGGTCAGCTCGTTGCAGCCGACCTCGTGCGTGACGAGGTAGCGGAACTCGCGGTTGCCGCTCGCGGGGAGCGGCTCCTGGTCCTCATAGCGAACGGTGCGCTTGCCTGCGTGCGGCTCGTTCTCCCCCTGCGGCGCGACGGCGGAGACGACGAGCAGCGTCTCCGGGCCAGGGTTCTCGATTTCATAGGTCTCGCCGGCTACCACGTAGGCAGCCGTCATCGGCTCGAGCCGGTGCGGCTCGCCGTCGACGGTCAGCGTCCCCTCGCCCTCGACCGTGTACATGACCTCCTGCGCGCCCTCGAGCGTTCGCGCCTGCGAGCGCCCCGGCTCGTAGCGGGCGATGTGCAGCTCGAGGAGCTCGGAGCCGAAGCCCTCGTCGATCGCGACCGCACGCGAGGCGGTGTCGCCTTCGGCCCGGTGGGTATCGAGGTCGCGCTCTGCCACGGCGTGACGCGTCATCCGCGGATTCTCACACGTTCCCGCGCCCGCTCCAAGCCGGGACTACGCTTCGCGTGTGGACTATGGTCAGCTAGGTCGCAGTGCCGTCACCGTCTCGCGCGTCGGGCTCGGGTGCGGGAACTTCGGCGGCATCGGGTCTGCGCCGGAGTTGTTTGGCACGGGCGAGACCGAGGAGGAAGCCTTCGCGCTGATGGACGCGGCGTGGGCCGCGGGCGTGACGTTCTTCGACACGGCCGCCTCGTACGGCGGGGGGCGCAGCGAGACCTGGGTCGGGCGCTGGCGGCGTGAGCGCGGCGTACGGCTCGTGCTGAGCACGAAGGTCTATTGGTCGGTCGCCGGCGATCCCACCGATCGGGGGCTCTCGCGCGAGCGGATCCTGCGCGAAGTCGAGGGGAGCCTCGACCGGCTCGGCGTCGAACGCATCGACATGTACCTGACACACGAGCCCGATCCCGAGACGCCGATCGAGGAGACGCTGCGGGCGCTCGACGAGCTCGTCCAGGCCGGGAAGGTGGGCGCGATCGGCGCGAGCAACCTCGATGCGGAGCAACTCGAGCAGGCGCTCGAGACGAGCGAACGGCTTGGCCTCGCCCGCTTCGAGTGGGTGCAGAACGAGTACAGCCTGCTGCGGCGCGCGCAGGCGGAGGACGTGCTGCGAGTCTGCGAGCGGGAGGGCCTCGGCTTCACGCCGTTCAGCCCGCTCGCCGGCGGTTGGCTTGCCGGCCGCTATCGCCATGGCGAGGCCTATCCGAGCGGCTCCCGGATGACGCTTCGTCCTGAGCCGTACGCGGATCTCGAGCGAGAGGAGACGTTCGGTGCGCTCAAGACGTTCGCCGGCGCGGCCGAGGAGCGCGGCGTCGCTC
The DNA here is from genome assembly GCA_038237925.1 of Gaiellales bacterium. Taxonomy (GTDB): domain Bacteria; phylum Actinomycetota; class Thermoleophilia; order Gaiellales; family Gaiellaceae; genus AC-32. The sequence continues at coordinate 92,689 of JBBRYF010000011.1, read as the reverse complement.
CCGCGACTCTGGCGACGGCGTGGGTGCTGAGCCATCCGCGGGTGACCGCGGTGGTCGTCGGCCCGCGGCGGCCCGATCAACTCGACCAGGCGCTCGCGGCGGTGGAGCTCGAGCTAAGTCCCGACGAGCGTGACGAGCTCGCGACGGTGTTTCCGTGATCCCGCTCGAGAAGATTCGCGCGGCGCAGGAGCGTCTCGCCGGCCGCATCGTGCGCACGCCGCTCGTCGAGCTCGAGGGCGTGCACCTGAAGCTCGAGAACCTCCAGCCGATCGGCTCGTTCAAGCTGCGCGGAGCCCTGAACGCGATCGCCTTGGCACCGCGGGAGGAGCTCGGCGAGGGCGTGGTCACCGCGAGCGCCGGCAACATGGGCCAGGGTGTCGCCTGGGCCGCACGGGAGCTCGGCGTCGCCTGCACCGTCGTCGTCCCCGAGCACGCGCCCGAGACGAAGCTCGCGGCGATCGAGCGTCTCGGCGGGCAGATCGTGAAGGTCTCGCACGAGCGCTGGTGGCAGGCGCTCCAGGACGCCGCGTACCCCGAGCTCGGCGGGTTCTTCGTGCACCCGGTGCAGGACGAAGCCGTGATGGCCGGAAACGGCACGATCGGTCTCGAGCTGCTCGAGGACCAGCCGGAGCTCGACACGGTGCTCGTCCCGTTCGGCGGCGGCGGGCTCAGCGTCGGGATCGCGAGCGCGGTCAAGGCGCTGCGCCCCCAGGCGCGCGTCTACGCGGTCGAGCCGGAGACCGGGGCGCCGCTGACCGCGGCGTTTGCGGCAGGTGAGCCCACGCCGATCGAGTTCCACGCCTCCTTCGTCGATGGCGCAGGCGGCCCGTCGCTGCTCCCGAAGATGTGGCCGCTCCTGCAGGAGGCTCTGGACGGCGCCTTCGCGGTCTCGCTCGACGAGACGGCCGCAGCGGTGCGGCGGCTGGCAGAGCGCTCGCGCGTGGTAGCCGAGGGCGCAGGCGCGCTTGCCCTGGCCGCTGCTGGCCGCGTGGAAGGCGGAGCCGTCTGCTGCATCGTCTCGGGCGGAAACATCGACGCGGCCACGCTCGCGTCGATCCTGGCCGGCTGACCTAGAGCTCTACAGTCGCCGCGGTGTGGGCGGAGCGGTGGAGCGCCTCGAGCGCCCGAGCCTGTCCGACTGCGTCCGCGCGCCCGAGGAGCAGCTCGCTCTCGCCGCGAATCGCTCCCGAGACGTTGTCGAGCTCGAGGAGGTAGGCGTCGGCCTGCGCGGCCGGAGCGAGCTCGCACTCGATCGCATCGGCCGGAGTGGGTCCCCGGATCTCCACCCCCGGCTCCCGCGGATGCCACGGGTCGCTGACGTAGAGCGCTCCCTGCTCGCCCACGACTTCGAGCGCGCCGCGCCGGGCCAGCGCGAACCCCGAGTCGAAGTGCGCGATCACGTCTCGCGGCAGGGCGACCGTCGCCGCGAAGCACAGGTCGACGCCGGTGGGGCCAAGAGCCTGTTCCGCCTGAACCCGCAGCGGCTCGCCGCCGAGCAAGCGGATGGCGTTGACGCAGTACGTGCCGACGTCCATCAGCGAGCCGCCTTCGAGCTCCGGGTCGAGTCGGGCATCGTCGGGCGCGTGGACGGCGGCGAGGTCGAAGCTGAACGCGGCGCGAATGAGCCGTAGGCGCCCGATCGCCCCCTCGCGCGCGAGCTCGGCGAGCTTGAGCGTCTGAGGGTGGTGCCGCCACATGAAGGCCTCCGAGACGATCAGCCCGTCCCGCTCGGCCCGATCAAAGACCTGCTCGACGGCCTGCGGGCTACGCGAGAGGGACTTCTCGCAGAGCACGTGCTTGCCGGCTTCGAGTGCGCGCAGGGTCCAGTCGACGTGCAGCCCGTTCGGGAGGGAGATGTAGACCGCGTCGATACCGGGGTCTTCGAGCAGTGCTTCGTAACTCCCGTGCGCGCGCTCGATCCCGTGGTCTCGCGCGTAAGCCTCCGCGCGCGCGTCTGTACGGCTTGCAACCGCCACGACGTCGGCGCGGTCGCTCTTGCTCGCCGCGTCGATGATCCGGTCGTTGATCTGGGCAGTCGACAGCAATCCCCACGTGACGGTCATGTGTCCTCCTCGGGCAGCTCCGTGGGCGGCCCAGGGATTTGATCAGCTGATGAAGTCCTCACGCACGCGCAAGACACGGACGTGCTGCTCGAGCGCGCTAAGGCTCATCCGCCTGCAGCTGCTCGAGATAAGCACGACCGGCGTCGGTGATGTGCCACGCGCCGGGCGCGATCGTGGATCGCTCGGCGAGACCTCGCCGCCGCAGCCCCTCCAGTTTCTTCGCGATGTCTTGGTCTGTCCCGAGGCGCGCCGCGATTTGCGAGGCAGCAAGCGTGCCTGGCCGGAGCAGTCGGAGAATTTCGCCGTCCACGCGGATGGTCGTGTCCGGCCTCGTCATTCCCGACACGCGTCATCACACCCCCGGAAGGGTGCCGCCGTTCTACCCCGATACCTCGTTCACCAAGACAGGTGCACCTCGGCAAGCGGTCTCGTGCTCGAGCGCTTCCCAGTTGCCGACAACAACGGCAAGCTGCAATACAACCTGTCCTCCCGAACGGGGGATCGGTGCGTTTCGTCTGCGGGTCGATGGAGGGTTTGCTTCCTGCGGCCATGTCATTCCCCTTGCGCCACTCGATCGAGTTGCCGCCGCCTTGTGTGGCGGCGGATGTCGCCGGCCCGAAGCGGCTGCCGCGCCCTAACCTCGTCGGTTCCTATGAGCGGCTGGCCGACGTCTTTCACGCGGTCCTGTCTGAGCACAGCCTCGACGCGCTGCTCGATCGGATTGCGGATGAGGTTGGCGAGCTCATCCCACACGACAGCCTGACGATCTTCCGCGCGGATGAACAGGAGAGCATCCTGGTTCCCGTGCTGGCTCGCGATCCGTGGGCCGCGCAGATCCTGGAAACGCGGCAGAATTTCGGCGTCGGCATCACGGGCTGGGCGGTCGCGCAGCGCGAGGCTGTGCTCGCGAACCAGGCGCACCTGGATCCACGAGTCACCACTGTCCCAGGCACGCCGGCAGACGAGGAAGAGGCGTTGATCTCGGTGCCGCTCGTGGCGCGCGGGTCGGTCAAGGGAGCGCTCAACATCTATCGCGCGGGCGGCGACGATCCATTTAGCGAGTTGGAGTTCAACCTGGCGAAACGGTTCGGCGACGCGGCTGCACTGGCGCTCGACAACGCTGAGACGACGGCGGCCCTCGAACATCAGGCCCGCACGGATTCGCTCACCGGGCTGTTCAACCATCGCGTCTTCCACGAGCGGCTCTGCGAGGAGCTCGCCGAGGCGCGCAAGAGCGGCAGCTCTCTTGCGGTCGTGATGCTCGACCTGGACGACTTCAAGCACCTGAATGACACCCACGGACACGCCACAGGCGACCGCGTCCTGAAGACGGTCGCCGATTCGATCTCCAGGTGTAGCCGCGGGGATGACCTCGCGTGCAGGGTCGGAGGAGAGGAGTTTGCCATCATCCTGCCGAACGCCGACGCCGGCGCGGCGGCCATGCTCGCGTCACGGATCCAGCGAGAGCTCGAGGTGGGCGCGACACTCGTTGCGGGCCGACGCCTTAGCGCTTCGATTGGCATTGCGCAGGCCCCAGAGCACTCCCGCCATGCGCCCGAGCTTGCAGCGTACGCGGACGCAGCGATGCTCGAGGCAAAGCGCCTCGGGAAGAATCGGGTCGTCGTCTTCGACGCAGGCACCGCCAGCACCGACGCTCCCACTGTCCCGAACGTCCGGACAACGGCGCACCTGAAGATGTTGCAGAGTCTCAGCGGGAAGCTCAACCGTCTCAACGACCTGCAAGGGATTGGCGACCTGATCGTGCGCGAGCTCCTGACGCTGCTCGACTACCACGCGTGCCGCGTCTACGTACGAGAAGAAGACGCGCTCGTTCCGATCGCTCACCGGCACGAGTTCTCGGCCAGCGACGGCAGCGAAATCGCCCCACTACCGCTCGAGATCGGCGACGGCGTGGCTGGCCGAGCCGCGGAGATTGGGTCGTCCCTCCTACTCGAGAACACGCTCATGTGCGAGTTCGCACAACAGCTTCCAGGCACCGAGGCCGTGCCTGAGTCAATGATCGCTACTCCACTGCTGTTCGACGGCCAGGCCATCGGTGTCGTCGTGGTGTCGAAGCTCGGCCTCGCCCAGTTCGACGGCGACGACGTGCGGCTGCTGGAGGTGCTTGCGGGGCACGCGGCCGTCGCTGTCCAGAACGCCGCGCTCAATGCGGCGGAGCGGCGAGAGGCGGAGCGCGCGAAAGCCTTGCTCGTTCGCTCGGACACGATGCTTCGCCTCAGCCATGAGCTCGTGTCGGCCAACAACATCACCGACGTCGCGCGGCTGACAGTCGAGGCAATCGTGTCGACGCTCGGCTGCGCGAGCGCTACCGTCTGGCTGCAGAACCGGCCCGCGGAGCCGCTGCGTCTCGTTCGCTCGAACTGGGAGCAAAACGACGGGGCGCCGACGCTGCCCACGTGGGTCATCGGACGCGTCGCGGACGGCGCTGCGTTTTGGCTCGACCGCCGAGATGTACCGACCCTCGCCCGCTCTGAGCCTAACCTAGCTTCTCTCGCCGTTGCGCCAATCCAGCTGCCAAACCGACGGTTCGGGTGCGTCATTACGGGCCTCGATAGGCGAGCCACGACACCTGAGGATCTTCGGCTGCTCGACGGCATCGTCGACCAGGCGCGACTGGCGCTGACCAACGCGGATCGTTTTGCCTCGCTCGAGTCGATGTTCGTCTCGACCGTCGAATCCCTCGCCAACGCGCTCGAGGCGAGCGATGAGTCGACGTCCTGGCACGCGCGCGCTATCCGCGACATGGCCGTCGCCGTAGGACGGGACCTCGGCCTCAACGACACGGAGCTGAAGCAGCTCGAGCTGGCAGCGCTCTTTCACGACATCGGCAAGATCGGCGTAGCCAACCACATCCTCTCCAAGCCGGGGCCCTTGACAGACGAGGAGCGTCGCCTCGTGGAGCGGCACCCCGAGATCGGGCAGCGAATCCTCCAACCGATCGAGGAGCTCGCCGGAATCGGCAGGATCGTCCTGCATTGCCACGAGCGCTATGACGGGCGTGGTTACCCTCGGGGCCTTTCTGGCGATGAGATCCCGCTCGAGGCTCGCATCATCTTCGTTTGCGACGCTTGGGACGCGATGACGAGCGACCGCCCTTACCGGCGCGCGTTGCCCTTGGCCGTGGCTCGCGAGGAGCTGCGCGCCGCGGCGGGGACGCAGTTCGACCCTCGGGTGGTCACCGGGTTCCTCGCGCTCTCGCCGGAGCCCAGTCGAACATAGGCGAGCCCGCGGCGAGCCCAAATACCAGCACCTAGACGCAGCTGGCGGAACAAGCCCGTGCTTTCAGCTGCTAGTTGTCATATCTCGGCCACCGGCAGGGCACTACGATCCGCTCGTGGCGCCGCGCTACTCGTTCGTCGTTCCGGTCTACAACGAGGAGGAAACGCTCGCCGAGCTCGAGCGGCGGGTGACAGGCGTCCTCGACCAACTGGACGGGGAGGCCGAGGTGATCCTGGTCGACGACGGGAGCTTCGATCGGAGTGCCGAGCTGCTCGACGATCTCCACCGTCGCGACCCGCGCTACAAGATCGTGCGCTTCACGCGGAACTTCGGACATCAGATCGCGGTGACCGCGGGCCTCGACTTCGCCGCGGGCGATGCGACGATCGTCCTGGACGCCGATCTCCAGGATCCCCCGGAGCTCGCACTGGAGATGATCGCCCGGTGGCAGGAGGGCTACGAGATCGTCTACGGAGTTCGTACTGACCGGACGAACGAACGGCTTCTGATCCGGGCGGTGACGAAGCCCTTCTACCGGTTCCTTCACCGGGTGGCCAACATCGAGCTTCCGGAGGCGGCCGGCGACTTCCGGCTCGTCGATCGACGGGCGCTCGACCAGTTCCGACAGCTACGCGAATCGAACCGCTACGTCAGAGGCCTGTTCGCCTGGACCGGATTTCACCACGTCGGCGTTCCCTACAAACGCGGGGCACGCTACGCGGGCCAGACGAAGTACCCGCTCCGGAAGCTGATCACCCTTGGAATCGACGGCCTCTTCGGTTTCTCGCGAGCCCCCCTGACCATCGCAATCGTCTTCGGGTTCGTCGTCTCCCTGAGCTCGTTCGTGCTCGGCGTGGTTGCGATCGCGTTGCGACTCGCGAACATCGGCTACGTGCCGGGCTGGGCGTCGATCGTTGTCGTGGTCTCGTTCCTCGGTGGCGTCCAGCTCGTCGTCACCGGAATGGTCGGGACCTACGTCGGCCGCATCTACGAGGAGGTCAAGGCGCGCCCCTTGTACGTGCTGCGGGAGACGAAGGGCGTTGAGGCGGAGCACCGTTCTGTGAGCCCTCTGTCGCGCGCACCCGAGCCGCCCGGCGGCGGCTGAGGCGGGCGGTGCCGACCGCGTTCGACCGCTACCGGCTCACGTACTCGGAAGTCGTCGATCGCGCGATCTCCTTCGCCGGGCGGCCCCACGACGTCTACACCGCCGCGAAGGCTCAACGGCTCCTCGACCTCGCCAGGCGCCGGCTTGGCGGCCTGCCGCAAGATGCTCTCGACGTTGGCTGTGGTCTCGGGCTCACCGACAGCCACCTGGCACGCGACATCCCCGAGCTCCACGGCGTGGACGTCTCGGAGACGATGGTCGAGGGTGCGCGTGAGCGAAACCCGGCCGTTCATTACCGTTCCTATGACGGCCGAGCCCTGCCCTACGAGACGGGGCGCTTCGCGCTCGTGTTCGCGATCTGCGTGCTGCATCACGTCGAACCGAACGCCCGCGCCGCGTTGCTCGCCGAGCTCTGCCGCGTCACACGGCCGCAGGGTCTCGTGGCAGTCTTCGAGCACAACCCGTGGAACCCCCTGACGCGCAGGGTCGTTCGCGCTTGCGCGTTCGACGAAGGCGTCCGGCTGCTCTCACGTCGTCAGCTGGTGGATGGCTTTCGCGCCGCCGGCCTGATCGTCACCGACGCCGAGTATCTGCTGTTCTCACCGTGGCGTACGCGAGCGGTGGTCTCGCTCGAGCGCCGCTTGAGCCGCGTGCCCGCGGGAGCGCAATACGTTGTGGCGGGACATCCCGCAAGCTGAACGCCGGTTTCGCGCAGCGGCCTGCCTGCTCGGGGTTGTCGCGGGGCTGCACGGGCTGGTGTACGTGCCGTTCGCGGGGCACCGTCTCGGCGACACCGGCTCCTACGTGGCTGCGGCGAAGGCGATGCTTCACGGCGGGTACACGACACGTCTCGGCGCTGTCGACATCACCGGACTGCGAATCCCTCGGGGAGCGGTCGGTGTGCCCCAGTACGACACGTACCGAACGCCCGGCTACCCGCTGCTCCTCGCGCTCACGGGCGGAGGCGGCGCCGGCTGGCCGACCGACACGATCATCGCCGCTCAGGCTCTTCTGGCCGGTGCAACGACGCTGCTGCTGACGCTGCTCGCACGACGACTGTGGTCGACTCACACGGCCCTGCTGGCAGGTGCGATGACGGCGCTCGACCCATTCCCGAAGCACTACGTCACCCGGATCCTGAGCGAGACTCTCGCCGGCTTCCTCGCCGTCGCCGTCGCCTATCTGTTCGTGCGCTGCCGACAGGGCGGATCATGGCGGTGGTGGACGGCGCTGGGGCTGGCCTCGGCTGCCCTGACGCTGACACGCCCGCTCTTCGCGGTCGTCCTTCCGCTCGTCCTGCTGGCTGCCGCCTTGTCGCCACGCGACCGGCTGCGGAGGTTCGGGGCGCTAGCGGCCGGGATCGCGGTGCTCATGATCCCCTGGCTGGGGTGGACGGGGACGACCGCCGGCCGGCCGGTGCTCACGAGCTTCGGGGAGGGCTGGAACCTCCTGCTGGCCGCGCATGGTGAGGGCCTGCATCGGACGGCCGAGCAGGTCGAATCGGATCCGAGCTTCCGCCGCGACTTCGACTCGGTGCATCGCCTCGCCCCCTCCGCGCAGGCTCTGCGCGTCGACCGGAATGCCCAGGCGCGCTACCTTCGGCGCGCGGACGACGAGCAGCGCAGGCTCGCGACCGACCGCTATCTCCACCGGTTACGGGTCGAGCCGCTCGCGGTCGGCTGGGAGATCCTCTACCGCTCGTACTTCCTGTGGGAGGCGCACGAGGACTGGGTCCAACCGGGTTGGCTGCTGCCCTTCCTGCGCGCGCTCGACTGGATTTCGCTCATGCTCGCCGCAGGAGGTGTCGTGCTCGCGGCGCGGGCCGGCGGTCCGGCTCGGGAGCTCGGCCTCTTCCTCGTCGTCTTCACCTTCGTGAACGGGATCCACCATGTCGAGGCGCGTTACGGCGTGCCGGCCCGGAGCCTCTACGTGGCCTTTGCGGCCCTGGCGCTCGTGCGCGCCAGCCTCTCCGCGAGGAGCGGAATAAAGACACCGGCGACGAGGATCGGCGGCGTCACGTAGCGATACGACGAGGCGAGTAGGCGGAACGCGCCCTCCGGATCGGCCCAGGAGATCCAGACGAAGAGGAGGTACGCGAGGCCGAGGAACACGGCCGGCGCCAGCCACTCGATCCGCCGCTCGCGGATCGCCAGCGCGACCGCGAGGGCAACCGAGACGACGACGACGAGCGACCACTCGTGGATCGACGTGAAGTGGTGGCGGAGGATCCTGAGCCCTCCGTGGAGGAGATACGTGTGGGCGCCCAGGTAGGAGGGCGAAAACGCGTTGTGGACGTCGAACACGTCGGAGACTCCGTGCGCCGCGCGCCACGCGAACCACGGCACGCTGGTCGCGACGGCCACCACCGCGCCGCCCCAGAGCGACACGAGCGCGCGCCTCGAGCGCCAGCAGGCGACGCTGAGGATGGCCAGACCAAGAGCGAGCTCGAGGATGCCCTCGGACTTGATGGCGACGGCAGTCGAGGCGAAGACGACGAAGAGCGCGAGCGCGAACCCATCGCGGAGCAGGAGCCAGCCCGCCGCCGCGAGCAGCGCGAGCGCGAGGTAGATCGCCAGGGGCACGTCGGCATCGCCGCCCTGCGCCTGGCGAAGGAGCTCGGGAGCCGACAACAGGAGCAGGAGCGCCGGCAAGAGGATCCACGTCCGCACATGACCCCAGAGCAGCCTGGCCGTCGCAGCCACGAAGCCGATCAGCATGAACGCGAGCTCCCCGTTGACGGCGCGCAGGTCGACGGAGCCGACGAAGCGCGTGGCCAGGTTCAGGTGGACCGACCACCACAAAGGGTTGTCGGGGCGCACGAACCAGAGGCTCTCATAGTCGTGCCCGAAGATCATGTGCAGCCTGAGATCCGGGTGCCAAAGCCGCGGGTCGAGCCCGACCAGGTCGAGCGCGCGCCCCTTCGAGAGCCAGAAGTACCACGTGTCGTCGAGCCAGGGGGATGACCGAAACCCACCGACCAGGGCGATCACCAGCAGGGCGACGACGCCGAAGCCCGCGACCGTGACGATGACGTCGCCCGCCCAGGTCGGCGGCGACGCCGCGCGAGGGTCGGCGTCGAGTCGCCGCCGATGCCGGGGAGACAGGTACCCGGCCGCAATCCCGGCGGCGGCGAGCACGAGCACGACTCCCGCGAAGGCAGCGAGGCCGAGGTGGACTCCGAGCGGCGCGAGCATGCACAGGGCCACGCCGACGAGCCCGGTTCCGACCAGCAGTGCGACGCCACCGTAGGAAGTCCAGACGCGCAAGGCGCGGCCGCGGAGCGCGACGTAGAGGACGCAGTAGCCCGTCGCCGTGAGCACGCCGTTGAACAGAAAGACGCCCGGGACGAGCCCCATCAGCCCCGCCGCACCCGGACGAGGTAAATGCGCCTGCCGAGCCTGTACACGCGCGCGGCCCGTAGTCCCGTCGGCAGCAGCGTCGGAGCTTCGTAGCTGAGGACCCACTGCGCCTGGCCCGGCTCGGGTACCGCGAGCGCCGGAAGGAAGAAGAGGAGCGCGGCGCCGATCAGGTCATGGCCGAGCTGCGGCTCCGGCCGTGTGTGGAGGTAGTACGTCGTGCGCTCGGAATCCGGAAGGATCGCACCCGCTCGCCGGATCGCCCGCGCATCGAGCGGCCAGTTGTAGATCGGGTCGGCCGTGTCGGCCCGGTAGTTCGCCAACCGGCGAATCGGAGCCCCCAGTCGCCCCGGAGCGACCGCGAGGCCGAGGGTCACAAGCACGAGAACGGCAACGATCGCAGCCCGGTCGCGAAGCGTCAGTGGGCCGCTCATTGTCGAAGTATCGGCGGAAGGGCTACAGTCGCGCCCGTGGAGCGGAGCGCGGACTGGGACGCTCAGTGGCGCGCCGAGCCGCTCGACCCGAAGGCCGTGGACGCCGAAGAGCGGACGCCTCGCTGGCAGGCGCAAGAACGCCTCGTGAGGGAGCGCTTCGGCGCATTCGACGGGCTACGCGTGATCGAGGTGGGCGCCGGCCGCGGGCTCAACGGCCTGCTCTATGCCCGACGCGGAGCGCTCGTGACGCTGCTCGACGACTCCGCCCTCGCGCTCGAGCAGGCATCCGAGCTCTATGCGGCGTCCGGGGTCGGTTTCGAGGCGCTCGTGGCCGACGTCTTCGAGCTGCCGGCGGCGTCACCGGGTGTGTACGACGTCTCGATGTCGTTCGGTCTCTGCGAGCACTTCCTCGGCGATCGCCGCCGGCGGGTCGTGGCCGCCCATCTCGAGCTCGTCCGTCCGGGAGGTCTCGTCTTCCTCGGCGTGCCAAATCGCCACGCACCCGTCTACCGCCTGTGGATGGCGACCCTCAAACGACGAGGCACCTGGCCGCTCGGCACAGAGGAGCCGTTCACCGCGCAGGAGCTGGCAGGCCTCGCTCGAGTCGCCGGGGGAGAGCCGCTCCCGCCCTGCCACGGCAGCTTTGTCGCTTCGGTGACGAACTTCGGCGTCAACCAGCTGCTCTTCAAGCTGGGACGCGAAGGGCTGGCGGTTCCACAGGCACGCGTGAAGTTCCTCGACAGGCTCGCGTACGAGCTCCTTCTCCCGGTCATCCGGCTATGACACGCGTCCGGTACCTCTACCCACCGGACGTCGACCGCACAGTCACGTACCAGAGGTACTACCTCCTCGGCCTCGCGAAGCTGGCGCGGCTCAGCTTCGAGCGAGCGCCCTTGCCGGTGCAGCTCGCACCCGGCGTCACAAACAAATTCCGAGTGGCCTTTCGCACCGCTCGCGGCACCAACGAGGGCCACGTCGGGCGTTACGTCGCGGACCTCGACGGCCGCACGGTGCGCTTCGCGGTGGACGCGCATGACTCACGGGAGGTGCGCGACCCGGATGCGCTGGCCTGGAGCGACCTCTACTTCAAGGCGAACCGCTGGCCACAGCTGCAGTACGACCCGAAGGTGCTTCCGCTCGTGAACGGGAACGGGCTCCTCGACCCGCGCAAGCTGCGGCAGCTCCGTGGGCTGCGGCCGGTGCCTCGAACCCCGTTCGATGCCTGCTGTCATTACTGCCATCTGAGCTTACTAGGTGGTGCGGTCGGTTGCGTGCGCCATTTTTGGGGCTCAGAAGACGCGGTGGAATGGGAAATACACGGCGAAAGCGACGGCCAGCGCCAGAACGTAGACCCACGTGACGAGGCTAGGCAAGCGACTCTGGCGCAGCAACTGGGCGATCGCGACGGCGAGCGACGGGAGGGTCGGCAGGAAGTAGAAGATGTAGGTCGTGCGGTGGGTGAGGAGGACGAGCGGGTAGTAGGAGAGATAGGTCGCCGCGACCCACGCGAGCACCCACCGGGACAGTGCATCGCGAACGCGCCAGGCCCGCCAGGCGACGTACGCGAGCGCGAATGGCGCGGCGACGAGCAACACCGGATTCATCGCTCCCCGGAAGTCGATCACGGTCTGGCTCGCGACCACGTGGCCGTGTGTGCTCGCGCTCTCGACCACCCGGAAGTAGGGCATCTGAACGTCGTTCAAGGGCCACTGCCACGGGTTGCTCTCGACGGTCGTCGGGCCGCCGCGATGAGACAGGGAGAAACCGTAGGACACCATGTGGTGGAGGTGGGCCCAGGGGGTCGAGTACGGCGTCACCGCGATGTCGAGGAGCCACAGGCCGAAGAACCACACGATCCCGAACCCGAGCAGGAGCAACGCGCAGCCTCGGAGCGCCGCGCGATTCCACATCCGCTGTCGGGCGCGTTCGGAAACCACCTTCCCGAGAGCTAGGAGGACGAGCGCAACCAAGCCGTAGACGGCGGGGAGCTTGATCAGCGCCGCCACGGCGCACGCGATCCCCGCCAGGAGCGGCCGGCCGCGCAGCCAGCACCACGCGCCGGCGAGCAGCAAGGCGAGGTACGGCATGTCCAGCGTGCCGATGCGGCTGTGGACGAGGACGAGATTGTCGAACGAGAAGATGGTCGCCGCGAGCACGGCGAGCCAACCGTCTCCAGCGACCGCTCGGACGATCGCGTACACGAGCACGATGCACGCCATCCCCGCCAGCACGCTCGTCAGACGCCAGCCGAGCGGGCCGTCTCCGAAGAGCTTCATGGAGCCCGCCATGAGGAGCTTCCCCAGCGGGGGGTGCTCGAGATTCGGGTCGAGCCCCGGCTTCGAGCCGGCGTACGGGTCGCCGGCGGGAACGTGCCAACCGAGGATGACGCGCGCAGCATTCACGTAGTAGCGCTCGTCGAAGATGATCGGCTGGCTCGGGACGCGGAGTCGATACGTGCGAGCGAACACCGACGTCAGCAGAAGCAACGCGAGGCCCTGCACCGGCGTCGGCTGGAAGCGGCGCAGGCTCAACTACAGCGGCAGGGTCGGGCCGGTCTCGAGCCTGAACAGCACCACGGCGGCGAGCAGGACAACGGCGGTGGCCAGCAGCCGGCGGCCGGTGCCAGAGAGCGTCCGTGGACTTGCCCGTCGCGTCGCGAGGAGGACACCGGTACCGCAGAAAACGCCGGTGAGTGCAACCGCCGGAATCTTCCAATCCCAGTCGACGCCGAGGTGCAGCAGGAAGGCGACGTAGGCGCCTCCCAGTGCGGCGACGAGCGGTTCCTGTTTCCCGCGCAGCCGCAAAAGCGGTACCACCAAGGCTCCGACGAGCAGCACGAACCCGAGCGGACCGAGCTCCGCGAGCGTTTGGAGATAGAGGTTGTGCGCGTCGAGCGTGAATCCCTCGCTCGGCCGGTGGTAGCGCCAGAAGTAGTCCCCGAACGTGCCCGCACCGCGTCCGAGGAGCGGGTTGCCGACGAATTCCAACCATGCGACATGCCAGTAGTGCGGCCTGTTCGCGACGAGCACCGACAGACCCTGGCCGGCGGTGGAGCCGATCGCCGCGCCGGCGAGGACGCCCCCGATCAGTAGAGCCCCCAGCACGATGGGCGACCGGATGCGGCGGGCGAGATGGAGCATCGCGACAACACCCACGGCCAGAGCGATCCACGCACCACGGCTCGACGTGAGAGCCAGAGTCGGGACGAGCACGGCAAGTGGAGCAAGAGCCGCCAGGCGGGCGGGCGCCGACCGAACGGAGAGCGCGAGACCGGTGGCGAGCAAGATGCCGATCGCCGCATAGATCCCGAGGGCGTTGGCGTAGCCCAGGGGCTGGAACAAGAGCGTCCCCTCGATCGGACTGCGCGGATGCGCGACGAGGTACTGCTCGCCAAGGCCGACGATGGCCACGATCGACATCGCGGCGACCGTCCCGGCCGCGAGTTGCGAGAGGTTCGCCCGGTCCGCGGCCAAAAGGACGACCGCGATCGCGGCGAGATAGAGAAGCGCTCGCTCGCCTTCGAGCAGGGAGGCCGAGGAATGGATCGACCACGTCGCCGAGACCGCCGTCCAACCGGCGAGCATTGCGAAGCCACCCAACACGCTCCACCCGTAGCGGTCGAGTGCAATGCGCTCCCGGGTAACGAGCGCTGCCACTGCCAGCGCGAGCAGCGCGAGGCTCGTCAATCGCCACGAGACGGGCTGGAAGCCACCGCCACCGACGCCGAGCACGAGCACGACCGCGAAGCTCGAGATCGCCGGCACGAGACTGGTCAGTTTGGCCGATGCTGCCGAGTCTCTCGCGTGGACTCGTGAAGCCGCGCTCATGCGCCGCAGTATGGAGTCAGTCTGATGCGCGCGTTCAGCGTGCAGGATTCAACCCAATGGGCCGGGCAGGTCTCGAACCTGCGACCTTGGGATTAAAAGTCCCCTGCTCTACCAGCTGAGCTACCGGCCCCTGGAGCGAGGGTACCCTGCGGCCGTGGTCAGAATCGACTTCACGGTCGAGGTGCAGCGCCCGGCGCAGGAGGTCTTCGACTACCTGAGCGACGTCGAGCGGCTGCCCGAGTGGCAGTCCAGCGCGGTCGAGTCTCACGCGGAGGGGCCGCTCGCGGAGGGGTCCCGGATCGTCGAGCGCCGCCGGCTGATGGGACGAGACCTGACGAACGAGCTCGAGGTGACGGCGTACGACCCGCCGCGGCGGCTGACGCTGAAGGCGCTCGGCGGGCCTGTGCGCTTCACCGTCGACCACGAGCTCGCCGAGAAGAACGGCTCTACGGCTGTCCACGTCGTCGCGGAGGCCAAGTCGGGCACCTTCATGAAGCTCGCCGAGCCGCTGCTCGCGCGCACCGCGGAGCAGGAGCTGCGCAAGGATTTTGCGCGCCTGAAGGAGATCCTGGAGGGCGGGGGCTATCCTTCGGAGGCCGCCCCCGTCGACTAGCGGCCTAGGTCACAGCCCTTTCAAGGCTGTAGCACGGGTTCGAATCCCGTCGGGGGCATTGCAGAGGGCACTCCCGGAGATTTAAGGTCGCCGCATGGCCATTCGAGACAAGATTCCACCAACGTCCAGCCGCACCTCGAGCCGACGAGACTCTGCAGGCGGGCTTTCCGGCCCAGACTGGCATGAGCCCGTGGCTGCTGCCGATCACGGGCCACGGAGCCGGAACTCTATGGCACCCTAGGGACGAGGGCGGTTAGCTCAGCTGGGAGAGCGCCTGCCTTACAAGCAGGAGGTCGCGTGTTCGAGCCACGCACCGCCCATTGGAAGAGGCTGCCAAGGCCGCTTCTGTTTCCGGTGAGGCAACGCCGTGCTCGTTAACGCGACGGAGATCGTTGAGGTCGAAGAGCTAGTCGCGTCGAAATTTTCGGATGCCATTCTTGACTCCTGAGAGTGAGCGTCGGATACTCGTAAGCTCTCGCGCATGCGGCGCGCCGCGCACGAAGGGGGCTCTATGCGGATCGGAGCTACGTGCTTGCTGGTCTTGAGCGTCGGTCTTGCGTTAGCGAGCCTGGCGAGCGGCTCACCCAGCAGCGGACAGGAACTGACAGATCCTCAGCAGGTCGTTGACCTGGCTTTCCCCGAACTCAACGCCCTGTGGAACAAGACCTTCACAGAAACCCTTGGCCGCGCGTATCATGCGCCGCCGCACTATTCGTGGTATGACAAGCCTGGCAATAAAATCTGGATCAAGCTGCCCAAGCGATGCGACGATTATGGCCGCAGCGATGGCTACATGTGGGGCGGCTATGACATCTACTATAAAAAGAATCCGAATTCATTTTACTGCCCGATTAACGAACAAGTATATTTGGATTGGGGCCTCTTCGTAAAACTGCTACATCGAGATGACGGCGAAGCTCTTGTCGTGGTGGGGCATGAATTCGGCCACCACATTCAGAAGCTTCTCAAGTGGCCGCAGCACTATCGATACCAAGTACGTCGCTATAGCGGTTATGAGCGAATGGCTGATTGTTACGCTGGCATCTTCTTCAAATGGGAAGGTCAACGCAATATTCTCGATGACAATGACTTGGCACATGCTGAGCGCGCACTTGGCCGCTTTGGTGACCCGGACCACACCCCGTGGTACGAGCCGTATGCACACGGCGGCGTAAGCTCGCGCGAAAATGCGTTCCTGCTCGGCTATGACACATACGACATGACTCGATGCGCCAAAATCCTGACGCACTAGTGACCCAGACGCACTCGGCCGGTGCGGCGCTTCGGTTACGTCAGTTCGCGTCCTAGTCCCGCGAGTCAATCGCCGTGTCGGCTCCAGAAGGCCGCACCCGCGTCTTGGAAATAGTCGGCAACTTGAGTTCGCGGCAGACTCTTCAACCGATCGGCGAGCTGTTGCGGAGCGTCAGCTACTCCAGGTGCGATCCCGAGCGCTTCCAACAGCTCCTCGACCTGGTTCTGTCTGAGAATCCATCCCCATTCGTACTCGGAGGCACCGTCGAAAAACGGGGCGACGCCCGAACCGAGGTCCTGACCCTCAAGGGAAATCTGCCCGTCCTCCGCCACTCGCAGCCAGACCGTTCGACTTCCGCCGTGCCGATCTCTCTCGGAGTACAGATCGAAGGTCTGCTCGGCCGCCGTCGACCTCCACGGTAATCGCAACGGTGTGTCCGGCGCAGGTGCGATGATCTCGTCTTCTGCGGCAATGCTACGAAAGGACGACCATGAACGGGATCCGTGCGGCGGTCGCCGCCGCTGCTGCGCTCGCGCTGCCGGGGGTCGCGGTGGCCGGCGCGAATCCTGTCCCCCACCAGTTCTGTCAAGTGCAGTTCGTGGCCGGTGGTCCGTTGTACGACGGAATCGGCATCACGGTCAGCGGGCCGCAAGGGACGATGAGCGCCTGCCGCGTCCGAGTGCCCCCACCGCCGGCAACGATCGTCATGAAGTTCCCCGGCGCCCACGGTGACACCGTAATCATTACGCGCAGCGGTGTAGCGATCGTGGTCTTTCACTCAGCTCGCTAGGGCCAGAAGAGTCCTGGCTCGCCGGGTGCCGACCTCCGGCCTATGCAGCGCCGCGGCGCGGCCAGCCGTAATCGACAAAGCGCGCCGTCAACCATTGGGAAACGGGCGCCGGTAAGTCGCTCGTCGAGATCTTCGCATCGCTTCTCCGGGAACCCAGCCAGCCGCTGCCCGGGCGGCCGTTACGCGGTGGGTCTGGACGGATGACACCGATCGTCCACTCGAGCACATCCACGTACACGCAGCTCAGTACCTGAATGGCCTCCTCTTGCCCTTCGAGGACAGCGATCGTCTCGGCGCCTTCTCGGTCGTGCGGCCAATCCCGTAGATGGTCTTCGGCCGCCGCGACGCAGACTCGCTCGACGGCTTCGTCAAGGCCGTCCAGCGCGCGAGCCAGCTTCGCTTCAACCAAGCTTGTCAGGGCATTGAGTCGGGCGTAGTCCGACTCGGTTGCGCGCACGGCACGCCATGCGATCTCGCGTGCCAACCCGGGCCACGTCCCCCCGCGGACAAATTGGCGTAGTGCCCGGTCGGATATCTCTTGAAGCACTTGCCGCTTCCGCAGCTCCGCCGTCTCGGCTGTCATCTGTGGAAATCGTTGCCGGACCATCGGACGACGCACCTCGGCGCCGTGCCGTCGATCCAGGACGAGCTGCGCGACCTATCGGACTGTTTCAGCTGATGCGGTGGCTTGCGGGCCTGAGCTTCGCCGCGCCCCACGCCTTGTTGCACTTCTCGCAGAAGACCTGGACGGTCGCGTGCAGGGTGGCTGCGTCGACGCCCGACAGCACGTACGTCTGACTGCCCCACGCGCGCTGTAGTCGCATTCTCTTCTTGCCCATGTGCACGTACAGCTCCGGGGCTCGCTGCGTGTTGAAGTCCCGGCTGAAGCGCAGGATCACGCGGCCAGAGCCGTTCCGCTCGATCGACGCGCTGCCGACCGTGCCCCACGAGACCGTCTTGAACGTGCCGCGTGCTAGCACCCCCGCCCGGCCTTGGGCAAGCGCGCTCTCGGTGCCGTGTCGCGTGAGCGCCAGGCCGAGAACGACGCCCACGAGCGCGGTGCTCCCGAGCAGCGCCACAGCCAACCGCCGCCGGGCCAGGATCTTCATCTCACCAAGACTACTTCCGTCGCAAATCTTCGGATCTCCTGAAAACGTCCTTTCCGGCCGATAAGAGGGCGAATGGAACGTGCGGAGAGCATCTGGCGGCCCCTCGGTGAGCTGCTGCTCGAGAAGGGCCTCGTCACGCGTGACGAGCTCGAGCTCGCGCTGACCGAGCAGGCCGAGAGCAACAGGCTGCTCGGCGCGATCCTCGTCGAGCGCGGGTACGTCTCCGGCCCGGCCCTCGCCGTCGCGCTCGCCGAGCAGTACGGCGTCGAGCTCGACACCGAGCGCGGGTTCGGCACCGGCCTCTGGGCCGAGATCGACCGGCGCCACCGTGCCGGCCGCGGGCAGGGGGACGAGGACAACGTCGTCAAGCTCGAGCCGGTCGCACCGCGGGTCGAGGTCGTTCCCGACCCGGAGCCCGATCCCGATCTCGAGCGGCTGCAGTCGGAGAACCGGCGACTGCAGGACGAGATCGAGCGGCTGCGCGGCGAGTTCACCAAGCTGAAGCTCGTCGAGGCGCCCCAGCAGGCTGCCTCGCACGTGCTGTTCGTGCCGACTTCCGCGCGCTATCTGCTCGTCGAGCGCGAAGGAGCGGCGCCGCGTCCCGGCGACGAGCTCGACGTGCCCGAGGCGGAAGGGCGCTTCCTGGTCGCCAAGGTCGGTCTCGCGCCGTTCCCGGGCGAGTCGCGGCCCTGCGCGTTCTTGCTCTCCCTCGTCTGACCGCCCGTTAGAAGGTCGGCCCGTTGGCGGGCTGGATCACGATGATGTTCTGGGCGATCCCGAGGTAGTTGAAAAGCTTCGTCCCGGTCAGGTCGTCCACGGTCTTCTTCTCGTTCGGAGCGATCCGGCCGGGGAGCGGAGCGGGCGATTGCGGCAGCGTCTTGCGGAGCGGATGCTTGAGCGAGCCGGAGACGTCGTCGCGCCGGAGGAAGAGCGTCGAGCTGAGCTTCGACTGCCCATTGGCGGGCGGGAAGAAGATCAGCACGTTGTCGATCGGGTGCGCGTACTCGAGGGTGAAGAGGGCGAGCTCGAGGGCCTCGCGGCGCAGGACCGTTCCATGCACGATCCCCGGGCTCCCCTGGTTCATCGCGCAGGTCTTCCCGGCGCCGCAGAGGATGTAGACGGCGGTGTCGTCCTTGGCGTACTGCTTGTCCAGCGCCTTGGGGTCGTCCTTCTTGACGACGACGACTCCCTGGATGTTCGGCCCGCTCTGCTTGCTGCTGACCTTCACCGCGACGAGCGGGTCGCCGCTCGGGAGGCGGTAGGCGTCACCGACGTGCTGGGCGATCTCGAGCACGCGCGTCGAGAGCGAGGCCGCTCCCGGCTTCCAGCTCGACCAGGGGGCCGGTGGCTGCGGGCCTGGGCGCTGCAGCAGCACGATGAAGCCACCGAGCGCGGTGCCGATCGCGGCGCCGAGCACGAGGTAGGCGACCGCGAAGCGGCCCTTCGTGCCTAGACCGCGGGCCATGCCTTCGCCTGGGTCAGGTCGATCTTCGGGATCTTCAGCTTCGCGCGCTCCAGGATCTCGACGAGCTCGTCACCGAAGAGCTCCTTCCTCGCGATCAGCTCATCGGCGATCTGCTCGACGGCCTTCTTGTTGTGCGAGATCAGGGCGTAGGCGGTGACGTAGGCCTGGCCGAGCAGCTGCGCCGCGTACGCGCGCTTGGTGCGGTCGCCCAGGACTCCCGCAAGGGGGTCGTGGCCGAGGGCACCGCCTGCGCCGGTGCGGTTCATGATCTGGAGCCCGATGTCCTCGAAGCGCTGCATGATCTCGTCGCGGGTGTCGTCGGACTTCGACCGCTTCAGAGAGCCGTTCGAGCGGCCGTTCAGCTCCGGCGCCTCGGGGGCCATGCCGCAGGCGCCGACCATCCAGGCCGCCCGCGCGGTCGCGCTCTGGACGTCGCCGCCGACGCCGGTCGAGTTCTCGCCGTAGAAGACGCGCTCCGCGGCCATCGCGCCGAGCGCCCACACGAGCTGCGCCATCTCCTCGGAGCGCCAGGAGCTGAAGCGCTCCTCCTTCTCGCGCGCCTGGTGGTGGCCGAGCGCGGCGCCGCGCTGGCGGATCGAGAGGCGCGTCGACTCGGCGCCCTTCATGTAGACGTGCGCGGCGGCAGCGTGGCCGGCCTCGTGGATCGCGACCGCGCGCGTCTCCTCGGGCACGTACTCGGTGCCGATCGCCGTGCCGGACTCGACCGTCGTCATCGCCTCGACGATGTCGTCCCAGCTGAACGAGGGCCGCCCGACGTGGTGCGCGATCGTCAGCGCCATCGAGCAGACCTGCTCGATCATCGCCGGCGAGTAGCCGTTCGTGACGCGCGCCAGCTCGTCGCGGCGCTTCTCGGTGTCGAGGTCCTGGTCGTGCGAGACCTTCCGTAGGTAGAGCTCGAAGATGTCCAGGCGGTCGGTCTTCGTCGGCGTGCGGAACCAGACGTGACGGCCCATGCGGCCCGGCCTCGTCAGCGCCGGGTCGAGCATCTCCATCGGGACGTTGGTCGCGCCGATGAAGTAGATCTGGTTCCCCGCCGGCCGCGCGTGGGGGAGGCGGAACTTCGCGCGCCCGAGCCGGCGCGGAACGATGTAGAGCGCATCGAGCAGCGTGTTCAGGCGGTTCGTAAGCGCGCGGCGGACGAAGGGCGGGTTGTCGATCCCGTCCATCACGATCAGCAGCTGGTTGAGCGCGAGCTGGCCGCCGCCCTGGCCGCCGCCGAACATGCCGGGGAAGACCTGGTTCACGATCCGCCCGAGGAACGGGGTCGCCGGCGAGGCGACCTCGGGCTCGCGCGCGGCGAAGACGCGCTCGCGCCACGCGCGGGATTCGAGCACCAGGTCCTCGCTCGGGTTGAGCGCGCCGTGCGGCCCGTAGAAGCAGAGGTCGTGGAAACTCTGCGGACGCGGGCTCATTCCGCCCACAGCCCCGCCGCCGAGCGACTGGCGCCGCATCCCGACGGCGTCGATCTCGTCGATGAAGACGATGCACTGGCCGCCCCACTTGCGCGCGAGCTTCTTTGCCTTGCGCGCCATGAAGCGGACGATCACGACGTCCATCCCCATGAACGTCTGGGCGAAGCCGGAGCCGGGGATGGTCACGATCGGCGAGTTGAACCCGGTCGCGATCGCCTTCGCGAGCATCGTCTTGCCCGTGCCCGGCGCGCCGAGGAAGAGCAGCCCGCGCTCGCGGCGGCCACCGGCCTTCTCGAACGCCTCGCCCGACTGCCAGAGGTTCACGACGCGGCGCACCTCCTCCTTGGCGGAGGCCTGGCCGCGGACGTCGTCGAGCTTCACGCCCCAATCCGCGTCGCCGGGCTCGAAGCCGCGGATCTGAGAGACGCCCATGAAGAGCATCGGGCCCATCAGGATCCCGAAGTTGAAGAGGAAGAAGACGAAGAACGCGACCAGCGTTGCGAGGGTCGAGGCTTTCGGATGCGCCTTCGCCGAGAGCCAGTGCCAGGTGTCGCCCGCGGTTCCCGTGAGGCTCGCCCCGTCGAAGCCGTACTTGAGCACCCGGACCAGGTAGACCGCGACGATGATCAGCCCGAGGAAGTAGACGAGCTTCGCCCACCAGCGCCAGAACCAGACGCGCCGGCGCGCGACGACGTCTTCCTCGCGCAGCTTCGCGCTGTCGACGCCGAAGAGGCTCGGCCATTCGATGAAGCGGTGGAAGATCAGGTCGAGCAGGCCGCGGAAGGCGGCGACGGACAGGATCGTCAGCACGAGCGCCCAGCCGAACGCGAGCTCCTGCATCTTGTAGAGCCAGACGAAAAGGGCCGGGCTCGAGATCAGGGCGACAGCCGTCGCGGCGCGGCGGAGGGCCCGCCACTGGTTGCTCAGGTCGCGCGACTCCTCCGTGGAGAGCGTTCCTACCACCGGCGCCGCACTCATTTGCGCAGTGTAGATGTCACTAAGCTCACGTACTTCGACGTGAAAGCTTCGGATTCGTTTGCGCCGGATGAGATCGAACGGGCGCGCAAGTACCACCGTCCGCTCTATCTCGCGCTCGTCGTCGACTGGGTTTTGCAGGCGGGCGTGCTCGCCGTTCTCGCCTTCGGGCCGCCTGGAGACTGGGCTTGGCGCGTGACGGGCGGGCCGTGGTGGGCACGGACACTCGAGCTCGCGGCGCTCGTGCTGGGACTCTCGACGCTCGTGCGGTTGCCGCTCTTGGCCTGGCGTGGCTGGGTGCGCGAGCGACGCTGGGGGTTCTCGACGCAGTCGTTCGGAGGGTGGCTAGCGGACCTGGCCAAGGGACTGTCCCTGGGCGCGGTCCTGAGCGGCCTCGGCCTGGCCGGCCTCGTCTGGTCGGCGCGTGTCTGGCCGTCGTGGTGGCCGGCGGCGGCCGCTCCGGCGGCGGCGGCGCTGACGCTCGCGTTGAGCCTGTTCGCGCCGCTGCTCTTCGAGCGGCTCTTCAACCGGTTCGAGCCGCTCTCGGACGAAGAGCTGGCCCGCGAGCTCCGGGAGCTGTCGGAGCGCGCCGGGGTGCCTGTGCGGACGATCCTGGTGAGCGACGCGAGCCGCCGGACGACGAAGCACAACGCGTACGTGTCGGGGCTCGGCCCGACGCGCCGGCTCGTTCTCTTCGACACGCTGCTGCAGGATGCGCCGCAGGCCGAGCTGCGCGGCGTGGTGGCGCACGAGCTGGGTCACAGGCGCTACCGGCACGTCGCGCTCGGGACGCTGCTCGCGATGGCGGGCGCGGCGACGGCCGTGATCGTGCTCTGGGGAGTGCTGCGCTGGAGCCCGGGCCTCGCTGCGGGCGCCGGTGATCCGCGCTCGGTGCCGCTCGTCTTGCTCGTGCTGTGGCTGCTCGAGCTCGGCGCGCTGCCGTTTGAGACCTGGCTCTCACGCCGCTGGGAGCGAGCAGCCGACCGGTTCGCCCTCGAGTTGACGGATGATCGCGAGGCTCTCGTGCGGATGCATCGCCGACTCGCTCTCGCGAATCTCGCCGACCTCGATCCACCCCGAGCGCTCTACGCGCTGCTCTTCTCGCATCCGACGCCCCCGGAGCGCATCGCGGCCGCGAGAATGTCCACGTGAGCCACTCGCACGCCCACACCTCCGCCCGGAAGCCGCTCGCGATCTCGCTCGGATTGATCCTCGCGCTGATGGTCGGGGAGCTCGCCTTCGGCGTTCTCGCCGGATCGCTTGCGTTGCTGGCGGACGCGGGCCACATGCTTACCGACGCGGCAGCACTCGGACTCGCGCTCGTCGCGGCGTCATTTGCCGCCCGACCCGCCCGTGGGCGCTGGACGTTCGGATTCCGGCGCCTCGAGATCCTCGCCGCGCACGTGAACGGGATCACGCTTCTCGTCGTCGGAGTCGTGATCGTCTACACGGCGGTCCGACGGCTCGTCGACCCGCCGGATGTGCGCGGCGGCGTCGTGCTCGCGGTTGCGCTCGCCGGGATCGCGGTCAACCTCGTCGCGTCGCTGCTGCTCGCCGGCCCGAGCCGCCACAGCCTGAACATGCGCGGCGCCTTTCTTCACATCGTGACCGACCTGGCCGCCTTCGCCGGCACCGCGGTGGCAGGTGGCGTCATCCTCGCGACCGGCTGGAACCGAGCGGACCCGGTCGCGAGCCTGGTGGTCGCCGCACTGATCTTCTGGTCGAGCCTCTCGCTGCTGCGGGAGTCGACGCGGATCCTGCTCGAGGTCGCACCCGAGGAGCCGCGCGAGGTCGAGCGCGCGATGCTCGAGGTGCCGCATGTCGCCGACGTCCACGACCTGCACGTCTGGACCGTCGGCAGCGATTTCCCGTCCGTCTCCGCACACGTCCTGGTCGAGCAGGGCGCGGACTGCCACGCGATCCGGCTCGAGCTGGCGACGCTCCTGCGCGAGCGCTTCGACCTCGGCCACTCCACGCTGCAGGTCGAGCACGCGCTGCCGGCCGCGCTCGGGGACGAGCGGCTGCCGCTCATCTCGCAGCCTCGGCGCTGAAGCCTAGGCCGTCGGGCCGTCGCGGCCGAGCAACGCGGCGACTGCCGCCGTACGGCTGTGGACGCCCAGCTTCTCGTACGCGTTCTCGAGGTGTTTCCGCACGGTGCCGGGCGAGATCCAGAGCGTCCGCGCCACCTCCCCGTTCGACTTCCCGAGCGCGACCAGCTCGAGGATCTCGCGCTCGCGAGGCGTGAGCGCGGCGCGGTAGTCGGGCCCAGATACTCGACCCACGGTGGAGAGGATACGACGATCGTCGTATGGCCGGATCGTCACGCGCTGCGGATGATGCGGCCGCCATGACGCTCCGACGCCTTGCTTTCCTGGCAACCGTCGCGGCCGGAACCGTCGCGGTGGCGTCTGCGGCCTCGAGCCGGGGCAACGGCCAGGGCGACGCCATGCCGCCGCGCGCGGCCGCCCTTCCCTCGTTTCAGCTCGTCTTCGACGGGCGGCACGCGCCGGCGACGTTCCCGACGCCGAGCGGGCTCCAGCACGAGGGACCGTTCACGAGCTCCGCCTCGCTCTGCCCCTCCGGCTCCGCAACCGACGTCGGCCTCGGGTCGTCCCCGGAGACGGCGGTCCGCCGTTTCACCTGCGCCGGCGGCACGGGCGGGTTCACCGCGAACGTCGGCCCTCTTCCCGCCGAGCACGGCGGGCGCGGCTCGTGGCAGATCGTCGACGGCAGCGGCGCCATCGCGACGCTGCGCGGCCGGGGCACGTGGACGAGCGTCATCACCGGCGGAAACCCGGCCGATCCGGCGACGATCAGATTCCGCAGCACCTGGCAGGGCGTCGCCGACTTGGACGACTCGCCGCCGGCGATCGCGATCACGGCCGCGAGAGCCCGCAAGCTGCGCCGGCCGCGCGGCGCATTCCGGCTCCGTGTTGCCTTCACGCTGCACGATCAGGAGAGCCCGATCTCCTACTCGCTGGTGGTGCTCGACCCGAGGAGCCTGCGTGAGTGGACGAGAGGGGGCGCGACCACCTCGGGCGTGGTTTCGCTGGTCGTGCGCGCCCGCCCGGCAAAGCGCAGCCGCGTGCTGCGCCTCAGGATCTCGGCGACCGACCTCGTCGGCAACGAGGCCTCCGCCGGCAAAGCCGTTCGAATCCGGTAGAGCGCTGACATAAGCTCCGCTCGTGGCCGCGCTCGAGGGCAAGACCGCGATCGTCACCGGCGCCTCGAGCGGGATCGGCGCCGCGATCGCCCGCGCACTGGCGGCCGAAGGTGCCCGCGTCGCCGGCGGTGCGCGAAGGGTCGACCGGCTCGAGACCGACGTGAAGCTCGAGCTCGACGTCACCGACCGTGCGAGCTGCGAGCGCTTCGTCGACGAGGCGATGCAGGCGCTGGGAGGGCTCGACATCCTCGTCAACAACGCAGGTCTCGGCCTGGGCCGCGAACCCTTTGACGCGAGCAGCGAGGAGGACGAGGAGACCGTCCTCGAGACGAACGTGCACGGGTTGCTGCGAATGACGCGCCTCTGCCTGCCGCACATCCGAGACAACGGCCACATCATCAACCTCGGCTCGATCGCCGGCCGCCAGGCGTACGAGAACGCCGCGGTCTACGTCGCCTCGAAGTTTGCCGTGCGCGGTTTCACCTACGCACTCCGCGAGGATCTGCTCGGGCGGCCGATCCGGCTCACGACCGTCGATCCCGGCCTCGTCGAGTCGAGCTTCTCGTGCGTCCGCTTCCGCGGCGACGAGGAGAAGGCAAAGGCCGTCTACGAAAACGTCGAGCCGCTGCGGCCAGAGGACATTGCCGAGTGTGTGCTCTTCGCACTGACGCGGCCGCCGCACGTGAACGTCGACGAGCTGGTGGTGAAGGCGCGGGCCCAGTCGAGCCCGGTGCGCATCGTTCGGGATCCCTGATGGCGCTGACGATTCTCGAGGGGTCGACCTTCTGCATCTGCGACGAGCGCGGCGACATCGCCGACGCGACGCAGGGCCTGTTCGCCGACGACACGCGGTTCCTCTCACGCCTCCGGCTGACCGTCAACGGGGAGCGTCCATTGCTGCTCTCCTCCGGCAAGGTCGAGTACTTCTCGGCCGCGTTCTTCCTGCGGAACCCGATCGCGGGGGACCTGCCGCAGGACTCGCTCTCGATCGTGCGCCACCGCTTCGTCGGCGATGGGATGCAGGATCACGTGATCGTCCAGAACCAGGGCATGAAGCCCGTCGCGTTCGAGCTGGCGCTCGAGCTGGAGACCGACTTCGCGGACATCCTCTCGGTCAAGGAGCACGACTTCGCGCTCGGCGACCCGGCGCGGGCGGAGCCGCTGCCGCCACCGGTTGCCGGCCGGTACGAGGCCGAGCACAACCAGTTCGTGCTGGACGAGGACGGGGAGAACGCCGGCGCTGCGCGAACGCAGGTGATCCTCTCGCAGCGCGGCGAGATCGAGGAGCGCAAGGTCGTCTACCGGCTGGAGCTCCAGCCACGTGAAAGCTGGGAGCTGCGGCTCGACATCCTCGCCTCGATCGACGGCGACTCGGTGCTTCCGCGCACCGCCGAGCGGCGCTTCGGCGAGGAGCTGACGCGCGTGCGCGAGTCGCTCGCCGCGTGGCAGCTGCGCGTGCCGCAGATCCGCGCCGACTGGGATCAGATCGACCGCGCTTTCTTCCAGTCGGTCTCCGACCTCGCCTCGTTGCGCATGCGCGGCGCCGGGCGCATGGGGCGGATGCCCGCCGCCGGGATGCCGTGGTTCATGACCGTCTTCGGCCGCGACACGCTGATCACATGCCTGCAGACGCTGCTCTTCGGGCCGGAGCTCGCGCGCACCGCACTCGAGGTGCTGACTGAGCTGCAGGCGCACGAGGAGAATCCGGACGTCGACGCGGAGCCGGGCAAGATCGTCCACGAGCTGCGCTCCGGGAAGGCGGCGCAGAAGTGGTTCCGCACCTACTACGGCACCGTGGACGCGACGCCGCTCTACCTCGTGCTGCTCTCCGAAGTCTGGCGCTGGACCGACGATTCGGCCTTCGTGCGCGAGCTGAAGGAGCCGGCGCTCGCCGCGCTGCGCTGGATCGACGAGTTCGGCGACCGCGACGGGGACGGGTTCGTCGAGTACGAGCGCAAGACGCCGCGCGGCCTCGAGAA
Source organism: Gaiellales bacterium (assembly GCA_038237925.1). Taxonomy (GTDB): domain Bacteria; phylum Actinomycetota; class Thermoleophilia; order Gaiellales; family Gaiellaceae; genus AC-32. The sequence continues at coordinate 65,885 of JBBRYF010000011.1, read as the reverse complement.
CCAGTCGTGGAAGGACTCGCACGACTCGCAGCGCTTCCACGACGGCACGCTCGCGAAGACGCCGATCGCGCCGGTCGAGGTGCAGGGCTACGTCTACGACGCGAAGCTGCGTACCGCCGAGCTCGCGCGCGAGGTGTGGCGCGACCGCCCGCTCGCCGAGAAGCTCGAGCGGGAGGCCGCCGAGTTGCGCAGCGCGTTCGACGAGCGGTTCTGGACCGACGCGCGCGGCGGCTACTACGTGCTCGCGCTCGACGGCGAGAAGCGTCAGGTCGACTCGATGTGCTCCAACATCGGGCACCTGCTCTGGAGCGGGATCGTCCCGAACGAGCGCGTCGACCAGATCGTCGACCAGCTGATGGGCGAGGAGCTCTGGTCGGGTTGGGGCGTGCGGACGATGTCGTCGGGCGACGCCGGCTACAACCCGCTCTCGTACCACAACGGCACGGTCTGGCCTCACGACAATTCGCTCATCGCGGCGGGCCTTGCGCGGGCCGGGCGCTGGCCGGAGGCGCAGCGGATCGTGCGGCGGATGCTCGGTGCCGCTTCCTACTTCGGCTACCAGCTGCCGGAGGTGTTCGCAGGGTTGCCGCGCGCCGCGACGCCGTTCCCGATCGCGTACCCGACCGCGGCGCGGCCGCAGGCCTGGGCGGCCGGGACGCCGGTCCTGCTCCTCCAGGTGCTGCTCGGGCTGGAGGCCGACCGCCGGCGGCACCAGCTCGTGACGAGCGCGCCCGAGGAGCTCCCGTCGTGGACGGGCCGGTCGCTGCGGCTGAGCGGCATCCGCGCGTTCGACCGCGCCTGGGACGTACGAGTCGAGCACGGCCGCGTCTCCGTGGATGAAGCGTGAGGATCGCGATCGTCAGCCCGCCCTGGTTCCCGGTCCCGCCGACGGGCTACGGCGGCATCGAGTGGATCGTCTGGCTGCTCGCCGAGGGGCTGACGGATCAGGGGCACGACGTGACGCTGTTCGCGTCCGGCGACTCGCGCACCAGCGCGAAGCTCGCGGCCGTCTACGACAAAGCGCCGAGCGACCAGATCGGCCGCACGCTGCCGGACCTGCGGCACGTGCTCTTCGCGCTGGAGCGGGCGGGCGAGTTCGACGTGATCAACGACCACACCGGCCCGCTCGGCGCGGCGCTTGGGGAGCTCGTCGAGACGCCGGTCGTCCACACGGTCCACGGGCCGCTCGGCGGCGAGCCCGGCGCGGTCTACGAGTCGATCTCGCACGTCGCGCCGTCGGTCGGGCTGATCTCGCTCTCGCTGAACCAGCGGAAGCCCAAGCCCGACCTGAACTGGGTCGCGAACGTGCCGAACGCGCTCGACCTCGGCCACTACCCGTGCAACCCGCACCGCGGCGAGTACCTGCTCTTCCTCGGGCGCATGAACCACGAGAAGGGCGCACACCGCGCGATCGCCGTCGCGATGGAGCTCGGCCTCCCGCTCAAGCTCGCGGGCAAGGTGCGCGAGGACCGGGAGCGCGAGTACTTCGAGGAGTTCGTCGAGCCGCACCTCGGCAACGGGATCGAGTACCTCGGCGAGGTCAACCACGGCAAGAAGGTCGAGCTGCTCCAGAACGCGCGGGCGACGCTCTTCCCGATCGAGTGGGACGAGCCGTTCGGGCTCGTGATGATCGAGTCGATGGCCTGCGGCACGCCGGTGATCGCCACGCGGCACGGCGCCGTCCCCGAGGTGATCGGTGACGGGCGCGCCGGCGTGATCGTCGACAACTGGCGCGAGATCCCGGCCGCGCTCGAGCGCGCGGACGCGATCGACCCGGTCGAGTGCCGCCGCTACGCCGAGGAGCACTTCGCGCCCGAGCGCATGGTGGCCGACTACCTGCGCGCCTACGAGTCCGTCGTCACGTAGCTCGCCCGCACGTACTGCGGCTCGAAGCCGGCGCGGACGATGCTCTGGTACGAGCCGCCCGGCCGGTCGTCGACCGGCGCGCCGGCGGCGCGGCCGCGTGCATCAGCCGGGGCCTTCGAGCGAGAGCTCGCCCTCGACGCGCCTGAGGTTGCGCACGTCGCGGACCAGGAGGACCGCCAGCGTGACGGCCAGGCTGAGCAGGGCAGCCCACACGAGGGTCTGCCGCGTCCCGAGGAGCTGGGAGATCGGTCCGGCGACCGCGAAACCCAACGGGACGAGCGCCCAAGAGCCGAGCGCGTCGTACGAGTAGACCCGCGAGAGGCGGTCGGCCGGGATCTCCTGCTGCATGGTCGTGTCCCAGAGGACGCCGAAGGTCTCGCTCCCGATCCCCGCGACGAACGCCACGAGCAGCATCGCCGCGAAGGGCCGCGGAATCGCGAGCGCAAACAGGAAAGGCACGGTCAGGAGAAAGCCCAGCGTCGCCACGAGCAGCATCCTGCGGGGACGCAGGCGCAGCATCAGGAAGCCCTCCCGCGATCAGGCCCACGGCGTCCACGGCGAGGATCAGGCCCCAGCCCGCGGGCCCGTGCAGGTGTCGCTTCGCGATCGCCGGCCCGAGCACACCCTCCGACCCGACCTCGATCGCATTCACGAAGCTGAACTGGAGCACGATCGTCCACAGCCATGCGCGGGAGGAGAACTCGCGCCAGCCGAGCGCGAGGTCGGCGAAGAAGTTGGCGCTCTCCAGGTGCAGGCTGGAGGGCAGGCGCATCGCCCCGATCAGCGCCGCGGCGAGCAGGAAGGTCCCCGCGTCGACCGCGACTCCGACCGCCGGGCTCGTGACCCCGACGACGATTCCGGCGACCGCGCCGCCGGCGATGAAGGACCCGTTACGGCCGAGTCTCAGCACGGCATTGGCCTCCTGAAGCAGCCGCTGCGGGACGATCTGCGGGACGACGCCGCTGAAGGCCGGGAAGAAGAAGGCGCTGCTCGCCCCGTTGGCGGCCGCGAGGAGCGCGAGCATCCAGATCTTCGCGTGGCCCGAGAAGAGCAGGGCCGCGACCGCCGCCTGGCTCGCCCCCGCGAGCACGTTCGACGCGACCATCACGCGATGGCGCGGCAGGCGGTCGGCCCAGATCCCGCCGACGAGGAGAAAGACGATGGTCGGCACCGAGCGAGCCGCCAGCACGTAGCCGAGGTCGGCCTTCGAGCCGGTCAGGTCGAGCACCGCGAAGGCGAGCGCGAGCGTGCCGAACGCCCCGCCGACTACGGATGTCGTCAGGCCGAGGAAGAGCAGGCGGAAGTCGCGCTCCGCGAGGATGCCGACCCTACGCGTCGTGCTTCTCCCAGTAGCGCTTGAGCCCGGCGTACGACTGCCAGAACGGCATCGCCTGCTCGTAGTCGTGGCGGCCAGGACCGAGCTCGGCGGCGGCTGCGGCCTCGAACTCTTCCTCGGTCGCGCCGTCCCGGACGCGCTCCGACCACGCGATCAGGCGCTCACGGAGCTCGGCCAGGTGTGGCTGCGGATCCTCCACGACGCCGAAGTGGATGAGCGCGAGGCGCTGGGGCTGCCGGGCGAGGATGTCGTCGATCGTCTGCAACCAGGCCTCGACCGCCAGCTCCGGCGGCGGGGTCGGCGGCAGCACGAAGCGGCTCGGCTGAATCCGAACTCCGGCCGCGTCGCCCGCGCACAGCGTCCCGTCACCCGTCAGGTAGCAGACGTGGTGCCCGGCGTGGCCGGGGGAGGGAAAGCAGTCGAGCCCGAGCACGCGCTCACCGACGGCGTGCACGCTTGCCTCCGGGACGGGCACGAGCTCGCCCCAGAGGCGGTCGAAGTCGTCGCCGTAAAGGCGTCGCGCGCTGCGCTCCAGGCGTGAGGGGTCGACGAGGTGGGGCGCACCGACCTCGGAGACGTGCACCTGCAAGCCCGGGTGCTCACGGACGAGCGTGCCCGCCGCGCCCGCGTGGTCGAGGTGGATGTGCGAGAGCAGCAGGTGGCTCACGTCGTGGAGGTCGAGCCCGCGCTCGTGCAGGCGCGCTTTCAGCTCGGGGACGCAGGTCGCGGGGCCGCAGTCCTGGAGCGCCAGGCCGCTGGGCGTCTCGAGCAGGTAGCAGCCGATCACGCGCTCGCGCCCGAGATGGCGCAGGTCGAGCGGCTCCGGAGCGGCTATGTGCCCCACCCGTGCCAGCGCTCGGGCTCGAGCCACGCGCTGACGCGCTTCTTGTCGCGCGTGCGGAAGGGCTTGCCGGTGTAGCGGAGGGCGAGGCGGTCGATGTCCTCGAGGTCGGCGTCGTCCTCGATCGAGACGATCCGCCCGAGCAGGCTCACGTGGCGGTACCAACCGTCGTCGCCGCTTCCGAGCACCGTCAACGATGCGCGCGGGTCGCGCCGCATGTAGCCGAGCCGCAGCCGGCTGTCCTCCATGTTCAGCAGGACGCGGTCATCCTCCCAGTCGTACCAGGTGGGAACCGTGTGCGGCGAGCCGTCGGCCCTGAGCGTTCCCACGACTGCCGGGTTCGGGGCGCCGAGGAACTCGGCCACCTCGGCCGGCACCGGAACGCGGGGCACTAAGCCCCGGCGGCCGCGGCCGAGCGGACGAGCGCGACTTCGAGGTCGGCGAGCAGGTCGTCCGCGGACTCGATCCCGACCGAGAGCCGTACGAGGTTTCGCGGCGCTGCGAACGGCGCCTCCGCAGTGGACGCGTGCGTCATGCGCGCGGGGTGCTCGATCAGGCTCTCGACGCCGCCGAGGCTCTCCGCCAGTTGGAAGATCTTCGTGCGGGAGCAGAGGGCGATCGCCTCTTCCTCCGACTCCGCGAGGAACGAGACCATCCCGCCGAAGTCGCGCATCTGGTGCGCGGCGATCCGGTGGCCCGGGTGCGAGGGGAGGCCGGGGTAGAGGACCCGCTCGACGAGCGGGTGGCGCTCCAGGAACGCGGCGATCGCGTGCGCGTTCTCGCAGTGCTTGCGCATCCGCACGGCGAGGGTCTTCAGGCCGCGGAGCACGAGCCACGAGTCGAAGGCACCCGGCACCGCGCCGAGCGACTTCTGCAGGAAGGTCAGCCGTTCCGCGATCGTCGGGTCGTCCGTGGCCAGGAAGCCGCCGATCAGGTCGGAGTGCCCGCCGAGGTACTTCGTCGTCGAGTGGAGGACGATGTCCGCGCCGAGCGAGAGCGGCTGCTGCAGGTAGGGCGAGGCGAAGGTGTTGTCGACGACGACGAGCGCGCCGGCCGCGTGTGCGGCCTCGGCCGCGGCGCGGATGTCGACGATGTTCAGTAGCGGGTTCGTTGGCGTTTCGAGCCAGACGATGCGCGTGCGCTCGTCGAGTCGGTCCGCGAGGCCCTCGTTGATCTCCTCGGCGGAGACCCAGTCGAACTTGTACCCCTTCGGCTCGTAGACCTGGTTGAACATCCGGTAGACCCCGCCGTAGACGTCGGCCACGGCGACGAGGTGGTCGCCGGGCTCGAGCAGGTGCATCAGCGTCGTGGTCGCGCCGAGGCCCGACGAGAAGGCGGTCCCGTGCTCGGCGCCCTCGAGCGATGCGAGGCAGATCTGGAGGGCGGTCCGCGTCGGGTTCCCCGAGCGCGAGTAGTCGTAGCCCTTGTTCTCGCCGACCGCGTCCTGGACGTACGTGGACGTCTGGTAGATCGGCACCGTGACGGAGCCGGTCGCCGGGTCCGGCTCCTGCCCGTCGTGGATGGCGCGGGTCTCGAAGTCCACGCCGTCGATTGTAGTTACGCGGAGTGGCCTAGCTGAACGGCTTCGCGACCATGTCGAAGACGATCAGGAACATCAGGGCGACGTCGACGCGGACGACGAGCAGGATCCGCTGCAGCCGGCCCTGCACCTCGGGCGACTTCGGGCCGTGAGCCGCCGCGGCCTTGTTCAGCCGCTTCGCCTCCGGTCCGAGGAAGAGGATCCCCGTCGCGGCCGAGAGCGCCCAGGCGACCAGGCCGAAGACGATCCAGAACTGGTTGTAGGCGATGTCGCCGTTCGCGGTCATCGCGATCCCGAAGCCGAGCACGACGAACGACATCAGCGGGAACAGGCGTCCGGCGACGGTCTCGGCCCAGTAGCCGACCTGGAGCAGCTGGTCGTCGTTGCTCGCGAGCTCCGCGATCACCGCGCAGATCGCCAGGAACAGGCCACCGCCGACCCACACGACGGCCGCGCCTACGTGGAGCATCTTGAAGACGAAGTACCACTGCGTGTTCGCCGCGAAGAGGATCGAGACGGCGACGAGCGCGATCACGATGGCGCTCGTGACGATGATCGACGTGCGACGGCGCGCGTCGGCTGGTGCTGCGACGGCCTGGTCCATGTGTCCCTCTCGGTCGTGTGTCGGACGACCGAGAGATAACGCGGTCAGGCGACGGCTACCACCCGCTCTTCGCCGCCGCGGTACTCGTCGCCGAGCTTCGCGCGAAGGGTCTGTTCGAGCTCGCCCGAGGTCTCGAGCTCCTCGACGATGTCGGCGCCCCCGACGAGCTCGCCGCCGACGAAGACCTGCGGGATCGTCGGCCAGCCTGAGAGCGCCGAGAGCTCCTCGCGGATGCGCGGGTCGGGGAGGACGTCCACCGCCGTTACCGGCGCGCCGGCCCGTCGCAGCGCCTCGAGCGCGCGGTGCGAGTTCCCGCACATCACGAACTGCGGCGTGCCCTTCATGAACAGCGCCACGTGCTCGCCCTCGATGATGCCCTTGATCTGGTCGCGCAGCTCGTCGCTCACTCGGCTCCTCTCGTCTTGATCCTCAACTCGTGAATGGTGCCATCAGCGAGCGGGGCTGCGAGCGCGTCGTAGACGAGGCGGTGCTGCTCGACGAGCGACAGGCCTTTGAAGCGCGGGCTCGTCACCGTCACCTGGAAGTGATCGCCGCCGCCGGTGCGGTCCTCGACCGCGACCCCGTCGCCCGGGAACGCCTCGCGCAGCAGCTCTTCCAGCCGCTCGGTCACGTCGAGCCCCGGCCGCGGGATAGGTACTCCAAGAGGTCGGAGCGGGTCAGCATGCCGGTCGGCTGGCCGCGGGTTGCGACGACCACCGCCGGGCTGCCGCTGCTCAACGCCGAGACGACTTCGTCGAGCGACTCCTCCGCCTCGACTGCCGTGAGCGGCGGCTGCATCGCGGCCGCGACCTCCTCGTTCAGCGCGTCCGGGTTGCGGAAGACCAGGTCGAGCAGACCGCGCTCGTGCAGCGAGCCGACGACGTCGGCCAGCGAGCCGCCGGAGTCGTGGCGCATCACGGGCAGCTGGGAGATCGAGTACTGCTGCATCAGGTCGATCGCGCTGCCGACCTTCTGGTGCGACTCGATCGTCACCAGGTCCGGCGCGCCGCCGTTCTGGTGCTTGAAGCGCAGGACCTCGGCCACGCGCGGCGTCGGCTCCCGGCGTTCCAGAAAGCCGAGCTCGGCCAGGTAGTTGTCGTCGTAGAACTTCGACAGGTAGGCACGGCCGCCGTCGGGGAAGAGCGTCACGACGGTCTTGCCGGGCCCGAGCTCCTTCGCGAGCTCGACCGCGGCCCACGCCGCGGTGCCGCCGGAGCCGCCGACGAGGAGGCCCTCCTCGCGCGCCAGCCGTCGCGCGGTCAGGAACGAGTCGCGATCGGAGACGGTCACCCAGCGGTCGACGACCGACGGGTCGAATGTCTCGGGGTAGAAGTCCTCGCCGATGCCCTCGACCAGGTACGGGTGCTGCTTCTCCGGGCCTGAGGTGTAGATCGAGCCCTCGGGGTCGGCGCCGACGATCGTCAGCTCCGGCTTCTGCTCCTTCAGGTAGCGCGCCATGCCGGTGATCGTGCCGCCGGTGCCTACCGCGATTACGAGCGCGTCGAGCTCGCCGCCGGTCTGCCTCCAGATCTCAGGCCCGGTCGACTCGTAGTGCGAGCGCGGGTTCCCCTCGTTGCGGTACTGGTCGGGCTTGTACGCGCCCGGGATCTCCTCGGCGAGCCGGTCGGAGACGGAGTAGTAGCTCTCCGGCGACTCGGGCGCGACCGCGTAGGGGCAGACGATCACCTCGGCGCCGAACGCCTTGAGCAGTGAGATCTTCTCGCGGCTCATCTTGTCGGGCATGGTGAAGATGCAGCGGTAGCCGCGCAGTGCGGCGACGATCGCGAGGCCGGTGCCGGTGTTCCCGGAGGTCGGCTCGACGATCGTCCCGCCAGGCTTGAGCTTCCCCTCGCGCTCGGCCGCGTCGATCATCGTGATCGCGATCCGGTCCTTGATCGACCCGCCAGGGTTCAGGTACTCGAGCTTCGCCAGCACCGTCGCCGCGCCGTCCGGCACGACGTTCTGGAGCCGGACGAGCGGGGTGTTGCCGACCAGCTCGAGCAGCGTCGGGTAGTCGCGCGCCATCGGCGGCAAGCGTAACGGCTGGTCGTCAGGCAGCGGCCTGCGCGGGCTCGCCTTCGGCGACCGGCACCCGGGTCCCGCGCAAAAGCACAAACGCGGCCAGCGCACCCGCCAGCGAGAGCGCGAGCAACGCCCAAAAGGCGTGCTGGTAGCCCGAGGTGAAGGCTTGTGCCGGGTCATGGCCGGTCTTGAGGAGCCTCTTCGCCTGGGTGGTGAAGATCGTGGCGGCAATCGCAACCCCGATTGCTCCCCCCACCTGCTGTGAAGTGTTGAGCAGGCCGGACGCCAGGCCTGCCTCGTGTGCCTCCACCTCCAGGAACGCGGCGATCGAGACGGGCACGAACGCGAAGGCGAGCCCGAGCGCGAACGTGATGTACGCCGGCAACAGGTCTGGCCAGTAGTGGCCCCCGACCGGGACCTGCGTGTACCACGCGAGCGACGCCGCGAGCACGAGCATCCCGATCACGATCACGGGCCGCGGGCCGAACCGGGTCGTCAGCGCCTGCGCAACGCCTGCCCAGATCACCGTCGTCCCCGCGGTCGCGAGGAAGGTGACGCCGGTCCTGAGCGCCGTCCAGCCGAGCACCTGTTGGACGTAGAGCGTCAGCACGAAGAAGTCCGCGAAGATCACCGCCCCGAGCAGGAAGCCGACGACGTTCGCCGCGAGCAGCGACCTGAGCCGGAAGATCCGCATCGGCATCAGCGGCGCCGAGCTGCGCATCTCGATCGCGACGGAGATCAGCCCGAGCACGCCGGAGGCGACGAGCAGCAGGATCGTCCGCGCGGTCGCCCAGCCGACGTCGGGCGCCTTCGAGATCGCGTAGACAAAGAGCGCGAGGCTGCTCGTGATCGTGACCGCGCCCGCCGCGTCGAACTTCCGGTGGCCGAGGTCGGCCGTGCTCTCCGGGACGAAGCGCAGCGTGAGCAGGAACACGAGCACCCCGACGGGGACGTTGACCCAGAAGATCCACGCCCAGCCGAGGTACTTGGTCAGGATCCCGCCGGCGATCACGCCCGCAGCCGCGCCGGAGCCGCCGAGGGCGCCCCAGATCCCGAGCGCCTTGTTGCGCTCGGCGCCCTCGCGGAAGGTCGTGGTCACGATCGACAGGGCCGCGGGCGAGATGATCGCCGCGCCCAGGCCCTGCATGGCGCGCGCGCTGAAGAGCAAGCCGGCGCCGTTGGCGAAGCCGCACACGAGCGAGGCGATCGTGAAGAGGACGAGCCCCACGATGAAGATCCTGCGGCGCCCAAGGAGGTCGGCCATTCGCCCGCCGAGCAGGAGGAATCCGCCGAACGCGATCGCGTAAGCGGTGATCACCCACTGCACCGTCTGCTCGGAGATGTGCAGGTCCTTCTCGATCGAGGGGATCGCGACGTTGACGATCGCGACGTCGAGGACGGTCATGAAGAATGCGGCGCCCACGATCGCGAGGGTCAGCCAGCGGCGGTCGGAGCTCATCTTCCTCCTTGGGGTCGTTGCGGTCGTCGAACGAGGCTCCCCCTCGGCCTATTCCGTCGGAGCGCGGCGGCCAGAGCGAGTCCCGTGGCCAGCCTAAACGCTGGCACGCTTTCGGTTCAAAGCCGTCACCCATCCGCGCGCCGGCGCGGGCTACGGTGTCCTTGGGGGAAAGCACGCGGGGGTCCCCCGGGGGAAAAGGTTGACGCGCGCGCGAGTGCACGCTCTATCGCTGTCCGGCCGCGCGTTCGGCCAAGATTCGCACCGTGGCAAGCGAACGCTCGGCGCCGACCGGCAGCGTGGCGTGCGGCGCGTGACGCCGGCTCCCGCGGGCTGGTCGTGGGCGCGGCTGGCGCTCGTGGGTCTCCTCGTCGTGACCGCCGGGGCGGCAAGCGCCGCCGCCGGAGGCGGACGCCCCGCGTCCGAGTGCGCGGCGCTGCACACGGACGCGGCCTACGCCGACGGCCTCTACAACGCGCTCGCGCAGAAGCAGGACGCGTGGGGCAACGAGCTGCTGGCCTCTCCGGAAGGGCCCACCTACGCCGGAGTCGCGGGCCGCCTGCACCCGCTGATGCTCGTCGGTCGCCCCGCCGGCCTCAAGCCCAGCCGACTCACGGACTCCGGGATCTACTACCTCCCCTTCGGCCAGCCGCACGGTGCGGGTGGGGCGGGGGAGATCGACCTGCACGTGGCGGACGGGAGCCAGATCGTGTCGGAGCTCGCGAACGGGCCGCGCCTGACCGTCTCCGTGGGCGAGCGCGGCAGCGAACGGTACGGCTCCTGCCTCGCCCGTCTCGGCACGCCCAACCTCGCGGAGGGCTACTTGCCGATCCTGGAGACCTCGTACGTCGACGCCGACGGCGTTCACTACCGGCAGGAGTCGTTCGCCGCACGGATCCCGCAGACGCGCTCGCTCGTCAGCTTCTTGCGGCTGAGCGTCGATCCCGGCGACGCGCGGGTCCGCCAGGCCTCTCTCCGCCTCACGCCGTCGGACCGGCACCTGCGCCGGGTCGGCACGCAGCTGCGGTTGGGCACGCGCGCGCGACTGCTCTTCAGCAAGGGCGCCAGAGTCGACGGGTCCTCGCTCGTGTTCGCGGCGCGGCAGCCGCGCATCGTCTACGTCGCCTGGCTCAACGAGCCGGGGCGGACGAAGCCGGTCCGGCTGAACCGCGCGACGTACGAGCGGGCGCGAAGCTCGCTCGCGGCCTACTGGGCGCGGCGCCTGGCCGGCGGCGCAGAGCTGGTCGTCCCCGAGCAGCGCGTCTACGACGCCGAGCGCAATCTGCTGATCCAGAACCTGCTCATGTCCTGGCGCTACAGCCTCGGCAACTCCTACGGGCGGTTCTCGTGGGAACTTCCGGACGTCGCCGAGGTGATGGGCAGCTACGGCTTCCGCGGGGTCGAGCGGGCGATTCTCGAGGCGGCACTCCAGGCGCCGAGCCTCTTTCCGAACCGGGCGGCCGGGGAGCGGATGACCGCCTCGGCGGACTACGTCCGTCGCTTCGACGACCGCGCGTACGTGGCGCAGGTGACGCCGCGGTTTCGGCGCGACGTCGAGTCCTTCGGCCGCCAGCTCGACACCGGCGTCGTGGGTCTGCTGAACCGCGAGCGCTACGGCTCGGACATCGTGGGCCCGATCTACGGGCTGCACGCCCAGGTGCTCGCGCTGCAGGGTCTGCAGGCGATGGCCGGGGTCTGGGCACGCACCGGGTACCCGCAGCTCGCGTACGCGGCGACCGCGACCGCGGCGCGCCTCGAGGCCGGCCTGCGAGGCGCCGTCGCCGCGGCCGAGACCGCGCTGCCGGACGGATCGCTGTTCGTGCCGATCGCGCTCGTCGACGGTCGGGAGCAGCCGTACGACGAGCTCAGCGCCTCGAAGCGGGGCAGCTACTGGAACCTCGTCATGCCGTATGTGCTCGCCTCCGGGTTCTTCCGGCCCGGAAGCGCCGAGGCCGTCGGCCTGCTCCGTTATCTCGAGAACCACGGCGGGCGCTTCCTCGGGCTCGTGCGCTTCAGCCCGCACACGGGCGTGACGAATCCCGGCTACCAGACCCCGGGCTCCGACGACGTGTACGGGACGAACGTCGCCCGCTTCCTCGCCGACAACGACCAGCCCGACCAGCTGTTGCTGAGCCTCTACGGCAAGCTCGGGGCCGGAATGACGGAGAACACCTTCGTCTCCGGCGAGGGCTCGACGATCGCGCCGGTGGGCGGCCAGTACTACCGCTCGATGCACCGGCCGCCGAACAGCGCGAACAATGCGTTCTTCCTCGAGACGCTGCGGCTCACGCTCGTCCACGAGACGACCGATGCGAGCGGCCAGCCGCGCGGGCTCGAGCTCGCGTATTCGACGCCGCGGGCGTGGCTCGAGCCGGGCAAGCGGATCGAGGTGCGGCACATGCAGACGAGCTTCGGCCCGCTCTCGTACTCGCTCGATGCCGGCGCCTCGGCCGTTCGGGGGCAGCTCGACGTGCCCGAGGGCCTGACGGGGCCTCTCCGCCTGCGGTTACGCCTCCCGCGCGGGGAGCAACTCGGAGAGATCACCCTCGACGGCGAGCCGTTCGACCGCTTCTTCGATCCTGAGACGATCGACCTGACCGGACTTACCGGCCACCTCGAGCTCGTCGTTCAGCGGGCGGAGTCGCCTGCAGCCGCCCCCACGGCTCGTCGCTAGCATCGAGGCAGTGCGGATCCGCAAGCAGATCGAGGTGCGCCGCCCACTTGCGGAGGTGTTCGAGTACGTCGTCGACTTCTCGAACGCGGCCGAATGGGATCCGGGTGTGGCCGAGGCGCGCAAGCTCACCGACGGCCCCGTCCAAGAAGGCACCGAGTTCGACATCGTCGCCCTGTTCCGCGGCAACCGGCACCGCTTTCACTACGTGGTGACCGGCCTCGAGCCGCAACGGCGGGTCGTGCTCTCGGGTGTCGGCGACCGCATGACGTCGGTGGACGAGATCGCCGTCGAACCAGCCGGCGACGGGACGCGAATCACCTACATCGCCGATTTCCACCTCAAAGGCATCTTCCGCCCGGCCGGTCCGCTGCTCGCACCGGTGCTGAGCCGGATGGGCGACCACGCCCTGGCCGGGCTCGCGTCCGTCCTCGATCGCACGAACTGACCTCGTTGCGACAGCTGTCGACAGGCGCCGAGATGCGCGTCACCGGACCGACCGGTCGTCTGGCCGTCGTGTGCGTGAACGGCGGTCAGGGGACCGAGGTCGAAGGAACGTGGAGCGCGTCGCTCGAGTGGCTCGTCCGCAGGCTGGCGCCGGAGTTCCCGGAGCTCGGCTTCGCCGAGGTGCGGTACCGGATCAAGTCGTGGAAGCGAATGGACTGGTGCGTCGCCGACGCGCGGGCTGCTGTCGTCGAGACGGGGGCACCAAGGGTGTTGCTGCTCGGCTTCTCGATGGGCGGCGCGGTCGCGGTGCAGGCAGCTGTCGAGCCGGCGGTCGAAACCATGGTCGGTCTCGCGCCCTGGCTGCCTGACCGCATGTCGCTCGAGCCGCTGCGCGGCCACCGATTCGTGGTCATCCAGGGAAAGCTCGACCGCTGGCTACCGGGGATCCCGGGGGTCAGCGCGAAGTCCTCACGCCGCGGGTTCGACCGTGCCCGCTCGCTCGGCGTCGAGGGCGACTACACGCTGATTCCGGGCGCGCTGCACGGGATCGCGTTCCGTAGCGGCGGCAGAGCGGTGCCACTCCCGAGGGCAAGAACCTGGAGACGGCTCGTGGCCGCCGAGCTCGCGCGCTTTCAGGCTGCCGGCTGAGCGCGGCGCCTGACGAGCTGATCGGCGTCCGGCACCTTCACGTTCCAGACGAGGCGGAGCTTCTCGAGGCCGCGGATCACCCACCACGAGACGTCGATCTGCCAGCGCCGGAGACCGTGCCGGGCCGAGGCGGGGAACGCGTGGTGGTTGTTGTGCCAGCCCTCGCCGAAGACGAGCAGCGCGACGACCCAGTTGTTGCGCGCCTCGTCGCGCGAGCGGTAGTCCTTACGGCCGAACATGTGGCAGATCGAGTTCACGCTGAAGGTCGCGTGCTGGTAGAGGAAGATCCGGATCAGCCCGCCCCAGACGAGCGCTTCGAACCCGGCACCCACAGTGCCGCCGACGGCGTACCCAATCAGGAACGGCAGCCCGAGCGTGATGGCGACCCAGAGGAAGTACAGCCGGTCGATCGAGCGGACGAGCCGGTTCTCGTACAAATCCTTGCCGTACTCCTGCCCCCGCTCCATGCCCAGGTTGTCGAAGAGCCAGCCGACGTGGGCGTGGACGAACCCCCGCACGGCGCCCCAGGCGCCTTCCTCGTGACCGACGTGCGGGGAGTGGGGATCGCCCGGCTGATCGGAGAGCGCGTGGTGCTTGCGGTGGTCCGTCACCCATTGGGTCAACGGCCCCTGCATCGTCATACAGCCGAGAATCGCGAGCAGCGCCTCGAGCGGCTTCCGGGTCTCGAAGCCGCGGTGCGTGAAGTACCGGTGGAAGCCGATCGTCGTGCCGAAGGCGCACAGCACGTAGAACCCGGCGAGCAGCAGCAGGTCGACCCAGTGGAACGCGACTCCCCAGAGGACGCCCATCGCCGAGAGGATCCCGAGGGGCGGGACGATCACCGCGATCAGAGTCACTACCTGGCTGATTCGGGTCGTCCTCGATCGCACGGTGGCGACCGGTGCCGCCGGTTGGGTGATGGTCTGCTCGCTCACGGGGTCTCCTCCAAAGTTGTGAACCAGGATTCGCCAGCGAGCGAATAACGGTTCCCTTCATGATGTCCAACTTGTGAAAATAGCAATCGTCGGCAGCGGCATCTCCGGGCTCGGGGCCGCCTACCTCCTTTCTCGCGCTCACGACGTGACCGTGTTCGAGCGCGCCGACCGGCCCGGCGGGCATACGCACACGGTCCTGCACGCGGGCCACGCACTCGACACGGGCTTTCTCGTGCACAACAGGCGCAACTACCCGTTGCTCGGTCGGCTCTTCGACGAGCTGGGCGTCGAGACGCAGCAGTCTGAGATGTCGTTCTCGGTCAGCTGCGACGGCTGCGGGCTCGAGTACTCGGGCCGCCGACCGCTCGCGCAGCCGCGAAATGCCGCCAGCGCCAGGTTCGCAGCGCTCGTCTGGGAGATCGGACGCTGGCTTCGCACCGCCAAGCGCTCGCTGGAGGAGGCCGACTACGAGCGGCACTCGCTCGGCGCCTACCTCGACGAGCGTCGGTACTCGCAGCGGTTCCGCCGCCATTTCCTCGTGCCGCTGACCTCGGCGCTCTGGTCGACCGCGCCCGGCAGGGCGCTCGAGTTCCCCGCCGCGTACGCGATTCGCTTCTTCGACAATCACGGGATGCTCGGTTTCGGCCGCTTCCGCTGGCGGGCCGTGTCCGGCGGCTCGCACACGTACGTCCGAGAGATCGGGGAGCGTCTCGGCTCGCGCCTACGGCTCGGCCTGGGCGTCCGCTCGCTGAAGCGCGATCTCGGCGGCGTCGAGCTGACCGACGACGCCGGTGCCCAGCACCGGTTCGACGAAGTGGTGATCGCGGCGCATGCCGACCAGGCGCTTGCCCTGCTCGTCGACCCGAGCGACGAGGAGCAGCGGGTGCTCGGCGCCTTCGCGTACACGAGGAACGAGGCCGTGCTGCACACCGACTCGAGGCGGCTACCGCAAACCCAGGCAGCGCGGGCCTCCTGGAACTACCGCGTCGGCGACGACGGCCGGCCGACAGTGACCTACTACCTGAACCGGCTCCAGGCGCTCGAGGACGAGACCAACTACTGCGTCACGCTGAATGAGGAGATCGGCGAGGAGCACGTGATCCGCCGCATCGTCTACGACCACCCGCTCTACACCGTCGACTCGCTGGCGGCGCAGGCCGAGCTGCGATCGCTATCGGGCCGGCGGCACACCCACTACGGAGGAGCGCACCACGGCAACGGCTTCCACGAGGACGGGCTCGCCTCCGGCGTGCGTGCGGCGGCGGCTCTGGGCGTCCACTGGTGAAGTCGGCGCTCTACACCGGCACGCTGATGCATGTTCGCCGCACGCCGACGCACCACGCTTTCCGCTACCCAGTCTCGTACTGGCTGCTCGACCTGGACGAGCTCCCAGAGCTCGAGCGGCGGTTGTCGCTGGTCTCGGTCAACAGGCCGAACGTGCTCTCGTTTCGCGACGGCGACCACTTCGACGGCGACCGGCCGGTGAAGCAGGCCGCGATCGAGTTCGTGGGCGACCCGACGATCGAGCGGGTGCTCGTGCTGACGCAGCTCCGAGTGCTCGGGTACGTCTTCAACCCGGTCAGCTTCTACTGGTGCTACCGGGGCGACGGCTCGCTCGGCTGCATGATCGCCGAGCTGAACAACACCTTCGGCGAGCGGCTGCCAGAGCTGCTGCACGGCCCGTCGCTCGAGTACGAGCACGAGAAGCACCTGCACGTCTCGCCGTTCTTCGGGCTAGACGGCGCCTACGAGTACGCCTTCTCGGAGCCCGAGGACGAGGTCTTCGCCCGCATCCACCTGCGGGAGAACGGCGACCGGCCGCTGACGGCCGTCCTGCACGGGCGGCGCACGGAGCTGACGAACGCTTCGGTCGCCCGGCTCCTGCTCCGCTATCCGCTGATGCCGGTGCAGGTGATCTCGCTCATCCACTGGCAGGCGCTCCGCCTCTGGCTCAAGCGCGTGCCGTTCCACCGCAAGCCGGCCTTCGTCCCCGGCAAAGGCTCCGAGCGGGCGTGAGCAGCACCTCGTACGAGCGGACGCTCAGGCCGCCGCCACGCGCGGGCCGGGTCCAGCTGCTCGAGCGAACGGCGTTCGCGATCCTCGAGCGCGCCCTTGCGCACCTCGAAGGCGGGACGCTCGAAGTGCGTCTGCCCGGCGGCGCCGTGCGCCGTTTCGGCTCGGGCCCACCGGTCTCGATGGAGATCCACGACTCGAGGTTCTTCCGACGCGTCGCGACCCGCGGGAAGCTGGGCGTGGGCGAGTCGTACACCGCCGGCGAGTGGGACAGCGACGACCCGGTCGCGCTTTTCGAGCTCCTCCTTCGCAACGCGGCCGATGCGGCTCAGCGCCATCGGTTCGTGCGGAGGCTGCTCGAATCGCGTCCACGCTTGAACAGGCGCAACGGCCTGCTCGGCGCGAAGCGGAACATCGCCTACCACTACGACCTCGGCAACGATCTGTTCGGCCTGATGCTCGACGAGACGATGACCTACTCCTGCGCAGTCTTCGAGCGGCCCGATCAACCGCTGGCCCAGGCGCAGCAGCTCAAGTACCGGCGGATCTGCGACAAGCTCGACCTGCAGCCGCACGATCGCGTGCTCGAGATCGGCTGCGGCTGGGGCGGGTTCGCCCGGCTGGCCGCCGGGGAGTACGGCTGCAGCGTGACCGGCCTGACGATCTCGGCCGAGCAGGCTGCTCTGGCGCGCACCCGAACCGCCGGCCTCGACGTTCGGGTACTCGAGCAGGACTACCGGTTGCACGAAGGGAGCTATACGAAGGTTGCGTCGATCGAGATGCTCGAGGCGATCGGTGAGCGCCAGTTCTCCACGTATTTCGAGACGATCGACCGCCTACTCGAACCCGGCGGGGTGGCCTGCATCCAGACCATCCTTGTTCCGGACGAGCGCTGGGTCCGCTACCGGAAGACACCGGACTGGATCGAGCGCTACGTCTTCCCGGGCTGCCTGATCCCTTCGCTCGGCGCGCTCACGCGGGCGATGGCCGGCTCGAAGCTAACCCCGCGCGACGTCGACGAGATCGGCCCCCACTACGCCGAGACACTTCGGCGCTGGCGCGCGAGCTTCCACGAGCACATCGCGGAGGTACGCGGGCTCGGCCACGACCGCCGCTTCGAGCGGACCTGGGACTTCTACCTCGCCTTCTGCGAGGCCGCCTTCCGGACGGGCACGCTCCGCAATGCTCAGCTCACGCTGGCCAGGCCGCTCGGGTGAACGCTTACGAAGTGCTCGAGCGGGTGCGATTCCGGGAGCTCGCCCGTCAGCTCTACCGCGTCCGGATCGCCGGCGCCGAGCGCGTCCCGGCGAGCGGGCCGGTGATTCTCGTCGCAAACCACGAGTCGATGTTCGACCCCTGGCTGCTCGCGCTCGTCACCCCGCGCCAGGTCCACTACATGGCGAAGGCGGAGCTCTGGCGGCACCGGCCGGTCGCGCGCGTGCTCGAGTCGTTCGGCGCCTTTCCCGTCGAGCGCGGCACGGGCGACGCGACCGCGATCTCTCGGGCCGCCGACCTCCTGCGCAAGGGCGAGGTGCTCGGGATGTTCCCCCAGGGCACCTCGAAGCGCCGCCCGAGCCGTCCCTACCACCGCGGGGCCGCACGGTTGGCGCTCGCGACCGGCGCGCCGGTCGTCCCGGTTCGCCTCGTCGGCACGCGAGGCTTTCCGCGGCCGGGCCGGCCCCCGGTCGAGATCGTCGTCGAGGAGCCGATCGCCGTCGAGCCCGCCAAGCCGACCGTGAGCGCGGCCAAGGAGCTGACGGTGCGCCTGGAGCGGACGATCGCCGGGGCCTCCGCGTGATCGAGCACCGCTGGGAGCTCTGGCTGCTCGGCTGGGCACTTGCCACCCTGCTGCTCGGTGCGCTCTACCTCGTCCAACGGCGCACGCGCGACGCGACCGCGGTCGACGCAGGCTGGGCGGGGAGCCTCGTCCTGATCGCTGTTCTGTACGCGGTGCTCGGCCCGGGTGAGCTCTCCCATCGTGCCCTGATCGCAACGCTGGCCGGACTCGAGAACCTGCGCATCGCCTCGCTCGTGCGGCGCCGGCTCGGCAAGGACGAGGACACGCGGTACCGGCAGCTCCGGGCCCGCTGGCGCGACCGAGGCCGGGAGCAGGCCACCTTCGCGATCTTCTACCAGGCACAGGCCCTAATCGCCGCGGCGCTCTCGCTCCCCTTTCTGCTCGCGGTCTTCAACCGTCATCACGGCCTCGAGCCGGTCGAGTGGGCGGGCGCCGCGCTCTGGCTCGTGGCCGCACCGCTCGAGGCGCTCGCCGACGTGCAGCTGAAGCGCTTCAAGTCGGATCGGGCGAACAGGGGGAAGACGATGCGCTCGGGCCTCTGGCGGTACTCGCGCCACCCGAACTACTTCTTCCAGTGGCTCACCTGGGTCTCCTACGCGCTCGTCGCGCTCGCGGCGCCGTGGGGCTGGCTCGGCCTGCTCGCGCCCGCGTTGATCCTCTACCTGATCCTCTTCGTCACCGGCGTCAAGCCCTCCGAGGAGGCCGCGCTCGAGAGCCGGGGCGACGACTTCCGCCGCTACCAGCGCGAGACCAGCGTCTTCGTCCCATGGTTTCCGAAGTCCTCGACGGTCTGATCGAGTCCGGGCGCGTCCCGGACCCGATCCTGCGGCTCGGCATCCGGGCCAACCTCGCGTTGCGCCTCGCGCGCGAGCGGAGCAAGGGAGCCGCCGAGAAGGATGCCTTCGTCGAGGCGCTGCGAGCCTCGCCGATCGCGGAGCAGGTCGAGAAGCCGAACGAGCAGCACTACGAGCTGCCGGCGGAGTTCTTCCAGCTCGTGCTCGGCCCGCGCCTCAAGTACAGCTCGTGCCTCTGGGAGCCAGGGACGACCACGCTCGCGCAGGCCGAGGAGGCGATGCTGGCCCTCACGTGCGAGCGCGCGCAGGTCGAGGACGGGATGACGCTGCTCGACCTCGGCTGCGGCTGGGGCTCGTTGACGATCTGGCTGGCCGAGCGCTACCCGGCCTCCCAGATCGTGGCCGTCTCGAACTCACGGGTCCAGCGGGAGTTCCTCGAGTCGCGCGTGCCGGCGAACGTCCGCATCGTCACCGCCGATGTCAACGAGTGGCAGCCGGACGAGCGGTTCGACCGGATCCTGTCCGTCGAGATGCTCGAGCACGTGCGCAACTACGAGCGGCTGTTCGGCCGCGTCGCAAGCTGGCTCGAGCCGGGTGGCCTCTTCTTCGTGCACGTCTTCAGCCACCGAACACACGCATATCCGTACGAGGACACCTGGATGGCGCGCAAGTTCTTCACCGCGGGAAACATGCCGTCGGACGACCTGCTGCTCCGCTTCCAGCGCGACCTCGCCTGCCGCGAGCACTGGCGCGTGAGCGGCAAGCACTACGGGCGCACGGCCGAGGCGTGGCTCGAGCGGCTGGACGAGAACGCCGTGCGCGCGCGGGCCGTCCTCGCCGGTGCCTATGGCGAGGGGGCACCGGCGCAGTTCGAGAACTGGCGCGTGTTCTTCCTGGCCTGCGCGGAGCTCTGGGGCTTCCGGCGCGGCCGGGAATGGCTCGTCTCGCACTACCTCTTCGGGCCGCGGCGTTAGTGCCGGAAGTGGCGGCGGTGCGTGAAGATCATCGTCGCGCCGGCCCGCTCGACGGCCTCGATCACCTCGGCGTCGCGCTTCGAGCCGCCGGGCTGGACCACGCCCGTCACGCCCGCGGTCAGCGCTAGCTGCGGGCCGTCCGCGAACGGGAAGAACGCGTCCGAGGCGACCACCGCGCCTGCCGTCTCGTGCCCGTGCTCGCGCGCCTTGTCGAGCGCGATCCGCACCGAGTCCACGCGGCTCATCTGACCCGCGCCGATCCCGATCGTCTGCAGGTCGTGCGCGAGCACGATCGCGTTCGAGGTGACCTGCTTGCAGACACGCCAGGCGAAGAGCAGGTCGCCCCACGCCATCTCGCTCGGCGAGCCGCAGACGACCTCCATGCCCTCGCGGTCCTCGATGTCGGAGTCCCGCTCCTGGACGAGCAGCCCGCCGATCACCCGCTTGTAGTCGCGCTCTCCCGGGTTTGCGATCCGCCGCTCGCGGTCGACGAGAATCCGCGTCGCCGGCTTCTCCTTGAGGCGCTCGAGCGCCGCGTCGTCGTACCCGGGCGCGAACAGCACCTCGACGAACTGCTCGGCCAACCGCTCGCCGAGCGCTTCGCTGACCGGCCGATTGAGGACGACGACCCCGCCGTAGGCCGAGATCGGGTCGGCGGCGAGCGCGCGCACGTACGCCCGCTCGATCGCGCCGGCCACCGCGACGCCGCACGGGTTCGCGTGCTTGACGATCACGCACGCGGGCAGCTCGAACTCGCGCGCCACGAGCCGCGCCGCCGAGAGGTCGTTCAGGTTGTTGTACGAGAGCCCGCGCCCGTGCAGCTGCTCGACCCGCGAGAGCAGGTGCAGCCGTGCGCCGCGCTCGGAGTAGTACGCGGCGCTCTGGTGCGGGTTCTCGCCGTAGGCCAGCTCGAGCTCCTTCGTGAAGCCGGGCAGGAACGCGTCGGGGAAACCCTCTGGCGCCGTGAACCAGTTCGCGATCGCCGCCTCGTAGGCGGCCGTCAGCGCGAACGTCTCGGCAGCGAGCCGCCGCCGGGTCTCGAGCGAGAGGTCGCCGCGCTCACGCAGCTCCTCGAGCACCGCGTCGTAGTGGTCGGGACGGGAGACGGGCGCGACGTGGGCGAAGTTCTTCGCCGCGGCGCGGAGCATCGCCGGCCCACCGATGTCGATCATCTCGACGGCATCCTGCTCGCCGACCGCGCGGCGCGAGACGACGTCCTCGAACGGGTAGAGGTTCACGCAGACGAGGTCGAACGGCTCGATCCCGTGCTCGTCCAGGTTCGCGTTGTCGTCCGGGCGATCGCGCCGCGCCAGGATCGCGGCGTGAATACGCGGGTGCAGGGTCTTGACGCGGCCGCCGAGCAGCTCGGGCACCTCGGTCAGGTCCTCGACCGGCGTCACCGCGAGCCCGAGCTTCTGCAGGAAGGTGGCCGTGCCTCCGCTCGCGACGAGCTCGACATCCTGCTCAATCAGCCCACGCGCAAACGGCTCGAGGCCGGTCTTGTCGTAGACCGAGATCAGCGCGCGGCGAATCACAGGTGCCCCTCCAGCCGATGAGCGCCCGCCTCCGGCCCGCGATCACGCGGCGCCAGGAACCACTCTCGTCCTTGCCAAGGCAACCAGCCTTGGCCGCGGCCGAGCGCGGCCCCTGGCTTGGTGCTCGCGACCCGGAGGCTAGACATCACCTGAAGGGGCACCGATCAGCTCGCGGACCACCCGTGGGAGCAGCCGGTGCTCGACGGCCTGAACGCGCTCCTTCAACGTCTCGGCATCGTCGTTCGGGAGCACGGGCACGCGCTCTGCGGCGATCACCGGGCCCGTGTCGACCCCGCCGTCGACGTAGTGCACGGTCGCCGCGGTCTCCGGCACGCCCGCCGCCAGCACGTCGTCGATCGGATGCGGGCCCGGGAACTCGGGCAACGGCGCGGAGTGCGTGTTCACCACCCGACCCGGAAAGCGCACGAGGAAGCAGCGCCGCAGCAGGTGCATGTAGCCCGCGCAGACGACGAGGTCGACGCTGCGCGAATCGAGCCAGTCGGCCATCGCCAGGTCGCGCGCCTCGCGGTCTTCGAAGTCGTCGAGCTCGAAGGCCGCGGCCGCGATTCCTGCCGCTTCGGCGCGCTGAAGCGCCCGCGCGTCGGCGGCGTTGCTGGCGACGGCGACGATCGGCAGGCCCTCGTCGATCAGCGCCTGCAGGTTCGTCCCTTCACCGCTCACGAGGACGCCGATCACGCAAGCCGCCCGATCACGGTTCCGGCGCCCGCGTCGGCCTCGGGGGCGACCGCGCACATCCCGATCCCGAGGTTGAACACTCGCCGCTGCTCCTCCTCGTCGACGCCCTGCTCGTCAAGCCAGGCGAAGACCGGCGGCCGCGCCCACGAGTCCCACTTGATCTCCGCCGCGACGCCGTCGGGCAGCACGCGCGTGAGGTTGCCGAGGATCCCGCCGCCGGTCACGTGAGCGAGCGCCTTCACGTCGGTGCGCTCCCGCAGCGCTCGAAGCTCGTCGCGGTAGAGTCGGTGCGGCGCGAGCAGCAGGTCGGCGTCGAAGTCGCCCTCGCCGACGAGCCGGCGCACGAGCGAGAAGCCGTTGGTGTGCAGGCCGGAGGAGGGAAGGCCGAGCACGAGGTCTCCCGGCTCGCAGCGCGAGCCGTCGATCAGCCGCTCCCGGTCGACGATCCCCACGCAGGTCCCGGCGAAGTCGAGCTCGTGCTCGCGGTACACACCCGGCAGCTCGGCGGTCTCGCCGCCGATCAGTGCGCAGCCGGCCTCGCGGCAGACCTCGGCCGCGCCCTCGACGAGCTCGGCGACCTGCGCGAGGTCGAGCTCGTGGGCAGCGACGTAGTCCATCAGGAAGAGCGGCTCGGCTCCGGTCGTGAGCACGTCGTTGATGCAGTGCGCAGCCAGGTCGCGGCCCGCATCGCGCAGCCGTCCGGCCCGCCGCGAGAGCACGAGCTTCGAGCCGACCCCGTCGGTCGAGGCCGCGAGCAGCTTCCGCTCGTCGAGCGGGTAGAGCCCGGCGAAGGCGCCGAAGCCGGTCGCGCCGGTCGACTCGACCGCGCCGCGCAGGCGCTCGACCACCTCGTCGGCGGCAGCGAGCGAGACCCCTGCCTCCTCGTAGGTCCTGCCCCCGGAGCTCACCGGGCGAGTCTAGAAGGCGGCGCGGCTAGTCGAAGACCTCGGCGTACAGCTCCGGTCGCCCGCGCGGGCCTTCTGGCAGGAACCGTACGGCGGTGTCGCCGAGGACGACCTGGCCATCCGACTGGTCGATGTCCAGGAGCATGCTGAGCGCCTCGGTCTTCGCCTCCGGGTCGTCGGCGCGTAGGTGGAGCTCGGTCAGCCGCAGCTCGTCGACGTTCCCGAGCAGCTCGTCGATCCAGTCCCGTTGCGGGTGGACCTCGAGCCGGTAGCCAGCGTCCGTGGCGACGAAGGTGCGCCGGCCCGGGTACTCCTGAACGCGCAGCTGCAGCCGCGTCGCCCGCTCGAGCACCTGGTGGAACTCGTCGTCGTCGAGCGCCACGCCGAGGTGGTCGACCCGCGGCAGCGGCCACTGGCCCGACTGTACCACGACGTTCACGGCGCCGCGCTCGAGCTCGGAGAGGCGGTGGCGGAAGCCGGTGCGCTCGAGCTCCTCCCACGAGACCCCCGCCTCGTAGTGCACCTGGTCCTCGCCGATCCGCCCGTGCCGCGCCACCAGCCGGAAGCCGAGCTGCGCGAGATACCGCGCCTCGACCTCACGGATGTTGCTCGTGACCAGGTGGTAATGGAACAGCTCCATTAGTGCCTCTTCCAGCGATGGTTGCCCGTCCCACGCCCGCTATCACGCTGCGCCGGCGCCCACCCTCGTCCTAGGCCAGGCAACCGGCCTGGCCGGCGGACGAGTGCGGCCGCTGGCTTGGTGCTAGCGACCGTGGACCTGGGCACCATCACTGGAAGAGGCACTGGGGCCCGATTGTGCAGGAAGACCAGCCGGAGTGAGGAACGTAACGCTCGGCACATGGGCGTCCACCACGTCGACCTCGTCGTCTCCTCGATCGAGCGCAGCCTGGCGTTCTACCGCGAGCTGCTCGCGCCGCTCGGCTACCACCGCATCGGCGAGGTCGAGGGCGAACGGGGCGAGACGATCTGGTACCTCTCGGGCTCCGGCAGCTCGCTCGGCCTGCGCGAGGCCAAGACCCAGAGCGACGCCCCGTACGACCGCTACCGGGTCGGCCTGCACCACCTCGCGTTCGACGCGGCCTCGCGTGCCGCGGTCAACGAGCGGGCCGAGTGGCTCCAAGCGCAGGGCGCCGAGATCGAGAGCGGCCCGGAGGAGTATTGGTACACGCCGGGGTATTACGCGGTGTTCTTCTACGATCCCGACGGCATCAAGCTGGAAATCGTGCACGTCCCTGGCCTAGCGGCCTGAAGAAAGGAGAGCTGGCATGTCGACGACTCCCCCGGAGCAGCCCGGCGGAACCACGGGCGCGTCCCGCCCGACGATGGGGATGCCGAGTATCCCCTCGGGCGCCCGGATGCCGATCCCGGGCAACGCGGAGTTCGCGCTCTACTTCGTGATCGAGGTCATCTTCACCCTGATCTGGATCATCGCCAAGACGGTCGACACCCGGTACTGGGTGACCGTGACGACGGTTCTGACTGCGTTCTATCTCGTCAGCCGCGGCATCGCGAAGGCGAGCCGCGTCCTCGAGCAGTAGCTGAGGACGGTCGGACCGGCAAAGCCGGTCCGACCTCTTTGGTCGGCGTCGCAAGCGAACGCCTTAGGCCCTAGCCGGCTCGAACCTGAGCTTCGCGCCCTCACGCGGGACCGCCGTCGGGTAGTCCCGCGTGAGGCAGGCGCGACAGAGCTCCGAGGCCGGCCGCAGGGTCGACTCCTGCAGTCCCTCGAGCGAGATGTAGGCGAGCGAGGTGGCGCCGATGTGCTTGCGCACCTCCTCCACCGAGCGGTTGCTCGCGATCAGCTCGTCCTCCTCGGCGAGGTCGATGCCGTAGAAGCACTGGCCGATCACCGGCGGCGCCGAGACACGCACGTGCACCTCGGCGGCTCCGGCCTCGAACAGCATCTGGACGATCTTGCGCGTCGTGTTGCCGCGGACGATCGAGTCGTCGACGACCACCACGCGCTTGCCTGCGACCTCCCCGAGCGGGTTGAACTTCAGCTTCACGCCCTGCTCGCGCAGGCCCTGGTCGGGCTGGATGAACGTGCGGCCGACGTAGCGGTTCTTGATCAGGCCCTCCGAGAACGGGATCCCGCTCGCGCGCGAGAACCCGATCGCGGCCGGAGTGCCCGAGTCCGGGATCGGCAGCACGAGGTCGGCCTCGACCGGCGCCTCGGCAGCGAGCCGCTCGCCCATCCGGACGCGTGCTCCGTGCACCTCGACGCCGTCGAGCCGTGTGTCCGGGCGCGCGAGATAGAAGAACTCGAAGATGCAGAGCGAGCCGTGCTCGGCCGGCTCGACCGCTTGCCGGGTGCGGACGCCGTCCTCGTCGATCAGGACGAGCTCGCCGGGCGCCAGCTCGCGCTCGAGCTCTGCGCCGACGAGGTCGAGCGCACAGGTCTCCGAGGCGAGGATCCACTCGCCGTGCTCGCCGCGGCCGAGGCAGAGCGGCCGGAAGCCGTGGCGGTCGCGGAAGCCGATCAGCGTCCCCTCGGAAAGTGCGACCACCGAGAACGCGCCCTCGAGCCGCGCCATCGCGGCCGCGATGGCGTCCTCGAGCGGTGCCTCGCCGTTTGCGACGAGCGCGGCGATCACCTCGGTGTCGGAGGTCGTGGCGAGCGTCACCCCGTCGTCGGCGAGCGCGTCGCGCAGTTCGGCCGCGTTCACCAGGTTGCCGTTGTGCCCGAGCGCGACCGTCCGCCCGCGCCCGCGCTGGATCAGGGGCTGCGCGTTGGCCCAGTGCGTCGAGCCGGTGGTCGAGTAGCGCGTGTGGCCGATCGCTGTGTCGCCGTGGAGGCCGTGTAGCTTCTGCTCGTCGAAGACCTGCGTGACGAGGCCCATGTCGCGCAGGACGGTCAGGCGGCCCTGGTCGGAGACGGCAATTCCGGCCGACTCCTGGCCGCGGTGCTGGAGTGCGAAGAGCCCGAAGTAGGTCACGCGCGCGACGTCCCGCTCCGGTGCGCGGATGCCGAAGACGCCGCACATCAGCGCACCGTCCCGAGCTCGCGCACATTCGGCCAGTCCGGCTTCGGGCCGGCGAGGACGACCGAGCTGTACGGCGCCTCCGCGTCCGCGCTGAACTCGTGCCCGCTGAACGCCGAGGCCTCGGCGAGCGCGAGCGCGAGGCCACCGTCGCTCACGTCGTGGGCGAGCGAGAGATTCGACGCGTTGCGCCACAGCCACCCGATCAGCTGAATCTCGTCACCTTCGGCCAGCCACACGCGGTCGCCCGGCCGCCAGCCGCGCGGGACCTCGCGCACGTCCGGAATCAGACCCACGCAACCGACCACGGGCGTCGGCGGAATCGCGCGCCCATCGGTCTCGTTGTAGAGCGAGACGTTGCCCGAGACGACCGGAATCCCGAGCGCGTTCGCCGCTTCCGCGATCCCGTCGATCGCCTCCGCGAGCTCCCAGCCGATCTCCGGCTTCTCGGGGTTGCCGAAGTTGAGGCAGTCCGTCAGCGCGAGCGGCTCGCCGCCGGCGCAGGCCACGTTGCGCGCCGCGTCGAGCACGGCCTGCCTGCCCGCCGCCCGCGGCTCGCGCTCGCCGAGCGGCGGCCCGTCGAGCGAGACCGCGAGCCCGCGCCACGAGGGCCGCAGCTGCAGCACGGCCGCGTCGAGCCCCGGCCGCCGCACCGTGCGCGAGAGGACGAGCTGGTCGTACTGCTCGTAGATCCAGCCCTTCGGCTCGAGATTGACCGGGTCGACCTCGGCGCGCGGCCGCGCCACCTCCAGCCGGTCGACCTCGTAGCGCGGGCATTCGTCGGTGAGGAAGGCAGCGGGGATCTCGCCGACGACCTCGTCGTCGAAGAAGGCGCGCAGCTCCTCGGTGCCGGTCACCTCGCCGATCGCCGAGTGGTGGAGCTCCCAGCGCTCGAGCAAGGCCTCGACCTCGGCGAGCCGCTCGGGCCGGACGACCGCGACCATCCGCTCCTGGCTCTCCGAGATCATGATCTCCCACGGCTCCATCCCCTCCTCGCGCAGCGGGACGCGGTCGAGGTGGACGCCGACGCCGGCCCCGTCGCGCGCCATCTCGGCGAGCGAGGACGCGAGCCCGGCGGCGCCGCAGTCCTGCAGCGATTCGACGAGCCCGGCCTCGACGAGTTCCAGAGAGGCCTCGATCAGCTTCTTGCCGGTGAACGGGTCACCGACCTGCACGGAGGGCCGCTTCTCCTCGGATCCCTCGCCGAGCTCCTGGCTCGCGAGCACCGAGGCGCCGCCGATCCCGTCGCGGCCGGTGGTGGCGCCATACAAGAGAATCACGTTTCCGGGGCCGGTGGCGCGAGATCCCAGAACGCGTATGCGTGGCAGGAGGCCGACGCACATCGCATTGACGAGGCAGTTCCCCGCGTACGCCTCGTCGAAGACCGTCTCGCCGCCGACCGTCGGCACGCCGACGCAGTTGCCGTAGTGGCCGATCCCGGCGACGGCGCGGCGGAAGCTCCAGTCGGGCGCGCCGAAGCGCAGCCCGTCGAGCAGCGCCACGGGGCGCGCGCCCATCGCGACGATGTCACGCAGGATCCCGCCGACCCCCGTGGCCGCACCCTGGAACGGCTCGACCGCGGATGGATGGTTGTGTGACTCGACCTTGAACGCGACAGCCTCGCCCTCGCCGAGGTCGATCACGCCGGCGTTCTCGCCAGGCCCCTGCACAACCCGCTCGCCCGCGGAGGGCAGCCGCTTCAGCAGCCGCGCCGAGTGCTTGTACCCGCAGTGCTCCGACCAGAGCAGCGAGAAGACCGCGAGCTCGAAGTGGTTGGGCTCGCGCCCGAGCAGCTCGCCGATGCGCGAGTACTCGGAGTTGGTCAGCCCGAGCGCGCGGTGGAGCGACTGTTCAGAGACCCTCGTCAGAGAGTCGAGTCTATTCACCTCACAGGACGCGTCCAGACGCCGTTTGCTAAGGCATCGCTTGCGATGCCGACACCAGGACGTGCGAGCTTTGCTCGTGCGTCCGTCTGCACTGACCGGTCGGCCCAAATGACGTCAAACCAACCGCTCTAGGAATGAACCGTCGCCATCTCTCGATGCTGATCGGGCTTGCGCTGCTGTGGGGCGCGTCGTTCCTCTTCATCAAGGTGGCGGTGCGCGAGCTGACCCCGGCGACGCTGATCACGGGGCGGCTCGGGCTTGCCGCGCTGACCCTGGGACTGCTCGTGCCGTTCGTCGTCGGCACGAGGGACACGCTGCAGCAGCTGCGCGAGAACGCGTGGTGGCTGATCGCCGTCGCGCTCGTGAACACGGCGATCCCGTTCTGGCTGCTCTCGTGGGGCGAGACGCGGATCGACTCCGGGCTCGCCTCGATCATCCAGGCGTCCGTCCCGATCTTCAATGCGGTGATCGCGTTCGTCGCCTTCCGCGAGGTGCGCGTGACCGGCGTGCGCCTGCTGGGGGTCGTCGTCGGCTTCGTCGGGGTCGCGTTGCTCGTCGGCGCCCAGCCGCAGGGCAAGGTGCTCGGCGCGCTCGCCGTCGTCGGGATGGCCTTCTGCTACGGCGTCGGCGGACTGATGACCGGCCGCTACCTGAAGCCGGTGCGGCCGATCGTGGTGGCCTTTGCATCCACGGTGATCGCGACCCTCGTCGCCTTGCCGGTCGGCGTCGCCGAGGCGCCGGGACACATGCCCGGCTGGAAGACGATCGGCTCGGTCCTCGCCCTCGGCATCCCCGGGACTGCGCTCGCCTACCTGCTCTTCTTCGGCCTGATCACCGGCGCGGGTGCTGCTTATGCCTCGCTCGTCACGTACCTGATCCCGCCGATCGCGCTTGGCTACGGCGCGATCTTCCTCGGCGAGCGCTTCGGCGCGGCGGCGTTCGGCGGCCTCGCGCTGATCCTCGGCGGCGTCGCCTTTGGCAGCGGCGGCGTGCGCTTCGCGCGCCTACGGCGCGCTCGCTTCATGGGGGAAACCCGCTCGCCCCCCTCCCGGCACAGCTGAGACTCCCGGCGAAGCCCGCCTCCACCGAGAGAGACGACGCTTGCCTGGGCCAGCGTTCCGGAGTGTCACCCGAGCCCAGGTTCGAGTCCGCTTGTTCCTCGTTTGAATCCGATGGGTAAGCGAAGAGGCCGCTCTCGAGAGCGGCCTCTTCGGCTCTGGCGATGGGGCGATACGGCCGAGCGATTACTCGATCGGGATCTCGAACCGAGCGATGATGCCGGGGTCGCCGCCTCTCGCGAGTAGCTCGGGATCGGGATCGCGAGTCGCCACCCATGCATATCCGTGTTCAGGGTAGGCGACGACGTCCGGGAAGCTCCCGGCACTGATCGCGAGTATCTGAGCGGGTTCTTCGGTGGGGTTACTAAACGTGTGTAGTCCGGCACGTCCCTCAGGACAGAAGACGAAGTCACCCGGGGCTAATTCCTCTTCGCCGTGTTGGTTCCGGAAGACGGGACGACCGCTCAGGACGAAGAACATCTCTTCGGCTCCGAAGTGCATATGCACCCGCATCTCAGGCGCGTCCGGGGCCAGTTCGTACAGCGTTGCTCCCATCCTGGCGTCGTCCGGCCGCCAGAAGATCCGATGCCGAGTCCCGGCTTCTTCGTTCTCTCCATCCCATGCGTCGGAGAGCAGGTTCTGACGAATCATTCCGTGTACCTCCAAGTCGTAGCGGGGGCACGCAGCATCCGAGGCCGCCTCGAAAGCAGCGTCGGCGCCTGCGCCAATCACGCGCGGCGGTCGCCGCGTCTGACCGCTATCTCGTCGCCGGATCCACGGCGGAATTTGTACCGTTCGCCGACTCAGATGCGAGCGATCGCGTCGAGCCGCCCTTTCGTCCGGTGCGTCGAACGACGCGTCGCGTCCCGGAATGACGCCAAGCCTCAGACCGATCGGTGTAAGCCTCGCCTGGGCCAGTGTTCCGGAATGACCCCCGGAGGCGCCTAGGGTGAGAAGGCCGGCGCGTACTGAAACGGTCCAGCGACGAGTGATGTGTAGGCGGTCAGAGGTCGAGCTTGGAAGGCATCTCCCCATCCTGCTTCCGGAGGTGTCACGCCCAGCTGCTCTGCGGGACGGAACCCGAAGCGGCTGTAGTACTGCGGTGAGCCGAGCAAAACGATCAGTGGCACATGCCCGACGTCAGCAGCGGTGAGAAGCGCGTCCATCAGGGCGCTCCCGATGCCCATGCCTTGATGTTCCGGAAGGACGCCGATCGGTCCTACGGCAACAACTGAGTCGGTGGCGACGGTCGCCTTGCTTGCCGTGACGTGCCCGACCGCCCCGCTCTCGGTTTGCGCCGTGAACGAGAACTCGGGAAGGGCGTCGCCCGCCTCCCACAGCGCCTCGAACAGCGGGACCTCAGCCGGGACCGAGTCAGGGTTCTCAGGCCGCCGAAACGCCTCGGTGTAGATGTGCCTAACCGCCTCGTAGTCTTCGCTCCGCTGCGGTCTCACGATCACGGGCTAAATCCTCGCACGCTCACCTGGGCCAGCGTGGGACTCGTCCAGATCATCTCACGCGGCGTTGTCATTACGACCGCACGCATCAGGCAGGGGCAGCGATATCGCTTCGACCTGCGCGCCGGCCGCTACACAGTCGGCACGCGCGGAAACGCGCCACCGCAGATGCACCAGTTCTGCACTCGAAGGGTTCGGATCCGCGCTGGCCACACGCTGCGCGCAAACGTCTACTGCGTGTTCCACTAAGCCCGCGCTCGCTTGGGCCAGGGCGGGAATGTCACCAGAGGGAAGGCGTCTATCCGGCGGCACGCGCGCATAGGGTCTGCGGCGTGACCCGCTTCGTCGTCGACTGCGAGACGCTGCTTCGGATTGCCGCCGGCGAGATCGAGGTCGCCGCCGAACACAAGCTCGTCGCGCCGACGCTTGTTCGCTCGCAGGCGCTGTCGGCGCTGTACGAGGCCGCCCGCCGAAATGAGATCTCGGCCGCAGAGGGGATCGAGCGTGTGACGCGGATCAACTCGCTGAAGGTTCGCTTCCTCGGCGACAAGGTGCTCCAGCGGACGGCCTGGACGGTCGCGGATCGCCTGGGGTGGGAGACAACGTTCGACGCCGAATTCGTTGCGCTGACGCAGCTCCAGGCGGACGCCTTCATCACGTCCGACCGCGATCTGGCGCGGGCGGTCTCCGACCTCGTCAAGACCGCGACGATCGACGCGCTGCGCACAGCCTGAACGGCGGGCGTAGGCACGAGATGCCTCGCTTGGGCCAGTGTTCAAGAATGTCCCTTGAGGTTCTGGCCTCTACCACCTACTCAGCTCCCCCAGGCCATCTGACACGGCGCGCCAGTCTTCGCCGGCTTCGCCGGGCAAAAGCGCAGGCCGCACTCCGAACACTCGAAGCTCCCGTGCTCGGACTGGGTGGGCCACACCAACTACGACGAGTGCGATACTGCACGGCTATGTCGCAGAGGCGCGACGACGCTTCCCATAGAGGAGGAGAGAAATGATCCTGGCAACGACACAGGTCGAGGATTTCGATCGCTTCCTGGAAATCTTCTCAACGAAGGGCGCTGAGAAGCGAAAGCAGCACGGGTCCAAGGGTTCGACCGTCTTTCGCGATCCCAATGAGGAGGACAGGGTCTGGGTTCTCTTCGACTGGGATGGGGCGGGCTGGCAGAGCTTCGTCTCCGACCCCGAGGTCCCGGCGATCCTGCAAGAAGGCGGGCACAAAGGTAAGCCCCAGGCGGCGGAACTCGGAGGCCAGTACGACGCCTAGCCCGAGCGTACCGCCATTCTGCCGTTTAGCGC
Organism: Gaiellales bacterium; assembly: GCA_038237925.1. Classification (GTDB taxonomy): domain Bacteria; phylum Actinomycetota; class Thermoleophilia; order Gaiellales; family Gaiellaceae; genus AC-32. Next base: position 34,091 of record JBBRYF010000011.1, on the reverse strand, counting down.
CTCTAGCTACTCAGGTGATAGGGGCCTGACATGGGCCAGTGTTCCGGAATGACCCCTGACGCCCGGAACGACACGAGCACGCGCTTCGCTGTCTCGACCGGCCATTGAACAGCGCCCCCGCGGGCGTCTCGGCCAGTCTCAATCGGTTGCTTCTACTCGGGGTGCGGCCAGAGCGGCGAGCCGACTCGCGCGCGGACTCGTCAAGGGCCCGTGTGGGGCGGAGTGGAGAGCGCGTTCGCTCCGACATGAGCGGAGGTGTCGGCGTTCCGAAGAGACGTCCGAGGCCGTGAGCCGCGCCATCCCATAGAAGATCATCAGGCCGTCGCCGTTACTGATCGCGCTCTCCTAGCGCTGGAGAGCTCGCGCTCCGCTAGGCCTTGCGCGCGCTCCAGGTGCCGCCTCCCTGGCCGCTCTTCCAGGTGCCCGACATCTTCGAGCCCTTCCATGTGCCCTTGTAGGTGGCGCCGACGCTGACGGCCCCGAACTTGATCTTCGTGTGGTGCGTCACGCTGCCGTCGATGTTGTACGTGCCGCTTGGGTTCGAAAGCTTGATCGTTCCGCTTAGCTTCGTCCCCGTTTGCTTCCAGTGGATCGTGAAGTGCCCCGAGACGGCGCCGCTGTAGTGACCCTTCCACTTTCCGGCCAGCTTCGTAGCGGTCACCGCATGGGATCTCGAGGAATGCACCGCAGCGATCGCCGTGCCGGTGCAGCACACCGCGAGAAGGCCGGCGATCCCCAAAACGCGAGCCGTCGACAGGCTTCTGCGACGAAGATCCACCATGCTGAGCTCCTCTCCTAGAACGTGCCCCGATTCAGCCCATTCTCGACCCCTGACGGGCTAGGTGCAAGCACGACCTACCCTGTTCCGGATCTGGCTGCCTCGTGCCCGTCGAGGAGGACAGTCGGCCAGCCTCGGTGTCGTGTGCCCTAAGGCGCAGATTGCTACGCTGGGGACGCTGCGGATGGGCGCCTGAGGAGGTGTCGTGTGAGAATGCCGTCTGTCCCCTTCGGCAAGCACTCCCCAGACGCCGCATGGGAAACGCACCGACCAGCCTGCCGGTTATGTGGCTGCCCAGAGCCGATGCTCGGCACGCCCGGCCCGCGACCAGGCCACCGGCCCCGGTTCGAGCCCGAGCTATCCCTCTTCGGGCTGGCGCAGTTCCCATAGCCAGGTAGAGGAAGTTGGCGGCCAGGACGAGCCAGCCGACGCGGAGCACGAGTCCACTGGCATGTGCCAGTGTTCGGGAATGTCTCCACCAGCGCTTCCTTTCCTCTGTGGGAACCTGAGGCTAGTCTGGCGCGGTGCTCTACGAACCGGCGGCAGCATCTCGTAACGTAGGGATTCAGTTGCGGCCCTTGGAGAATCCTTTGTCGGATAGATCGCCTCGCTCAGTGCTCGACGAGGAGAAACTCGAGCTGCTCCACCGCTGGGGTGAGGGCCTGAGGCGCGACGGGCGCGAAGAGGTCGCTGCGGCTGGCCGGGCGATCCTGATGCTCGTTGAAGAGATCGAACGACTACACGTCGACCTCTGGAACGCGACGCGACTTTTTCCACAGGAGCAGCAGTCGAGCGTTAAGGAACAAACGCCGCACCATGACCCCACTTCTCCGGCACAGGCTCTGTCCGAGCGACTGAAGCAAGGCGCACGATACACTGAGCACCGTCGCAGTGACTAACAGCTTGTGGAAAACGCCATAGCCCGGGACTCGGCGGCACGCTAGACGATCGAGACTGCGCCGGCGTGCGGATCTCGGACCGCGACCGCCGTGGACGCATGTCGTCAGCGCACTCCTTCCGGGGATTGGCCGTGACGGGCGCACTTGCCAGAGATCTTGGCCCCGTGCGACGCTTATCGTCGCCTTGATCCCCGGCGTCGAACACGAGAAAGGGTGGGCTAGATGAAGGAGCGGCGCAACGAACTCGGCCTAGTCCTCCTGGGCGTTGGGCTTGCGCTCGTGTTCGCCGTTGGCGTCGTCGCCTGGGCAGCCGGCCACTACACGAACCAGACGCAGACGGTGACCGTCGCCGGCTCACCGGAGCCGACTGGCGCAGCTTCCGTATCACCCGAGGTCGCCGCCGGCGCCCATGTCTTCGTCCAATTCGCCTGCGGCCAGTGCCATGGCGACCGGGGAATGGGAGGCGTCTCTCAAGATGTTCCCGCGCTGGCGGCGGTCGGCAAGGCTCTGACCTCGGCGCAGCTCCGCAAGATCATTGACCACGGCCTCGGCGAGTCGGCGAACCCGACTAAGCCGTACATGCCCGTTTGGGGCGCCGTGATCTCGACGCGGCAGGTGAACGAGCTCGTCGACTACCTCCACGCAGGCCTGCCCGCGGTGTCGGACGCGACTCCGGTACCGGTGCCGCAAAGCCAGGGCCTGGCAGTGGCAGGCGCCGCGCTCTACGTGCGCGACGGTTGCATCAACTGCCACGGCCCCAACGGCCTCGGCGGCGTCCCGAACCCGCAGGCACCCGATAAGGCAATCCCGCCGCTCTCGGGTACCGGTTTCCGCCATGACTTCGGCACGGATATGAAAATCACGCAGATGATCCGCACGGGCAGTGTGCTCGGACGCGCCCCGATTGTGAGCATGCCCCACTGGGGCGGGATCATCTCGAATGGCGACCTCAAGGCCCTCGTCGCCTACCTGAAGACACTGAAGTGACAGTGGGCGATCGAGCTGCGCTCGATTCTCGGCTCGGCCTCTGGGTTCGTTCGCTTTCCTCTTGGTTACGGTCGAGCATTTCGCCCCAGCGGGCCTCGATGCGCCGGGTCTTCCAGAGAACTACCGAAAACGCCCAGGCGGCGACGAAGAGGCCAACCACGACGTAGCCGATCTCGCCGAAGTCGAGGTTGTCCAGGAAGGTCCAGAAGCCGCCGCTGAGCGAGAATTTTGCAGCCGTCACTTGCAGGAGTTCGATCATGCCGATGATGAGTGCGACCGCGACCGAGAGTCTAGTGACGGTGATGTTGTAGTAGACCTTTCGGATCGGGTTGGGAGTCAGGACGCGAGTGGTTCCTCAGCCGATTGGCTCACACAGATGACAGTGCCGCTGGCGCAAGAACGTGACACCAGGCGCCTCGATGCAGGGGAGGCGCGGCTTATGTCTCCCAAACCACCTCGATCGGCCGGTCGAGGCCGGGAAGCGGCAGGGAGTTGGCGTCGGCCTCGATCGCATCGCGCATCCGGTGCGAAAGGCGTGTCCAGGCGTCGATCCGTACGGTGTGCTGCGCCCGCCTCCACGTTCCGCGGATCTCGCCTTCGACGAGCAGCGCGCCCGGCCACACGCGGGGCGTCCAGAGGCGCTTCCGCTGATCCTCGCGCGGAACGAGCAGCGCCCGCTCTGCTCCGTCGAGCAGCCAGTAGGCGTCGCCGCTCGGCAGCAGGCGCGCGGGCGCGGCGACCGTCTCGTCGGCAAGCATCGCCGGCTCGTCCTCTGCGAGCAGCCACTCGTCGCCGAGCGGCGAACGAACCGGCAGCAGTGATGCCTCCAGAGACGCGAATGCGTCAGCCGCCGAGCGCCGGGAGATCCCCGCCCAGCGGGCGAACCCGTCGGCCGTCGCCGGGCCGAAGACGTGGAGATACCGTCGAGCGAGCTCGCGAGTCGCATCGGCAGGGTCGACCGCAGCAGCGGCGACCGTCCAGACGACGGGCGCACGCGCGCCCTCCCAGCGGATCGCGACCGTGCCCGTCGTGGCGGCGTACCTGAGCGCGTTGCCGACGCCGAGCGCGCGCCCGGCCTCGCGGTCGGTCATCCGCCTGCCGTCGAGGTGGGTGTGCAGCCGCTCGGCCATGCGCTCTGCCCTCAGCCGGCCCGTCGCGTTGTCGGGAAGCCTCCCGAGCGAGAACAGCGCGAAGTCGCGCCTCGGCACGACGTAGGTGCTGTAGCGGGGGGCCCCAGAGCTGGACTAGCGACGGATGCTCCCACGTCGACGGACCGACCCCGTCTACGCGCGCGTGCAACGAGAGCAGCGCGGCTCTCGGCATGCTGTCCTGCAGGCCGGCCCATGCTGCGCGCCGCAGCGATTTCGAGCCCATCGGCATGCGCTCGTCGAGCGCGCCGACCCGTCGCCGGAACGCCAGAATCTGCTGCCGAGTGACCCTGCGTCGCGATTCGTCCGAGCCCGCCATGAGCTCAAGACCCTAGGTAAGTCTCGGCCGTCTCGCCGTTGAATTGGCGAAATCTCCAGCGATTCAAGCGGGGCCTGCGGGCTGCCGATGATCCTGACGACATGGGGCGATTCCTTCCATGGCAACTGGTCGCACTCGCGTTGCTCGCGGCGGCCGCTGTTCTAGCGGGGGCGGCGTTTGCTTCGTCGGGCCGCCGCGCAAGGATCAAGAGCCCGCCCTGTCAGCGTTTCGCAGCCCCGCACGGAAGCGACTCGAACCGCGGCACGCGGCGCTCGCCGTTTGCGACCGCCTCGCGCCTCGCCCAAGCGCTGCGGCCGGGGCAGACGGGCTGTCTGCTCTCGGGGCGCTATCTCGGGGATCTCCACCTGCGCCAGGCCGGCGCGCGCGGCGCTCGCCTGACACTTCGCGCAGCTCCGGGAGCGAGCGCCACCATCTGTGGCTTTACGATCTTCCTGCCCGGCGCGGCCTACTGGCGGCTGACCAGGCTCCAGATCGACGGATCCTGCAGCAGCCAGAACACGATCCAGATCGCCGCCGACCATGCCAGGCTCGACCACGACGAGCTCACCAATCGCCAGCTGGCACAGAGCTGCGTGATCATCGGCAACCCGAGCGGCAGTCACCCGCAGGGCGTGCTGATCGACCACGACCGTATCCACGACTGTGGGCGGCGCTCGAGCCCCTTCGAGCACGGGGTCTATGCCAGCTCTTCTCGCGGGGCGAGGATCAGCGACAACTACGTCTACGAGAGCGGCGGCTTCGGAATCCATCTCTACTCCGACGCCCAGTCGACGCTCGTCGAGCGCAACGTCGTCGTGCGCAGCCTGACCGAGAGCGGCCTCGTCTTCGGGGGCTCGCCGACAGCCGCCTCCTCGCACAACCTCGTCAGGCACAACATCTTCACCGGGAATGGACGCTGGGGCGCCACCTCCTCCTGGGAAGGGCCGGTCGGGGTCGGGAACGTGCTCAGCGGGAACTGCTTCTCGAACAACCCAGCCGGGGCCTTTCCCTCGACCCGGGTCGGGTTCAGCCCGCAGCGAAACCTCGGTGCCGATCCTCGCTTTGTCGACCCCGCGAGCGGCAACTACCGGCTTCTGCCGGGGAGCCGCTGCCGGCAGATGCAGCCGCGGGGCCACGTCGGCCCCTGAAGCACGCTCCATGAGACTCCCGAGCTCGACGCGGGGGCGACGTTGCGAACGCATGTTCGCAACTTGACGTGCTGGTGGTTCCCGCGAAAGGTTAACGGGCAGTATCTTTTACTTCCGTTATCCGAGGTCGGAGGTCAGAGCTTTGGGGAGGTCGATCTTTCAGTACGTGCGCCGGCACCACCTTGCGCTGCTGGCGATGTTCGTCGCGCTCGGTGGAACGTCCGTCGCGGCCACGAATGCGCTGGTTCCCCGCAACAGCGTCGCGTCACCGCAAGTCGTCAACGGCTCGCTGCTCAGGGCGGATCTGGCGAAGACGACGATCAAGGCGCTGAAAGGCAATCGCGGTCCGCGTGGCCTTGCAGGTCCGCAGGGAGCAACCGGCGCGCAGGGGCAGACTGGTGCTGACTCGACGGTCCCCGGCGCGCAGGGTCCGGCTGGTCCGAAGGGCGCAACCGGCGCGCAGGGTCCGGCTGGTCCGAAGGGCGCAACCGGCCCCCAGGGGCCGGCTGGTTCCGGCTCGACGGTCCCCGGACCGGTAGGTCCGGCTGGTCCGAAGGGCGCAACCGGCGGGCAGGGTCCCGCGGGGACTCCGGGAGCGAAGGGCGACCCGGGCGGAGAACTGGCGCAGGCCTTTGGTCTGACGGCGTGGACGTTCGACCCTCGTGAGTGGGACGCGACCTACTACGCCATCCAGGCGAACTCGAGGCTCGTCGGCATCTGGCTGCCGGCGGGAGCGAAGATCGACCACCTCGCCGTGCCGGTGTCCGTGGCCGGCGCGGGTCTCACCTCGGTCGAGCTCGGCATCTACGACCAGACGGCCATGGATAGCGGCGGCAACCCCCCGGTCGCGCGCACTGGCGACATCAAGGCGAACTTCGTCGCCACCGGCTGGCGTGGCAACTCGACGCCGCTGGGCTTCGTCGCCCCGTACTCGGGCCGCTACTACCTGGCCTCGGCCTACGCGGGCACGACGCTCCCGACTGTGGGGAACGCCAAGCAGACGAGCGCCTTCCTTATCGGCCAGCTCCCGAACGGTGTGTGGACGACCGTTCACGCGCAGGCGCAGGGGACGCTTCCGAACGCGCCGGCGTCGACGGGCGTGTCCACGAATCTCCCGATCATCATCGCCTACTAAGGGAGGCAGTCCTGGCGCGTCGAGCACCGCCTGAGAAGTAGCGCGGGCCAGACGGTAGCCTCGGGCGCGTGTCGCGCTCGTACGTGATCTACATCGGCCTGCTCGCCGCGTTCTGGGGTGCGTCGTACATGTTCATCAAGGTCGCGAACCGGGCCTTCGAGCCGGCCTCGATGATCCTGATCAGGCTCGTGATCGCCTCCTCGCTGCTGCTCGTCGTCCTCGCCGTGCAGCGCGGCTGGGGCGAGACGGTCGCCGACATGAAGGGCCTCGGCTGGGAGGGCTTCGCGCTCGGCGTGGTCAACGGCGCGATCCCTTTCACGCTGATCGCCTGGGGCGAGCGGCACATCGACTCGGGCGTGGCCGCGATCGCGAACGCCTCGATGCCGATCTTCGTCGTGCTGCTCGCGATCCGCTGGAAGCCGAGCGAGCGCGTCCGCGGACTGCGGCTCGTCGGCTACCTGGTCGGCCTCGTCGGCGTGGGCGTGCTTGCGGGCGTCCACCCGAAGGGCGGCTGGTGGGGCGCGGCCGGAACACTGGCCGTCGTGGTCGCCTCGGTGTCCTACGCGGCCGGCAGCCTCTGGGGCCAGCGGCTGATCCCGCGCACGAGCGGGCTCGTGCTCTCGGCAAGCTCGATGATCGGCGGTCTCGTCGTGCTGCTGCCGCTCGGACTCTGGCAACTCCCCTCGCACGTGCCGGGCTGGAAGGAGAGCGGCGCTGTGGTTGCGCTCGCCGTGATCGGGACGGCGCTGGCTCAGATCCTCTTCTACCGCGTGCTGCGCACCGACGGCGCCGCGCGCGTGAGCCTCGTCACCTACCTGCTGCCGATGACCGCTCTCATCTACGGAGTGCTGTTGCTGAGCGAGCCGCTGACCTGGGAGGAGCTCGCCGGGATGGCGCTGATCCTCGGCGGCGTCGCGCTCGGGTCGGGAGCAGTCAAGCTCCAGCGGCGGGAACCGGTCGCCGCGCCCTCGCCGTGATGAGCGAGGTCTCGATTCGCCGGGCCGAGCCCGGCGACGTCGACTTCCTGCTCGAGCTGATGACCCACGAGGACGTCGACCCGTACATGGCGGTGATCCGCCCGCGTGACCGCGAGGGGATGCTCGCCGAGATCGAGCGCTCGCAGGCCGACCCGGAGGAGTACGGTCGCTTCGTGATCGAGGTCGACGGCGCGCCGGCCGGGCTGATGGGCTTCGAGGTCGCCAATGGCCGCAGCAAGATCGCGAACCTCGGCTCGCTGGCGGTGCATCCCGACTTCCGGGGGCGTCGCGTGGCCGATCGCGCCGCCCAGCTCTTCCAGCAGCACCTGATCTTCGACCTTGGCTACCACCGGCTACAGCTCGAGATCTACGGCTTCAACGAGCGTGCCATGGCGCATGCGGAGCGGGCCGGCTTTATCCGCGAAGGCGCCCGCCGTAAGGCGTACGACCGCCACGGCGAGTGGGTCGACGGGGTGATCTACGGCCTCGTGCGGGAGGATCTCGATCCGTAGTGGTAGGCGAGACGCGCGCTAGAGCGGGCAGCCGGCCTCGGCGCCCGGGTCTGACTCAGCGCACCAAGTAGGTGACGCGGCCGTTCGCCCCGGCCGCCCAGCAGGCCGTGGGGCGCGCGCAGTCGCCGGTGTCGAGGCTGCCGTCGTCGAAGCGCTGCCAAGTCGGCCTCTCGCGCGCTGCCATCGAGGGCCTCAGGCTACCCCTCGGGCTCTTCGTGGCGTCGAGCGCTAGATTTCCGCCCGTGGAGCTGATCCACACCTGCTACCGGATCACCGACCCCGCGCGCTCGGTCGCGTTCTACGAGGCGCTCGGCCTCGAGAAGCGCCGCGAGTCGCCGATCCGCGACGAGGCCGTCAACTACTTCCTCGGCGTCCCCGGCCAGGACTCGCCCGAGCTCGAGCTGACCCACAACTTCGGCGTCGACTCCTACGAGCTCGGGACGGGCTATGGCCACGTCGCGCTGACCGTGGAGGACCTCGACGGCGCGCTGGAGCGGCTGGCCACGCAGGGCATTGAGCCGGAGAAGCCGCCGTACACGATCCGCGAGGGCGGCTCGCGCCTCTGCTTCGTCCGCGACCCGGACGGCTACCGCATCGAGCTGATCGAACGCGGCTAGCCGGTAGCGTCCCGAGCCGATGACGACCTTCTCGGTGATGGTCCGTGTCCGAGCGGCGCGCGCGCACGGCGCGCCGGTCGGGGCGCGCTCGTAGTCAGCACTTCCTCCGCAAGCCGGTCGCGGCGGAGCTCGTCCGCGACGCCTGCCTCGCGTCTGAGGAGCTCGTGGTCGACCTAGGTGCCGGCACCGGCCGGCTGACCGCCGAGCTCGCGCTCGCCGCTCGGCAGGTCGTGGCAGTCGAGCTCGACCCGGGCCTCGCCCCGCGGCTTCGAGGCCGCTGGCCGAACGTCGACGTCGTCGAGGCAGACGCGCGCGAGGTCGAGCTTCCGCGAGAGCCGTTCCGCGTGGTTGCGAACCTGCCCTTTCACGGGACGAACGAGATCCTGCGGCACCTGCTCGACGACTCGCGGGTTCCGCTCGTTCGTGCCGACCTCGTCGTGGAGTGGGGCGTTGCCGTGAAGCGCGCGCTGCCGTGGCCGAGCACGGTCAGCGGCGTCGTGTGGGGAGCGTGGTACTCGGTGCGTGTCGCGCGCCGGCTCCCGCGCACGGCCTTTCAGCCCCCGCCCTCGGTGGACGCGGGCGTGCTCGTCTTCGAGCGGCGCCCGGATCCGCTCGTCCCGCTCGACCTAGCGGCGGGTTACCGCCGCTTCGTCGCCGAAGGATTCCGTCGCGGAAGACAATTCGTGCGGGCCGAGCCGACGCAGCTCGATCCGCACCAGTGGGCGGCGCTGTTCGTCAGCCGAGCTCGGAGCGCAGCGCGAGCCGCTCCGCCCGCGTCGGCATCGCGACGACCTCGGCCGCGGTGAGATGGCTGCGGATCACCTTCTGCGCGTAGAGGCGCTCGTCCGCTGCGCGGAAGAGCAGTAACGAGCTCTCGCCGTCGCGCGGGTACACCGACCAGCCGAAGCTCATGCTGATCCCCTCGTCCGCGAGCGCGGCGGTCATCCTGCCGCAGAGGGCACGGACCGTGTCGGTCCCGGGCAGCGACGTGATCACGGCGAACTCGTCGCCGCCGACGCGCGCGACCTGGTCGCCGGCCTCGAGCCTGCGCGCCAGCACCTCGCCCGCGAGCCGCAGGACGTCGTTGCCGACGGCGTGGCCCTCCGCGTCGTTGATCTCCTTCATGTTGTCCATGTCTGCGAGGACGAGCCCGAACGGGCGGCCCTGCTCGAGGCGTGCCGTCAGCGCCGCGTCGAAGGCGCGCGTGTTGAGAAGCCCGGTGAGAAAATCGCGCTCGGCAGAGACGCGGAGCCGGTCCGCGAGCTGGCGGTGGCTGTGCGCGAACCAGCCGACGAGGGCGCCCATCGAGGTGTAGGTGACGAAGCGCACCGTCGAGCCCGCAGTCAGCACCTCCGAGGGCGGCAGGTGCGGGTTGATCACGATGCCGACGGTGTAGAAGCCGGTGGCGGCCACGCCCGCAGCCGCACCCCACAGCGGGCCGCTCGCGAGCGCGACCATCGCGATCGGGAAGTAGTAGAAGTGGCCGAGGCCGAGACCGGGCTTCTCCGCGACGAGGAAGGCCACGAAGACCACCGGGTAGAGTATGGCCGAGGCGCCGAGGAGGAACGCGCGATGGTGCGAGACCGCAGCAGGCACCTCCTGACGATTGCGGGAACTTGCCTCGTGCGCGTCCCTCGTTGTGGTGATTCGCGTGCGGCACAGATTCGGCACGAAGGCGTCACACACGCGTCACATGTGCCGGGCTACGGTGGGGGAATGGCAAAGGCGGCGACACCCTGGGGCCCTGCGGAGCTCGTCGAGGAGCTGACGCTGGCCCAGCGCGCGGGCGAGAAGCGATTCTCGTCCGTCGTCCAGCTGCTCGAGACGGCGGGCGGCGAGCAGCTCGTCCGCTTCGCCTACACGACCGGTGGGTCCGCGCGGCGTGGCCCTGTCACGCTACGTCGTCGCGATCTCGAGAGGCTGCGCACCGGTCTCGCACAGAGGCCGGGGCTGGCGGAGGCGCTCGGGCTCAAGCCGCCGTGAGCAGCCGCTCGGCGGCCGCGTTCACGAGCGAGCCGAGGATGAACGTGCCGTCGTCGGAGCCGAGCAGCGGGTCGACCGCGTGCTCCGGGTGCGGCATCAGGCCGAAGACGTTGCCCGCCTCGTTCGTCACCCCGGCGATCGCGGAGACGGAGCCGTTCGGGTTGTCCTCGTAGCGCAGGAGCACCTGTCGGTTCGCCTCGAGCTCTGCGAGCAGCTCCTCGTCGGCGAAATAGCAACCCTCGCCGTGCTTGACGGGAATCGTGAGCGTGTGCCCGCGTTCCGCGAGACTCGTGAACGGCGTGTCGGCGCGCTCGACTCGAAGTGCCACGTCGCGGCAGACGAACGAGAGCGACGCGTTGGGGCGGAGCGCGCCCGGGAGCAGGCCCACTTCGCACAGGACCTGGAAGCCGTTGCAGATCCCTAGGACGAGACCGCCGTCGGCCGCGAATCGCCGCACGGCGTCCATCACCGGCGCGGAGCGCGCGATCGCGCCGCAGCGAAGGTAATCGCCGTACGAGAAGCCGCCGGGGAGGACCACGGCGGCGATGTCGGGCAGCTCGGGCTCGGCGTGCCAGACGAGCGTCGCGTCCGCACCGAGCCGCTCCAGGGCGAGCGCTGCGTCGCGGTCGTCGTTCGAGCCGGGGAAGACGAGTACGGCGATCCGCGGGCGGGGCCGCTCGCTCATCCGTCGAGGGCGATCTCGTAGGACTCGATCAACGGGTTCGCGAGCAGTTGCTCGCACGCGCGCTCGAGCTCGGCCCGTGCCGTTGCCGCGTCGACGTCGTCGAGCTCCAGGTCGATCACGCGGCCGACACGCGCGTCGTCGACGCTGAAGCCGAGCTGGCGAAGCGAGCTCTGCACGGCCTCGCCCTGCGGATCGAGGATGCCCGGCTTGGGCCGCACGAGGATGGTCGCCCTCACGCGAGCACCACGTCGGGGTCGGCGAGGTAGGCGTCGAACTCGATCCCGGCCAGCCGCTCGAAGGCCTCGACGTAGCGCGCGCGGGTTCCGGCGACGACGTCCTCCGGCAGCTCAGGGCCCGGCGCGGTTTTGTCCCAGCCGAGGGTCTCGCAGTAATCGCGCACGAACTGCTTGTCGAAGGAAGGCTGTGCGCGTCCCGGCTCGTAGGTGTCCGCGGGCCAGAAGCGCGACGAGTCCGGGGTGAAGGCCTCGTCGGCGAGCACCAGCCGCCCGTCGCCGTCGAGCCCGAGCTCGAACTTCGTGTCGGCGATCAGGATCCCGCGCTCCGCCGCGTACTCGGAGGCGAACCGGTAGAGCTCGATCACGGTTTGCTCGACCTCCTCGAGCCGCTGGCGCCCGATGAGCTCGGCGGCGCGGTCGCGGTCGATGTTCTCGTCGTGGCCTTCTTGCGCCTTCGTCGCCGGCGTGAAGATCGGCTCCGGCAGCTTGTCCGAGTCGCGCAAGCCCTCGGCGAGCACGTGGCCGCAGACGGCGCCGGTCGACTGGTAGTCCTTCCAGCCCGAGCCGGTGAGGTAGCCGCGCACGACGCACTCGAGCGGCAGCATCTCGAGGCGGCGGCACTCGGTCGAGCGACCGTCCGGCCGCAGCGCGAGCAGGTGGTTCGGCACCACGTCGCGTGTACGCGCGAACCAGAACGCCGAGAGCCCCGTGAGGACGCGGCCCTTGTCTGGGATGTCGGTGGGGAGGACGACGTCGAAGGTCGAGATCCGGTCGCTTGCGACGAGCAGCAGCCGGTCGCCGTCGAGCTCGTAGAGCTCCCGCACCATGCCGCTCCCGACGTGCGTGGCCGTTTCAGGCATGAACCGCTTCCTCCTTCCGGGCGAGCTCGCCCAGCCGCTCGAAGACGGCGTCGACGTGACGGGTATACCAACGGAGTTCGAAGATCGAGTCGAGATCGACGCGGCCGGAGATCTCCTCGTCGGCGCGCACGAGCTCGCGGAAGTCCTGCTCCTCCTCGTGAGAGCGCAGCGCGTGCCGCTGGACGAGCCGGTAGGCGTCGCCGCGGGGCAGCCCGGACTCGACGAGCGAGAGCAGGAGCCGCTGGCTGAAGAAGAGGCCGTGACCCGACTCGAGGTTGCGGCGCATCCGCTCGGGCCGGACGTCGAGGCTCTCCATCAGCCAGGCGAAGCGCTCGAGCATGTAGTCGAGCGCGAGGAACGAATCCGGGATCACGACGCGCTCGGCCGAGGAGTGCGAGATGTCGCGCTCGTGCCAGAGCGCGACGTTCTCGAGCCCGACGAAAGCGTTGGCGCGCACGACTCGCGCCAGGCCGCAGATGCGTTCTGCGACAACCGGGTTGCGCTTGTGCGGCATCGCCGACGATCCCTTCTGGCCCTTGCCGAACGGCTCGGCGACCTCGGCCACCTCGGTGCGAGCGAGGTGGCGGATCTCGAGCGCGAACTTCTCGAGCGACGCCGCGACGAGGGCCAGCGCGGAGAGAAGCTCCGCGTGCCGGTCGCGCTGCACGATCTGCGTCGAGACGGGGTCGGGCTCGAGCCCGAGGCGCTCGCAGGCCAGCCGCTCGAGCTCGGGGTCGGTCGCGGCGTAGGTGCCGACGGCGCCGGAGAGCTTCCCGACGCGCATCGTCTCGAGCGCGCGAGTCAGCCGCTGCCGGCTGCGGTCGAGCTCGAACGCCCAGCCGGCGAGCTTGAGGCCGAACGTCGTCGGCTCGGCGTGAATGCCATGGGTGCGGCCGATGCAGACGTCGTCCTTGTGGCGGACGGCCAGCGCGACCGTTGCGTCGAAGGCCCGCTCGACCGCGTCGAGCAGCAGCTCGCCGCTGTCTCGCACCTGCAGTGAAAGCGCTGTGTCGACGACATCCGAGGAGGTGAGGCCGTGGTGGAACCAGCGGCCGGCCGGCCCGACGTCAGCGGCGACCGCGTCAACGAACGCGGCGACGTCATGCTGCGTCTCGCGCTCGATCTCGGCGACGCGCTCAGGCGTCGGCGGCTTCGCGCGCTCGCGGATCTCCGCCACCGCGTCCGCGGGCACCGCGCCGAGCTCGGCCCAGGCTTCGAGGGCTGCAAGCTCGACGTCCAACCAACGCGCCAGCTTGCGCTCTTCCGACCAGACCGCGGCCATCTCGGGTCGGGAATAGCGCACGATCACCCGCTGCAGTCTAGAGCCCGTAGAGGAAGACGCCCGGGACGAGGAGTCACACCCTTGGCACACACGCGACACACCCACGCGCGTGGTTCTCTGGCACCCTTGAAGTCCCCCGGGTGGGTGGGGGTTAGGGATGGGTCCCGCCGCGTTGCTGCGGTCCGGGATCGCCGGCGAGTCCTGGACGCTCAGCTGCCGAGGATCCGCGCGGCGAGCGCGGCGGCGTTCTTCGCGTTGTCGACGCCCACCGCGGCCACGGGGACGCCCGGCGGCATCTGCGCGATCGAGAGCAGCGCGTCGAGCCCGTCGAGCACGCTCAGGCTCGAGCGCAACGGCACGCCGATCACCGGCAGGTCGGTGTGCGCCGCGATCGCCCCAGGCAATGCGGCCGCCAACCCTGCACCCGCGATCAGCACGCGGATCCCTCGCTTCCGCGCGCCGCGCGCGTACTCCGCGACGGCATCCGGGTTGCGATGAGCCGAGCGCACCTCGAGCTCGTGCGGGATCCCTCGCGCCTCGAGCTCGTCGAGCGCGGGCTGCATGCGCTCCCGGTCGGACTCCGACCCGACCAGGATCCCGACCAGTGGCCCCTCAGCTGCGGACATGACTCTCCGCGGCCTCGAGCGCGATGTCGCGGCGGTAGCGCATCCCCGCAAACGAGATCCTGCTCACCGCGTCATAGGCCCGGGAGCGAGCTTGGCCCACGTCGTCGCCGGTCGCCGTCACCGCGAGAACGCGACCGCCGTTGGTGACAAGCCGGTCGCCTTGACGCGCTGTGCCGGCATGGAAGACGACGGCGCCGCTGGCCTCGGCGTCGTCGATCCCGTCGATTGGCGTGCCGCTGTCGGAGCGCTCCGGGTAATCGCCACCGGCGAGCACGACTGTGACTGCAGCCTCGTCGCGGATCGCCGCCTCGCCGAGGAGGTCCCCCGTCGCCGCCTCCGAGAGCAGCGGCAGCAGGTCGCCGTCGAGGCGCGGCAGCACCGACTGCGTCTCGGGATCACCGAAGCGGCAGTTGAACTCGAGCACGCGCGGCCCGTCCGGGGTCAGCATCAACCCCGCATAGAGCAGGCCCGAGAACGGGGCGTCGCGTCGAGCGAGCTCCGCCAGCACAGGGCGGTGGACGGTCTCGAGCAGCTCTTCGACCTCGGGCTCGCCGAGACCATGCACGGGGGAGTACGAGCCCATGCCGCCGGTGTTCGGGCCCGTGTCGTGCTCTCCGATGCGCTTGAAGTCCTGAGCGGGCGCGAACGCGACGGCTCGCATCCCGTCGCTGATCGCGAAAAGGGACACCTCCTCGCCCTCGAGCAGCTCCTCCAAGAGCAGCTCGCCGCCGAGCGCCGCCGCGGCCGAGAGGCCGGCGTCGAGCTCGTCCTGCGTGTGGCAGACGAAGACGCCCTTGCCCGCAGCGAGCCCGTCGGCTTTGACGACGCACGGCGGCTTCGCAACGGCGAGCCGTCGTGCCGTTGGCACACCCGCGGACTCGAGCACCTCCTTCGCGAACGCCTTCGAGCCCTCGATCCGAGCCGCTGCACGCGTGGGGCCGAAGGCGGCCACGCCGCCGTGGCGGAGCGTGTCGGCGACGCCCGCGACGAGCGGGGTCTCGGGCCCGACGACGACGAGGTCGATGCCGAGCTCGCGGCTGAGCGAGAGTAGCCCCTCGCCGTCCTCGGCCCGCACCGGGTGGCATTCGCCGAGCGCGGCGATGCCGGGATTCCCGGGAGCGGCGTGCAGCTCCGTGAGCATCGGGCTCCGGGCGAGCTTCCACGCCAATGCGTGCTCGCGACCCCCCGACCCCACGATCAGGACCTTCACGGCGGCGAGTGTACTGCCGCGGTCGGCGCGATCCTTTCGGCCCGCCAGGTAGAAGGTTCGCCCGGCCTCCTCCCCAAGGCGATCGTAAGCGGCGCGGGCTCACGTGTCTGTCACGGGATCGTCACGAATGTGCGACGGGCTGCCGGGTACGCTGCCGGTCATGAGCGCCGACAACGACGCGCTCGAGGCGCCGCCCTACACCGCGGCGCCGGTCGAGATGCTGCGGCTGCCGGACGGTGGGAGCGGGCGCGACCAGGTCGCGGTCGAGGAGCCGCTCGAGATCCGGATCGGCGGCCGGCCGGTGGCGGTGACGATGCGGACTCCGGGGCACGACGAGGAGCTCGCGCTCGGCTTCTGCATCTCGGAGGGCCTGGGGCCGGAAGCCGCACCGGCACAACGCGATGGACAAGGTCGTCGGCTGGGCGTTCCGGGATGGCCGCCTGCCGCTCGGCGACGCTGTTCTCTGCGTCAGCGGCCGTCTCTCGTGCGAGCTCGTGCAGAAAGCGGCGGTCGCCGGCTGCCCGATCCTCGTTGCGGTCGGCGCGCCGTCGAGCCTGGCCGTCAAGCTCGGCGCGGACCGCGGCCTCACTCTCTGCGGCTTTGTGCGCGGTGGGCGACTGAACGTCTACAGCGAGCCGTGGCGCGTCCTCGCCTGACAGGCGTCCTGCTCGTCGGCGGCGCCAGCACCCGCTTCGGCTCGCAGAAGGCGCTCGCCCGGCTCGACGGCGAGACGCTGGCCGAGCGGGCCCGGCGGATCCTCGGCGAGGCGTGTGACGAACGACTCGCCGTGGGCAAGCACGCGGACGGTCTCGAACTGCCCTTTGAGCTCGTCGACGACGGCAGCGAGACCGGCGCCGCGCTCGCGGGGATCGTCACGGGCCTCTGCGACGCGGGCGGCGAGATCGCGGTCGTACTCCCCGTCGATACGCCGCTCGTAACTCCGCAGTTGCTCCGAGAGCTCGTCGCCGCCTGCGCGCAGGCGGCCGTGACGCAGACAGGCCCGTTGCCGGCGGCGTTTCGGCGCGGCGCGCTGCCGGTGCTCGAGCGGCGCCTCGCCGAGGGCAAGCTCGCGCTCCACGAAGCGCTCGACGAGCTCGACACCGTCCTCATCGAAGTTGACGCGGCCCTGCTCACCAATGTGAATACACCCGATGAGCTTCGACGTCTCGGGTGACGCCTACGACCGCTTCATGGGTCGCTACTCGCGCGAGCTTGCGCCGGTGTTCGCCGACTTCGCCGGTGTCAACTCGGGCCTGAGCGTCCTCGACGTCGGCTGCGGTTCCGGCGTCCTCACGGAGGAGTTGGCCCACCGAGTCTGCCCGGAGAACGTTTCCGCTGTCGATCCCTCACCGCTCGTCGAAGCCTGCGCGGCGCGCGTGCCCGGTGCCGACGTGCGCACCGGAGCGGCCGAGCGGCTGCCGTGGCCGGACGATTCCTTCGATGCCGCACTTGCCCAGCTCGTGATTCACTTCCTCGACGATCCGGTCGTCGGCGTCGCCGAGATGCGCCGCGTCGCCCGCCCGGGCGGCACCGTCGCCGCGTGCTCCTGGGACTTCCCCGCGATGCGGCTACTGCGCACGTTCTGGGAGTCCGTCCGCCAGCTCGAGCCGTCCGCGCCGGGGGAGTCGCTGCCGTATGCGACCCTCGACGGCCTGGCGAAGCTCGGCGACGAGGCCGGACTCGAGTCGGTGGAGACTGACGCGCTAGAGGTCGAGAGCCGGTACGAGGACTTCGGCGAGCTTTGGGAGACGTTCCTCCTCGGCGTCGGCCCTGCAGGTCAATACTGCCTCTCGCTGGCCCCGAAGTCACAGTCGTCCGTGCGCGAGGAGTACCGCCGGCGCATCGGCGACCCGGCAGGGAGCTTCGCGCTCACAGCGAGCGCCCGGGCCGTGCGCGGCCGCGTGCCGGAGTAACGCGCGCCCCAAAGGGTATGCCGTCGGTCATGCGTCTGACCCTGATCCTCCTGCTGGCCGGCCTCGCCGTCGCCGCGATCCTGTTCGCGGCCACCGGCGGGCACCTGCTGTTCCTGCCGTTCCTGTTCGTGCTGCCGCTTGGCATCTTCGGCTTCGGCCGTCGGCGACGGCGCTAGGGGCGCGCGATCGCTTCGAGCGGGCCCGGCGCGAGCACCCGCTCGCGCTCGGCGCCCGTGCCGACCAGCGACACGGGGACGTCGAGCTCGCGCTCGACGAACTCGACGTAGCGCCGCGCGTTGGCCGGCAGCGCGTCGAGTTCGGTCACCTCGTCGAGGGGCTGGGCCCAGCCGGGCAACGCCTCGTACACCGGGCGGCAATGGTGGAAGTCGCTCTGGTGCGCGGGGAAGTCGGGCGTCTCCGTCCGGTCGCGGAGCCGGTAGCGAACGCAGACCGGTAGCTCCGCGAAGGCCGAGAGCACGTCCAGCTTGGTCAGCGCCAGCGACGTGATGCCGTTCAGGCGCACCGCGTAGCGCAGGGCGACGAGGTCGAGCCAGCCACAGCGCCGCTGCCGCCCGGTCGTCGTGCCGAACTCGGCGCCGAGGTCGCGCACGCGCTCCTGGTCGGGGCCTTCAATCTCCGTCGGGAACGGCCCTTCGCCGACGCGGGTGACGTACGCCTTCGCGACGCCGATGATCGCGTCGATTCGGTTCGGGCCGATGCCGATGCCGACCGCCGCCGCGCCGGCGACGGTTCCTGACGAGGTCACGAATGGATACGTGCCGTGATCGAGGTCGAGCAGCGTTCCCTGCGCTCCCTCGAGCAGGACGAAGCGCGCCTCGCGAAGCGCGCGGTCGACGAGCAGGGAGGTGTCGGCGACGTAAGGGCGCAGTCGTTGCGCGAAGACTTCGTACCGCTCGGCGAGCTCCTCGAGCTCGAGCGGCTCGACGCCGTAGACGCGCTCGAGCCACACGTTCTTCTCTGCGAGCGCGACCTCGATCTTCTGGCGCAGGATCTTCGGTTCGAGGATGTCCTGCACGCGGATGCCGAGCCGCGCCGCCTTGTCCGCGTAGGCGGGGCCAATGCCGCGCTTGGTCGTCCCGATCTGCAGCTTGCCGAGCCGCCGCTCGCTGCCCTGGTCGATCGCGACGTGCCACGGCATGATCAGGTGCGCCTCGCCCGATAGTCGGACGCAGCCGGTCGAGATCCCGCGCGCCTCGAGCTCGTCGAGCTCGCGGACGAAGACCTCGGGATCGATCACGCAGCCCGCGCCGAGGATGCATTCCTTGCCGTGGAGGATCCCCGACGGCATGTGGTGGAACTTGAACTTCTCGCCGCCTGCGACGATCGTGTGCCCCGCGTTTGGCCCGCCCTGGTAGCGGCAGACGAGATCGGAGTGCTGGGCCAGCAGGTCGACGATCTTGCCCTTGCCCTCGTCACCCCACTGCGCCCCGACGATGACGGTCGCGGGCACGCGGCGGAGTGTGCCTTATCCGGCGGCTACCAGAGGGGTGTGGTGGGCTCGGCGTGAACGCCCGCGCCCGCGCGGATCACCCGGATTTGATGCCCGCGAGGGCAGGTCGTCCAGCCGAGGTCGTGCTCGAGCCGCAGGAGCCCCTGTGCGGTGTGGCCGACGTGGTCGCCCCGCTGGTCGAGCTCCTCGCACGCCTGGCAGACGACCGTGAAGGCAGTCGCGCGCGCGAGGACGACGACGGTTTGCTCGTACATCAAGTCGAGGAGGGGGCGAGGTCGGCGAACTTTGCGTACCGCTTCAGGAACGAGAGCTTGACCGTGTCCGTCGGCCCGTTGCGGTGCTTGGCGAGGTGCACCTCGGCGATCCCCTGCTGGTCGGACTCGTCGTTGTAGTACTCGTCGCGGTAGATGAACATCACGAGGTCGGCGTCTTGTTCGATCGACCCCGACTCGCGCAGGTCGGAGAGGATCGGCCGCTTGTCGTGCCGCTGCTCGACCGCTCGCGAGAGTTGCGACATCGCGATGATCGGGACGTCGAGGTCGCGGGCGAGGATCTTCAGCGAGCGCGAGATCTGGGAGACCTCCTGCACGCGGTTCTCGGCGCTGGAGCCGGAGGTCATCAGCTGCAGGTAGTCGACGACGATCAGGCCGAGGTCGGGCTGCCGCGACTTCAGGCGCCGAGCCTTGGAGCGGATCTCCATCATCGTGATCGAGCCCTGGTCGTCGACGTAGATCGGTGCCTTGGCGAGGCGGTCGCACGCAGCGGTCAGTCGCGGCCAGTCGTCGGCGCCGAGCTTGCCCGTCCGCAGCCGCTGCGACTCGACCTTCGCCTCGCTGCACATCAGCCGCTGCGTCACCTCGGACTTGGACATCTCGAGCGTGAACATGGCGACGGGCACCTCTGCGCGCACGGCGAGGTTCGCGGCCATGCAGAGGCCGAGGCCAGACTTTCCCATGCTCGGGCGGGCGGCGACGATGATCAGGTTCCCGGGTTGGAACCCGGATGTGAGCCGGTCGAGGTCGCGAAAACCGGACGTCGTGCCCGTCACGTCTGCCCCGGCTTCGTACAGCGCCGTGATCCGCTCGAAGCTGTCCTTCAGCAGTTCCTCGATGTGGGTGAACTCACTCGTCACGCGCGCCTGCGAAAGGTCGAAGACGACCTGCTCGGCGCGGTCGACGAGGTCGGTCGTGTCACCGGGCCGGTCCCAGCCGAGGCGGGAGATCTCTCCGCCCGCCCGGATCAGGCCCCGGAGCGTCGCCATCTCGCGGACGATGCGCGCGTAGTGCCCGGCGTTCGCGCTCGCAGGGACGAGCGCGGCGAGCTCGTGGATGCGGACGCGGCCGCCCGCGCCCTCGAGGTCGCCGCGCTCCTCGAGCTCGTCGACGAGCGTGATCGCGTCGACGGGCTCGCCCTTCGAGTACAGCGCGAGAGCCGCGCGGTAGATGACTGCGTGGCTCTCGCGGTAGAAGTCGCTCGCATCGAGCACCTCGCTGACCGCCCCGATCGCGCCGGGGGAGAGCATCATCGCGCCGAGGACAGATTCCTCCGCTTCGAGATTCTGCGGCGGGACCGGGGCGGTCGGCGACGCCTGGGCGAGCTGGGCCACGCCCTTACCCAACCACTACCGGAGCAGTCGCGGAAGGTCTGGACGACGGCCTTTTCGACAGGGCCGGGCCGTCCGGGGTGCCACGATTTGCAGGCATAAGGGAACACAGGTTCCCAGCACCTCCGGACGACGCCTGTGGGCGAAAATATCGCTCGCAGCGAGAACTTCGTGCCGAATTCCACAGGCACGCGCGCGCCTGTGGAGAAGTCTGTGCGCTTTCGTTACGAGACGGGTCGCTCGGCCTGGTCGCCGAGGTCGTCCGCGGCGTCGGCCGCCCGGTCGAACGCGTCGTCGGGCACCTGCTCCGCCTCTTCCTCCGCGGCAGGTTCAGCCTCCTCCTCCGCGACGACGGCCTCGATCTCGGCCTCCACCTCGGCGTGCTGCTGGTCGAGCTCGGCCTGCGCGGCGGCCTCGGCTTCGGCCTCGGCGGCGGCGATCGCGTCGAGCTCCTCCTGCGGCGGCAGCTCTCCGCCCTCCGGCACGACCGCGAGCCGCAGCGTGGCCGTCACGTCGGCGAAGAGCTCGACCGGCACCTGGTAGCGGCCGATCCGCTTGATCGAGTCGGGGAGGTCGAGCTTGCGGCGGTCGATCCGCACGCGCTCGGTCTCCCAGAGCCGCTCGGCGATGTCGGTCGCGGTGACCGAGCCGAACAGCGTCCCCGTCTCGCCGGCGGGCACGTCGAACCGGAGCTCGATCGCCTCGATCCGCTGGACGATCTCCTGGGCCTGCTCGAAGCTCTGCGCCTCGTGCCGCGCGCGCTTGTCCTCGAGCTTGCGCAGCTCCGCCACCTTCGCAGGCGTGGCCGTCTCTGCGAGCTTGCGCGGGAGGAGGTAGTTGCGCGCAAAGCCGGCGGCGACGTCGACGACCTCGCCGCGCAGGCCGACCTTCTCGACGTCCTGTCGCAGGATGACCTGCATCGCTAGCCGGTGGAGTAGGGGAGGAGCGCCATCTCACGCGCCCGCTTGACCGCGAGCGCTACCTGCCGCTGATGGCGGCGACACGCGCCCGTGATGCGGCGCGAGCGGATCTTGCCCTTCTCCGAGACGTAGCGCCGGAGCTGGTTCGCGTTCTTGTAGTCGACTTCCGTCACCTTCTCACGGCAGAAGTAGCAGTTGCGCTTGCGGATCGGGCCGCCCGGAGCCGGGCGTCCCTTGCGCTGCTGTTGTCGCCCGTCTCGCTGAGCCATCAGAAGGGAATGTCGTCGTCGGCCGCAGAGCCGGCGAAGTCGGCGTTGTCGGCCTGCGCGCCGCTCGGGACGAACTGCGGCTGGGCACCGCCTCCGCCCTCGCCGTCCTGGCGGCTGCCGAGGAACTGGACGCTGTCGGCGATGATCTCGACCGCTTGGCGCTTGGTGCCATCCTGGGCGTCCCACTCGCGCCAGTCCAGCCGGCCGTCGACCGCGACGGGGCGGCCCTTGGCGAGGTACTGCGCGCAGCTCTCGCCCTGGTTGCCCCAGACGGTGACGTCGAAGTAGTTCGGCTTGTCGCCCCACTCGCCGGTCTGGCCGTCCTTCTGCCGGGTGTTCACGGCGAGGCGCAGCTTGCAGACGGCGGTGCCGCTTGGCGTGTGCCGCAGCTCGGGATCCTTGGTCAGGTTCCCGACGAGGACGACGCGATTGATATTGGCCATTTCTTGCTCCTCTCCGCTCAGGCGGTCTCGGCAGTGGTCTCTGGCTCGGGCTCGGGCTCAGGCTCGGGCTCGGGTGTGCTCTCGGGGGCAGCCTCGGCGACCGCTTCCGGCTCCGAATCCTGACGCTCGGGCGGCGCGGCCGCTACTGGCTCTTCGGGCGGCGGCTCGGGCGGACGCGTCGATGCGCCTTCGACGCGGCGCACCGCGAGGTGCCGCATCACGCCGTCGGTGATCTTCAACACGCGCGAGATCTCCTCGAGCGTCGTGGGCTCGGAGGCGAACGTCAGGAGGTGGTACGAGCCGTCGCCCTTGTGGTCGATCTCGTAGGCGAGGCGGCGCCGGCCCCAGGGCTCGTGCCCGTCGAAGCGGCCGCCGTCCTTCTCGATTGCCTCGCGCGCCCGCGTCACGATCTCCGTCTGCCGCTCCTCGGGCAGCTCGGGGTCGAGCATGAGCAAGATTTCATAGTCGGTCACGCTCCCGATACCTCCCTTCCTTCGGTCTCAGGCGGCCTCACCGGCAGGCGCAGCTCGGGAGCGAACGGCGCGAGGCGAGGCAGGAAGGCGGCCAGTGTAGCATCGGCCGCGTGAGAGTCCGGACCGCCTGGCTGGCCGGCGCGGCAGGCGCCGCGATTGCGGCCTACCGGAAGCTTCGGCCCCTTCCGGTCGGCGCGCCTGCGGAGGACCCGCGCGCCGAGGAGCTGCGCCGCAAGCTCGACGAGTCGCGGACGGTCGTCGAGGAGCAGCACGAGGAGGTCGCCTCGCCCGAGACGCCGGTCGACGAGGCCGACGTAGCGGATCGGCGTGCGGCCGTGCACGAGCGGGCGCGCGCTGCTGCGGAGGAGATGCGCGGCCACGACCCGGCCGAGTGAAGGACGCGCTCCTCCTAGTCGACGTCGTCAACGACTTCGAGCACGACCGCTCGAGCTCATCCTGCGTGATCTCGGCACGGAGCGGCTGTTCCTCGGCGGGATGCCGACCGAGGGCTGCGTCGCCCAGACCGCGATCGCCGCGCGGGAGCTCGGCTTCAAGGTCACGGTGCTCGCGGTGGCGTGCGCGACCGTGAATGAGCGTCTCGAACGCGTCGCGCTGGAGTACCTGGAAGCAGTCGCCGGCGTTCGCGTCGACCGGGACTAGCCGGCAACCTGCGGATGATCCTTCACGCTTCCGTCCCCGTCTGACTGTGAAGGCCTCGATTAGCGCGGCACGAAGGCGGCGACGCCACGGGTGATTCCCGCGGCGACGCGCTGCTGGTATGCGCCGGTGCGGAGCCGCTGCGACTCAGTCGGGTTCGTCATGAACCCGGTCTCGACCAGGATCGCCGGCACGTTCGCCCAGTTGAAGCCGGTCAGGTCGGAGCGCTGGACGACGCCGCGATTCGCCGCGCCCGTCGAGCGAGTGACCGCCGTCTGCATCGCCCGACCCGCTCGCAGGCTGCGCGCATAGATGTCGTCCGTCCAGCCGCGGTGCCACGCGGGGACGAGAGTCGACGCGCCGTGGAGTGAGCGATCGGTCGAGCCGTCGGCGTGGATGCGCACCATCAGCGCCGCGTGGCGGCGGTTGCAGAACCGGGCGCGCGCGATGTTGCCGTTGCCGTCGCCGAGCCGGATCGTGGGGCCGGTGCGCGTCATCGCCACGCGGTAGCCGCGCGCCAGCAGCAGCTTCCGCGCGCGCACCGCGATGGCCAGCGCCACCGGAGCCTCCCCGGCGGCGCCGCCGCCGTCCTTGATCTTCAGCATCCGCGAGCCCGGCCCGATCGGCTCGACCTGGCGCCCGACCGCCGGCGGCGTCCCGTGCCCCGGGTCGAGACAGACGAGCGGCGCGATCACGAGAGTCGCTCGGCCAGGTACGCGATCGCGCCCGGGTAGCGGTACTCGATCGCGGAGTGCGTGCCGTCGAAGAGCTCGAAGAAGTAGTCGGTGATGCCAAGCGCCTCGAGCTCGCGCCGAAACGCCTCGGCGCCGAGGTCGAGGAAGAACTGGTCGCGCTTGCCGCAGTCGATGTAGATCGCCTTCAGCGAGCGCAGCGCGTCCGCCCGCAGCGGCGCCATTCTCACCGGGTCCCAGGCGAGCCAGCGCTCCCACACGTCCGGCCGGAGCTCGCCGGTCGCCGGGTCGTACGGGAGCTGGACGGTGCCGTCCTCGTCGGCCGAGTAGCAGGCCGCCATGCACCAGTCGTTGAGGAGGGTCGCGTCGCTGTCCTTCGCAAAGGCCGGGCGGGAGCGGAAGTCCTCCCAGAAGCGCTCGAACGAGCCCTCGTAGCTGTCGCGCAGCACGCGCACCGAGCGGCGGAAGTCGGGCAGGTAGCACATCTCGAAGAGCGCATCGCCCGCGTGGGTGGCCAGGCCGCCGAAGACGTCGGGCCGCAGCATCGGGTTGACCATCGCGCCGTAGCCGCCACTCGACTTGCCGGAGATTCCGCGGTGCGCGGCCTCGGGCAGCGTGCGGTAGTTCGCATCCACGAACGCCACGAGCTCGTCGCAGATGTACGTGTGGTAGCGACCCGTCCCCGGCGAGTCGACGAACTGGCTGCCGCCGAGCGACGTCCACGCGTCGACCCAGACGAGGATCGCCGGCGGCGAGTCGCCGTTCGCGAAGAGCTCGTCCACGAGCTCGGGGAAGTTCTTGCGGAAGGCCGTGCGGTTGCGCCAGCCGTCGAGCTGGCCGGTCAGTCCCTGGATCACGTAGATCGACGGGTAGCGCTGCTCGCTGTCGTCATAGCCGGGCGGCACATAGACCCAGAGCGGCCGCACGTGTGGGTCGCCGAGCGCGTTGCCCTTCAGCACCTCGCTCTCGAAGGCGTGCTCGTCGAAGCGCCCCGCGAGCTCGTACGACCACGGTTCCACTAAGGCACCGCTCGCGGTGCCGTCATCAGGACATGCGGGCTACGCCCGCGTGTCCGTCGGAACTGACCGGTCGACACCTTTGAGTTGATCACTGCGGCCACTCGGGGATGCTAGACGCGGGCCGGAGCGGGAGTGACCGGCAGGCCCTCGCGCTGGAGCAGCTGGCGCAGCATCTCGGCGTTGACCGGCGCCTGGGCGATCTCGCTGCCCTCCTCGGCCGGGCTCTCGAGGCTCGGCAGGCCGGGCATCGTCGAGCGGCCGTTGTTGTTGAACATCGCGTAGACGTTGTCGGCGCGGCCGGAGAGCTCGGCCAGCGGCCCGATCCACTCGCCGAGCTCCTCCTCCGAGTAGAGGTGGTCGAAGCGCTCGGCCGCGCTGCCGGTGCGCTTGTTCCAGGTCGAGGCGTTGCGGCCGTGGAAGCGGATGTACGCGGTCGGGGTGGTCGTGGCGACGACCGTGGGGGAGACGTTGCGCGCCTCCATCCGCGGCGCGTCGACGATCACGTAGGTCATGTGGTGGCTCTCGAGGAAGTCGAGCGTCTCGCGGCGGTTCTCGTTGTCGAGCCAGCTCGCGTGGCGGAACTCGACCAGCATCTCGTCGCCTCCTAGCTGCCCCTGCGCCCACTCGAGGTACTCGAGGGACGTCGGCTTGAAGACGACGTAGGGCGGGAGCTGCATCAGGATCCCGCCGAGCTTTCGCGACTGGCGCAGCGGCTCGAGGGCTTCGTGGAAGCGGCGGAAGACCTCGGCCCGGAACTCGCGCGGCGGCCGGTCGACGCGTCCGCGGTCGTCGAGCGGCGCCGCCTCGCGCAGGTCGGGCGGCAGCTGCTCGGCCTTGACCGGGTGCCGCGTCATCACGCCGAAGGCCTTCACGTGCATGACGAACCCCTCGGGCGTGCGCTCGGCCCAGTGTTGGACCATGTGCTCGTCCGGAAGCCGGTAATAGGTCGAGTTCGCCTCGACGACGTCGAAGCGCTCGGCGTAGTAGCGGAGTCGTTCCTCGGCGCCCTTGACGCCCGGCGGATAGAAGAGCTTGGACAGCGACTCGTCGGCCCAAGAGCAGGTGCCGATCCGGATCGAGCCAGCCACGTCGCGATGGTACGCGGCGGGACGCGACCCGAGAGCCGCGCCCCGCCGCGTCAGAGTCGAGCTATGGCTCTCTGCGTGTGCCGCCCATGTTCATGCTCGTCCCAAGACCGAGGTCTTCGACGATGAAGGCGACAACGGTGGCCAGCAGCCCCCAGCAGATGTAGTCGCCCTGATGGAGGTCTGAGAAGACCCCGATCAGGAACAACACCGCCGCGAGGGCGAGGAGGATGGTTCTGAGTCCTAGGTTCATGGCCGCTGGTTCTGCACTCGACTGCACGTTCCTGCTTCAGGAAAGCGACGTCGACCAGCCGTCGCCGAGCTCCTTCTCGTACACCACCCAGCCGAGCGCGGGGGTCATCCCGGCGCGCTCGTAGAGGCGGAATGCCCCGGTGTCGCTCCCTGCGTCGACGCCGAGCCCGACGCTGCGTTCGCCGCGGCCCCAGAAGCGCCCGAACGAGTCGCGGAGGAGCGCCGCGCCGACGCCCTGCTTGCGCCACGGTCGACGCGTGAAGAGCACGTGGACACAGCCGCCGCCGTACGTGTCGCCCGTGCAGATCGTCCCGGCGGCGATCTCGTCCCCGGCGCGGACGACGCACCAGAGCGTCGGGTCGTAGCGCTCGCTCCCGAGGTGGCCCTTCGACCACGACTCGAAGTCCCGCGGGATGTACTCCCAGTGATCCGCGAACGCCTCCTGGTGCGCGGCGTGGAACGCGAGCGCATCACGCTCCGGGTCGAACGGAGCGACGCGCAGCCCGGCCGGCCACTCGGGTGCCGGCGGCTGCACCTCGAGCTCGATGCGCATCTCGCGGAAGACGCGCACGGCGCCGTAGCCGAGGGACTCGAGCAGCCGCTGGGCCGCGGAGTCGGCCTCGAGCACGCTGTTTTGGATCCTGCGTGCGCCGCGGCCGGCCGCGTCCTCCTCGAGCCCAGTCGCGATCAGCCTGCCGATCCCGCGCCCGAGCGCGTCGGGGTGGACGTACCCCTCGGCGCGCCAGAGCTCGCCTCGCTCGCGCACTTCGCCGTAGCCGACGATGCGGTCGCCGTCGCGGACGACGCGCGCGTTCTGCTCGAGACCGAGGTCCGACCACTGTTCCTCCAGATCGGCCTGTGAGAAGGCGGTCTGCCCATACAGCGACGACTCGAGCGCCACGACGAGCTTGGTCACCGCAGCCGCGTCGGCGGCGGCGGCGGGCTCAACCCGTAACGAGCTCATGTATGCCGGCAATCAAACGGAGCGGCGCCGGAGTCGAACCGACCGAGCCGTGGGTTACACGACCGCACTGGTTTTGAAGACCAGCTGGGCCACCGGGCCCATGCCGCTCCGCTTGCGAGCCTAGCTGGCAACTCCTTCGCGGTCCGGCGATGACGAAGCTTCAAAATCCTCCTAGACTCGCCATGTGCACGGCGTCGTCTTCAACAGCCTGCGGGACTACCTCGTAGCAGAGCACGGGCGCGCGGCCTCCGAGGCCGTTTTCGGTGCAGAGCCCGAGTATCTGCTCAGCGAGTCGTACCCCGACGAGACGATGGGTCGGCTCGTCGAGCGCGCCGCGGCGCACACGGGCCTCAGCGTCGACGAGATCCTCTTTGAGCTCGGGGTCTTCACCGGCGAGACGACTTTCGTGCGCCTGTACCCCGCGTTCTTCGCCGAGGCGGAGACGCCGCGCGACTTCCTGCTCACGGTCGAGGATCGCATCCACGAGCTGGTGCGGGCGACGATCCCGAGCGCGGGGCCGCCGCGGCTGACGGTTGGAGCGCTAGGGGAGGACGGCGTGACGATCGCGTACCAGTCCCCGCGCCGGCTCTGCGTCCTGTTGCGCGGCCTGACGGAGGGGACGGCGAGGCACTTCCGCCGGCACGCAGAGATCGAAGAGCCGACGTGCATGCTCCGCGATGACGCCGCGTGCACGTTCGAGGTCACCTTCAGCGAGGGCGCGACGACCTGAGCCGCCGCTCGTCGCCGCTGCGGCGAGTGATGCCGTCGGCGTCGAACCGCTCGAGCAGGAGCTGTGCGGTGCGCCGGGAGACGCCGAGCGCATCGCGGAAACCGGCGAGGGTGATCGGGGTGAGCGTCTCCAGGGTCTCTCGGCCCCGGTCGTAGAGCGCCGCCGAGACAGCAAAACCGTCGCCGACGCGCTTCAGGGTGCCGCGCTCCTCGAGGAAGCCGGCCAGGCGGGGGTCGTCGACCCGGACGAGATCCTCCGCCGCGAGCCTTGCCTCCAGCTCCTCGGCCGCAGCCGCGTGGCCGCCGAGCTGCGGCGCCGCGCCCGGCGCATACGCCTTGCCGTCTCGACGCTCGACGTGCAGGAGCTGCAGCACGGCGGGTGCCCAGGGCTCAGCCGGCAGCAGCTCGCCGAGGGGGATCCCCGGGTCGAGCGGCGACGAGCGGGCGCGGTCGGCCAGACGCTCGCGTGCGGCCGCCCGCTGCTCCTCGAGCCACGCCGCTGAGAAGGACCAGTCTCCAGCGTGCTCGAGCGCCGCCAAGCCCTTCGCGATCTCGGCGGGTGGTAGCAGCCCGCGCGCCTGCAGCTCGGCTCCGGTGACGGGTTCGTGGACGAGCGCGGCGATGACCGCTTCAGGCTCGCCGCTCTCGAGCAGCTGGAGCCGCTGCGGGTCGAAGCGCCTCGCGGGAGCGGGATCGAGCACCACGCCGCCCCCGAGGGTCGTATCGGTGCGCAGCACGACGCGGTCGCCGCGCGCAGCCACCACGGGCTCACGAAGGCGGAGCTGTGCGAACCGCCCGTCGCGCACGACGCGCGCGGTCACGTCGTTCGTGCCGACGTGAACGGTGAGAGCGGCGGGCAGGGGCTCGAGCTCCTCGAGGGCCACGTCGAGCCGCCAGCTGACCGGGTACGTGCCCGGCTCGACGAGCGCGTCGCCGCGGCTCAGTTGCGAGCGCGCGATCCCCGGGAGGTTGACGGCGACCCGCTGGCCGGCCTCGGCGCGCGTCACCGGCACGTCGTGCACCTGAACGCTGCGGGCGCGGGTGCGCAAGCCCGAGGGCTCGATGCGGAGCTCGTCGCCCGGCGCAATCGACCCCGACCAGAGCGTGCCGGTGACGACGGTGCCCGCACCCGCGACCGTGAACGCGCGATCGACGTAGAGCCGT
Source organism: Gaiellales bacterium (assembly GCA_038237925.1). Lineage (GTDB taxonomy): Bacteria > Actinomycetota > Thermoleophilia > Gaiellales > Gaiellaceae > AC-32. Next base: position 5,035 of record JBBRYF010000011.1, on the reverse strand, counting down.
GTCGGCGCCTCGCGCGCGCGGTCGGGCGCGTCTTTCGCTGCACGTGCGAGCGCCGCCCGGAGCTCGTCGAGGCCGGCGCCGGTCTTGGCGCTCACGGCCACAACCTCGGCGCCGGGGACGAGCTCTCGGGCTTCGGCGACCGCGAGCTCCAGTGTCTCCGCGTCGACGGCATCGGCCTTCGTCACGGCGACCACGCCGCGCTCGATCCCGAGCAGCCTCAGGATCGCCAGGTGCTCGTGCGTCTGCGGCCGCGCCCCCTCGCCCGCGTCGATCACGAGCAGGAAGAGGTCGATCCCCGTCGCTCCGGCGACCATCGTCCGCACGAAGCGCTCGTGTCCCGGCACGTCGATCAGCGAAAGCCGCGTGCCGTCGGGAAGGTCGAGCGGCGCGTAGCCGAGCGCGATCGAGATCCCGCGCTCCTGCTCCTCGGGGAGCCGGTCTGTGTCCTTGCCGGTGAGCGCGCGCACGAGCCACGTCTTCCCGTGGTCGATATGGCCGGCCGTGCCGACCGTCAGTGCCATCGCATCACCGCGCGGCGCGAACGGCCAGGGCGACCTCGTCGCCTTCCGCGTCCGTGAGGGTGCGGCAGTCGAGCAGCAGGCGGCCGTCGCGGATCACGCCGACGACGGGCGGCTCGCCTTCGCGGAGCCGCGCGGCGAGATCCTCCTCGATCCCGCAGGCGAAGCTCGGTAGCTCCGTCAGCGGCAGCGCGCCGCCGCCGACGCGGCCGAGGGTTTCCTCGACCTCGCCGCCGACCGCCTGGGCGAGCCGCTCGGCCCGCGCGCGCACGTCCTCGACGGGCTCGTTGAGCATCCGCAGCACCGGCACCTCGCGCAGCGCGCGCTCCGGGTCGAGGTAGAAGCCGAGCGTCCCCTCGAGCGCCGCGAGCGTGAGCTTGTCCGCGCGCAGCGCGCGCTGGAGCGGGTAGCGTCGCAGCCGCTCGACGAGGTCGGCTCGGCCGACGACGATCCCGGCCTGCGGGCCGCCCAGCAGCTTGTCGCCGGAGAAGCAGACGAGGTCGGAGCCGGCAGCAAGGCTCTCCTTCGCCGACGGCTCGCCCTCGAGCTGGAGGAGCACGCCGGAGCCCAGGTCGTCGACGAGCGGCAGCTCGTGCCGCCGGCCGACCGCCGAGAGCTCCGCGATCGACGGTTGCTCGGTGAACCCGACGACGCGGAAGTTCGACTGGTGCACGCGCAGAAGCACTGCGGTCTCGGGGCCGATTGCGCGCTCGTAGTCCGCTGCGCGCGTCCGGTTCGTCGTTCCGACCTCGCGCAGCCTTGCGCCCGAGCGCGCGAGCACGTCGGGGATCCGGAAGCCGTCGCCGATCTCGATCAGCTCGCCGCGGGAGACGAGCACCTCGCGCCCCTCGGCGAGCGCGGCGAGGGCGAGCAGCACCGCGGCGGCGTTGTTGTTCACGACGAGCGCGGCCTCGGCACCGGTCAGCCGCTGCAGGATCCCGGCGACGTGGTCCTGCCGCGAGCCGCGCCCGCCGGCGGTCAGGTCGTACTCGAGGTTCGAGTAGCCGCGTCCGACCTCGAGTGCGCGCTCGAGCGCCGCCTCGGGCAGCGGCGCGCGGCCGAGATTCGTGTGGATGATGACTCCGGTCGCGTTCAGCGTGCGGCGCAGGGCCGGTGCTCGCGCGGTCGCCAGCTCGGCCAGCGCCCGTTCCACGAGGTCGCCCGGATCGTGACCGGCCCGAATCTCTTCACGCGCCCGCGTGAGGGCCGAGCGGGCCGCCGTGACGGCGAGCGCCGGCGGCTCCCCGGCCAGCCGCGCGTCCCGGGCGAGCTCGTCGACCGAGGGCAGGTCGCGCAGCTTCATGCCGTAAAGCAGTCTAAGGCGCCGACTCGGCGGCGCCGACCATGGAGGTCGCGCGGGCTTTGCCCGTGCGACCGTCCCATGCGCCGACTCGGCGGCGCCGACCATGGAGGTCGCGCGGGCTTTGCCCGTGCGACCGTCCCAGTACACTCGCTTGGGGTCGATGGCGGGACGACTGGTCAGGCGAATGAGGGGTGTGGCGCTCTGCGCCGGCCTCGGCGTTCTCCTCCTCGCCACCGCGAGCGGTGCCGCCGTCCGGGTGGGGATCGGGAAGATGACGGTGCTCCCGAATCGCGTCACGGCGGGGACGACGAACAACGAGCTCACCTTCGGGTTCCTGGCCGATGCCGCGCCGCTCAGGGGGACGACGCTCGTCGACGTTCCGCGCGGCTGGTCGAAGCCGCAGCAGAGCGATCCCGCCGCGCCCGGCTACGTCGAGGTGCAGTCGGCCGGCTGCGTCGGCACTCAGATCGCGGGCATCGCCGGAAGGCGGATCGTGATCACGACGCGCTGCCCCCGGCGGCACCTCTTCCGGCTGCTCTACCATCGCGCAGCCGCGCCGCTGCTGTCGGCCGACGGCTTCGTCTTCCTGACGCAGACACGAGCCGCAGGTGTTCCGAAGAAGACTCCGTACCGGCCGCTCGGGCCGAAGAAGCAGCCGGTCGTGAAGGTCCGGGGTGCCGCAGCCGCCGGGCTGTTCATGACCGTCACGAGCCTCGCCACGGCCGGAGTCCCGTTCAACGCCACCGTCCGCGCGGTCGACCAGTTCGGCAACAACGCGGCCGACTACGTAGGGACGGTCAGGCTCACGAGCAGCGATCCGGCCGCGACGATGCCGGCCCCGTACGCCTACGGGCCTACCGACGTCGCGCAGCACACCTTCACGGGGCTCCTTCTGCGAACCGTCGGCACGCAGCGGGTGACGGCGACCGACTCGCACGGCTTCACGGTCCAGAGCGGGCCGATCACGGTCTCGCCGTTCTCCTCCTAGCTACTGGGCGTCAGCCTTCTCGGGCTCGGCGGGCATCGAGGCGCAGCGCCGCTCGTAGCAGTCGAGGATCGTCGCGACTGCCTCGTCCGGATCGTCCGTGACGCTGAGCAGCTCGAGGTCGTCGGGCGAGATCATCCCGTCCGGGAGCAGCCGCTCGCGGATCCATTCGAGCAGCGGCGACCAGTAGCCGCGGTCGAAGAGCACGACCGGGAAGTGCAGCACCTTGCCGGTCTGGATCAGTGTCAGCGACTCGAAAAGCTCGTCGAGTGTGCCGAAGCCGCCGGGGAAGATGACGAAGCCTTCTGCGGCCTTCACGAACATCGTCTTGCGCGTGTAGAAATGCTTGAAGGTGAGGCTGATGTCGAGGTACGGGTTCTCGTGCTGCTCGGGCGGGAGCTCGATGTTGAAGCCGACCGAGGTTCCGCCCGCGTCGCGTGCGCCGCGATTCGCGGCCTCCATCACCCCGGGGCCGCCGCCGGTGACGATCGCGAAGCCGGCTTCGGCGAGCCGTCGCGCCACGTCTCGCGCCTCGCGGTACGCCGGGTGGTCTTCGCCCACCCGCGCCGAGCCGAAGATCGTGATCGCGGGCTTGCCGATCCGCTCGACTGCGACGAAACCGTCGAGGAACTCGCGGCCGATGCGCTCCGCGTGGCCGACGAGGTCGCCGTCGTGGCTCTCGAGCAGGCGCCGGTCTTCCATCAGAGCCGGTGCTGCGGCACGTGCGTCGCCCACATGCCGAGCGCGAGCAGAACGCCGAGGCCGATGTACAGCGTCAGGATCACGAAGGCGCGGTCGCGCCCGGCGCCCGGCAGCAGCGCCGCCGCCCCGCCGTGCTCGAGCGGCACCATCGGCTCTGCGCGGGCCAGCCGGTACGAGCGCCAGATCGCACCGCCGTCGAGGATTCCGATCGGGATCAAGTTGAACAGGTTCAGGAAGAAGCCCGCATACGCGAGCGCGTGCAGCAGCGGCGAGCCGTTCAGCGAGCCGACCCCCCAGCACGCGGCCGCCGCGAGGGCGCCCGCCACGGGGCCAGCGAGCGCGACCTGAGCGTTGCGCATCGGGTTCAGCGGCGAGTTCTTGATCGCCACGTACGCGCCGAGGAACGGGATGAAGCGCGGGATCGAGACGTCGAGTCCCTGTCGCCGCGCCTCGACGAAGTGGCCCAGCTCGTGCACGAGGATCAGCGCAACGAAGCCGACGCCGAACTTCCAGCCCCAGATCAGGGCGTACGCCCCCACCGAGATGAAGAGGCCGAGGAACTTGAACGCGAAGACGCCGAACTTCACGGCGATCCCGATCGCCGCGAGGATCGGCGCCCACAGCTTCCGGGCGAGGCTCTTCCAGCCCGGCTCGGGGTGGATCGGCTCGTAGTCGCGAAACTCGGGCTCGAGCTCAGGCCTGGGCGTGAGCTGGCTCACCTGCTCATCGTAGCTCCGGAAGAACCCGAGAACGGCCGCCGTCCTGTGGGAGAACCAGAATGCCGGACACGCCGTCGGGCTCCATCCATGTCGAAAGGAAAGGTCACATGACCAGAGGATTCCTGCGCTTCTTGCGCGGAAACATGATTGCCCTCCTGGCGCTGTTCATCGCGCTGGGTGGGACGACGTATGCGGCGTCGACATCGCTGATCGGGAAGAACACCGTCGCGTCACCGCAAGTCGTCAACGGCTCGCTTCAGACCAAGGACTTGAGCAAGAAGGCGCGCAAGGCGCTCAAGGGCAACAGGGGCCTTCGGGGACTCACGGGAGCTGCCGGGGCTCAGGGCCCCAAGGGTGCAACAGGTCCGCAGGGGCCGGCGACGGGTCCTGCCGGCGGCGATCTCACGGGGAACTACCCGAACCCGACGCTCAAGGCGGCCGCCGTCACCTCAAGCAAGCTCGGGACGATCACTCGACGTCAGACCATCAGCGCGTCGATCGCGGCCGGAGCCGACGGCTCCGCAACCGCGGACTGCCTACCCGGCGAGAAGGTGATCGCCGGCGGCAACGACGGATTCTTCGATCTGTTCGTCGTGGCTTCCCGGAACTCCGGTAGTACCGGCTGGGCGGTGTTTGCACACAACAACGGCGCTTCAGCCCGGACATTGACAGTGTATGTGTACTGCCTGGCGCCGTAGGACTCGCGCTGGCTGCAAAGAGCTTGACGTCAGCACGAGGTCGCGAGGGGCGCGGAATGCGCCCCACGCGACAACTTCCCCAGCTAGCTGCAGCTGTCCACGTAGGCGGA
>JBBRYF010000010.1:0-100678 GCA_038237925.1 Gaiellales bacterium | reverse complement strand
GTCCTCGCCGTCGATCCGCAGCGTGCCGGAGCCGTCGATCACGAACAGGACCGCTTCCTGCCCGGAACCGGTCTCGTCGTGCTCGTGGCCGGTCGCGCCCGCGGGCATCGTGAAGCGGTTGAACCCGAACGCGCGCATCTCGGTCATGGGCGGCGAGCAGGCGGCGACAGTGCTCACGATGGTCGGCGACGCCGACCCGGACGAGATCCGCGCGAAGTACGAGGCGGAGGGCAACCCGTACTACTCGACCGCGCGCCTCTGGGACGACGGGATCATCGACCCGCTCGACACGCGCCGGGTGCTGGCGATGGGCATCTCGGCCGCGCTGAACGCGCCGATCCCGCAGACAACGTTCGGCGTCTTCAGAATGTAGGCATGAGCTACTCGATCATTCACGTCGACGACATCGAAGGCAGCGGGCCGGGCGGCGCCGTCCACTTCGTGCGACGCGAGCTCGGTGTCGAGGCCTTCGGGATCAACTGGTTCGAGATCCCACCAAACGCGGAGGGCCTCGAGCACGACGAATCGGATTCGCGGCAGGAGGAAGTCAACGTGATCGTCGCCGGGTCAGGCGTCTACCGGATCGAGGGCGAGGACGTGCCCGTGAGCGTCGGGACCTTCCTACGCTTCGACCCGGGCACGACGCGCCAGCCGATCGCCGGGCCTGACGGGATGACGATGATCGGCGTGGGCGCGCGGCCCGGAAGCTACGAGCCGAGGGGGCCGTTTTGAACCACACGCTGGAGCTGACCGACGACGAGCTGCGGCTCCTGCAGGCCGCGTTGCACTCGCACCTGGACGACTTCGGGCACGACGAGGCCGACGTCCTACGGCGGATCAAGGACCTGCTCGCGAAGCTGCCGACCCCCGGCGTGCCGGACGAGTGACGGTCCGCCTGCTGCTCTGGAATCTCGCCGACTCGAAGACGACACTCGACGAGCTGCGCGCGAAGCTACCGGAGGTCCCGGAGGGCGACCACTGGATCTCGGACCCGATCGGCGAGCGCTTCGGCCTGATCTCGTTCTCGGAGGACGACGAGCCGGCCGCGGAGGCGCGGGCACTGATCGGGAAGGACCCTGAGGTCGGCGAGGAGTTCGAGCTGGAGAACTAGGGACTCGAGTCTTGCGCCCGCTTCCACTCGGCGAGACCGCGGTGCTTGTGGTGAAGGCCGAAGAAGCGCCCGGGGAACCACCACTTGACCGCCCGGCCCAGCGCTGTCCGGTTGCACCAGCAGTCCGGATCGCAGCCGCACTTCCGGTTGCGCGGATTGTGGACTCGCTGCAGAACACTCCGTTCCACGCTCGGAGCTTAGCTTCACTTCCTTACAGGATGAGCGTCTCCGGGAAGCCGGCGCCGGTTTCGAAGCGGTCGAGGCGGTACGGGCCGAGGTCGAGGCTCGGGCTCTCGCCCAGGATCTCCTCCGCGACTGCGCGGCCGACTGCGGGGGACTGCATGAAGCCGTGGCCGCTGAAGCCGCAGGCCGCGTAGACGCCGTCGGCGACCTCGCCCAGGATCGGGTGCGCGTCCGGGGTCATGTCGTAGAGGCCGGCCCAGCCCTCGGCGATCGTTGCATCCGCCGCCCTGGGGAAGCGGTGGTGGAGACGAGCGAGCCGGTCGTCGAAAAGCGACTCGTCCACGACCTCGTCGAATCCCCAGCGCGGCTCGGGGTCGGCCATCGCCAGCACGAGGCGATCGCCGCGGCGGCGGAAGTGGAAGCCGCTCTCCGCCTCGAGCACCATCGGCAGCCGCTCCGGCAGCGCAAGGTCGGTCGTGGCCAGGAGCTGGCGGCAGAGTGGCCGCACCGGCAGCTCGACGCCTCTCGCCGCGCCGAGCTCGGCCGACCACGGGCCGCAGGCGATCACGAGCACCTCGGCGTCGAGCGACGCAGCGTCGCACCCCTCGCGCAGCTCCACCCCTAGCTTGCTCGCGCGGCTGACGAGCTCGCGCGTCACGGCCGGCGGGTCCGCGATGCCGTCGGTGGAGCAGACGACGGCAGCGAGGACGTCGTCGGTGCGGAGGCCGCGAACGTACGACGGATCGACTCGCTCGACCGGAACGCCGAGCTCCTCCTGCAGCGCGCGCCGCTCCTCGAGCCCGGCGAGGCCCTGCTCCGTGGTCGCGAGGAAGAGGTAGCCGACCTGGTCGAAGAGCGGCGGCCCGAGCTCCTCGAAGAAGTGGATGCTGGCTTGCGCGAGCCGCACCTCGGCCGCGGTCGAGAACTGCTGGCGGACGCCGCCCATCGCCTTCGCGGTTGCGCCGCCTGCAATGCGGTCCTTCTCCGCGAGCACGACCTCCCGCGCGCCGAGCGAGGCGAGGTGGTACGCGACCGACGCGCCGATCGCGCCGGCTCCGGCTACGACGATGCGAGCCACGCGTCCAGCTCCCGCTTCTCCTCTGCGCCGAGGATGCGGAGCGGCGCACGCACGTCTTCGCGAACCGGGACGCCCCGCCGGCCGAGCACGTACTTCGCGGCGGCCTGGAACGGGAAGCGGTCGAGCTCGCGCCGCAGCGCGCCGATGTCGGCGTCTCCGTCTCGGACGAGCGCGACCACCCGCTCCGGGAAGACCGAGGCGAGGCCGGAGACCGCGCCGGCCGCACCGCGAGCGATTCCCGCGGTCACGAGCTCCTCCGCGCCGACGAACACGTCCAGCCCTTCGAGGAGATACGGCTCGACGGCCTCGAACGGCTTGTCGGAGACCTTGAGCCCGGCGAAGTTGGGCGCCCGCTCCCGCAGCCGCGCTAGCACCGGCAGCGGCACCGCGTACCCGCTGCGCGCTTTGAACTCGTAGACGTAGAACGGCGCCTGCTCGGCTGCGCGGGCCGCGGCGGCGAGGTGGTTGAGCAGCGCCTCGTCGTCGAGCGCGAAGTACGGCGGGGAGATCACGGCGATCCCGGCCGCCCCCGCGCCGGCCGCGTGTTCGGCAAGCGCGCAGGTCTCGGCGGTCGTCTGGGCGCCGCAGTGGACGATCACCGGCAGCGGGCCCTCGAGGAAGCGCTCGGCGGCCAGCCGCCGCTCGGCAGCCGAGAGCAGGATCCCCTCCCCCGTCGTCCCGAGCGCGAGGATCCCGTCGAGTCCCGCCGCGGCCAGGAAGTCGAGGTAGGGGCCGACAGCCTCCTCGTCGAGGGCGGCGCCTTCGTCGCGGAGAGGCGTGACGGCGGCCGCGAGCGCTCCGCGCACCATGGCTCACAACTCTACGATGCAGCGCGATGCAGGCGCTGCGGCTCGAGCAGGACGGCGATCTCCTCCGCGTCACGCTCGCGCGACCGGAGCGGCGCAACGCGTTCGACGCCGAGCTGATCCGGGAGCTGACCGAGGCATTTGCCGAAATCGGCGACGACGTGCGCGCGGTGCTGCTCGCCGGCGAGGGCAAGAGCTTCTGCGCGGGCGCGGATGTCGACTGGATGCGCAGATCGATCGACCTCAGCTACGAGGAGAACGTCGCGGACGCGCGGCGGCTGCGGATGATGCTCGAAGCGATCGACTCGTGCCCGGCGCCGGTAATCGCGCGAGTGCACGGCCACGCGCTCGGCGGCGGGTGCGGCCTGGTCGCGTGCTCCGACATCGTGGTCGCGGCTCCCGACACGGTCTTCGCGTTCTCCGAGGTCAAGCTCGGGATCATCCCCGCGGTGATCTCGCCGTTCGCACTGGCGAAGATCGGGCCGAGCGCCGCTCGCCGCTACTTCGTCACGGGGGAGCCGTTCGACGCCGCGACCGCGCTGAGGATCGGGCTCGTACACGAGAGCGCGGCCGAGCCCGACGGCGCAGTCGACCGCATCGTCGCGCAACTGCGCTCGGCCGGCCCGGAGGCCGCGCGGCACGCGAAGAAGCTCGTGCTCGAGCGGCCCGACGGCCTCGGCACCGAGCGCCGGATCGCGCAGCGGCGGACGAGCGAGGAGGGCCAGGAGGGCCTGCGCGCGTTCCTCGAGAAGCGCGACCCGTCGTGGAAAAGCTCCTAGTAGCGAACCGCGGCGAGATCGCGCTGCGGGTCTTCCTGGCCTGCCGGGAGCGCGGCATCGGCACGGTTGCCGTCGCGCCCGAGGACGACGCCGGCTCGCTGCACGCGCGCTCCGCTGACGAGACGATTCGCATCTCGTCGTACCTCGATCCCGAAGAGCACGTGCGCGCGGCGCGCGAGGCGGGCGCCGACGCGATCCATCCCGGCTACGGGTTCCTCGCCGAGAACGCGGACTTCGCCGAGGCGGTCGAGGCCGCGGGGCTGACTTGGGTCGGGCCGCCGCCCGAGGCCCTCCGGGCCGGCGGCGACAAGCTCGAGGCGAAGCGAATCGCACGCGAGGCCGGCGTGCCGGTCGTCCCGCAGGGCGAGCCGGAAGAGATCGGCTTCCCGCTGGTCGTCAAGGCGGCCGCGGGTGGCGGCGGCCGCGGGATGCGAGTTGTGCGCGAGCCGGGCGAGCTCGACGAGGCGCTCGCTGCAGCGCGCCGTGAGGCCAAGGCCGCCTTCGGCGACGAGCGGGTCTTCTGTGAGCGCTACGTCGAGCGGCCGCGGCACGTCGAGATCCAGCTCCTCGGCGACTCCCACGGCATGCTCGTCGCGCTCGGCGAACGCGACTGCTCGGTGCAGCGCCGCCACCAGAAAGTGCTCGAGGAGGCGCCCTCCCCCGCGCTCGACCCCGAGCTGCGGGCGCGGATGAGCGAGGCCGCGGTCGCGTTCGGGCGCGCGATCGGCTACCGCAGCGCCGGAACGGCCGAGTTCATGCTCGTCGGCCGCGACTTCTGGTTCCTGGAGCTGAACGGTCGCATCCAGGTCGAACACCCCGTGACGGAGCTCGTCTCGGGGGCGGATCTCGTCGCGGAGCAGATCCGGATCGCGCAGGGCGAGCCGCTGAGCGCAGAGCCGCGGCTCGTCGGTCACGCGGTCGAAGTGCGGCTCTACGCGGAGGACCCGCGCACGTTCCTGCCGCAGACCGGCCGGATCGAGCGGCTGCGGCTGCCGACCGGGATCCGCGTCGACGCAGGCGTCGAGGAGGGGGACGACATCGGCACCTCCTACGACTCGCTGATCGCGAAGCTGATCGCGCACGGCTCGACCCGCGAGGACGCGCTCGACCGGCTCGCCGCGGCGCTCGCGGAGACCGAGGTGGGCGGAGTCGTGACGAACCTGCCGTTCCTGCGCTGGCTCGTCGCGCACCCAGCGCTGCGGGCCGGCGACGCGACGACGGCCTTCCTCACCGACCACCCGCCGCTCTCGGCACCGCCGCTGCGACTGCCCGACCGGCCCTGGCGCGGCGGCTTCCGGCTCAACCTTCCGGCGCCGCCCCCGGCACCGCCGCCGGATCCCGACGCCGCTGCCGACCACCGCCCTCGCGCGGAGAAGAGTTCGTTGAGCGCTCCGATGCCCGGCACGGTCATCCGCGTGCTGGTCGCCGAGGGCGACCGCGTCGAGCCGCGGCAGCCGCTCGTCGTGCTCGAGGCCATGAAGATGGAGACGCCGGTCATCTCGCCCTACGACGCGGTTGTCAGGGCCGTGCACGTGGCCGAGGGAGACCGCGTGGCCGGCGGAACCGTGCTCGTGGAGCTCGAGGAGTGAGCTAGAAGAGTTTCTGGAGCCTCATCGCCTGCCCCATGTCGCCCTTCACCTTCAGCTTCCCCGACATGTAGGCCGCGGTCGGGTTCTGCTCGCCGTTGGCGATCTTCATGAACGTCTCGGCCGAGGTCGAAATGGTGCAGTCGGCGTCGCCGCCGTCCTCGGTGACCGTGATCTTGCCGTCGTCGACGTCCACGTGCCACGTGCCGGCGCCCTCGATCTCGAACCTGTAGCTCGCGATCATTCCCGGCGCCTTCGACGGGTCGACGCGTGTCTCGAGCGTCTCGAAGAACTCTCTAGGGCTCTCTGGCACGGCGCGAGACTACAGAACCGGCTCAGGGTCGAGGCGGCGATGCGCGCGACTCGACGGGAGCAGCGCGGCGAGCACCAGGCCGACGACGGGCGCAGCAGCGGCCGCGTACATCGCAGTGCGCAGGTCGACCGAGTCCGCGAGCGCGCCGAGGCCGACCGCCGCGATCCCGCCCAGGCCGATCGAGAGCCCGATCGAGAGGCCTGACGCCATCCCGATCCGCCGCGGGAGGTACTCCTGGCTCATCACCATCGTCACGCCGAAGGTGCCGATCACGCAGACGCCCACGAGCGCGAGGGCGATCGCGCCGGGGACCCCGCCGACGAGCACGTAGGCGAGGATCAGCGGCCCGGTCGCGATCAGGCTCGCGATCAGCACCGGCCGGCGCCCGAGTCGATCGGCCAGCCGCCCGGCCGCCAACGTGCCGAGCCCGCCGGCGAGCAGCATCAGCGAGAGCAGGTGGCTGCCGTGCGTCTTCGAGTGGCCAAGCGAGACCTCCCAGAGAGGCACGAACGTGACCAGACCGAACCAGGCGACGCTGCGGAAGGCGATCACGCCGAGCAGCAGCGCAAGCGCCCGAGGCTGGTCCTCCCCACTCGCGGCCGCGCTCGGTCCCGGCTGGGGCGCGAAGCCGGCGAGGAACGGCACCGCGAGTAGCAGGGCGCCCGCGACTGCGAGCACCGGCAGCGCGAGCAGCAGGCCACCGGTGAGACCGAGCGCGAGCACGAGCGGCGTGGTCGCGGTCGGCCCAAGCGCGTAGCCGATGTTGCCGCCGATCGAGAAGAGGCTCATCCCGCTGGCGCGCTTGCGGCCGCTCGCGTAGGCCGCGAACTTCGAGCCCTCGGGATGGTAGGCCGCGACTCCGAGCCCCGAGAGGACGACGAGCAGAAGCACGAGCCAGTACCGCGGGGCCGCGGCCGCCAGCGCGATCCCGATTCCCGCGAGCGCGACGCCGGATGGGAGCAGCCAAAGCGCCCCGCGCCGGTCGGACCACGCGCCGAAGAGCGGCTGGATCAGCGACGAGGACGCAGTCGAGGCCAGCATCACGGCAGCCGCGAGCGTGTACGAGAGGTCGAAGCGGTCGACGAAAAACGGCAGCAGCGCGGGGAGCGCGCCGTTCGCGAAGTCGGTCGCGAAATGGCCGGCAGAGAGCGCGGCCATCGCCCGCCTGTCGAGCTCGGCCCTCACGCCGCGAGGGTAGCGGGGTTGCTACGCCGCGGTGGCGGCGCGCTGAGGGAGGTTCCGGTCGATCAATGCGTGGCCGAGCTCCCACTGCGTCCGGGCGAGCTGAACGCGGTTTCGCTCAAGGGAAGCCTCGCTGGCGCCGCGCTCGCGGAGCCCCTGCCGCTCGGCGACGAGCCGCGCGATCCGCGCCGTCAGCTCTTCTGCGGTCGCGCGGGAACGGCTGCGCCGAAAACGCGCAGGCCGCAGATGCCGCAGTGACGTGCCGCATGCCACGCCGCGTGTATCGGCACCACCCCGCAGAAGGTGTAGCCCCCTCATGCGGCCGCAGGCTACGAAGGCGGTCGGCTAGCATCGCGCCGCGATGAATGTCGAGGTTCAGGCCGTTGCGCCGGAGCAGGTGGAAGCCGATGTTCTGGCCGTTCCGCTAGCCGCCGGCGGGGAGGACGGAGTCGCCTCGAAGCTCGGCTCCTCCCTCGACGGGCTGCTCACAAGGCTGACCTCCGACGGAGAGCTGCGCGACGACGTCGGCCGCGCCGGGATCGTGCACGTGGACGGCAAGCTCGGCGCGCGCCGCGTGGCCTTCGCCGGCGTCGGGCCGCGCGACGAGGTGGACGCGGACATCCTGCGGACCGCCGCGGCCGCCGTCGCACATGCGGCCGCCGATTTTGCCGACCGAATCGCATGGGCGATCGACGACTCGCTACCGCTTTCGGCCGCAGAGCAGGCCCGGGCGATCGTCGACGGCACTGCGCTCGCCGCCTACGAGCCGGCGCGCTGGAAGGGCGACCCGAAGGCCCCGAAGCTCACCACCCTCGTTCTCTGCGGCCGAGCCGACGGCCTGAACGCTGCCGCCGAGCGTGCCGCGACCGTGGCGGCGTGGACGACCCGCGCACGCGACCTTGTCAACAGCCCGCCCAACGAGGCGACGCCCGAGCGGTTCGCCGAGCGCGCCCGCGAGATCGCCGGCTCGGTCGAGCACATGACGACGGAAGCGCTTGGGCCGGACGAGATTCGCGAGCAGGGCATGGGCGCACTCGCCGCCGTCGCCCAGGGCAGCGACAATCCGCCGCGACTCGTCGTGCTGCGCTACGACCCGCCGAAGCCGGCGCACGCGGATCTCGTGCTCGGCCTGGTCGGCAAGGCGATCACCTTCGACACCGGCGGGATCTCGCTCAAGCCGGCGCTGCACATGGAGGACATGAAGGGCGACATGGCCGGCGGCGCCGCTGTCCTCGAGGCCACCGGCGCGATCGCCGAGCTCGGGCTGCCGTTGCGGGTGATCACCGTGGCCGCGGCCAGTGAGAACATGCCGAGCGGCCACGCCTACCGCCCCGGCGACATCATCACCGCAGCCAACGGCAAGACGATCGAGGTGACGAACACCGACGCCGAGGGCCGGCTCGTGCTGGCGGACGCCCTCTGGTACGCGCGCAAAGAGGGAGCGACCCACATTCTCGACATGGCCACGCTCACCGGCGCAATGGAGGTCGCGCTGGGCGATCTCTACGCGGGAGTCTTCTCGAACGACGAGGCCTGGCAGGACCAGATCGTCGCGGCGGGCGAGGCGAGCGGCGACCACATCTGGCCTTTTCCCATGCACGCGCGTTACCGCCGCTACGTCGATTCGGTCTTCGCCGATCTGAAGAACTCGTCCGACCTGCGGCAGGCAGGCGCCGTGCTCGCGGCCAAGTTCCTCGAGGAGTTCGCGGGGGAGGGCCCGTGGGCACACGCCGACATCGCCGGCCCGGCCTTCCTCGAACGGTCGCGCGGGGACTACCTCAGCCAGCGCGGCGGCACGGGCTACGGCGTCCGGCTGATCGTCGAGCTCGCCTCGCGAATCGCAGCGTGAACCTCGACCTCACTCCCGAGCACGAGCTCGTCCGGTCGACCGTGCGCGAGTTCGCGGAGCGGCGTGTCGCCCCCGTCGCCGCCGAGCTCGACCGCGAGCACCGGTTCCCGTACGAGATCGTCGCGGAGCTGGCCGAGCTCGGGCTGATGGGGATGCCGGTCCCGGAGGAATACGGCGGCGCCGGAACCGACACGCTCTCGTACGCGATCGCGGTCGAGGAGCTGACGCGCATCGACTCGTCGGTCGCGATCACCGTGGCGGCGCACACCTCGCTCGGGACGATGCCGATCCTGCTCTTCGGCACCGAGGAGCAGAAGCAACAGTGGCTGCCCGACCTCGCCTCGGGGCGAAAGCTCGCGGCCTTCGGCCTGACCGAGCCCGGCGCCGGCTCCGACGCGGCGGCCACGCGCACGACCGCGGAGCCGCGGGACGGCACGTGGGTCGTGAACGGCTCGAAGATCTTCATCACGAACGCCGGCACCGACATCACCTCGTGCGTGACGATCACGGCTCGCACCGGCGAGGACGAGATCTCGAACCTGATCGTCCCGAACGGCGCGCCGGGTTACGAGATCTCGGCGCAGATGGACAAGCTTGGCTGGCGCGCCTCCGACACGCGCGAGCTCTCGTTCCGCGACTGCGCCGTTCCCGAGGAGAACCTGCTCGGCGAGCGCGGCAAGGGCTTCACGCAGTTTCTGGAGATCCTCGACAGCGGCCGGATCTCGGTCGCTGCGATGGGCGTCGGGCTCGCACAGGGTGCCTACGACCTCGCCTTCGCCTACGCGAAGGAGCGCGAGCAGTTCGGCAAACCGATCTCGAAGTTTCAGGCGATCCAGTTCCAGCTCGCCGACATGGCGGTCGAGATCGAGGCCGGCCGCGCACTGACCTACAAGGCCGCGTGGCTCAAGGACCAGGGCCGCCCGTTCGCGAAGGAGGCGGCGATGGCAAAGCTCTACACCGGCGAGCTCTCACATCGCGCCGCGAACGCGTCGCTCCAGATCCACGGCGGCTACGGGTTCATGGAGGAATCGGCGATCGCCCGCCTCTACCGCGACCAGAAGATCCTCGAGATCGGCGAGGGCACGAACGAGGTGCAGCGCATGGTGATCGCCCGCCACCTCGGGCTCTGAACCCCGGTGGCAGTGACAGTGACTGTCACTGTTCGGGCTGCGGCGAGGGACGGCCGCGTCTCAGGCGACGGCCCGGGACGAAGATGATCAGCAGGATCAACACGCCTGCCGCCGTGATCAGCAGCCGGTCGCGCCAGGCGGTGCTCTTGGTCGCGAACGTCGGCAGTACGATCCCGTTCGCCGCGGCCAGCGCGCGGACGGCCTGCGTCGCCGACTGCGACAGCGCCGCCGGCGTCCGCCCGGGCTTGAAGCGCGCGAGCACGCGCTGCTCCTTCGCCACCGGCTTGTGCCCGTTGTAAACGCCGAACCCTGACGGCATCGCGATCAGCAAACGCTTCGTGTAGACGAAGGTGAGCTCGCTGCCGAGGAACCTCGCGTAGTTCTGCGGGTGCTTCCAGAGGCTGACCGCCGTGCCGAGATCGCCGCTGAAGGCGATCACGGCGACGCGGATCTTGTAGCCGCGGTCGTTCGCAGCCGCGACGGTCTTCGTGAGCGCGTCCTGGTCGGACTGCGGGACCGGCGCCTCGACCGGGATGAAGACCTGCTGTGTGATCAGCACGTCGCTCGCGGGGTCGCCGTTCGCGCGCGCGGCCGGAACCGCGAGCAGCGCGAGGGCGACCGTGGCGAGGAGGGCGCGCCGCATCAGCTCTCGAGCGCTCGCTGCGCCTCTTCCTCCTCGGAGAGGAGCCGCATCAGGAAGTAGGAGAGCGCCGCGAAGAAGACGATCATCTGCTCGCCGTTCATCAGGATCCCGCCCAGGTTCTGGTCCTTATCGGCCGAGAGCCCCCAGAGGCGCGGCGCGGCCTCGTAGAAGCCGTAGAAGGCGCTCGAGGAAAAGATCAGCGCGAGCGACAGGAACGCCGAGCCGACGTAGGCCGCGCCGAGGTAGACCAGGCGCACGGCGCTCGAGAGCCGCTGCGGCAGCTCGCTGAAGACCGGCCACCAAAAGACGAGCCCCGCGGCGATCAGCAGGCCGTGCTCGACGTTCAGCAGCCACGTGTGCCGCAGCGCGTAGTCGTAGAAGGCCGGCAAATGCACGCCGTACCAGATCGCTAGCCAGAGGGGCAAAGCAAGGCGCGGTCGCGTCAGGAGGGCTAGCCAGCGTCCGCCCCTCGCGGCCACCGCGGCGCGCATCGCCGGGGTCAGGCCCAGGACGAGGAGCGGCGGCGCCCAGTCCGCGACCATCACGTTCTGCAGCAGGTGCACGACGAGCAGGTAGTGGATCGCGATCGTCTCGAGCGGCGAGTCCAGCGAGACGGCGATCAGCACGATCCCGGTTCCGAACAGCGTCGCCCTCGTCGCGCTCGGCCGCTCCACGGTGCGCGCGAGGCGCACGTATCCGTAGACGGCCGCCGCCGCGAGCACGAGGAAGAGCGGCTCGAAACTAAACGAGGTCGATGCCGGGGCGTTCACGTGAAAGCGGGTTTCTGCTGTCGCTCCCGGCGGTAAGGCCGCAGCACCAGGGCGACGCAAATCCCTAGCGTGAGCAGCTGCTCAGTCATCATCACCACCCCCGCGAGCCGCTGGTCGGTCAGCGCTGAGATCCCGTGGGAGCCCGCGTAGCGCGGGTAGGCCGGGCCGGTCGAGAAGAGCAACACGTCCACGAGCGGCTGCGAGAGCGCCAGCATCCCGAGCGCGAAGAAGACCCGCTGCGGACGCCGTAGCCACCCGTGCCGAGCGGGGTCGACGAGCTGCGTCCAGGCCAGGGTCCCGGCGAGGACGAAGCTCACGTGCTCGAGGTCGTGGACAAGCGGGTGGGCGGCGGCGTAGTCGTAGGCCGCGGGGACGTGCCAGCCGACGATCGCGACCGTCCAGAGGCCGAGGCTGACGAGCGGTCGCATCAGCAGCGACAGGAACGCACGCAGCGGCCGGGACGCCGCCAGCGGCCGCAGTACTGGCGGCGGGAGCAGGAAGAAGAGCAGCGGGCCGCGCACGGCGACGACGAGCAGGGCGGGCGCCGCATCGCCGATCAGGACGTGCTGCAGCATGTGGGCCGAGAGGCGCTCCTCGTCGCCGATGTGGTCGAGCGGAGAGACGAGCGGCAGCACGAGCAGCGCGAGCCCCGCGCCGAAGAGCAACGCGCGGCTCCAGGGTGCGTGATCCGGCCGGCGCCTGCGCAACCGGACGAACGCCTGCGCGAAAAGCAAGGCCCCGAGAGCCGCGCCGATCAGGACCGCCGGCGGCGTCTCCCAGGAGCTGGACACGTGGGCGATCGGCACCGCAGGTCAGGGTAACTTGCCCGCTGATGCGGCGCTTTCTCCTCGCGTCTTCCGCGCTCCTGTTCGTCGCCGGCTGCTCTTCATCGGGGCCAAGCGCTCCGACGGTTCCACCGGCGCGGACCTTCTCGCTCTCGGGCTTCAAGCCGCTGCGCCTCCCGCACCCGGGGCCGGCGACGCTGTCGTTCACGATCCGCCAGCCCTCGGGAGCGCCGCTGACCGACTACCGGCGCGGCGCAGGCCCGCACACCGGCGTGCACCTGATCGTCGTCCGCCGCGACCTCTCTGTGATCGTCCACCGCCATCCACCGATCGGCGCGGGCGGGCGGATCGCGGAGACGATCGACTTCCCGGCGCCTGGCCCTTATCGCGTGCTCGTAGACGCCTACCCCGGGGCGAAGGGCGCGCCGCGGAACTTCCAGCTCCACGCCGACGTGCGGGTGCAGGGCCGCTACCACCCAACACCCCTCCCCGCCTTCGAGCCCCGCGTCTCGGGCGCGGGCTACCGCATCTCGCTGCGCGCGCCCGCGCGGATCCACGCGATCCAGGCGACGACCCTCACGGCGACGATCCTCGACCCGGCCGGCAAGCCGGTGGTCTTCAAACCGTGGTTCGGCGCGCTCGCGCACGCGATCTTCTTTCGGGCCGGCTCGCTCGACTATTTCCACACGCACGTCTGCGGGCCCTCGACCCCGGGCTGCACGAGCGTGCTCGGAGGAGCGACCGTCGTTGG
The DNA here is from genome assembly GCA_038237925.1 of Gaiellales bacterium. Lineage (GTDB taxonomy): Bacteria > Actinomycetota > Thermoleophilia > Gaiellales > Gaiellaceae > AC-32. The sequence goes on along the minus strand of JBBRYF010000010.1, from coordinate 87,712 downwards.
GCGCCCGTCCGGGCCGGGGAAACTGAACGTCGGCGTGCTGCTGCCGATCGGCGGCACGTGGCGGCTCTTCCTGCAATTCCGTGACCGCGGCCGCATCGTGACCGCGCCGTTTACCCTGAAGGTTCGGTGAACAGCGCATCGACGCTACTGGCCGGCGGGATGAAGACGTCCGCACCCGCGAAGCGGGCGAGGACTCTGTTTGCGGCATCGCAAGCGACGCCTTGGCTGCGGGTGCGATGAGAGCGCGCATACTGCTCTGGCCGGCCGCGGTCGGCCTGCTCGTCCTGACCGCCCGCTGGCTCGCGTACGCGCTGGCGCCGAGCCCGCTCGCGAGCCCGCTCGAGCATTCGGCCGGCGGCCCGCGGCTCGTGGTGGTGTCGCTCGTCTCGCTCGGGCTCGCGGCGCTCGTCTCGACGCTCGGCGTCTGGCTGGCCGCGCTCGGCGTGCGCGAGCGGCAGCGCCTACGGCCCGACCGCGTCGCTCCCCGGCTGCGGCTCCGGCGCCTCGGCCTGCGCGCCGTCCTGCTCTACGTCGCGAGCTCGCTCGCCTTCGCGCTCTTCGAGTCCTATCTGCACTGGCGCGCGGGGATCGGCTTCCACGGCCTCTCCTGCCTGGTCGGGCCCGTGCACCGCAACGTGATCCCGCTGCTCGCCGCGCTCTCGCTTGCCGCGGCCGCGCTCGCCGAGGTCGCCGCGCACCTGCTCGGCTGGATGCGCGCCGTCGTCGGCGAGCTGCGGCGCCGCCGGCTCGCTTCCGCTCAGCTCACGCTTCGCTCCGCGCCGCTCGCGAGGCTCGCCTCGTGGCGAATCGCCTCGCGGCCGCGGCCCCGCGCGCCGCCGGTCCCGGCCTGACCCGGACCCAGCGAAGCGAAAGGAGAACCAATGAGAATCGCGCTGCTCGTCGCCGCGGCGAGCGCACTCACGCTCGTGTTCGCGAGCGCCGCCTCGGCTCACGCGATCATGAGCCCGGCGGTCGCGAAGGCGAAGGTCTTGGAGCAGTTCACGCTCTCAGTGCCCACCGAGCAGGAGGGCGCGACGACCACCGAGATCGAGCTGACGGTCCCGGCCGGCTTCACGATCGACTCGTTCGAGGCGGCTCCCGGCTGGAAGCGCGCCGAGCACGCGACCGGCTCGGGCGAGTCTCGCTCGATCCAGAAGGTGACGTGGACCGGCGGCAAGGTCCCGACCGGCGAGGACGCGGTCTTCCACTTCAACGGGAGCCTCGACTCGAGCAAGACCTACGCGTTCACCGTGCGGCAGACGTACTCGGACGGGAAGATCGTCGACTGGAGTGGCCCGGAGAGCTCGGACACGCCGGCGCCCCAGATCGAGAGTCTCTCCTCGCTCGGCGGCGGCTCCAGCTCGACGCTCGCGATCGTGGCGCTGATCGTGGGCGGGATCGGCGTCCTGCTCGGGATCGCGGGGCTGGCGACGAGAGGGCGGCCGCTGGCGTGAGACGCGGTTGCCTCCTCGGGCTCGTCGCGGCCGCGGCGCTCGCGCTGCCCGCGTCCGCGTGGGCGCACGCCGCGCTGATCCAAACCGTCCCGGAGGCCAGCCGCACGATCAACCGCGCGCCCACCGAGGTGCGGCTCCGCTACAGCGAGCCGATCGAGGCGCGCTTCGCAATCGTCTCGGTCTCCGACGCGGCGGGGCATGACGTGACGAGCGGCGAGCCGGCAGGCGGACCCGGCTCGCCGCAGGCCCTCGTGACGCCGCTCAAGCACATCCCAGAGGGCTGGTACCTCGTCTTCTGGCGCGTGATCTCGGCCGACGGCCACCCGGTGCGCGGCGCGTTCACGTTCGCGGTCGGGCCGAACGCCGGGCCGCCGCCGCAGTTCCGCGTGCCCTCGCTGAGCGAGACCGCGACGACGACGCGCCTGCTCGTCGCACGCTGGACGGTGTTCCTGTCGCTGCTGACCGCGCTTGGCCTGTTCGTGCTGCGCGCGCTGATCGCGAGGCCGGTCGTTCGAGTCGTTCGGGGCTGCTCGCTGAGGCCGCTGACGGTCGCGTTCGGGATCGCCGTAACGGTCGCGCTCGTGGCGACGCCGATCTACGTCCTGTTCGCTACAGCCCAGTTCACGCTGCGGCCGGTGTGGAATCTGGGCGCGATCGTGCCGCTCGCACGCGCCTCGGGGTTCGGCCGCGACTTCCTCGACCTCGAGCTCGTGCTCGTGCTCTTTGCGGTCGCGGCCGGTGCCGCCCTCTTCGTCGACCGCCCCGAGCGCGAGCAGCGCTCGGTTGCGGAGCTGCTCGCGCTGCTCGCGGCACTCGCTGCCGGAGCGGCCGCGCTGGTTCTCCCCGCGCTCGCGGGCCACGCGGGGCAGAAGTCGCCGCGCGGCCTCTCGCTGCCGCTGGACGCGGCGCATCTCGGCGCCGCGGGGATCTGGCTCGGCGGCCTGATCGGGATCGTCGTCTTGTGGCTCTCGGTCGGCGCTGCGGGCCGCGCCGCCGTGCTCGCGCACGTCGTGCCGCGCTTCTCCGCGGTTGCATTCTGCTCGGTGCTGCTGCTGATCGGGACCGGGATCGGCCAGTCGCTGCTCGAGCTGCCGACCTTCGCGACGCTCTGGCAGACGTCCTACGGCAAGGCTCTGCTCGTGAAGATCGCGCTGCTCGCTGCCGCCCTCCTGCTCGCGGGGGTGAACCTCGCGCGCACGAAGCCTCGGCTGCAGCGCGGCGACGCCTCTGCGCCCTTGCTCCTGCGGCGCCTCGTGCAGGGCGAGATCGTCTTCGTCGCGGCCGCGCTTTTCGCAGCCGGTGTGCTCGCGAGCCTCCCGCCACCGTCGAGCGCGCTCGCCCGCGTGCACAACGTGGCAGCCCGTGTCGGCCCTGGGCCTGTCTCGAAGGTGGTCGCGATGGCTCCCTACGACGTGCGCGTGCAGGTGACGCCGAACCGCGCCGCGGTGTCGAATGCTTTCTCGGTGGCGCTGACTCGGAACGGCAGGCCCGTTCGCGGCGCGGAGGTCGTGACGCGGTTCGACATGCTCGACATGCAGATGGGCGAGCAGAGCTACCGCTTCCGCGAGCTGCGACCCGGGGTGTTCTCGAAGTCGGCCCCGGCGCTCGTCATGGTCGGGCACTGGGCCCTGCTGTTCGAAGTGACGCCCCCCGTAGGCAAACCGTTCGTCGTCACGCTGCTCGACAAGGCGGGCGGATGAGGGCTCGGCTGCTGATCGCGCTCGTGGCCCTCGCCGCGGCCGCCGTGGCCTGGTTCGTCGTGATCGAAGCGCTACGCCGAACGCTGTAGCCGAATCGTCCACGGATCGATCGTCTCGATCGCGAGGTGCGTGTCGCTCCACGGGTCGCGGGCGAGCGTGGCGCGGATCGCGTCCTCCGAGTCGGCCTCGACTGCATGGACGACCCGGTGCTCGTCACCGAGCGGGCCGCCGAGCACGATGAAGCCGTCGTCCACGAGGCCGTCCATGAACGCCGCGTGCTCCTCCCAGCCCGACTGCTCCTCCAGCGGGCAGCCGGCCTGCCAATCCGACCCCGAACGTTTCAGCACGACGAGGAACATCGCCACGTCCTACCTCGGCGGCCGGATCGCCAGCGGGCGATCGAACTCAAGGTAACGGTGCGTCATGAAGTGCGCCGCGGCCGTCATGTGCAGGCGCAGCGGCCGGTAGGTCGTACGGTCGATCCAGGTCGTGAACCAGGCCGGCGTCGACGGGTTCACGAACGAGACGATCCAGACCGGCCGGCCGTCGACGCGCGTCTCACCGAGCAGGTGCGCGTTCGTAGCGCGCGACCCCCAGGCCGGCTGCGGCACGCGCAGGGGAGGGAGCTGCTGCGAACGGCGCCACTTCGCACCCGAGCGGTCGCGGTCCCAGCGACGCGTTCCCAGGACCACTGCCGACGCGCCGCCGCGGATCCGGTACTCGACCTGGTTCGGAGCCTGGAGCCGCCACGTGGTCAGGAGCCCGCCGGTCGGGCCGGAGCGGAGCGACTCGACGTAGACGAGGCTGCGGAGCTTGCGGGTCACGCGGGCGGCGCGCGCGACGATCGCCGCGGCCGGCGGGGCTGTCGCGGGAACCCGGAAGACGACCGGCCTGCTGCCGCTCTGCCGAACCTCGACGCGCCCCGCACGAGGGGCGGCAGCCGAGTAGCAGCCGTCACCGCACGCGGCCGTTTTGATCACGCGCGAGCCTGCGCGGAAGGAGACCGCGAGCCCCGAGAGCGGCCCGCCCTCCGGCGAAAGCACGGTCGCAGTCAGCCGTCCGCGCCCGACCGCGAGCGCCACCGCGCGGCTGCCCGACTCTCCGCCCAGCACGAGCTCGCCGGCCGGCGGAGGGGGTGCCGCCGCGACCCCGACGGTCAGCGACTGCTTCGAGACAGAACCGCCGGAGCAGGCGCTCGCCGCGCTGGCAAGCAGCACTGCTACTGGGATGAGCGCCTTCTTCACTTCAAGAAAGCTAGCGGCGGCCGTTGGTACGGTCACTGGTGTCGTGCTCTTTCGCCAGCTCGTGGACGACGACCTCGGCTGCGCGTCCTACCTGATCGGCGACGAGGCAGCCGGCGAGGCCGCGGTCGTCGATCCCGCCTACGCCATCGAGCCCTACCTCGCGGAGGCCGAGCGCAGCGGCGTGCGCATCGTTCGCGTTCTCGAGACGCACACGCACGCCGACCACGTCTCCGGCCACGGCCGGTTCGCGCTCGAGCACGACCTTCCCGTCGCCATCCACGAGCTGGCCGAGGCGGAGTTCCCGTACGAGCCGCTCGCCGACGGCGACGAGCTGCACGTCGGCTCGATCCCGATTCGCGTCCTGCACACCCCCGGTCACCGGCCCGAGCACTGCTGCTTCCTCGTCGAGGGGCATCTCCTCACCGGCGACTCACTGCTCATCGGCGACGCCGCGCGGCCGGACCTCGCAGTCGAGGCACGCGAGGGCGCCGAGGATCTCTTCCATTCGCTGGAGCGGCTGGCCGGGTTGCCCGAGGAGACCGAGGTCGACCCCGGCCATACTGGCGGCTCGCTCTGCGGCGCCGGCCTCAGCCGCGACCGCATCTCGACGATCCGCGCCGAACGGCTGACGAACGACGCGCTGGCGATTCACGACATGCTGCAGTTCGTCGCCCACTCGACAGGGATCGCGGCCCCCCGGCCGCCGACGGTGGAACGCGTGGTGGAGCTGAACCGCGGGCCGTTCCTAGCCGCGCAGCCCCCGCTGGAGCGAGTCGATGCAGTGCATGGCCAGTTGCTCGACGTGCGGCCCGCGGATGCCTACACGGCTGGCCACGCCCCGGGCGCGGTGAACGTGCCGCTCGACAGCGGCTCCGTCGGCACCAAGACCGCCTTCGTACTCGACCACGGTCAGCCGATCACGATTCACGCCGCCACAGAAGACGACGCCCGCGGCGCGGCGCGGCGGCTTCACGCGGTAGGTCTGCTCGACGTGGCCGGCTACGTGCTCGAGCTCGACACTCCCGACAGGATCGACCCGGTCGAGATCGAGGAGCTGGAGGAGCTGCTCCAGCAGGACGCGGTCGAGGTGCTCGACGTGAGGGAGAAGGACGAGCGCGACGAGGGATACATCCCCGGCACGCGCCACATCCCGTACCGGCTCGTGCGTGCCTACCGGGCCGAGCTCGAGAACGGCCGCCCGGTGGTGACGATCTGCTCCACCGGGCCCCGTGCGGGCGTCGCCGCGAGTGTCCTCGCCGCGGAGGGAATCGACGCCCGGCCGGTGCTGCACGGCGGCATCGAAGCGTGGCAAAAGCGCGGCCACCCGCTCACCGCATTCCGCCGCTGCGGCTCAGGCTGATTCGGCCAGCAGCGTGTTCGCTTCAGCCGCCCATGCGGTTGCTCCGAGCCGCGCGAACACAGGCAGCGCCAGGCTGAGCTGCCGGTCAGCCTCGCCCCGATCGCCTGCGAGCACGCGCTCTTCGGCAGCCTTCAGCCGGGCGTAGGCTTCGTCGGGGACGGAGCCGATCTCCGCGAAGACGTCCGCGGCCCGCACCAGGTCATTCGTGGCCGCCAGCCGTGCCGCCACGTGCCACGGCGTGACTGCCCTCGTTTCGCGCTCGAGCGCAGCGAGCAGCTCGTCGGCCCGGCCGAGCCCTCGAAAAACCCAGGGCGCGATCGCACATTCGTGTGGCTGGCGGATGCCGACCGCACGCCACGCCTCGACGAGTTCGTCTGCGAGTGCCGACGCGGCCTCACTCCGGCCGACGGCGAGCGACACGAGCGACTTGACCGCGAGAGACGGATTGAGCGTCTGGGGATCCTTGACCGATCGCGCGAGCTCGGTCGCCCGCCGCGCCTCGACGAGCGCGGCCTCGCCCTCACCGCGCGCGAGCAGGATCAGCGCGCGTATGTCTCGGCACCCGGGTTCCATGTAGTGGCCGGACGCATCGTCGATGCGCTCGAGGAATGCGTCGGCCGTCTCGAACGCCTCATCCCACCGCCCGTTCCAGTGGCAGTGAAAGATCTGCTCGGCCTCCTGCCAGAGGATGAAGCTTTTCACTCCAAGACGACGGGCGATGTCCCGGCCCTCCTCGTGAAGCGTCCCCGCCCGACGTATGTCGCCGAGCACCACAGTCATCCACGTCAAGTTCGCGGCCGCGGAAGCCTCCTCGTATGAATGGGCCGCCGCAGCGACCGCCCTTGCCTCTTCGAGATCCTGCACACCACCCGGATCGCCGGTCACGACCCGCGAGACACCGATCGTGTTGAGGTTCCGAGACCGAATGGCCCCGAGCCCCAGCGACTCCGCAAGCCGCAGCGACTCCAAGGCAAACTCGATCGCCCGCTCCAGGTCCTCGGCCATCATCAGCGCGCGGCCCAGCTCCTGGAGCACGTAGGCCTTGGCCGGTGACGGTCCCCGCTGCTCGACCAGCTCGCGGGCCGCCTCGAAATGGGCAAGCGCTTGGTCGCGGTCCCCGCGGTTGAGCCACACGCCCCCAAGCCGGGCCTGGGCCTCGGCTGCTGCCTCGATCTTGCCCGCGCGGAGCAAGCCTTCCCTTGCTTCGGTCAGGACGGCATCATCGAGGGCCAGATCGTCCACTCGGCTCCTCGCGTAGGCCAGCAACAGCTCGGGGCGCTGCGGGTCGTCGGGCGGCCAGAGCTCGAGCGCCGCTTCGTACAAGCGTGCAGCCGCCGGGAAGGCGCCAAGGCCGAAGGCCCGGTCCCCTGCGTCGCGCGCGGCCAGCCGGGCGCCTGCGACGAGCTCGGGCGTCTCCGCTGCGCCCGTCGCCCGTCGGAGTCGAAGCGCCTCCAGATAGTGGTGAGCGAGCATCTCCGAGTGATCCTCCGGACGGCCGAGCGACTCGATCCACTCGGCTGCGCGCTCGTGCCGCTCGGCCCGGGCTGCACGCGGTATCTGCCCGTAGGCGACGTCGCGAACGAGCAGGTGCCGAAACGCGTATTCCTCCTCCTGGCTCACCGACGAGCGGCGCTCGCGGCGGACGAACTCTTTGCGCTCCAGCGCGTGAAGGCGCTCCTCGCCCTGACTACGCGAGATGCCGCCAACCGCGCAGGCGGCACCAAGCCAGAAGACTTTCCCGTGGACCGCCGCGTCCTGGAGGAGCTGCTTCTCGCCGGCGGGCAGCCCGTCGAGCCGCGCGGCGATGATCCCCTGCACGTTCTCCGGAAGAGGAAGCTCCTCGTGGCTGCCGACCTCTGCGAGTAGGCGCGCGAACTGCTCGGCGTAGAGGGGGTTCCCGCCGGCGCGGGCCAGCAGGGACGCCTGCACCTCCGCCGGGAGCACGGCCCGCTCGAGCAGCACGCCGAGCAGACGCGCGGTTTCCTCCTCGGAGAGCGGCGAGATCGAGAACGTGAGCGCATTCGCTTTGCCGCCGCCCCAGCCCGGCCGGCGCTCGAGCAGTTCCGGCCGCGCCGTGCAGACCACGAGCAGGGGCACATCCGTGCTCCAGTCGACGAGGTGATCGATGAAGTCGAGCAGATCGTCGTCGGCCCAGTGCAGGTCTTCGAACACCAACACGGTGGGGCGCTCGTCTGCGAGACCTTCGAGGAACTGCCGCCAAGCCGCGAAGCGCTCGGAGCGGTCGCCGCCTTCCTCCACCTCCGCCCCGACGCCGATCAGCGGGCGCAGGCTCTGCAGCAGCCGCTCGGGACTCTCCACCTCCAGGCCGGCGACCGTTTCCACGAGCTTCCGCTCGGCTTCTCCGGGTGAGTCGCTGTCGAGAATGCCCGCATGCGCTTTCGTCATCTCCGCGAGCGCCCAGTAGCTGACGCCCTCGCCGTACGGAAGGGAGCGGCCCTGTCGCCAGAAGATCAGCTCGTGCTCCTCGTCGGCGACTCGCCAGAGCTCGTAGACAAGGCGACTCTTGCCAATGCCCGGGACGCCCACGAGCGTGACAAGCTGCGCGGCGCGATCCTCGCGCGCGCGGCCGAGCGCGTCGGTGAGGAAATCGAGCTCTCGCCGCCGGCCCACGAGGGCCGCACCGGCCTGCACCACGTCGATGCCGAACCGCGAGCGCGCCTCACGCGCCTCCCAGGCCCGAACTGGCTCAGCCTTCCCCTTCGCCTGCACGGGCTCCGCCTCGGCGTAGTCGATCAGCTGGCGGGTCGCGCGATACGTGGTCTCGTCGACGAGCACGCCGTCCACCGGCGCCGCGCTCTGGAGGCGGGCGGCCGTGTTCACGACATCGCCCGCCACCATTCCCTCGCCCTCCGCAGGAGCCGCGTCGAGAGTCACGAGGGCTTCGCCCGTGGTCACAGCCACTCGAACCTGAAGACGGCCGTCCTCGACGATCGCGTCGCGGATGGCGATGCCGGCCCGGACGGCGCGCTCCGGGTCGTCCTCGTGCGCGACCGGTGCCCCGAACACGGCCATGACCGCGTCGCCGATGAACTTCTCCACCGTGCCGCCGTGTCGCTCGAGCTCGCTCCGCAACCGCGCGTAGTACGGCGACAGGGTGGCCCGCACGTCTTCAGGGTCGAGCCTCTCCGCCTGCGAGGTGAAGCCGACGAGGTCTGCGAACAGGATCGACACGACCTTCCGCTCTTCGCGCGTCTCCGCCGCCTGAGCTCCTAGCCGCGCACCGCAAGCAAGGCAGAAGCGCGCGTCGTCCGGGTTCTCGCGCCCGCATTGCGCGCAGACGAGCATCGCTACCGCAGCCGCTCGACGGCGTAGCCGAGGCTGCGCAGCGTCTCGAGCAGCACCGCGCAGTGGTGCTCGTCCCGCATCGCCAGCGTCAGCTCGACCTCGCTCTCGTAGACCGGGAGGTCCATCCCCTCGCGATGGTGGTCGACCGAGACGACGTTCGCCCGCTCGCGCGCGACGAGCGTGAGCAGCTTGATCAGCTCCCCCGGCCGGTCGTTCAGGCGGCTGCGCACGACGAGGTAGCGGCCGGCCGAGGTGAGCCCGTGCCGCATCACCGAGATGAGCACCGTCGGGTCGATGTTGCCGCCGGAGAGGATTGCGACCGCCGGCCCTTCGCCGCCTGCCTTGCCGCTCAGGATCGCCGCCACGCCCACCGCGCCCGCGCCCTCTACGACGAGCTTCGAGCGCTCGAGCAGGAGCACGATCGCCTCGCAGACCTCGTCGTCGTTGACCGCGACCAGGTCGTCGAGCGCGTCGTCGAGGATCCGGCCCGTGTTTTCTCCGATCTCCTTGACCGCGATCCCGTCGGCGATGGTCGGGCCGTCGAGCCCCGCCTGCACGCCGACGATGCGCAGGCCGGGCTTGACCGACCGCAGCGCCAGCGCGATCCCCGAGGAGAGGCCGCCGCCGCCGACCGGGATCACCACCGTCGCGGCCTCCGACACCTGCTCGGCGAGCTCGAGCCCGATCGTCCCCTGCCCCGCGATCACCTTCTCGTCCTCGTACGGATGGACGAAGGTGGCCCCGGTCTTCTCGGCGTGCGCAAGCGCCGCGTCGAGCGCCTCCTCGAAGGTGGTACCGACGAGCTCAGCGCGCGCGCCGTAGTTCTTCGTCGGCTCGACCTTGGCCATCGGCGCGTCCTGCGGCATGAAGACGGTCGCCTTGACGCCGGCCTCGCGCGCCGCCCACGCGACCGCCTGGCCGTGGTTGCCGGCGCTCGCGGCCACGACGCCGGCGCGGCGCTCCTTTCCCGAGAGCGTGGCGATCTTGTTGACCGCGCCGCGGATCTTGAACGAGCCGGTGCGCTGCAGGTTCTCGGCCTTCAAGAAGAGCTGCCGCCCGACGCGCTCCGACAGCGTCTCGCTGCCGTAGACGGGTGTGACGCGCGCAAGCCCGTGAAGGCGCTCTCGTGCCTCCTGGATGTCCCTAAGGCCTGGTGCCGTCACCGTCGCCAATCTTGAACACCTCCCTCATGATCTCCTGCACGGCGCTCAGCGGGTCGAGCTTGCGGCTCTGGACCTCGCCGAGCAGGCGGCGGAGCTCAGGGTCGTCTGCTACCGCGCGCTCCAGATGGGCCTTCGCGCGCGCCGATGCGACCGCGAAGACCTCGCCCGCGAGGTTCTCGCGCCGCCGCTCCTCGAGCAGGCCCTCGGACTCGAGGAAGGTGCGGTGGGCTTCAACCTGCTCCCACAGCTCGGGCACGTTCTCCGCACGCATCGCCTCCGTGAGCACGATCGGCGGCTTCCACGCCCGCTCCGTGTCGAGCGAGAGCACCGACTGCACTTCGTTCAGCATCGTCTGCGCGGCCGGGTGGTCCAGCTTGTTGATCGCGATCACGTCGGGAATCTCCATGATCCCCGCCTTCAGCGCCTGGATCGAGTCGCCCGAGCCGGGCATCAGCACGAGCACGACGGTGTCGGCGATCCCGATCACCTCGACCTCCCCCTGCCCGGTGCCGACGGTCTCGAGGAAGACGAGCTCCTTGCCCGCCGCGTCGAGCAGCAGCAGCGCCTGCAGAGTCGCTTCGGCGAGCCCGCCCAGGTGACCACGGCTCCCCATGGAGCGGATGAAGACCTCGGGGTCGAGGAAGTGGTCGACGAGGCGGATGCGGTCGCCGAGGAGCGCGCCCTGCGAGAACGGGCTCGACGGGTCGACCGAGAGCACGCCGACCGACCGGTCCGCGTCCCGTACGTGCCGAACCAGCGCGCTGATCAGGGTCGACTTGCCCACCCCGGGCGGACCGGTGATGCCGACGGCGTAGGCGCGGCCGGTCTCGGGGTAGAGATCGCGGACGAGCTCGTAGGCGAGCGGCTCGGAGTTCTCGACCAGCGTGATCGCGCGCGCCAGTGCACGCCGGTCGCCGGAGCGCACCCCGGCGGCGAGCGACTCGCGCGTGAAGTCGCGGCGCGCTGCCACGCGGTGGATGCTAAAGAGACGGTTGCTCTGCGGCTTCGGCCGAGTGCGCCGCAACCGCCAGCTCGTCGCTGCGGGCCCGGTCGGGCGCGGCGGCCCCGCGAGCGAGCACGAGCCCGATCGCACCGGCGAGCACGGCCGTCGCGGAGGCCACGGCCCACACCCAGCGCGGGCCGTAGACGTCGGTGAAATGGCCGGCGACGATCATGCCGATCGTCAGCATCGCGACGTTCGAGCTCATCAGGACGGCGAAGGCACGGCCGCGTAGCACGTCGGGCGCACCGCGCTGGACGAGCAGGGCGTTGCAGACGACCGCTGCGCCGTTTCCGGCCCCGGAGATGATCACGCAGGCGGCGGCGACCCAGACGTTCGGCGAGGCGGCGGCGAGGCCCACTCCGATCGCCATCAGGCCGAGCGAGGCGCCGTAGACATTCGCCAGGCCGCGCCGGTCGATCCAGCGACCTGTGAGGTAGGCACCAATCGCGAGTCCGACGCCGGCGCAACCCATCATCAGCCCGAGGCCGAAACGCCCGGCGTCGAAGGCGTCGAACGCGAGCCGCACCTCGGCCACATTCACGGCCGCGTTGTGCAGCATCGCCACGTTCCACGCGATCAGCACCGTCAGCAGCGCACGCGAGCGCAGGACGAGCGAGAAACCGTCGCGGAGATCCGCCCAGTATTCGTGGCTCGCCGCCAGCATCTCCTGCAGCTTCCCGCGCGGGATGCCGCTCAGGAAGACGGCCGAGATCAGGAATGAGCAGGCGTTGAGCCAGTACGCCGCGTCGACTCCCGACGCGGCTACGAGCGCTCCACCGACCACGGAGCCCACGGCCCAGGTCAGGTTGTCGACCGCCTGTAGCAGCGAGTTCGCACTTGAGAGGTCGTCGTCCGAGACGAGGTTCGGCAGGCCGGCGTAGACCGCCGGACGGAAGAAGCCGGTCGCGATCCCTGCCGCCGCCGCGAGCACGACCACCTGCGCTGCGCTCGTCGTGAACGGGAGCGCGGCAAAGACGCCGAAGCGCGCGATGTCCGAGCCGACCAATAGCACCTTGCGCGAGAGGCGGTCGACCAGCGGCCCGACGAGGATCCCGATCGCGAAGGTCGGCAGGAGGTCGGCGATCAGCAGTGCCGCGACCCAGCCCGACGAATGCGTCTGCACCCAGACGTCGACCTCGAGCGCGACGAGCGCCAGCCAGGTGCCCGCGCCAGAGCCCAACGTCGCCAGAAACAGGCGGCGGAAGTTCGGCTCGCGTCCCAGAAGCGCGAGCTGGGTGCCGGCTACGCGGGGGCGGCCCATCGGCCTTCGAACGGTAACACCGTGACCGGCACTCAAACGAGGGGTTTTTCGGCCGTGTCCCTTTCGGTCAGGCTCTCGCCAGCACCCGGGCGAGCGCCTCCGCGAGGCGCTCGTGCTCCTCGTGCGTCCCCACGGTGACCCGCACGGCGCCGGGCGCGCCGAAGCCGTGGGTCGGCCGGACGATCACGCCCTCGCGCAGCAACTGCTCGAAGAACGGGCGTGAGTCCTCGCCGACCTCGGCGAAGAGAAAGTTGGCGACGGCAGGGCCGACCGGGTCGAGCCTGTGCTCGCACAAGATCCGCTCGAGCTCAGTGCGTCCGGCGAGGTTCTCGCGTCGCCGCCGCTCGAGCTCGTCGGGCGAGTCCAGGCTGGCGAGTGCGGCCTCGAGCGCCGGCGTGGTGATGTCGAAGGCGCGTCGCACCTTCGCGATCCCGGTGGCGATCGCCGCCGGCGCGAGCGCATAGCCGACCCGCAGCCCGGCAAGGCCGTAGATTTTCGAGAACGTCCGTAGCACCACGACCCGACGGCCCTGCTTGAGGTAGTCCTCGACGCCGTCCGGGTAGTCGGGATCGTCGATGTACTCGGCGTAGGCCTGGTCGAGCACGGTCACGACGTGGTCGGGCACCCGCTCGAACCAGGCATCGAGCTCGGTGCGCGTGTTCGCGGTGCCGGTCGGGTTGTTCGGCAAGCAGACGTAGGCGATCTTCGTCCGCGGCCCAATCGCCTCGAGCATCGCGTCGAGGTCGTAGCGGCTGGCGCGCAATGGCACCGTCCGCGGCACGGCGCCGAGCTTGCGCGCGTCGATGACGTAGCTCGGAAACGAGGGCCAGCCGCAGACGATCTCGTCACCCGGCTCGAGCGCTGCCATGCTCAGGCAGTCGACGAGGCCGTCGGAGCCGGCGCCGACGGCGACCTCTTCGAGGCGAAGGTCGAAACGCCCAGCGAGAGCTACACGCAGCCTGTAGGCGCCGCCGTCCGGGTAGCGGTTGAGCTCGTCGACCGCCCGCGCGATCGCCTCACGCGCCTCGGGGAACGGCCCGTACGGGCCCTCGTTCGAGGCGAGCTTCACGACGTGATCGAGCCCGAGCTCGCGCTGCACCTCCTCGACGGGCTTCCCCGGCTCGTAGGTCACGAGGTCGTTGACGGCCGGCTTGAAGAAGCTGTTGGCGATCTCCGCGAGTGGCACGGCCGCGAACTCTAGCGGGGTGCTTGCGGGAGCCACCCCTCGCGGTAGCCGCAGCGCGTGAAGGCTGGAAAGCGCGCGTAGGCCTCCTGCGGCTTCGCGGTCTCGCGCTCCACCCCGGCAGCGTGTTCGAGCGCCTGCGCCTCGACGGGGTAGACGAGCCGCTTGCGGCCGCCCCGCGCGCCGAAGGCGAGGACGACACTCGGCCCGCTCCCAGCTCCGACGATCGCGTGAGCCGTCCCCCCGGGGCAGTGGAAGAAGTCCCAGGCACGCAGCGTCCGCTCTTCGCCCTCGACAAGCAAGAGGCACTCGCCCGCGAGCACGAGGAAGCCCTCCTGTGCGCGTTCGCGGTGATAGAGGCCGAGGGGCTGCCCGGGCCCGAGCACGTTGAGGTTGACGCCGAGCTGGCGAAAGCGGCGCTTGCCCTCGAAGTCGCAGTAGAAGCCGAAGTGGCCGGTGTCACGCCAGCGGCTCTCACGGGCGTTGACGACGAACCAACCGTCCCCATCCGCGACGAGCCCGTGCGTCGTCTCGCGCAGCGGTACCTCCGGAACGGCCATCGACGGCGGAGGATATGCGGGCCGCCATGACGCACTAGCATTCGCGCGGCATGCGGATCGGGGTCCCGAGAGAAAGCGCGCCCGGCGAGCGGCGGGTCGCGCTCGTTCCCGAGCTGATCGCCAAGCTCGTCCCGGCCGGCTTCGAGGTTGTCGTCGAGCGCGGCGCCGGTGTGCCCGCCGCGTTTCTCGACCCGGCGTACGAGGAGGCCGGCGCCCGCCTCGTCGACGACGCCTGGGCCGAACCAGACGTCGTCGTAAAGGTGCAGAAGCCGACCGCCGACGAGGCGGCGCGGCTGCACGAGGGCCAGCTGCTCATCGGATTCCTCCAACCGCTGACGGACGCCGAGGGCATTGAGCGGCTCGCGGGTCGCGGCGCGATCGCCTTCGCAATGGAATCGATCCCGCGCACCACCCGCGCACAGGCGATGGACGCGCTCTCCTCGCAGGCGACGGTCTCCGGCTACAAGGCGACGCTGCTCGCAGCGGAGCGTCTGCCGAGGTTCTTCCCGATGCTGATGACGGCGGCGGGCACGGTCGCGCCGGCGAAGGTGCTCGTCCTCGGTGCAGGCGTGGCGGGCCTGCAGGCGCTGGCGACGGCCAGGCGGTTGGGCGCCGTCGCGACCGGGTTCGACGTCCGCCCTGTCGTGCGCGAGCAGATCGAGAGCCTCGGCGCGAGCTGGCTCGACCTCGGCGTGGTCGGCGAGGAGACGGAGGGCGGCTACGCGCAGGAGCTGTCCGAGGAGCAGCAGCGGCAACAGCAGCAGGAGCTCGAGGCGCGGCTCCCGGAGTTCGACGTGGTGATCACGACGGCGCTGATCCCCGGGCGTGCGGCACCGCGGCTGATTCCCGCGGGCGCGGTCAAGGCGATGCGACCCGGCTCCGTGATCGTCGACCTGGCCGCCGAGGCCGGCGGCAACTGTGAGCTGACCGAGCCCGGCGAAGAGGTCGTGCGCGAGGGCGTGACCATCGTCGGCTTCACGAACCTCCCGAGCTCGATGCCGTTTCACGCGAGCCAGCTCTACGCGCGCAACGTGTCCGCGCTCCTGCACCACCTCGCCCCGGACGGCGAGCTCGCGCTCGACTGGGACGACGAGATCACCGCCGGCGCGTGCGTCACTCGCAAGCAGGAGGTGGCCGCGTGAGAAGAAGGCGCGAAATCGGCACAGTCGCGGCACACACGCGTGCGTCCCAGCCGGGTAGCGTGAGCCGCGAGGGCGGTGGGACTAAACACCCCACCCTGGGTGGGGGTATCGGGTCCACGCGACACGAAAAAGCGCGCCTCCGGAGCAAACCGGCGGCCAGCCGATGAGCCACGGCCAGCTGCTCGTCTTCGAGCTCACGATTCTCGTCCTCGCGATCTTTCTCGGCTTCGAGGTCATCTCGAAGGTGCCGACGCTGCTACACACGCCGCTCATGTCCGGCACCAACGCCATCCACGGGATCGTGATCGTCGGCGCGATCCTCGTGATGGGCTCCGGCGGCAAGGACACGCTCACGTGGGTGATCGGCTTCGTCGCCGTGATCCTCGCTTCCGCGAACGTCGTCGGCGGCTTCGTCGTCACCGACCGGATGCTCGAGATGTTCAAGCGGCGCCGGCCCGAGCGCACACCCGCCGACGACGACGGCAACCCGCCGCCGCCGCAGTGAGCCGCACCACTAGCGACCTGCTCTACCTGGTCACGATCGTGACCTTCATCCTCGCGCTCCGGTTCCTCTCGCGGCCCGACACGGCACGCCTCGGCAACTGGATCGGCGCCGCGGGCATGCTGCTCGCGATCGCGGTCACCCTCGCCAAGAGCGAGGTCGTGAGCTACTGGGAGATCGCCCTCGGCATGGTGATCGGCGGCGGCTTCGGCGCGATCGCGGCGAGGCGCGTGAAGATGACCGATATGCCGCAGATGGTGGCGCTGTTCAACGGCGTCGGCGGCGGCGCGGCGGCGCTCATCTCGTGGGCCGAGTTCCACCGCAAGGTGCCAGCTTCCGGCAACCTCAAGCTCGACATCGGCATCGCGATCATGCTCTCGGCGCTGATCGGCTCGATCTCGTTCGCCGGCTCGATGGTCGCCTTCGCCAAGCTGCAGGAGCTGATCAAGGGCCGGCCGATCACGTATCCGGGTCAGCAGCTCGTCAACGGGCTCGTCTTCGGCGCGGCAGTCGCAGCCGGGATCACGATCGCCGCCGGCGGTGAGGAGCAGTGGCTGATGTGGGGCCTGCTCGTCTTCGCGGCGGTCTTCGGCGTCCTCTTCGTTCTGCCGATCGGCGGGGCCGACATGCCGGTTGTGATCTCGCTGCTGAACGCGTTCACCGGCCTCGCCGCCGCAGCCACGGGTTTCGAGCTCGAGAACAACGTCCTGATCGTGAGCGGGATGCTCGTCGGCGCCTCCGGCACGCTGCTCACGTTGATGATGAGCCGCGCGATGAACCGCTCGATCGCGAACGTCCTCTTCGGCGCCTTCGGCCAGGTCAGCCCAGCAGCTGCTGCGTCCGCAGAGAGCGTCGGAGGCACGGTTCGCTCAGCGAGCGCGGAGGACGTCGCCGTGATGCTCGCCTACGCGCACAAGGTCGTCGTCGTCCCGGGCTACGGGCTGGCCGTAGCCCAGGCGCAGCACGATGTGCGGCAGCTCGCCGACCTGCTCGAGGAGAAAGGCGTCGAGGTCTCGTACGCGATCCACCCGGTCGCCGGCCGGATGCCCGGCCACATGAACGTGTTGCTGGCGGAGGCGAACGTCCCGTACCCGCAGCTCAAGGAGATGGACGAGGCCAACCCCGAGTTCGCGCGCACCGACGTCGTGCTCGTGGTCGGCGCGAACGACGTGGTCAACCCGGACGCGCGGAACAACCAGGGGAGCGCGATCTACGGGATGCCGATCCTGAACGTCGACCAAGCGCAGACCGTCGTCGTGCTCAAGCGGAGCATGAGCCCCGGCTTTGCCGGGATCGAGAACCCGCTCTTCTTCAACCCGAAGACCGTGATGCTCTTCGGCGACGCGAAGGACTCGATCACGAAGCTGATCGGCGACGTGAAGGGCCTCTAGGCTGGTTCCGTTCTTCGCAGCGCGAGACGTGGAGGCCGCCGTCTCGCCGGAGCGGGCGCTCGAGGCAGTCCGCGAGGCCTTCGTCGCATACGCGCGCGGCGAGTGGTCGATGCCGCCCAAGGTGTACGTGCCCGCCTATCCGGCCGGCGACTTCCGCGCCATGCCGGCCCTTGGTGCCGGTCACGCGTCGTTGAAGTGGGTGACGTCGTTTCCCGGAAACCCCGAACGCGGGCTGCCCACGGTGACCGGGCTCGTGCTGCTCTCGGACGCCTCAAACGGGACGCTGAAGGCCGTCCTCGACGCAGGAGCCGTGACCGCGCTGCGCACCGGCGCGGCGGCGGTGCTGGCGGCGGAGACGCTCGGGCGCGCGGACCCGGGGAGCGCGGCCGTCGTCGGTGCCGGGGTCAACGGCCGCGCGGCGGCCCGCACGTTCCTCGCTCGCGGGCGCGACGTCCTGGTCTGGGATGTCGATCCCGCGGGGCGGGAAGCAGCGGCCGCTGCGCTCGGTGCCGGTGTCGCGGGCACGCTGGAAGAAGCACTCGGGGCCGACCTCGTCGTCACGATGACGCCCGGCCGCGAGGTGCTGTTTCCCGCCGGGTCATTGCGCGCGGGACAGCACGTGAGCCTAATGGGCGCGGACGGCCCGGGCAAGACCGAGATCGCGGTGGAGGAAGTCCTCCGCACGCATGTCTTCTGCGACGACTGGGAGCAGGCGAGCCACAACGGCGAGCTCGCGCATGCGGTCGAGGCGGGCGCGGTCACGCGGGACGACGTGACCCAGCTTGGCGACGTGCTCGCCGGCACGGCGTCCGGCCGGCAGTCGGCGGACGACATCACGATCTTCGACAGCACTGGGCTGGCGATCCAGGACTTGGCCGTGGCGCTGGGGGCGCTCGAGCGCGCCGATGAGCTGGACCTGACGACGATCGAGCTCTAACGCCCTGGAGACTCGCGGCCTATCCGATGGCGCCGGTGACCAGTCCGACCTATCGCTGTATGAGGGCGGATCGTTCTCCAGGCGGGCCTTGAGACCCGGCTGTTCGCGGATTCGCATGTGCGAGCTCCGCTGCAGACCTTCGGCATCCCCGGGCGGTGGCTTGAGCCGAGTAGGCTCCGCGCTCCCACGCGAAGGACGCGCCAGATGGACGGGCAAGTCGTGCATTTCGAGCTGCCGGCGCAGGACGCCGGTCGCGCCAAGGAGTTCTGGAAGTCGCTGTTCGGCTGGAAGTTCCGCGAATGGGACGGGCCGGTCGAGTACCACATGCTCGACGGAAACGAGCCCGGGGGCGCGATCTATACCTCCGAGAAGCAGGCTGGGACAGGGCCGATCGTCTACTTCGGTACCTCCGACATCGACGCCTCGGTAGCGCGCGCACGCGAGCTCGGCGGCTCGGCAGAGGACAAGCAGCCGATCCCCGGGATCGGGTGGTTCGCCAGCTGCGTCGACACCGAGGGGAACAGCTTCTCGCTCTTCCAGAGCGACGAGTCCGTGCCCGCGCCCGGCGAGAGTTAAGGGCCGAAGCGCGCCGGGTCGAAGAGCTCGAACTCGGGCGGACGATCGCCGAGGATCGCGCGGGCGAGGAGCTCTCCGCACGCGAGGCCCAGCACGTTGCCGTGGCCGGAGTAGCCGGCGGCGACCCACACACCGTCGTGGCCGGGGAACGGTCCGACAAGCGGAAGCCGGTCGGTGGTGGTCCCGAAGATCCCGGCCCAGCGATGCTCGATCGCCGGCTGCTCGCCGAGGAGATCCGCGACGAACTGCTCCAGGTGTCGCTGGATCAGCGGCGTCGTTTCTTCGTCCGCCGTGTACTCGTGGTCGAGCGCCTTGTCGCGGAAACCGCCGGCCACTAGGCGGCCCTCGGGAGTCTGCTGCCAGTAGTCGTAACCGTGCCTCGCGTAATGCGGGCGCGGGAAGAGCTGACGCTCGAGCGGCTCGGTCACGAGCACCTGGCCGCGTGTCGGCTTGACGAGCGCGTCGAGCTCTGGCAGCAGATCCTGCGTGTAGCCGTCAGTCGCGATCACGACCTGCTCGGCGTCGAGCGCTTCGAGCGACTCGACCCGTTCGTGCTCGAGCAGGTCGGCTCCGGCCTCCGCGGCTCGAGCGGCGAGGCGGCGGACACAGCGGGCGGGCTGGAGCGACCCATCCGGCGGGTGGAAGATCGCGCCGTGGAAGCGCCCGCGTAACGGCTCGGGGAGCTCCTCCCGCCACTCGACCGCGAACCCGTCCTCTCGGAGAGCCGCGTGCTCGGCCTCGAGCTCGGCGCGCTCGTCGGGGTCGGCGGCCAGGCGAAGGCTGCCCGTCCGCCGGAAGGCATCGCCGGCCAGCTCCTCGAGCTGGTCGAGCGAGCGCTCGGTGAGCTTCCACAGCCACCGGGCGCGCTCGGGACCGAGGTCGCGGCGCGCGACGTCATACGCAGGCGCGCCGCCTCGGAGGGCGAAGCCGCCGTTGCGTCCGCTCGCGCCGCCGGCGATCTCGCGCGCCTCGAACAGGCGCACCCGCTTTCCAGCCTCAGCGAGCGTCAGCGCGCAGGAGCAGCCCGTGACGCCTCCGCCGACGATCGCGACGTCGACGCGGTCCGCAGAGCCCGTCGCTGCGGGCAGCGACGACCGCTCTTCCGAAAGCCAGTATGAGCTCGTCTCGATGTCGACGATCCTAGCCTTGCCGACCCACCCCCCTGTACAGCCCCTCGGCCTCGGCGACCGCACCGGCGAGCTCGAGCTCCGCCAGTGCCGTCGCCACCGCCGCCGCGTCGAGCCCCGTCCCGCGGACGAGCTCGTCCGCGCCGGAGGGCCGCTGCGAGAGCACCTCCAACACCTGGGTTGCCGCTTCACCCAGCTCGGGCCTCGCCAGGGCGGGCGCCTCCACGCCGAGCGCCTCGAGCACGTCGTCCGCTGACGTGAGCGGAGTCGCCCCGAGTCGAAGAAGCGCGTTCGTGCCGCTGGAGAGCGCGGACGTGATCTCGCCCGGGACCGCGAAGACCTCGCGCCCGGCCTCGAGCGCCAAGTCGGCCGTGATCAGCGCGCCGCTCCGCTCACGCGCCTCGACGACGACGGTGGCATCGGCGAGCCCGGCGATGATCCGGTTGCGCGCGGGGAACCGCCACGGTGCCGGCTCCACGCCCGGTGCGTACTCGGAGACGACGAGCCCCTGCTCGCAGATGCGTGACGCGAGCTGGGCATGGGCCGCCGGATAGTCGCGATCGACGCCGCAGCCGAGCACGGCCACCGTCGTCCCACCGGCTTCGAGCGCGCCCCGGTGCGCCTCGCCGTCGACGCCGCGAGCGAGGCCGCTGATCACGACCAGGCCGGTCGCCGCGAGCTCGCGGCCCAGCAACCGGGCGACGTGCGAGCCGTAGGACGAGCAGGCTCGCGCGCCGACGATCGCCACGGCCCGTCGGAACAGCAGCTCCGGCTCGGCCGCTCCGCGAAGGAAAAGCCCCGCCGGAGGATCGTGCAGCTCGCGCAGGAGCGGCGGGTAAGCGCCATCGCCGCGGCCCACGAAGCGCAGTCCGCGAGCGGCGAGCAGCGAGCGGTAGGCCGGCTCGTCGAACGCGCGGCGGAAGCGGTCGAACCTGCGCGCCCGCGGCTCTTCGACCACATGCGTCCCGGTCTCCGCGGCAAAGGCGGCAAGCGAGAGGTCGCTCACCGCGTCCCCAGCTCGGTCGGTGAGCGGTAGGAGAGCGCCTCGGCGACATGTTCCGTCGCGACGCCGCCGGCGCCCGCAAGCAAGGCGATCGTTCGCGCGACTCGAGCGACACGCGCGCGGCCGCGGGCCGACAGCGGCAATCGCTCGACGGCCCGGCTCAGCAGCTCGTTCGCTTCCTTCGAGCGGCGCAGCGGCTCCCCTCGCCTTCGCTCTCGCGCGGCGGTCACTCGTTCCCGCACGGCCTTGGAGCCTTCGCCGGGCGGAGAGTCGAGCTCGCGAGCGCGCGGGCGCGGAACCGTTACGACCAGGTCGAAGCGGTCGAGGAGCGCTCGCGACAGCTTGTCTCGGTACGCGGCGAGCCGCGCGGCGGAGCAGGAGCACTCCGCAGCCGGATCGCCACGCGCTCCGCACGGGCACAGGTTCATCGTGGCAACGAGCTGGAACCGCGCCGGGAACACGATCTTGCCGCCGACGCGCGCGATCGCGATCGCACCGTCTTCGAGCGGCTGGCGAAGCGCCTCGAGCGCGTTGCGCGGGAACTCGGCCAGCTCGTCGAGGAAGAGCACCCCGCGGTGCGCCAGGCTCGCCTCTCCCGGCCGCGGCGAGGATCCGCCCCCCACGATGGCCGAGACTGACGCCGTGTGGTGCGGCGCGCGGAACGGCGGCACGCTCACGAGCGGCCTGCCCGGCGGCAGCAGGCCCGCGACCGAGTGGATCCGCGTCACCTCCAACGCCTCGTCCGGCGGTAGGCGCGGCAGGATCCCCGGCAGCCGGCGCGCGAGCATCGTCTTGCCGGTGCCGGGCGGGCCGCCGAGCAGCAGGTTGTGCCCGCCCGCCGCCGCCAGCTCGAGCGCGCGGCGGGCGCGCTCCTGCCCCCGCACGTCCGCGAGATCCGGCACGGCGGGCGCGTCGCCGTTCGAACCCGCCGCGGGAAGCTCGTCGGGCGGAGGCGGCCGCCACTGGCCGCGCAGGTACGCGACCGCCTCCGCCAGATGGTGCACCGGCACCGGCTCGATCCCAGCCAGAGCCGCCTCGGCCGCACACTCGGAAGCGCAGAGCAGGTGAGAGAGCCCCGCCTGCCGAGCACCCTCGGCCGCAGCGAGCACGCCGCCGACCGGCCGCAGGCGCCCGTCGAGCGCAAGCTCGCCCACCGCCGCGTGCCCCCCGAGCGACTCGGGCGGCACCTGCCGTGAAGCCGCCAGCACGGCCAGCGCGATCGGCAGATCGAACCCGGACCCCTCCTTGCGCAGCTCGGCCGGCGCGAGGTTCACGGTGATCCGCCGCACCGGCCACTCGAGCTCCGCGGAAGCGATCCCGCTGCGGACGCGCTCCTTCGCCTCCTGGCAGGCGCGGTCGGCCAGGCCGACGATCGCGAACGCCGGGACCCCGAGCTGAAGGTGCGCCTCGACCTCGACGCGAACGGCGTCGAGCCCCACGAGCGCATGCGTGACGGTGCGTGCGAGCACGTGGCCACGCTAGACACGCGCCTGTCACGTGTCTGTCACGCGACTGTGCCGAAAGTGGAACTACTGCGCGGCGCGCGCGACGAGCACGTCCTCGAAGTACTCGCCGGCCCGCCTGCCGGTACGGCGGTTGACGTGACGCCGGTAGCGCTCGTCGAGCCGCAGCCCCGCGCGCTCGAGAATCTCCGGGTAGAGCTCGCGCCGGTCGTTGATCACGATCACGACCGGCGCACCGCGCCGCAGCGAGCCGCGCACGTTCGCGAGCACCGCTGCGATTCCCTCGACGTAGGCGTTCAGCGCGACCTTGCTCGACCCCTTCCCGAGCTCGAGCTCACGGCACTCCTCGAGCCCGAGCAGCTCGTAGGCGTAGCGGTGCTGCTCGTGGTAGTCGATCAGCCCCGGGTAGGGCGGCGAGGTGACCACGCCGTCGAAGTCACGGCCGAAGTCGAGCTCGCGCGCGTCGCCGTGGAGCACGACCGCCTCTCGCCCTCGTGCGCGCACTCGAGCGAACTCGCGTACGCGCATGAGCGTGTCCAGCGCGTACCGGCGCAGGAACCGCCGTGCCTCGCCGACCGGCTTGCACTCGCGCCGGTGTTTGTGGCACCAGTACGGGGTCTGCTGCGGCGCGCGCGGGAAGTCGAGGTCGAAGTGCGTCGTCCGCCGCGCCGAACGCGCGGCCCGCGCCAGCACGACCCGCAACACGTCCGCGTGCTCGTAGTCCTCCACGAGCGCGCGGAAGAAGAGCAGCTCAGCGGCGGCCTGAGGCGCATACCAGTCGCGAACGAAGCGCGAGAGCGGCTTCTCCCGCCGCGCGCCGTCGAATGCGTCGAGCCGCGCCAGTGCGTCGCGCAGCTCCGTCTCGAGCACGAACGGGTTGTACTCGCGCGTCTTGACGCGCATCAGCAGGCAGTTGAAGGGCGCGACGTCCGCGCCGCTCGCGTCGTAGCCCGACTCCAGCGCCTGTACGAGCGTCGTCCCCGAGCCGGCGAACGGGTCGAGCACGCGCCCTCCGCCGGGCACGTGTCGCTCGAGCAGCGCCTCGACGAGCTGCGGGATGAACTTGCCGAGGTACGGGTGCAGCCGGTGAACGTGCTTCGTCCGTACCCGCTCGGGGAGGTCGCGCTCCGACCACGAGAGGTCGAGATCGATGCGCCGGTAGAGCGCGTCCTGGGTCGAGGCCATGGCCTCGACCGGTTCGACAGCGCGCCTAGAACGCCTGCCGCAGCGACTCGAGGCGACCGTCGCGCACCGCGACGACGTCAAAACGCGCCTCAAGCGCCGCGCACTCCGGATGCAACGCGAGCCACGCCTCGGCCGCGCGGCGCAGGCGGCGCTGCTTCTCCTCGGTGACCATCTCGAACGGGTCGCCGAAGCGCCCGCCGCCTTTCGCCTTCACCTCAACGAACGCGAGCTTCTGCCCGCGGCGCACCACAAGGTCGAGCTCATTGCCGCCGGTCCAGGCGTTGCGGTCGAGCACGCAGTACCCGCGCAGCCGGTAGTGCCAGAGCGCGCGGGTCTCGGCAGCCCTCCCGGCCGCAGACGTGCTCGGGTCCCTGACGTGTCCCTGGGCGCGCGTAGGCCGAAGGGACAGTGCTACAGCACGGCCCTTCGGCCGGAGCATGGCCAGGGGCGCGAGCCGCTGGCGGAGCCCGGCTCTGCCGGGCGTGAGCCAGTGGCGGTCAGGGACGCGAGGGCTACGCGTAGCAGAGCGCGTTGAAGGACCGTCGGTGAATCTCACAGGGGCCGAGCTCCCGTACGACGGCCGAATGCCCGGGCGTGATGTAGCCGACGTGCGAGCGGAAGCCGTACGCCGGATAGAGCGCGTCCATCCGCCGCATCATCCGGTCGCGGGTCACCTTCGCGACGATGGACGCGGCGGCGATCGCGGCGCTCTTCTCGTCGCCGTCGACGACCGCCCGGTGCTCTGGCGCCGTCTGCCCGAGCCGGAAGCCGTCGACGAGGCACACCTCCGCCGGCGGCGCGAGCTCGGCGAGAACCGCACGCAGCCCGGCGAGATTCGAGCGATGGAGCCCGACGCGGTCGATCTGCGTCGCCGGCACCGCGCGCACGACGACACGCTCGGCGCACCCGAGCACGGCGCGGTAGAGCTCCTCGCGCTCAGCCTCGCTGCACTGTTTGGAGTCGTTCAGGCAGGCGAGCGGGCGCACCTTGTGGTCCCGCAGCTTGCCGTAGTCGAACAGCACGCCCGCGACGAGCAGCGGCCCGGCGAGCGGTCCGCGCCCAGCCTCGTCGGCGCCGGCCACGAAACGCGCACCGAGCTTGCGGTCGAACTGGAGAAGCTTGGGTCCGGTGCGGCGGGCCACGGCCGCGAGGATAGCGCCGCGCTCAGCCGACGCCCAACGATCGTGACGCTTTCGTTACTCCTTGACCGGCTCTGGCTCGGGCTCGACCGCCGACTCGGGCTCGGGGCCCGGCTCTTCCGCCGTCGGCTCCTCAGCGGGAGGCTCTTCCGCCGTCGGCTCCTCAGCCTCCGGCTCGGCGTCCTCGACGGGAGCTTCTGCCTCCGCCTCGGGTGCGGCTTCGTCCTCAGCCGCCTCTTCCTCGGGCGGTGCGGTCCCCACGAGCAGCTCCGAGTCCGGCAGCGCCACGCCGCGCTTTGCACGCACGCGCGCACGTTTGCCGACCTTCCCGCGCAGGTAGTAGAGCTTCGCGCGGTTTACGTCGCCGATCGCGGTCACCTCGATGCGCTCGA
The DNA here is from genome assembly GCA_038237925.1 of Gaiellales bacterium. Lineage (GTDB taxonomy): Bacteria > Actinomycetota > Thermoleophilia > Gaiellales > Gaiellaceae > AC-32. The sequence continues at coordinate 62,621 of JBBRYF010000010.1, read as the reverse complement.
TCTTCGGGGAGTGCACCGGGAACGTCCGCTCCACCCCCACCCCGAACGACTGCTTGCGCACCGTGAAGGTCTCGCGGGCCCCCGCCCCCTGGCGCTTGAGCACGACGCCCTCGAACACCTGGACGCGGCGGCGTTGGCCCTCGATCACCTGGAAGTGGACGCGCACCGTGTCTCCCGCCTTGAACGGCGGCAGGTTCGTCCGCAGCTGGCGCTGCTCGATGCTTTCGATCACACGGCTCATAGAAAGAGGCCCGGAGGCCGACGCGGAATGCTAGCGCACGCCCGAGCGCCTTCGACGGCGCCGTGGCACGAGCAGCAGGAGACCGAGCAGCGGCGCTCCCGGCAGGATCGTGCGCAGCGAGATCCGGGCCGGCGGCCAGTAGGTCATGAACACCGGCCCGATCAGGGTTCCCGCGCGGCACGCTGCCCCAGCGGCGCGAGTCGCACGACTCGCCGCGGTTGTCGCCCATGAAGAAGTACGAGCCGGCGGGCACGCGCCAGATCTGCTCGCGGTTGGTCGTGTCCTCGGCACGGCGCTTCGCCTGGACGTACGGCTCGCGCAGCTTCTTATGGTCGACCCAGATGAAGCCCTTGTCGTCCTCGTGGACGGTCTCCCCCGGGAGGCCGACCAGGCGCTTGACGAAGGTGCCGCTGGCGCCGCAGTCGCGCGCGGCGGCCTTCGGTGTCTCGAAGACGACGATCTCGCCGCGGTGCGGGTCGCGGAAGCGGTAGATGAAGCGGTCGGCTAGCACGCAGTCGGAGAAGCGCGCCTCGCAGTCCTGATCCGGTCGCGCGCAGTGCAGCGTCGGTTCCATCGAGGCAGACGGGATCCGGTACGGGTTCACGACCCACGCCTTCACGGCGAGCACGATCCCGATCGCAACGGCGGCCGTGACAATCCAGTCGATCGCGATCCGCCACGGCCGCGGCAGCCCTCCCGTCAGTCGGTCAAGCGGGTTGCTCAGTGCAGCGCGACGCGGTTCGGCGGCCAGTACGTCGCGAAGACCTTGCCGATCAGGTTCTTCCGCGGGACGGAGCCCCAGCGGCGGGAGTCGCACGACTCGCCGCGGTTGTCGCCCATGAAGAAGTACTCGCCCTTCGGCACGTGCCACGTCCCGGTCGTCGAGTCGCGGGAACGACGGTCAGCCTTGAGGTAGGGCTCCTTCAGCTGCGTGTCGTTGATGAAGACGTTGCCGCCGTCGTGCTCGGTGACGGTCTCACCGGGGAGCCCGATCAGGCGCTTGACGAAGGTGCCGCTCGCGCCGCACATCTCCTGCGCCGCGGGCGGGGTGTTGAAGACGACGATCTCACCGCGGTGCGGGCTGCGGAAATGGTAGATGAAGCGGTTCGCGAGCACGCGGTCCGAGAGCCTCGCCTCGCAGCCCTGGCCGGGCCGGGCGCAGTGCAGCGTCGGCTCCATCGACGACGACGGGATCCGGTACGGGTTCACGACCCACGCCTTGATCGCGAGCACGATCCCGATCGCCCCTGCGATGGTCACGATCCAGTCGATCGCGATCCGCCAGGGACGCGGCAGGCCGGCGGTCATGCGATCCAGCGGGTTGCGCGAGTGGCGGCTCTGCTGCTCGGAAGGCTGGATCAGCGGCGGATACCGCGGCGGCGGGTACTCCGTTCGGTAGTCGCCGCTCGGGCGGTCGTCGAAGCCGTCGCCGCTCACGACCCCGTCCTCAGACGACTCTGTTCCTTCCGCCATTCGTCGATTCTCCTGTGGTCCCCCGAGAGGAGGACGTCAGGCACCCGCCAGCCCCTGAACTCCGCCGGGCGCGTGTAGTGAGGGTACTCGAGCCCACCCTCGAGCTCGGCGGAGAAGCTCTCGACAAGACCGGACTCCTCGCTGCCTAGCGCCCCGGGCAGGCGGCGCGAGATCGCATCGACGAGCACCATCGCAGGCAGCTCGCCGCCCGAGAGGACGTACGGCCCGATCGAGATCGCGTCCGCGGCGAGGTGGATCAGCGCGCGCTCGTCGAAGCCTTCGAAACGCGCCGAGAGGAGCGTCAGGCGCTCTTCCTGCGCGAGCTCTTCGACGACGTCCTGCGACAGCTGGCGGCCCTGCGGCGTGAGCGCGACGACGCGGTGTTCCGGCTGGCCGCCGTAGACGGCGTCGAGGGCGGCGGCGACCACGTCCACACGCAGCACCATTCCCGCGCCGCCTCCGTACGGCTCGTCGTCCACCTGGCCGCCGGTGAGCGGCGTGTGGTCGCGGTAGTTGAGCAGCCGCAGGTCGAGCTCGCCGCCGAGCACGGCAGCGACCGGACGCTGCTCCGTGAGCCAGGCGAACGCGTGAGGAAGGAGAGTGAAGACGTCGAGCTGCAAGGGACGGGCCGCAAACCAGGTTAGCTGGGCTCTGCGAAGCCCTGCGCGATCTGGATTCTGCCTGCGTCGAGGTCCACCTTCTGAACGCAGGCGCCGACAAGCGGCAGCAGGAGGCCGGTATCGAGCTCGAGCGCGTCGTTCGCGGGGCCTGGAAGCACTGCGCTCACCCGTCCGAGCGGGCGGCCGCCCTCCTCCTCGACCGCGAGCCCGACGAGCTGGAACTCGTAGTACTCGTCCTCGCCGGGCGCCGGCAGCTCCTCGCGCGGAACGGCGAGCTCGGCCCCGCGCGGCGCCTCGCGGTCGAGCCTGATCACCGGCCGGCCGCGCGAGCGCTTCGAGGCGACGACCTTCGCGGGCTCGCCGTCGACGTGCAGCGTTGCGTCGCGGGCGAACCGTTTCGGGTCTTCGCTGGCCTGCTCGACGAAGAACGAGCCGTCGAGGCCGTGGGTCTTGCCGACCCGACCGACCCGGACGAGGTCGCTCATCGGCCGACCGGCCGGTGAGCGTGTGGAAGGAGCTTGGGGGGAACCGGGAGGTTCCCCCGCGGGCAATCCTCGGCGGAGCCGCGGCCCACTCGGAAGCAGAAGGGGGCTCGCGGGAGAAACACGGTTTCCCCCGCGGGAGTGAGCCGGAGGCGAGCGACGGTCATCCGCCGAAGACGGCCAGCGCTTCTGCCCTGGGCGCTGAGACGAGGATGTTCTCCGCCGCGATCTCGTCGGCGCGCGGGTGGCCCGATTGGCGCACGAGCTCCGCCGCGCGCTCGCGGTCGTAGTCGGTGCGCCGCAGCTCGACCCCCTCGTCGAGGATCGCCCAGTACGCGCCCGGCCGCCCCTCGTACGGCCAGCCGACGCTGCCCGCGTTGACGAAGAGCCTGTCCCCCACACGCCGCTCGAGCTGCATGTGCGTGTGGCCCGCGACGACACGACCCTGCGCGACGTCGCGCAGCAGGTCTGCGAGCTTCTCGTCCGTGGTCACCTCGGTGACGATCGTCGTGTCGTCGACCGGTGTGGCGTGGACGTAGAGCGTGTCGTCGAGGACGACGGAGAACGGCAGGCCGACGAGCCAGTCGGCCTGCTCCTCGTCGAGCCGCTGGAGCAGCCAGGCAAGGCCTTCGTCCTCGGCGAACTCCGGGTCACGGAGCCGGTCGGCGTTGCCGCGGATGCAGTACGCGGTCGGCAGCGAGCGCAGGAGCTCGACGACCTCGCGCGGCTCCGGCGGCCCGGCCGCGATGTCACCGCCGATCACGATCGCGTCCACACGCTCGCGCTCGACCTCTGCAAGCACCACCTCGAGTGCCGGGAGGTTCCCGTGGATGTCGTAGAGCGCGGCGACGCGCATCAGCGCCTCTTCCGGTGATGATGCTCGAGCTCGCGGTCGCTAGCACCAAGCCAGAGGCCGCACTCGTCCGCAGTGCGGGCCGGACGCCCGCATAAGGACGAGGGTGGGCTCTGGCGCCGTGTGCTAGCGGGCGGGAGCCGGGTGATCATTGCCGGGAGAGGCGCTCACTCGACGATCTCGAGCAGCGTCCGCCCCTCACGCCGGCCGGCGGACGCGCGGACGATCGTGCGCAGCGCCCGCGCGAGGCGCCCCTGGCGGCCGATCACCTTGCCCACGTCGTCCTTGGCGACGTGGAGCTGGAGCACCGTGTCGCCGTCGCGCTCGATCTCCTCGACGCGCACCGCGTCGGGTTCGTCGACCAGGCGGCGAACCAAGTACTCGACGATCTCAACCACCGAAGTTCTTGGCCTTCAGCAGTTTCTGCACCGTGTTCGAGGGCTGCGCGCCCTTCGAGATCCAGTCCCGCACCCGCTCCTCGTCGAACTCGATCGTCGACGGGTCGGTCTGCGGGTTGTACCGACCGAGGATCTCCAGGAACTTGCCGTCGCGCGGCGAGCGTGAGTCCGCCGCGACGATGCGGTAGACCGGGTTCTTCTTCGACCCTACGCGGGTCAACCTCAGCTTGACTGCCAACCGTTACCTCCGTGACTTGGACTTCTTGCGCTTGCTCTTCTTCTTCTTGGTGGCGGAGCGGGTCGGGCCATTCTGGCCCTCCGGCTGCCCCGACAGCGCAGGCATCTTGCCCTTCCCGAGCTGCTTCATCATCTTCGCCATCTGCTTGCGCGCCTCGAGCAGCTGGTTGACCTGCTCGACGGTGGCGCCGCTTCCGCCGGCAATCCGCTTGCGGCGGGAGCCGTCGATCACGTGCGGGAGGCGCCGTTCCTGCGGGGTCATCGAGAGCACGATCGCCTCGACGCGCCCAAGTTGCTTCTCGTCCACGTCGCCGAGCCCCTCGAGCTGCTTGCCGAGGCCGGGGATCATCTTCAGGACCCCTTGTAGCGGGCCCATCCGGCGCAGCATCTTGTAGCTGCGCAGGAAGTCGTCGAAGGTGAACTCGCCCTGCATCATGCGGCGCTCCATCTCGACGCGGTCGTCGTCCTCGACGGCGGCCTCCGCCTTTTCGATCAGGCTCAGCACGTCGCCCATGCCGAGGATCCGCTGGGCCATTCGGTCCGGGTGGAAGTACTCGAGCTGGTCGAGCTTCTCGCCGACCGAAACGAGCTTGATCGGCTTGCCGGTGACGGCCTTGACCGAGAGCGCGGCGCCGCCGCGGGCGTCGCCGTCGAGCTTCGTCAGGACGATGCCGTCGAACGCGACGCGCTCGGCGAAGGCCTCGGCGACCTGCACCGCGTCCTGGCCGGTCATCGCGTCGAGGACGAGCAGAACGTTCGCCGGCCGGGTCGCGTCGCGCACCGCCGCGAGCTCCTCCATCAGCGCCTCGTCGATGTGCAGCCGGCCGGCCGTGTCGAGAATGACTGTGTCCAGGCCTTCGGCACTGGCGCGCTCGAGCCCCTGCGTCGCCGCGGCGACCGGGTCGGCGCGCTCCTCGCTGAAGACCGGCACCTGGAGCTCGCGGCCGAGCTGCTCGAGCTGGTCGATCGCGGCCGGGCGCTGAAGGTCGGCTGCGACGAGTCCCGGCTTGCGTCCCTCCTTGCGCAGGAGCAGCGCCAGCTTGGCGGCGGCCGTGGTCTTGCCGGCGCCCTGCAGCCCGGCGAGCAGGATCACCGTCGGCGGGCGAGCGGTGAAGGCCAGGCGCGAGTCGCCCGAGCCCATCAGCGTCGTCAGCTCCTCCTGGACGATCTTCACGACCTGCTGGCCTGGTGTGAGGCTCTTGAGGACGTCCGCGCCGAGCGAGCGCTCGCGCACGCGCTCGACGAAGTCCTTGACGACCTCGAAGTTCACGTCAGCCTCGAGCAGCGCCAAGCGGACCTCGCGCATCGCGCGCGAGATCGACTCCTCGTCGAGCCGGCCGCGCTTGCGCAGGTCGCCGAGGGCGCCCTGCAGGCGCGCTGAAAGCGTGTCGAACACGGCCAGCCAGTCTAGCCGCGGGCCTTTTCGGGTAGGCGACGCGCATGAAGGATCGCTTGCGGAAGTTCGTCAACCTCTGGGTCGACCTCTTCGACGAGCACGCGCTGCTCGACCATGCGAGCGCGATCGCCTTCGCGGTCCTGAAGGCGCTCGTGCCGCTGACGCTGCTGGGGCTGGCGCTGCTCGGCGCGGTCGGCCAGCAGCACGTGTGGAAGCAGACGATGCTGCCTCGGTTGCAGTCGCACGTTCAGCCGGCCACCGCGCACGCGATCGACGTGGCGGTGGAGAAGATCTTCTCGACGGACTCGACGGGGCTGATCGTGTTCGCCACGGTCGTCGCCCTCTGGTACATCTCGGGCTCCGTCAGAGCCGTGATGTCGTCCACGAACGTCATCTACGGCTCCGAGGAGACGCGGTCCTGGAAGGTGCGGTTCCCGCTCTCGTTTGCGCTCGCCGCCGTGGTCGCCGTGTGCGTGGTGGGCGTCGCGCTCGCGGTGCTGGCCGCTCCCGCGCTCGCGAAGCACGGAGCGCTTCAGGTCGTGGTCGCGCTCGGCCGCTGGCTCGTGGCCGGGGTGCTGTTGGTGCTGGCCGTTGCCATGCTCGCTCACTTCGGGCCCGTCGAGTCGCGCTCGAAGAAGTGGGTGACAGGCGGCTCGCTGCTCGTGATCCTCGCCTGGGTGGCCAGCTCGATGGTGTTCAAGCTGCTCGTCACACAGGTGCTGAGCTTCAAGACTGCGACCGGCAGCCTCGGCGTCTTCCTCGTGCTCGCCGGCTACGTGTACACCTCGTCGATCATCTTCCTACTGGGCGTCGAGCTCGACGAGCTCTTGCGCCAGGACGCCACCGAGGGCGAGACCGGCGTGCTGCAGCTGCTCGGAATCGCCAGGTAACCCACTGAAAGGAGCGACATGGCAGACATCGCGAAAGTGATCACGATCATCGGCTCGTCCCCGGAGAGCTTCGCCAAGGCCGCGGATGCAGCCGTTCAGGAGGCGGCGAAGACCGTGCTCGGGATTACGGGCGCCGACGTCGTCTCGATGAGCGCCCTCGTCGAGGGCGAGCGCATCAGCGAGTACCGCACGACGGTGAACATCGCGTTCGCGGTCCAACGCAGCTAAGCGGCAAGGAGAGCGCGAGCGAACTCGTCCGGATCGAAGGGCCTCAGGTCATCGAGGCCCTCGCCGATCCCGATCAGCTTCACCGGCAGGCCGAGCTCGTGGGCGATCGCGATCGCGACCCCGCCCTTGGCCGAGCCGTCGAGCTTGGTCAGGACGATCCCGCTGACCTCGACCGCCTGGCCGAACAGGCGCGCCTGCTGCAGGCCGTTCTGGCCGGTCGTCGCGTCGACGACGAGCAGCGTCTCGTGCGGCGCGCCCTCGAGCCGCTGGCCGATCACGCGCCGCACCTTCGCGAGCTCTTCCATCAGGTTCGCCTGTGTGTGCAGGCGGCCGGCGGTATCGACGATCACGACGTCGCGGTTGCGGGACTGCGCCGCGCCGATCGCGTCGAACGCGACCGCGGCCGGATCGCCTCCTCGCTCCGAGCCGACGAAGTCGGCGTTCGCGCGCTTGGCCCAGATCTCGAGCTGCTCCTCGGCCGCCGCGCGGAAGGTGTCGGCCGCGGCGACCAGCACCGACCGCTTGTGCTCGCTGAGCTTGGCAGCGAGCTTGCCGATCGTCGTCGTCTTGCCCGTGCCGTTGACGCCGACGACGAGGATCACGCTCAGCTGCGCACGCAGCTCGAGCCGTGCGGGCTCGCCAAGCATCCGCGAGGCCTCCTCCTGCAGCGCGCCCGCAAGGTCGCCGGCTACATCGCCGCGTGCCTCGAGCCGCTGCACCAGCTCGGCGGTCGCGGGAACGCCGACATCGGCGGCGATCAGGGCTTCCTCGAGCCGCTCCCACGACGCCGTCTCGTTCGGGTCGAACGCGGCGACGGCGATCTGCTCGGTCAGCGCGCGGCGGCTCTTTCCGAGCGAGTCCCGTAGCCGCGAGAACATGCCCTCGCGCTGCGGCTCCTGCTCGTCCGCACCCGCGCCGTCGCCGAGCAACTCTGACCAGCTTCGTGCCATCGCGGCAGCCTAGTAGTCGTCGAGGATCGGGAAGCGCGCGTCGGCGTCGAGGCACGCTGCGGCGAAAAGCGCCACGCCCACGTCTCCCGTGAAGAGCGAGTAGCGGCCGTGGCCTTGCTCGGCGCGCGTGCGCTCGACCTGGCCGAGCGCGTGGACGGCAAAGCTGCGCGCCCGCTCCAGCCAGCGCTCGTCTCCGGTGCGCTCGAAGGTCTTCAAGAGCGCGTACCCGTTCCCGGAGGTGCCGTGGCAGAGACCCGGGCCCTTCTCCTCGCGGTGCGCGCCCGCGCGCCACGTCAGCTCGGCGCCAGCGAGCAGGAGCTCCTCGTCGAGGTACGGCGCCGCGGTTGCGACCATCCCGGGCGCACCGTGGCACCATTGCAGGCGGATCCCGCTCCCGCTGGCGGGAGCAAGCGGCCCGCCCGCCCCCGCCGGCCACGTCGCCAGCCCGTCCTCGACGATCGCCTCGTGGCCGAGGATCTCCGCCGTCTCGCTCCGGAGCGATTCGCTCCACTCGCTCTCGACCTGCAGCAGCGCGTGCACGATTCCAACCAGGCCGTGCGCCGGGCCCAGGAGGCGCCCCTGGGTGCCGTAGAGCTGCTGCGTCCAGATCCCGTCGGGGTCACGGCGGGCCATGAGCGCCTCGGCGCTCTCGCGCCACGCTTCGAGCCAGCGCTCCTCGCCGGTCCATTCATGCATCGCCCGCGTCACAAGGAGCGTCCCGGGTGAGCCCCACAGCAGCTCCTCGAACTCGTTGTCGCGGTTCTCACGGACCCGCTGGAGGAGCCTGTCGGCGAGGTCACCGCGGGGCGCGAGACGCCAGCTGACGAGGAGGAGACCTGCCTCTCCACACAGGAGAGACGACTCGCGGGCTGCCGGGAGCTCGATCTCGGCTTCGGCGAGGTCCGGCGCCTCGGGCCAGAGCTCGAGTGTCCGCTCGGCCGCCGCGGCGAGGTCGATCCCCGTCTCGGCATGCCCGCGGCGGACCAGCGCGTCGAGCGCCCAGATGACGCCTCCCGCACCGCAGTAGAGGTCCTTCATCGGCGGGGTCGAGCCCCAGGCGTCCCACTCGTTCGCCGGCCAGAGCCCAACAGGGTCGAACGCGGCGTCCGCGTCCGCGACGATCGTCCGGATAGCCGCGCGCACCCGCTCGGCGTCCCAGGGCTCGTCCGTGAGCGGCTCGAACCCGGCCGGGTCGAAGAGCACTATGCAGCCGCTTCGGCTTCGCGCGGCAGGCGCCGCGAGACGATCTGCGAGACACCGTCGCCGCCCATCGTCACGCCGTAGAGCACGTCGGCGGCCTCCATCGTCTTCTTCTGGTGGGTGACGACGATGAACTGCGCGCTCTCGGAGTAGCGGCGCAGCAGCTCGACGAAGCGGCCGATGTTGGCGTCGTCGAGCGCGGCCTCGACCTCGTCGAGCAGGTAGAACGGGCACGGCCGCGCGAGGAAGAGCGCGAACAGGAACGAGATCGCGCCAAGTGCCTTCTCGCCGCCGGAGAGGAGCGACAGCCGCGTCACGCGCTTGCCGACCGGCCGCAGCTCGACCTCGACACCGGTCTCTTCGCCTTCCTCCTCGCCCTCGGTCAGCCGCAGGCGGCCGGTGCCGCCGGGGAAGAGCGTCGAGGCGACCTCCTCGAAGTGCGCGCTGACCGCGGCGAAGGTGTCGTCGAAGCGCCGCTCGACGGTCTCCGCGAGCTCGTTGCGCAGCTCCTCGAGCTCCTTCAGGCTCGCCTCGAGGTCGGAGCGCTGCTCGGCCAGCTCCGTGAGGCGCTCCTTCTCGCGCTCGTACTCCTCCTTGGCCAGCGGGTTGACCTGGCCGAGCGTCTCCCGCCGGCGCTCGAGCCGCTCGATCCTCGCCGCGAGCTCGTCGCGGTCGTTGCCCTCTGCCGGCTCCGCTGCGGCTTCCTCGAGCCGGCGCCGAGCCTCGGCCGCCTCGGCCTCGAGCCGCGCGCGCTCGACGTCGATGCCGCCCCCTCGCTCGGCGGCCTCGGCCGCGGTGCGCCTGACCTCGGCCTCGTCGCCGCCGAGCCTGCGCAGCTCGGCCGCCAGCGCGCCGGCGCGAGTGGCGCCCGCATCCACGCGTGCGCGCAACGGCGCCTCGAAGTGGTCGGCTGCGCTCAGGGCGCTCTGAAGCGCCGCCGCAAGCCTTTCTGACCGCGCGACGAGCGGCTCGGTCGGGACCGGCGCCACTTCGGCGGGAAGCTCCTCCGCGCGGCGCTCGAGCTCGTCCGCCTCCTCCGCCAGGGCGCGCCGCCGCGCGTCGAGCTGGAGCAGGATCGCCTCCGCGGTCTCGCCGGCGAACCACAGCTCCCCGCACTGGGCGTCGAAGCAATGACCTTCCTTGGTGACGAGGACGCCGGTCTCCGCCCGCGCAAGCTCCGCCGGCTCTGCGACCCACACGTCTACGAGCAGCTCGGCCACGCGCTCGCCCCCGGGCTTTGCCTTCGCGTGGCTCGACAGCGGCTGCGCGCCGAGGAGCGGAGGGCGGGACGTGCGCCTCTCTTCCGCGACCGGTGGCACGAGCACCGCCAGATTTCCGAGCCCGGCCTTCCGTGCTCGCTCGACCAGGGCCAGCGCCCGGGGCGCGTCGGCGGCCACGAGCGCTGCCGCGCGCCCCGCGAGCGCGGCGGCCACGGCCCGCTCGTACCCGGATTCGACCTCCAGCAGCGAGAGCGCGATCCGCTCGCCCTCCTCCGCGAGCGCTCGTGCCGCGGGAGGCAGGCCCTCGCGCTCGGCGAGCGAGTGCTCGAGCGCCATGAGACGCTCCCGCGTCAGCCGCGCTTTCTCGCGCAGCGCCTCGCGCTCAGGATTGCTGCGGGTGCGCGGCAGCAACGGCTCGGCGCGCAGGCGGTCGGCGAGCTCGCGGGCAGCGTCGCGCCGCAGCTCGACCCGCTCGGTTGCGCTGCGCAGCCGGTAGAGCGCAGAGGTCGCGCCATCGCCGCGACCGGCTGCCGCGGCGAGCTCCTCCTCGACGCGATTCCTCTCGGCCAGCAGCGCCTCGAGCCGCTCGCCGGTGCGCTTCCGTTCGAGCGACGCCGCGGTGCGCCGCTCCTCGACCTCGGCCAGCCGGTCGTCGATCGCGGCGAGGTCGAGCTCGGCGAGACGTGCCCGCAGGCCCGCAATCTCCCCCAGCAGCTTCTCCGCGCGCTCGGCCGCGGTGGCCTGAAGCGCCAGCGGCCGCAGCCGCGCCTTGACCTCGGCCTCGAGGTCGCGGGCGCGCTCGACCTGGATCTGCACCCGAGCCAGCTTCAGCTCCGCCCGGTGTCGCCGCCGCTTGAATTTCCCAAGCCCGGCCGCGTCCTCGATCAGCGCGCGCCGCTCCTCGGGCTTGCTCGCGAGGATCTGCTCGACCTTGCCCTGGCTGATAACCGAACCGTGGCTGCCGCCGAGCCCGACGTCCGCAAGCAGCTCGACGAGGTCAGTGCGGCGCACGGCCGCGCGATTGATCAGGTACTGGCCTTCGCCGCCGCGGTGCAGCCGGCGCGTGATCGAGATCTCGCTGAAGTCGAGCTCCGGGAGCGCACCGTCCTCGTTGTCGAAGACCAGCTCGACCTCGCAGAAGTCCGCGGGCGCGTGGCCGGGCGAGCCGGCGAAGAGCACGTCGTCGGGCTTCTCCGCGCGCAGCTCGTGCGGGCTCAGCGAGCCGGAGGCCCAGAGCAGCGCGTCGGCCACGTTCGACTTGCCCGAGCCGTTCGGGCCGACGACCACGGCGACGCCCGGCTCGAGCCGGACCTCGACGGCCTCGGGGAACGACTTGAAGCCGCGCAGCTTGATCGCTCGCAGGTGCATGCCGGCTGGAAACTAATGGGCGCGGCGGATGCCGCCGCGCCCACGCGCTCTACGCCGGCTGAGCCATCCCGAGGATCTGCTCGCGCGACATCTTCCCGACCTGCTCGGGATGATCGTCCTGGACGTGCTGCTCGACGTTCGCGACCAGCTCGTCGTCCGTCTCTCCGCGGATCGTCTGCCCGCAGGGGCACTCGACCGTCTGGGCCATGCGTCCTCCTTTCGGAGTCGCGATCCTACGCGGCGGAGGCGAGGCGGTCGAGCGCCTGCCGCGCGGCGGCCTGCTCGGCTGCCTTCTTCGAGCGGCCGCTGCCGACGCCGGCCTCCTCGCCGTCGATCATCGCCGCGCACCTGAAGGTACGGTCGTGCGGCGGCCCGTCGACGTCCAGCACGTTGTAGACGACCTGCAGGCCCCGTCGCGCCAGCTCCTCCTGCAGCTCCGTCTTGTGGTCGACGTGGGTCGTCAAGGCGTAGACGATCCGGCCGTCGAAGGCCGCGACGATCGCGTCGCGGATCGGCTCGAAGCCGTGCTGGAGGTAGAGCGCGGCCAGCGAGGCCTCGAGCAGCGCCGCGAGCACGTTGCGGTTGCGCGAAAGCCGGTCGAGCTCGTCCGCGGGCGCTTGCTCCTCGCCCCGCTCCGCCAGCCGCTGGCCGAGCCCGAGCTCTCGCGCCACGACCGCGCAGCTCGCGCGGGAGACGACGTGGGAGCGGATCTTCGCCATCCGGCCCTCCGAGAAGTCCGGATAGCGCTCGTAGAGCGCCCGCGCGATCGCCAGCTCGAGCACGCTGTCGCCGAGGAACTCGAGGCGCTCGTACGACGACGGGCGGTCGGGCGCCCAGGAGCTGTGCGTGAAGACGTTCTCCAGCAAGTCCGACGGGAGGCTGTCGATCAGCCCGACGAGCTCCTCGGGCCGCCCGCCGGGGGCGCGGCTACTGGTGCGTTGAGACGTAGTCGACGGCTTGCCCGACGGTCTGGATCTTCTGGGCGTCCTCGTCCGAGATCTTGATCCCGAACTGGTCCTCCAGCTCCATGATCAGCTCCACGAGATCAAGCGAGTCTGCGTCGAGATCCTCCTGGAAGGAGGCGTCATCCGTGATCTCGTTCTCCTCGACGCCGAGCTGCTCCGTCAGGACTTCCTTGACCCGCTCGAACACTTCCTCTCGCGATGCTGCCATCTCACCTCACTTGCCGGGGGCTTCAGAGCGCGCGGATGCTAACACTCTTTCCGGCAGTCGCTGCGCAAGGCTGCCGACGACGTCGTGCTCGACGCCTCGCGCGGCGAGCCTGATCGCGTTGGCGATCGCGCGCCGCGACGAGTTTCCGTGTGCGGCCACGGCGAGCCCGCGGAGGCCGAGGAGATAGGCGCCGCCGTAGGTGTCAGGGTCCAAGCGGCTGCGCATCGCGCGCGCCGCAGGCCGGATCAGCAGGCCGCCGACGCGCCCTCGGCGGGTGGACACGATCTCCTCGCGCAGAGCATCGAGGACCGTCGTGATCGTCCCCTCGAGGAGCTTGAGCACGACGTTGCCGGTGAAGCCGTCGCAGACGACCACGTCCGCGGCGCCTTCCAGCAAGTCGCGGCTCTCGGTGTTGCCGCCGAAGCGCAAGACCTCCGCCGCGGATAGGAGCCCGTGGGCCTCGAGGGTGAGCTGGTTGCCCTTCTCCGGCTCCTCTCCGATCGAGAGCAGGCGCACTTCGGGGTCGCGGATGTCGAGTACCTCTTCGGCGAAAACCGTGCCCATGTACGCGAACTGGAGCAGGTGCTCGGCCCGCGCGTCGGCGTTCGCGCCGGCATCGATCAGCAGCGAGGGCCCGCGCTTCGACGGGATCACGACCGCGATCGCAGGACGGGAGACGCCTTCGAGCCGCCGCAGCTCGAGGAAGCAGGCCGCGAGCATCGCGCCGGTGTTCCCGGCCGAGACGACGGCATCCGCTGAGCCCTGGCCGACCGCGCGACAGGCCGCGACGAGTGAGCTGTTGGGCTTCGCGCGCACCGCTTCCGCGGGCTTCTCGTCCATCGCAATCTCGTCCGGCGCCTCGACGAGCTCCAGTCCGCCCGTGTCGAGACCGGCCGGGCCGAACAACACCGGCTCGATGCCGTCCGTGGCAGCCTCGGCGGCGCCCGCGACGACCTCTTCCGGCGCGCGGTCCCCGCCCAGCGCGTCCACGGCGACGCGGGTCACGTCCTACGCCCTAAGGAGCCGGCGTGCGGAGCGGCTCGATCTCGCGGCCCGCGTAGGTCTTGCAGCTCGGGCACATGCGATGCGGCTGCTTCGGGCGGCCGCACTGAGGGCAGGTGTTCACACGCGGCGCCTCGATCCGGTGGTTCGCGCGCCGCTTGTCCCGGCGCGACTTCGACGTTTTCTTCTTGGGGACGGCCATGGGCGGGCGAGTATAGCCGCAGCCCGCTTTGCAAAGGCTTAACCCAAGCCTTCCGCGCTCTTCGCCTCGGCTTGCCCGCGCCGAACCCGGCCCGAGCCACCCTGTTGAGGCAAGCCAACGAGGAGCAAAGGAGACGACATGTACAAGATCGCAGCAATCATCGGAGGCGTCCTGCTGCTGGCCGGCGTGGCGCTGGCCGGCGCGGTTACGAGCCTCGGCTCGACGAACAGCCCGACCGTCGGCCTGACGACGCCGCTCGTGAACACGCCGAGCGTGCGGCAGGAAGACCGCGCCCGCGAGAACGAGTCGCGGGGACGCGCCAACGAGGCGGGCGAGGACGTCAGCGCTCCTGGCGCGGACGACCTCAACGACGACAGCGCGGCCGGTTCCAGCCACGACACCGCGGACAACCACGCCGGCAACTCCGGGCCTGGCGGCGGCTCCGACGACGGCGGCCACTCCGGCCACGGCGGCGACGGCAGCGACGACTAGGCAGTCCCCCCGAGCCCGAGGCGGCCCGGCTCTCCCCCGGGCCGCCTCGTCGTCGCTCGCTCACGAGAGCAGGAACAATCCCGTCATGAGCAGGCCAAAGCGCACCATCCTCCTCGTTGAGGACGAGACCTCGATCGTCGAGCCACTCGCCGAGGCGCTCCGGAGCGAGGGCTTCGACACCCTCGTCGCCGGCACCGTCGCCGAGGCGCTCGAGCAGGCGCGGCGGGAGCCGGATCTCGTGCTTCTGGACGTGATGCTGCCGGACGGCTCCGGCTACGACGTCTGCCGCGAGCTGCGGCGGCGCTCGCAGGTCCCGATCATCATGCTGACCGCCCGCGGCGAGGAGGCCGACCGCGTGATCGGGCTCGAGCTCGGCGCGGACGACTACGTCGTGAAGCCATTCAGCGGCCGCGAGGTGGTCGCTCGCATTCGCGCCGTGCTGCGGCGCTCCGACACGCCCGAGCCCGCCGACGAGCGGCCGCTCGAGGTGGGCGAGGTGCGGCTCGACCCGGACCGGCACGAGGTCACGCTGGGCGACGAGGTGCTCGAGCTGAGCCGCAAGGAGTTCGAGCTCCTGCACCTGCTGATGCGCAGCGCGGGCTCGGTCGTGACCCGGGAGCGGCTGATCGACGAGGTCTGGGACCCGAACTGGTTCGGCTCGACGAAGACCCTTGACGTGCACGTGAGCGGTGTGCGACGCAAGCTCCGCGACAACCCGTCGCAGCCGCGGTACCTGCACACGGTTCGCGGCGTCGGCTTCCGCTTCTCGTCACCCGACGAGGCGGAGTGAGCCTCAAGCTCCAGATCCTCGGCGCGTTCGCCTACGTGCTGTTGCTGATCATCGTCGCGCTCGAGGTGCCGCTCGCTCTCAACCTCTCGCGGCGGATCGACGCCGAGGTGAAGAACGAGGCCGCGGCGCAGGCCTTTCTCGTCGCCGCGGGCGCTTCCGGGCGAATGGCCGACCGCGCCGAGCTCGGCAAGGTCGTTCGTCGGGCGGGACAGCAGCTCGGCGCCCGCGTGATCGTGGTCGGTGCGAACGGGCCGTTGCTCGCCGACTCGACCGTGGTCAACCCTTCGCGCACGTCGTATGGCTCGCGCCCTGAGATTGGCGAGGCGCTGGCGGGCGGCCGCTCGCAGGGTGAGCGTCACAGCAACACCCTCGGCCAGGACCTGCTCTACACGGCGGTACCGGTGACCAACAACGGCCAGGTCGTCGGCGCGGCCCGCGTCACGCAGAGCCTCGAAGCGGTCCACTCGCGGGTTAGGCGAGGCGTGCTCGCGCTCGTCGCGATCGGGGCCTTCGCTCTGGTGGTCGGGCTCGCGCTCGCCTGGTTCCTCGCGAGCTCGCTCTCGCGGCCGCTGCGCAACCTCGCGACGACCGCTCGGCGCTTCGAGGCTGGTGAGCTCGGCGCTCGCGCCGAGGTCTCGGGAGCCGCGGAGCAGCGGGAGGTCTCGGCCGCCTTCAACGACAGGCCGAGCGGCTCGGGTCGTTCTGGCCGCCCAGCGCGAGTTCGTCGCGAACGCCTCGCACCAGCTCCGCACGCCACTGACGGGACTGCGCCTGCGGCTCGAGTCCGCGCGCTCGAAGGCGAACCCCGACGCAGCGGGCGAGCTCGAGGCCGCGGAGCGCGAGGTCGAGCGGCTCGCGCGGCTCTTGACCTCGCTCCTGACCCTCGCGCGAGAGGGCGACAAGCCCGCTGCCGCGCGTCCCGTCTCCGTCGCCGGCGCGGCCGAGCGCGCGCACGAGCGCTGGGC
This sequence comes from Gaiellales bacterium, assembly GCA_038237925.1. Lineage (GTDB taxonomy): Bacteria > Actinomycetota > Thermoleophilia > Gaiellales > Gaiellaceae > AC-32. The sequence goes on along the minus strand of JBBRYF010000010.1, from coordinate 46,441 downwards.
CGCGACCGCGGAGCAGGACGGCCGCGAGCTCGAGCTCGTCGGCAACGGCGACGCGACGATCGCTGCTTCCGACGAGGACCTGGCGATCCTGCTCGACAACCTGATCGAGAACGCGCTGCGCTACTCCCCCACGCGCGTCGCCGTCGACTGGGGCCGTGACGGACCCGACGCGTGGGTCGCCGTGATCGACGAGGGCCCGGGGCTCGCGGCCGGCGAGGAGACGCGGCTCTTCGACCGCTTTGCCCGCGGCAGCGCGGGCAGCAGCCGCTCGGGCACCGGCCTCGGCCTCGCGATCGTCGAGACGCTCGCCCGACGCTGGCGCGGAACGGCGTCGCTCTCGAACCGCCTGGGAGGGCGGGATGCGCGCGGAAGTGCGCTTTCCGGCCGCGGCTACAGTGAAGGAGAAATCATGGGTCGAGTCGTCGCCGTAGGCCTCCTAGCACTCGCCGGCCTGCTCTCGGCAGCAGGCATGGGGTTCGCCGCCTATTACGTCTCGCGCGATTCCGTCGCCGTGCCGGTAACGCGTCTCCAGCCCGCGCCGCAGAAGCTGACGCCCAGGCGCGTACGCACGCACGCCACGCCGAAGCTGAAGCGTGCGCGGCCGGCCACGACGACGACGCGAGCGGTGACGCCGACGACGACCACGGCGGCAGCTCGGGGTCGGGCGGCGGCCGCGGGGGCGGCGGCCTCGGCAGCGACGACTAGCTCTTAAAGCCGGTCTCTGAGCTCGGCGAGAGCCGACCAACGGGAGTCGGGCTCTACGTCGGCGTGCTCGTGCGGCTCATCGTTCAGGTTCTTGCCGCAGACCGGGCAGAGCCCTGCGCAGTCGGGTTTGCAGAGGATCTTCTCCGGCAGCTCGAGCGCCACCGCGTCGCGGGCCCACGCCGAGAGATCGAGCTGGTCGTTGTCGAGGTACGCGGTCCGCAGCTCCTCGTCGTCGCCCGGGTTGACCGCCTGGTACTCACGCGCCGAGACCGGCACGTCGAGCACGGCGTCCTCGAGGCAGCGGAAGCACGGACCGTGAAGCCGCGCGTCGAAGCGCAGCTCGAACACGGTTCCCGTCGCAGCGCGGGTGACCGCCGGCTCGGCGTGGACCGCGCGAGGCACCGGCAGGTAGCGCTGGCCCCCGAGCTCAAACGGCTCGAGCTCGATGTCGAGCTCGTCGCGGAACTGGTCGCCGGAGCGGACGTTGATCGTGCGGAGGTCTAGCGTGGTCATCGCGACCACCGTAGCAACGCTCAGATTCTTCGAATCAGCTCGTCGAGCGGCTTGCGGTTGGCCTCGCGGCTCCACTCGTCAGCGCTCCTCGACTCCGGGTCGAGCGGCCGCTTGGGGTACCCGAAGCTCGGGATGTTGACCGGAAGCCAGCCCTCGTCGAGCCCGAGCGCCCGCGCGGCCGCCTCGGGATCGGCCATGCCGTTCGGGCACGAGACGACGCCCTCGTTCCACGCCGCCAAAAACATGTTCTGCAGCGCGCGGCCGACGTCGACGGGATAGCCGCCGTCCTCGGTCGCGACTCCGACGGCGAAGGCGGAGGCCTCGATGTTCGCGGCCGCGTACACGACCTTCGAGACGCGCTCCTTCGCCTCAGCGCTCTCGACGACGACGAAGCGCCACGGCTGCACGTTCATCGCGCTCCCGGCGAGACGCCCCGCGTCGAGGATGCGCTGCTGCACGTCCTCCGGCACGGGCCGATCGGAGTAGCTGCGCCAGTCGCGCTTGCTCGCGATGGCCCGAAAAGTGTCCAGGTGCGGAGCCCCTAGTGGGGGAAGTCGTCGTTGGAGCTCTCGACGCTGGCGCCAACGCCGGCGACGACCGACTCCTGCGAGCGCTCGTGCAGCCGCTCGCGGCCGCGCTTGACGGCCCCGAGGAACTTGTCGAGGTTCACCTCGAGCGTCGAGAGGATCGAGTCGGCCCAGTCCTCCATCTCGAGCCGCGTCTCGCGCGCCTGCCGCCGGGCGTCGTCGATGATGTCGCCCGCCTGCCGCTCGGCCAGCTTGACGATCTCGGTCTGCGAGGCCTCGCGCACGGCCTGCTCGCGCGCCTCGCCGAGGATCCGGTCGCACTCGCGCTTGGCCTCGGCCAGCATCTCCTGCCGCTCCTTGACGATCCACCGGGCCTGCTTGATCTCTTCCGGGATCGTCGCGCGCATCTGGTCGAGGATGTCGTAGATCTCCTCGCGGTCGATCCGCACCTGGTCGGTGAGAGGCACGGCCTTCGCGTTGTGCACGAGGTCGTCGAGCTTGTCGATCAGAACGAGTACGTCCATCGGTTTCGCGGAGTTTACAGAGGGCTACCGGCGGAACAGCCGGGTCAGCCAACCCGCCTCCGCGGGCTCCTCCTGCGGCGCGGGGTCGGGCGGCGCGGCGCGAGGCGTCTCGTGCTCCCGCGGCTCGTCGCTGCCGAAGACCCAGCGGCGGCCGCTCGCGCGCAGTTCCTCGAGCAACTCGCCTACTTCGTCGGGCGCGAGCACGACCTCGTCGGACTGCGCCAGCTGCGCCTCGATTCGGTTGGCGGCGCTGCTCGTGCCGCCGCGCGCCCGCAGCTTCTGCAGCACGTCGTACGCCTCTCGCTTCGGCAGGCGGACTTCGCTGCCGGCGGCGAGCTGCTGTTCGAGTCGTTCGCTCACTCCTGCGGGTTCTCCGGTGTCCCCGGCCGTCCATTCGGGAAGAGCTCCTTGAACCGGAGGGCGACGGCCTTGGGCACGAGCTCCTCGACGTTTCCGCCGAAGCTCGCGATCTCCTTCACACCGCTCGAGGAGACGAAGCTGACCTGCGGGCTCGCCATCACGTAGACCGTCTCGACGTCGGGTGCGAGCGTCCGGTTGAGCTGGTTCATCTGGAACTCCCACTCGAAGTCCGAGATCACGCGCAGGCCTTTGACGATCACCTTCGCCTCCCACTTGTGGGCGAAATCGACGACGAGCTCCGAGAAGACGTCGAGCTCGACGTTGTCGAGGCCCTCGAGGGTGTCGCGCAGAAAGCCGACGCGCTCGTCGAGCGTGAACATCGGCTCCTTGTGCTGCGGTTTGCCGACGACGCCGATGACCACGCGGTCGAAGATCTCCGAGGCACGCGTGATTACGTCGACGTGGCCGTTCGTGACGGGGTCGTAGGTGCCTGGGTAGATAGCGGTGATCATTCGTGTTCGAAGAGGGTCAGGCGCGCGGCGCCGTAGCGGCGGCTCGTCCGCTTGGCGAGCGGCGGGAGCTCGGGCTCCTCGGCCGCCGCGGTCTCGACGAGCAGCACGCCGTCAGGCGCAAGGATCTCCGGGAGATGCTGAATCAGCGCGTTTTGCAGGGAAGAAAACCTCCGGTAGGGCGGGTCGACCAGCACGAGATCGTAGCGGGTGCCCGAGCGCGCATCGGCCCGGAGCGCCGTCAGCGCGTCCTGGCAGAGGACCGTCGCGCCCTCGAGGGCGAGCTTGTCGAGGTTGCCGTTGATCGTCCGGCAGGCCTCGCGGTCGTCGTCGACGAAGGTCGCGCGGGCGGCGCCGCGACTCAGCGCCTCGAGCCCCATTGCGCCGGAGCCGGCAAAGAGGTCGAGCACGATCGTGTCCTCGGCGGCGCCCGGTCCGAGGAGGTTGAACGCGGCCTCCCGCACGCGGTCAGCGGTCGGGCGCGTGTCGGTTCCCTTTGGCGCGAAGATGCGAGCGCCCTTTCGCGAGCCGGCGATGATCCGCATGCCTACGCCGCGAGCTCGCGCTCGCCGAAGACTCGCTCGACCTCGTCGGCGAGCGGGCCTTCATAGGCGACGAGGCTTCCCGCAGCGTCGCGTGCGCGCTCGAGCAGCGGGCGATCCGCGCGCCAGTGGACGAAGCGCAGGTCTGAGACGCCCGCCTGCCGCGTTCCCATCAGCTGGCCCTCGCCGCGCAGCTCGAGGTCTTTCTCGGCGAGCTCGAAGCCGTCGCTCGAGTCGACGAGCGCCTGCAGCCGCTCCTGCGCGTTGTCGGTCAACTCCTCGCGCTGGCGCGAGATCAGCAGGCAGTACGACTGCTCCGCCCCGCGCCCGACCCGGCCGCGCAGCTGGTGCAGCTGGGCGAGGCCGAAGCGGTCTGCCTCCTGGACGATCATGATCGTCGCGTTGGGGACGTCCACGCCGACCTCGATCACGGTCGTCGCGACGAGCACGTCGAGCTCGCGGGCCTTGAACTGCGCCATCAGCTCGCGCCGCTCGACCGGCCGCAGCCGACCATGCAGGAGGCCGACGCGGTACTCGCGGAGCTCGGCGCGGCGCAGCCGCTCGGCCTCGGCTTCGGCCGCGCGCGACTGCGAGGTCTCGGACTCCTCGATCAGTGGACAGACGACATACGCCTGCCGTCCGTCGTCGAGGTGACGGCGCAGCCGCTTGTACGCCTCCGACGACCGCTCCGCAGTAACCCAGGAGGTCACGATCGGCTTGCGCGAGGCCGGCGGCTTGGCGATCTCCGTCACCGAGAGGTCGCCGTAGAGCGTCAGCGCGAGCGTGCGCGGGATCGGCGTGGCGGTCATGTGCAGCACGTGCGGCGCGCGGCCCTCGATGAGTGCGCGGCGCTGCTCGACGCCGAAGCGATGCTGCTCGTCTACTACGGCAACCGCGAGCTCGGGCAGCTCGACGCCTTCCTGAATCAGCGCGTGCGTTCCGACCACGACCTGCGCACCTTGAAGGTCGGTCTTGACCGACCCGGTGAGCAGCGCGACTTGCACGCCGAGTTGCGCGCACAGCGGTTCGACGGTGAGAAAGTGCTGCTCAGCGAGGGTTTCTGTCGGCGCCATGAGCGCACCGAGCCGCCCGGTCTCGACTGCGCGCAGGAGCGCGTAGAGCGCGACCACCGTCTTGCCCGAGCCGACGTCGCCCTGCAGCAGACGCTGCATCGGCGCCTCGCGCGCGAGGTCGGTGTCGATCTCGTCGATCGCCGCCTCCTGGTCGGCGGTGAGCTCGAACGGCAGCAGCTCGCGATAGCGAACCGCGAGCTCGCCGGGCTCACCGAGCGCCGGCGCAACGGCCGTCTCGCGCCCGGCACGCGCGCGGGCGAGGCCGACCTGCAGCACGAGCAGCTCGTCGAACGCGAGCCGTTGGCGCCCGGCCTCGCCCTCCTCGAGCGAGCGCGGGCGGTGCAAGGCCCAGAGGGCGTCGGCGCGCAGCGGTAGCCGCTCGACGACCTTCAGCTCCGCGGGGAGCGGATCCGGCAGGTCGCGCGCGTGCGGCAGGGCCCCCTCGACGAGCGCGCGCAGACGCTGCGGCGTCACCTCCTCGCTCGCGGGGTAGACGGGCGCGAAGTCGGCGGTCGCGGTTACGCCGTTCAGGTCGTAGGAGCGAACCTGGAACCCGTTCCGCTTCAGCTGCCCTCGCAGGCGCACATGCGTCCCCGGCTGCAACTTCTCCGCGAGCCACGCCTGGTTGAACCAGACCGCCATGATCTCGTCGCTCCCGTCGCTGATCCGCGCGTTCACAATCGCCAGGTTCCGCCGCGGCCTGCGCACCGAGACCGAGCGCACCTCGCCCGCGATCGCGCTCTCCTCCTCGGCGAGCAGGTCGGCGATCCGCCGCTCGGGAACCGCGGTCTCGTACCGGTGCGGCCGATGCTCGAGCAGGTCGCGCACGGTTCGGAGGCCGAGCTTCGCCAGCTTCTGCTGGAGCGCGGGACCGACGCCGGATAACGACGAAAGCGCGGCGTCGGCGCGCTCCGGCCGAGGCGTCCCCGGCAGGCGCGGCCAGGCCGCGGGCGGGTCCGCTCCGGCAAAGCCTTTCGGCACGCGCTCAGTCTAGGAAGCGGCGCGGCTCACACCGCGTCGTCGAACCAGAAGAAGCCGACCGTCCCCGGCCCCGCATGGGCGCCGACGACCGGGCCGAGCGTCGTGACGAGCTCGATCTCGGCCGCCGGCCGCGTATCTTCGACCAGCTTACGCAGCGCCTCTGCCCGCTCCGGCGCGTCGGCGTGAGCGATCCCGACGCGCAAGCTCGGAGCGTCGGTCGTCCCTTCCTCGAACGCGGTCGCGAACTCGAGGAACGCCTTGCGGTTGCCTCGCACGCGCTTCACCGGCAGCACCTCCCCGTCCCGGATCGAGAGGATCGGCTTGATGTTCAGAAGCTCCCCGGCCCACGCGCTCGCCCGGCCGATGCGCCCGCCGCGCGCGAGGTACGCGAGCGTCTCGACGTTGAACAGCAGGCCGGCGTCGCGCTGGTAGCGCTCGACCAACGCATTGACCTCCTCGTCGGTCGTGCCGCTCTCGAGCCGGCGCTGGATCGCGAGGCCGAGCATCGCGATCGCAGCCGAGGCGCTCTCGGAGTCGATCGCACGAACGCGGTCCCCGCCGAGCTCACGCGCCGCCACGCGCGCGCTCTCGATCGTGCCCGAGAGCTTCCCGGCGATGTGCAGCGAGAGAATCCTTTCGTAGCCGGCGAGCCCTTCGTAGACGGCGAGGAAGTCGCCGGGTGTCGGCTGGGAGGTCGTCGGGGTCTCCGGCGCGTCGCTCAGGCGGGCATAGAAGGTCTCCGGGTCGAGCTCGACGTAGTCGCGGAAGCTCTCGTCGCCGAAGCGGACGTACAGCGGAACGACGCGCCAGCTCGGGAACCGCTGCGGCGCCTCCGGGAAGTCCGCGGTCGAGTCGAGGACGATCGCCGTGTTCGCGGCGGTCAGCTTCACGCGGCCTCGGCCCGGGCGGCCGAGTGGATCGCAGCGACGATTGCGTCGAGGCCGTCGTCCTTGCGCAGGCACGCAACAGCGCCGGCGTCGGTGAGCGCATCGCGCTCGCGCAGGTTCGCCGAGGCGGTCAGGCACACGACGGCCGCCGACGGGCATGCCGCGCGCACCGCCCGGGTCGCCTGCACCCCGTCGAGGCCCGGCAGGCGGTAGTCCATCAGCACGACGTCTGGCCGCATCTCCGCGGCGACGGCCGCCGCCTGCGCGCCGTCAGACACCGACGCGACGACCTCCATGTCGGTGCGCAGGCCGAGCAGCAGCTCGAGCGCCTCGCGAAAGACGTCGTTGTCCTCGACCAGGACGACCCGGATCGGCTCCTTCATTTTTCGAGCCTACTCCGCGGACATGAGCAACGGGTAGTGCGGCTGTCCGCCCTCGTGCACGTCCAGCTCGAGCTCGGGGTGACTTTCGGCAAGCCCTTCGAGAACACCGTCGAGCGGCGGCGCCTCCTCGCCGCTGAGCAGCGTGAGCACATCACGCGGCTGGGCCAGCAGCCGCTCGAGCAGCGCGCCCACCACGTCGTCGAACGACGCTCCGGCGGTGATCGCGTTGCCTTCGAGGAGGCCGAGGTACTCGCCCTCGCGCACCGCGATGCCGTCGGTGATGGCGTCTCGCGAAGCGACCGCCACCTCCCCCGTCCCGAGCCCGGCGAGCGCCTCCGTCATCGCCTTCGCGTTCTCCTCAGCGGATCGCTCGCCGTGGAACGCGACGAGCGCCGCGAGGCCGGCCTGGATCGACTCGGTCGGCACGACCTGCACGGGCCGACCCGCGACTCGCGCCGCCTGTTCCGCGGCCATCACGACGTTCGAATTGTTCGGCAGCAGCACGACCTCGTCGGCCCCCACCGCGTCGATCGATTCGAGCAGGTCCGCGGTCGAGGGGTTCATCGACTGCCCGCCCTCGAAGACCCGCTCGGCGCCCAGGTCCTCGAACAGCCGGCGGTTGCCCGCTCCCGCGACGACGGCCACGACCGCCGAGCGCGACGCGCCCCCCGGCAGCGACGACAGCAGCCGCTGCTCGCGCTGCTCGGTCTGGCGATGCATGTCCGCAATCTCGACGCCCTCGATCGCCCCGGCCCGCGTGCCGAGGGTGAGAGCGGCTCCGGGGTCGTCGGTATGGACGTGGACCTTGAGCGCGCCAGGGTCGCCCACGACGAGCAGCGAATCGCCCAGCCGCTCAAGGTCGTCCTCGAGCGCGTTCGCGTCGAGCGCCTCGCCCTCGACGACGAACGTCGTGCAGTAGCGGTATTGCGAGGGCTCCTGGTGGACGGCCTCCACCGCGGCGACCCGGGCCGTCTGCGGCGCAGCGATGGCGTGGCCCGAAGCGGCAGCCGCGAGGCCGCGGACGAGCTCGACGAGCCCGGCGCCCCCCGCGTCGACGACACCTGCCTCGCGCAGGATGGTGAGCTGCTCCGGTGTCCGGGCGACGGCCTCCTCCCCGCGCTCGACGAGCAGCGTGAGCAGCTCGCGCGGCTCGAGCGGAGGCGCCGCCTCCGCAGCGTCCGCAAGCGCGCGGATCACGGTCAGCATCGTTCCCTCGACCGGCTTGCGGACGGCGCCGAACGCCTCGTCGCTCGCACCGCGGAACGCCCGTCCCACGAGCTCCGAATCAACGGTTCCCGCGGCGACGAGCACGTCGGCGGCGCCTCGCACGATCTGCGACAGGATCACGCCCGAGTTGCCGCGAGCCGCCATCAGCGCGGCACGCGACGCCTCACGAGCGAGCGTGGCGCGATCATCGGCGGTGGAGGCGTCGAGCGCCTCGACGACGCCGCGCACGGTCAGCGTCATGTTCGTGCCGGTGTCCCCGTCGGGCACCGGATAGACGTTCAGGTCGTCGATCCGCTCACGGCTCAGCTCGATTGCGTCGAGCGCTCCGTGAGCGAGACCGCGCACGGTCTCGAGCTCGCTCATGCCTGAGGATCGTAAGCGGGCTTGCTTCACACCCGCCGTCAGGCGCAGGGCTAGCCGCCCTGGGCGGCGCTTTAGACGGCCTTCTGGACCTTGCCGGCCTTGAGGCAGCGCGTGCAGACGTACGCGCGGGTCGCCTTGCCGTCGAGCAGCATGCGAACGCGCTGGAGGTTCGGGTTGAAGCGGCGCTTCGTCGCCACCATCGAATGGCTCCGGTTGTTGCCGAAGCCGGGCTTCTTCCCGCAGATTGCGCAGACCTTGGACATCGGCGGCGGAGTCTAGCCAAGGCGCCGACTCGGCGGCGCCGACCAGAAGAGGCCGTGCCGGCTTTGCCGGTGCGGCCGCTTAAGCCTGTGCGGTTCCAGCCGCGGCGCGGAGCTGCGAGAAGACGTCGGCCATCTCGAGTGCGGTGCGCACGGCCTCGGCGCCCTTGTCTAGGCGTGCGCGGGCCTGCTCCTCGGTCTCGGTAGTGAGCACGCCGAAGGCGACCGGGACGCCCGTCTCGAGGCCGGCCAGCTGGAGACCGCTCGCCGCCTCGCTCGCGACGAACTCGAAGTGCGGCGTCTCGCCACGGATCACCGCGCCGAGGGCGACGATGCACGAGTATCGGCGCGTCTTCGCGAGCGCCATCGCCGCGAGCGGCAGCTCGAACGCGCCCGGCACGGGAATCACGGTCACCGCCTCACGGCCGACGCCCAGCCGCTCGAGCTCGTCGAGCGCCCGGGACAGCAGCTCCCCGGTCAGCTCGCCGTTGAAGCGGGCGACGACGATCCCGACCGCGCGCCCGTTGCCGAGCGGCTCGCCCTCGATCACGCCGTAGCCGTCGGGAATGCGCAGCTCTCCGGCCGCGTGCTGCTCGATCCCGGAGCGCGGAAGCTCGTCTTCCTCGGCCGGGAGGTCCTCCGCGGGCTCGGCCTCCGGCTCGACGGCCTCCTCCTCCGGCTCGGCGTCGAGGACGTCCTCGCGCCGCTCCTCGTCGGGCTCTGGCGTCGCGCTCGGAGGCGAGGAGAGAGGCGGCTGATCCCAGCCGTCGCTCACGGCTTCTCCGGGTCGAAGCGAAGGTCCTGATGGTGCAGCCGGTGACCGAGCCGGTCGCGCTTGGCCATGAGGTAGCTGCGGTTCTCTGCGTTCGGCGCCAGCTCGATCGGCACCTGCTCGACGACCGTGAGCCCGTAGCCCTCGAGCCCGCTGATCTTCTTCGGGTTGTTGGTCAGGATCCGGATCGTCGAGAGGCCGAGGTCGGCGAGGATCTGGTTACCGATCCCCCACTCGCGCGCGTCGGCGGGGAAGCCGAGCTCGAGGTTGGCGTCGACGGTGTCGCGGCCCTGCTCCTGGAGCTCATAGGCGCGGAGCTTGTTCAGCAGGCCGATCCCGCGGCCCTCCTGCGCCATGTAGAGGAGGACACCTCGGTCCTCGGCTGCGATCTGCCGCAGGGCCTGGTCGAGCTGCTCGCCGCAGTCGCAGCGGAGCGAGTGGAAGACGTCGCCGGTCAAGCACTCGGAGTGGACGCGCACGAGGACGTCGGGAAGCCCGTCGACGTCGCCCTTCACGAGCGCGAGGTGGTGCTTGCCGCTCAGCTTCTCGCGGAACGAGACCGCGGTGAACTCGCCGTACGCGGTCGGGAGCCGCACCGAGGTCACGCGCTCGACGAGTTTCTCGTGCCGCCGCCGGTACTCGACCAGGTCGGCGACGGTGACCAGCTTCAGCTCGTGCTGCTCGCAGTAGCGGATCAAGTCGGGGACGCGGGCCATCGTGCCGTCGTCGTTCATGACCTCGCAGACGACGCCTGCCGGATTGAGCCCGGCGAGCCGCGCGAGGTCGACGGCGGCTTCGGTCTGGCCGCCGCGGCGGAGCACGCCGCCGGCGCGGGCTCGCAGCGGGAAGACGTGGCCCGGCTGGACGAGGTCGGCCGGTCCCTTGCTCGGGTCGATCGCGACCTGGATCGTGCGCGAGCGGTCGCGCGCGGAGATGCCGGTGCTGATCCCCTCGCGCGCTTCGATCGAGATGGTGAAGGCGGTGCCGAACGGCGTCTCGTTCCGCTCGGTCATCGGGCGCAGGCGCAGCTCGTCGCAACGCTCCTCGGTCAGGCAGAGGCAAATGAGCCCGCGGCCGTGGGTCGCCATGAAGTTGATCGCCTCGGGGGTCGCGAACTGCGCCGCGATCGTCAGGTCGCCCTCGTTCTCGCGGTCGGTCGCGTCCACGACCACGACGAACTTGCCGTGGCGGATGTCCTCGATCGCCTCGTCGACGGTCGCGAAGGCGGTGGCGCGCTCGGTGGTGTCCATCTCGCGGCGGATCGTAACCGTCACGGGGAGGCAAGCCGCTCGGCGTACTTCGCGAGCAGGTCGACCTCGACGTTCACCTCGTCGCCGGCGCGCAGGTCGGCGAGCGTCGTGTGCTCGAGCGTGAACGGCACCAGCGCGATCTCGGCGCCGCCTTCGGTGAGCGCCGCGATCGTCAGCGACACGCCGTCGATCGCCACCGAGCCCTTCTCGACGCAGTAGCGGAGGAGGGCCGGTTCGAGCTGGATGCCGAGGCGAGCGCCGCCGCCCTCGGGCTGGAGCGCGAGCACCCGGCCGCGGCCGTCGACGTGACCCTGGACGACATGGCCGCCGAGCGGCTCTCCCGCGCGGAGAGCCGGCTCGAGATTCACGTGCGAGCCGGGCTCGAGGCGGCCCAGGGTCGTTCGCGCAAGCGTCTCCGGAACGGCGTCGAACTCGAGGGCGCCGTCGGCTGCCGTCGTGACCGTCAGGCAACAGCCGGCGACCGCGACGGAGTCTCCCGGCTCGACGCCCGACGCGGTCTCCGCTGCCTCGATCCGGAGATGAACGCCGCCGCCATTCTGGACGGCAGACGCGACCCGGCCGCGCTCGCGAACGATCCCGGTGAACACGGCGGAAGCCTAACCCCGGCGTCCGCGTGCGCTCGTCACAGATTCGTCACTAGAGGTCACAGACACGCGCGGACTTCACAGATACGCTCGCCTCGGGGAGGAGGCCGGGTGAACCGTACTAAGGGACGGTCGGAAGCTCAGCCGCCGAGCGCGAGGGCCCTCGCCCGCGTCAGCACGGTCGAGCTCGGTCAGCAAGTCCTCGTCGGCACGTGCCGGGCGAGCCAGCGCGAGATCACCGTCACGAGGCGGTCGTCGGTACTCGTACGGGTGTCAGGGCTCGTGGACATAGGCCGTCAGCAACACGTCTTCTCCGACCGGCTCCGACGACAAACGACCAAGCCAGCGCGGCTCCGGCAGGCCTGCGAACGCCGCTGGGCCTTCGCCCGCGAGCACCGGCGCAACGAACACCAGCAGCTTGTCGACGAGGTCCGCCGCCAGAAACGCCGCCGCCAGCGTCGGGCCGCCTTCGAGCAGCAGCGAGCGGACCTCGTCGTCCGCGAGCGCCGCCAGCTCCTCCTCGAGCGGCCCCGACCGAAGCTCGAGCTCCGATCCGCCAGGCAGCGGGCCGCGACCGAACGCAAGACGCCGCGGCTGCCTCTCGGCCCCCACGCCCCGCGCCGTCAGCGCCGGATCGTCCGCTCGCACCGTGCCCATCCCGACCGCGACCGCATCGGAAGCCGCCCGCAGCTCGTGCACGCGCCGGCGGCTCTCCTCGCCCGACACCCAGCGCGACCCCGGCACCGTCACGTGCCCATCCAACGTCATCGCGACCTTAGAGGTCACGAACGGCCGGCCGCGCGCAATCCAGACCCGCCACGCCTCGTTCTGCTGCCGCGCCTCCCACAGGTCTGCGACCTCGACCTCGATCCCCGCCGAGCGCAGCCGTTCGAAGCCGCGGCCGTCGACCTTCGGGTTCGGGTCGCCGACAGCCGCGACCACGCGCGCAACTCCGGCCTCCACGACCGCGTCCGCACAGGGCGACGTCGTCCCGTGATGCGAGCAGGGCTCGAGCGAGACGAACAGGGTCGCCCCGCGCGCGCGATCGCCCGCCTCCTCGAGCGCGGCCACCTCCGCATGGGGCGAGCCGCGGCCCGCGTACAAACCCTCGCCCACGGTCTCCCCGTCACGAACCAGCACCGCGCCGACCAGCGGGTGGGTTCCCTCGACAGTGCCGCGGCCCCGCTCGGCGAGCTCGAGCGCCCGCTCGAGGCTCACGCCAGTGCCTGCACGAGGCGCCGGAAGGCGCGGGGCAGATCCTCCCGCCCGAAGATCGCAGTCGCGGCGACGAACAGCGTCGCGCCCGCCTCGTGCAGCTCACGGATGTTCGCCGGGCCGACGCCTCCGTCGACCTGTACGTGCACCGACGCCGGCAGGAGCGAGCGCAGCGCGTGCACGCGCTCGATCGCCTCGGGCATGAACTCCTGACCCGAATAGCCCGGGTGGATGCTCATGCAGAGCACGATGTCGACGCCGGACTCCAGTGCCGCGGCCGCAGCCTGCTCCACGCCGGTCTCGGGATTGAACGCCATGCCCACCTGGAGCCCATGCTCGCGGGCGAGCGCGACGACTCCCGGCAGGTTCGGGCAGGTCTCGAAGTGGACCGTGACGCTGTCGGCGCCTGCCTCCTTGAACTGGGCGATGTGCCGCTCCGGGCTCTCGACCATCAGGTGGCAGTCGAGCACTCCGCCCTCGCGGTGGACGATGGGCGCGATCCACTGCAGCACGATCGGCCCGGTCGTCACGGGCGGGACGAAGTGGCCGTCGCCGACGTCGAAATGGAACACACGGCACTCGGCGCGCAACAGCACCTGGACCTGCTCGCCGAGGCGCGAGAAGTCCGCTCCGTAGAGCGACGGCTCGACCTCGACGGTCCGGATCCAGTCGGCCCAGCTCACGCGGCGGATCTTCGCAGCCGGGCGATGAAGAACCCCGAGGTTCCGTGCCGGTGCGGGAGCGTGAGTAGGAACTCCGGCCGGCGCGGGTGCGCGAATTGCGGCCACTCGTCGCCGAGCGGCTCGGGCGCGAGGGCGCTCTCGTCGACGACGACCTCGTTCTCGTCCGCGTTCAGCGTGCAGACCGAATAGGTCACCGATCCGCCCGGCTTGACGCGCTCGGCCGCGACGCGCAGGAGGTCGCGCTGTAGCTCCGGTAGCGCCTCGCCGCGCCAGCGCAGGTCAGGCCGGGCGGCGAGCACTCCGAGGCCCGAGCAGGGCGCGTCGACGAGCACACGGTCGAACTCGCCGAGATCGTCCGGGAGCTCGAACGCGTCCGCGTTCACGACGCGCACGTTCTTGGCGCCGAGGCGGCGGCAGTTCTGCTCGAGCTCGCGGGCGCGACCCTCGTGCTTCTCGACGGCAACGACCTCCGCCGCGCTCTCCGAGAGCTGGGTCGCCTTGCCTCCGGGGGCCGCGCAGAGGTCGAGCACGCGCTCGCCTGCCTGCGCGCCGACCGCCAGGCCCGCGAGCTGCGAGCCGCGGCTCTGCGGCCAGACGAACCCCGCGGCGAGCTCACGCTCGTCGACGCGTTCGATGCGAAGCGCGCCCGGGATCTCCGGGTCCGGCTGACCGGCAACCGCGCTGCGGCGGTGGCCGTTGACGCGCACGACGGTCTCCGGTGCCTCGTTCTGGGCGCGCATCAACGCGAGCGCTTCCTCCCGCCCGAAATCGCCCCACCAGGCCTCCGCGACCCAATCCGGGTACGAGTGCCGCAGCGCTGCCTCGGTAGCAGTCGCTTCCGGCAGCGACTCGACGAGCTCGCGCAGGCCGAGCGCGAGTCGCCGCATGACCGCGTTCGCGAACTTAACCGCGCGCTCGAGCCCCGCAGCGCGAACGAGCTCGACCGACTCGTTCACCGCCGCGTGCGTCGCCACGTCGGAGAAGGCGAGCTGGTAGGCACCGAGCCGCAGCGCGGCCCGCACCGGCGCGTCGAGCTTGGCCACCGGCCGCCTGCCGAGCTCCTCGATCCCGTGGTCGAGCGTCCTCACTCGCTGGACGGTCCCGTACGCGAGCCGCTGCGCGAGCGCGCGGTCGCGAGGCTCGAGGCGTTCGGCGGCGCCGCGGAAGGCACGGTCGGCATAGGCGTCGTCCTCGAAGACGCGGCGCACCGTCTCGAAGGCGGCGCGTCGTGCGGGCGAGGCGTTCATCTGAGGCCGCGCAGAAACTCGTCGTAGCTCATCCGGCGCCGGCCGTCGGGCTGCACCTCGACGGGCACGAGTTGCCCGTCGTCGACCCGCGCCCGCCAGATCGTGACCGGCCGCCCGTGGAGCTCGGCGCGGGCCCCGATGTGTGGCGAGAGGGCGCGGATCCGATTGAGCAGCTCCCACGGCGGGCGGCTCCACTCGAGCTCGCGGTCCTGCGGCCCGATCTTGTCGGCATAGGTGACGCCCTCCGAGCCCTGCGGCCGGAGTTGCGGCTCGGGCAGGGCCTCCTCGAGGAGCTCAGCCGCGAGCTCACCTGCCCGGGCGGAGACCGTGCCGAAGTCGTCCTCGGGCGCGATCGGAAACGCGCGCTGCGCGGCGATCGGTCCCGCGTCGAGCTCCTTCACGAGCTCGATGATCGTCACGCCTGTCTCCTCATCGCCCGCCATCAGCGCCCGTTCGATCGGCGCCGCGCCGCGCCAGCGGGGGAGCAGGGAAGGATGGACGTTGAGCCAGAGCGCCCGCTCGAGCACCGGCTCGGGGATCAAGAGGCCGTAGGCTGCGGCGACGACCGCGTCGACCTCGGGGTCGAAGTCGTCCAGCCGCTCCGGCTGCCGCACCTCGATCCCAAGGCGCTCGGCGGCCTCCTTCGCGGGCGGCGACGCCATGCGCCGGCCGCGGCCGCGCGGTCGGTCGGGCCGCGTCAGCAGGTAGGCAACGTCGTGCTTTGCCGCCAGCCGCTCGAGCACATCCGCGCCGAACGGAGCGGTCGCAGCGACTGCGAGGCGCACCTCAGCGAACCAGGATTGGCTGCGGGCGCAGAATTGCGAGCGCCTCCCGGCGACCCTCCAGCGTCGTCCGGTCGAGGATCAGCATGCCATCGAGGTGGTCGAGCTCGTGCTGGGCAATCCGCGCGGGCAGCCCCTCGAGCTCGAGCCGTACATCGGCGCCTGCCGGATCCTTGCCCTCGACGGTCAGCGACACATGGCGCTCGACCGGGATGACCACTCCCTGGAGCGAGAGACAGCCCTCGCTGTCGCTCTCGCGCTCGTCCGAGGTCGCGCTGAAGCTAGGGTTCACGATCACGACCGGATCCTGCTCCCGGTCCGGGAGAAACGCGAAGACCCGCCGCAGCACGCCGATCTGAGTCGCCGCGAGTCCGAGCCCGTTCGCCTCACGCAGCAGATGCTCGAGCCGCTCGACGAGCTTGCCGAGGTCGGCGTCGAACTCCTCTACCTCACGGGCCTTCATCCTTAGCACCGGGTCCGGGTACTGACGGATCTGGGCAAGCGCGAGCCGTCGCCGCGCCTCGCCCTCGGCGTCGAGCTTGTCGGTCCGTACCTCACCCGTTTCGTCCGCCACGCCGCGCATCTTAGGTCAGAGGCTCTGGGGGTCCACGTCGACCACGGCGGTCAGTCGTGCCTTGCTCATCGCGGGCGCCGCGGCGGCAAGGAGGTGCGCCGCCCGCGCGGCCACTCGGCGCGGCTCGGCCGTCTTCGCCACGAGCTGCGACCGGTAGCGGCCGCGCAGGCGCAGGAGCGGCGCCGGCCCGAGCAGCTCGTCGCCGATCCCGGCCTTCAGCTCCTCGAGCAGCGCCGCCGGCCCGCGCTCGTCCGGCCCCGTCGCGACGATCCGGACGAGGTGCCGGAACGGCGGGTAGCCGAGCTCCTTCCGCCGCGCGAGCTCGTCGGTCAGGAAGCGGGGCACGTCATGGTTGGCCGCGAGCGCCAGCGGCCGCGCGTCGGGCTGGAAGGTCTGGACGATCACGCGTCCCGGCGCGTCACGGCCGCTCCGCCCCGCGAGCTGCGTCACGAGCTGGAAGGTCCGCTCCTCGGCGCGGAAGTCGGGGAGCCCGAGGCCGGTGTCGGCGTCGACGACCGCGGCCAGCGCGACACCGGCGAAGTGATGGCCCTTCGCGACCATCTGGGTGCCGAGCAGCACCGAGCGGTCGGTCGCGCGGAACCGGCGCAGGGCGGCCGCGAGCTCCTCCGGGTCCGACGCCGTGTCGGCGTCGAGCCGGATCAGCTCGAGCTCCGGAACCTTGGCAGCGAGCTCCCGCTCGAGTCGCTGCGTCCCCGCGCCGATCCGAGCCAGCTCGACCGAGCGGCAGACGGGGCATTCCTCGGGCCGCGGCTCCCAGTGCCCGCAGTGATGGCAGTGCAGCCGCTCGTCGCGGTGCAGGACGAGTGCGACGTCGCACTGCGGGCAGCGGAAGGTCGTCCCGCAAGCGCGGCAGTGGAGCGCGGGCGCAATCCCGCGGCGGTTGAGCAGCAGGATCGCCTTGCCACCGTTCTGCTCGAGCTTTCCGAGCTCCGCGAGCAACGGGCCGGAAAGCGGGTAGCCCGCCTCGCGGCGCAGGTCGACGATCCGCACCGGCGGGAGCCGCGCGCCGAGCCGCTCGCCGAGCTCGAGCCGCTCGAGCCGCTCCCAGCTCTCGGGCCGCGGCGTGGCGCTGCCGTAGAGCGCGACTGCGCCCTCGAGCGCAGCCCGCTTCGCGGCGACCGTACGCGCGTCGTAGCGCGGGTCGGACTCCTGCTTGTAGGACGGGTCGTGCTCCTCGTCGACGCAGATCAGGCCGACGCCGTGCATCGGCGCGAAGATCGCCGAGCGCGCGCCCACGACGATGCGCGCCGCGCCGCTCGCAATTCGCTCCCGCTCGTCGCGCCGCTCGGCGTCGGTCAGGCCGGAGTGGAGGATCGCGACGGAGTCGCCGAAGCGCGCGCGGAAGCGGCCGACGGTCTGCGGCGCGAGCGCGATCTCCGGCACGAGAACGATCGTCCCGACCCCGCGCTCGAGCGCAGCGGCGGCGGCCTGAAGGTAGACCTCGGTCTTGCCGCTGCCGGTCGCGCCGTAAAGCAGGAAGAAGCCGCCGCCGGCCTCGAGCGCGCCCTCGATGCGGGCGAGCGCCGCCTGCTGCGTCTCGCTCAGCTTGTCCGGCGGAGCCTCGCCCTCGAGCGACTGCCGCTCGGCCGGCGGTGCCTGCTCCTTGCGTCGGGCCCGGCGCACCGGCGCGACGAGCTCGAGCGCGCGGGCCGGCGTCGAGCCGTAGTACTCGGCCAGCCAGAGCGCGAGGTCGACGAGCGCGGGCGGCAGCTCGTGCACGACCTGCTCGACCGGCAGCGCCTTCACGCCGTCCGGCGGCGCGCCGACGACCTCCACCACAACGCCACGGGTTCGCCCTCGCCCGAACGGCACCGAGACGACCGCGCCCTTGCCCGCGCCGTCCGGCAGCTCGTAGGTGAACTCGCGCCCGCCGAGGGCGCGCGTCGTGACGAGCGGGACTACCGTTCCGAAGCGCACACGGGAGAGGCTAGTTGCCTGATGTCGCGAGATCGCTCGTTCCGGGGCAGGAGCTGTGCCGTAGCGGCCCAGGCGTTCCAGATCATGCAGCCGGACGCGCGAGCTCGTGGCGTCAGGCGACTAAACGCCGGCGGCGACGAGCACGAAGTCCGTGGCGAATCCGAGCGTCAGCCCGAGCAGCAAGCCCCACGCCGTCACGGTCTTGCTCGAGAAGAGCCGGCAGACGTTCAGCAGCTCCATCACGACGTAGAGGATCGAGCCCGCAGCGAGCGCGAGGAAGAGCACGGAGACCGCGGTCGACGTCCAGGCCTGGCCGACGAGGGTGCCGAAGAAGGTCGGGAAGCCGCCGATCACGCCCATCAACCCGAGGAAGCGCCAGCTCGGCCGCTCGGCATCCCCGGTGAGCGGGGCCACGATGCCAAAGCCCTCGGTCGCGTTGTGCAGGCCGAAACCGATCACGAGCACGTAGGCGAGGCTCAGCTTGTCGAGCGCCGCCGCCTGGCCGATCGCGAGGCCCTCGGAGAAGTTGTGCAGACCGATCCCGCTCGCGATGAAAAGCGCGAGCCAGCGCGCGGGAGTGAGGCCGACGAAGTGCGAGCGCTCGAGCTCGGTGGCCGACGCCGCGCCCGGGCCGAGGAAGCTCTTTCGCCGCCGCGCCTTCATCCACGCGTCGTAGTAGACGAGCGTCAGCAGGCCGAAGGCGAAGCCGCCGAACGCGAGCGCCGCGAGCCACGAGAAGCGGCTCCAGTTCGACGCGTTGAGCGCCGACTCGACCGGATTGATCGCCTGGGAGAGCACATCCCAGAGCAGGAAGAGCAGGACACCGGTGGCCGTCGCGCTGAGGAATGCCTTGAAGCTCTGGCCGACATCGTGCAGCCGGCCCATCGGCAGGCCGATGAAGATCGTCAGGCCCGCCACGGCTCCGAGCAGCAGGATGTGTCCGGTGGACATTCGGTGCGACGGTAGCAGTTTCTGTAAGGGCGCCCTTACAGCAGCTCGGGAGTAGAGTTTCCCCCATGGCGCAGGGACATTCCGTCGACGAGTACCTCGAGACGATCTACTTCCTTGCCTTCCCGATCGGCGAGTACCGGCCGCAGACTCAGGGGTCGCCGACGCTCGCCTCGCGCGTGGCCGAGATGCTCGGCGTCTCGCGCGCGTCGGCCGGCGAGATGCTGAAGCGGCTCGAGTCGGACGGGCTCGTCGAGCGCGGCGAGCAGAAGGAGGCGATCCTCACCGCGCCCGGCCGCGAGCGGGCCGAGCAGGTCGTGCGCAAGCACCGGATCGTCGAGCGGCTGCTCACCGACTTCATGGGCTACACCGCCGCGGAGGCGCACGTGCACGCGGACGAGATCGGCGAGAGCTTCAGCGACGACATGATCGAGCGCGTCAGCGAGAAGCTCGGCCACCCCGACCGCTGCCCGCACGGCTGGCCGGTCGACACCGACTTCGAGCAAGCCGAGAACCGGGAGCTCTCGGCCCTGGCCGACCTGGCGCCGGGCAAGCACGCCGAGATCGTCCGCCTGGCCGAGCACGACGGCGACCTGCTGCACTGGTTCTACGACCAGGGCTTCGTACCGGGGGCAGCGGTCGAAATGGGAGAGGCGCAGCCGGCGGCCGAGCAGCTCACCGTGCGCCTGAACGGCCACGACCAACCGATCGCCGAGAAGGCCGCCGCCGGCCTGTTTGTGCGTCCCGCCTAGCGGCGAGGAAAGCGGGCAACCCGGCGGATCGTGCCGGCGTTGCCGACCGGATCGGCCACCGCCAGACTCATGGTCAACTTGCGAGCAGCAGCAGGGGCCTTGATCCGAACAACGAACGAGCGCCGACCGCCCGTGGTTGTCCCGCGTTTGATCGCCAACGCGCGGCTGCCTACTGCGAGCACCACCTTGAAGGTGACCGGGTTCCCGGCCACGTCGTCGGCGGCGACGAAGCTTGCTCGTACGGTGGAGCGCTTGCGAGGCGCCGCCGAGACGGTGAAGCGCGTGATCGAGGCCGAGGGAGCCACATCGTCGAAGGCGGCGAGCTGCCGGCACGTGCGCACGCGCGTACCGTCCGCGAGGGTCTGTAGCTCGCAAGGGCCGCTGCCCCGCAGGGTCACGTAACGATCCGTGCCGCCGGTGAGCGTCCACTTTCCAACGCCGGTCGTCGAGCGGTGGGAGGTGTCGAACGTGCCGCTGCGATCGTCGCAGGTGTGCACGGTGGCGCTCGCGAAGCCCGTCTCCGTCTCGGTGAAGGTGCCGGAAGGACAGACCAGGCCCGACGCGGTGAACGTTCCTTTGAGCCCTCCGCTCGTCTGGCCGGTCACCGTGTCGACGACCGTGATCTGCATCGGGGCCGACGACTCGACGGCAGCCGAGAGGCCGCCACTGGGGATCCAGAGACAGACGGCCACCGCGACGGTGATCAATGCAGGTCGACTCATGGGGCCAGCCTAGGACGCGTTCCGCGCGCTCGAATCACGGAAAACCGTGAACTTGCGCCTCCCGGCGTACCATGGGCGAATGCAGCTCGTAGGTCGGTCCCGGGAGCTGGCGCGGATCGAGAGCCTCGCCGAAGAAGCTCGAAGCGGACGGACGCGCGCCCTCTTGGTGACCGGAGAGGCCGGGATCGGCAAGACCTCGCTGCTCGAAGCGGCCGCGGGCGGAGCGGAGGATTTCCGGGTCCTGCACGCTCGGGGGATCCAGTCGGAGTACGACCTACCCTACGCGTCCCTGCTCGAGCTCTTGCGGCCGTTGCTGGGGCGTCTCGACGCGCTGCCCACTGCTCAGCGACGAGCGCTCTGCGGCGCGCTCGGGCTCGGTCCCGCGACCGGCGGCGCCCTGGCGGTGGCGGGTGGCGCCGCCACGCTCCTCGCTGCGGCTGCCGCCGAGCAGCCGCTGCTCGCCTTGGTGGACGACGTCCAATGGGTCGACGCGGCTTCAGCCGGGATCTTCGCCTTTGCCGCGCGGCGCCTGCACGACGTCCCGCTCTTTACCGTGGTGTCCCTCCGGGAGCCGCTCATGGCGCCGGTGGAGCTGGACGGTCTCGAGCGCCTGAGGCTCGCGCCGCTCGATCAAGAGGCGGCGACCGAGCTGTTGGCCGCGAGCGGCCTCGATCCGTCGCTGCAGGCGGAGGTCAGCGAGCAGGCTGGCGGGAACCCGCTCGTGCTCGTTGAGCTGGCTCGGGCAGGCGGCGCCGCCGGGCTCGAAGCTCAAGAAATCGCGAAGCGGCTCTTCGGGGCGCGTGTGGGCGCGCTCGACAGCGCATCGCGAGCCGCCCTGCTCGCCATCTCGTTGTCGACCGACTGCGACCGGACCGTCGCAGCGAAGATCGCCGGCGGAGGCGAGGCACTCCAGCCGCTCGAGGAGTCGAGCCTGGTGGTCACTCGTGGAGGCCGGGTCGAGCCCCAGTCATCCGCTGCTGCGGTCGTTCGTGCTCGGACTGTCCGACGGCCATGAACAGCTCGCGGCCCACGCAGCGCTGGCTGGAGCCCTTCCCGACGGTGACGACCGGACACGGCAGCGCGCGCTCGCGCAGACCGGGCCGGATTCTGCGCTGGCGACCGAGGTCGAGTCGCTCGGAGTCCGCGGCGGCAATGGATTCGCGGTCTGGGCGCTCGAGCGCAGCGCCGAGCTCTCTCCGCCCGGTCCCGAGCGGACGCGGCGGCGCTTGGCAGCGGCGCGCGCAGCGTTTGCCGGGCGCGACATGGCTGCCGCCGAGCGACTCGTCGCCGCGGTCAGGCGGGAAGGCGCGAGCGGCCTCGGAGTGGACGCCGCGGCGCTCGAGGCTTCGATCTTGCTCGCCGACGGGAGCCTCGTCCCGGGGGCCGAGCGGCTGGAGCGAGCGGCAAGCGACGTCGAACAGAGCGAACCGGCTCGTGCGGCGAGACTGCTCGCGGCCGCCGTGACGCCGTTGCTCGACGCAGGACGGCTCGACGACGCCGAGCGCGTCGCCGTGCACGCGCGGCGACTGGCCGGGTCGCGCGATCCGGTGGCGAGGCTTCGTGCCGAGACGGCCTACGCCGACGTGTGCGGTGGCCTCGGGCGTTGGCACGAAGGCCGTGAGGCGCACCGCGCGGCCGCCGCCGAGGCGGATCGCTCGCAGCTCATCCACGAGGACCCTGACGCGACCCTGTGGCTGATCGAAGCGCTCCACAGCGGTGGGCTCGACGACCGTGCGCGCGAGCTCGCCCTCGCCGCTGCCAGGCACGCGCGCCAGACGGGCTCCGTCGGATCGCTCACCGGAGCGTTGCAGAGGCTCTTCAGCATCGAGTTCGTCTGCGGCCGCATCGGCCCAGCGACCGCGGCCGCCAGGGAGGAGCTCGAGGTGGCGGCCGGCTTCGGCCGGCTGATGGATCACAAGGAGGCGCTCGGGCACCTCGCCTGGGGCGCTGCCCATTCGGCAGACGAGGTTGCCTGCCGGGAACTCGTCGCCAAGCGCTACGACCTTTCGGAACGCCTCGGCGACGACGCTCTGCTGCACCCTTCACTCGGCGTGCTCGAGCTCGGGCTCGGGCGTGCCGACGCTGCCGTCTCGACGCTGCGGCGCACGCTCCGCACCTTGACGCTCCGCGGCCACCGACCCGAGGCCGAGGTGTGGATCGTCACGGGCGAACTGGTCGAGGCGCTGCTACTCGCCGGCCGTCGGGCCGAGGCCTCCAACCTGCTGGAACGATTCGACGCGAGCGCTCGCAGCATCGGCAGGCCCTATGCCCTCTCGATCGCCGAGCGCTGCCGTGGGTTGCTCGCAGGCCCCGAGGCCTTCGACACGGCGTTCGAGGCGGCGCTCGCGTACCACCAGGAGGAGCCGAGGCCGCTCGAGCGCGCGCGAACGATCCTCTGCTGGGGGATGCGCCTGCGCCGGTCGAAGCGGCGCGCCGAGGCGCGGGCCAGGCTGAGTGAGGCTCAGGAAGAGCTGGACCGGCTCGGTTCGGAGCTCTGGAGTGCTCGTGCTCGTGCGGAGCTCGCAGCGTCGGGTCAGCGGCTCCGACGGCGCGCTGCGCCGGGCGGAGGCGAGCTGACCGCGAGGGAGCGACAGGTCGCGGAGCTCGTCGCGGAGGGCCTCAGCAACCGGGCCGTCGCCGAGCGGCTCTTCCTCAGCACGAACACGATCGAGACGCACCTGCGCCACATCTTCCAGAAGCTCGGCGTCCACTCCCGGACAGAGCTCGTTCGCAGACTGTCTGCCGAGTCGAGCTCGAGCCGCTAGGCGATCGAGGCCGCGATGCCCGCAGCCTGGCGAAGCGTGTCGGCCTTGTCCGTCCGCTCCCACGTGAAGTCGGCGTCCTCGCGGCCGAAGTGGCCGTACGACGCGGTCTTCGCATAGATCGGGCGACGCAGGTCGAGGTCGTGCAGGATCGCCGCCGGGCGGAGGTCGAAGTGCTCGGCGATCAGCTGCTCGATCTGCGCGACGGGGATCCGCTCCGTGCCGAACGTCCGCACCGCGACCGACACCGGAGACGCGACGCCGATCGCGTAGGCGACGTTCACCTCGCAGCGGTCGGCGAGCTCCGCGGCGACCACGTTCTTCGCCACGTAGCGAGCGGCGTACGCGGCCGAGCGGTCGACCTTCGTCGGATCTTTGCCGGAGAACGCCCCGCCGCCGTGACGCGCCGCGCCGCCGTAGGTGTCGACGATGATCTTGCGGCCGGTTAGGCCCGTGTCGCCCATCGGCCCGCCGATCACGAACTTGCCGGTCGGGTTGACGTAGACGAAGTCGCGATTCTGGAGACGGGACTCGTCGTAGAGGCCGGGCGGCAGGATCGGGCGCAGCACACGCTCGACGAGGTCGGGCTTGATCAGCGTCTCGGCGTCGCAGCCGTCGGCGTGCTG
Organism: Gaiellales bacterium; assembly: GCA_038237925.1. GTDB lineage: Bacteria > Actinomycetota > Thermoleophilia > Gaiellales > Gaiellaceae > AC-32. The sequence continues at coordinate 22,711 of JBBRYF010000010.1, read as the reverse complement.
CGTGGAGACGAGGATCCGCTCGATCTCGACCGGAGTCTGCTTGCCGTCGTCGTCGGCCTCGTAGCGCACGGTTACCTGGGCCTTGCCGTCGGGCCGCAGGTAGGGCAGGTCGCCGGCCTTGCGCACCTCGGCGAGCCGCTTGCAGATCTTGTGCGCGAGCATGATCGGAAGCGGCATCAGCTCCGGCGTCTCGTTGCTCGCGTAGCCGAACATCATCCCCTGGTCCCCGGCGCCGACCCGGTCGAGCGGGTCGTCGTCAGCGGGGTCGTGCTGGGTCTCGTACGACGCGTCGACGCCCTGCGCGATGTCGGGCGACTGCTCGTCGAGCGCGACCACGACACCGCACGTGTGCGCGTCGAAGCCCCACTCGGAGTGCGTGTAGCCGATCTCGGCGATCTTCTTGCGCACGAGCGCCGGGATGTCCACGTACGTCTCGGTGGTGATCTCGCCCGCGACGACGACGAGCCCCGTGGTGATCAGGGTCTCGCACGCGACGCGCCCATTGGCGTCGTCGGCGAGGACGGCGTCGAGGACCGCATCCGAGATCTGGTCCGCCACCTTGTCCGGGTGGCCCTCGGTGACCGACTCCGAGGTGAAGAGGAATTCGCGTGCCGCCATACCGGCGGGCAAGGCTACTTGATCTCGACGAACGCGTCGAAGCTCCGCGCGCTCGCCGACCCCTGCGACCAGGCGAGGAACGAGCGCACCGGCCTCAGGTTCTCGGTCACGTTGCTCGGCAGGTTCTGCCCCGAGAGCGATGCGAAGCCCTCGATCAGCGGCAGCGCGTTCTTCAGGTCGACGTACAAGAAGCCGGCTGTCGAGCTCGGCATCCCGGCCGCGCTCTGGGCCTCCTTGAAGTCCGCGCTGTCCGGGAGGTGGTCGCCGGAGCCGTAGTCGGCGATCCCGCTCACGCCGCTCGTCAGCAGCAGCTTGTCGCCGATTCCGGCGTAGTGGATCGCGAACTGGCCGAGGTTGATCGTCTTGACGGCGTGGCCGCCCTGCCTGCCCGTCTCGACGTGGCCGCCGGTCGCCTGCGCGAGATGCGTCGCCAGCTTGTCGAGCGTCGCGAGCGCGGCGCTCTGGTCGCTCTCCTGGAGCACGAGCGTGAACTCGGGGATGCCTGCGCCCGGCCGCGCGTAGAAGGCGATTTCGCCGCTCAGGAGCGAGACCAGCTGATCGAGAGTCACGCCGAGCTGCTTCTCCATCTGAGCGAGACCCGCGCCGAGCGTGGGGTTCGACTTCAGCTTGTTCAGCTGGTCGCCCGTGCTCTTGCCGCTGAAGTCGAGGAAGGCGAAAGCGTCGCCGGGGACGCCGCCCTCGAGCTTCGAGCTGAAGTCGCCGTTGCCGCCGGGCCCGCCGCTGGACGCGCCGCGAATGCGGACGCCCGCGTCCTCGGCGCTCACCGAGGTGGCCACGTACTTCAGCGAGTCGAGGCCGAGCGAGGAGGTGTCGAAGCCTGCGCCGCTCGCGGAGGCGGCCTGCGTGACGAGCGCGTTCACGCGCTGGCCGTCCACGAAGGCTCTCACCAGAGCGTCGCCCGGGAGCTTCTCGAGCGCCTGCTTGAACGTGCCGTCGTCTGCGAGCGCAGGGCGGTTGCCCTTGAGCACGCCGGAGATCGCGCTCTGGCTGTCCGAGAGCGCGTACCAGCCGCCGACTTCTTGGTAGACGACCTTGCGGCCCGAGGAGCTGCTGGCGTTCAGCTTCGCAACGAGTGCCTTGAACTTGGCCGGGTCGGCCGGCTTGGTCAGCCCGACCGCCTTCGTCGACGAGGAGCTGCCGCCGCTCACGAACGCCCAGTCGACCTCGGGGCCGAGGGCAGGCTTGACGTCCTTCGCGTAGTCGACGCCCTGCTTGGTGAGCTGCTGGTTCAGCATCGCGACAGCCTGGTCGCGGCCCGGGAACTTCTGCGCGAGCGTGTCCAGCTTCTGCCACTGGCTCGAGCCGAGATCGCTGTCGATCGACACGAAGCCGATCACGCCGGCGCGGACCATGCTCGCGCCCTCGGGAGTCGACCCGCCGCCGGCGCTCGGGGTGCTCGACTTGCTGCCGCACCCGGCGGCGAGCAGGACGATCAGCGCGAGCAAGGAGGCTGTGAGATAGCGGCGCGGCGGCATGGTTACTCCCGGGTTGGCTGGCGGCCCATCAAACTTGCAGCTAAGTCGTTCAAATCCTGCCCGTCAAGCACGTGGCACACCCCCTCGGTGATGGGTAGCTCGGTCCCGAGGCGGCGTGAGAGATCCCGTAGGACAGGAGCGGTCGTAAGGCCTTCAACGGTACCTATCCGTGCGGCCGCGTCGTCGGGTGACGCCCCCTGCGCGATCAGCTCGCCCGCCTGCCGGTTACGGCCGAGCCGGCTCCAGCAGGTGACGCTCAGATCACCCATCCCGGCGAGGCCGAAGAACGTCTCGGCCCGTGCGCCGCATGCCTCCCCGAGCCGCGCCATCTCGGCGAGGCCGCGAGCGATCAGCGCCGCCTTCGCGTTGTCGCCAAGGCCGAGGCCGTCGACGCCGCCCGCCGCGAGCGCGATCACGTTCTTTGCAGCCGCGCAGAGCTCGACCCCGACCAGGTCGTCGTTGACGTAGACGCGGAAGGCGAGGGAGTTGACCGCGCGCTGGAGCTCCTCGGCAAGCTTGGCGTCGACGCTGGCGATCACCGCCGCGGCAGGAAGGCCCTGCGCGATCTCCTCGGCGAAGTTCGGGCCCGAGAGCACCGCGACCGCCCGTCGCTCGATCAGCTGCGAGAGCCGGCCGCCGCTCTCTGGGTCGAGGCCCTTCGTCAGGGACAGAACCGGCGCGGCGCCGGGCAGCGAGCGCACGACCTCGCCGAACGCCTGGCTCGGGACCGCCACCACGTGCAGGTCGGCCCCGGCGAGCGTGGGATCGTCGACGGTGGTCGCCGAGACGCCGGTGAGGTCGACGTTCGACAGGTAGCGAGGGTTGCGGCCCGTCTCCTCGATCGCTCGCGCCTGCTCGGGGTCGCGCGTGGCCAGCGTGACGTCGTGGCCGCGCGCGGCCAGCACGCACGCGAACGCCGTGCCCCATGCGCCGGCTCCGACGACCGCCGCCCTCATGCGCCGAGGCTCTCACGGACAAGGTGACGACCGGTCATTTCAGACGGCTGAGCGGGCAAAGCCCGCCCAGCCTGAAGGAGACGACGCAAGCGTCGTCTCATGAGCGACCCACGAAGTCGATCGACACCGGCACGCCCTGGAGCTCGAAGCGCTCGCGGAGCTGGTTCTCGATCCAGTAGGCGTAGTCGCGCGTGATCAGGCCCTGGTCGTTGACGAAGAAGCGGAAGCGCGGCGGACGCACGGTCACCTGCGTCCCGTAGAGCAGGTTCAGCCGCCGGCCGTTCCGCGACGGCGGCTCGCGCGCCTCACGCAGCTCGGCGAGGAATCGGTTCAGCTCGCCGGTGCCGATTCGGTTGATGTGCTTTTCGAACAGCGCTTCGATGTGATCGAGCAGCCGCGAGATTCCTCGGCCGGTGGTCGCCGAGACGGTCACGACCGGCGGGCGCTGCCGTAGCTGCGCCTCGAGCCGCGGCCGCACTTCCTCGATCTTCGTCTCCGTGAGGTCCCACTTCGAGAGGACGACGATCGTCGAGGACTGCGCCTTGCGCGCGATGTCGGCGACGGAGAGGTCCTGGTCGACGAGCCCTTCGCTCGAGTCGACGAGCACGAGCGCGACGTCGGCGCGCTCCGCGGCGGCGAGCGCGCGCAACTCCGAGTAGTACTCGATTCCCTGCCGCTGCTTGCGCTTGCGGCGGATGCCGGCCGTGTCGACGAGCACGAACGTGCGGTCGCCGCGCTGAAGCACGGTGTCGATCGCGTCGCGCGTCGTGCCCGGCACCTCGGAGACGATCACCCGCTCCTCGCCAAGGAGGGCGTTCAGCAAGCTCGACTTGCCGACGTTCGGCCGGCCGAGGATCGCGACGCGGATCGCCTCCTCGCCTGCCTCCTGCGGGCCGCTCCCGGGCAGCATCGAGACGACCGCGTCCAGCAGGTCGCCCGTGCCGTGGCCGTGCTGGGCCGAGAGTGGCACCGGGTCGCCGAGCCCGAGCCGGTGGAACTCGAGCGCGAGCAGATCCTGGTCCGGGTCGTCGATCTTGTTCGCGAGCAGCAGCACGGGCTTGTGCGCGCGGCGGAGGATCGCTGCCAGCTCCTCGTCGCCGGGCGTGATCCCGGCGCGCGTGTCGACGACGAACAGGATCAGGTCGGCCTCGGCGATCGCGGCTCGCGCTTGGTCGGCGATCGAGCGCGTGATCGGCGTCTCGTCGGCGATGTCGACGCCGCCCGTGTCGATCAGCCGGAAACGCCGGCCGTTCCAGTCGGCCACGAGCTCCTTGCGATCGCGAGTCACGCCCGGGGTCTCGTGCACGACCGCGGCCCGCGACTCCGTCAGCCGGTTGACGAGCGTCGACTTGCCGACATTCGGAAAGCCGACGACAGCCACGGTCCCGGAGAGCTCATCGGCCACGGCGTCACGCCGGCTGGCGCGCTCGGACCAGCTCTTCGATCTGGGCGACCACGTCTTCGACATCCAGGTCGGTCGTGTCGATCAGCGTGGCGTCTTCGGCCGGGCGCATGCGCGCCGCGTCGCTCTCGTCGCGCAGGCGCAGGTCGGTCGCGAGCACGTCGGCGCCGATCTCCGGCCGCTCGGCGAGCCGCCGGTTGGCGCGGACCGAGCGATCGGCGTTGAGGTAGACCTTGACCGCGGCCTGCGGCGCGACGACGGTGCCGATGTCGCGGCCCTCGATCACGACGTCGCCGTCGTCGGCGAGCTCCTGCTGGCGCGCGCGCATCACCTGGCGCACCGCGGGGTGCCGCGCGACGACGGGCACCAGGCTGTCGATCTCGGGCTTGCGGATCGAGGAGGTGACGTCGGTGTCTGCAATCGCCACGCGCCCGCGCTCGTCGAAGCTGACGGGGTTCTCGGCCGCGAGCTCGCCGAGCTGCTCGCCGTTCGCGAGTGGGATGCCCCGCTGGCGCGCGAGCCACGTGAGCGCCCGGTACATCGCCCCGGTGTCGAGATAGCGAAAGCCCAGCCGCTCGGCCAGGCGCCGGGCGACCGTACTCTTGCCGGCCCCCGCCGGCCCGTCGATGGCGACGATCATCGTTGTGTGACCGAGTCGAGCAGCTCGAAGAACCCGGGGAAGCTTACAGCGACCGCCTCCGCGTCCTCGACGTCGACTCCGTTGCGTGAGACGAGCCCTGCCACCGCCCCGAGCATGGCGATCCGGTGGTCTCCGTGCGAGGTCATGCGGCCGCCCTTGGGGCGAGTCGGCACACCTCTGACCCAGAAGCCGTCGTCTCGAGGCGTGACGCGCACGCCGAGGGCCCGCAGCGAATTCGTCACGGTCTCGATCCGGTCCGTCTCCTTGACGCGCAGCTCTTCTGCGCCCCAGACCGTGCTCTCGCCACGCGCGCAGGCGGCCGCGAGCGCGAAGAGCGGCAGCTCGTCGACCAGCAGCGGCACCTCGGAGGCGGTGACGGCCGTCGCCGTGAGCTCGGCCGAAAGCACCTCGAGGTCGCCGACCGGCTCGCCGCCGCTGCGGTGCCTGTGGAAGATCGTGATGCGCGCGCCCATGCGGGCGAGCACGTCCAACAGTCCGATGCGCCGAGGGTTGAGACCGACATCGTGGATCGTGAGCTCGGATCCCGGCAGCAGCGTTGCCGCGACGACGAACGGCGCGGCCGCCGAGAAGTCGCCTGGGACGACGACCTCCCCGAGGCGGAGCTGGTCCGCCGGCCCCACCGAGACGCGGCGTTGCTGGCGCGTCACGCTCACGCCCGCCGCGGCCAGCATCAGCTCGGTGTGGTCGCGGGTCGGCAGCGGCTCGACGACGGTCGTGCGTCCCTGCGCGTAGAGGCCGGCGAGGAGGACGCATGACTTCACCTGCGCGCTCGCGACCGGCGGCTCGTAGCGGATCCCCCGCAGCTCGCCGCCTTCGATCGCCAGCGGCGGCTTGCCGTCGTCGCTCTCGACGTTGGCGCCCATCTGCTCGAGCGGCTCGGCGATCCGGTCGACGGGTCGCCGCCGCAGCGATTCGTCGCCCGTGAGCTCGAAGCGACCACCCTGGCCGGCGAGGATCCCGGGAAGCAGGCGCAGGGTCGTGCCGGAGTTGCCGCAGTCGAGCGCGCCTTCGGGCTCACGCAGCCCGCGCAGGCCGGCGCCTTCGATCCGGAGCGCGTCGACCTCGTCCTCGTGCACGGTGACGCCGAGGGCGCGCACCGCGGCGATGGTCGCCTCGGTGTCGCGGGAGCGGCCGAAGCCGCGCACCGACGTCTCGCCTTCGCCGACCGCGCCGAGCAGGACGGCGCGATGCGAGATCGACTTGTCTCCCGGGACGGCGATGTGACCGCGCAGCGACGCGGCCGGCTCGATCGTCACTGCGCGAGCACCGGGGAGACGACGACGCCGTAGCCCTGCGACTCGAGCAGCGCTGCGGCCCGCTCAGCCTCGCCCGCGCCCGTGACGAGGAGCGTCAGCGTGCCGCCGCGCTCGGGCGAGACGTGGTGGAGCTCGAAGTCCTCGATGTTGATCCGCTGCGCGCCGAGGGCTTGCGTGATCCCGGCGAGAACGCCCGGCCGGTCGGGGACATGGACGCGGAGCTGGTGCAGGTCGCCGGGGTCCGGGAAGGCATCGGCGAGCATCCGGCGGCGGTTGCCTGCAGCCTCGCCGATCCAGCGCGCGATGAACCCGGCGTCACGTGCGTCGAGTGCCGCTTCCAGTTGTTCGACGCGGCGGCGGTGCTCCGTAAGCGCAGCGCGCAGCGCGGGAGTGTTCTCGAGGAAGATGTCGACCCAGATGCGCGGGTTGGCGCCCGCCACCCGGGTCATGTCGCGCAGCGAGCCACCCGCGGCATCCAGCGGCTCGTGCCCTTCGACGCGCGTGGCGCCGGCCTGGTTGACGAGCAGGTTCGCGAGCGCGTGCGGGAGGTGGCTGGTCAGCGCGACCAGCCGGTCATGCGCCTCGGGGTCGATGGCGACAGGATTCGCGCCGACGGACGTGACGAAGCTGTGGACGCGGCGGTAGCGCTCGGGGTCGGTGTGCGCCGTGGGCGTCAGGAACCAGGTCGCGTCGTCGAACAGATCGGCCGTTGCGTGCTCGGGGCCGTGCGCCTCGGAGCCCGTGACGGGATGGCCGCCGACGAAGTTCGGTTCGCTGAGCGCGTCGCCGAGATTCGACTTCGTCGAGCCGACGTCGGTGACCGTGACCTCGTCCGTCACGTCGAACGCGTCGGACAGCACGGATCGCAACGCGATGACTGGCACGGCCAACGACGAGTTCGCAGTCGGCGAGAACCTCCTCTGCGTAGAGCTGGACGGCGTCGATCGCGCCGCGCTCGCGGGCCGCCTCGGCCACGGTCTCGGAGAAGTCGTAGCCGTCGACGCGCGCCACGCCTGCCCGCTTGGCGGCGAGCCCGACCGAGGCGCCGATCAGGCCGGTGCCGATGATCCCGAGCCGCTTGACCTCCACCGGCCCAGGCTAACCGCGGCGGCGCGCGCGGGCAGGCGTCCACAGGCAAGTCCCATCCCTAACCCCCACCCACCCGGGGATGAGCCCAGACTAGACGCGGAGGCGTGACGTGTCTGTCACGGGGGTGTGACGGAGGTGTGGCGATGTGTCCCGGACGACCGGCCGACCGGGCGCGTGGGGCCAGAGGCAGCGGAGCCTCAGCCGATTTGCTTGCCGAGCAGCTCGACGATCTTGCCCACCTCGCGCGCGAACTCGCCGAACTCCGAGGTCGGGATCTGCTGCGGCCCGTCGCAGAGCGCCTCCTCGGGCGCGGGATGCGACTCGACGATGATCCCGTCCGCGCCCACCGCCACTGCCGCGCGGGCCAGCGGCAGCACCAGGTCGCGGCGGCCGGCGGCGTGGGACGGATCGACGATCACCGGCAGGTGCGTCTCGTGCTTCAACACCGCCACCGAGCCGAGATCGAGCGTGTAGCGCGTCGTCCGCTCGAACGTCTTGATCCCGCGCTCGCAGAGCACGATCCGCTCGTTTCCCTCGCGCGCAACGTACTCCGCCGCCATCAGCAGTTCCTCGACCGAGGCCGACGGGCCACGCTTCAACAGCACCGGCTTGTCCGCGCGGCCGACCTCGGCGAGGAGCATGAAGTTCTGCATGTTCCGCGCGCCGATCTGGATCACGTCGGCGGCATCGAGCACCGCTTCGACGTGGCGCGGGTCCATCAGCTCCGTCACCACCGGGAGGCCCGTCAACTCGCGGGCCTCGCGCAAGATCGTCAGCGCGTCCTCGCCCAGCCCTTGAAAGGTGTAGGGCGAGGTGCGGGGCTTGAACGCACCGCCGCGCAGCCAGGTCGCACCCGCCTCGGCCACCACGCGCGCCGTCTCGAGCGTCTGCTCGCGGTACTCGACCGTGCACGGCCCCGCGATCAGACCGAAAAACTCGTCGCCGATCTTGCGGCCGTCGACCTCGATCACCGTCGGGTCGGGCGAGACCTCGCGCGAGACGAGCTTGTACGGCTTCAAAATCGGCAGCACCTGCTCGACACCGGGGTAGCCCTCGAGCGGCAGCGTCGCGAGCAGCTCGCGCTCCCCGATCGCGCCGATCACGGTCGTCTCGCGCCCGTGCGTCACCCGCGCGTCGACGCCCGCTTCCTGCAAGCGCGCGAGCACGTGCTCGGTCTGGTCCGGCGTCGCGCCGGTGGCCATCACGATCAGGAGCTCGGGGGATCCGTTCGTCGCCACTGAGCTCCTAAGGCGCCGACTCGGCGGCGCCGACCATCGAGGCCGCACCGGCTTTGCCGGTGTGGCCGTCTGCCAACGTTTCTTGCATCGCTGAACTCACGCCCTTCCACGAGGGATCGTCTTTAAAGGTAGTTGCGATACTGCGGCCGATGCGCATCTTCAGCGGGATCAGAGCCTCTGGCGACAAGACGCTCGGCAACTACAGCGGCGGCTTCCGCCAGTACGCCGCCACGCAGGAGCGCGGCGAGGCGTTCTTCTGCATCGTCGACCTGCACTCGATCACGACCCCGTTCGAGCCGCAGCAGCTGCACGACGCGACCCTCGACCTCGCGGCGATGCTGTTCGCAACCGGGCTCGACCCCGACCGCTCCACGGTTTTCGTCCAGAGCCACGTGACCGCCCATCCAGAGGCGGCGTGGCTGCTCGGCGCGGTCACGAGCTTCGGCGAGCTCCGGCGCATGACCCAGTTCAAAGACCGCGCCGCCGAGCAGGACTTCGTCTCGGCCGGACTCTTCACCTACCCGGTGCTGATGGCCGGCGACATCCTGCTCTACCAGACCGACCTCGTCCCGGTCGGAGACGACCAGCGCCAGCACGTCGAGCTGGCGCGCGACGTCGCCATCCGGTTCAACCAGCGTTTCGGCGAGACGTTCGTCGTTCCCGAGGTCGCGGTTCCCGAGGACGGCGGCCGGATCAAGAACCTGCAGGAGCCCGAGCGTCTGATGTCCACCACGCGCGGGGCGCCGCAGGGCGTCGTCCGCCTGATCGATACGTCCGACGTCGTCCGCAAGAAGTTCAAGACTGCGGTCACCGACTCCGGCAGCGAGGTGCGGCACCACCCGGCCGAGAAGGCCGGGATCTCCAACCTGATCGAGATCATGGCGGTCGCGACCGGCGACCCGATCGCCGAGATCGAGTCGCGCTACGACGGCCAGGGCTACGGACAGTTCAAGCAGGACGTGGCCGAGGCGGTCGTCTCGCTGCTCAAGCCGATCCAGCAGCGCTACGGCGAGCTGCGCGCCGATGAGCCGCAGCTGCGCTCGCTGCTCGCGCGCGGTGCCGACAAGGCTCGCGAGGCCTCGGCACCTACGCTCGAACGGATGTACGAGCGCATGGGCTTCGTCCGGCCGTAGAACGGCTGCGGCCCCTCCGAGGCGGGGCCGCAGCGGAATACCAGGCCCAATCGACCCGCTTGGCGCTCAGGCAGTCGCCGATCGTGGGGTTCGTCTGCGGCGGCAGCTTCGCGCCGAAGACGCCGGACGGCTGCAGTAGTCGCACTTTCCGCGGCGGTCGACGGCGTGGGGCTGAGTGACACGACATCAGGGCGTGGACCCGGGCCGCGGACGACCTGCTCGAGCAAGCGGCCGCGCTGGGCTCGTAGTCCTGAGCTGATCCACCTCGAAGGGCTCGAGCTCACGCCATGCGCCGGGCTCGAGCCCTTCGAGCGTCAACCCCGCGTAGCGGCTGCGGTGCAGGCGTTTCACGGGATTGCCGACCGCCGCGAGCATCCGCTTCACCTGGTGCTTGCGGCCCTCGTGGATCGCGACCTCGACCTTGCCCGGCCCTAGCCGGTTGACTTGCGCAGGCGCGGTCGGCCCGTCGTCGAGCTCGATCCCGCCGCGCAGCCGCTCGAGCGCGGCGTCGTGCGGCTCGCCCTCGACCTCGGCCTCGTAGACCTTCTCGACCTCGTACTTGGGATGCGCGAGTCGGTGCGCGAGCTCGCCGTCGTTTGTGAGCAGGAGCGCTCCGGTCGTGCCGTAGTCGAGCCGCCCGACAGGCACGACGCGTGCCGGATGGTCGACTAGCTCGACGACGGTGCGCCGTCCCTGCGGATCCTTTGCGGTCGTAACCGCGCCGGCCGGCTTGTGCAGGAGAACGTAGACGAGCCGCTGAAGCTCGACCGCGCGGCCGTCGACCTCGACGTGGTCGCGCGATTGGACGAAGGTGTTCAGCTGCCCGGGGTCGCCGTTGACCGTGACCCGGCCGGCCTTGATCAGCTCGTCGGAGCCGCGGCGGGAAGCGACCCCCGCGCGGGCGAGGAAGGCGTTCAGGCGCACGGCGCCATTATCCGGAGCGCGCTCTAGCTAGGAGGGTTTGGCGGAATAGCGCTCGTCGCCGGGGCGCGCTGGTCGTTCCGAGGCAAGGACGCAGGGAGCGCTCGTACCTGGAAGGTACGGGCGCGACCGAGGACGCAGCATCGGGGCGAGCAGCGCGTTCCGGCGGCTCAGCGGTATTTCGCCAAACCCTCCTACTAGGCGGGACGGCGCTGGGCGACCGACTCGAGCCGCTCGCGGATCTCGTTCGTGCTCTCGCCGAGGTCGTCGAGGCGCGGCAGGGCCGACAGCGAGTCGAGGCCGAAGACGCGTTCGAAGAGCGGCGTCGACCGGTAGCGGATCGCTCCGCCGACGCCGTCCTCGCGCCCGGCCTCGGCGATCAGCCCGCGCTCGACGAGGCCCGCCACGACGGAGTCCGCCGCGACCCCGCGGATCCGCGCGATCTCCGGACGGCTCACGGGCCCGAGATAGGCGACGATCGCAAGGGTCTCGAGCGCCGGCGCGGACAGCCCGCGCTCGACCGGCCGCTCGAACATCCGGCCGCACGCCTCGGCGGCCTCACGCGAGGCACGGTAGGCCCACCCGCCGGCCACGTGCTCGAGCACGATTCCGCTGCGGCCCTCGGCAAAGCGCTCGCTCAGGAGGCGGAGCGCGGTCTCGACGCGCTCGGCGTCGTCGTTCGTCGCCTCGGCGACCTCCTCGACCGACAGCGGCTGCGAGGCCACGACCAGCAAAGCCTCGATCGTGCGCGCGAGCCGGTCGACCGGGCTCGCGGTGATCAGGCGGAGCGGGCGATCCATTCCTGTCTCCCCTCCTCGTTCGATACGGCCGCTCGGCTGACCCGGATCGGGGCGAAGGGAGCGGCCTGCTCCAGCGCCACCTCATCCCCGCGCCGCAGCTCCAGCAGCGCGAGGAAGGCGACCGCCTGCTCGATTCTCGACATGCCGTCAACTTCCGCGTCCAGGTCGAAGACCCTGCGCCGCCTCAAAACCGCGCGAAAGCGCTCGAGGAACTGCGACACGGGCGGGAAGCGCAGCTCGAGGTGCGCGAGCGAGACCGACGGCGGCTCGGCCGCCAGCGCGCGCAGCGCGACCGCGAGCGACTCCGGCTCCTGCGGCGCGAGCCGCCGTTCGACGCGTGGCGCGAGAGGCGCGGGGCCGAGTCGGAAGAACCGCGAGCCCTCCGCCTCGAGCCGCTCGGCCAGCCAGGCTGCGGCCTCCTTCGCGCGCCGGTATTCGGCGAGCCGCCGCGCGAGCTCCTCGGCCGCTTCCTCCGGCTCGAGCTCCGACAGCTCGGCCTCCTCGTCCGGGAAGAGGCCGCGCGCCTTCAGCTCCAGCAGTGCCGCAACGAGCACCAGGAACTCCCCGCAGGCCTCGAGGTCGAGCTCGCCGCGCTCGGCGAGCCGCTCGACGAACGTGGCGACGATCCCGGCGACATCGACCTCGGCGAGGTCGAGCTCCTCCTTCAGCACGAGCGTCAGGAGCAGGTCGAACGGGCCTTCGAAGGCGTCGAGATCCAGCTCGAGCTCGCGCACGACCACGGCCGGAACCTAGCGGGAGGGCCGGACGCGCCCGCGCGGAATCGCCATCGCCGGGCCCTCGGGCTCGCGGCGGCGCGCGGTGCGCCGCGGCCCGATCTCGCCGCCGCGCAGGAACTGCCACCAGACGAAGAACGCGGTCGAGAGCGCGAAGACGACGACCGAGACCCACGCGTTCAGGCGCAGGCCGGCGAAGTGGTGCGCCGGATCGATCCGCAGCAGCTCCTCGCAGAAGCGGCCGGCCGTGTAGTACGAAACGTAGAGCGCGAAGAGCGCCGGCGGCCGGAAGCGGAAGCGCCTGTCGAGCAGCAGGAGCAGGCCGACCCCGACGAGGTCGTAGACAAACTCGTAAAGGAATGTCGGATGGAAGGTCGCGTTGTTCTCGTAGCCGGCGACTCGGTGCTCAGGATCGATCTTCAGGCCCCAGGGCAAGCCGGTCGGCTTGCCGTACAGCTCCTGGTTCCACCAGTTGCCCCACCGACCGATCCCTTGCGCGAGCAGGAGCCCGGGCGCGACGACGTCCATCATGTCGCGCACGCGGACGCCTTCCCTCCGCACCACGACCGCGCCGACGAGACAGCCGAGCAGGATCCCGCCCCAGACTCCGAGACCGCCTTCCCAGACGGCGAAGATGCCCTTCCACTTCGGGCTCGAGACCTCGTTCCAGCTCGTGATGTCGTGGTAGGCGCGCGCGCCGACGATTCCGGCCGCGACGCCCCAGACTGCGATCTTCAGGACGAGGTCACAGTCGCCGCCGCGCTTCACCCAGCGCACGCCGGTCAGCCAGATCGCCGCCGCGATCGCGAGCAGCAGCATCAGGCCGTACATGTGGATCGTCAGCGGCCCGATGTCGAGCGTGCCGGTGTGCGGCGAGGGGATCAAGGCGAGGCTCACGCGGGGCACATTCTGCCCGGCGTCTTGGACGCCTGCCTAGATCAGAATGTCGAGCGCCGTCTCGAGCGGACAGCCCTGCTCGAGCAGCGAGACGGCGAAGTGGAGGTCGATGTCGTGCCTGGCCGCGAGAGCCGCCGCATCGCCGGGGTCGTAGCCGGCGCGCACGAGCTCCTGAGCCCGCCAGCGCTCGACCCGTTCCTGCTCCGTTTCCTCGACGACGTGAATGTCCGCAGTGGTCATCACTTGGGTATTCGGTGGTTCGGCCACGATGGATCTCCCCCGGCAGGGGGATCTCACCGAACCGTACGTGCGATGTCGAGCGCCTGCGCTTTCGTCAGCCGGCCCTCGAGGCGCAGCGTGAGACCCCCGTGCAGCCAGAGCAGGACGTTGCCGTGGATCACGATCGGCCGCTCCCGGTAGCCGGTGTCGCGGTCGATCCAGCTGAGCGTGTGCGGGCTACCCTCGATCCAGAGCCCCTGGGCGCCGCGCACCTCGGCCGGCTCGACGATGGTCCCGCGGATGGCGAGCTTCTTCAGCGCCTGCTCTCCGTAGGAGTCGAACTCGGAGAGCAGCACCGTCGTGCCGTGCGCGCGGAGGACGACCGTGGACAGCGAGTCGCCCACCATGTAAACGCGTGGCGCTCCGTGGAGCGGCGGCAGCTCCAGCGGGAAGCCGAGTCGCCGTTCCGCCTCGGCGACCGCGACCGGCCTGCCGAGGCCGCCGGCCTGCGAGCGCTCGACCGCGGGCGGAAGCGTCTCCACGCGGACGACCGTCGCGCCCCCGAGATGGAACCAGCGCTCGAGGGCGCTGCGCGCCTGGGGCACGGCGAGCGCGGCTCCGAGCGCGATCGCTGCGAGCGCGAACGCCGGCGCGGCACGGCGCCACGGGAACGGTCTCCTGTCGATGCGCGCGAGCACGGTCGGAGCGAGATTCGGCTCCGGCGGGAAGGCGAGCTCGCGCCCGAGCTCGTGCAGGCGCTGGTCGAGCGAGCTCACTCCTCGACCTCCAAGCGCTCTCGCAGGCGCGCGAGCGCGCGCGCGAGGCGTGACTTGACCGTGCCGGCGCGAATCCCGAGCACGGCGGCTGTCTCGTCTTCGCCCAGTCCGAGGAAGTAGCGGCACGCGACGACATCGCGGTGGTCCTCGCCGAGCGCCTCGACGGCCGCAAGCAGGTGTGCCTGCTCCTCGCGGGCCAGCAGAGCCGCCTCGGGGGACGGGACCGCGTCCCCCGGGCGGACCTCGGCGGCCGCGCGCAGCGCGAGCAGCTCACGCCGGCCGGTCGAGCGGCGGCGGTTGCGCGCCTCGTTGGCGACGATGCGCAGGAGCCAGGGCTTGAGCGGCGAGCCGCGCCGGAAGCGCCCGACCGCACGGTAGGCCTTGAGGAATCCGTCCTGCGCGGCCTCCTCGGCATCGGCCGCGTTCCCGGCCAGCAGGTACGCGGTCCGAAATGCGATTCCCTGATATGCGCGCACGAGCGTCTCCCAGGCCTCGAGGTCGCCGCGCCGAGCCCGCTCCACGAGCTCGGCTTCATCCAGTGGCCGGTCCACCACTACGGGTCCTACACCGAGCGAGCCAGTAGGGTTCCGGGCATGCTGGCGCGTGTCGCAAGGTACGAAGTCGAAGCGGGACGGATCGACGAAGCGGTGCAGGCGTTCGGCGAGGCGGCGGCGCAGATCGAGCACCTCGACGGATTCGCGGGCGGGATGGTGCTCGTCGATCCCGAGGACGGCCGCACGATGACGGTGACGCTCTGGGAGAACGCCGCCGTGCTCGAGACCAGCGAGCGTGCAGCCGGAAGCGCCCGTCGCCAGGCGGCAGACGCCGTCGGCGGCGCCGTTCTGTCGGTCGAGAAGTTCGAGGTCGCGCGGGAGCTACGCCCTCGCCCGGCCGGCGGCTGAGACTTCGCATAGGGAACCTCCGAGGCGGCGCCGGTGTATCGACCGCACACGCCGAAAAGGAGCTGCCCCATGATCCGCCTCACGCTCGCCGCCGCTGTGCTCGCCGCTCTGGCCTTGCCGACCCTCGCTGCGGCCAAGGAACCGACGCAGGCCTCGATCTCCGGCCCCGGCTTCCACAAGGCACTCAGCCTGCAGGACGGCGCCGACTTCAGCTCCACGCCGATCGGCCGGCTGACGACGGACAGCGGCTTCTTCCCGTCTGCCGTCGGCCAGTCGCCCGACCCGATGCTCCACGCCCGGCCGGCCGGCCCACTCGGGCTCCGTTACCGAATCGTCTGGACGGTGCCTGGCGGAGGCCCGACGCGCCGCGTGACTCAGGACGTCTATCCGTACGCCCATGGCGGCGCGCTCGCGTACATGCGGCCCGGGCAGACGATCTACGGCGCCCGGACGACAGGCGGCTGGTACCCCGGCGGCCTCGCGCTGAAGCAGACGCTCATGAAGCTTGGACTACCGAAGGCGCCTAAGCCCTCCGCCAGGACGAATTACGCGCTCGTCGCAGGCCTCGGCATCCCGGGCGTGCTCGCGGCGCTAGGAATCGCGGCGCTGCTCGCGCGGAGACGCGCTCACCGCGGCCAGAGGTCGCCCTCGACCAGCTCGACCGAGTTGCCGGCTGGGTCACGCACGTAGATCGAGTGGCCGCCCCGCTCCCAGGCCCGCTCCTGCTCGATCTGGACACCCAGCGCCGGCAGTCGTTCGCGCCACGCATCGAGCTCGCCTGCGCCGACCGAGAACGCGACGTGGACGGCACCCGTCGGCCCGTGTGACGGGACCCCGCGCCCAGGCTGAGATGAATTTGTCGGGTCAAAGATCAACAGCATCGCGTCGTCGTCCAACCTGAACGCTCCATCGCTCACCGCTCGCAGCCCGAGCACGTCGCGGTAGAAGGCGACTCCCGCGTCGTAGTCGGTCGCGTAGACGACGGTCTCATAGACCCGCCGCGGCCTCACGCGACGGCGGCTTCGCCGAGGAGGGCTTTCACCTCGGCGAAGAAGTCCGGCTCCGGCTTGACGCGGTAGTCGGTTCCGAACTGGAAGGTGCGCGCGCCTTCCGAGGTGACGAGGTCGACGATCACCGGCGCCTCGCCGGGAAAGTCGCGCACGACCGCGGCGAGCTCGCGAATGATCCCGGCGCGCGCCAGTCGCGCGTCGAGCTTCAGCCGAACCTCGCGCCGCTCGGGGGTCGCCTCGAAGGCCGAGACCTCGAGCGCGATCAGCTTCGACTCGCCCTCCTTGTGGTCGACGCGAGCCTTGACGACGAGCACCGCATCCGTGACGAGCAGCTCGCGCGCCGCCGCATACACGGAGTTGAAGACGACGACCTCCGCGCTTCCGATCACGTCGTCGAGCCGCATGAACACCATCGGCTCGCCTTTCTTCGTCGTCAGCTGCTTCAGCGCGGAGACGATCCCGGCGACGGTCACGACCTCGCCGTCGCGGCGGCGCTCGAGCTCGGCCAGCGTAGCGTCGGTCTTGCGCCGCAGCTGCGCGCGAATCGCCTCGAGCGGGTGCTCGGAGACGTAGAGGCCGAGCGCTTCCTTCTCCTGTCGCAGCAGCTCGTTCTTCTCGTACTCCTCGATGCCGATCGCCGGATGCTCGAGCTTCTCCTCCACCTCGGCGAAGAGCGAGCTCTGGCCGCGCAGCCGCTCGTCGGAGGCGCGCTGCCCGTGCGAGAGTGCGTGCTCGAGCGCCTCGAGCATCCCGCGGCGCGAGCCGCCGGTCGAGTCGAGCGCGCCGCATTTGACGAGCGACTCGAGCGCCCGCTTGTTCACGACCTGCGGGTCGACGCGCTCGGTGAAGTCCCACAGCGACGCGAACGCGCCGTCCTGCTCGCGCGCGTGGACGATCGCCCGTGCAGCGGAGTCGCCGACGTTCTTGACCGCGTTCAGCCCGAAACGGATCCGCCCCTCGACGACGGCGAAGTCGCACTCGGAGCCGTTCACGTCCGGCGGCAGCACCTCGACCTCCATCTCACGGCAGGCGTTCACGTAGAACGGAACCCGGTCCTTCGTGTTCATCACGGACGAGATTAGCGCCGCCATGTACTCCTTCGGGTGGTGCGCCTTGAGCCAGGCCGTGCGGTAGGCGATCAGGGCGTAACAGGCGGCGTGCGACTTGTTGAACGAGTAGTCCTGCGCCTGCTCCATGTCCTTCCAGAGCTGGTTCGCGACACCCGGCGTGACGGCATTGCCTGCGCAGCCCTCGAGGAACTTGTTCTTGAGAGACGCCATCAGCGCGTGGATCTTCTTGCCGATCGCCTTGCGCAGGTCGTCCGCCTCGGCGGGCGTGAAGCCGGCGAGCTGCTTGGCGATCTCCATGTACTGCTCCTGGTAGATGCAGATCCCGTAGGTCAGGCCGGTGATCGGCTCCAGGCGCGGGTCGGCGTAGGCGACGGCCTCCTGGCCGGCCTTGCGCTTCGCGTACCCCGGGATGTAGCCCATCGGCCCAGGCCGGTAGAGGGCGACGAGCGCGATCAGGTCCTCGAACTCCGTCGGCTTGACCTGCCGCAGCGCCTCGCGCATCCCCGACGACTCGAACTGGAAGACGCCCACGGTGTCGCCGCGCTGCAGCATCGCGTAGGTCGCGGCATCGTCGAGCGGGAGCTTGCCGATATCCGCGCCGCCGATTAGCTCGACGGCCTTCTCGATCACGTCGAGGTTGCGCAGGCCGAGGAAGTCGATCTTCAGCAGGCCTAGCGCCTCGACGTCGTTCATCGAGAACTGCGTCACGACCTCCTGCTCGGCGCCCTTCTGCTGCAGCGGCACGACGTCGGTCAGCGGCCGGTCGGCGATCACGACCCCCGCGGCGTGGATCGAGTCCTGGCGAACGAGGCCTTCGAGCGGCTTGGCCAGGTCGACGATCTCCTTCACGAGCGGGTCGGCGTCGTACGCCTGCTTCAGCTCCGAGCCGGGCTTGAGGCAGTCGTCCAGGTAGACCTTCGGGCCTTCCGGAATCAGCTTGGCGACCTTGTCGACGGTGCCGTACGGGATCTCGAGCACGCGGCCCGCGTCGCGGACGGCGGCGCGTGCCATCATCGTCCCGAAGGTGATGATCTGCGCGACGCGGTCGCGGCCGTACTTCTCGGCCACGTAATTGATCACTGTGTCGCGGCCGGCGACGGCGAAGTCGATGTCCATGTCCGGCATCGATTTGCGGCCCGGGTTCAGCATTCGCTCGAAGAGCAGTCCGTAGCGGATCGGGTCGACGTCGGTGATGTCGAGGCAGTAGGCGGCGAGCGAGCCGGCGGCCGAGCCGCGGCCGGGGCCGACCGAGATGCCGTTCCGCCGCGCGAAGGCGATGAAGTCCCAGACGATCAGGAAGTAGTCGGCGAAGCCCATCTCCTTGATCGTCTTGAGCTCGAAGCGCAAGCGCTCCTGGATCTCTGGCGTGACCCGTTCGTAGCGCTTTTGCAGGCCTTTCTCGCAGAGCTCGACGAGGTACTCGAACGCGTCCTTGTCGTCGGGGAGCGGGAACTTCGGCAGCAGGATGTTGCCGAGCTCGAGCTCGACCCGGCACCGCTCGGCGATCTCGAGCGTGCACCGCATCGCCTCCTCGTGGCCCGGGAAGTCGAGCGCCATCTCCTCGGGGGACTTGAAGAAGAACTGGTCGGTGTCGAACTTCCAGTGGTTCGGGTTCTTCAGCGAGTCGCCCGACTGGATGCAGAGCAGCGCCTCGTGGGCGCGCGCGTCCTCGTGGCGGAGGTAGTGGACGTCGCCGGTCGCCACGAGCGGCAGCCCGGCCTCGCCCGCGAGCTTCGCGAGCGACGGGTTGATCCGCTGCTGGATGTCGAGGCCCGCGTTCTGCATCTCGACGTAGGTCGAGTCGCGGCCGAAGACCTGTGCGAGCCGGTCGAGGTCGGAGCGCGCATCGTCGGGGCGGTTCTCCTCGAGCGCCTTGCAGACGCGGCCCGAGAGGCAGCCCGAGAGCGCGATCAGGCCCTGCGAGTGGCGCTCGAGCAGCTCCCAGTCGACGCGCGGCTTGTAGTAGTAGCCCTCGAGGTAGCCGGCCGAGGCGAGCTTGATCAGGTTCGCGTAGCCGGTGTTGTCTTCGGCGAGCAGCGTCAGGTGCGCGTAGCCCTTGCGCTGCGCGTGACGGTCATCGGCGACGTAGAGCTCGCAGCCGATCAGCGGCTTGACGCCGTGCTTGCCGGTCTCGCGGTAGAGCTCGATCGCGCCGGCGAGCGAGCCGTGGTCGGTGAGCGCGACCGCGGGCATCTCGAGCTCGGCCGCGCGCTGCGCGAGCGCGGGGATGCGGCACGCTCCGTCGAGAATCGAGTACTCGGAGTGGACGTGCAGGTGTACGAATCCGGCCTCAGCCACGGGAAGTCGAGTCTAGCTCCGCCCTCGGCGTGCACCCGTTTCGGTTTGGGAGACCTCAGCGCATCTCTCGCGCGAGCTCCGCCGCGACGGCGCTCGCCCTCCATTCGGGTCGCCAGCCGGGCCGGCCGCCACGTCGCCGCCGCCTCGGCCGGAGCGGCACGTCCTCGAGCCGTGGCGCCGGGTGCCCGTTCTCGATCCGCAGCCGCTCGATCAGCTCCGACGCGTCCGCCCGCGTCTCGGGGAACGCCTCGCCGGCCCGGTCGCAGAGCGCCGCCGCGAGCGCCCACACCTGCCTGACCGTTGGCTTCCCGTCCACGCAGGACATCGCAGCAGAGAAACCGTCACTCGTGTGTGACGCGAATGTGCCGAAAGTGTGCCGCTCAGTCGCGGAGCACGATCTTCGACCCAACCCGGAGCACGCGCTCCCAGGGGATCACCGGGTGGCCGTGCACCTTCGCCTCGCCGGCCCCGCCGCTACCGCCGGTGCCCACGCCGTAGCGCTCGAGCAGGCCGAGCCGGCCGCAGGCGAGCCCGGTCACCCGCAGCCGCCCGCCCTCGAGCTCGCCGCGGATGTCGTGCACCTTGCCATGCGAGAGCCCGCCCTCGGTCACGACCTCACGCTTCAAGAGCTCCGACATCCGCATCAGGAGCCCGGCACCTTCCCGACGAGCCCCGCCCAGCGCCTGTCGCCGCGGTCGAGCCGCAGCTCCGACGCCGACCGCTTCAGCTTCACGACGGACGAGACCGACTCGACCTCCGACCACGGCACGTGTACCGCATCGCCCGACAGGTGAGCGGCAAGCCGCCCAAGCAGGCCGCGGGAGCCCCACGCGTTCCCGCCCACGACGATCTCCGCCACCTCCAGCGAGCCGCCCTCGAGGCCGGTCAGCTCGAGATCGTCGACCTTGCCGCAGTTGACTCCGTCGGCGTCCACAAGTTGGTGGTCGAGGATGCCGAGGGCGATGTCGACTTCGACGCGCTTGCTCATCCCTGCCCGCCGTTCGTGATCAGCATCAACGGAATCGCGGCGAGGGCGATCGCGATGATCACGACGAAGTAGAGGACGCCGAGGACGTTGGCGAGCCTCCCGTTCACCTTCGAGCCCATGTAGGTGCGGTCGTTCGCGATCAGCAGGATCGGGAGGTAGGTCAGCGGCAGAGCCACCACCGAGAAGATCACCGAGTACTCCGTCAGCTTCACCGGGTCGTAGCCGGTCATGATCACGAGGGCGGCGAGCGCGAAGATCACGAGCCACGACAAGGTGAAGCGCGAAGCAGCCGCGGGCCGCTCCTTCTTGCCCCAGCGCCAGCCGAAGAACTGCGCCGTGTTGTACGCGCCGGAGAACGAGGTCTCGATCGCCGCACCACCGACCGCGAACAGAATCCCGACGAGAGCGAGCAGCAGGCCGACCTTCCCGAACGCATGCTCGGCCGCGAGCGCGGGCGTGCCCAGGAACTGCGGGTCGATGCTCTGCGGCAGGAAGAGGGCTCCGGCGACGATCATCAGCGCGAACGAGAGTAAGCCGCCGAGGCCGTAGCCGATCATCGAGGTCACCTTGTTCAGGCCGAGATCCTTCAGGCCCCAGCCGTCCTCCACCGCGCCCGACGAGTAGAAGTAGACCTCGTACGGCGTCATCGCCGCCCCGAGCAGGCCGACCACGAAGTAGAGGTAGACCAGCAGGCTGCCGCCCACGTGGTGTCCCGGGACGAAGCCGTGGCTGACCCGCCCCCAGTCCGGGTGCAGCTTGATCGCAGCGACGACGAAGACGAGCAGGGAGAGGCCCAGGTAGCCGAAGACGCGCTCGATCCATTCGAACGGGAGCACCCAGGACGCCACGGCCAGCGCGACGACGCCGAGCACGATCAGCAGGCGATAGGGCAGGCCCGAGAGGAGCTGGAGGCAGATCGCGACGCCGCCGACCTCGGCCGCGCAGGTCATCAGGTTGACGACCTCGGAGGCGATCAGCGTCGCGAGGCCGGGACCGAAGCCCATTCGCTCGCGGACGAGGTCGAAGACCGGGCGCTTGGCGACCGCGGCGACGCGTCCGCACATCTCCGAGTAGACGATGATCCCGACGACCCCGATCACGACGACCCACAGAAGCTGGTAGCCGAACACCGCGCCCGCCTGCGTGTTGAACACGAGGTCGCCGATGTCGACGAAGCCGCCGATCGCCGAAAGGATGCCGAGCGCGACCGCGAGGACGTTCTTCAGGCTCAGGCTCACTTTCCGAGCTCCGTGGCGGCCGTCCCGAGCTCGCGCGCGAGGCTCGACTGCTCCGCCTTCGAGGCATGGCCCAGCCGCTTCAGGTCTGCGCTGACCTTACTCGCGAGGGATGCAACCCGACGCAGCTTCGACTCGAGCCCGGGCTGCGTCTTCGCCGTCTGCAGCGAGGACGCGGACGTCGAGGCCGCCTTGGAGAGGTCCTCGGAGCGCACGCGCGTGTAGATCGCGGTCGTCTTGCCCGCCGCCGAGTCGCGGGCCAGGAGCGCGCCCTCGGCGGCCAGGGACTGCATCGACGTGGATTCCTTCGCGATCGCGCCGGCGCTCAGCTTCCCGCCGCCGCCGCAACCGCAGGCCAACAGCGCGATTCCGACCGCGAGGACGAGAGCGCCGCTACGGTGCCTCGGTGCCACAGCCACATCTCTCTGCCCAACGTGACGATCTTCGGAACGTCGCCATCGTCGCGCACGTCGACCACGGCAAGACCACGCTCGTCGACGCGCTGCTCTGGCAATCGGGCTCGTTCCGCGCCAACCAGGACGTGGCCGAGCGGGTGATGGACTCGATGGACCTCGAGCGCGAGAAGGGCATCACGATCCTCGCCAAGAACACGGCGGTCCAGATCGGCGACACGAAGATCAACATCGTCGACACGCCGGGCCACGCCGACTTCGGCGGCGAGGTCGAGCGCGGGCTGACGATGGTCGACGGAGTGCTGCTGCTCGTCGACGCGAGCGAGGGGCCGCTGCCGCAGACACGCTTCGTCCTGCGCAAGGCGCTCGAGGCGCGCCTCCCCGTCGTGCTGATCGTCAACAAGGTCGACCGGCCGGACGCGCGCGTCGAAGAAGTCGTCAACGAGGTGTACGAGCTCTTCCTCGACCTCGATGCGGACGAGACGCAGATCGAGTTCCCGATCGTCTACTCCAACGCCAAGCAGGGCTGGGCCGCGCTCGAGCAAGGCACGCTCGGAACCGACCTCAAGCCATTGTTCGAGTTGATCGTCGATCGCATC
>JBBRYF010000009.1:0-113902 GCA_038237925.1 Gaiellales bacterium | reverse complement strand
TTCCGGTGTGCGCTGACCGACATGAGACGAGGCTAGAGCATGAGCGCAGGCGCACCTAGCGCTTCAGACCCCATCGGGCTCAGCCGGGCGAATCCTCGTTCGCGCGATTCGCCTCCCTCGTTCCGGGACAGCGTCAGGGGTTATTCCCGAACGCTGGCGCAGCCGAGTGTCTTGGTTCCGCGTGCCGGTCACTATTCGGGCAGCAGACCGCCGGGGTAGCGCGCCACACGCGTATCCGGGAAGCGGGCGTACGCGATCTCTCCGTCCTGCGTGTCCTCGGGAGAGGCGGCGTTGTATCTCTCCGCCGTCTCGTCGTAGCAGTAGTAGCCCCAAGGCCCGTCCTTCTGGAACTGACGTGAACTCGCACAAAGGAGCACGCACGGTTCGTCGCCCACACCGACGAAGGCGTGCTTCGTGCCGGGCGGGCAGTGGACGAAGTCCCAGCGGCGAAGCGGCCGCTCCTGCCCCTCGATGATCGCGATGCACTCGCCGCTGAGCACGAGGAAGTCCTCCTGCTCGGTCTCCCAGTGGTAGGTCGTCGTCACATCGCCCGCACGAGCAACCCGAACCGCCATCCCGAGCATCGGGAAGAACGTCTCCGCCTCGTACTCGTCTCTGCCGGTCAGCGACACCGCCCACCCCTGCTCAGGCTTGTCCGACCAGCGTGCCTTACGCACGTCGAGCACGAACCAGCCGGTCGTCTTCGGGACGAGACCTGCCCCTGCATCCTCGAACTCGGCTTCCGGAACCATCGAAGAATCCTAAGCGAGGGAACTCGGGCTTGAACGCAGGGGCGGACAAGGATCGAACCAGGCTCAGGGGTCATTCCGGAACACTGGCCCGCCGGATGGAGCCTTCCCTCGAGCGTAAAACTAAGTACGGTGCTCGGTCACATTTATGACCGTGCCGTTGGGATCGCGGATGAAAAACCGTCGAAGTCCCCACTCCTCGTCGGTCATCGGGTAGACGATCTCGGCACCGGTGGTGCGAGCGCGCTCATGTACCGCGTCGACGTCATCAACTTCGATTGATATGTCCGGATGAACGTGCGCCTTGATGTCGAGCTTCATCACGCTCAACTGCACTTCCGGCTGATCCGTCCCGAAGAACAAGATCCAGTCGAGACCGTCACCCTCGTCGAGGCCGATCACGTCTTTGTAGAACGACCGGCTCTCGTCGAAGTGCTCAGACAGGATATTCGGCTTGATCCGCTTGACGCTCACGGCGCGCTAGAGCCTATTCCCTCAGGGAACACTCCGGAAGCACTCGCGCAGAGGAGTGAGCGAACGCCTGGATGCCGATTAAGGTTGGGCGTGGGCCCGGCGTTCGACATTATTCGGTTGTGGCAGCTGAGATCCGGTACGCGCGGAACGGTGGCGTCGCGATCGCCTATCAGCTTGTGGGCGATGGCGAGACTGACCTCGCCTATGTCCCGGATTTCGTCTCGAACCTCGTCTACGGCTGGGAGCTGGCGCACTGGCGCGACTTCTACGAGCAACTCGCCCAGTCGTTTCGGCTGATTCTCTTCGACAAGCGCGGGACGGGTCTCTCAGACCACGGCGGCCAGTTTGCTGCCCTCGAGACGCGGATGGAGGACCTGCACGCGGTCCTCGAGGCCGCGGGTTCGTCAAGCACAGTCCTTCTGGCGTCGCACGAGGGCTGCTCGATGGCCGCGTTGTACGCCGCGACGTATCCGGAGCGGACGCGCGCGCTCATTCTCTTTCACCCGGTTGCTTACCAACCTGACGCGCAGAGCGAGTTCTGGCGCGCCCGGCTCGCTGAGCTACGCGAGCGGTGGGGCACGAAGGAACTTAGCAATGAGATTCTCGGGGACACCTCGCCGTCGCTCTCCGCCAACCCGGCGGAGCGGGAGTGGTTCGCCAACTGGCTCCGAGTCGGGGCCAGTCCGGCCGCCGCGTACGCGCTCCACCGCGCTTGGATCGAGACCGACCTTCGCGAGGTTCTGCCGGCGGTCCGTGTGCCAACCCTCGTTATGTATCGCACGTCCGGGAACGCGGAACGAAACGCCCGAGAAGTCATCGACCGAATCCCCTCTGCACGTGCGCTTCGCGTCTCAGGGATGGACTACCAACACATCTTCTTGTCGCCGGAGATCCCCGAAGAAGTGGCGCGCTTTGTCGCCCTTAAAACTGTTCCCGATGTCCCGGACAGCGTTCTGGCGACCGTTCTCTTCACTGACATCGTCGGCTCGACCGAGCGGGCGGCCGAACTCGGGGATCGTGCCTGGCGCGAGCTGCTTGAGCGTCACCATGCTCACGTTCGTCGAGAGCTTACGCGCTTCCGTGGCGAGGAGCGCGACACCGCCGGCGACGGTTTCTTCGCAACCTTCGATGGCCCGGCGCGGGCCATTCGTTGTGCCCAGGCACTCGTCGACGGCATTCGTGATCTCGGCCTCGAGGTGCGCGCTGGCGTCCACACCGGCGAGTGCGAGCTTCACGACGGAAAGGTCGCAGGCCTGGCCGTCTCGATCGGTGCCCGAGTCGCCGCCTCCGCCGGCCCAAGCGAGGTGCTCGTTTCGCAGACGGTCAAGGATCTGGTCGCCGGCACCGGGCTCCTCCTCGAAGATCGCGGAGAGCGCGAACTCAAAGGCGTCCCCGGCAGTTGGCGCGTCTACCGTGCCTCCCTGCCGAACCCGTAGTCGAGCCGCGCTAGCGCCATCACTGGAACCGCCGCGCTCAAGGTTCAGGCGTCATTTCGGAACACTGGCCCAAGCGAAGCTTCCCGTCCCGGGTAAGGTCGTCGGTCGCATCTAGCTCATTGCGGAACGCTGGCCCAGCCGACGCAGCCTTCCCCTTGGAAGCGCGATAGCCGTGGCTTAAGCTTGCCGAGAGGTGCGACGTCGCGGAGGCGGTGCGGGACGCGCTGAAGCGCAGTGGACGAAGCCTTCGAGCGGCGCGACTTCAGGCGGCGCTGAGAGACTGTGTACCGAAGACGTCGTCTTCGTCGGGTCGGGTGAAGGCGAGGAGGCCGTCGGACGCGACGCACAGTTGCGGCCCACGGGTTTCGCTTTCGCCGCGACTGGTTGTTGAGCGCGGACTGGGGGGCGGCCGGGCGTGGGGTCGGCCGCCCCGCGAGGTGGGTCGGCTATTTCAGGATTACCTGTACGTCGATCCGGAACGTGACGCTGTCGGTGAGTGCGAAGGGAGCCGCAGGCGGTGGATCACCGGGCTGTTGGAAGTCGGCGAGTGTCGCCGTCTGGGTCTGTGAGCAGGAGATCGTTGGCTGGTTCGGGTTTGCGTTGCCGCCACCCTTGGCGATTGGTCCGCTGTCGAAGAGCATCGCTCCGACGGTGGTGTCGAACGCGCTGAACTCGAACTGGACGGCGATTGAGTGACCGTCGCCGACGATCTGTGCTGCACCCCAATTCATGTTGGCGCCGTGCGCCGGCGGCACGAGAATCTGCACGGTTCCGAGGCCTTGGCAGTCGAGCGTCATCGGCTGGCGTGGGGCCGCTGTGCCTGCGCCTGCGGCGAGCAGTGCCGCGGCAGAACCGGCCGCGATCGTTGTCAGTATCTTCTTCACGTTGCGGCCCTTCTGTGGGATGGCCACATATAGTCAGAATCTCTGACTATCCGGGATTCTGACAAAATCAGAGACGGTATGTCAAGCCTCGACAAACGGGCGCTGCGCGGGTCGTCCAAGGACGAACGCCCGAACATCGGGATCCTGCTCCGAACACCCTTCCAGGAGGTCGTGCGACGCGTCAGCGCCGGGTTGGCCGAGCTCGGCTTCGACGACATCCGCCCAGCTCACACCGCCGTCTTCCAGCACCTCGGCTCAGACGGCTCCCGCCTCACCGACCTCGCCGCGCGAGCACAGATCACCAAGCAGTCGATGGGCTACCTCGTCGACTACCTCGAACAGCGTGGATACGTGGAGCGCCGAGCCGATCCGACCGACCGCCGGTCCACTCTCGTGTTCCCAACCGACCGCGGCTGGCAGCAGATCCGCGCCGCGCTTTCGGTTATCGCCACGGTCGAAGAGGAATGGACCCGCCGCCTCGGCACGCGAGGCATGCAGCAACTGCGCGAACTCCTAACTGAGCTCGGCGCGACCACCGAGCAGTAACGCGAGTCGATCGCCGGCCAACAGTCCAAGCAGTCGCTCGTTGTCCTCTGTGAGCGAGTGTGTTTCGAAGATGACGTCACTTGACCAAAACTTGGCCACGGCGCCGATCCAGGTTGTGCGTTCTCTCAGCGGATAGCAAAAGGCCCGCGTTTGCGGGCCTTTTAATGGTGGAGCTAGCCGGGCTCGAACCGGCGACCTCCTGGGTGCGATCCAGGCGCTCTCCCAACTGAGCTATAGCCCCGAGCCGGGGGATTGTAGCTACCCCTTGCGGCGGATCAGGGTGACGCCGTCACGGACGGTCAGCTGTACCGCGACCACGCGATCGTCCGCCGCGATGCGGTCGTTCAGCTCGCGGATCGCGCGCGTGGCGGGCGAATCGTCCCCATCGTCGAGGACTCGGCCGCTCCAGAGCGTGTTGTCGATCGCCATCAGCCCGGCCGGCGCGAGGCGCGGCAGCAGCGCCTCGTAGTAATTCGCGTAGTTCTCCTTGTCGGCGTCGATGAAGACGAAGTCCCATTCGCCGCCGAGCCGCTCGATCGTCTCGAGCGCGGGCCCCATGTGGATCGTGATCCGGTCGGCGTACGGGCTCCGCGCGTGGTAGCGGCGCGCGACCTCGGCGTGCTTTTCCTCGACCTCGCAGGTGTCGATGTGGCCGCCGTCGGGGAGCCCCGCGGCCATCGAGAGCGACGAGTAGCCGCTGAATGTCCCGAGCTCGAGCACGCGCTTGGCCTGGAGCCCGAAGACGAGCTGCTCGAGGAAGCGGCCCTCGACGACGCCCGTGAGCATCTGTGGTGAGTCGAGGCTCGCCTTCGTCTCCTCGGAGAGCTCGGCCATCAAATCCGGAGGCGCGGTCGTGTGCGCCTCGGCGTAGGCGTCGATCTCGTCGGGGACGATCACCGCTGGAGCCGCGGCGCCTCGGCGAGCTTGCCGTCCTTGATCCGCTGCGCCATGTCCTTCGACTCCTCGCGGTAGATCGAGCCGTCCTCGAACTCGATCCACGGGTACTTCTTCTGGCCGGTCCGGCGCTCGGTCTCGTCGCGGTTCCCGGGCCAGGGCAGCGGGTCGACGGTGTACTCGACACCCGCTTGGTCGAGTGCCTTCTGCACCTTCCAGCATGGGTGACCCGGAACCTTCACGAACATGTTCTTCCAGCGGTGGAGCGTGATCGCCATCGTCCCTCCTCCTTCGGTCCGGCGAGCTTACCCGCGCGTTAGCGTCCAACTGTGGCCGAACGCGTCCTCACCCGCCGCGAGCTGAACCGCGCGCTGCTGGCGCGCCAGCTCCTGCTCGAGCGGCGGCGCCTGCCGCTCCCGCACGCGGTCGAGCGGGTCGGCTGCCTGCAGACCCAGTACGCGCCCTCGGGCTACGTCGGGCTCTGGTCGCGAGTCGAGGGGTTCGAGCGCGAGGCGCTGACGCGGGCGCTGGAGCGGCGCTCGCTCGTCCAGGCGATGATCATGCGCAACACGATCCACGTCGTCTCGCGGCGCGACTACTGGCCCTTGATCATCGCGATCCGCGAGGAGCGGAAAGTGTGGTCGCGGCGCGTCCAGGGCGCAAAGGACGGTGAGCTGGAGCGGGTCGCGCGAGGGCTGAAGGGCTTCCTCGCCGACGGGCCGCGCCGCCAGGCCGAGCTCGCCGCGAGCGGCTTTTGGCGGCCGGGCGCCGCGATTTGGGTCGACCTCGTCCGCGTGCCGCCCACGGGTACCTGGGAGCGCCGCCGCGCCGATCTCTACGGGCTCGCCGAGGACTGGGTCGGCCCGGAGCCGACGCTGTCGGAGGACGAGGCGCGGGCGCACCTCGTGCGCCGCTACCTCGGCGCCTTCGGGCCCGCGCCGCGTGGCGATCTTGCGAACTGGGCCGGCATGCGGGTCGGCGCGCTTGCGAACGCGCTCGAGCAGCTACCTCTGCGTCGCTTCCGGGACGAGAGCGGCAACGAGCTGCTCGACCTGCCGCGGGCGCCGCTGCCGCTAGCCGAGATGCCTGCGCCCGTGCGGTTCCTCCCGACGTGGGACGCGACACTCCTCGCCCACGCCCGCCGCACGGGAATCCTCCCGGAGCGGTACCGGGAGCGGATCTTCCACGTGCGGAACCCCCAGTCGGAGCGGACGTTCCTCGTCGACGGCGAGGTGGCGGGCACGTGGCGGTTCGAGCACGGCGGTGTGCGCCTCACGCCGTTCGGCCGGATCCCTCGGGAGACCCGGAGCGAGCTGAACGAGGAGGCCGACCGGCTAGCCGCGTTCCACGCGTGAGCCGCCGACGATCGCGTCGCGTCCGTCGGCGAAGCGCACCCAGGCCTTGCCCTTGCCGTCGTAGTCGGGCGACCAGACGACGAGCGTCGCCCCTTCTCCGCCGACCCGCACCGGCTCGGTGCCTTCGGGCTCTGCTCCACTCCACACGCGCACGAACGGGTTGTGCTCGAGCTCGCGGCCGATCGTCGTCCTGTCGGTATGCCCTGGAAGCACACGCGTCTCCGGCGGCAGCTTCATCAGCACCTCCATCACCGAGCGGCGGATCTGCTCGAAGTCGCCGCCGCCGACAGCGTCCTTGAAGAGGACGTCGCCGCTGCAGCACGCCTCGCCGTTGATCACGAAGACGAGATGGTCGTCCTTGTGGCCCGGAGTCTCGAGGGCGCGAACCGAGAGGCCGCCCGTCTCGAGATCGCCCTTCACGATCGGACAGCCGTAGCGCCCGACGATCTCGCCGTCGCCCGCGATGTGGTCGGCGTCAGCGTGGGTCGTCAGCAGATGCGTCACGGTGAGCCCGTGCCGCTCGACGGCGTCGAAGAGCGGCTCGAGGGGCGCTCCCGAGTCGACGAAAACGGCCGTACCGCCGGGCTCGTCGCCGATCAGGTACGCGTTCGAGAGCCAGTCGGGATGCATGCTCCGCTCGACGATCACCGGCGCTAGGCTAGACGCTCCGCTTCTGGAGGAGGACGAATGGCCGGTCTGATGTCACGCGCATCTCTTGTGGTGAAGTCGAAGTTCTCGAGACTCCTCGATCACGCCGAGGATCCGGGCGAAACCCTTGACTACTCGTACGCGAAGCAGCTCGAGCTGCTCCAGAACGTGAAGCGCGGCATCGCCGACGTCGTGACCGCGAAGAAGCGGCTCGAAATGCAGGAGGCGCAGCTCCAGCAGAGCGTCGTCAAGCTCGACTCGCAGGCGCGCGAAGCGCTGGCGGCAGGTCGCGAGGATCTCGCGCGGCAGGCGCTCGAGCGCAAGTCGGGGCTGCAGCAGCAGCTGCAGGGGCTCGACGAGCAGGCGAAGGGGCTCGAGCAGCAGCAGGAGAAGCTCGTCACCAGCGAGAAGGCGCTCTCGGCCAAGGTCGAGGCCTTCCGCACGCAGAAGGAGACGATCAAGGCGCAGTACTCCGCGGCCGAGGCGCAGGTACGCATCGGCGAGGCGGCGACCGGGATCGGCGAGCAGATGGCCGACACGGGCCTCGCGATTCAGCGCGCGAAGGACAAGACCGAGCAGATGCAGGCGCGTGCGTCTGCGATCGACGAGCTGACGACCTCCGGCGCGCTCGAGGACTTCACCTCCGACCAGACCGAGCTCGACCGGCAGCTCGGCCAGATCGCGTCGCAGTCGCAGGTCGACCGCGAGCTCGAGGCGATGAAGTCACAGCTCGGCCCCGGCGAGACCAAGAAGGAGCTGCAGCAATGATCGTCCGCCTGATGGGCGAGGGGCAGTTCGACGTCGACGACGAAGTGGCGAAGGGCCTCAACGACCTCGACGAGCAGGCCGCTCAGGCGCTCGGATCCGGCGACGAGGAGCAGCTCTCGGAGCTACTGCGCCGGATGGCCGACGCGGTGCGGACGAACGGGGCGCGCCTGGCCGACGACAACCTGTCGCCGTCCGAGGCGATCGTGCCGCCCGACGACCTGAGCCTGGCAGAAGCGCGCGAGCTCTTCGAGGGCGAGGGCCTGATCCCCGACCTCCCGACGGCGTAGGGCGCCCAGCCGCCGCATCGCCGGCGCCGACTACCAGGTTCACGCGCGCGCCGCCCCACCCTGGGTGGGGAGTGAAGGTCCACCCGCCGCCCGCTTCGAGCGTACCTCCGTCCGGCGCACGTGTCTGTCACGCGGGTGTGACGAAAGCGTGACTTCTACTCAGACGGGCGCGTCGAATACGGCGAACCAGCGCGTGAGGTCCTGCTCGATCGGAAGCTCCTGCTCGAGCTTCGCCTTCAGCTCGAGCTCCTCCGCGTTGTCGCGCTCCTTGCCGTCGCCCTTGGGGACAAACGGCCAGAACGCGCCGCGCTTGAACCCGTAGATCCAGTACACGCGCCCGCCGTCGAAGCCCTTGCCCTCGAATGGGAACACCGCGGCCAGCAGCTGCGGCCCGAACCCGCGCGCCTCCAACTCGGACGCGACGAGGTGGACGCTCGCCACGAGGTCCTCGAAGTCCTGGTCACGTACGACCAGCCACTCGAAGCCGTACTCATCCGAGCGCCGCTCCACCTTGGAGCCCGACTCGACCGCGACCGACTCCAGCAGCTGCTGCAGCTCGTTCTCGGCCCGGACGAACTCGCCGGCAGAGAGCGCCTTGAAGCAGACGCCCGCCGCGCCGGCCGGCTTCAGCGCCAGCTCGGTCTCGAGCGTGATTCGCGCGGTCGAGATCGCGAACAGCCGCTCGGCGGCGGCGTCTTTGAGCTTCTTGCGCCCGAAGAGGACGTCGCCGAGGCCCAACCGCTGCTCGCTACGCGACCGGGCGCCCGAGCTCGCGGGAGATCTCGGCGAGCGCGGCGAGGCGCTTCTCGAGCGGCGGGTGCGTCATGAAGAGCTCGGCCCCGCGCTTGCGCCAGTTGGTCGGGACGATGAAGAAGGCGTTCATGGTCTCGACCTGACGCAGGTCCTGCTGCGGGATCTGCGTGATGCCGCTTGCGATCTTCTGCAGCGCGCTCATCAGGTACTCGGGCGCACCGGTCAGCAGCGCCGAGCCGCGGTCGGCGGCGTACTCGCGGTAGCGCGAGATCGAGAGGATCAGGATCTGGCTGAGGAAGTAGGTCACGATCGAGACGAGCAGGACGATCAGCCAGACCGGGACTGAGTTGTTGTCGTTGTTGTTGCGGCCCCCGCCGAAGCCGCCGAACATGCCGCTGTAGAGCCCGAAGCGCGTGAGCAGACCGGCGAGCATGGCGAAGAAGCTCGCGATCGTCATCACGAGCACGTCGCGGTTGACGATGTGACTGAGCTCGTGCCCGAGCACGCCCTCGACCTCCTTGGGCTCGAGCCGGTTCCAGAGGCCGGTCGTCACGGCCACGGCCGCGTGCTTCTTGTTGCGCCCGGTCGCGAAGGCGTTCGGCACGTCGCTCTCGATCACGGCCACGCGCGGCTTCGGCAGGTCGGCCATCGCGCAGAGCCGCTCGATCATCTCGTGCAGCTGCGGCGCCTCGTCAGGCCCGACGATCTTCGCGCCCGAGGCGCGGAGTGCGAGCTTGTCCGAGGTGAAGTACTGGACGAACGCCATCACGCCGACGATCACGAGCATCAGCACGAGACCGGCGTTGAGCACGTAGAAGAGCACGACCGCGAACACGACGTAGAGCAGGCCCAGCAGCGAGCTGGTGAGCAGCATCCGCAGCGACAGCCCGGCGTCGCGCCCGTAAGCCTTGCGTTTCATCGAGAATCGGCCCCCTTGAAGGCGAGAAGGTTCCTCTTGATTGTAGCCCTGGGGATAGCGGCCACCGCGGGGATCCCTGCTGCGTCGGCTGCCCCGGGCGAGCGCGTCGCCGTGATCGTGCGCCCGGCCTCCGCTTTGGTCTTCCGTTCTCCGGACGCCGCCCACGGGCTGCTCGTCGTCGGAGCGGGGCCGACTGTCACCAGGCGCGGCGCGCTCGCCGGGCTGCTGCGGGGAGAGCTCGGCAACGCGCTCGTCCACGGCGGCCTCCCGGGCGGCAAGCCGCTGATCGCGCTCTCGCAGCGCCCCGCGCGCGTCACGCTCTACGTCGCGCTGCCATCGCCCGGCCGGCACCACAACGTCGTTCGCTACCCGATCGCGATCGTCGGACCCGGGTACCGCGGACTGCTGACGGACACGTCGACCCGTCTCCCCGGACTGATCTCGATCGCCGACGTCGCGCCCTCGATCCACGCCATCGCCCGCGGCGAGCGGCCTCGGATCCAGGCGAAGGCGGAGCGCGATGCGCTCGCGCGGCTCGCCCGGTTCGACCGGCGGCTCGACCGTTCGCACGACGCGCGCAACGCGGCCACCCTCGTGCTCGTCGGGCTGATGGTCGCGCTCTCGCTGGTCGCGCTGCTCACGTGGGCCGCCCCCGCCGCCCGCGCCGCGTTGCTGGCGCCCCCGGCCTGCGTCGGCGCCGCCTTAGCCTTGAGCACAGCGGGTGTCTCCTCGCCGTGGGCGGAAGTCGCCGGCGTCGCCGTCCTCGGGACCCTTGCCGCGCTCGGCGGAGGCCTGGTGCTCAGGCCGCGGCTTCCGCTCGCCCTCGGCCTCGCCGCTTTCTTCGCGGCGCTGTTCGCGGTCATGTGGGCGCGCCCCGAGTGGAACGCGCTGGCCGTGATCGGCCCGCACCCTGACGGCGGCGGGCGCTTCTACGGCGTCACGAACGAGGTCGAGACGCTCTTGCTCCCGGCTGCCCTCGTCCTCGGTGCCCTCGCGGGCAAGCGCGCGCTGCCGCTGGTCGCGCTCCTGATTGCCGCAGGCATCGCGGCGAGCCGCGTCGGCGCCGACGGCGGCGGCCTCGTCGTCTACCTCGCCGGCTTCGCCGTTCTCTGGGTGCGGCTCCGGCGCCTGCCTGCGCGACGCGCGCTCGCCGCAGCCGCGGTCGCCGCGGGCGCCGCGCTGCTGCTCGTCGGCCTGGACGCGGCCACCGGCGGATCAAGTCACGTGACCCATGCGGTCGGAGGCGGCCCGGGCTCCCTGCTCGGCGACCTCGGCCACCGGCTTCACCTCTCCGCGGCGGCGATCGGATCGACCTGGAACGCGGCGCTCCTCTTCGCGCTCGGGATCGGCGGCATCGTCGTGCTCGCGCTGAGACGACCGCGGCTCGCCTTGCTCGACGCCTGCCTGGCCGCGCTCGTCGTCTCGCTGCTCGTGAACGACACGCCCACCGACGTCGCCGGCTATGGCGGGCTCGCGGCGATCGGCCTCTGGCTCTTCGCGAGAAGCGAAGAGGCCGCCGGACGCCTTCAGTAGACTCGCGCCCGGATGCGCCGACTCGCCCCGTTCCTCGCACTCGCGTTCGTGCTTGCCGGCTGCGGCAGCGGGACGATCGTCTCGCCGACCGGCAAGGTCGTGGGCACGCTCCCGACGACGACCGCCGCCCAGGCGACGAGCGGCAACGCCAAGGCCGGTGCCGCGCTCTTCACGGCACAGGGCTGCGGCGGCTGCCATACGTTCAAGCCGGCTGGCACGAACGGGAACGTCGGGCCGGACCTCGACAAGCTGGCCACGTACGCGAAGAACGCCAACATGGGATCGCTGGCCACGTTCGCGCACGACTCGATCGCCACTCCGAGCGCCTACGTCGAGAAGGGCTTCACGCCGTCGATGCCCGACTTCGGGCAGACGCTCTCGGACAAGCAGATCGGCGACCTCGTCGCGTACCTGACCAAGAACCAGGGTTGATCGACCTCAAAGCGGCGCGCAACGACCCGGACCGCATTCGGCCGGGGATCGCGCGCAAGGGCGGCGGCGAGGCCTTCGACGAGCTGCTCGAGGCCGACACGCGCTGGCGCGAGCTCGTGCCGCAGGTCGACCAGCTCCGAGGCCGGCAGAAGCTGAAGGGCAAGCCGACGCCGGAGCAGGTCGAGGAGCTGAAGACGGTCAAGGCCGACCTTCGCCGGGTCGAGGAGGAGCTCGACTCCGCGGAGACCAGACGCGACGAACTGCTGCAGAGGGTGCCGAACCCCGCACACGAGTCCGTTCCGGACGAAGCGTCGGGTGACTCGGAGGGCGAGATTCTCCGTGAGGTCGGCGAGCGCCCGCAGATCGCCGACGCGAAGGAGCACCTCGAGCTCGGCCGCTTCGAGATGGAGCGCGGCGCCCGCCTCTCGGGCTCACGGTTCGGCTACATGATCGGCGACACCGCGCGCCTGGCGCTCGCGCTCTACCGCTGGGCGCTCGACCGCGTGGTGGCGCAGGGATTCGAGGCCGTGATCCCGCCGGTGCTCGTGCGCGAGGAGGCGATGTACGGCACCGGCTTCTTCCCCGCCGAGCGCTTCGAGATCTACGAGATCGCCGACGAGGGCCTCTACCTGACCGGCACCTCCGAGGTCGCGCTCGCCGGGCTACACATGGGCGAGATCCTCGAGCGCGACGAGCTGCCGCTCCGCTACACGGCGTTCTCGACGAACTTCCGCCGCGAGGCGGGCGCCGCGGGCCGCGACACGCGCGGCATGTTCCGCGTCCACCAGTTCAACAAGGTCGAGATGTTCGCCTACGTCCTCCCCGAGGACTCCTGGGCCGAGCACGACCGCCTGCTCGCGATCGAGGAGTCGCTCGTACAGGAGCTCGGTCTCCCCTACCGCGTCGTGAACATCGAGGCGAAGGAGCTGAGCGCGTCGGCTGCGAAGCGCTACGACATCGAGGCGTGGTTCCCGTCGCAGGAGCGCTACCGCGAGATCACCTCCGCCTCGAACACGACCGACTACCAGGCCCGTCGCTTGGGCATCCGCTACCGGGCGAACGGCCACACCGAGTTCGTGCACACGCTGAACGGCACCGCCGTCACCGACCGCTGGGCGCTCGCGGTGCTGGAGAACTTCCAGGGCGAGGTGCCCGAAGTGCTGCGCGAGTTCGGCGCCCCCGCCCGGATCGAGGGCTAGGCTCCGTCTCCGGCGAGGTGCCGGAGCGGTCGAACGGGGCGGTCTTGAGAACACGGGTGAACCCCTGGTTCCCCCGTGAGCCTCCTCCTTGCGAGACGAGCGCGGAACTCGGTCCGTTTCAGGAGCCGCCCGAGGCAGCTCAGTCGCTTGCCGCCCGCAGCGAGCCTCCGCCGGGCAAAGCCCGGCTGCGGCGGCGACAATGACCTCAGGCGGGGTGCCGGAGCGGTCGAACGGGGCGGTCTTGAAAACCGCTAGCGCCTTAACCGGCGCTCGTGGGTTCGAATCCCACCCCCGCCGCTTAGCTGAGCCAACTGGTTCAGTGCGGGAAGTCGAGGGTGTATGCGCGGGAGAAACCGGCGCAGTCTCCAAAGCCAGCCTAAGCCGAGCCAGGTTGGACGAACACCCACCAACCCTTGTTGTCGGAGCGCGCGTCGGTCTGCGTGAAGCCGCGGCCGGTCTTTACGTTGACCGCAAGCCAGGGAGCGCTTGTCGCCTGGGCAGAGCGACCGTCTGCCTTGGTTCTGATCTCGCGGCTCACATCCGGCCCGAACTCTAAGGGGTGCCTCCAGCGGTCATCTGGCAGAGTCGGCTGATGCTCGTGGTGCTCGGTGGCCTTCCCGGCTCCGGAAAGACGACGATCGGCAGAACCGTCGCGGAGTCACTGACCGCCGCTTACATCCGGATCGACGCGCTCGAAGCGGCAATGTGGCGGTCGGGGATCTCCCGCGAGGAACCCACGGGTCTAGCTGCCTACGTGGTCGCCGAGGCCGTCGCCGAAGGGTGTCTGCTCGCGGGTGCGAACGTCGTGATCGATGCCGTCAACCCGGTCGAGGTTGCCCGGCAAGCGTGGCGCGACCTCGCTGCGCGGACGGACACGCCTCTTCGCGTGATCGAGGTCGTCTGCTCGGATCCCGCAGAGCACCGGCGCCGCGTCGAGGCGCGGAGCGGCGACCTCGAAGGACACTACGTCCCGACCTGGGCCGACGTTCTCGAGCGCGAGTACGAGCCCTGGTCGGAGCCGCGCCTCTTCGTCGACACGAGCGGGCCGCCGGCCGAATGCCACCGTCAGATCGAGGAGTACCTGGCCTCGTAGGTCACGTAGGGATCGCCGTCGATGACGGTCACCGCTCCCTCGCGCAGCCCGAGCTTCTCGGCGACGCGGCGCGAGGCCACGTGCTCGGGGTAGATCAGCGCGACCAGCTCCTTCCGTGCGAAGCGGGTGAACGCCATGTCGCGGACAGCCGCTGCCGCCTCGGTCGCGATGCCCTGGTTCCACGACGTCTTCAGCGTGTGCCAGCCGATCTCGGTCGTCTCAGCGCCGTCGAGCTCGACCGGCCTGATCCCGCAGTACCCGAGGAACTCCGCGTCCACGGACCCGATCAGCCAGAAGCCGAAGCCGTGCTTCTCGTACAGCGAGAGGTTCCGGTCGAGCCACGCGGAAGCCTCTGCGCGCGTCCGCGGCCCGGGATAGAACCGCATCTGCTCCTCGTCGACCACCATCGCGGCGAGCGCGTCGAGGTCGTCCGGCCGGAACTCCCGCAGCCGCAGGCGCTCGGTCTCGAGGATCGGCGCTAGCGAGGCCTCATCCAGAGCGTTCGAGGCTAGCGAAACCTCCCGACGGAGGTTTCGGTTGGGGCGCGACGCGGCTAGCGTTCAACGCGTGTCGAAGTCGGCCGTCCCGGCTCGCCCCGGACCGCTTCGCCGCTCGCGCGACTGGCTCGAGCGCCGCCCGCTCCTCGTCCTCGTCGTCCCGACCGCGCTCGCCCTCGGGGCCGTCGCGCTCCTCGCGGACCTCGCGGGCGGTGAGCGCATCGACCGCGCAGCGCGGCACCTGCACCCCGGCTGGCTCGGGCTCTGCCTCGGCGGCGAGCTGCTCGCGTACGCCGGCTACGTGCTCGCCGTCCGCGACACGGCGAAGGTCGATGGCGGCCCGAGCCTCAGCTTCGGCCGTTCGCTGCAGACCGTCGTCGCCGGGTTCGGCGTTTTCGCGGCTACGCGGACGAGCGGCGGCTTCGCGGTCGACTACTGGGCGTTGCGGAGCGCAGGCGAGGACCGCGATGGGGCCGTCGCGCGGGTGCTCGCGCTCGGCGCGCTCGAGTACGCGATCCTCGCGCCGGCTGCGCTCTGCTCCGCGATCGCAATCCTCGTCGACGGCGAGGGCATCTCGCTGACGCTGACGCTGCCGTGGCTCGCGGTGATCCCGGGCGCGCTCGTGGCGATCTGGTTGAGCTCGCCGAAACGCGCGCCGCGCTACGCGCAAGCCCATGGCGGTGGACGCATCCGCCAGGCCCTCGCGCACGGCGTCGCAGGCCTCTCGATCCTGCGCTCGATGTTCGTCGCGCCGCCCCGGGAGCACGGGCTCGGCCTGCTAGGCACGGCTGCCTACTGGGCTGGCGACATCGCCTGCCTCTGGGGCGCGCTGCAGGTCTTCGGCAACCCGCGGCTTTCGCTCCCGGCCCTGATCCTCGGCTACGCGACCGGGTACGTGCTGACCCGGCGCTCGCTGCCCGCCGGCGGGGCCGGCGTCGTCGAGATCGCGCTCACGTTCGCGCTGCACTGGGTCGGCTTCCCGTTCGTACGCGCGCTGCTCGGGGTGGTCGTCTACCGGCTGTTCAACCTCTGGCTGCCGATCCTGCCCGCCCTGGCGACCCTCCCGCGCGTGGCCGAGATCCGCAGGGAGCTCGCCGAGGCGGAAGCTAGCGCCGTCTCGAGACGGTAGTGACGGTTCCGTCGGCAGCGACGCGGCGAATGTGCCCAACGGGGCCTGCCTCGAGCACGTAGGTGACATTGCCCGCCGCGGCCTGGACGTCGTACGGCGTGTCGAAGAGCGGGCCGACGAGGCCGATCCGCGAGCCGTCCGCGGCCAGGTGGACGATTCGTTCCGCCTGCCCGCCGACGACGTAGACGCTGCCGTCGGCGGCCACGTCGAGCCCGTCGGGCTGGGTCACCGAGGCGAAGGTCGTCACCTGTCTGGCCCCCAGCCGCGCAATGCGATCGTGGCCGGTGTCGGACACGAGCAGCGATCCGTCAGCGGCGAAGGCCAGCCCGTGCGGGTTCGAGAGCCCCGCGGCGACGAGCTGGATCGCGCCTCCCGCGAAGCGGAAGACCTGCGTCGCCGTCGCGTAATAGACGTCGCCGTTCGGCGCGGCTGCAACCGGGCTGATCTGGCTGTCGGCCACGGCCACTGTGGTCGGCCCGCTCGGGTCGAGCCGTTGCAGCCGGTTCTCGGTCGAAACGACGAGCTCGCCGGACGCGGTGCGCGCGATCGCGTACGGACGCGTCATCGCCGACACGAGCACGGTCACCTTGCCGTTGCGCGGATCCACGCGCAGGACGCGCCCTGGGTTGTTCTCGACGAGGAGCAGGGTGCCGGCAGGCTCGAGGTCGATCGACGTCGGCTCGGTGAAGGCCACCGGTCGCGGAGGCGCCGCGCGCACCAGCACGATCCCGAGCCGCGACGTCGAGCCGCCCGCGCGCGCCGCGAGGCGCCAGCGCCCAGCCGACGGGAACGATCCGCACCCGTCGATTCCGGGCGCGGGCCCGGATGTGCCGAATGAGACGCGGATCGAGCGGGACGGTTTGCTACGCGACCGCGCGGCTGGCCTGCCAGCGCATCGTGGCGCTGGCGCGGGCGAAGCTGCGCGAGGCCGACTCATCGACCGCGAGCACCACCGGGCCGTGGACGATCAGGCCGGGCTCCGCGCGCTCCTTGAGCAGGTCGCAGAAGAAGTTCTCGACGAGCCACTCACGGCCGGGGGCGGTCGTCGCGCGGAGCGTCAGCCGCACGAGCGACGGCGCGACCTCCTCGACGCCCTCGAACCACGGGCGCCGGACGAGCGTGGTCGGCCCCTCGGGAAGCATCGTCGCGACCCAGGCGACGAGCTGCTCGGCGCGCTCGCGATCCGAGACGAAGAGCTCGACCGCGAGCTCCTTCACGCCGCGCGGCTGCACCTTCACCGCGGGGATCTGCGAGTTGTGGATGTGGATCGACTCGCCGTCCAGCGTGCGCAGCTTCGTGCGGCGCAGAGAGACGTCCTCGACGACGCCCTGCACCTCGAGTCCCGGCACGGCGATCGTGTCGCCGACCGCGTACCAGCGCTCGGAGAACATCGCGAAGCCGGCGATGATGTCGGTCAGCACGCGCTGGACCGCGAAGCCCATCAGGATCAGCAGGAACGACGCGCCCGCGAGCGCGGCGAGGCGGTCGACGCCGCCGATCACCTCGGCGAACGTGAGCACGCCGGCGGCCGCGAACCCCGCGTAGCCGATCCCGGTGCGGATCAGCGCGACGAGGGTCTCGTGCCGCTTGACCTCTGTGAGCTTGCCGGTCTCGCCCGGGTCGGTCTCGGCGTGCCGCAGCTCGTGCCAGCGCAGGACGCGGCCGGCCACGGTGCCGCTCGCGCGCGAGACGAGCCAGGCGGCGGCGAACGCCCCGGCGACGATCACCAGGGGGTTGCCGAGCAGGTTGACGAGCCCGTGCTGCATCCGGCTCAACGTAGCGAGAACGTCCGCCCCCGTCGCGCCCGCCGCAGAAGATTTACGTCTGCTTAACCCAGCGGCAGCAAAGAGAGGAGGAACGCGACCGCCGCCGCGAGCCAGCGCCCAGAGACCTGGTCACGACCCGCGTCGAGAGCTCGCAATCGGCGGCTTGGCGCTCCTCGCGGCATCGATCGCGCCGTACCAGCGCATCTAAGCGTCCAAACAGGTTCCCCTTTCCGGGGGATCACTTAGAGCGCCGCTCGCGCGAGACTAAGCCCGTGCGCCATCTCTTTGCGGCTGTGGCCCCTGCGCAAGCGCCGGGCGGTGATCCCACCGTCCACGAATCCGCGCGCGCGGACTCGCTCGTCCAGTCGTACCGCCAGCTGGCCGACGTCTTCCACGACATTCTCTCGGAGCAGAGCCTCGACAACCTGCTGGAGCGAATCGCGGACACGCTCGCCGAGCTCGTCCCGCACGACACGCTCTCGATCTACGAAGCCGACGAGGGGCAGACCCTCCTGACTCCGGTACTGGCACGCGACAAGTGGGCCGAGAACATTCTGAACAGCCGCTCCGCGTTCGGCGAGGGCATCACCGGCTGGGCAGCGCTCCACCGCGAGCCCGTGCGCACGAACAAGGCGCACCTCGACCCACGCAAGAAGACCGTCCCCGGCACCCCGGCCGACGAGCCCGAGGCGCTCATCACCGTCCCCCTGATCGCGCGCGACATGGTCAAGGGCGTCCTCAACATGTACCGCCTCGGCGAGCACGCGAGCTTCGGCGACGAAGAGTTCGAGCTGACGACGCGCTTTGCAGACGCCGCGGCGCTCGCG
Organism: Gaiellales bacterium; assembly: GCA_038237925.1. Classification (GTDB taxonomy): domain Bacteria; phylum Actinomycetota; class Thermoleophilia; order Gaiellales; family Gaiellaceae; genus AC-32. The sequence continues at coordinate 95,713 of JBBRYF010000009.1, read as the reverse complement.
CTCGACAACGCGCAGATCCGAGCCCGGCTCGAGTACCAGGCGCAGACCGACTCGCTCACCGGCCTCTACAACCACCGCTACTTCCATGAGCGCCTGAGGGCCGAGCTCACCCGCGCGAGCCGCTCCCGCGACACGGTCGCGGTGCTGATGCTCGACATCGATGACTTCAAGCGAGTCAACGACGTTTACGGCCACGGCTCGGGCGATCAGGTGCTGACCGACCTGGCCGATCTCCTGCGTATGGCGCTGCGCGGCCACGACGTCGTCTGCCGGCTCGGCGGCGAGGAGTTCGGGATGATCATGCCGAGCGGCGACGCGGGCGACGCGCTCACGCTGGCGCGGCGGCTGACCGACGCGCTCGCGGAGGTCGAGTTCGGCGCGGCGGGCAAGATCACGATCTCCGTCGGCGTCTCGCAGGGGCCGGAGCACGCGATGAACCCGCGCGAGCTCGTGGCCTGCGCCGAGGCGGCGATGATGACCGCGAAGGCACGCGGCAAGAACCAGATCGTCCTCTTCGACGAGCACACGGGCGAGCGCCCCGACGGCAAGCCCATCAGCGGCCGCGACGTGCGCTCGATTGCCCACCTGAAGATGCTTCAGAGCCTCGGCGGCAAGCTCAACCGCCTGAACGACGTGCGGCAGATCGGCGAGGTGATCGCCGACGAGCTGCGGCTGCTGATCGATTACCACAACTGCCGCGTGTCGGTGATCGAGGGCGACGAGGTCGTCCCGATCGCCTTCCGCGGCGACCTGGTGCTTCGCGACGGCGAGCGCGTGGACTTCCCGCGCACGCGGATCGGCGAAGGCATCACGGGCCGGGCGGCGGCGACCGCGGATCCGCTCCTCGTCGGCAACACGCTCGAGTGCGAGTACGCCTTGATGATCCCCGGCACGCACACGATCGAGGAGTCGCAGATTGCCGTGCCGCTCTGCTACGGCGCCCGCGTGATCGGCGTGATCGCGATCTCGAAGCTCGGCGTCGATCAGTTCGACGAGGACGACGTCCGCCTGCTCGAGGTGCTCGCGGGCCATGCCTCCGTCGCGCTCGAGAACGCGCGCCTCTACGAGGCGCAGCGACGCGAGGCCGACCATCTGAAGGCGCTACTCGAGTTCACGGGCGCGATCTCACAGGCCGCCACGCCCGACGCGATTGGCTCCGAGACGGTGCTGGCCGCATCGCGGATCCTCGGCGGCAAGAAGTGCGCGCTCTGGCTTCCGGACGAGAACGGCGACTTCCGCATCAGGGCTCACTCCGACTACGACGCCGAGCCCGGGCTCGTCCAGATGCTGGATGTGGTTCTCCCGGTCGACGCGATGAGGACTGCGATCGGCGACCGCACCAAACCGTTCCTGGTCAATGCCGAGGAGGCGGAGCAGCACGCGCCGTCACCGGACGGCATCGCCTGGCCCGATCTCGCCCTTGCGCCGCTGCACAACGACGGCGCGCTCGAGGGCTTCATCACCGTGCGCGAGCCGACGGCCAAGAGCGAGCACACGATCGAGGAGATCTTGCGCCTGCTGGGCGGCATCTCGTACCAGGCCGCGGTCGCGCTCGAGCGCGCGCGCAGCTACGAGAACCTCGAGGAGACCTTCGTCTCGACCGTGGAGGCGCTGGCGAACGCGCTCGAGGCGAACGACGAGTACACCTCCTCGCACACGCGCTGGATCACCGACATGGCGCTGCGGGTCGGCGAGGCCTTCCGCTTCGAGGGTGCCACGCTGAAGCAGCTCGAGCTCGGCGCACTCTTCCACGACATCGGCAAGATCGGGATCCCGACCAGCATCCTGCTCAAGCCGGGCCCCCTCTCCCCCGACGAGCGCGCAATCATCGAGATGCATCCCGAGCTCGGCGAGCGCATTCTCGAGCCGATCGACAGGCTCGCCGAAGTGCGCACGATCGTCCGCAGCTGCCACGAGCGCTGGGACGGCGCCGGCTATCCGGACGGCAAGGCCGGCGAGGAGATCCCGCTCGAGGCACGGATCATCCTCGTCTGCGACGCCTTCCACGCGATGACGACCGACCGCCCCTACCGCAAGCGGCTCGCCGTCGACGAGGCCTGCCACCGGCTGCGCGAGGGCGCGGGCACGCAGTTCGACCCCTCGGTCGTCGACGTCTTCCTCGGCCTTCCGCTCGAAGTCCCCGTGCCGCATCAGGCCACGGACGAGCGGCTCGCTTCCTAGCCCGCGAGTTCCCCCGAACGAGGCAGGCCGAGCCCTTGAGGGCACCGGCGCGAGCTCCGATTACACTCACATGCGGCCGGTGTTTGGAACCAGGGGTGTTCGCGCGCGAAATCGCGCTCTCGTCCTCACGGGCGTGCTCGCCGCTGCGCTGACCCTCGCCGGCTCGGCGAGCGCGTCGCAGCTGGTCGTGCGCAACGCCTCCCACGCCAAGCTCGCCGTCAACAGCAAGGGGACGGCCCTCGTCACGTACTCGTACCGGGGCCGGATCACGCACCTGCTGGCCTGGGGCGCCGTCAATGCGCGCCCTCGCCCGAAGACTGCTACGAGCCGCCAGGTCGAGTTCAAGTTCGACTACTCGGGCGGCTGGCGGCATCACCGGCAGACGTGGAAGCACTTCAAGAACGCGTGCCAGCCCTACGACGGGCCCGAGCTCGCGTGGCTCGTGACCGCGTGCAAGGCCCCGAACGGCTCCTACTGGGCGCTGCAGAGCTGGCAGACGGCGCTCCCGGACCTCGGCCTCGCGCCCTGGCTCTCGCAGCAGAAGACCTGGTGGCTGCACCTCTCCCACTGGTCCGGGCCGCTCGCGCAGCTGAAGGTCTACACGGACTGGATCTACGGCGGCCGCTTCCAGGAGGTGTTCGGCCAGTACACGTACAAAGGCGTCGGCATCCGCGGCTTCGGTACCACGCGCGTGGGTGCGCCGACCGACAACTACGGCCGGCTGCTCTTCCTCGACACCTACAACTCTGCATACGGTCCTGGCTGGCTCCGCGAGAACTCGTTCGTCTCGCACGGGCCTCCCGGGATGTTCTGCTACGGCTTCTACCGCCGGAACCCGCTGGTCGGTGGCTATGCACACCCGCGGGGCACGCCGAACCGCAAGCGTCCCTCGGGTACCGGCGAGCAGTACCGGATCACGGCTCCGGGGCCGGGCGTCACGCCCGACGTCATGTGGCAGGGGCCTGGGCTGCACCCGTACAACCGCAGCAACCCGAGCGACGTGTCGCTCGAGAGCCAGATGAACGCGGAGCTGGACTCGATCCGCGGCAGCTACGGCAAGTGCACGCACCACTAGCCCGCACGTAGTTCCCGCAACCCTCCTCGTATGATCGGCCCATGGTGGCCCCCGACGAGCTGCGCGCGATGATGGGCCGCGTTCCCGCGGCCGTCGCGGTCGTCACCGTCGCCGTCGACGGACAGCGCCTGGGGCTCACCGTTGCCTCGCTTGTCTCGCTGTCCCTCGAGCCGCCGCTCGTCGGCTTCGCGATCCGCCCTGATGCTGCGCTGCACGAGCTGCTGCGCCAGGCTCGCGAGCTCGCGATCAGCGTCCTCGGCGGCGGCCAAGAGCACCTCGCGCAGCACTTCGCCCGCGGGGTGCCGCCGATCGCGCTCTGGGAAGGGATTCCGCTCCGCGCCGAGGCCGGCGACCCGCCGCAGCTCGACGATGCCGCTGCCTGGCTGCGCTGCCGCCTCACAGACGAGCACGCGACCGGCGACCACACCTTCTTCGTCGCCGAGGTCGAGCGGGCCGAGCCTGGCCCGCCCCAGGTCAGGCCGCTCGTCTTCCACGGCCAGGCCTACATCGACCTGTGATCGAAGCCGTCGTCTTCGACCTCGATGGCGTGCTGCTCGACTCGGAGAAGCTCTGGGACGAGGCGCGCGAGCAGCTCGCACACGAGCGCGGCGGCCGCTGGCACGAGCAAGCCCAGCGCGACATGATGGGCATGAGCTCGACCGAGTGGTCGCGGTATATGCACGAGACGATCGGTCTCCGGGAGCCGCCCGAGGAGATCAACCGCGAGGTCGTGCGTCGCCTCTCCGACCTCTACCGCGGCGAGCTCCCGGCGATCCCGGGCGCCCGCGAGGCCGTCGAGCGGCTGGCCGCGCACTGGCCGCTCGGGCTCGCGTCCTCCTCGAACCGCGAGCTGATCGACCTCGCGCTCGAGTTGCTTGGGGCGGAGCACCTCTTCCAGGCAACAGTGTCGTCGGAGGAGGTCGCCCGCGGCAAGCCCGCCCCGGACGTCTACCTCGAGGCCGCACGCCGCCTCGGAATCGAGCCCACGAAGGCCGCGGCCGTCGAGGACTCGCACAACGGCATCCTCGCCGCTAGGGCCGCCGGGATGCGCGTGCTCGCGATCCCGAACCGGCATTTCCCGCCGAGCGACGACGCGCTGACCGAGGCGGACGTCGTGCTGGCCTCGCCGGCGGAGCTGACCGCCAAAACGGTCGAGTTCCGCTAGCGAGATCGAGTCATCTAGGCCTTCGGGGGCCTTTGCCGACGCTCAGGTTGATCTTGGCGCCGTTCTTCAACCGCTTGTGGCCGACAGGCGTCTGCGCGAGGACCTTGCCCTTCTTCGCCCGGGTCGAGGGCTTCAGCGTCACCTTCCCGAGCTTGCAATGTGCCCTCGCGATCTTCGACTTCGCCTTGCCCACGGTCATCCCGACCACGTGTGGAACCACGCAGCTGGGCGGTGTCAGCGGCTTGGCGAAGCTCGCCGTCACCGAGTGGTTGGCGGTCATCGAAAGCACACACGTCGACCTGCCGGAACAGTCGCCCGACCAGCCCGTGAAGCGGGACCTGCCGCTCGGCGTCGCCGTCAGCGTCACAGACGTGCCGTTCGAGTAGCTCGCCGTGCACGTCGCGCCGCAGTTGATGCCGCTCGGCGAGCTGGTGACGGTACCCGTGCCTGCCCCCGACCTCGTGACCGTCAGCGTCCGCGCCGGAGGAGGAGGAGGAGGAGGAGGAGAAGGCGGCGGAGGCGGCGGCGGAGGGGGAGGCGGCGGAGGCGCCCCGGCACAGGTGCGCGAGGTCACTGTCACGTTGTCGATCCTCCAGCCGGTCTTCGCAACGCTCGCATCGCTTCCCATCCGCCAGCGGAGCACCACGTTGTGCCCGGCGGCCGCCGCGGGGAGGTTGACAGTCGACGTCACGTAGGCACCGTTCGTCGTCCCGCTCCAGGCCTGGCGGCCGGCGATCGGGTTCCGCAAGCTGCTGTTGATGGTGGCGTTGTAGCCGTTCGTCCCGAACGTCCCGCCGGCGGCCAGGATGTCCTGGAAGGCGCCGCCCTCGATCGAGATCTCGAGGACGCCACCGTCGAAGGTGCTCTCGAGATCGCGGGTCTGCCGGAAGCTCAGCACCGCTCCCGACGCCGGAACCGCGATCGACGGTGCGTCCAGGCGCTTGTCGCTGACCGCCGCGGGATCGTCGACAAAGGCCGCGTTCGGGGCCGAGTCGGCGGCGGGCGCCGGCGGCCCGGAGCTCGAGGTCGTCCAGAGCGGCGATGCTCCGCTCGCATTCGCGGCAGTCCACCCCGCCGGCAGCGGGGGCGCGGTGACTCCGTCGAAGTTCTCGCTGAACGAGGTCGTCAGCATCCCGAGAACCTGGATCGAGGCAGAGGCGCTGTTGGAGCCGCCGTTCGTGCTCGTGAACGAGGCCGTGTTCGACAGCGTCGACCCGCACGTGCTGCCGGTCGTGCCGGTCACGACGTGCACGTGCGTGCTGGCAGCTGCCGCCATCGTTGTCGGGGTGTAGACCAGGTGCTCGCTCGGCGGCGAGCCGCCGATCGACCAGCCCGAGCTCGAGCCGGCGGCGTCGACCGACCAGTCGACGTGGGGGCCCGAGGGCAGGTTGTCAGTGACCGCGATCCCGGTCGCCGTGCTCGCCCCCGCATTGCCGAGGGTGACGGTGAAGCCGGCCTGGCTGCCGTTGTCCACGGTCACGGCGTCGGCGGTCTTGGTGATCGTCAGGAACGGACTCGTGCCGTTGCAGGTCGGGAACTTGAAGTTCCCGATGCGCGTTCGCCAGTTGGACTGGCTCGTCGTGGCGTAGTACTCCTGCGTGTACCAGAAGGTGCAGTCGTCGACGGGATCGACGGTCAGGTCGCTGTAGTCGCCCCAGCGATTGCCTGTGCCCGTCTGGCTGCCGGTGCCGTTGATCAGCGTCCCCTCGCCCTGGGCGAGCGTGTTGATCGCGTCTCCTGCCAGCCGGCCCGCGTAGTGGATCTGCGGGCTGATCGTCGCGCTCGAGACGCTGAAGCCGAGCGCGAGGTCGCCGCCTCCGTCCATCGCCGCGCTGCCCATCCAGCGCCAGCTCGTGTCGGGCTGGTAGGTGCTCTGCTGCGTGAACGCCGGCGTGACGGAGGTCGCGTGATCGATCTCGTACCAGCGGATCCCGGCGACCCCATTCGAGGAGACGGTCTGGTTGCCGACGAGGGCTTCGTGCCCGTCGCCGAACTTGCGGTAGGCGAGCCGGAACATACCGCGATCGCCGATCGCGTCGAGGTTCGAGCTCGCAGCTTCACCCAGCTGAGGCACGCAGGCCCGTGTGGTCGGGCACAGCTCGGTGTATGCCGCGGGCGTCAGGTTGCCGCCGAGCGTGAAGGTCGAGCTCGCCGGCGTTCCGAAGTCGACGTGGAAGCGCCAGAGCTTCCAGGTCCCGCTCGTCCCCGACATCAGGAACGGAGCCGGCGCGCCCGCCGTCGGCGAGATCGAGCCGTCGAGGTCAGCCGGCAACAGCGCGTCGTTCGTGCTGCTGTAGACCGAGGTGTCGCGTGTCGTGATGAAGGTCGCTGCCGTACCGGCGAGCATCGCCGCGCGGTTGAACGCGAAGGGCTGCGGTCCGAGGAACGCGGTCCCGGCCGAGTTGAAGACGTTCATGCTCATGTAGTAGGCGTCCGGCCAGACCCCGAGGTGCGGGTAGTCGAAGAAGTCCGTGCCGAGGTGGAAGTCGTAGCGGTTCCAGGTGCCGGTCGCGTCGCTCGACGTCGAGACCGCGATGCACTCGTCGGTGGGCACGCTCGTGCCGGCGAACTGCGAGATCAGCCAGCGGCTCGCGAGCTGATCGTAGAGCACGACCGGGTCGCCGTCGCCGTTGTTCTCGCAGACGCCGCTGAAACCGCTCCAGAGAGTCGTGATCCCAGCCGGGCCGTACACCGACGCGCCCGTGCTCTTGTTGAAGACCTGGAAGCCCTCGTTGACGATCTGGAGGTACTGGGTCGCGCCGACCTCACCGTTCGTGTCCGGCGGGGCGCAGTTGCAGCTGACTCCAGGGAAGACGATCCCGTCGAAGTTGAGCGTCGTCGCGGGCATGTTCGGGGCGAACTGCTTGGCTTGACGGACGGTGTCGATTCCGTCCTTGTGCAGCGAGACAGCGCGCGGGTTCGGGCTCGCCTCCATGTCCGGGTGGCCGCGGAGCGGCTTGGCGCGGATGGTGCGGAGCGCGGGCGAGACGTCGTTCTTCAGCGAGTGGCCGACGGTCACCTGCTTGCCGGCACCGCCGTGGAGTGCGATCGGCTCACGCGGCAGCGGGCCGCTGACGTGCACGCTGATCTGACTCGTCGACGCGCCTGCGAGCACCACGCCGGCACCCACCGACAGCGCGACGATCGCGAACACCCCGACAACGACAACCGCGCGCCTGCGCGCCAGCGCGCGAATCCGACGCCCAAAAACGTGCATTTACCCGTTCCCCTCTCTCACCTGTCGGGCATACGGGAGCCGCCCCGTCCACTGGACGGCGGAGAAACGACCCTTCTTCCCTCGCGAAAGGAACGGCTGATTCGCATGAAGCTGTGTGCCTTGCCGGAGGGTCGAGCCCCGGCAAGGCACGCGCAAGAGGCCGCCCGACCTAGTCGTGGGAAGCCCTGCCGAGGGTCAGCTTGACCCTGGCGCCGCGCCTGAGCTTCTGCCCGGCTCTCGGAGACTGCCTTATGACCGTCCCCGCCTTGCCTCCGGAGACGACCCGCGGGGCCCTGGTCGCGCAGTTGGCCCTGACGAGGCTGGCCCTGGCCTTCACGAGGGATAGCCCGACGACCTTCGGGACGACGCACTGCGGCAGCTTCGGCGACTTGCCGAAGGTCGCGGTGACGGAGTGGTTCGCGGTCATCGAGAGAACACACGCGCCGGTGCCGGAGCAGTCGCCCGACCATCCGGCGAAGCGCGTCCTCGTCCCAGCCGCCGCCGTCAGCGTCACCGTCGTGCCGTCCGCGAAGCTCGCCGTGCACGTAGCGCCGCAGGCGATGCCGGGAGGCGAGCTCGTGACGGTCCCCGTGCCTCGACCGCTCTTCGTCACCGTCAGCGTCCACAACGTCGGCGGAGGCGGCGGCGGCGGGGGCGGCGGAGGAGGAGGCGGAGGCGGAGGCGGCGGCGGCGCCGAACCGCAGGAAGGGAACGCGAAGTTGGCGATCCGTGTGTGCCAGTTGATAGTTGCCGTCGCGGTGTAGTACTCGGTCGTGTACCAGAACGTGCAGTCGTCGACGGGGTCGACGGTCAGGTCGCTGTAGTCGCCCCAGCGGTTCGCGGATCCGGTCTGGCTGCCTGCGCCGGCGATGATCGTCGACTCGCCCTGCGAGAGCGTGTTCGCCGGATCGCCAGCGAGCCGTCCCGTGTAGCGGATCGACGGGAACGTGGTCGAGCTCGAGGCGCTGAACCCGAGCGCGAGGTCGCCGCTTCCGTCCATCGCCGCACTGCCCATCCAGCGCCAGGTCGTGTCAGGCTGGTACGTGCTCTGTTGCACGAAGCCCGGCGCTCCTGAGGTCGCATTGTCGATCTCGTACCACCGAATGCCTGCGACGCCACCGGAAGAGACAGCCTGGTTACCGACCAACGCCTCGTGGCCATCGCCGAACTTGCGGTAGGCGAGCCGGAACATGCCCCGATCGCCGAGACCGTCGAGCTTGACGGTCGTGCTCGGCTGCGGCACGCAGCTGCGCGACGTCGGGCAGAGCGCGGTGTAAGCGGCCGGCGTCAGGTTGCCGCCGAGCGTGAAGGTCGAGTTCGCCGGCGTTCCGAAGTCGACGTGGAAGCGCCAGAGCTTCCAGGTCGCGGCCTGGCCCGACATCAGGAACGGCTCCGGAGCTCCGCTCGCGGGCTGGTTGGAGCCGTCGAGGTCGGCAGGCAGGATCGCGTCGTTCGCGCTGTTGAACACCGCGGTGTTGCGAGTCGTCACGAACGTCGCCGGCGCGCCGGCCAGCATCGCTGCCCGGTCGAACGCGAAGGGCTGCGGCCCCAGGAACGCGGTCCCGGCCGAGTTGAAGACGTTCATGCTCATGTAGTACGCGTCCGGCCAGACCCCGAGGTGCGGGTAGTCGAAGAAGTCCGTGCCGAGGTGGAAGTCGTAGCGGTTCCACGTGCCGGTCGCGTCGCTCGACGTCGAGACCGCGATGCACTCGTCGGTGGGCACGCCGGAGCCGGCGAACTGCGAGATCAGCCAGCGGCTCGCGAGCTGATCGTAGAGCAAGACCGGGTCGCCGTCGCCGGCCGTCTGGCAGACGCCGCCGAAGCCACTCCAGACGGTCGTGATCCCGACGGGACCGAGCACGGACGTGCCGGTGGTCTTGTCGAAGACCTGGAAGCCCTCGTTGACCATCTGGACGTACTGGGTGGCGCCCACCTCACCGTTGGTGTCAGGCGGGTAGCAGTTGCAGCTGACGCCCGGAGAGGCGATGCCGCTGAAGTTCAGAGTCGTCGCCGGCATATTCGGCGCGAACTGCTTCGACAAACTTCATCCCCGACCCCCTGTGTGCTGACGGCAACTGCGGCGGCTTGGCCGCACCCCGGTTCTTACTCGTTAGGCCCGACGAATTCAAGCCCTGGGTCGTCAGTCCGGAGCGCGCCCGATCAGAACGCAGGCGTTGTGGCCGCCGAGGCCCATTGCGTTCGAGAGCGCGACGTCGACGTCGGCCTTGCGCGCCTCGTTCGGAACGTAATCGAGGTCGCAGACAGGGTCGGGGTTCTCGTAGTTGATCGTCGGCGGCAGCACGCCATCGCGTACCGCGAGGACGCACATCATCGCCTCGATCGCGCCGGCCGCTCCGAAACAGTGGCCCATGACGGACTTCGTCGAGGAGACAGCCAGCTCGTACGCGTGCGCGCCGAAAACGTCCTTGATCGCCTTTGTCTCCGCCGCGTCGCCGAGCGGCGTCGAGGTGCCGTGGGCGTTGATGTAGCCGACGCGTTCTCGCTCCACGCCTGCGCGCGCGAGGGCGGCCCGCATCATCTCGCCGACGCCGACCGCCTCGGGCTCGGGCGCGGCCAGGTGGTACCCGTCGTTCGAGGCGCCGTAGCCGAGCACTTCGGCGTAGATCTTCGCGCCTCTGGCCCGCGCGGCCTCGAGCTCCTCGAGCACGAGCACGCAGGCGCCTTCGCCCATCACGAACCCGGCGCGGGTGGCGTCGAAAGGCCGAGACGCATGCGGCGGGTGCTCCTCCTCCACGGCCAGCCCGCGCATCGCCGTGAAGCCAGCGAGGATCAGCGGGTGAATGCAGGCTTCGGTGCCGCCGGCGACGATCGCGTCGGCGTCGCCGCGGCGGATCGTCTCGGAGCCCTCCCCCACCGCGTGCGAACCCGTCGCGCAAGCCGAGACCGGCGCGTAGTTCGGCCCGCGGATCCCGAGCGAGATCGCGAGCTGTCCGCTCGCCGTGTCGACGAGCACGCTGGGGATGAAGTAGGGCGAGACGCGTTCAGGGCCGCGGTCCCGCAGCGTGTTCGCCTGCTCGACGATCCCGATCAGGCCGCCGATCGCCGAGCCGAACACGATCCCGACCCGGTGCGGGTCGAAGTCGGTGAGGCCGGAGTCGGCCATTCCCTCCTTCGCCGCGGCCAGCGCCAGGAGGACGTTGCGGTCGAGCCGCCGCAGCTCTTTGGGGTTGGCGAGCCCCGCGGGATCGAAGTCCTTGACCTCGGCGGCGACGCGCACGGGCAGACCGTCCGCGTCGAAGGCGCGAATCCAGTCGATCCCGCTCCGGCCGGCGACGGCCGCGTCCCAGGTCTCGGGCGCGGTCTTCCCGACCGGCGTGACGGCTCCCAGGCCAGTGACGACTACCCGCCTCACGGGTTGGAGCTTAGTGCGCTCGTTCCAACGCGAATCGCCCGAAGGTGCGCCCGCGGAACGTCGCGCGGCCCAGGTAGCGGTCGCCGTCGGGCGCAAGCTCGTCGACGAAGCCGCGGAACGGCGTGCGGTAGTGCAGGTCGAGCCCGACCACGTCGAACAGCACCCCGGGTAGCGGCCCTACGGCGGTCTCGCCACTCGTTCCATGGATCCGCTTGCGCACGCCGACGAGTGGCGGCAGGAGGCCGCCGAGCCGCTTGACGTTCCAGACACCGTCCAGCTGCGACATGGCGGTAGCGTTGCCCCGGATGCCGCCTCGAAACCTCCCGTTCCCGCCGATGGAGGCCGAGCTCGTCGACGGGCTGCCGCAAGGCGAGTGGCAGTACGAGCCGAAGTGGGACGGCTTCCGCGGTGTGCTCGAGAACCTCGGTGGGGGGCTGCGGCTCTGGTCGCGCAACGGCCGCCCGCTGCTGCGCTATTTCCCCGAGCTCGCAGAGGTTGGGGCGCTCCTCCCGTCGGAGTCCGCACTCGATGGGGAGATCATCATCTCGCGCGAGGGCAAGCTCGAGTTCGACCAGCTGCAGCTGCGGCTGCATCCCGCGGAGAGCCGGATCAAGCGGCTGTCGGCAGAGATTCCTGCGGACTACGTCGCCTTCGACCTGCTCGTCTGGAAGGGAGCGCGGGTGCATGAGCTGCCGCTCGAGAAGCGGCGCCGCGAGCTCGAGCGGAAGGCGTCGAAGTTCCGGCTCTCGCCGGCGACACGCGACCCGAAGCAGGCGGCCAAGTGGCTCGAGCGGCTCGAGCAGGCCGGCCTCGACGGGGTGATCGCGAAGCGGCTAGGCGTGCCCTACCTCCCAGGCTCGCGCGACGGGGTCGTGAAGGTGAAGCCGTACAAGACCGCCGACTGCGTGATCGTCGGCTTCCGCTGGAGCGACAAGGCCGACGGGCGAATCTCGACCCTGCTGCTCGGCCTCTATGCGGACGACGGCTCGCTCGACTTCGTCGGGCACTGCTCGGGGTTCCCTGCGCCCGTGCGCCGCGAGCTCGAGGAGGCGCTGCCGAAGATGCTTGCGCCCGGAAAGCTCAGCGACAAGCGGATCCCGGGCGGCCAGAGCCGCTGGTCGCGCGGCAAGGAGCTTGACTGGAACCCCGTGCGGCCGGAGCTCGTCTGCGAGGTTCGCTTCGACAAGCTCGAAGGCAACCGCTTCCGCCACGGGACGAAGTTCATCCGCTTCCGGCCGGACAAGGACCCGGACCAGTGCACCTGGGACCAAGTGCGCCCAAAGCGGCGCCGCGGCGATCCGACGGTGGACAAGTTGCTCGGAGCCTCGTAGCCGCACGCCCCTAAGGGGCCATGCCCTAGGGACAGTCCCTGGGCCTCGTCCGTTCCGAGCCCAACGCGAGTCATTTCGCCAAACCATCCCGGCCGAATCATTTCCCGGCCACGGCCGAGGGACTGTCCCTGGGCCATGGCTCTTCTACCCCCGCCGCCGCGGACGCGATTAGCCGCCCTCCCACCGCTGCACGCGGCCGCTGCGCTTGGGCGCCACGATCGACGGATCGCCGGGCAGCAGGCCGAGCTGCTCGAACCTCGGCAGCAAGCTCACCTTCCGCCGCCACATCCCCGCTGTCAGGTCGCCGACCTTCTCGACCCGCTTGGGCATCGTCTTGACCGTGAACTTCGACGGGTCGGAGCGCGCCACCTCGTCCCAGCGCAGCGGCGTGGAGACCCTCGCGTCCGAAGTCGGCCGGACGGAGTAGGCGCACGCGATCGTCCGGTCGCGCGCGTTCTGGCCGAAGTCGACGAAGACCCCGCGCCGATCGGCAACGCGCCAGGTCGTCGTCGCGACGTCCTGGTCGCCGACCCGCCGCTCGACCTCCTCCGCGAGCGCCTTCGCGAACCGCCGCACCTCCGGGAACGGAAGCTCAGGCCTGATCGGCGCGAGGATGTGCAACCCGGTCGCGCCCGAGGTCTTCGGATACGAGGCGAGCCCGAGCTCGTCCATCACCTCCTTCACGACGAGCGCGATCTCGCGGACGAACGCCCACGGGTTGCCCTCGCTCGGGTCGAGGTCGATCAGCAGGTAGTCCGGCCGCTCGATGTCGTCGATGCGCGAGTGCCAGGTGTGCAGCTCGATGCAGGCGAGGTTGACCACCCAGGCGAGCGCCGCCGCGTTGTCGACCACGGCGAAGACTGTCGAGTGGCCGCTCGGAAACTGGACGAACTGCTCGCCGACGTAGTCCGGGTGCGGCGGCACGCGCTTCTGGTGGAAGAAGTCCGCCTCGACGCCGTTCGGATAGCGCTTCATGTGGAACAGCCGCCGCCGTAGGTGGTGTAGCACCGCGTCGGCGACCCCGAGGTAGTACGCGACGAGGTCGCCCTTCGTCAGGCCCGGCCCGGGAAAGAAGACCTTGTCCGGATTGGTGATCGCGACCTCATGCCGCCCGATTTTCATCCCGGGAGTATGAAAGGGGCCCGGTCGCCAGGGCCCGCTCCAGGCGGCCGTGCCGGAAACCGGCACGGCCTCTTCAACGGCGTCGCAAGCGACGCCTCGTGAGCGGAGAGGGCGGGATTTGAACCCGCGATGGACCTTTCAGCCCATACGCGATTTCCAGTCGCGCTCCTTAGACCGCTCGGACACCTCTCCAGGCCGCGGCAGCGTACCGCGCGCCGGAGAGGCGCCCGCCTACATCGTCTCGCGGATCGCGACGTCGTACCGCGTGACGGACGTCCGCTGGCCCGGCGTCTCGCCGGACGGCATCCCGCCGAGGATCTCGTCGCCCTTGCGGTAGTCGTCCTCGCTGTCGAAGAACACGATCGCCATCGACTTCTCGGCCTCGGGATCGTGCAGGACGATGATCTCCTTCGCGTTCAATCCCTCGGGCGGCTGGCCTCCCGAAATCTCGCTCTGCAGCCGAGCGATCCGGTCCTTGTCGACACCGTCGAACGTCACCACGCGCGCGAGCGCCATGAGAGCCTCCTGGTCGGTTGAGGCAACCCTACGAGGAACCGCTGAATCCCGCTCGGCCGAGCGGGATTCAGGCTACGAAGCGGAGGGGGAGGGATTTGAACCCTCGTCGGACGAAACCGCCCGAAACGGTTTTCGAGACCGGGAGGATTCCGTTCAACCAGGCGGTTTAGCCGCTCGATGCGCCAGTTTCCGCGCCAGTCCGCCGCTCCGTTCGAGCACGTCCATGTAGTTGCCGGCGAGTGGGAGAGCGCGCTCCTCGAGTTTCGTCCGCCGGTTCACCGGAAAGAGGGCGCGCGTGATCCTCGCCGCGTCCACAGTCGCAATCGTTGCGATCGCTGCGGTGGTCATCGTGGCGCTCATTGCGCTGATCTACATCGTGCCTCGTGGCGGCCGAAGGCGCCGGTGACCGGATACATCGTGTTTGGAGTGGCCGCCGCCGCGGCGGTCGCGATGCTCGCCTACTGGGGGCTCAAAAGGGCGACGGCGGAGGGCCGCTCGAAGGACGGACGGCGTTGGTAGAGCCTCGTCTCAGAAGCCGGTCACGAGATCGCCGTCAGGCATTCGTCGCCTCCCTCGTCAGATAGGCGTCCAGCCGCTCGGCCGCCTCGTCCTCGTTGCCGGGGAGCAAATGACCGTAGCGGTCGAGCGTGATCGTCACCGAGCTATGGCCCATGTAGCTCGCGAGCGCCTTCACGTTCGCGCCGGCGGCGATCATCAGCGAGGCGAAGGTGTGCCTAGCCTCATGAAGGCCGATCGGCTCGAGCCCCGCGTCGCGCCATGCCCGCTGCGCCCGCCTCATCGTCGGGTGGTAATCAAAGGGCGTCTCCGCGTCCCTGCCGAAGACGAGGCCGTGCGGGCGCCCTGCCCGTAGCCGCTGCGCCGCCAGGTACTCGCGCAAGATCGACGGCAGCGGCACCGTGCGGCGCCCCGCTCGTGACTTCGGCTCGACGTAGACGCTGGCCTTCGGGTCATAGGCGCGCTCGACCCGGAGCACTCCCCCACGCAGATCAACGTCCTCGAAGCGGAGCGCGAGCAACTCGCCGCGACGGAGGCCGGCGTACATCGCGCAGGCCCACAGCGGGCGGTCGCCTTCCGGCAGCGCCGCGAGTAGTTGTGCGGCCTCGGCCGGCGAAGCGATCCGATCGCGGCGACCGCGGACAGCGGGCAGCCGCAACCCGCTCGTCGGGTTGACGCTGAGCTCGCCGCGTTCGAGCGCGCGCCGGTAGATCGCCCGGAGGGGCATGAGCGCGTTCCTAATCGTCGAAGGGTCGGCGCCCGCGGCCAGCATCCGGTCGGCGAAGTCCTGCCAGTCGAGCCGCTCGAGCTTGTCGAGGCGCGCGCCGCCTAGGTCGTTGAGGACACGAGCCCTCATGGTCTGCTCGTACCCGGCGATCGTCGACGGTTTGTAGCGGTCGCCGCTTCGAGTGCGGATGTTGCCGTCACGAGCGCCGGCCAGCCAGGCCGTCCAAGCTGCGCGCAGAGTCGTCGGCGTGGCTGCACGCATCGTCCCGCGACGGACGTCGCGATTCGCGTCAGTGCGCCATGCCTTCGCTGCCGCGAACGTTGGGAAGGTGCGGCGGATCTTCTTCTTGTCGCGGCGTGAGTAGACCCATGCCTCGTAGCTGCTGTCGCCCCGTCGGCGAATGCCGGTCGTCTTGGCCATCACTTCCCCTTTCGCTTGAGCGTCGGTCCCGGTCGCGCTTCTGCACGGCCGGGCTTTCCAGGTGCGAGGTAGCCGCGTTGGGTCGCCTTGCGGACCCAGTCGCGGATCGTCTCGCGGGGGATCTCACGACCCGCGAGAGCGGACTCCTCAGCCGCGAGGGCAACGAGCACGTCGCGTCGCTCGAGCGCGAACTCGAGATAGCGCTCGGCGATCCGCCGATAGTGCGTGTCGGAATGGCCGGGTCGCCCGGGGCGGCGCCTCTCAGCCTCCGCAGCCGCTTCTCGTGCGCGCTCGACGCTGTCGGCGGTCCCGTAGCCGAGACCTCGCATCGTCTCCCTCGCTTGCGAGACGCCGGGGAGGCCGGCGAGCGCTTTGTCCCGGATCGTCGCGAGCGGTAGACCCCGGAGAACCATTCCCGTCACTTCGAGGCGGGGCGCGTCCTTGCGGAGCGGGAAGTGGCGCACGGTCACGCTGCCGACGATCGGTGGTCCTTTCGGATTGCGGTAGAGCAGACCGTCGACCCGCCACGGCTCGGCTTTCGAGCCGCGTGCTGGCACCGCAAGCGCACCTGCCCGAAACTCAGCGAGCTGATCCGGCCCGGGGTCGTCGAGCGGTCGCGCCCGGACATGGGGGAGCGGGTCGGCCAGGGTTTCGCCTCTTAATGCCTTCCGGGCGCGGGTGCCGAACTCGCCGTTGAACGGCTCGAAGAACGTTTCGCGGCTCGCCATGATCAAGACGCTACTCCCTCGGCAACGGTTCGTCAACACACCCTTGACTACATAGGGTGATATATACGACTTTCGGCGTCCAAGCCCGCCCCATCTTGCGGGTGCCCCGTTCAGCGACAACACTCGTGGGGAAATGGTCGCAACGCTCGAAAGCCTCACTCAACGGCTCCAGGCTCGCCGCGGGCTACCGCCACCGGATGTGCGCCGCACGCTTCGCCGCGTCGCCGGCGCCTCGCAGGCAGACGTCGCCGAAGTCATCGGCGTTACTCGCCAGGCGGTGCAGCTCTGGGAGGCCGGCACCCGGACGCCGCGCGGTACGAACCTCGACGCCTACCTTGATGTCCTGCGGGTCTTCCGGCGCGTGCAATGAACGAGGACCGCGGCCTATGAAACGAGCAAGCCGCTCTTGCGAAGGGGCTCACCCAGCAGGCACCTTCGGCTGTAGCAGGCTCCGCGACGCGCACTGTCGCGTCATTGCGATCGGCGAGCAGCTGGACGCGGTGCGCCCGTTCGAGGAGAGCGACCTGGCGATTGAACTCGACGAGGTTCGCGCGATGCTCGGAGCGCTCGAGCAGGATCTCGCCAGAGAGCTCAAACGCGTCCAGGAGGCCGCATGAGCTCCTCGCGTCCGTGGCTGCTCGATGCCGCTGAGCTTCTCACCGAAGAGGATCCGGGGCCGACGCCGTTCCTCGTCGACGGACTGATCGTCGAGCGTGCGCTCGTCGCGTGCGTCGGTCGCTGGAAGACGACCAAGAGCTACGCGCTGCTGCACATCTGCGCGGCGGTCGCCAGCGGCCGCCAGGCGTTCGGGACGCTCGAGGTCCCGGTGCCCGGCCCCGTCGTCTTCGCGAACGAAGAGAGCGGCCGGGCGGCACTCTGGCGCCGACTCGATGCGCTCGCACGCGGCAGCGCGATCGACCCGGAGGAGCTACGCGGTCAGTTGATGGTCGCCGCGAATGCCGGGATCAGGCTCGACGACCCGGGCTGGCAAGCAGAGCTTGTCGCGATCGGCAAGGAGCTGAAGCCGCGGTTGTTCGCCCTCGACCCGCTCGCACGGATGAAGGCGCCGGCGCTCGATGAGAACGAGCAGAAGCATATGGCGGCGCTGATCGAGTTCCTCCGCCACCTGCGCGAGGAGACTGATTCGACCGTCGCCTTCGTGCACCACACCGGCCACGCCGGCGGGCACATGCGCGGCAGCTCGGACTTGGAGAGCGTCTGGGAGAGCAGGCTCACCTGGAACCGCGACGGGCATTCACCGCTCGTCACCCTCGAGAGCGAGCATCGCGAGGCCGAGGCCGGCGAGCGATCGAGTACCGGATCGCCTGGGACGGACTCACGCGCTCGATGCGTTTCGAGCTCGTCGCCGATCGCGCTCCTGACTTGGCCGAGCGGATCCTCGAGCACCTGCGCGAGCACGGCCCCGGCACGACAGACGACGTCCGCAGCGGCGTTGGCGTGCGCAAGTCAGACGTGCAGCGAACGCTCGAAATGCTGGAACAGGCTGGGACCACCCACCGTGGCCAGTCCGGACGACGGGACCAGCTAGGACGACCCATCCGCGACAAGGTCTGGAACCTCAGTTGCGAAGCGCCTTTGTGGCCGGTCTCGCCGACCGGGAACAGCCAAGACGACTCAGCGGCCGCGCACCGTGGCTCCGTGGGTGGTCCCGTCCCTATAGGGGACGGGCCACACGGAACAGCCACCGGACTAGCCACGTCAGTCAATGAGGTTGAAGCGTGAGGGCCGACACAAAGGCTCCACGGCTCGCGCTGACCCGGCCAGAAGCAGCCGCGGCGATCGGTGTCTCGCTCGACTCGTTCGAGCGGTACGTGCAGCCGGACCTCAAGATAATCCGGCGAGGGCGGATGCGTCTCGTGCCAGTGCGCGAGCTCGAACGGTGGGTCGACGCGAACGCGGCGAGGGTGCTCGAGTGAGCAGCTCTGCAAGTGACCTTGACTCTTGCGCGCACAGTGAGACAATCGTCACTTAGCGCCTAAGACCCAGCGCGGGGACGCCGCCGAGGTCTCTGCGGCGCCTCTCCGACTCCCCCATTGGGTGACCAAGGGGAAGGGGGGACGGCTCCGCCACTCTCCAGGGCGGACATCCGTGGCGCCAACCCTGTCGCTGACCCCGCGTCTAGGCAGGCCGTCGCACTGCTCGTCGGCGCCGCTATCGTGGAGCTCGCCTGGTTCGCGTTCCTCGGGCTGCTGCTTTACCGCCTCATCAGCTGACGCGGCGGGCGCAGGCCTCCTAGGGCGCGGGCGTTTGCGCTTGATCCCCGTCGGCGAGCTCGAGCGCTGGGTCGAGCGCAACCAAGCGAGGCTGCTCCGAATGAGCCGCGGGCGTTACAACCGCTCGCGTCAGTCAGTGCGATGCGTGAAGCCGCCAAGCGGAGACCGGGTGGATCTCCCAGCCCGAGCAGTTGTGTCCCGCCTCCTCCGTGTGCTCCTGGTCCCAACGAATGAACCCCTGCACGTCGACCAGCGTCCCCGGCGGCGGCCAGACGGTCTGCTGAGGGTAGGGATGTAGGAATGGCCCTCGGATCTTGCCGGAGGGCAGCTCGATCGTTCCCCACTCGCGCGAGAGCTCGAGGTGGATGCCCTTCATGTCGATGCTCTTGATGTCGGCTCGTTGGGGATCGCTGGCGTTCGTCGTAGCGTCGCCGTCCTCGGCGCCCCAGGCCTGGCGGTTGCTCCCTTCGAGCCTGATCCCGTCGAGCTCGACGAAGGCGGTGCTCTGCGCGATCTCGGTCGGGAGCGGCTGGCCCGGTTTTGCTCCCTCCGATCCGTTCAGGTGGTTCAGGAAGCCGCCACCCTCCTGGGTCGCGCCGCCACAGGTGCCGACCTGGTTGCCGATCACACGCTCGATCGAAGTCAAGACAGCCCTCCGGTGAACGTCGGGATTCCAGCTCGGTCGAGTGACGACCGGTCCAGCCGGCCGGGCAGCCGTCCTGCTGCTGTTGGCGCTCACCCTTGTGATCTGGAACATCGCGAAAGCGGCGATCACCAAAAGCCCGGCTGCCAGCCCCAGGTCTCGCTGCCTCGGAGTCATCGCCCGGAAGTATGGCCACGCATCACGCAGTGCATACGGCGTGGGCGCCTACGCTTGATCCCCGTCGCTGATCTCGAACGCTGGCTCGACAGGAACGCCGCTCGCCTGCTCGAGGAGGACTCGTGACTGGCGCAGAGCTGGCGCAGACCCGCTCACTTGCAGGGCTTTTCCGCCCCGCACCGGTTGACGAACCCGGTGTGGTCTTGGTGTTCTCGGCCAGTTCTAGGAGGCCGTCGCCATGGGCGTACGCACGCATAGCCTGTTGCTGTTTCCATCGGCAACGAGTAAGACGGGTCGGCTCGGGCCCGCTCTGAGAGGCTACGGCCCCGCCGACTGGCGCCCGTAGACGACGTAGAACGGGTTGCCCTCATACGTGCCGGCGGTGCCCGGATCCTTCGTGTTGTAGTAGCCGAAGCCGGCGAACAGCGACTGGTTGTGGTTGTGCCGGCGGACGGTCACGTAGTCGCCCCATCGGGTCGGGGTGAAGTCACCCTGGTCGACGTGGAAGACGGTGTGGTCGCCGAGAATGCCGACCGACGTGTGGGCATCGTTCTTCGTCCCTCCGACCGCGACGGCGATTCCGACCTCGCTTTGGCCGTTGACGCACAGCGAGGGATACGCAAAGGCGTAGTCGTTGTTCCAGACCTGCGACTCGCTCACGGCGTTGGTCGTCAGGTTGATGACGGCGATCCGGACGTGGGCGTTCTTGAACGTCGGCCCGCTCGAGGTGCCGCTGCCGCTGCTCGCGGTCCAGGCCACCCAGAGCTCGTCGCCTTTTCGCGTCGAGCCCGACTCCTGGTAGCGCACGGAGCTCCCGTTCTCGTACGTCAGCCAGTCGTTGTTGTTCGGGCCCTTCGAGGAGAGCGTCGACTGCGGCCACGTGGCGACGTTCACCGTCGACCAGGAGTAGCCGGTGCCGGAGTCCGGCCACGAGAAGACGGTGAGGCTGGAGTTGTTGGGCTGGCCGACCCAGAACGCTCCGTCCGGGGAGTCCTGGGTCAGGTGAGCTCCGATCGCGTTCTTCGCCTTGTCCGGATGGGTGTAACGGAAGGCCAGCGAGGCGGGGGCGCTGGCGATGTCCTTCAGCGCGATGCGAATCACCAGGCGCCCGCCGGTTGTCGTCGCATCCGTGGCGATGTGCAGGAACTCGTTCGTGAACGAGAGGTCCGGATAGTCAAGGTCCTCGGAGAGCGCGAAGTCCTTGGCGGTGAACCTCCACGCCTTCCAGGCGTGCGTGAAGTCCTTCTTGATCGCGGCCGGCGAGGCGACGGCGAGGCGGAACGCGCCGATCCCGTTCGCGTCCTTCACGTGCTGCATGAACCAAACGAAGCGGTCGATCGACGGAACGTAGATCACGATCTGGTCGCAGCAGAAGTTGTGCCCCGCCCATGCGGGGAAGATGGTCGTCGGGTCGACCGACGTGAAGCTGGCGCCGCTGTTAGTCGAGTACTGGCAGAACCAGTTCCCGCTCAGTAGGACGACACCGGTCTCGGTGTCGGCGCCGCTGATGTCGAGCGCGTCCTTGACCGGGTCCTTGGGGCCGGCCTGCTGCGCGTACTCGTACTTGAAGAACCGCACCGGATCGGGCGGCGGGTCGCCGGAGGGCTTGCGCTCGTCCATCACCTTTGTCGCCGGCGAGCGCCGCTTGAGCGGGATCGGGTCTCGCGTCTTCGGGACGCGCCGCGGCGGGCGTCTCTTGTGGGTTCGGATGCGGCGCTTCTGCGGCGGGTACAGGCCGGCGACGCGCTCGCGCTTGACCTTGGAGGCGCCCGAGTCGGCCTTTCCTTCTGTGTTGGCCGTCGCTTACCGCCCTGCCTCGGTTGGGGCGAGCTGCTGGAGCGCACGCGCTCGCCGGCGCTCGGCGCGGGCGAGGTTCGTTAACGTTGCGCAGACTGCCAGGAGGCCCGCGGCGACGAGCCACTCGAGCCGCCCGCTGTGGGCATCTGGATCGACGTGCAGGATCGCCTCGATCCAGTCTCGCCAGAGGAGGGTCAGTAGGAGCATGAAGCTGCCCAGCGCAGCCGCTGACGCCTCCAGCAAGAACCGTGCCCTGAGCGTCCGCATCGCTGCTGCCCCTTCCGCCGCTTTGGTTCACGCGACACTAACCGGGTAGTCGCGGCGAAGCAAGACTGTGCGACGGACGTCGCCCTGTGCGGCTAATCCGGCGCGGGCGCTTACGCTTGATCCCCGTCGCGGAGCTTGAGCGCTGGCTCGACTCGAACGCGGCCCACGTCCTCGAGGACGTCTCTTGACTGGCGCACGGCTGGCGCGCACCCCCTCACTTGCAGGGGTTTCCAGCCAGGCACCGGTTAACCAAACCGTCAACCGAACGTCGAACGGCTCACGTTGTCGAGGCACCAATCGACGGGGCGAACCGTGTCAGCGCCTCGCTTCTGAGCCAAGCGGTCTCTGCGTCGTGCATGCCGGCGCGCAGAACATGGCCGAGCTCGGCCGGCGAGGCGGCTCGGTTCGCCCGACGACGAAGCTGCGCCAGGCAGCAGACGAGGACCTGCGCGAGCAGGCGCGGGAGACGCTGAGCCGAGCGCTTGCCGGCGAGGAGGTACCGAAGGCTGCGCTCGATGCCGCGAGGTCACTGTTCGCCTACCGCCCGACTGAGGCACCGCGGAAAAATGAGCGCGAGGGGCGCTACCCGGACGCCGGCAAGTTCTCGTTCCAGCAGCTCGTCGAGGCTGCGGCCGGGGCGAGGTTCTTCTCGAACTCCGGCTGGCTCGACGTTGGTACTGAGCAGGAGATGCTCGAGGCGGTGAAGTCGACGCGGGCGCAGGCACGAGGCGAAGGCGCCGCAACACCCGGCCCCCCTCCCGCCGTCAAACGGGCACCGAAGCTCCACACAGGTCTCCTCCGCGTCCCAAGATTGAAAACTCCCAGCCGGGTGCCGCCTAATGCGCCTTCGCAAAGAGCGCAAGCGAATGGTCGACGTCGGGCTTCATGGCGGGCTCGGGCTCCGCGTCATGCTCGAGCCGGACGTCGCGGAATAGGGGCGGGTTTTGAGAGACGTGACAACGCCAGCGGGAGGAGTCCCTCAGGCATGAACGCATGTTCAGCGGGAGCCATTGTCTAGCGGCAGGCGTAGTGGTAGATGGCGATGCCGCTACTACCGTTCGCCTAACGACGAAGAATCGCGAAGCCCTGGGCCTCGGCGAGCGACGCGTCGGGCGTCTCGGCGAGAAAGCGGGAAACCCAGCGCACCGCCGCACGGTGATAGCGCACCGGGTCGCGCTCTGCGAAACGACCGCACAGCGCGAGGGCGTCACCGAGGCCGAGACCACCCATCGCCTTCGCTGCCGAGATGGCGTGACGGACGCTGCCGCGCGCTCCAGGGCCCGCTGGAACTGGTGCCGAAACGAGCTTTGTGAGGTCACGAACGTATGCTCGCAGAGACCGACTCGCCTGGCTTTTGGCTATGTGTTACGCCAGATCGTGAAGACGCTATTCGTGAAGTACTCGCGCAGCGGGGGGACGCGGGTGAAGATCTTCATGGCGCGGACCGCGGGATGTTCCGACACGTTCGTCGCCCAGGACACGCACTCGAGGCCGCTTCGCTCCATGAGCGATCGAAAGCGAGCGAGCGTCATCTTGTTCAGGCCGCCGCGGACGTCTGCGAAGCAGGTGGCGTCTTCTTCGGGCCTAAACCGCTTGCGTTCAGCCATGATCACACTCTCGGGGAACAGCAGGTGTGCCCACGGGAGCCTCGTCATGTAGGTGATGTGGCCCCCTAGCGGGCTCTTCCAGAGTGGGCCGAAACCGATCGCCAGTTCCCCACCAGGCGCGAGCATCGCGACCAGCTCGCTGAGGACCCTCTCAGGTTCGCGGTAGTGCTCGAAGCTGTCCTTCGAGAGGACGAGGTCAAAGCGTTCCTCAGTGACCTCGCTGAGGCTGCCGTCAGTGCGGACGAAGCTGACACGCTCCGCTAGGTCGGGATGGCGCTCGTGCAGGTAGGCGACGGCAGGATCGATCGGCTGCACGTCGAGGCCAACGACGTGGCGGGAGCCGCGCTTCGCTGCTTCGACGCAGAGCACACCAGTACCGCAGCCGACGTCGACGACGGACTTGCCGCGGAAATCGAGCTCGCGCCCAAAGCGGCTGAGGAAGCGACGAGTCGATTCCTCGTCGTACTCGTAGTCCAGCGCACCGGTCGTCGGGCCTCGAGCTGGCGGGGTCTTGAAGCTCAGCTGGAAAAACAGCCAGCTCGCCGCCTTCATTCCGAGCCCAGCGTTCGCAGCGCCGCGTCCGCGTCCCTCGCTGTCGGCGATTCTCGCCTTCGAACCGGTACCGACCTGCGGCCGCAACAGCAGTCGCCGCGGGACCGGCGTATGCGCACGGGATGCCTGCCGCATTAGGATCCCCTTCGTGTCGGGAGGCACGAGTGTCCCACACAGGGACGTTCACCGCTTCAAGCAGGGCGTCGGCGAGGGCGCGAGTCGCAGCCGCGGGCGTGTCGGTACTGCTCGTTAGTCGTCGCCGAAACAGCGTTCGGCGCAGCGCGGGCAGTAGAGAAGACCTCCGCCGGCTGTTCGAGGTTCTCGCCGGCGAGATAGGCCCGCCAGCGCTCGCTGTCCGTCGGCAGCCACAGCTGATGGCACTCGGCGCACTCAGGGATGAGAGCACGCTCTTGGCGCTCATAGATCCCTCACCCAGAGAACTGGCCCTACAAGTCAAAACTCTGTTCGCCTGGGCTCATCGCCTCGCGCGCCAACGCGCGTTGGTGGCCTTCGGGCTTTCGGCCGGGTTCTGGCTGCAGGGCCAGTACAGCCAGTGTATTCCTTTCAGCCGGAAAAGGTCCGCGACGCTGCGCCGCCCGTGCGGCTCGCCGCCCGCCCCGGCCTTTTCAGCGCGTAGCGGCCTCTCCTGTCTACTGCCCGAGGGCCCTCATGTGCACGACGGCGTCATACTCGTTGTGGTCAGGCTCGACCATGTCGACTCGGTGCATGACCCCTTCGTGGGGGAACACATCGTCCACATCGAGACTGCGGTCGTCTTCCGTGGTCGAACGGGTCTTGGCCGGCGACGTAAACCTCGTAGAGCACGGAGCGGACTCTAGAACGATGCGCCAGTTTTGCGCCAGTCGGCGCCAGTCCTGAGCGGTTCTTGGCGGTTGTGAGCGGTACGATTGCACCGGCACCTGAGAAGCCGAAACCCGCCTAGCGAAGCGGGTTTCGGCTTGTTTAGCGGAGGGGGAGGGATTTGAACCCTCGTCGGACGAAACCGCCCGAAACGGTTTTCGAGACCGCCGCATTCGACCGCTCTGCCACCCCTCCCAGGTGCGGGCCATAGGGTAGCGGCCGAAAGGCTCGGCTATTCTTTTGCGCTCGCGGAGAAGTGGCCGAGTGGCTGAAGGCGGCGCCCTGCTAAGGCGTTAGGTGGGGAGAATCCCTGCCTCGAGGGTTCGAATCCCTCCTTCTCCGCCTCGTTCGTTCAGGACACGGTGAGCTTCAGATCCATGCCGGCCTGCTTGTGGCCGGGAATCGAGCAGTAGAGGTCATACGTCCCGGGCTGCAGGTCGACGCTCAGCGCCTCCGACTGGCCGCCGTTCAGGTTCTTCGTCGACTGGTGCACGCCGTTGCCGTCGACTACGACGTTGTGGGGGATGTTGCCGTCGTTCTTGACCTCGAAGGTGACGTGGCCGGCCTTGACCGAGCTGCCGACGAGCGTGATCTTGAACTCGCTCTCGCTCACCTGCACCTGCTCGGCCTTTTGCGCCGTCGTCGTCGACGTCGCCGTCTGCTGGGTCGTCGTCGTGCTGGTGGTCTGCGTCGTCGCCCCCGCGCCGGCCTTCGCCTCGCCGCCTTCCTTGCCGAAGATCTCGACCGCGACCAGCATCCCGATGAAGAGCAGCACGCACGCGACGAGGAAGACGCCGAGCCCGCGTCCCGGGAACTGCGGCCGGTAGCGCGGCACCAGCATCGAGACGATCAGCGCGAAGCCGGCGAAGCCCGCGACGGCGAGCCCGAGCCCGAGCTTGTGCCCCGTCGAGAGAGCCAGCAGCACCACGGGCGGAAAGCTACATCGCCGCGGCTTCGCCCGGGCGCGGCTCCTCGAGCCCCGTCTCGGGCGGCCCGACCGGCTCGGGCGAGACCGGCCGCAGGTAGAGCCGGTCGTAGAGCAGTGCGGCGGCGGCGGCGCCAACGGCGGGGCCGAGCCACCAGACCCAGGCGTCGCTCCAGACGTTCTGCACGAGCTGCGGCCCGAGCGCGCGCGCCGGGTTCATCGCGGCGCCTGTGTACACGCCGCCCACGAAGATGTCGAGCGTGATCGTGAAGCCGATCGCCAGGCCGGCAATCGAGGCGAACGTGCCGCGCGGGTCGGTCGCACAGGCGAAGATCACCCAGACCAGGAAGAACGTCAGCACGGCCTCGATCACAAGGCCCCCGCCCGCGCCGATCCCGGAGCCGAGTGCCGGCGCGCCGAGGTTGACAGCGTCGGTCTGGCTCTGCGGGAGCACGGCGGTGAGCAGGAACGCCGCGAGCACTGCCGCCGTCAGCTGGGCGAACCAGTAGACCGCCGCAAGGTGGATCTCGATCCGGCGGGTCACGACGAAGCCAAACGTGACCGCCGGGTTGAAATGCCCGCCGGAGATGTGACCGACCGCCGAGGCCATGACCCCGATCGCGAGCCCGTGCGCCAGCGCGATCGCGGTCAGGTTCGTGCCGTGCGTCGCGATGATCGAGCCTGCGCCCACGAAGACGAGCGTGAAGGTTCCCACGAACTCTGCGACGCCACGCTGCAAAAAGGCCGGTCGCACGACAAAAACCCTAGAACGAGGGGCGGATGGCGCTCCCTAGAACGAGGGGCGGATGGCGCTCCTTCGAGGGATGCCGCGGCGGCACCCGTCAGCCGACGTTTGTAGCCGGCCTATCACTGCGGAACGAAAGGCGGCCCACATGTCTGCGGACATCCTCAAGCGCAAGCTGCGCAACTTCCCCGTTGCGAAGCTGAGCGTGCGCATCGCTGCAGCGAGCTGAGCTCGCGAGGCGGGCCCGGCGCTTGCCGGGCCCGGCAGGTGCAGGACGCACGGGAGAAATCTCGGCCGGCCGTTAGAGCCGCGGACAACGCGGCCCCTAGCCGTCGCGCAACGACCAGCTGAAGCGCGTCAGCGTCCGGTCGGGCGCGAGGCCGCCCGGACGCAGGCCGCCGCGGACGAGCAGAACCGGGACGTCCGCGCGCTCGACGAGCGTCTGCCTGGTCTCTCCGAGCTCGCCCGTGGGGAGGGCGATGACGAGCAGCGACGCAGGCTGCGCAAGGATCCCCTCCGCGCCGGGCGCCGCGAGCACCGGCTCGGCCGAGCTCCCCGCGAAGCGTTGGAGCGCAAGGGACGCGGAGGCCAGCAGGCGGCTCGCGTCGCGGCGGCCCTCGCGCTCCTCGGCGCCGACGAGCCGCAGCGGCAGGCCGTGCGCCCGCGCCAGCCAGGCGGCCAGCTGGAGCGCCGCCCACTCATCGGCACCGCCGCCGAAGGGCACGACCACCGGGGCTCCCATGACAAAGGCCGGCTCCGGCCGCGCCACGACGACGACGTCGCACTGCGGGGCTTCAGGCAGTTCGCCCAGGCCTCGGTCGAGCACGAGCAGCTCCGCCGACTGCTCGGCGGCGACCCGAAGCGCATCGTCGAGCGGCTCGGCTGACGTAAAGCACGCGATCCGCGCGGCGACGCCCTCCTGTCCGAGCTCGTCCCGCACTCGCTCGAGCGCTGTTGCCAGCTCTCGAAGGGAGCCTGCTTCCGACGCAAGCTCCACCAGCACGAGCTCGCGCCCGTCCGCGCAAAGCGGCGCGAACAGTGGGACCGGCGCTGCTCCGACGACAACCACGGGACCCCGCCTCTGCGACGCCGGCCCGACCGGTCCCTCGAGCGCCGGGTCGTGACGCAGGATCGCTCGCTCGAGCTCCTGCAGCCCAGGCCCCGGCTCGAGGCCGAGCTCTACAACGAGAAGCTCCGCCCCTCGCGGTAACGCTCCAGCGCCTCCGCCTGGCGGCCGCTGCGATAGAGAGCGACCATCAAACGCCGGCGCAGGCCTTCGCGCAGCGGCTCCTGCTCGACGAGCGACTCCAGCTCGGGCACGAGGGCCGCGTACTCGCCGAGCTCCAGCCGGGCGTCGAGCCGCCGCTCGAGCACGCACAGGCGCAGTTCCTCGAGGCGGCGCGCCGCGCGGGACGAACGCCGCGGTGGCGACTCCGCTGCCAGCAAGAACGAGGCGAGCACGACGAACCGCTGCAGGCGAAGCCTGCGGGTGCGCGCGCGCCGGTCGAGTCTCGCGTCCACACCGCCATCGTCGAGAGCGGCGGTTTACGGCCGGGTCAGGCGCGGTTCACATGCCTACCAACCCTTAACCCGACGCGTGGAAAAGCCTTGCCCGCGCATGAGCAGGGGTTGGACAACCGCTCCGTAGTCTCGACGCACACGGTCAAACGACTACGGGAGGCACGACATGAAGCGCATCACCACCCTGCTCGCGGTTACGGCCCTCTTGCTGGCGGTCTCGGTCCCGACGGTGCTCGCCTCCGGCGGCCCGGGCGCGCGGATCGTGCTCAAGGCGGCCAAGGCGTTCCCGGCCGCGATGGGCTCGGCGAAGTTCCGGGCGAAGGGCGGCCAGCGCGAGCTCGAGGCGGAGGTCGAGCACGTCCGCCGGCTCGCGGGCAAGCGCGTGACGTTCTACGTCGCCGTGGCGAAGCTCGGCACGGTGAAGGTCAGCGCCCTCGGCGCCGCACACATCAGCCGCAGCACCCAGCTCGGCCAGGCCGTCCCGGCCGTCTCCGCCGGCACGAACGTGACGGTGCGAACGGCAGCCGACGCGAAGATCGTCCCGGGCTCCTTCTAGCCCGACTCCCGGCGCGGGCTCTTTCTAGCGGAAGAGCTCGCGCCGGAACGCGTTCCGGAACGGCGTCGCGAGCTCGAGGGCGTACGTCTCCGAGACGTGGCCGAGGTCGATCCAGGCGATCGTGCGGTTGACGACCTCCGGGCAGAGCACCGCGACGCTCGAGGCGCGGGCGCAGAACCAGCCCGTCACGTTCAGGAAGCCCACCCGCTGCCTGGACGCGATCGCGGCGACCCGCGCGTTCAGCTGCAGCTCGGCGACTGTCGCCTTCGACGCGCAGGTGCGCATCGTCGCGCCGGAGGAGAGCAGGCAGTCGACCGGCTGTCGGTGCTGGTGCGGCGAATCGCCTACGACGATCGTGGTCGCCGAGAAGCGCGTCACGCTCCCGATCAGCGCCGCCACCGCCTTGAGCGCCGGCGCCGCGCGCGGACTGTCCGCCCAGCTCGCGGCGACCAGCGAGACCTGCGGATGGAGCTTCGCCGCCCGCCCGAGGGCCCAGCGATACCAGACGCTGCAGCCCCAGTCCTTGCTGTGGAGCCACTTCGTCGGGACGCAGCCGACCTTGACGAACGGCACGACCGTCCAGCCGTCGCGGCGCGCCAGGTTCAAGATCGTCGGCATCCACATCTGCGCGTGCGAGTCGCCGATCACGACGAGCGTCTTGCCGGCGCCGGTGTCGCCCAGGCGGCAGACCGAGCTCGAAGTCTGGCCGCGGTGCGCGGAGCAGCCGCTCGGGAACGCGTAGAAGTCCTTGCTCAGGTCGCCGACCGACGGCGTGAGCGGCCAGGGCAGCCGAGCCCCGCGCTTCGCCGCATCCACGGCCGCGGCGACGGCTCCGAGCGGCTTCCACGAGGCGCGCGACGCTCCCGCCGGAGCTGCGAGCGCGGTCGGCCGTACGGCCGCCGAGGCGTCCGCGATGCGCGCGGCCGTCGCGTGCAGCGAGGCAAGGATCGGCAGCGCGACCGCCAAGGTCACCACGACCGAGGCGGGCCAGAGGAGGGCGCCGCCGGGCGCGCGCCACCTCATGTGCCGGATCGGGTTCTCGACGAGGGCATAGCTCAGTATCGACAGCATGAAGGCCCCGGCCGACAGGCCGAGGCGCGCCGGCGTCGAGAGCGCGTGCCCCGCGTAGCCGGTCGCGATCACGAGTACCGGCCAGTGCCAGAGGTAGAAGGCGTACGAGCGGTCGCCGACGTACCGCAGCGGCGGCAGGGAAAGCAGCCGAGCAGCGCCGCCGCCGTGCGCGGCGATCACGAGCGCGGCCCCGAACGTCGGCAGGAGCGCCGAATAGCCGGGGAACGGCGTCGAACCGGAGAATGCGACCGCTGCGGCGACGATGCACCCGAGGCCGGCCCAGCCGGCCGCCGCGGGTACCCGGAGTCGCGGCGCCCCAATCGCGAGCGCTGCGCCTAGCGCCAGCTCCCAGGCTCGGGCCGCGGTCGAGAAGTACGCCGGGACGGGGTGCGCCGCGGTCGCGTGCACCGACCACGCGAACGACGCGACGCCCGCAGCGCCGACGATCCAGAGCAGCCGCCTGCGCAGGACACCTACGAGCAGCACGAGCGCGAGCACGACCGGCCAGACGAGGTAGAACTGCTCCTCGACGGCAAGGGTCCAGAAGTGCTGAACCGGCGACGGGGGCCTGTCCTGGGCGAAGTAGTCGGTCCCCGCCCGCGCGAAGTGCACGTTCGCGGCGAAGATCGCCGCCCAGACGCTGTCACTCACCGCCTCGCGCGCGCGCACGAAGTTGAGGAGCTGATGCGCCGCGATGTCCGTCACGACAAGCGTGAGCACGGCCGCTGGCAGGATCCTCCGCGCGCGACTGACGTAGAAATCGCCCAGCCGCACCCGCCCGTCACGCGCCGCCTGCGAGAGCAGCAGGCCTGTGATCAGAAAGCCGGAGAGGACGAAGAAGACGTCGACGCCGACGTAGCCTCCGCTCAGGTGAGGCGCCCCGGCGTGGCCGAGCACGACGAGGAGAACCGCGATTGCGCGAAGCCCCTGCAGGTCGTCGCGGTGGCGCATCGTCCAATCGTTCCATTCGCGAGCGGGGATGCCAATACCTCTGGGCTCCCCTAAGCCTCGGCGAGTGGGCGTGCCTGGGATCGAACCAGGGACCTCCCGCGTGTGAAGCGGGCGCTCTCCCGCTGAGCTACACGCCCTTCAGACGCGCAGGATAGCCGTTGGTACGATCGATTTCGCGCCGCGGGCTCGGGTCGGGCCCCGTGCGGTGGGAGCTTGCGAACCGCGTCAGATCCGGAAGGAAGCAGCGCTAAGCGATCCCTCCCAGGCGCGCGGTGTGCCCGGCCCGAGGCCGCGGCGTTAAGACGAGCGCACCGGCAAAGCCGGCACGCGCTCTAGGCGGCGTCGCAAGCGAGCGCCCTTGGGGGGGTTGCGTTGCGTCGGGACCCCTTCGATAGAGTCGCTACGTGGCCGCCCTGTACCGCAAGTACCGCCCGCAGGACTTCGACGAGGTCGTCGGGCAGGAGGCGGTCACGAGAACGCTGAAGAACGCGATTGCCCACGGGCAGATCCGGCAGGCGTACCTCTTCGCAGGCCCGCGCGGGACCGGCAAGACCTCGTTGGCGCGCATCCTCGCGAAGGCGTTGAACTGCGAGCACGGGCCGACGCCCACGCCGGACAAGACGTGCCACGCGTGCCGCGCGATCGCCGACGGAACCTCGCTGGACGTGATCGAGATGGACGCCGCCTCGCAGCGCGGGATCGACGACATCCGCGAGATCCGCGAGCGCGTCGTGCTCCAGCCGGTCGAGGGCAGCCACAAGGTCTACATCCTCGACGAGGCGCACCAGCTCACCGACGCCGCGTTCAACGCGCTGCTGAAGCTGATCGAAGAGCCTCCGCCCCACCTCGTCTTCGTCTTCTGCACGACCGACCTGGGGAAGATGCTGCCGACGGTCCGGTCGCGCTGCCAGACCTTCGTCTTCGCGCGGCCGCGGCTGCCTGAGCTCGTCCAGGTGCTGCGTCGCGTGGCCGATGGCGAAGGCATCGAGGCGCCCGACGCGGCGCTGTCGCTGATCGCGCGCGCGGCGCGCGGCGCCTATCGCGACGCGGTCTCGACCTTCGACCAGCTCGCGGCAGCAACCGAGAACGAGGTCACGGTGCAGGCGGTGCTCCAGCTTCTCGGCGCGGTCGAGGAGGAGGCGCTCTTCCGACTCTGCGACCTAGTCGTCGACCGCGACACGGCCGGCGCGCTGATGTTCGTCGAGGAGCTCTCGGAGCAGGGGCAGGATCTCGGCCGGCTCGTGACCGACCTGCTCGAGCACCTGCGGCACCTGCTGCTCGTGCAGCACATGGGCGAGGTGCCCGACTCGCTGCCGGTGACCGAGGAGACGCGGGAGCGGCTGCGCGAGCAGGCGAACCAGGTCGCCGAGGCGACGGTGCTGAGACTCTGCGACCTGCTCGTGGTCGCCGTCGACGACATGCGGCAGGGCGGCGATCCGCGGTTGCCACTGGAGCTCGCGCTCGTGAAGGTGACGCGGCCGGCGGCGGATCTCTCCCGCGAGTCGACCGCGCATCGGCTCGAGCTGCTGGAGCGAGGTGCCCCTTCGAGCCAAGCCCCGGTGACACTCACAGTGACAGACACTGTTGCCCCAGAGCCGGTGGCCCCCGGCGAGGTGCCGTCGCTCGAGCTCGAGCAGCTGCAGGAGGCCTGGCAGCGGACGATCCTCCCCGCGGTCGAGGAGAAGTCGATCCCGACCGCGTCGGTGCTGCGCGAGGCGCACCCGAAGGGCCTGGCCGGGGACACGCTGACCGTCGAGTTCCCGAGCGCCGCCTCGTTCCACCGCCAGCTCGCGGAGGAGCCGAGGAACGCGACCCTGCTCGCCGAGGCGCTCTACGAGATCACCGGCCGCCACCTCGACCTCGCGTTCGAGGTCGGCGAGAACGGCGGCGAGGCCGAGGCAGCGCCCGACGAGCCGGTGAGCGAAGAGCAGATCATCGAGCTGATGAAAGGGACGTTCGACGCGCGGGAGGTGGATGACCAGTGAGCATGGACTTCGGCAAGATGATGGAGCAGGTCCAGCAGATGCAAGCGCAGATGCAGCAGGCGCAGGAGGAGCTGAAGAACGAGACCGTCCAGGCGACCGCGGGCGGCGGAATGGTCACCGTCACCGCGACCGGCGGCGGCGAGATCAAGGAGATCACGATCGACCCGAAGGCGATCGACCCTGAGGACCCGGAGATGCTCGCCGACATGGTCGTGGCGGCGGTGAACGAGGCGCTGCGCTCGTCGCAGAGCCTGATCGAGACCAAGCTCGGCCCCGCGCTCGGCGGTATGCAGGGCCTGGGCCTGCCGGGGCTCTAGTGGACGGGCGGATCGAGGAGCTCCGGCGCGTGCCGCTCTTCGCCGACCTCGGCGACGAGGAGCTCGGCTCCGTCGCCGAGGTCGTCAACGAGGTCGAGATCCCCGCCGACCAGCTGCTCGTCCAGCCCGGAACGGCCGGCACGGGGATGTTCTTCATCGCCGAGGGGACCGCGGTCGTCGAGACGAAGCGCGGCGAGATCGAGCTCGGCCCCGGCCAGTTCTTCGGCGAGCTCGCGCTGATGAAGCCTGATGCAACCCGCACGGCGCGCGTGCGGGCGAAGACGCAGCTGCGGTGCTTGGCGCTCGACCGCGCGAGCTTCCGCGAGCTGGTGGCGACGCATCCGGAGGTCGCCGCGTCGCTACTCGTGGTCGCACTCGGCCGCCTGGCCGAGAACGCCGGCTTCGGCGACGGGTAGCGGGGGGCTTGGCGCGCTAGTGCTCGTTCCCGGGGCGCGGCACTCGTTCCGAGGCAAGGACGCAGGGAGTGCTCGTACCTGGACGGTACGGGCGCGACTGAGGACGCCGCATCGGGGCGAGTGGCGTGGCCGGGGGGCACAGCTCTAGTGCGTCATGCCCTCCCAGGCACAATGGGCTGGTGTTCAGCCCAGCCGTCGAGAACCTCGTCGCACAACTGACGCGCCTGCCCGGGGTCGGGCAGCGGACCGCCCAGCGCCTCGCCTTCCACCTCCTGCGTGTGCCGAAGGACGAGGCCCTCGCGCTCGCGCGCGCGCTCGAGGAGGTCAAGGAGCGCGTCCGCTTCTGCCGCGAGTGCGGGAACCTGACCGAGGAGGAGACCTGCGAGATCTGCCGCGACGCGAGGCGCGACCACACGATCGTCTGCGTCGTCGAGCAGCCCGCCGACCTGATCTCGGTCGAGCGCACGCACGAGTACCGCGGCCTCTACCACGTGCTGGGCGGCTCGCTCTCGCCACTCGACGGCGTCGAGCCGGAGCACCTACGCATCGACGAGTTGCTCGGGCGCGTCGAGCGGAACGGCGTCCAGGAGGTCGTGCTCGCGACGAACCCGAACATGACCGGCGAGGCCACGGCTGCGTACCTGGCCGACCGGCTGCGCGGCCGCGTCCGCGTCACACGCCTGGCAAGCGGCCTCCCCGTTGGCGGCGATCTCGAGTACGCCGACGAGGTCACCCTCGGCAGGGCGTTGAGCGGGCGCCGGGAAATGTAGACCTACACTGTTCGCCGTGACCACGACCGACTTCGAGGCGATCCCAGCCGTTGCGGGAGCCGAGCCCCGCGTCGGCACCGTGGTGATGAAGTTCGGCGGCACCTCCGTCGCCGACCCAGGGAAGATCAAGGACGTCGCCCGCCGGCTCGTCGAGGCGAGCCGAGCCGGAAACCGCGTCGTGGGGGTGCTCTCCGCGATGGGCGACTCAACGGACGACCTCGTCCGGCTCGCCTACGAAGTCTCGCCGCGGCCGAAACCACGCGAGCTCGACATGCTTACGTCGGTCGGCGAGCGCATCTCCTGCGCCCTGGCCGCGATGGCGATTCACGATCTCGGCGCCGAGGCGATCTCGCTCACCGGCTCGCAGGCCGGGATCGTCACCGACACGGTGCACGGCCGGGCGAAGATCGTCGACGTCCGCGCGCGGCGAATCCACGAGGCGCTCGACCAGGACCGGATCGTGCTCGTCGCCGGCTTCCAGGGGGTCTCGACCGACTTCGACATCACGACCCTCGGTCGCGGCGGCTCGGACACGACCGCGGTCGCGCTCGCCGCCGCGCTCGGCGCGCAGGTCTGCGAGATCTACACCGACGTCGAGGGCGTCTTCACCGCCGACCCGCGGCTCGTGCCCGAGGCGCGCAAGCTGCACGCGGTCAGCTACGAGGAGATGCTCGAAATGGCTGCATCAGGCGCGAAGGTGCTGCAGGTACGCTCGGTCGAGATCGCGCGCAACCACTCCGTCAAGCTGCACGTGCGCTCGACGTTCTCGGCGGAGGACGGAACCTGGATTCGCGAGGAGGACGATCGGATGCTCGAGAAGGCGCTCATCTCCGGAGTCACGCACACGCGCGAGGAGACGCTCTACCGCGTCGAGGGCACGACGCCCTCGCTCCTCTTCACGGCGCTCGCCGGGGCCGGCGTCAACGTCGACACGATCGTCCAGACGAGTCCCGAGATCGTCTTCTCGGCTCCGGCCGAAGACCGTGACACTGCCACCGAGGTGCTCGACGGCCTCGACGTCGAGTGGAGTGCGCGCGACGACCTCGGCAAGGTCAGCGTGATCGGCGCCGGCATGAAGAGCCACCCCGGAGTCGCGGCGAAGGCGTTCGAAACCCTCGCCGGCGCGGGGATCGAGCCCGAGGTCGTGACGACTTCGCCGATCAAGATCGCCTGCCACGTGCGCAGCGACCAGGTCGAGACGGCGGTCACGGCGCTGCACCGCGCGTTCGAGCTCGACGCGCCGGAGGCCGAGCGCCAGCATGCCTAGGGTCGGAGTGATCGGCGCGACCGGTGCGGTCGGCCGGGTCGTCGTTCAACTGCTGCGCGAGCGCGGCTTCGACGACGTCCGCCTGTTCGCATCGGCGCGCTCGGCCGGCAGCGAGATCGACGGGCGCGTGGTCGAGGAGGCGACGCCCGAGGTGCTGGCGGCCGGAGACCTCGACATCTGCCTCTTCTCGGTCGGCTCCAGCGCGAGCCGCGAGCTCGTCCCGCACGCGGTGCGCGGCGGCGCCGTCTGTGTCGACAAGTCGGAGGCCTTCCGCCTCCAAGACGGCGTACCGCTCGTCGTGCCCGAGGTGAACGCCGAGCGCGCGCTCGAGCACGAGGGCGTGCTCGCGAACCCGAACTGCTGCGCGATCCCGCTGACGCTCGTGTTGAAGCCGCTGCACGAAGCCGCCGGTTTGCGGACGGCGCGCGTCGCCACCTACCAGTCCGCCTCGGGCAAGGGCGCGCAGCGCCTCCAGCGGCTCCTCGACGAGCCGCAGGCCGAGCACGACCTCTCGACAGACTGGGACTTCGACGGCGAGGAGTTCGACGAGGAGGTCAAGCTGCGCGAGGAGACGCGCAAGATCCTCGAGCTCCCGGAGCTGCCAATCAGCGCGACGTGCGTGCGCGTCCCGGTGCCGGTCGGCCACGCCGAGTCCGTCTGGGTCGAGACGGAGGAGCCGCTCGAGCCCGCGCGCGCGCGCGAGCTACTTGCCGGCGCTGCGTCCGTGCGGGTGGAGGACTTCCCCACGCCCGGCCTCGCGGCAGGCGCGGACGAGGCGCTCGTCGGCCGCATCCGTCGCGATCCGGCCGCCGAGCACGGCCTCTCGCTCTTCCTCGCTTGCGACAACCTCCGCAAGGGCGCGGCCCTGAACGGCATCCAGATAGCCGAGCTCGTGCTCTCGCAGCGCGCCGTCGCCGCGTAAAAACAGCGGATTCCGCTCGAATCCTCAAGGAGCGCGGGTGAAAACCCGATACGTACGCCGAGATGCGGCCTGCCCGACTCGACCACAGCTTCTTTGAAAACGAGCCCCGCTCCCATCTGGGAGCTCTGCTGCTGCGCAAAGGGCTGCTCACGCACGACGAGCTCGATCGAGCGCTCGAGCAGCGTGAGCCCGGCGAGCTGCTCGGCGAGGCGCTCGTGCGGTTGCGGATCTGCTTCGAGGACGACATCGCCAGAGTGCTGGCGGAGCAGGCCGGCGTCGAGTTCGTCGACATCGGTGTGACCTCGGTCGACCACCGTGCCGCGGAGCTCCTGAACCGGAAGCAGGCCGAGGAGTTCCGGGCGATTCCGATCCGTCTCCATCCCGACGGCACCGTCTCAGTCGCGGTCACCGATCCGACCGACGAGGCGATCATGCCGAAGCTCAAGCTCGCGCTCGGGAGCCCTGTACGCCTGCTCGTGACGACGCCTTCTGCGCTCCGTGCGGCCTCGAGCGCCGCGTACCCGGTCTGACCCGGCTCCCCAGCCATTCGCAGTTCGCACCAGCAATCTCAACGCTCGATCAGCTCGAGCGCCGCTTTTCGGCTTGAAACTTGGAGCTTCTTCAAGATCGCGCTCACGTGCGTCCGCACCGTGACGGGCTCGATGAAGAGGCGGTCGGCGATTTCGAACGTCGTCAGGCCGTGGCTCATCAGTTCCAGCACCTCCCACTCGCGATCCGTGAGCACGACACCGCGACGCTTGAGCAGTGGCCGGCGGCGGCCGCGCTCGCGAAACTCCTCGATCACGAGGGCGACGAGATGGCGCGGCAGCGCGGCTTCGCCTTCGAGCACGCCGCGCAGCGCCAGCGGGAGCCGCTCGGGGTCCGTGTCCTTGAGCAAGTAGCCGGACGCTCCCGCGCGGAGCGCGTCGAACAGGTCGGTGTCACTGCGTGAGACCGTCAGCATCACGATCGCGGCCTCGGGCACCCGTTTCGAGATCTCCTCGGCCGCGCAGATTCCGCTGCCGGGCATCTGGATGTCGAGCACGCAGACGTTGGGGCGCTCGCGTTCGGCAGCCTCGACCGCGCCCGGAGCGTCATCGGCCTCCGCGCAGATCTCGAACCCGCCGCGCTCAAGCGCAAGGCGGACGCCGACCCGGGTCATCGGGTGGTCGTCGGCGACCAGCACACGCAGCTTCTCCACTAGCGGATCACCACCTCGACCTCGGTGCCGCCCTGTGCGAGCGAGGCGATCCGGAGCTGCCCGCCAATCGCCTCGGTTCGCGCCCGCATGGTGATCAGGCCGAAGCCGGTCTCATCGGGATCCAGCGCAGCCGGCTCAAATCCAACACCGTCATCGGCGATTCGAAGCCGGAGCCCGTTGCCGTTCTCGAGCTCGACCGTGATCAGATTCGCGCGGCCGTGGCGACTCGCGTTCGTGACCGCCTCGCGGACGATCCGCAACAGCGCCTCTCTCGTCTCCGGCAGAACCTCGATCCCCTCTTGGATGTCGAAGCAAGCGCGGCCGCCAGCCCGGCTGACCAGCTCCTCCACCGTTTGCACGAGCGCTTGGTCGAGTGGCTCGTCCGGAGGATGGGTCAGGAGCGCGATCGCCCGTCGCGACTCGTCCAGCGCGCGCTCTGCGGCCGCGGCGAGGTACTTGATCTCCACTGAGTCCGGCCGCCTGCTGAGCGAGCGCCCTTGCGCGGCGACGAAGGCGAGTTCCTGCGCGAGGCCGTCGTGGAGCTCTCGCGCAACCCGGCGCCTCTCTTCCATCTTCGCCGCGTCAGCAAGCCTGTGCTGGTACTGAACGATCTCGCGGGCGGCGCCCCCGAGCAGCAGCAGGTACGAGCCCAGCCTGAGCGCGTCGCCCACGTACACCCACTGCGTGTAGAGAGACGGAAACAACGCGTAGTTCAGCCGTGCGAACGACGCGAGGGCCGCGCTCGCGGCGAGCCATGTCATCAGCTCGTCGCCAGTGCGCTCGCCGCGGCGCGTGAACCCGACTGCGGCGACCATGAAGAGGGCCGCCGCCGCGAGCTGCATCAGGATCAGGGCGTGTGAGCCGACGAAGTGGATGTGGCTCGCCGGCACGGATGTGGTCGGTCCGAGCCCGAGCGGCAATCGAGTTTCGAAGATCAATGCGAGGACCCCTACGCAAAGGTATGCGGCAACCGCGAGGCTCAGCACCTTGCGGGCCGTCGCTTTCGGACGCTTCAAGCGTCGGCTCGACATCAACGAAGCAACCGCGAGAATGGCCGCTCCCGCGACGGTGCCGAGGAGCGAGGTCCAGGCCGAAAACCTCAACGAGTCCTCGCTGAGCAGTGCCCACGGCATCGCCGAGAAGACGAAGTTCGCGCAGGCGAGAAGCCCGAGCGCGATTGCGAGAGCCAGGTCCTCCGACCTAGCGGTGCGGCGAAAGCGGCCGAGCACGAGGAACGCCCCGAGCATGGCGATCATCCCCGACGCGGTCTCGATCGTCGCGTGCAAGGCGGTGCTGGCGTAGGCGAAGTGAACAAAAGGAAGCACCATGACGAGCGTGGTGAGTCCTCCCGCAAGATCGGCTGCGAGCACGGTCCGGTAACGCGCACTCAGCGCCATGTGCCTTTCCTACCACGAACGGCGCCTCGCTTTGACCATCCCAAACGATAGACCGGCCTAGCCGAACGGCTCGTTCGCGTTCGCGCTACGCCGGCGGCCTGGGCGCCGGAAGCGGCACCGGCAGGAGGATTTCTCGAACCGACCGCAGCAGTTTCGCGCGCTTACCTTCTAGCACCGGCACGAGCCCGCCGAGCTCCAGGCGCGCCAGCTCCACAAGCCCGGCAGACCGCACCGTGCGGAAGCCGAAGTCCATCAGGAAGTCGTGCGGGAAGACCGTGCGGTGCACGAGGAAGCGCTCGTACTCCGACTCGCCCTCGGGATAGCGGTACGTGAACGCCTCGAGCGCGGCGGCGCCCTTGTCCTTTGCCTCGCCGATGGCGGCGAGGAACAGGGACTGGAGCACCCACGGGCTCGAGCGGTCGAGGAGGTACGCGCAGGTGACGAGGACCGCGTCGTCCGACGGCGGCCCCGCCGGAAGCTCAGCGGAGCGCGGGAACAGCCGCACAGGCCCATACTGCATCGACCCCAGCGCGCGCCCGTCGTCGTCGTAGTAGATCGTCCCCCACGCGCCGAAGTCGGACTCGGCCTTCTCGATCCAGCGCCGCTTGTCCCGCTCGCGGCGGCCGGTACGGGACTGCCACCAGACGCAGCTGTGGCAGACGGTGGGGGCGTGCTCGAGGGTCGCGCCGGTGAGACCCCCGATCCGGATGCTCATGGCGCGGATTGTAGGACGAGCTCCGTCGCCTCCGGCCGCGCGAGGAAGCGGAACGGGACGAAGGTCGTGCCGAGGCCGGCCGACAGGTGCAGCGTCGCCGCGGGCCGGCGGTAGAGGCCGCGGATGTACGTCCCGCGGATGTGGGCGAGCGGCACCCTCCCTCCCGGCCACGGGAGACAGATCTGGCCGGCGTGGATGTGACCCGAGAGGACGAGGTCGAACGCGCCCTTGGGGAGCCGGTCGATCATGTCCGGGAAGTGGCAGAGCAGGATGCGCAGCTCGGCCTCCGGATCGACGAGCCGCTCGGGCCGCGGCACCCGCCCGCGGAACGAGCGCGGGTCGACGCCGACGATCTGCACGCGCTTGCCGCGAAGCTCGATCGTCCGCGAGTCGTCCGTGAGCAGCGTCGCGGGCGCGAGGTCGGCGACCGCGGCCGGGCGGGAGAACGGGTCGCGAGTCGAGGCGAAGTCGTGGTTGCCGAGCACCGCGTAGCAGTGAGG
Source organism: Gaiellales bacterium (assembly GCA_038237925.1). Classification (GTDB taxonomy): domain Bacteria; phylum Actinomycetota; class Thermoleophilia; order Gaiellales; family Gaiellaceae; genus AC-32. The sequence continues at coordinate 55,945 of JBBRYF010000009.1, read as the reverse complement.
GAGCCGCGCGAGGAGCTCACGCAGCCGCGGCTCGCCGCCTGGGCGTGAGAGCAGGTCGCCGCTGATCAGGGTCAGGTCGGGCCGGCGCTCCTCGACCCAGTCGACCGCCCGCTCCACCGCCGCGGCGCCCCGCGAAGGCACGCCGAGATGAAGGTCGGAGAGGTGGGCAATCCGCAGTCCGTCGAGCTCGAGGGGCAGCTCCGGTAGTGGGCACGCAAGCGTCTCCAGCCGCACCCAGCCGGCCTCGAAGTGACCCCACGCAAGTCCGGCCGCGGCGGCCGCGCCGCCGAGCCGAGCGAGCCGCAAGCTACGCCTCGAGCTTCTCGACGACCGGCTCGACGGAGACGACGTGCCGCTTGAACTTGAGCTCGGACTCCTCGAGCCCGGCGGCAACTCCGATCAGCTGCGAGAGGTGCAGGATCGGCATCGCGTAATCCTTGCCAGTGGCCTTGCGCAGTTTCGACTGCCAAGCGTCGAGCGAGAGGTGGCAGAGCGGGCACGGCGTGACGATCGCGTCGGCTCCGGCTTCGCTCGCCTGCTCGATCGGCTGGATCAGCTCGCCGAGAGCGGTCTCCTCGCGCGCCTGGATGATCGGGAAGCCACAGCACTTGATCTTCGCCGGGTAGTCGACCGGCTCGCCGCCGCAGGCCTCGATGATCGCCTCGAGCGACCACGGCCGGTCGGGATCCTCGAAGCCGAGGATCTTCGAGGGCCGCAGGATCTGGCAGCCGTAGAACGGCGCGATCTTGAGTCCCTTGAGGCCCTTGTGCGCGACGCCCTTGAGCAGCTCGAAGCCCTCGCCTTCGGCGATCAGCCAGAGCAGGTGCTTGACCTCGACGGTCCCTTCGTACGGCGGCGCGCCGACGGTCTCGAGGTTCGCGCTCACCCGCGCGCGCAGATCGTCGTCGTTCTTCAGCTGCCAGTTCGCCTGTCGCAGGTTCAGCGTGCAGACGTTGCAGATCGTCATCAGCGTGTCGGCGCCCGTCTGCTCGGCGTAGGCGAGGATGCGCGCGTTCAGGTGGAGGTAGTAGTCGGGCTCCGCCTCGTGGATGTCGCCGGCGCCGCAGCAGGTGACCGACTCGAGCTCCTCGAGCTCGAGTCCGAGCTTGGGCGCGAGCGCCTGCGTCGAGATGTCGAGCTCCTTCGCCGAGAGCGAGGCCAGGCATCCCTTGTAGTAGGCGACCTTCACCTCAGTCGCCCCCGCTCTTGCCGCCGGCCTGCTCGGGGGCGATGCGGCTCGCGGGCGCGTGCTCCGGGTCCGCCTCCAGCACGTGCTCGATCTGCGCCAGGGCGTGCTCTCCCTGGACGATCCCGGCGGCTCCCTCGCGCCCTTGCTCGCGCACGAGATCGTGCAGCGCGCGGGCCTCGCGCACGTCCTTGGCGACATGCGGCGGGAACGGCGGAGGCACCTTGCCGTGGCGGGCGAGGTTGAGCGCGAAGCCGATCTGCTTGATCGCCGAGACCGTGCCCTGCGTCTTGGGCACGAGCTCGGTCTCGCGCAGCCAACCCGTCGTCTCCGCCGACTTGACGAACCACTTCGCGTGCTTGGCGCCCATGTCGTGGTCGACGTTCTGCCGGATCGACTCGGCGCCGAGCTTCGCGATCGCGTCGCGCGGGTCGACGCCCTTGGGGCAGCGCTCGTTGCAGAAATAGCAGCGCGTGCAGTCCCAGATCCCGTGCTCCTGGTTGTACTCGTTCAAGCGGCCGATGTCGTCGTGGTCGCGGACGTCCCCCTGGAACCGGAAGCCCTTCGCAAGCGCCGCCGGCCCGAGGAACTCCGGGTCGGACTCCATCGAGTTGCACTCCGAGACGCAACAGCCGCACATGATGCAGAGCGACTCCTTGTGGATCGCGTTCATCTGCTGCTGCGAAACGACGCGCTCCTTCTCTGCGACCTCGTCGTACCCGGGGTCAAGCCATGGCTTGACCGCGCGAATCTTGTTCCAGAAGGGCCCCATGTCGACGACCAGGTCCTTCAACACGGGCATGTTCCCCATCGGCGAGATGACGGGGACGTGGCCGGCGTCGACGATCGGCTTCATCCGCTCCTTGCACGCGAGGATGGCACGGCCGTCCATGCGCATCCCGCACGAGCCGCAGATCATCATCCGGCAGCTCTTGCGGTAGGCGAGCGTGCCGTCGTGCTTGTCCTTGATCAGGTCGAGAACGTCGAGCAGGCACGCCCACTCAGGCGCGTCGACCTCGTACTCGCGCAGCACCTTGTCGCCGCTTTCCGGGTCGTACCGCCAGACCTTCAGCGCGACGTCCACTAGTGGCCGCTCCGGTGATGATGTCTCGGCTCTCGGGCGCTAGCACCAAGCGTGGTAGTGGGCGAGAGACAGGCAATCATTGCCGGAACGGCCACTTACCCGCCTCCCGCCAACTTGGTCAGGTCGACGACCGAGCCCGCCGGCGGCGGCGCGATCGCCGTGTGACCGGCGAAGTCGTGCAGCTCCATCGTCACGTTGGCCGCCTGCCTCCGCGACGCATGCTCCGCGTAGATCACCTTGCGAATGTAGCCGTTCGCGTCGACCCACACGTCGACCGGCAGCTTCTTCAGGCCGCTCTGCGCGATCACGCTCTTCAGCGACGTGCGCACGCTGGCGGTTGCCTTGTCCGCCGCGCGCTGGATGTCGACGGTCACCTTGTAGTGGGTGGCCTTGACGCCGGCGACGGTCTCCGCCCCGACCTTCTGCACGCTCTCTGTTCCGGCGAGGTACGCGAGCGCATTCGTCGGCGTCGGGCTTGCGTTCAGGAGCCCTCCGAGGTCGACGCCGCGCTGCTGCGCGAGCTTCGCGAGGTCGAGCTCGATCCACTGCTTGCCCTGCGACAGCGTGCGCGCGAAGGCCGGCGAGCGCATGTAGAAGACATCGCCCGTGACGACGGTGTCGACCGGGATCTGACGCCCGCTCGCCGTCACCGACATGTTCAGCTGGCCGGACGGGTGCTTGCCGTTGTTGAAGACGCCGCTGCCCTTTCCGCTGAGGCCCTGCGCCGAGATGGTGAAGTCGGCCTCGAAGCTGCCGGTACCGGCGGTCTTCTTCGCCGCCTTCGCGATATCGCCGCTCGAGGCCGAGGCGCCGCCGCCGCCACACCCGGCCGCGAGCACCGCGAGGATCGCGATCGCCGGCAAGCGGCGCATCAGTAGGTCCGCTCCATCGGCTTCCACTTGGTCATCGTGACCGGCTTCCACTCGAGCTTGGGCGCGCCGTCGACCCACCGCACGATCGTGTGGCGCAGGTAGTTCTCGTCGTCGCGGTCGGGGAAGTCGTACGGGCGCGCATGGGCGCCGCGGCTCTCCTTGCGCTCGATCCCCGCGACGACCATGCACGCGGCGAGGTCGAGCAGGAAGCCGAGTTCGAGCGTCTGCGTCAGGTCGTTGTTGAAGACCTGGCCCTTGTCCTCGACCGTCACGCGCTCGTAGCGCTCGCGCAGGCTCTCGACGATCTCGCCCTGCTTGCGCATCAGCTCCTCGCGCCGGAAGACGCCGAAGTTGACGTGCATCGTCTCGGCGAGCTCGTTGCGGATCGACCACGGCCGCTCGCCTTCGGTGCGGTCGAGCAGCTGCTGTAGCTCGCGCTCGGCGTCGGTCTCCGCGCTCTCGGGCACCTCGACAGTGGTGTGGGTCAGCGCCCACTCGGCGGCGTGCGCGCCGGCGCGCTTGCCGTATGTGATCGTCTCCATCAGCGCGTTGCCGCCCAGGCGGTTCGCGCCGTGGACGGATACGCATGCGCACTCGCCGGCCGCGTAGAGCCCCTCGAGCGACGTGCGGCCCCAGACGTCCGTGTCGACGCCGCCCATGTGGTAGTGCGCCCCCGGCCGGACCGGGATCGGCTCGTGAATCGGGTCGATGCCGGCGAAGACCATCGAGAGCTCACGCGTGCCGGGGAGACGCTCGAGGATCTTCTCCGCGCCGAGATGCCTCAGGTCGAGCAGGACGTTGCCGTCGACGCCGCGACCCTCGTCGATCTCCGTCTGCTCCGCGCGCGAGATCACGTCGCGTGACGCGAGCTCCATCGCGTTCGGCGCGTAGCGCTTGAGGAAGCGCTCGCCTTCCGAGTTGAGCAGGTACGCGCCCTCGCCGCGGCAGCCCTCGGTGATCAGCACGCCGGTCGGCGCGAGCGTCGTCGGGTGGAACTGCATCATCTCCATGTCCTCGAGCGCGACGCCGAGCGCGAGTGCCTGCGCCATCCCGTCGCCGGTGCAGGCGTAGGCGTTGGTCGTGCCGGTGTAGAGCCGCCCCGCGCCGCCCGTCGTGAGGATCACGGTCTTCGCACCGATCGTCGTCAGGCCACCGTCGAGCAGATTCCAGGCGATCACGCCCTGGCAGCGGCCTTCGTGCTCGACGAGCTTCCAGACGAAGAACTCCTCGTAGACCTGTAGTTCGCGCTTCATCACCTGCTCGTAGAGCACGTGCACGAGCACGTGCCCGGTGATGTCGGCCGCATAGGCCGTGCGCGGCTCGCCGGCCGCGCCGAACGGACGCTGCGCGATGCGGCCGTCCTCCGTGCGCGAGAAGACGGCTCCCCAGTGCTCGAGCTGGTAGACGTCGTCGGGAGCCTCGGTGCAAAGGATCTCGATCGCGTCCTGGTCGCCGAGGTAGTCCGAGCCCTTGACCGTGTCGAACGAGTGCTTCCCGGGATCGTCCTCCGAGGCGTTGCCGAGGGCCGCGTTGATCCCGCCCTCGGCCGCGCCGGAATGGCTGCGGACGGGATGGATCTTCGAAATGAGGGCCACATCGGCCCCCGCGTCGTGCGCCTCGATGGCCGCGCGCATTCCCGCGCAGCCGGCGCCGACGACGAGCACGTCGTGCTTCGCCTCCACGCCTCGGAACCTATCGGATCGCCTTGGGCAGCGGCCGCGTGACGATTGTCGCGTTCACCCCGACTTCATGTGGGCGGACTAAGGTGTGGTGAAGGCGTGTTTCGGATCGATCGACATCGGCTTGGGCCACGCGTCTACGTGCTCGGCACACGCGTCCACGAGTGGCACCTGGGCGCCGCGCTGCTGCTCGGGCTTGCGGCCGGGGCCCTCTTCGACCGGGTTCATCCCGGCCTGGTTTCGGCGACCGTCGCCGCAGCCGGCGTGTGGCTCGTGGCCAAGGACTGGCGGGACGTGACTCCTTCGGGGCGTGACACGAACGAATGGCGGCTCGGGCTGCACGGGCCGCAAGCGCCGCTACGAGTGGCGAGCCGGGTAGCGCCGCTGCCACGCCTCGCCGCGATCGCGGCCGGGCTCGCAGGCCTCGTCAACCTGGCTTCGGCCGTCACGCCGAGCAGCGGCTGGCGCAGCCGCCTCCTGCTGCACGTCGCGTCGCTGCAGGAGCTGCGCGTCTCGCACGCGATCGCGGTCCCGACCTCGCTCCTGCTGCTCGCGACCGCCCCGTACTTGTGGCGCCGGCGGCGGGGAGCGCTGCGCCTCGCGCTCGTGCTGCTCGTGGGGCTCGCCGTGCTCGACCTCGTCAAAGGGTTGGACATCGAGGCCGCCGCCGCGAGCGTCGGGCTTGCCGCGATCCTCTGGCTTGGCCGGCGCTCCTTCTGCGTGCGCCACGATCCGGTGGGGCTGAGGGCCGCGTTGAGGCTCGTACCGCTGGCGGCGGCGGCCGGCTTCCTGCTTTGCTGGCTCGCCGTCTGGATCGCCGCTCCCGAGAGCGCCAGCTTCGGCACCGTCGTCCGCGCGACGATGGACTCAATGCTCTGGCAGCCGGGCCCCCTCGACTTTCACGGCGAGCTCGGCAGCGTCGACGAAGCCGTCGGCGTCGCCGCGTTGCTCACGGTCGGCGCCTGCCTCTGGCTGCTCCTGCGTCCCTTGGCGCCTCCGCGCTCTCTGCCTGACCTGCGCGTGCGCCGCGCCGCCAGCGCGCTCGTCCGCCGGCATGGAAAGGACACGCTCGCGTACTTCAAGCTCCGGCGCGACCAGTACTACCTCTTCAGCTCCGACGGGCGCGCCTTCGTCGGCTACCGCGTCGAGGCGGGGGTGCTGCTCGTCTCCGGAGATCCCGTAGGTGCGGAAGACGCGCTGCCGGACCTGTTCCGGCAACTCGGCTCGTTCGCGGAGGTACGCGGGCTCCGGCTCGCGGCCGTCGGCGCCGGCGAAGCGCTGCTCCCGCTCTGGAAGCAGCTCGGGCTCAGCGCGCTCTACCTCGGCGACGAAGGCGTGATCGAGACGGCGTCGTTCTCGCTCGAGGGCCGCGCGATCCGCAAGGTGCGCCAGTCCGTATCGCGCCTGGAGAAGGCCGGCTACGAGGCTAGCCTCCACGCGCTCGGCGATCTCAGCGTTGCCGAGCTCCGCGAGCTCGAAGCGATCAGCCGCCGCTGGCGGCAGGGTGAGGACGAGCGCGGGTTCGCGATGTCGCTCGACGCGCTTCGTAGCGACGACCACGCCGACAGCCTCGTGCTCGTCGGCCGCGATCATGAGGGACGGGCACGCGGGTTCCTCCACTTCGCGCCGAGCTTCGGCCGTCCAGCGGTCTCGCTCTCGCTGATGCGACGCGATCCGGACACGCCGAACGGACTGATTGAGTTCCTCGTCGTGCGCGCGGTCGAGCATCTGCGAGACCGCGGCGTCGAAGAGATCTCGCTGAACTTCTCCGTCTTCGCGCGCGTCATCCATGCGCCGCGCGGGCTACTGGAGCGCGCGTCTGCTCGCGTGCTTCTGCTCGCTGACCGCTTTTTTCAGATCGAGCGGCTCTACCGCTTCAACGCGAAGTTCTTCCCTCGCTGGGAGCCGCGCTACCTGGTGTACCAGCGCGCGCTTGGCCTTCCCCGCGTGGGTCTCGCGGCGCTGTGGGCCGAGGGTCAGCTTCCGAAGCCGGGTCGTCGCTGACGCTGCCGCCGGTCGCTTCGCCGGAAAGCCAGAAGCAGAGGATCGCCAGCGGGAGCTCGCCGCCGATCGCCTCGCCGAGCGCCCAGCTCAGCTCCCGGCCACTCCCGGCCGTGACCAGGTCGAACCACGCGTCACAGAGGAGTGTCGTCCCCGCTGAGGCGGCGAGCAGCGCCACCCACTGCGACTCCTTGAGGAACGCGATGAGCGTCGCCGCGAGCACGCTCGCCTCGAATAGGTCGAACCCGGCCCAGGCGAGGTCCCAGTGGTGGGTGACGTGCTCCCCCGGCAGCGTCGCGCTGAGGTAGGCCGTCCAGGGCAGGAGCGCGACCACGACGGCGCCGAGGATCAGCGAGAGCCAGCGTCTGGCCCTCTTGAGAACGTAAGGCTCGGCCATGGCTGCATTGTGCCGCGCCCCAACTGTGTGGCGGAAATCGGCTCCTGGGTATGCTCCCCGCCGTGGCGAAGATGCTTTTCCGGCTGCCTGACGCTGCTGGCGTGATCGACAACCCGGACGAAGAGGAGCTCAAGGAGGTCGCCGCGCGGATGCCGAACGCGCGCCCCACGCGCTACGGCAACCTCAACGTCCAGACCGAGGTCGTCAGCCGCTCGAAGCGCTCGACCTTCATCGTCACCGACGAGCCCGACGGTCAAAACCAGGCGATCACCCGCGAAGAAGGTGAGCGCTGGGCCGGTCGGCAGGACGAGTACATCGCCGATCAGGAGATGATCGTGATCGACGGCTACATCGGAAACGACCCCGAGTTCCGCACGCCTGCCCGGCTCTACATCGAGGCGGCGAACGCGAACATCGCCGGGATGCAACAGCAGCTCTACTTCTCGCCGGCCGACGGCGAGGAACTCGAGCCCGAGCTCACGGTCATCTACACGCCGAATCTGAAGGCCGACGGCTACCCGGACGACCGCCTGATCGCGGTCGACCTCGAGCAGGGTGTGACGCGTGTCTTCAACTCGGATTACTTCGGCGAGTCGAAGAAGGGCGGGCTGCGGATGTGGAACAAGGTCGTCTACGACCGCGGCGGAATCCCGTTGCACGCTGGCTGCAAGATCATCCCCACCGAGCGCGGCAAGCGCGTCGGCCTGATCGTGGGCCTCTCGGGAACCGGGAAGACGACGACCACCTTCACTCGCCAGAACGGCTCCCTGCCGGTGCAGGACGACTTCGTCGCCTGGATGCCGAACGGCCGTGTCTACGCGACCGAGAACGGCTGTTTCGCGAAGACCTTCGGGCTCAACCCTGAGGACGAGCCGACGATCTACAGCGCGGTCACGCAGCCGCGGGCCTATCTGGAGAACGTCTCCCAGCACGGCGACGAGGCGGACTTCTACGACACGAACTACACGTCCAACGGCCGTGCGACCTTCCCGTTCGAGGTGATCGAGGCCGCGGCCGGCGACGAGATCGACGCCGCGCACTTCCTCCTGATCCTGAACAAGAACGAGAACATCGTGCCCGCCGTCGCGAAGCTCGACGGGCCGCAGGCAGCGGCCTTCTTCATGCTCGGCGAGACGACGGGCACGAGCGCCGGCGGCGCCGACGAGGCCGGCAAGTTCCTGCGCGTGCCGGGCACGAACCCGTTCTTCCCGATGCCGCACGACCTCCAGGGCAACCGCTTCCTGGAGTTGCTCGGGCAGCATCCTCTCGAGGTCTACGTGATGAACACGGGCCGCGTCGGAGGGCCCGAGAGCGAGGAGCGCTCGAGGAAGGTGCGCATCAAGCACTCCTCGGCGGTCGTCAAGGGCATTGCCGAGTGCACGATCGAGTGGGAGCAGGACCCCGACTTCGGCTACCAGGTCGCCTCGTCAGTGCCAGGGATCGACGAGCCGGAGATCCTCCAGCCGCGCCGGCTCTACTACGAGCAGGACCGCGGCGACCAATACCGGGCGCTCGTAGAGCGCTTCAAGGCCGAGCGAGCAGAGTTCCTTCGCGGCTTCCCGAGCCTGAGCGACGAGATCGTCGCCGCCGTCAGCTAGCGGAGTCGCCGCCCTCGCGGCGAAGTCGTCGGCGTGGAAGATGCAGTTCGGCGATTCCTGGAGAGCCCTGCCCTCGCGGACGCGACCCGGCGCGCCTACCGCTTCGACGTCGAGGAGTTCGCCGCGTGGCTAAGACGGCGAGGGACCAGCCTCGAAGACGTGGAGATCCGGGTGCTCGCCGACTACGCGACCGAGCTCGGACGGGCCCGCCCGCGCAAGCTTGCGCCGGCCACAATCGCCCGGAAGCTCGCAGCCGTGCGCGCGTTCCTCCGTCACGCACTTGGCCCCGCGCGGGTGCCGGACGCCTCGTTCGCCCCGAGCCGCGCGCGCCGTCTCCCAGACGCGCCCCGGGCGCAGGAGATCGAGCGCGAGCTCGCCGGACTCGCGGGCGAGGGCGCTCTTGGCCTGCGGAACCGGGCGCTCGTCGAGCTCGTCTACTCGGCGGGGCTGCGGTCGCAGGAGGCGGTCGACCTCGACCTCGCGGACGTCGACTTCGAGCAGGAGCTCGTGCGCGTGCGCGGCAAGGGCGGCAAGGAACGGGTCGTCCCACTCGGCGAGGAGGCGTCGCACGTGGTCGCGTGGTACCTGCGCGAGGCGCGGCCGCAGCTCGCGCGCGGAGCCGAGAACGCTCTCTTCCTGTCCACCCGAGGCCGGCGCCTGGACACGAGCACGCTCCGCCGGCTGCTGCCGCATCCCCACCGGCTCCGGCACTCCTTCGCCACGCACCTGCTGGAAGGCGGCGCCGACCTGCGCACGATCCAGGAGCTGCTCGGCCACAGCTCCCTTTCCACGACTCAGATCTACAGCCACGTCGACGCCAAGAGGCTCAGGAAGGTCTACGACAACTCGCACCCGCGTTCTTGAACTTATGTGATATTTTTATCACCTGAGTGGAGGACGCACGCATCTGGAAGGCGCTCGGCTCGCCGCACCGGCGGGCACTGCTCGACGCCCTGCGCGATGGGCCGAAGACGACGAGCGCGCTCGGCGAGGTTCTGCCGGAGCTCTCGCGCTATGCCGTAATGCAGCACCTCGGGGTGCTGGAGCGGGCGGGCGTGGTGCTCGTCCGCCGAGAAGGCCGAGAGCGCTGGAACCAGCTCAACGCCGTCCCGATCCAGCGCGAGCTCGAGCGCTGGCTGAACGGCTTCCAGCAGGCGACGGCGTCGCAGCTGCTCGCCTTCGAGCGGCGCCTCCACGCGTCTGCACCTGAGGAGAAGGAGGAGAGATGAACCCTGTCAGGCACATTGCATTCACGAACGAGCTCCGGTTCGAGCGCCCGCGCGAGGAGGTCTTCGAAGCCTTTCTCGACACCGGGAAATGGTTCCAGATCAGCTACGGCGAGGAGCGGCTGAAGAGCGTGGTCAACGACCGCCGCGTCGGCGGGCAGATCTACGAGGACTGGGGCGAGGGCACCGGGAAGCTCTACGGCACGATCGGCTGGTGGGACCCTCCGACCGGGTACTCGACGATCAGCCAGATGCTCGGCGGCGGGATCACGCTGAACCACCGCTACGAATTCGCCGACGAGGCAGGCGCGACGGTGCTGCGACACGAGTTCAGCGCGTTCGGCCCGATCTCCGACGAGATGGCCGAGGGCATCGAGGGCCACGGGTCGCTCGAGAGCTTCGAGCCCCAGCTCCGCTCCTGGATCGAGAGCGGAGAGGTGATCCCACCGCCGGTGCTCTGAGCGCGTCGACCGGTAGAACGATCACGCCCGGGAAGCGGGTGCCCACCACTCCCGCCCACCTACAGCGTACGAGTGAAAGTGCAACGGATCTGTCACGGCTTCGTGACGAAACCGCGCCTTCCTGAGCGCCGCGCGGAGGGAACGCTCAGGGGTTCGACTCGCGCGCATGCATCCGCGCCTGCTCGCGCATGAGCTCCTCGGCCACGTCGAGGTGGCCGAGCGCCGCCCAGGCATGCGCCGCCCCGCGGGGGATCTCCCGCGACCGCAGGTGACCCGCCGCTGTCCGGCAGTGCTTCACCGCCTGCTCCAGCTCCTCGGCGGCACGGTCGAAGGGCGCGGCGGCGGCCTCGAGGTCCTGGTTCGCGGCCACGGCGGCGGAACTCTACGGCAGGCGTCCGGGCGCGGGAGGCGAAGGAAGAACGTCCGATGGACACGCGGCCCGAACCGGCTGCTCCCGATCCCGAGGTCGAGGGCTTCCTCGCTCTGCTCGCGGCGCGCCGAGCGCCGAAGACCGTCGACGCCTACCGTCGCGACCTGCGCGCGCTCGGGGACTGGCTCGGGGGCCCGCCGTCGAGGGCGACCCACGACGATCTCGAGCGCTGGCTCGCGGACCTCCGCGCCGCCGGCCTCTCGCCGGCCACGATTGCCCGCCGGGTCGCCGCGGTGCGCTCGTTCTTCAAGCACCAGGTCCTCCTTGGCGCCCGGACCGACAGCCCCGCCGCAGCGCTCGAGCTCCCACGCCGGCGACGGAGGCTGCCGCGCACCCTCTCCCCCGCCGAGGCGCAGCGCCTGATCGAGGCAGCCGCAGGGTCGACGCCTCGCGCGATGCGCGACCGCGCGCTCGTAGAGCTCCTCTACGGGGCCGGTCTCCGCGTCAGCGAGGCCGTCGGGCTGGACAAGACCGGCGTCGATCTCGAGCAGCGCCTCGTGCGTTGCACGGGGAAGGGGAACAAGGAGCGCGTCGTCCCCGTCGGGCGGCACGCGGTTGAGGCGCTCCGCCGCTACCTCGCGCACGGCCGTCCCTATCTCGACCGCCGCCACCGGCCGGAACTCTTCCTCAACGCGCAGGGCGGCGGCCTCACGCGCGCGGGCGCGTTTCTGATCCTGCGCCGGCTCGCGGGCCGCGCAGGGCTCGAGCCCGAGCGCGTCCACCCGCACCTCCTGCGCCACTCGTTCGCGACGCACCTCCTCGAGGGTGGGGCCGACCTACGAAGCGTCCAGGAGATGATGGGGCACGCCGACCTGGGCACGACCGAGCTCTACACGCACATCTCGGACCGCCGCCGCCGCGACGTCTACTTCCGCAGCCACCCCCACGCGCGCCGCAAGAACGTTTCGGGCTCCTGAGGACCAGGAATCACTGAGAAGTGACCCCCGACCCCCACCTCGCCGCACTGATGACCTCGATCGCCGGGGTCGGAGTGCTGATGTCGTTCGCGGGACTCCAGAAGAGCGCGCTCGAGTGGAAGCGGCGTCGCCGCACCTGCCCCTCATGCGGCCGTCACCTACGCGGCCGCGCCTGCGGCTGTCAGTAGGAGGGCTTGACGAAACACCACGGTGCGGCGTTCCGCCAAACCCTCCTAGCGGGCGTTCGCGCGCTTCTCGAGACCCGCCGCGACCTTCGAGGCGGTCTCGCGGACATCGCGCGAAAGACCGTCCTCCTCGGCAATGCCATGGAGAAGAACGATCGTGTCGCGTTGCGGCGAGCCGTTGCGCAGCGAGAGGATCGCCAGGCGCCGTACGGCCTCGTTGTCGTCGGCGTTCGCGAGGTTGTGCAAGAGCGGGCGGACCGAATTGACGGTGCGCGGATGGTCTCGCGAGAGCAGCTCGAGCGAGAGCAGCGCCGAGCCACGGCACGCGGGGCTCGCATCCTCGAGGCCTCGGCGCAGCAGCTCCTCCTTCTGGCGGAAGCGGAACTGCCCTACTGCCCGGTACGCGGTCGCGCGCTCCCTGTAGTCCTCCGAGCGCGCCGCCGCCTCGAGGTCGTCCGCCCACGCGGCTCGCAGCTTCGCGAGATCACGCTCGTTCCCGCCTTCCGCGAGGAGGTTCGCCTCGACCCCGGCCTCGGCGAGGCTCAAGTGCTGACCGGGGTCCCGGCCACCGCGGACGCCGGTCGCTCGCCGGGGCCGACGTAGAGCGCCGACGGCCGGAAGAGCCGGCCCGTGCGCTTCTGCTCGAGGATGTGTGCCGACCAGCCGGCCACGCGCGAGCATGCGAACATCGCCGGCGCGAGTGGCGGCGGGATCTCGGCGACGTCGAGGACGATCGCCGAGTAGTACTCGACGTTCGTCGCGAGCACGCGTTCCGGATGCCGCTCCTGCAGCGCTGCGAGCGCGACGCGCTCGAGCTCCTCTGCGACCTCGACCTGCGACGAGCCGAGCTCCTTTGCCGCCCGCTTGAGGATGCGCGAGCGCGGATCCTCGGCGCGGTAGATCCGGTGGCCGAAGCCCATGATGCGCCTGCCGGACGCAAGCGCCTCGTTCACCCACTGCTGCGCGTCGCCGAGGCGCGCGACCTCCTCCAGCATCGGCTTCACGTAGGCGGGAGCCCCGCCGTGCAGCGGCCCGGAAAGGGCGCCGACCGCGGACGAGAGCGCAGCGCCGCAGTCGGCCCCCGTCGAGCCGACCACGCGCGCGGTGAAGGTGGAGGCGTTGAGCCCGTGCTCGGCGGTGCAGATCCAGTAGGTGTCGATCGCGGTGACGTGACGAGGATCGGCCTCGCCGCGCCAGCGGAGCAGGAACTTCTCGGCGGCAGTCTCGCCGCGGGCGACGACGTCGTCGGGCGCGGGCTCGCGGCCTTCGGCTTGCGCGGCGGAGCGGGCGACGATCTCCATCATCTGCGCCGAGAGGCGGCCGAGGTCGTCCCGCGCCTGCTCGTCCGAGATCTCGTTCAGCTTTCCGAGCTCCCAGTGGCCCGCAAGGCGCGCGGTCTCGGCCTGGAGGTCGGACGGCGCGTTGCCCGTCAGCGCCGCCGGCTCGTACGGCTCCGGATCCGGCATCTTCGAGTTGAGGTCGTCGTCGACCAGCAGGCCCCAGACGCGCTCGTAGGGGTAGTTGCCGACGAGCTCCTCGATGTCGACACCGCGATAGCGCAGCGACCCACCCTCGCGGTCGGGCTCGGCAATCTCGGTCTCGACGGCGACGACACCCTCGAGCCCCGGCTTGAAGTCGTTCACGGCCGGAAATCTACAGGCGAAGGCGCCGACCAGGGAGGCCGCGACGTGGGCCTCCGCTAGAGTCACGCGCCGTGGCCCACGAGGTGACATTGATCCCGGGCGACGGCACCGGGCCCGAGCTGACGGAGGCGACACGACGTGTCCTCGAGGCGACAGGCGTCGCGTTCGACTGGGACGTCCAGGAAGCCGGCGCGGACGTGATGGACTTCTACGGCGGCAATCCACTTCCCGACCAGGTGCTCGACTCGATCAAGCGCACCGGCGTCGCGCTGAAGGGGCCGATCACGACTCCGGTCGGCGGCGGGTTCCGCTCCGTCAACGTGACGCTGCGCAAAACGCTCGACCTCTACGGGCAGGTGCGGCCCTGCAAGAGCTACGAGGGCGTGCGCTCCCGCTACGAGCACGTCGACCTGATCATCGTGCGCGAGGCCACAGAGGATCTCTACGCGGGCATCGAGTACGAGGAAGGCTCGGGTCATGCCGGCGAGCTCGCGGAGTGGATCGCGGAGCGCGGCGGCTCGATACCGCCCGAGTCCGGGATCTCGATCAAGCCGCTGTCAATCGGCGGCAGCCGCCGAATCGTCGAGTTCGCGTTCGACTACGCGCGGCGCAACGGCCGCCACAAGGTGACGGCCGTGCACAAGGCCAACATCATGAAGTTCTCTGACGGCCTTTTCCTGCGCGTTGCGCGCGAGGTCGCCGAGGAACATCCTGAGGTCGAGTTCGAGGACCGGATCGTGGACAACCTCTGCATGCAGCTCGTCCAGCGGCCGGAGGAGTACGACGTCCTCGTGCTGCCGAACCTGTACGGCGACATCGTCTCCGACCTCGCCGCCGGGCTCGTCGGCGGCCTCGGCCTCGCGCCGGGCGCGAACTTCGGTACGCACGCGGCAGTCTTCGAGCCAACGCACGGCTCCACCCCGAAATACGCCGGCCAGAACAAGGTCAACCCAATGGCGATGATGCTCTCGGGGATGCTGATGCTCCGGCACCTCGACGAGCGCGAGGCGGCCGACCGCCTCGAGGGCGCGATCGCGGACGTGATCCGAACCGGAGACCACGTGACCTACGACATGAAGCCGTCACGTGACGACCCGACCGCGGTCGGAACGAGCGACGTAGCGGATGCGACCATCGACGCGATGGGAGCGCCGGTCACGTGAGCCAGCGGCGGAAGGTGACAGTCGTAGGCGCCGGCAACGTCGGCGCGACCTGCGCGCAGGTGCTCGCGACGCGCGACTACGCCGACGTCGTGCTCGTCGACATCAAAGAGGGCCTGCCGCAGGGGAAGGCGCTCGACATCAACCAGATGGGCGCAGTTCTCGGCTACGAGCCTTACGTGGTCGGCTCGAATTCGTACGAGGAGGCGGCGGGCTCGGACGTGGTCGTTGTCACCGCCGGCCTGCCGCGATCGCCCGGCATGAGCCGCGACGACCTCGTCAGCACGAACGAGAAGATCGTCGGCTCGGTTACCGAGCAGGTGGTCGGCGCCTCGCCCGATGCGATTTTGATCGTCGTCTCCAACCCACTCGACGCGATGTGTCACGTGGCGAAGAACGTCTCGGGCTGGCCGAAGGAGCGCGTCTTCGGCATGGCGGGGATCCTCGACACAGCGCGCTTCTCGACCTTCATCGCGTGGGAGACAGGCTCGTCGGTCAAGGACGTGACCGCCATGGTTCTCGGCGGCCACGGCGACCAGATGGTGCCGGTCGTCTCGGCGACGACGGTCGGCGGGATCCCGCTGCGGCGGCTCGTCTCCGAGGAGCGGATCGCAGCCATGGTCGCGCGGGCGGCAAAGGGTGGCGGCGAGCTCGTCGAGCTGCTTGGCACGTCGGCCTGGTACGCGCCGGGTGCTGCGGCCGCGCAGATGGTGGACGCGGTGATGCTCGACGAGCACCGCGTGCTTCCGTGCACGGCGCACCTCGAAGGCGAGTATGGGATCGAGGGCCTCTACATGGGCGTGCCCGTGAAGCTCGGCGCCGACGGGATCGAGGAGATCGTCGAGCTGGAGCTCGGCGACGACGAGCGCGAGGACCTGAACGCGTCTGCCGAAGCCGTGCGTGAGGTCGTTGGCGTACTGAGCACGACGACGTAGCCGCGACGTGCCGCGCCTCACCTCCCGAACCGCGCGCGAGGCCGATCGGCACACAATCGTCCCAAGCACGTCACAGACACGGCACGAACCCAGCGGTACGCTCGTAGCGGGCGGCGGGTGGAACCTCACTCCCCACCCAGGGTGGGGACGCGTGCGCGTGAACATTCAACGGTCGGAGGAGTCGGCGTGGACCTCGACCTAAAGGGTCGGAGCGCGATCGTGTGCGGTGCCTCGTCCGGGATCGGACTCGCGATCGCCGAGGAGCTCGCCGCGGAAGGCGCGAATGTCGCCATGTTCGCTCGGCGCCGTGAGGTCCTCCAGCAGGAGGCCGAGCGCATCGGCGCGCTCGCGGTTCGCGGCGACGTCACGAACCCAGCCGACCTGAAACGCCTCGTCGATCGCACACTCGAGGCTTTCGGCGGGATCGACATCCTCGTCAACAACAGCGGCGGCCCACCCCGGACGCCGGCAGTCGGGCTGACGGATAACCAGGTCGAGAGCGCGGTCGAGCTGCTCCTGCTCTCTGCGATCCGACTGACCGGGCTCTGCCTGCCGCAGCTCGAGCGGAGCGGTCGCGGCCGCATCATCAACATCGAGTCGAGCTCGGTCCGCGAGCCGATCGAGAACCTCGCGCTCTCGAACGCCGTGCGGCCCGGCGTGGTCGGGTGGGCGAAGACCCTCGCGCGCGAGCTCGGCCCGAAGAAGATCACCGTCAACACGATCGCGCCGGGGCGGATCGAGACCGCGCGGCTCGCCGAGACCTACAAAGGGAAGCCGGGCGCCGAGGATTTCGAGGCGATCCCGCTACGACGGTTCGGCCGGCCGCGCGAGGTCGCTCAGGTCGTCTGCTTCCTGGCCTCCGACGCGGCCGGCTACGTCACGGGCGCCGTCATGCCCGTCGACGGCGGACTGACGCGCAGCCTCCTCTGAGCCGCATATCCTCGATGTGATGCGGTGGTTCTCGCCGGGCCGGCTCGCTGCAGCCGGCCTCTTCCTCCTGGCCGCGGCCGCGATCGTGCTGTGGATCGCGCCCGCAAGCGGCTACGACATCCGGCTGGTCGATCCCGCGCATCCCGCCGACCCGCTGGTCAAGGTGCCGGGCGAGAAGCGGCACAAGCCCGGGCCGATCTACTTCGTCGACGTCCGCGAGCGCGCGGCCCGGCTGCTAGAGCGTCTCGTCCCGTTCGCTCGCCCTTCGGGTTCGTCGATCGTGAAGGCCCCGCCGATCAGCTCCACGATCGAGCAGCAGATCGGGCTCCAGGACATGACGGAGTCCCAGAAGGTCGCCGCGGTCGTTGCCCTCGACCACCTGGGCTACAAGGTGCGCGCGCGCAGCGGCGGGGTGACGATCGTGCTCGTCGACCCAAGCGCCCCTGCGGCCAAGATCCTGCGCACGAGCGACGTGATCGTCTCCGCCGACGGCCACAAGGTGATCTCGGTCCAACGCCTGCGGGCGATCCTCGCCACGCGCCGGCCCGGCGACAAGGTGCGGATCGGGTTCCGGCGCGGCGGCAGGCTCCAGACGGCAACCATCAAGACGATCGCCGATCCGCAGGATCCGAAGCGCACGTTGGTCGGCGTCTCGGCGCGCGACGCCCTGCACGTGACGCTCCCGGTGAAGATCACGATCGACGCCGGCGGGGTCGGTGGTCCCTCGGCCGGCCTCGCCTTCGCGCTCGACATCCTCCAGGAGCTTGGCCGCGACGTCACGCACGGTCACAAGATCGCGGCGACCGGAGAGCTCGGTCTCGACGGGACGGTCGGTCCGATCGGCGGTGTGAAGCAAAAGACGCTCGGGGTGCGCAAAGCGGGTGTGGACATATTCCTCGTCCCCGCCGGCGACAATGCCCGCGAGGCCCAGCGCTATGCCGACGGCATCCACATCGTGCCTGTGAACAACTTTGCACAGGCGTTGCGCGCGCTGGCAACGCTTCACTGAAAGTAGCAAGAAGCGGCAGTTTCCGGCATGTTTGAAAGCGCCGGAAATTGCAGTGTTTTCTCCACAGACAAGCCTTGATTCAGGGGGTCCCCGCCCTCATCATCCCGCGAGTTCGGCAGGCGACCGAGAGGAGCAAACTGGGGTATGAGCAAGTTGAGCCAACTGACGTGCGAGGATTGCTATTTCTTTCGGGCGGGCCTCTGCGCCCTCACGCTGGAAGCTCCCTGCCCCACCTTCAGGCTCCACAGCCGCGGCTCGCTCGTGCCGCCTCGCCAGCCCCGCCTGGTACCGCGGCCGCTGACGCCGCTCGCAGGCCGTTCGGCGGCCTAGACTAGGTCGCAGTGCACGAAGAGCCGGAGCAGCCCGCCGCGCCGCCCGCAGAGGAGCCCGCCGCCGACCAACCGGTAGAGGAACGGCCGGAGGGATTCCGGCGCCAATGGCAGCCGCGACTCTACTTCCGCATCGTGGTTCTCGGGCTGATCGTCGCCTACGGAATTGCGTTCGTGCTCGAGAACAACAAGCACGTCGATGTGCACTTCGTCTTCGCGAAGGCGCGGGTGTCGCTGATCTGGCTGATCCTGCTCAGCGTCGCGCTCGGGCTGCTGCTCGGGGTGCTCCTCTCGCAGCTATACCGGCGCCGGCGCCGCCGCAAGTAACCCCGCCAGGCGCCGGACACCCTCGTCGACCTCAGCGGGCGAGACGAAGCTGAACGCGAGGCGCGCCGACGCGGCCGGCCCGCCGAAGTCGGCTCCGGGAACGAACGTGACGCCGCCCTCGGTCGCACGGGGCAGCAACTCCGCGGCGTCCACGCCCTCAGGCAGCTCGAGCCAGAGGAAGTAGCCGCCCTCGGGCTTGTTCCAGCGTGCGCGGCCGGCGAGCTCGCGCTCGAGCGCCCCGAGCATCGCGTCCCGCCGCGCCCCCAGGAGCCCGCGAACGCGCTCCAGGTTCGGCTCGAAGAGACCGCGGCGCAAAAACTCGTAAACCGTCGCCTGGGCGAGCAGCGCCGGCGTGATGTACGTCGAGGCCACAAGCTCCTCGAGCTCCCCTTCCAGCGCCGCAGGGAGGATGGCGTAGCCGACGCGCAGGCCGGGCGCGATCGTCTTCGAGAACGACGACGAGTACATGACGTTGACGCCGCCCTCGAGCTCGAACAGCGATGGCAGAGCCTCGCCCTCGAAGCGGACGAGCCCGTATGGATCGTCCTCGAGCACCGGGAGCCGGTGCTTGCCCGCGAGCTCGGCCAGCCGCCGGCGGCGGTCGGCGCTCAGCGTTGAGCCGGTTGGGTTCTGGAAGGTCGGAATCGTGTACAGGAAGGCCGCCTGCGGGCCATCGAGCGCGCGCTCGAGCTCGTCGATGTCGAGCCCGTCGTCGTCGACGGCGATCTCGGCCAGCTCGATTCCTGCCGACGCAAGGATCCGCCGCGGCCGATCGTAGGTGGGTCGCTCGACGAGGATGCGGCGCGCGTCGCCGTCTAGGACGTCGAGCACGAAGTGGAACGCCTGGAGCGATCCGTTCGTGACCAGCACTCGACCGGGGTCGACCCCGTGCCGTTCCCCGAGCCACTCCCGCAGCGGCGCGTAGCCGAGGGTGCTCCCGTACGACAGCGCGATCGACCCGTCGCGCTCGAGGGCCGCTTTGGCGCAGTCTGCGAGCTCAGACACCGGCAGGCACTCCGGGGCGGGGATTCCACGCGCGAAGGAGATCGTCTCCACGCGCGGCAGTGTAGGCGGAGCCCCGGCTCTCACCGCCGTCCCACAAGCGAGGGTGGAGGAAGCCGCGGTTCCTGCCGACGTTCGGAGGATGGCCCGCCGCTTCGCGTTCCTCGGGACCCTGCTCGCACTCGCGTTCGCCGCGCCCGCAGCGGCCTCGGCAGGCGGCACGATCCTCGTCAGGTTCAGCCATCCGGCGAGCGCCGCCGCGAAAGTCTCGGCGCTCGGTGACGATGTCGAAGGCTCAACCGCGACCGGCGTGACCGTCGTCGATCCGCAGCCGGCGGAGACGGCTGCTCAGGCGCTCGCCCGCTACCGCGCGCGCGCCGACGTCGAGTACGCGGAGCCGAACCGCGTCCTGCACCTGTTGGACATGACGCCGCCGGACGACCCCGACTACGGCTCGCAGTGGGCGCTCGGCGCGGTCTCGGCGCTCGCCGGCTGGTCTTCTTTTCCCGGCACGTTCTCCGCCGCGCCGATGGCCCCGCTCGGCATCGTCGACACGGGCGTCGACGCGACGCACGAGGATCTCGCCGGCCGTATTTCAGCCTCGAGCGCGACGTGTCTCGGCTCGTGCGTGGGCGGGATCCCGACCGACGACGACGGCCATGGAACACATGTCTCGGGGATCGCGGGCGCCGCGACCGACAACGGCCTCGGCGTGGCCGGGCTCGCCTACGCCTCGCCGCTGATCGTCGTTCGGGTCTTCCCTGCCGACGCGACTCAGGGCGCCGCGCTCTCCGACGTCGCCGACGGGATCCTCTGGGCGGCCGCCCACGGAGCGTGGGTGATCAACCTCAGCCTCGGCGCGACCGGCGGCACCTATCCGACCACACTCTGCGATGCCGTCTCCGCCGCGACGAGCTCGTACGACGCGGTCGTCGTGGCCGCGGCCGGAAACGGGCAGCCCGAGGGAACCCCTACCTCGACGCCGACCTACCCGGCCGCGTGCCCGGGCGCGATCGGCGTTGCCGCGACCGATTCGAGCGACCTCCCCGGCAGCTTCTCCAACTACGGTCACCCGAACGTCTTCGTGTCCGCGCCGGGCGTCAACGTGCTCTCTACGTACGCGGGCGGCTATGCCTACTTGAGCGGTACCTCGATGGCGTCTCCGTACGTCACCGCGCTCGCCGCGCTCGTCAGGAGCCTGCACCCGGGCGCGTCCGCCACGGCGGTCCGCCAGATCCTCGCGTTGAGCTCCGACAAGGTCGGCTCGAGCCCGTACGGTGCCGACCCCTACGGCACGTGCGCGGGTTGCACGTGGGAGCAGCACTACGGCTACGGGCGGATCGACGTGCCGCGCGCGCTCGCCACGGCAGTGCCGCCTCCGCCTCCGCCGCCCGTGCCGCCTCCGCCCGCCGCGCCTCCTCCGCCCCCACCGCCTCCGCCGCCGCTGCCCGATAAGAAGCCGCCGACGGTGCGCGCCTACCCGGCGCGGGGCCCGCACGGAGCGGCGCTACGACTGCGCTACCGCGTCAGCGACAACGCGGGCCAGACCTCCGAGCGGATCCTGATCTACCGGCGGAAGAAGCTGCTCAAGACCCTTGCGCGCCCGCTGCGCGCGACCGACGACGCGGTCGCGTACTGGAGTCGCTGGCGCTTCCGTGCGCCCGGCGCCTATCGCTTCTGCGTTCGCGCGACCGACGGCTCGGGCAACCGCAGCCGGCTCGCTTGCGCCGGCGTCAACGTCCGCTAGCGACTTCGGCCGCGAGCTCCGCGACCTCCGTCGGCGTCGTGCCGACACGCACGCCCCGTGCTTCGAGCGCGTCCTTCTTCGCCTGGGCGGTTCCGGACGAGCCGGAGATGATCGCGCCGGCATGACCCATTGTCTTGCCAGGCGGCGCCGTGAAGCCGGCGATGTACGCGACGACGGGCTTCGTCACCTCGGCCTCGATGAACGCGGCCGCCTTCTCCTCCTCGTCCCCGCCGATCTCGCCGACCAGCACGATCACGTCGGTCTCGTCGTCGGCCAGGAAGCGGGCGAGGACGTCGATGAAGGACGAGCCGACGACCGGGTCGCCGCCGATGCCGACGATCGTTGAGTTGCCGAGGCCGCGCTGGGTCAGCTCGTGGCCGATCTGGTACGTCAGCGTTCCGGAGCGTGAGACGACGCCGATCCGGCCTTCGCGGAAGATTTCCGCGGGAATGATCCCGACGTTGGCCTTGCCCGGAGAGAGCGCGCCCGGGCAGTTGGGGCCGAGCATCGTGATCCCCTTCGGCCGGATGTAGTTGTAGACGCGCAGCATGTCGTGCGCGGCGAGTCCCTCCGCGATGCAGATGACCGTGCCGATGCCCGCGTCGACGGCCTCGTAGATCGCGTCAGCGGCAAAGCGGGCCGGGACGAAGACCATCGTCGTGTTGGCGCCGGTCTCGCCGACTGCGTCGGCGACCGTGTCGAAGATCGGGATCCCCTCGAGCTCGGTGCCGCCCTTGCCGGGAGTCACGCCCGCGACCACGGCGGTCCCGTACGCGCGGTTGCGCAGGGTGTGGAACGAGCCCTCGCGCCCTGTTGCGCCCTGGACGACGAGCCGAGTGTCCTTGTCGACGACGATCGCCATCAGCTCTGTGACTTCCTCGCGCGGATGACGAGCTTCGTGTCGACCCACGCGCTGCCGTCCGCGGTCATCCGGTCGGCCAGCAGCTCTCGGACGCGCGCCGCCTCCTCGCCCTCGCAGCCGGTTCGAGCGAGCCAGTCCTCGAGTGGATGCTCCTTCTCGAAGCGCTCGACCTGCTCGACCTCGAGGCCCGCGTCGGTCAGGAACCCGCGCCACTCGTCCTCGGTGTAGTTGCGGACATGGGTCGGGTCGCGCAGCTTCTCCGCCTCCTCGTGCCGGTCGCTCGAGTAGAGCGTGTCCTCGATCACGACGAGCCGGTTGCTGACGCGCTCGATCTCGGCCACGGCTGCGCGCACGTCCTCGAAGTGGTGCGGCGCGATCCGTGACACGACCACGTCGAACGCGCCGTCTTCGAACGGGATGTCCTCGGCGCCCGCGAGCACATCGGCCTGCATCCCGGGCGACGGGTCGAGCGTGACGACCTGGCACCCCTCGGCGCGGAGCCGGTCGGCGACGTGACCGCCGCCGGTCGCGACGTCCAGCGCTTTCACGCCCCCGGCGGGCTCGCACCACTCGACCAGCAGTTCGAGATCCGCTCCGGAGCGATGGGTCTCGCTTTCGCGGTAGGCCTGCGCGCGATCGGACCAGGTGCTCATGCCGCCAGCTCCACCGCGCGACGGGCCGCATCGAGCATCGTCGACTCGACGTGCAGGTTGGGCGACGCTGCCTCCGCGAGGATCGCGCGCCCCTCCTCCGCGTTCGTGCCGTCGAACCGCACGACGATCGGGTGGTCGATCGAGATCTGCGAGAGCGCCTGGAGGATCCCCTGCGCCACGACGTCGCAGCGGGTGATCCCGGCGAAGATGTTGAACAGGATCGAGCGCACCTGCGGATCGGCCGAGATGATCTCGAGCGCGTCGACCACGCCCTGTGCGTCGCCACCGCCGCCCAGGTCGCAGAAGTTCGCAGGACGCCCGCCGACGATCGCGATCACGTCGAGCGTCGACATCACGAGCCCGGCACCGTTGCCGAGGATGCCCACGTCGCCGTCGAGCTTCACGTAGGTGACGCCCTTCTCTCGCGCGGCGCGCTCCTCGGGCGGATAGGCCTCGAGGTCGCGCATCTCGGCGACGTCCGGGTGCCGGTAGAGCGCGTTGTCGTCGACGGTGAACTTCGAGTCGAGTGCGCGGATCTCGCCCTCGGGCGTGACGATCAGCGGGTTGACCTCGCAGAGCATCGCGTCGCTCTCGACGAAGCAGCGGTAGAGCTTGCCGATGATGTCGAGCAGTTGCTTCTGCTCGCCGGGGTCATCGATGCCGGACGCATAGATCAGGCGTCGCGCCTGGTAAGGCTGGTGGCCCTCGAGCGGATCGACGTGCAGGCGGGCGAGGGCGTCCGGGTTCTTCTCGGCGACCTCCTCGATCTCGACGCCCCCCTCCTTCGTCAGCATGAAGAGCGCCTGCTTTGCGCCGCGGTCGAAGGTGACCGAGAGGTAGTACTCCTTCGCGATCTCCGAGGCCTGCTCGATCCAGAGCTTCCGCACGACGTGGCCATTGATGTCGAGGCCGAGGATCTCCTCGGCCTTCTGCTCCGCGTCGTCGGAATCGTTCGCGAGCTTGACGCCGCCGGCCTTGCCGCGACCGCCCGTCAGCACCTGCGCCTTGACGACGACCTGGCCGCCGATCTCCTCGGCCGCAGCGCGCACCTCGGCGGGAGTCGTCGCCAGCCGCCCCTCGGATGTCGGGATGCCGAAGCGCTTGAAGAGCTCCTTGCCCTGGTATTCGTAGAGATCCACCGGCGGGCGAGTGTACCGGCGCTCAGGCGTCCGGCTCGACGACCAGGCACACGACCTGGCCATTCGAGACCGCTTGGCCCGGCTCGACTGCGAGCTCTGTGACGACCCCGGCGCGGTGCGTGGTGAGCTCGTTTTCCATCTTCATCGCCTCGACGATGCAGATCACCTGGCCCGCCTGCACCTTGTCTCCCTCTGCGACCTCGACGGCGAGCACCGTCCCCTGCATGGGCGTAACGATCGCGTCGGTGCCGGCGCGGGCACCGGCCGCAGTGCGCTCACGGCGGCGGCGGGCGAGTTCGGCATACGGAGGCTCCGGCTCGAGCGTCTCAACCTCGTAGCGGCGGCCGTCGAGCTCGAGCGTGAAGTGCCGCGCCCGCTGCGGCGCTCCGTCCGACTGCGCGGGTACCGTTGTTTGCAGATGAGACAACTGTTCTGCACGCTCCGCAAGCTCTTCGGACTCGACGATCCCATGGCACGTCGCACCTTCGACGAAGCAGGGGTGCTCGAGCAGCGCCCGGTGGAAGCCGAGCAGGGTCGTGATCCCGCCGATCTCGAACTCGTCCAGCGCCCGCAGCATCCGTCGCCGCGCGTGCTCGCGATCCACGTCGTGGACGATCAGCTTCGCGACGAGCGGGTCGTAAAGGCCCGGCACCTCGGAGCCCGCGGTCACCCCGGAGTCGACCCGCACCCCCGGGCCTGCCGGCTCGCGGTAGCCCGTGATCCTCCCCGGGGTCGGCAGAAAGCCGTTGGACGGATCCTCGGCGTTGATCCGGCACTCGATCGCATGGCCGGCCAGCCGGACGTCCTCCTGGCGCAGCGATAGCGGCTCACCGGCCGCGATGAGAACCTGCTCGCGAATGAGATCGAGACCGGTCGCCATCTCCGTGACCGTGTGCTCGACCTGGATGCGGGTGTTCATCTCCAGGAAGAAGTACTCGCCTTCACGCGAGAGCAGACCCTCGATTGTCCCGGCGCTGCGGTAGCCAACGGCGCGCGCCGCCTCGACGGCAATCGCTCCGATCCGCTCCCGGAGCTCGTCGTCGACCGCGGGCGAAGGCGTCTCCTCGACCAGCTTCTGATGGCGGCGCTGGATGGTGCAATCGCGTTCGCCGAGGTGGATCACGTTGCCGTGGCCGTCGGCGAGCACCTGCACCTCGACGTGACGCGGATCCTCGAGATATCGCTCGACGTACACCGACGAGTCGGCGAAGTACGCCTGCCCCTCGCGCTGGGCCGATTCGAGCGCGCGCTCCGCCTCGTCAGGCGCCTGCACGACTTTCAGGCCCTTCCCCCCGCCCCCGGCCGCGGCCTTGATCGCGAGCGGCCACCCGAGCTCGTCGCCGAGCCGAAGCACCTCCTCGGCCGAGGTCACCGGCTGGGTCGTGCCCGGGACGACGGGGACGCCCGCGGTAGCCATGCGCTCGCGGGCGGCGGTCTTCGAGCCCATCACGTCGATCGCCTCCGCGGGTGGGCCGATCCAGGTGAGCCCCGCGCCCTCGACCGCGCGAGCGAAGCCCGCGTTCTCGGCGAGGAAGCCGTAGCCCGGATGCACGGCTTCCGCGCCCGAGCGCCGGGCCACGTCCAGCAGGCGCTCCTGGACGAGGTAGCTCTCGGCGGCCGGCCCCGGGCCGACGAGGTAGGCCTCGTCGGCTGCGTGGACGTGCAACGAAGCGCGGTCGACCTCCGAGTAGACGGCGACCGTGCCGCAGCCGAGCTCGCGCAACGTGCGGAAGACCCGGACCGCAATTTCGCCGCGGTTGGCCACGAGTACCTTCGAGAACGGAGGCATTGCCCCGTATTCTCCCTGCGCATGAGCCTCGCCGATCAGTTGACGCTCGCCCGGGTCGCGGCCGTCCCGGTCGTGGTCGCGCTCTTCATCTCGAGCTTCCACGCGCACGACTGGTGGGCGACCGGGGTCTTCATCGCGGCGATGACGACGGACTGGTTCGACGGCCGCGTCGCGCGCTGGCGCGGGCACACCTCGTCGCTCGGATCTCTGCTCGACCCGGTCGCCGACAAGGTGCTCGTCCTGACGGTGCTGATCGTGCTCGTGGACCGCGGCGTGTTCCCGGGCTGGATGGTCGCGGCGATCGTTGCGCGCGAGTTCCTCGTCTCGGGCCTGCGGCTCGCGGCGCTCGAGCGCGGAGTGGTCATGCAGGCGCGCGATCTCGGCAAGCTGAAGACGTGGTCGCAGGCGACGGCCGCTGCGATCGGCGGGTTCGCCGCCGCAGGCGCGTGGGACGAGAACGTGGCCTGGTGGGGTCTCCTCGTCTCGCTCGCGCTGACGTGGCTCTCGGGGCTCGACTACGCGCGGGTTGCGCCGGGGCTGCTCCGCGGGCGCACGGTCTCGCCCTGATCGTCGTCTTCGTCGAGGTTCTCGAGCACGCCGCGCTCGCGCCACGCGCTCCGATAAGCCGCGGGTAGCGCGTCGCGCGCGAGTAGCGCCTGCACCGCCGCCAGCACGGCGTCGCGATCCTCGGGCTCGGGCGTGATGCGGACGTCCACCGCGCCGGAGCCTAAAGCCCGAGCGCCCCGCGGACGATACGAACGGCGGATGAGCCGCTACCTCGCCGTCATCTTCTGCTGCGCGTTCCTCGCCCCAGCCGCATCCGCCGCCCGGATCGGCGACAGCGGCGGTGGGGCTGCGAAGTCCGCTGCAGCAGCCAAGCCCTCGTGGGCCCAGCCGGAAATCCGTTACGTGGTCAAGCACGGCCTGATGGCGAGGAACGTCACGTCGTTCCGCGCCGACGACACGCTGACCCAGGGCGAGCTCGCAACGCTCGTCGCCGGCCTGACGAAGCACTCCGCCGGCACCGTCGCCGCGAAGTCCGCTCCCGTCACCATCTCGCAGCTCGACGCGCGCCTCGTGACTGCGCTCGAGCTCTCAGACGCTGCGAAGACGTTCGCCGACGGCGCACGTGCGGCGGGCCTCACCGTCCCGTCCCGGTTCGGCACCGAGACCGTCGCCCGCCTGCTCGGCCTTCGCACGAACCACCCCGCGGGGCAGGATGACCTCGAATTGCTCCCGACCGACCCGGCCACCCGTGCCGAGACCGCGTACTCCGTCGCCCACATCCTCCGTTTCAACGGCTGGGAGGTGCAGAACGTCGAGGATGCTGCCGCGTCTCTCGCGCTCCCCCAGCTCGGTGCGTGGCAGACGCGCGTTCTCAACACCGCCGTGCGTTTCGTCGGCTACCCGTACGTCTGGGGCGGCACGAGCGAGAAGGCCGAAGCGCCGTTCGGCGTCCAGGCCCACGGCGGCTTCGACTGCTCCGGCTTCGTGTGGCGCGTCTACAAGCTGCAGGCGTACTCGGGCGGAGCCGCGCTCGCCACGACGATCAAGGGCCGCACGACGTACCAGATGAGCGGTGAGGTGCCGAGGACGAAGCGCATCGGCTTCGCGAAGCTCGCGCCGGGAGACGTGCTCTTCTTCGGGCCCTCCGGGCCGCGCTCTAAGCCCGCCTCGATCGGCCATACCGGGATCTACCTCGGCGCGGGCTGGATGATCCACTCCTCGGGCGAGGGCGTCGCGCTGACGCCGCTCACGGGCTGGTATCGGCAGGAGTTCGCCTGGGCTCGCCGCCCACTTGCCGAAGCCGGCCTCTCCGGCGTTCGCTAGGCGAAAAACGATCTCCCCCTTCCGGGGGATTGCCGCCGCTTTGCAGGAATTCGACAATCGGCGTCATCCGGAAAGCCGCCGTAGGGAGGTTCACGTTGCTGCATTGGAATCCGCGACTCGTCGCCATAGTTGCCGTCGTTGCGCTCGTCTTGGTCGCGCTCGCCGGCCTGGGTACCGAGCTCACCTACAACCTGTACTGGTAGCAGAAACATGACACGCCGCGACCTGCCGCCGCCGCGGCTCCTGGCGGTCCTCGCACCGGTTTGCGCCGGTGGCCTCGGTGTGGCCATCGCCGCTGCCGTGTCCTTCTCGACGACGAGGCACAGCACGGCCACGCTGCTCGGCCTGGCTGCGCTCGTCAGCGCCTCCACCCTCGCCGACCGGTTCCCCGTCCCGGTCGAGGACGTCGACACGGGCGGGGTCTCGCTCTCGTTCGTCTTCGGCGTCGCTTCGATCGTGCTCTTCGGCTGGGCTGCCGGGCTGATGGTGGTCTTCCTGGCTCCGGCGCTCACGCAGCTGCTCGAGCACCGCCCGCCGATCCGCGTTGCCTACAACGTCTCCGTCCTTGCCCTCGCCGCTACCGCCGCGGGAGCGGTGTCGACGCCGCTGCACGGCGAGGGACCCGGCGGCGTGCTCGCTCGCGTCGGCGCGGCCGCCTTCGCGCAGTACGGCGTCAACCTGATCCTGATCACGGCCGTCGTCGCAGTAAGCACCCAGCGCTCGCTCTTCGGGCTCGCACGCTCGAACATGCGCTGGACGATCGTGCCGTTCTCGCTGATGGCGTCCGCGGCGCTGATGCTCGTCGTGCTCTGGCAGCGCTCGCCCTTCCTGTCGGTCGCGCTCGTCGGCCCGCTGCTCGCGATTCAGCTCTACCAGCGCGCGATCGTGCGCGCGCTCCGGGCGATGCGGCTCGCGCTCACCGATCCGCTCACCGGTCTGGGCAACCACCGTCACTTCCACGAGCGGCTCGAGCGTGAGCTGCGGCACGCCCACGAGCGGGGTCTCCCGCTCACCATCTGCCTCGTCGACGTCGACGACTTCAAGCGCATCAACGACCGCTTCGGGCACCCGGCCGGCGACCGCGTCCTCTCGCTGCTCGCGGCGCGCCTGCGCCAGACGGGCGAGGCCTTCCGCCTCGGCGGCGACGAGTTCGCCCTGCTGCTCCCCGGCTACGACGAGAGCGCAGCGTTCACCGCGGCGGCCTCGGTGGTCGAGCGGATCGCCGCGCTCGACCTCGACCAGATCGGCTCGGTCACGGTCAGCGCAGGCGTGGCGACCTCTCCGGCGCACGCCACCGAGCGCGACGAGCTGATCAGGCTCGGCGACAGCTCGCTCTACTGGGCGAAGGAGTACGGCAAGAACCGCGTGCGCGCCTACCGGCCCGACGTGATCGAGCTCGCCGAGCTGAAGCGGCTCGCAAGCGGCCCCGACCGCGCAGCGCGCTTCCGCGCCGCGGCGAGCCTCGCCCGCGCCGTCGACGCGCGCGACGTCTACACCGGCAGCCACTCGCAGCGGGTGGCCGACCTGGCCGCGCGCACCGCGCGCCGCCTCGGCCTGCCGGAGGAAGAGGTCGAGTTGACGCGCCTGGCCGCGAGCCTCCACGACCTGGGCAAGCTCGCGATCCCCGAGGAGATACTGCGCAAGCCGGGACCGCTGACCGAGCCCGAGCGGATGGTGCTCGAGCGCCACCCGCAGATCGGCTTCCGGATGCTCGAGAGCCTCGGGGTAGACCCGGTCGCGGACTGGGTGCTCCACCACCACGAGCGCTGGGACGGCAGCGGTTACCCGGACGGCCTCCCCGGCGACAGCATCCCGCTCGGCGCGCGGATCATCTTCGTCGCGGATGCCTACGACGCCATGACCTCGGAGCGGGTCTATCGCTCACGTGTCGCGCCGGATCACGCCGTCGCCGAGCTCAGACGCTGCGCCGGCAGCCAGTTCGATCCGGGGATCGTCGAAGCGCTTGCCGCCGAGCTGGCGGAGGACGAGCCGGTTCGCCAGCGCCGCGTGGTTGCAGTCGCCTAGGGAGGCTTAGAGCGGAATGTTCCCGTGCTTGCGCGTCGGGCGGCGCTCGCGCTTCGTCAGCGCGGTCTCGAGCGCGTTCGCGAGCACTGGGCGCGTCCGGCGCGGCTCGATCACCTCGTCCACGTAGCCCCGCTCGGCGGCGACGTATGGGTTCGCGAACCGATCCTTGTAATCGGAGATCAGCTCCGACCGCTTCGCCTCCGGGTCGTCGGCGTCCTCGAGTTCCTTGCGGAAGATGATGTTGACCGCGCCCTCCGGACCCATCACCGCCACCTCGGCGGTCGGCCAGGCGAAGTTGAAGTCGGCGCGGATGTGCTTCGAGCTCATGACGTCGTACGCGCCGCCGTACGCCTTGCGCGTGATGACGGCGAGCTTCGGCACCGTCGCCTCTGCGTACGCGTAGAGGAGCTTCGCGCCGTGCCGGATGATCCCGCCCCACTCCTGTGCGGTGCCCGGCAGGAACCCGGGCACATCCACGAAGGTGACGATCGGGACGTTGAAGGCGTCGCACGTGCGGACAAAGCGCGCGCCCTTCACCGACGAGTCGATGTCGAGCACCCCGGCAAGTGCCCGGGGCTGGTTGCCGAGGACGCCGATCGAATGTCCATTCAAGCGTGCGAACCCGCAGACGAGGTTCTCCGCCCAGCGCTCGTGCACCTCGAGGAACTCGCCGTCGTCCACGACTCGACGGATCACGTCCTTCATGTCGTACGGCTTCGCCGGGTCGTCCGGGATGAGCGTGTCGAGCGTCTCGTCCTCGCGGCCGGCCGGATCCGACGGCTCGCCGTACGGCGGCGGGTCGACGTTGTTCTGCGGCAGGAAGGACAGGAGGTAGCGCGCGTCCTCGAGACAGGCTTCCTCGTCGGGGCTGATGAAGTGCGCGACGCCTGACTTGGCCGCGTGTGTAACCGCGCCGCCGAGCTCCTCGAAGCTGACCTCCTCGCCGGTGACGGTCTTCACAACGTCAGGCCCGGTGATGAACATGTACGAGCTGCCCTCGACCATCAGCACGAAGTCGGTGATCGCGGGCGAGTAGACGGCGCCGCCGGCGCACGGGCCCATGACCAGGCTGATTTGCGGGACGACACCGGAGCACTGCACGTTGCGCCAGAAGATCTCCGCATAGCCCGCGAGCGAGACCACGCCCTCCTGGATCCGCGCGCCGCCGGAGTCGTTGATCCCGATCACCGGGCAGCCGAACTTGGCCGCGAGGTCCATCACCTTGCAGATCTTCTCGGCGAAGACCTCGGAGAGGCTCCCGCCGAACACCGTGAAGTCCTGCGAGAAGACGAAGACCTTGCGCCCGAAGATCGTCCCGTAGCCCGTGACCACGGCGTCGCCGTACGGCCGTCGCTCGCGCATCCCGAACTCGGCTTCGCGGTGGCGCACGTAGCGGTCGAGCTCGACGAACGATCCCTCGTCGAGCAGCTTCTCGACCCGCTCCCGGGCGAGCAGCTTGCCTTGCGAGTGCTGGCGCTCGACCGCGCTCTCGCTGCCCGCGTGCTGCGCCGCTTCACGAAGCTCCTGCAGGCGTTGGAGCTTCGCCTGCGTCGAATCGGTCTCGCCGGCCACGAAAACGAGCGTATCGCGATCCCCCCGACGGGTGAGGGCGGGATCCCCGTTCCGGGGGACTCTCGCGCGGCCGCGGGCGTCTTTAGTACGCAAGGAGTACTGCGGCACGACTCAACTCCATGCGGCGATCGACCCCTCACCGAAACCGGCGGCTGCCGGCGCCTCGCGCCGTACTGATCCCACGGTCCCGGTTCGCGCCGCTCGCGATCGCGCTGCCGCTCGTCCTAGGGCTGTGGCTGACGATCGGGCTCCCGATCTTCGCCGAGCTCTCGAGCACCGCCGGCGGGAACGGCGCAATGCGCGACTTCCTCTTCAACGCAGGCACCTCGAGCGGCTCGGGAGACTCCGGCGGCCGTCGCGGAGGCCCGTCGGGCGCCACGGTCGCCGCCGCGATCGTCGACCCGAAAATCGTGCGCGAGGTCAGGCTCGAGCGGCTCCGCGAGCAGACCGTCGTCTACGTCACCGCGCGACACCACGCGCACAGGGCGACGATGCCGAACGGGGCCCGCAACTCGCACACGCCGCTTCCAGGCCAGGCGCCGCCGCTGAACCTGCCGACGTCGCCTCTGAGCGCCCCCGCGCCCGCGGTACCGGCGCCCCCGCCTCCGCCTCCGCCCACGCCTCTGCCTCCTCCTTCGAGCACACCGCCACCTCCGCCTCCTCCGCCTCCCCCCGTGCCTCCGCCCCCGCCTCCGCCTCCTCCGCCTCCCCCGGTGCCTCCGCCACCGCCTCCGCCGCCGCCACCTCCGCCTCCGCCTCCTCCTCCCCCGGTGCCTCCGCCTCCGCCTCCTCCGCCTCCTCCTCCCCCGGTGCCTCCGCCTCCGCCTCCTCCGCCTCCCCCTCCCCCGGTGCCTCCGCCCCCGCCTCCGCCTCCTCCGGTGCCTCCGCCTCCTCTGCCTCCCCACCGAGCACGCGACCGGCACCCGCCGCCGGGGCCACGGTCGACAACGGCGCCCGCCGCGGGCAGCCGGAGCCCGGCGACGC
Organism: Gaiellales bacterium; assembly: GCA_038237925.1. GTDB lineage: Bacteria > Actinomycetota > Thermoleophilia > Gaiellales > Gaiellaceae > AC-32. Next base: position 23,973 of record JBBRYF010000009.1, on the reverse strand, counting down.
GATCGTCTTCACGTACGCGGGCACCGTGAACCCCGACTTGATCCTGTCCGGCTGGGACGGCTCCACGACCAGCGTCACGGTCCGGATCGAGGGGAACAGAACCGAAGACGTCGTCACCGTCCGCGACCCGTCCGATGACTCTGTCCTGACGGGCCTCGGGCTCGTCCGTACGAACGGCGACTACGCGGACACGGCGATCTTCTCCAACTCACAGATGACCCTCAGTGGCACCACGGTCACGATCGTGCTCGGGACGCTCTCGGGGACGACGCATCGCGATCCGTCGGCGAAGGCGTTGGTCTGGTCGACGCCACAGGGCTCCGCTACCGAGTCCGGCCACCCGGACTCCAACTTCTAGCGTTCGCTTTCGCTCAAGCGAGCCGCCGTGGAGGCCGATAACCGATGGATGAGCTCTGCGGCCACCCCCGCGGCCGCCGACCAACAGCAAGCGTCTCCTCGCCGGCGACGCCAGACCAAGCCACCCGTCACCCGGCGATCGGCGTTCCAGCTCCTGGTCGGCGTCCTGATCGTCGGCGCGATTCCGATCGTGTCGACCGCTCGCATCCTGCAGGCGAACGCGGCCCGCAACGAGAGTGCGCATGCGGACTCGGCGCTCAGTGACCAACTGCAGAACGGGCTGCGCGAGCTTGGCCGGCTCGGCGACGACGCGTCGACACGGGCCAACGACCTCGCGCGCTCGCCGGTCGTCCAGCGCGCCGTGATCAAGAGCGACACGGCCACGTTGAGGCGACTCGCTGCGACGACCCCCGGGGTCGCGTTCTACTTGCACAAGCAGCTAGTCGCCGGACATGCGAGCGGGCAAGCGCTGAAGCGTTCGGTCTGGCTCACGGTCAACGGCGCGCGCGTGGCGAGAATCGTCTCGAGCGTGCCGCTCGGGCAAGAGCTCGCGCGTCGGCTGACCCGCGACGCTCCGCACGGACGCAGCGACCGGCTCTTGCTGGCGCAGCGGGGCCGCGTCCTCGACGGCGCCAAGCTGGAGATCAAGGGCAGGACCGTTCGACTCGGCGGCGGCAGCTTCCGCGGTCTGCCGGCCCTCGTGCCCGACTCCGCAGGCGTGCGGCTGATCGCCCTGCGGCCCGAGGCCGCGATCCACTCAAACGTCGCGCCGTACCAGCAGCGCGTGCGCTACGCCGCGATCGGCTCGTTCTCGCTGTTGATCCTGGTGGCGTTTCTCTTCGCCGGGCCGATCCTGCGCGTGCTGGGCGATTTCCGCCGCGTCGCCTCGCAGGCGACGACCGACGGGCTGACCGGCCTCGCGAACCGACGGACGCTCGACGAGGAGCTCGCGCTCGAGTGGCGGCGCGCGGATCGCGTCGGCGAGTCGCTCGCGTTCGTCCTGCTCGACCTCGACAACTTCAAGGGCGTCAACGACACCCACGGCCACCCTGCGGGCGACGCTGTCCTGCGCGCGGTCGGCGGAATCCTGGCTGCCGGTGTCCGCCAGGTCGACCTCGCAGGCAGGTACGGCGGCGAGGAGTTCGCGCTCGTTCTTCCCGAGACCGATCTCACGGGCGCACTCAAGCTCGCCGAGCGCCTGCGCGTCGCCCTGGAGGCGGCGCCGATCGAGCTGCCCGGAGGCGAGACGCTCCACGCGACCGCGAGCTTCGGCGTCGCCGTGAAAGACACGCTTCCGACGCCGGACGACCTCGTCAGTGCGGCGGACGAGGCGCTCTACGCCGCGAAGCGAGCCGGCAAGAACCGCGTCGTGCCCGACCCGGCGAACGGCCCGGGCGACGGCGAAAGGAAGCCCGAGCGTAGGCGTCCGAAGAAGGCAGCTACGAAGAAGCCCGCCGCCCAGAAGCGCAAGCCTGCGGCCCGAAAGCCGAAGGCCGCCGAGGGCGAGATCTAGCCCCGGCTAGATTTCGCCTGGATGCGAGTCTCCGCCAAGGTCGACTACGCCGTGCGCGCAGGCGCCGAGCTCGCTGCCGCGGCCGGTCAGGGCCCCGTCAAGGGCGACACGATCGCGCAGGCGCAGACAATCCCGCTCAAGTTCCTCGAGAACATCCTGCTCGACCTCAAGCACGCCGGGCTCGTGCAGAGCCAGCGGGGCGCCGAGGGCGGCTACTGGCTCGCGAAGGCGCCGAAGGAGATCACGCTCGCGGACGTGATTCGCGCGGTCGAGGGCCCGATCGCCAACGTCCGCGGCGAACGGCCCGAGCAGGTCGAGTACCCCGGGGCCGCGGAGCCGCTGCGCGACGTGTGGATCGCGGTGCGCGGCAACCTGCGTGCGGTGCTCGAGACGGTGACCCTCGCCGACGTCGCGGGCGGCAGCCTCCCGGCCGAGGTCTCCCGGATCGCCGCCGACCCGGACGCCTGGCTACCCCACTAGGGGCTTGCGGAAGACCGTCTCGCGGCTCGGCCGCACGTAGACGATCTGGCCGCGCTCGAGCTCGAGCTGTTCTGACCCGTCCTGCGTGAGCTGCGCCAGCAGGTGCTGACCATCGTCACGGACGAGCTCGACGCGAACCTCGAAGCCGAGGTGGACGACCCGCTCGACCATCGCCTCGGAGCAACCGACGTCCGGCTCGAGCAGCAGCTCAACGTCGTGCGGCCTGACGAAGGTGTCGCCGAGCCGGTTCACCGGGCCGACGAAGCTCATCACGAACTCGTTCGCCGGCTGCTCGTAGAGCTCCCGCGGCGAGGCCACTTGCTCGACCCGCCCGTCGTTGAGGACGACGATCTGCCCCGCGACCTCCATCGCCTCCTCCTGGTCGTGAGTGACGATGATCGTGGTCACGTGCACCTCGTCGTGCAGGCGGCGCAGCCACGCGCGCAGCTCCTTGCGCACGCGCGCGTCGAGCGCGCCGAACGGCTCGTCGAGGAGCAGCACGCTCGGTTCGACCGCCAGCGCACGGGCCAGCGCCATCCGCTGCCGCTGGCCGCCCGAGAGTTGCGCGGGGTAACGCTGCGCGAGACCTTCGAGCTGCACCAGCTCCAGCAGCTCGTGGACGCGCTGTTTGATCTCGCCCCGCGGGCGCTTCCGGATCGACAGCCCGAACGCGACGTTGTCGTGGACGGTCATGTGCTTGAACGCGGCGTAGTGCTGGAAGACCATCCCGACGCCGCGGGTCCGCGCCGGCGTGCTCGTCACGTCCTCGTCGCCGATCAGCACCTGGCCGGAATCGGGTTGCTCGAGACCGGCGATTACCCGCAGGAGCGTGGACTTGCCGCTGCCGCTCGGGCCGAGCAACGCGGTCAGCGAGCCCTCGGGGATCGCGACCGAGACGTCCTGCAACGCGGCAAAGTCGCCGAAGCGCTTGTTCACATCGACGACGGTGATGCCCACTAGCCGACCTCCTCCTTGGGTTGCAGGACGCGCAGGACGACGACCGTGAGGATCGCGATCAGCGCGAGGACGACGGAGGCCGCATAGGCCCCGGACGTGTTGAAGTCGAAAGCGTACTGCGACTGGACGTAGATCGGCAGCGTCTCGGTCTTGCCCTCGATCCGGCCCGAGACGATGCTGACGGCCCCGAACTCGCCGATCGCGCGTGCGGTCGTCAACACGATTCCGTAGGCAACGGCCCAACGGATCGCAGGCAGCGTGATCCTCCGGAAGACCTGGAACGACCTGGCGCCGAGCGTCTCGGCCGCCTGCTCCTGCTCGGTGCCGATCTCGCGCAGCACCGGCACGACCTCGCGCACGACGAAGGGCAGCGAGACGAACATCGTTGCGAGCAACATTCCGGGCACCGCGAAGAGCACCTTCACGCCATGGCCGGCGAGGCCGCCGAGCCAGCCGCCGCGCCCGTAGAGCAGAAAGAGCGCGAGGCCGACGACGACCGGCGACAGCGCGAGCGGCAGGTCGACGACGGCGTTCAGCAGCCCGCGACCGCGAAAGCGCCCGCGCACCAGGGCCAGCGCGAGGATGATCCCGACGATCGTGTTGGCGACCACGGTGATAACGGTCAGGAGCAGCGTCAGCTCCAGCGCGTGCACCGCGCGCCCATTGCTCACCGAGGACCATGCGTGTCCGAGCCCGTGGTCGAACGCGCGGTAGAAGACGAAGGCCACCGGAACCATCAGCAGCAGCGTGAGGTAGCCGAGCGCGGCGAAGCGAAGCGCATATCTAGACACGCTCGCTCCTGGCTTCACACGGTTCGACCGGTCGTTTCAGACGCCCGCACGGGCGACCCGTGCGGGCTGATGGACGGCTCCGCAAGCGTCGCCTACGCACGATCGTGCCTCGTCCTCCAGCGCCTGATCGCGCCGATCGCCAGCAGCACTCCCAGCGAGATCGCAAGCAGGAGCACCGACACGGCCGCGGCGCCGGCCTCGTTGCCCGACTCGATCTGCCCGAAGATGTAGACGGACGAGACCTCGGTCTTGAACGGGATGTTCCCTGAGATCAGGACCACCGCGCCGAACTCGCCGACCGCTCGCGCGAACGCGAGCCCGACCCCGGAGAGGATCGCCGGCAACAGGTTCGGGAAGACGATGCGGCGGAAGATCGCGAACGAGCTCGCGCCGAGCGAGGCTGCTGCCTGCTCCATGTCCGTGTCGAGCTCGAGCAGAACGGGCTGCACGGCGCGAACGACGAACGGCAGCGTCACGAACAGGAGCGCGAGCTGGATCCCGATCCACGTGAAGGCGACGTCGAAGCCGAACGGGCCGCCCGGCCCGTAGAGGGCGAGCAGCGTCAGGCCGGCGACGATCGTCGGCAATGCGAACGGCAGGTCGATCAGGGCGTCGACAACGCCCTTGCCCGGGAAGCGATCCCGGACGAGCACCCAGGCGATCGCCGTTCCGGCGACGGCGTTCACGAGCGCGCACACCGCGGCGAGGCCGAGGGTCAGCTTGAGCGCGGACATCGCCTGCGCATCGGTCGCCTGGTGCCAGAACGCCCCGAGCCCATGGGCGCGCGAGCTCCAGACGAGCGCCGCCAGCGGCAGCAGGACGACGATGCTCAGGTAGCCGGTCGCCACCCCGCGCGCGAGCCCGCCTCCCATGAGGCGGGCTCCGCGGCCGGGAGATCGCTCGGCGATCGCGGCGCTAGTGGCCAAGCGATCTCTCGATCTTCGCCATGACCCCCTTCTGCGGGCGGAAGAAGCGGGTGTTCACCTTCGTCCAGCCGTTCAGCCCGAGCTTCGCCGTCCCGATCGTGAACAGGCCGGCCGGCTTGTAGAAGTGGTAGCCCCTGGCGACGCTCTTCACGACCGGCCGGTACCCCTGGCCCGCGAACGCCTTCTGCGCCGTCGACGACCAGAGGAACTTGTAGAACGCCTTCGCGGCCGGCTTCTTCAGGCCGCTCTTCGTTAGCGCGACGGGCGTCTCGATCAGCAGCGTCGCCTTCGGCGTCTTGTACTCGGTGTGGACGCCCTTCTTCTCGGCATAGATCGCCTCGTTCTCGTAGGTGAGCAGCACGTCGCCCTTGCCCTGCGAGAAGATCGCGAGCGCAGAGCGGGCGCTGTCCGGCTGCACCGGCACGTGCTTGAAGAGCTTGTAGAGGTACGCGATCGCCTGCTTGTCGCTCTTCCCCGCGCGGCGCTCGGCACCGTAGGCGGCCATCACGTTCCAGCGGGCACCGCCAGAGGTGAACGGGTTCGGCGTGATCACCTGCACTCCGGGCTTGACGAGGTCGCCCCAGCCCTTGATGTGCTTGGGGTTGCGGTCGCGCACGACAAAGACGACGATCGAGTCGGAGACGATCCCGCGATGTGCGTTCGCGGCCCAGTTCTTCGGGACGAGACCCTTGCCGACGAGCATGTTGACGTCGGGGTCGAGCGAGAGCGCGACGAGGTCGGCCGGCTGGCCCGCCGCGACGGCCCTGGCCTGGTCGCCCGAGGCGCCGTACGACTGGTTGAAGCTCGAGCCGTTCCCGGCCTGGGTCTTCTGGAAGGCCTGGATGATCTTCCCGTACGCGTCCTTCGGAGTCGAATAGGCGACGAGGTCAACGGAGCCTCCCTGCGACGCGCCTGTTGCCGAGCCTGCCAGCAGCGCGATCCCGACCAACGCAATCCAAATGACCCTCATTCTCTCTCCTTATCTTCCGAGTTTGTCCACGGAGTTGATAGAGATTAGGCACAAGCCTCCACCGCCGTCAAATCGGAACGGGTGCTGGGGCTAGAGTCCGCGTCGTGGAGCCACTCGATCGCTCGACGATCTGGCCGTACCGCGACGGCGATCCCGCCGAGCTGTACTACCAGCGCTACGCCCACCCGAACGCTCTCGCGGCCGAGCGCGCGCTTGCGGAGCTCGAGGGCGGTGAGACGCTGCTCTTCCCTTCCGGAGCCGGAGCAACGACCGCGCTCGTCCTCGGGCTGCTAGAGCCTGGGCAGACGATCGCGTTGGCCGAGGGCGGCTACTACGGGACCGGGGTGCTGTTCGAGTCGCTCGAGCGCTGGGGCCTGCGCCACGTGGAGTTCGACCAGACCGGCCCGCCGCCCGACGGCGTCGAGCTCGTCTGGCTCGAGGCCCCGTCGAACCCGTTCCTGACGATGCCGGACTTCGAAGCAGCCGCCGCCCACCCGGCGCGCGTCGTGGTCGACTCCACCGCCGCGACGCCGATCTACCTGCGGCCGCTCGAGCTCGGCGCGGACTTCGCGCTCCACAGCGCGACGAAGTTCCTCGGCGGCCACCACGACGTCTTGCTCGGCGCGGTCGCGTGCCGTCTGGCGGAGGACGCCACACAGCTGCGGGAGTTCCGCGGCCGCTCCGGGATCGTCGCGGCGCCCGATCCCTGCTGGCTGCTCTCGCGGTCGTTGAAGACGCTGCGCGTTCGGATGGAGCGGCACACCGCAAGCGCCACCGAGATCGCCGAGCGCCTGCGCGCGCACGCGGCTGTTCAGGTCGTCCGCTACCCCGGCTTCGGCGGCCTGCTCTCGTTCGACGTCGCGGACGGCGACACGGCTCACAGCGTCGAGACGTCGCTGGGGAAGATCGTGAACGCCACGAGCCTCGGAGGCGTCGCGTCCGTGCTCGAGAGCCGCAGCCGCTGGGAGGGCGACCGCGTCCCGCCCGGCCTGCTGCGCCTGAGCGTCGGCCTCGAGGACGCGGACGAGCTGTGGGCCGATCTCGAACAAGCGCTTCCGTGAAGGTCGTCTTCTTCCCGGAGGGTGCATTCGGCCCGACGAACAACTGCGTCGGAATCGGGCGCGTCCTGCTCGAGCGCGGCGCCCGAGTGACCTTCGTCGTGGAGGAGTCGTTCGCAGGCACGCTCGAGGCGCAGGGCTTCGAGGAGGCGCTGATGCGACTGAAGCCGCCGCCGGAGGTGGAGGAAGCCCCGGGCCAGTTCTGGAAGGACTTCGTCCGCGAGACCGCGCCCGAGTTCCGCAAGCCGACGATCGACCAGCTCGAGACCTTCGTCCTCCCGGTCTGGCAGGAGCTCGTCGACGGCGCGCGCTACGTCGACGACCGCCTGGTCGAGATCTTCGGCGAGCTCGAGCCGGACGTGATCGTGCAGGACAACGTGGTCGGCTTCCCGGCCGTGCTCACCTCGGGCCGGCCCTGGGTGCGGATGGTGTCCTGCAACCCGCTCGAGCTGAAGGACCCGGCGCTACCGCCGACCTTCTCCGGCTACCCGACCGGCGACAGCGCCGGCTGGGACGACTTCCGCGCGCGCTACCGCGAGCTGCACGAGCCCTTGCAGCGGGAGTGCTCGGCGTTCTGCGAGGAGCGCGGCGCGCCCGCGTTGCCGGAGCTCGAGTTCGTCCACGAGTCGCCGTTCCTGAACCTCTACCTCTATCCACGTGAGGCCGACTACGAGCGCTCGGGGCCGCTCGGCGAGCGCTGGCACCGGCTCGACTCGTGTGTGCGTGCATGGGACGAGCCGTTCGATCCTCCACCCGGCGACGGTGCCCTGGTCTACGTGAGCCTCGGCAGCCTCGGGTCGGCGGACGTCGAGCTGATGAACCGCCTCGTCGCCGCCCTTGCCGAGACACCGCACCGCTACGTGGTCAGCACGGGCCCGCAGCACGAGCTGATCGAGCTGGCGCCGAACATGACCGGCGCCGAGTTCCTGCCGCAGCCGGCGATCCTTCCCCACGTCGACCTGGTGATCACCCACGGCGGCAACAACACGGTTACGGAGTCGCTCCACTTCGGCAAGCCGATGATCGTCCTGCCGCTCTTCTGGGACCAGCACGACAACGCGCAGCGGGTGGCCGAGTGCGGCTTCGGCGTTCGCCTCCCCTCGTACGTGTTCAAGGACGCGCAGCTGCACGAGGCGATCGACCGGCTGCTCACCTCGCCGCCCGCGCAGCTCCCGGAGGTGTCGCGCCGGCTTCGGTCGCAGCCCGGGACGATCAAAGCCGCGGACCTCGTCCAGACCCTGGCGTAGAGCCGGAGGCGGGATTCGAACCCACGACCTACCGCTTACAAGGCGGTTGCTCTGACCAGCTGAGCTACTCCGGCGCTCCCGTGAGCGTAGCGCGGGCTACTGCAGGACTTGCCGCGACTGTTGGTGCGACAGCACCTTGCGCTTCACGCGCTGGAGCGCGTTGTCGATCGTCTTCGTGTCGCAGCCTAGGCGCTCGGCCATCTCCTCGTACGATTCGCCCTCCAGGTAGAGCTTGAGCGCGTCCGCCTCGAGCGACGAGAGACCGCTGCCGAGCGTGAAGACGAGGCTCTGGAGCTCCTCGGTCGAGATCACGCACACCGACGGGTCGTCCACGGACGGGCCGGGGAGCGCGTCGCCGAGGGTACAGTCGCCGTCAGACTCCTGGCCCGCGGGCGTGTGGCTGAACGAGACGTACGTGTTCAGCGGTGCGTGCTTGAAGCGCGTTGCGGTCTTGATCGCGGTGATGATCTGCCGCGTCACGCAGAGCTCGGCGAAGCTGCGGAACGACGACAGCGCCGGCGTGAAGTCGCGCACCGCCTTGTAGAGCCCGATCAATCCCTCCTGGATCAGGTCCTCCGAGTCGCCGCCGGCGAGGAAATACGAGCTCGCCTTCAACCGGACGAAGCCCTGGTAGCGGCGGATCAGCTCGTCGAGTGCCTTCTGGTCGCCGTTGCGGGCTCGCATCACGAGCTGTAGATCGGCTAGCTCGCGCTGGAGTTTCTGCGGCGACTGAACGGACTGCGCGGTACGAGCGGGCACGGCTCCCCCTCGTTCGTGGGCGGTGAGCTGCAGAAGCCTCACCCTGAGGTTGAGGATCAAGATAGCAAGGACCCAACACGTTTACAAGACCTTGCGTATTGGTGAACTTAACCGGACCCTTGCCCTCGGCGCAACTGTTCTAGTCGTTTTCGCGTCTCTTCGTCCACGCGATCACGAAGCTGCGATGATCCCGGCTCCTCGTGCCGCGGCTCCTCGAGCACTGCGAGGAAGTTCGCCGAGCTCCGCTTCTGCACCTCCTGGCCCGAGGTTCCGCGGACCGCCGTGTCGGAGGAGACGAGGCAGACCGTCTCGCTGCCGCGGTTCTCGGCCGCAAGTCGCTCGAGCACCGCGTCGGCGTGCTCGGCGTAGCGAACCTCGAGCGGCCCGTGGGTGCGGTCCGCACCGTGGCCGTCGAAGACGACGATCCCGCGGGCGCCGTGCAGCGCGACGAAGCTCGCCAGCCGGTCGGCCAGCTCGCGTGGGTCCTCGAACGCGCCGGCGTGCAGCAGGTTGTAGCCGTCGAACAGATAGAGCGTCGGCTCAGCCACGCTGCCGCCTCGCCTCGTAGAGCAGCAGCGCGGCGGCGACGCTGACGTTGAGGGACTCGACGCCGCCGTACAGAGGGATCGACACGGCGTCGTCGCAGGTGCGGCGCACGAGCGGGCGCAGGCCCTTGCCTTCGGCGCCGAGCACGAACACTGCGCCGCCGCTCAGGTCCGCTTGCCACATCGAATTCTCCGCGTCGCCGGCCGCGGCCCAGATCCAGAGGTGTGGTTCCTTGATCTCGCCGAGGTAGCGAGCGAGGTTCTTCACCACCGCCACGCGCACGTGCTCGACTGCGCCTGCCGACGCACGCGCGACGGAGGGTGTAATCCGCGCCGAGTTGTGCGCCGGCAGCACGACCCCGTCGGCGCCTGCGCCCTCCGCACTCCGGATCACGGCGCCGAGGTTGCGCGGATCGGTCACGGAGTCGAGCACGGCGAGCAGCGGCGCGGGGCCGGCCGCGAGCTCGTGCGCATCGGAGTAGCGGAAGGGCTCGACGCGGGCGACCACGCCCTGGTGGTCCTGCGTCCTGGCCTCCGCGGTCAGCTCCCGCTCGGGCTTCACCTGGACGCGCACGCCGGAATCGCCCAGCCATGGCTCCGCCTTCAGCGCCCGCTCGGTCGCGAGGAGCTCGAGCACCTGGCGACGGCCGCGCAGCGCCTCGCGCACCGGCCGGCGACCGTAGAGAAGCTCGGAGGTCACCGCTTCGGGACGAGCTGGAAGCCCGGCTCCGCGCCCACGTCGCGGACCTCCCACCCGGCCGCGGCGATCTCGTCGCGCAGGCGATCGCTCTCGCCGAAGTCCTTCCGGGCGCGGGCCTCCGCGCGTGCTTGCGCGAGCAGCTCGAGCTCGGCGGGCGCAGCTCGCCCCTTCGCGAGCGACTCGAGCCCGAACACCTCGAGCGCCCGGCGCAGCAACTCGTGGTCGCGCCAGCCGTGCGTCACGGCAAGTGCTTCGGGCGTGTTGAAGTCGTCGTCGAGGGCGGCCTCGAAGTCATGCCAGTCGCCGCCGGCCTCCGGCTCACCTCGAAAGACGTTGCGGAAGCCCTCCGCGGTGGCGGCAGCTTGCTTCAGCACATCGTCCGAGTAGTCCATCGGCTTACGCCAGTGCGCGCCGAGGAAGTAGACGAGGAGCGTCTCCCGGCCCCACTCGTCCAGCGCCTCGCGCAACGAGACGATGTTGCCGAGCGACTTCGACATCTTCTCGCCGGAGAGCCGCAGCATCCCGTTGTGCATCCAGAGCCGCGCGAACTCGTGGCCGAGCGCGCGTGACTGCGCCACCTCGTTCTCGTGATGCGGAAAGACCAGGTCGAGCCCGCCACCGTGGATCTCGAACACGGGCCCGAGGTGCGCCTCGGCCATCGCCGAGCATTCGATGTGCCAGCCCGGACGGCCGGGGCCCCAGGGGGAGTCCCACTTCGTGTCCTCGCCCTCCTTGTGTGCCTTCCAGAGGGCGAAGTCGCGCGGGTCCTCCTTCAGCTCGCCGGCCTCGTCCTCCTCGGACGGGTTGCGCGTCGCCTCCTCGTCGCCGTGCCGGCCGGAGAGCTTCCCGTAGTCGGGAAAGCTCGCGACGCGGAAGTAGACGTCGCCACCCGCCGGGTACGCGTGGCCCGAGGAGACCAGTTGCTCGATCATCTCGACGATCGGCAGAACACTCTCGGTCGCCTTCGGCTCGACATCGGGCCGGCCGAGGCCGAGGTCGCCGGTGTCCTCGACGTACCAGCCGCTCGCATCCGCTGCGAGCTTCGCGCTCGCGCCGGGTGCGGCCAAGTAGATCTTGTCGTTGATGTCGGTGATGTTCTCGACGAGCGTGACGTCGTAGCCGCCACGCTCGAGCCAGCGCTTGAGCCACATCGAGATGACGAACGGGCGCGCGTTGCCGATGTGGATCCGCTGGTAGACCGTCGGTCCGCAGAAGTACATCCGGACCGGCCCGGGCGGCGACGGCAGCTCTTGGAGCTGCCTGGTCGCGGTGTCATAGAGCCGCATCGATCCTCCGCAGGGTCTCGTCGGCCGGCAGCGCGGCTACGACCGTCCAGAGCTCGGGCCCGCGTTCGCGCCCCGTGAGGGCCAGCCGCACGGCGCGCAGGTCGCCGCCAACGGCCTTCAGCTCGCGGAAAAGCTCCTTCGGGTCCGCGCTGCCGTTGGCGCGCACGAGCAGCTCCCGGAACCGCTCGAGCGTCTCGCGCGCGTCGACGCGCGCGGTTTCCGGGTTCAGGATCGACTTGGCGTAGTCGCGTGCCTCGTTCAGGTCGCGCGCGCCGCGCAGGGCCGGTACCAGCTCAACCGGGGCACCGACCCGCGCCGCGAGCTCTTCGTCGCAGAGAGCGCCGATCGCCCCGATCGCGAGGCGCCGGATGCGCGGCAGATCGTAGTGCACGTCGTGCTTCGGGATCTTGAGCTCCTCGAGGTAGCCGCGGACCGCCTCGGCCGGGATCCCCGCCTCTCGCAGCGACGCGACGGTCGCGCCCTCGGCGCGCTTGGAAAGCTTCTTCCCGTCCTCGCCGAGGATCAGGCCGTGGTGTACGAACTCGGGCGGCTCCGCTCCCAGCGCCCCGAAGAGCCTCCGGTGCAGCTCCTCGTTCGGACGGTGGTCGTTGCCGCGCAGGACGTGCGTGATCCCGAAGTCGAGGTCGTCGACGACGCTCGCGAGGTGGTAGGTCGGCGAGCCGTCCTCGCGCACGAGCGTGATTCCGTCGAAGCGCTCGCCGAGCTCCGCGGCCGCCTCGACGTGGCGCTGCCGCCGCTCGCTCTGTCGCGCCGGCCCTTCGTCCCGGTCGACCCCGAGCCACTCGAGGTCGCGCAGCAGCTCCTCCTCCCCGCCGGGCACGTTCCGAGCGGGGTCGGTGTCGTCGATGCGCAGCAGCATCCAGTCGCCGAGCGAGCGGTTGGCGACGGCACTCAGGGCGTTGCCGACGTGCAGCGAGCCGGTCGGGCTGGGAGCGAAGCGAACGCGCCTCATGGCGCGGAATCTACGCGAGGGCGATCGAGTAGCCGAGGTCGGTCGGGTTCGGCGGAAATGGCACCACGCGCGAGTCGCCGTTCTCGGCCCAGCCAAGGCGCTCGTAGAAGCGGCGCGCACGGTCGTTGTGCTCCAGCACCCAGAGGTTGCAGAGCGGCGACCCACTCCCGCGGAGCCGGGCGAGCACGTCGTCGTGCAGGGCGCGGCCGACCCCGCGGCTCCACCATTCCGGCAGTACGTAGAGCCCGTCGAGCCACTCGGACCGGCAACCGGCGACGCCGACCGGCGCGCCTTCCTCGTCCGCCACGAGGATCGTGATCTCCCCGTCCGCGAGCGCGTCCTGCCAGCGCTCCTGGACGGCTTCGAGCGGGTACGGATAGAGCTCGGGCGGAAAGATGTGCCCCAACGCGGCGAGCGATGCGTCGCGCTGGATCGCCGCCAGCGTCTCGGCCTCGTCGGGCCTGGCCTCTCTGATCAACGAGCGTGACTCTCGAGAAAGGCCAGCGTGCGCGCCCAGGCGTCCTCTGAGGCCGCCGCGAACTCCTCCTGCTTGCGGTCGAAGAAGCTGTGCGGGGCGCCTTCGTAGACGACGAGCTCGTGCTCGACGCCGGCCTCGGCGAGCGCGCGCTCGAACGCCTCGTTGTCCTCTGCGGTGATGTGCGCGTCGGCGCCGGCCTGGAGGGCGAGGATCGGCGCGTCCATCTGCGTAGCCAGCTGCTCAGGCCCAGGCTCGCCGTCCTGCGAAACGCCCGGGCGTCCGTAGAAGCCGATCGCCCCCGCGAGCCCGTGGCCTCCGACAGCGGAGAGCCAGGACTGGCGCCCACCCAAGCAGAAGCCGACGGTGAAGATCGAGGTCGCCCCGAGGGAGCACAGGCGCTCGACCGCCGCGGCGACGTCGGCCTGGATGCCCTCTCCGGTCGCAGCCTCGACGTGAGGCCGGTACTCGAAGTTTTCATCGCGCTTCTCGACCCCGGCGGTGCGGCCGAAGTAGTCGATCGCAAACGCCGTGTAGCTGCGCTCGGCGAAGCGCAGTGCGAGCTCCTCGTAGAAGCGGTAGAGGCCGCGGACATCCGGCAAGATCACGACGCCGATGCCGGATGACGCGTCCGGAGTGGCCAGAAACGCGCCGAAGCGGTTGGCGTCCCGGGCCTCGAGCACGAGGTCGTCGTGCGAGACGGCCGCTCCCGAGCTGACCGGGATCGGCGGCTGGGAATCGAGCTCGAAGCACACGTCGGCCGCGGAGTCTACGCGCCTCTCTGCTTACGGCCGCGCCCGGCCAGGTATGACTTCGGCGTGGACCCGGCCAAGACTCTCGAACGCGCCGACCAGGCTCTCGGCGAGCAGCTCGAACGCGTCGTCGTCGCCCACCACCGCCGGCGACTGGGCCGCGTGGGGCAGCTCGGCTCGCTCGACGCACCGCCCGGCGGCTGGGCCGAAGGCGACCCGCCGCCGTGCGACGGCAACCGCATAGAGGTGCTCGTCGACGGCGCGAACGCGCTCCCGGAGCTCGAGCGCGCGATCGAGGAGGCCCGCTCGCACGTCTGGCTCGCGGGCTGGCACTTCTCGCCGGAGCTCGAGCTCCCGTCAGGCGGGACGCTGCGCGACCTCCTCGCCGAAGCGGCCACGCGGGCGGACGTGCGCGTGCTCGCGTGGGCCGGGGCGCCGCTCCCGCTCTTCCGGCCGGCTCGACGCGACGTGCGCAAGATGCGAGAGCAACTCGTGCGTGGGACGCGGATCAAGTGCGCCCTCGACGATCGCGAGCGGCCGATGCACTGCCACCACGAGAAGATCCTCATCGTCGACGGCGGCGTCGCGTTCGTGGGCGGGATCGACCTGACCCTGGCCGGCGGTGACAGGCGAGACGCGCCCTCGCACCCACCGCGCGGGGATCTCGGCTGGCACGACGCGACCGCACGTGTCGAGGGACCGGCCGCCGCCGACGTCGCCGCCCATTTCGCGCTGCGCTGGCAGGAGGTGACTGGTGAGGCGCTGCAACCGGAGCCCGCAGGCAAGCAGGAAGGCGGCATCGAGCTCCAGGTCGTGCGCACGGTTCCGAACAACGTCTACGACCGGCTCCCCCGCGGCGACTTTCGGATCGTCGAGAGCTACCTGCGCGCGCTGCGCTCGGCGGAAAGGCTCGTCTACCTCGAGAACCAGTTCCTATGGTCTCCCGAGATCGTGGCCGTGCTCAAGGACAAGCTGCGCAATCCGCCGAGCGACGATTTCAGGCTCGTCGTGCTCTTGCCGTCGAAGGCGAAGAGCGGCGAGGAGGACACGCGCGGCCAGCTCGGCGTCCTTGTCGACGCTGACGCGGGGGCCGGTCGCTTTCTTGCGTGCACCCTGTGGCAGCCGGGACCCGAAGCCTGCCCGGTCTACGTCCACGCGAAGATCGGGATCGTCGACGATCGCTGGCTGACGATCGGCTCGGCGAACCTGAACGAGCACTCGCTCTTCAACGACACGGAGATGAACGTCGTCACCCACGATCCCGCTCTGGCGCGCGACGTACGGCTGCGGCTCTGGGCCGAGCACCTCGAATGCGACCAGTCGGAGGTCGACGGCGACCCGGCCCGCGTGATCGACGAGCGCTGGCGCCCGCACGCCGAGGAACAGCTCGAGCGCGCCCGGCGAGACGGCCACAGTCCACACAAGCTGCGCCTGCTGCCGGGCGTCTCCCGCCGCTCGAAGTCCCTGCTCGGCCCGCTGAGCGGCTTCCTGGTCGACGGCTAGACTCGGCGCGCCGTGAAGGAGCGCCTGCTCGCGTGGTACGCGGCCGAGGGCCGGGATCTGCCCTGGCGGAAGACGAGCGACCCCTACGCGATCCTCGTCTCGGAGGTGATGCTCCAGCAGACGCAGGCCTCACGCGTTGCGCCGCGCTGGCTGGCGTGGCTCGAGCGCTGGCCCTCTGCTGCAGCGCTTGCCGCCGCCGCACCTGCCGACGTGATCCGCGAATGGCAGGGGCTCGGCTACAACCGGCGGGCGCTCAGCCTCCTCCGGGCGGCGCAGGTCGTCGCGGAGCACGGCTGGCCCGACGACCTCACCGAGCTCCCGGGCGTCGGGCGCTACACGGCCGACGCGGTCGCGTCGTTCGCGCTCGGGCGACCCGTGCTGCCCGTGGACGTCAACGTTCGCCGGATCCAGGAGCGCACCGGCGACGATTTCGATCACACGTGCGCGGAGGCGCTGATGGATCTCGGCGCCACGGTCTGCATCGCGCGCGTTCCCCGCTGCGGCCAGTGCCCGCTCGCGGCAGCGTGCTCCTCGCGCGGCCAACGGTTCGAGCCGTTCCGCAAGCAGAGCCGGTTCGAGGGCTCCTTCAGGCAGCGGCGGGCGCAGACGCTCAGACTCGTGGCCGAGGGCCCGCGCCCGCTCGCCGCGCTGGACGCCGAATCCGTGCGCGCGCTGCAGCAAGACGAGCTCGTCCTCGTCGAGGACGAGCTCGTCCGCCTGCCCGCCTAAGAGGTGAAGCCGCTCGCAGCGATGTACGCGTTGGTGTTCCCGTTCGGGTGCACCAGCAGCACCGGTGCGAGGCACCGGGCCGGAACGGTCACGTGCTGCTTGAACTCTGCGTCTCCGTCCTCGGATAGCGGCTCGGAGTCCGTCGTAAACGCGGCTACGAGGTTCGAGTCGGGCGCGCAGAAGAGCGACACCTTGATCGTCGTGACCGGGCCGGCGCTGCCGGTCCCCGCGATCACGAGGTTCCTGATCCGGAACTCGAACCGGCCTCGCCGGTCGAGCGATGCCGTGCCGGAGCCTTCCCACGGCACGCCGCCGCGGGCTCGCGCGTGAATCGGTGGATCGCTGAGAATGCTGCCGACGAGATTCGCCCGCAGCAGCTTGCCGTGCTCGTGCGAGCGTCCCCCGTGATGGTCTGCGGCGGCGGCGGTGACGAACACGGCGGCGGCTACGAGAACCGCGGCCACGAATGCTTTCTTCGTCAGGGACATGCTGCTCCTCTCTCGGGAGTACCGGACCGAGGTACGGAGCGAGTCACGCTTCGGTTCTAGCCGTGGGGGTGCCGCATCCAGACGTTCGGTTCGCGATAGCTCCCGCGATCGGCCTCGCGGTCGATCTCGACGGGGACGAGGGCGCCCTCGACGACGTAGCTCCCGCTCTCCGGGAAGGCCAGCCCGCACCATTCCTCGAGCTCGGCGACGGTGCCTTCGGCGATCAGCGAGTCCGGCGCGAGACCGACGAGCTCGGCGCCGACGCGCTCGTGCGCGCGCAACCACGGGTCGAAGAGCAGGCCGTCCTCGCGACGCCACTCGATGTAGCGCTCGATCGGCGTGAGCGGGTAGCGGTGCTTCAGCGTCGGCCGCACCGGCGCGACGAGGTCCCAGCCGCGCACGGCCGCGAGCCCGCGCATGTGCTCGAGCATCACGCGCGAGAGCCCGCCGCGCTGGCGGTCGGGGTCGATCAGGATTGCGAGCGCGCAGAGCCGGTCGGGCTCCTCGTCGCCGAAGCCGCTCGGAAAGGCGTCGCGCCAGCCGCGCGGGAGGCCGCTGACCGGGATCGAATTGCCCTCGGCGACCACGCGCCCGTCCTCGACGAGCGCGAACTGGAAGTCCGGACGTTCGTCGTAGAGGCGGCTCCAGTACTCGTTCGAGACGGGGTCGTGGAAGACGAGCTCCGGCCAGGCGCGGCGCAAGGCCGAGAACTCGGGGCTGCCGCGCACCTCGGGAGTGATCGGCCCGATGCTCACGAGAGCAGCGCGACGGCGAGCGCAGCGAGGCCCTCGCCGCGACCCGTGAAACCGAGCCGATCGGTCGTCGTCGCACGCACCGTCACGCGCCCCGGCTCGACGCCCATCGCCTCGGCCAGGCGCACCTGCATCGCCCCTCGCACCGGCGCGATGCGCGGCTCCTCGCCGACGAGCACGCAATCGGCGTTCGCGAGCTCGAAGCCGGCCGCGCGCACCTCGGCGTACGCCCGCGAGAGCAGGTCGAGCGAGGATGCGCCCTCCCACTCTGGCTCGCCGGACGGGAAGAGCGAGCCGATGTCGCCCATGCCTGCCGCGCCCAGAACCGCATCGATCAGCGCGTGGGCGATCACGTCGCCGTCCGAGTGGCCCGCGAGCCCGCGCGTGGACTCGAGCTGCACCCCGCCGAGCACGAGCGGCACGCCCTCCGCGAGCGCGTGCGCGTCGACTCCGAGCCCGACCCTCATGCGAGCCACCCTTCGACGAGCGCGAGATCGTCTGCGTCGGTCACCTTCAGCAGGCGCGGGTTGCCCTCGACGACCTTCACGCGGCCGCCCTGGGCTTCTACGAGCGACGAGCAATCCGTGGCCTGCGACACGTCGCCCGCGACCGCCCGGCGCAGCACGTCCGCAAGAAAGGCTTGCGGCGTTTGCACGGCGACGAGGTCCGCGCGCGGCAGCGTCGCCACGACCCGGTCGCCCTCGACGCGCTTGACCGTGTCGGCCAGCGGAATCGCCGGCACGACCCCGTCCCAGCCCTCCGAGAGCGGCGCGAGCACGCGCTCGATCACCTCTTCCGGAAGCAGCGGGCGCGCAGCATCGTGGACGAGCACGACCGTCGCGTCCTCGGGCACGTCCTCCAGCGCGAGCCGCACCGACTCGGAGCGCGAGGCCCCGCCCGTGACCGCCGAGCTCACCTTCGTCGCCGCGATCTCCTCCGCGACGAGGATCGACGGCTCCTCCCAGTCGGGCGGAGCCGCGATCACGATCTGGTCGATCCAGTCAGAGCTCTCCAGCCGCTCGAGGCTCTCGGCGAGCAGCGGTCTGCCGCGGAGGCGCGCGAACGCCTTCGGTCGGTCGGAGCCGAGCCGCTCACCGCGACCTGCCGCGGCCAGAACGGCCCACACCGACACGCGCTACGCCGTGGCCGGGACCTTCGCGGCAGCCTTCTTCTTGCCGCCGCGCGCGAGGACACCGTCGAGCCACTCGGCCGCTTCGTCCTCGTCCATGTCCTTGGCGTACATCAGCTCGCTGGCGAGGATCTTCTTCGCCTTCACGAACATCTGCTTCTCGCCGGTCGAAAGGCCCTTCTCGTGGTCGCGCAGCGAAAGGTTCCGCACCACCTCGGCCAGCTCGAAGATGTCGCCGGTCTTCATCTTGTCGCGGTTGTGCTTGAAGCGGCGATTCCAGTTCTTCGGCATCACGGTGCCACTGCCCGTCAGCGCTTTCAGCACCTTCGAGACCATTTGCTCGTCGATGACCTTCCGCAGGCCGACACGGTCGGCGTTGTCGGCTGGGACGTTCACCGTCATATCGTTGTGGAGGATCTTGATCGTCAGGTATTCGCGCTTCTCTCCCAGCACCTCGCGCGACTCCTTCTTGACGACCGTGCCTGCCCCGTGGTGTGGATACACCACCTTGTCGCCGACCTTGTACAACGCCGAGCCTCCCCTGTCGTAGTGGCTTTCCGCAAGGACGCCGGCGGGGTACTTCCTCCGCCGGCGATCTGCCTAAGCCTAGCAAAAATCGCTGGAAACGGCCACTTTTTCGCGTAGAACCCGGCGGTTGCAGGGATTTTTGCCTCGAGTGGCGATCTCAGCCGCGTCGGGGCCGGTTCTAGATCTGGAGGTAGCGGTCGACCAGATTGTGCTCCTGGAGCCGCCGCAGGCCCTCCCTGATCTCGCGGGCGCGAACGGTGCCGACGCCCTCCACCGCCTCGAGCTCGCGTTGCGAGGCCTGGACGATCCCGTCGAGGCCCTCGAGGGTCGCTACGACGCGCCTGATCACGCCGTCGGGGAGACGCGGGATGTGCGAGAGGACGCGATAGCCGCCCGGGGAGACCGAGTAGTCGAGCGGGTTCGTCGTCGCCGGGTACCCGAGCACGGCGAGCAGCTCGAACTCGAGCAGCTGGTTGTATGGCAGCGCGGCAAGCGCCTCGAGACCCTCCTGCGTGCGCTCGGCCCCGCCCTCGGCGTGGTAGTCGTAGACGAGCGCCGCCTTCTCGTCGGGCACGTCGGCGACGAGCTCCTCGAGCTGCATCCGGATCAGCCGCCCCTCCTCGCCCAGCTCGACGCAGGCGCGCTCGATCTCCTCGGCCATCCGCGTCGTGAGCTCCGCGCGCTGCAGCGTCACGAGGACGTCGTCGAGCATGACCGCGTTCTGGAATTCGAGCGCGGTCAGCCGCGTCAGCACCTGCTCGAGCCGCGCGCGGTAGGTCTCGAGGGTGGCGAGCGCCTGGTTCGTCTTCGCGAGCACGTCCGCGATCGGCTCCAGCTGGTAACGGCTGTGGCCGACGAACACGGTCACGGTCTCGCGCTGCTGCGAGATCGAGATCACGAGCGCGTCGGTCTGCTTCGCGACGCGCTCGGCGGTGCGGTGCCGCGTGCCGGTCTCGCTCGACGGGATCGTCGGGTCGGGCATCAGCTGGACGTTCGCGTAGGCGAGCTTCGTCACCGACGCGTTGACGATGATCGCGCCGTCCATCTTCGCCAGCTCGTAGAGGAGCTGGGGCGTGAACGGGACTTCGAGCTTGATGCCGCCGCTGAAGAGGAAGGCGAGGTCGTTCGGCTCGCCGACCACGAAGAGCGCGCCCTCGCGCGAGCGGATCACGTCGTCGATCGCGGAGCGCAGCTCGGTACCCGGCGCAATGCGCGAGACGGCGGCGAGGATCTTCGGGTCGAGGCGTGGGTCGTGCTGCGTAGGCTGGCGGACGATCCCGAGCGGCGGCGGGATCCGCGGGTCGGTCCTATCCTGGCTCGGCTCGCTCTGCATCGATTCCCGCCTTGGCAGCCCGGCTCAGCGTCTCCGCTTCGAGAACGCGTAGTTTGCCACGAACGGGAGTTCCTGCCGGTGCCACTGCCGCGACGACCCCGAACTTGCCGCACTCCTCGAGCCGCCGTTCGGACTGCGTCGCGGGGCGAAGACGGCCGGTGAGGCCAACCTCGCCGAAGGCCGCAAGGCCCGGCTTGACCGGTGCGCCCCTCGCGGCGGAGGCGATTGCGAGCGCGATCGCGAGGTCGGCGCCGGGCTCGTCGATCCTGACGCCGCCGGCGACGTTGACGAACACGTCGGCCTGGCCGAGCGCCACGCGGGCGTGGCGTGAGAGCACCGCGACGATCATCGCGAGCCGCTTGGGGTCGACTCCAGTACCGACGCGACGCGGCATCGCAAGGTCGGTGGGCGCGACGAGCGCCTGGATCTCGAGCAGCAGCGGCCGCGAGCCCTCGAGCACGCAGCCGACCGCTGAGCCGATCTCGCCGTCGACTGTGCGGCCGAAGAGCTCCGACGGCTCGGGCACGCCGACGAGGCCTGTGCCGGTCATCTCGAAGACCGCGAGCTCGTTGGTCGAGCCAAAGCGGTTCTTCGACGCGCGCAGAACCCGGTGCTCGTGGTAGCGGTCGCCCTCGAACTGGAGTACGCAGTCGACGAGGTGCTCGAGCACGCGCGGCCCGGCGACGGCGCCGTCCTTGGTCACGTGGCCGACGAGGATCGTCGCGACGCCGGACTCCTTGGCGACGCGCAGGAGTCGTGACGCCGCCTCGCGCACCTGGCCGACCGAGCCCGGCGCCGAGCCGAGCTCGGACGAGTAGAGCGTCTGCACCGAGTCGATCACGCACACGTCCGGCCGCTCTTGCTCCAGCGTCGCGCAGACCGCTTCGAGCTCGGTCTCGGCCAGGATCTCGACCTGCTCGGCACCACCGAGCCGCGCCGCGCGCAGCTTGACCTGCGCCGAGGACTCCTCGCCCGTGACGAGCAGGGCGCGCCGGTCCTTCGAGATCGCGGCGAGCGCGCTCAGCAGCAGCGTCGACTTGCCAACGCCAGGCTCTCCGCCGACGAGCACGAGCGACGCCGGCACGAGACCGCCGCCGAGGACGCGGTCGAGCTCGGGCACGCCGGTGGGAATTCGATCCGT
Source organism: Gaiellales bacterium (assembly GCA_038237925.1). Classification (GTDB taxonomy): domain Bacteria; phylum Actinomycetota; class Thermoleophilia; order Gaiellales; family Gaiellaceae; genus AC-32. The sequence continues at coordinate 2,581 of JBBRYF010000009.1, read as the reverse complement.
CTCCTCCGCCTTGACGTCGACAAGGCGCAACGTCGGCTTCGCCGCAGGAGCGGCGGCTGCCCCTGCGGGTGCCTCCTCGACGAGCGTCCCGAACTCACCGCACGACGGGCACTTGCCGAACCAGCGACCGGCGGAGTAACCGCAGTCGGTGCACGCGAACTGGGTCGCAGTCTTCGCCACCTGATCATCGTATGAGCGAGCGCGGACGCCGACTGTGCCTATTCCGTGACACCCGCGTACGCGGGCTCTCGCGCAGGCCGCGGCGGCCGTCGCCCGGCCGAGACGGTCAGCAAGCCGCACAGCACCAGCGCGACCCCGCCGAGCTGGAGTGCCGAGGGCGACTCGTTCAGGATCGCCCAGGCGAACAGGACGGACAGCACCGGCTGGAAGGTCAGCAACACCGAGGTGAGTGCCGCGGGCAGCCGCGGGAGCGTGATCGAGATCAGCAGCCAGCCCAGCGCCTGGCAGCTCCAGGCGAGCAGCAGCAGGTAGCCCTGCGCCCGCCAAGAGGGCGTCCAGTCGAGGTTGCCGAGCACGAGCCCGACCGGAATGCACGCGAGCCCCGAGACGAGCGTCGCGTCGAACAGCGGCCCCGCCGGCCGGCGCCAATCCTGGTTTCCGGCTCGTAACACGAGCAGGAAGCCCGCATACGAGAGCGCAGTGAGGATGCCGTATGCGACGCCGAGGACCGGGTTGCGGCCGTAGGCGCCGCTCTCGAGCGCGCCCGAGATCAACACGACGCCGATGAGCGCGACCGGGATCGCCGCGAGCGACCGGTTCGACGGCCGCTCGCGCAGGATCAGCCACGCGAGCAGCCCGACGAGCACCACCTGCAGGTTGCCCAGCACCGTCGCGAGCCCGGCGCCGACCTCCTCGATCCCCTGATGCCACGCGAGGAGATCGACCGCGAAGAAGAGCCCGGCGAGCCAAGCGAGCGCGCGCTGCCGTAGCGGGCGGGGCCCGTAGCGCCGGTTCTCGAGCCGGTACAGCGGCCAGAGGATCGGCAGTGCGTAGAGGCAACGAAACACGGCGCCGGTCGCCGGCGAGACGTGGGCGACGCGGAAAAGGATTGCGGAGAACGAGAGCACCACCGCGCCTGCGAGCGCGGCCAGGACCGGCCTGTCGTGAAGCCCGTGTGGCACCGCCCGGAGGCTAGCGCCGGGCGGCGAGCTCTCGCGCCGTGTTCGTCAGGTGGCGCAACGAGAGCGCGAGGAAGAGCAGCCCGAACGCGGTCCGCACGTAGTCGTCGCGGACCGGTGCGCGGCGAGCGACCGCGTCGGCGGCCGTTTCCTTCCAGCCGCTGAGCGCGGCTTGACCGACGTCGTGGACCTGCATGCCGGTCGTCTACCCGCTCGAGCGGGAGTTACTCCGACTCGGGCTCGTCGACCTCGTCGGAGGAATCCAGCGGCTCCTCCGGCGGGACGGTGATCTTCTCGGGCGTGATCTCGCCCGGGATGACCGTGATGTCGACCTCGTCGTCGTTCTTGCGGTCGACGAGGATCGTCGAGCCGGCGCCGAGCTCTCGGCCGAGAACGAAGTCGGCGAGCGGATCCTCGATGAAGCGCTGGATCGCGCGTCGCAGCGGGCGGGCACCCATCGTCGGGTCGTAGCCCTTGTCGACGAGCAGCTCCTTCGCGCTCTCGGTGAGCTCGATCACGGCCTCGTGCTGGCCCATCTGGTCGCGCAGCCGCTTCATCATCAGCTCGACGATGGTCATGATCTCTTCCCTCGTCAGCTTGTGGAAGACGATCACTTCGTCGATCCGGTTCAGCAGCTCCGGCCGGAAGACCTTCTTGAGCTCGCCCATGATCCGGTCCTTCATCTCGTCGTACGAGAGTCCGGAGTCGTCGCCGACCGAGAACCCGAGTGTCTGGTTCTTCGAGATCGTGGCGGCGCCGATGTTCGAGGTCATGATCACGATCGTGTTGCGGAAGTCGACCTTGCGTCCCTGGGCATCCGTCAGCTTCCCGTCCTCCAGAATCTGGAGCAGGATGTTGAAGACGTCGGGGTGGGCCTTCTCGACCTCGTCGAGGAGCACCACGGAGTACGGCTTGCGGCGCACGGCCTCGGTGAGCTGGCCGCCTTCGTCGTAGCCGATGTAGCCGGGGGGCGAGCCGACGAGCCGCGACACGGAGTGCTTCTCCATGTACTCCGACATGTCGACCTGGATCATCGCGTCCTCGTCGCCGAAGAGGAACTCGGCGAGCGTGCGCGCCAGCTCGGTCTTGCCGACGCCTGAGGGGCCGAGGAAGATGAAAGAGCCGGTCGGGCGCTTGGGGTCATTGATTCCCGCGCGCGCGCGGCGGATCGACTTGGAGACCGCGACGATCGCCTCGTTCTGGCCGATCACGCGCTTGTGGAGCTCGTCCTCCATGCGGATCAGGCGGGCCGTCTCGGCCTCGGTCAGCTTGAAGACGGGAATGCCCGTCCACATCGAAACGATGTCGGCGATCTCCTCCTCGCCGACCTCGGGCTGCTCCTCCCCGCTCTCCGAGTTGCGCCAGTCCTCCTCGAGCTCCTTCTTCTTCTGCGTCAGCTTGCGCTCCTTGTCGCGCAGCGAGGCGGCCTTCTCGAACTCCTG
>JBBRYF010000008.1:0-117061 GCA_038237925.1 Gaiellales bacterium | reverse complement strand
GTCTACGTCCTCTCGAAGGACGAGGGCGGGCGGCACACGCCGTTCTTCAACAACTACCGCCCGCAGTTCTACTTCCGCACGACGGACGTGACCGGAGCGATCAAGCTCCCGGAGGGCCAGGAGATGGTCATGCCGGGCGACAACACGAACATGGAGATCGAGCTGATCCAGCCGATCGCCATGGACCAGGGCCTGCGCTTCGCGATCCGCGAGGGCGGTCGCACCGTCGGCGCCGGTGTCGTAACCGAGATCGAGAAATAAGGGAGCGCCGGTGCCGCAGAGCAAGATCCGCATCCGACTCAAGGGCTACGACCATCAGCAGCTCGACAAGTCTGCGAGCCAGATCGTGGAGACCGCCCAGCGCACCGGCGCGACCATCACCGGTCCCGTGCCCCTGCCCACCGAGAAGAACGTCTACTGCGTGATCCGAAGCCCCTTCAAGGACAAGGACTCGCGGGAGCACTTCGAGGTGCGCACGCACAAGCGGCTGATCGACATCCACTCGCCCACGCCGAAGACGGTCGACTCACTGATGCGGCTCGACCTCCCGGCCGGAGTAGACATCGAGATCAAATTGTGAAAGGCATCGTCGGCAAGAAGCTCGGCATGACCCAGCTCTTCGACCCGGAGACGGGCGAGGTGACACCGGTCACGGTGATCGAGGCCGGGCCCTGCCCGATCGTCCGCGTGAAGACGGTCGACTCGGACGGCTACGAAGCCGTCCAGCTCGCGTTCGACCAGGTCGCCGAGCGGAAGGTGACGAAGGCGCGGCTCGGGCAGCTCGGCCAGGCCGGGCCGCACCGGAAGCTCGTCGAGTTTCGCGGCACGACCGAGCTCACCGTCGGCGAGCCCGTCACCGTCGAGACCTTCGAGCCGGGCGACCGCGTCAAGGTCTCGGGGATCGGGATCGGCAAGGGCTTCGCGGGCACGATCAAGCGGCACAACTTCTCGCGCGGCCCGGTCTCGCACGGCTCGCACAACGTCCGCAAGCCCGGCTCGATCGGCGCCTCGGCCACGCCCTCGCGCGTGTTCAAGGGGATGAAGATGGCCGGCCGGATGGGCGGCAAGCGTGTGACGCAGGTCGGGCTGACGGTGCACGAGATCGACCCGCAGCGGAACCTGCTGCTCGTCAAGGGCGCTGTGCCCGGCCCTAAGAACGGCTACGTCGAGGTCAGGGAGGACAAGGGCCGTGGCCGCGCCTAAGGCACCCGTGCTCGGCTCGTCGAAGACCGTTTCCCTCGAGGAGGGCGTGTTCGCGACCGACGTGAAGTCGCACCTCGTCCACGAGACGGTTCGCGCGGAGCAGAACGAGGCTCGCGCGGCCACGCGCGGCGGCAAGAGCCGCGGTCTCGTCGCAGGCGGCCGCTCCAAGCCGTGGCGCCAGAAGGGCACCGGCCGCGCCCGCGCAGGCTCGACCCGTGCGCCGCACTGGACCGGCGGCGGCATGGCGTTTCCGCCGAACGACCGCAACTTCGTCGGCAAGGTCAACCGCAAGGCGCGTAAGGCCGCCCTGCGGAGCGCGCTTTCGGCACATGCGCAGGGCGGCACTCTCGGCGTGCTCGACCCGAGCGCGTTCGACGCGCCATCGACAAAGGCCGCGCTCGAGCTCGTCGGCTCGTGGGGCAAGGAGTTCCCGCTGCTGATCGTCGCGCAGCCCGATGAGGAGATGCTGATCAAGTCCTTCCGCAACCTCGATCGGGTCCGGATCACCGTTCCGGCCGAGCTCGAGGTGCAGCAGGTCGTCTGGGCCCGCTCGCTGCTAGTCACCGAGCCGGCGCTCGAGCAGGTGCAGGGGAGCGCGTCTTGACGGTCCCCTCCCGCACATCTCGCACGCTGCAGGGGGCTGCAAAGCTCCGCCTCGCGGCGTCCTCAGTCGCGCCCGTAGCCTCCGGCTACGAACACTCCCTGCGTCCTTGCGAGGCGGGCTTTTCGCTCCTGCAGCGCACGATTTGCACAAGAGGTGACCGCTAATGAGCCTCCACCCGAACCAGGTCCTGCTAGCGCCCGTGGTCTCCGAGAAGAGCTACGAGCTGATCGAGCAGCGCAAGTACGCCTTCCGCGTCCATCCCGACGCGCACAAGACGCAGGTCCGCCAGGCCGTCGAGGAGCTCTTCGGCGTGCGCGTGCAGGGTGTGAACATGCTCAAGGTGCAGCCGAAGCCGAAGCGCCGCGGGATGATCAGCGGCAAGAAGCCCGGCTGGAAGAAAGCGATCGTGCAGCTGCGCGAGGGCGAGACGATCGAGATCTTCGAGGGGGCTCAGGCCTAGTGGCTCTCCCGGCAACAGTTAGTGCGCCTCTGGCGAGCGATGCACGGCGCATCGCCGCGTCCTCAGTCACGCCCATGCCTCCGGGCATGGGCGCTCCCTGCGTCCTTGCGCTGCTTGCGCCTCGCACACCAGAGACGCGAAACCGTCACCAGGAGAGCCACTGATGCCCGTCCGCAAGTACAAGCCCACGAGCCCGGGCCGGCGCTTCATGTCGGTCTCGACCTTCGACGAGATCACGAAGACCGAGCCCGAGAAGAGCCTCGTCGAGCCGCTGAAGAAGAGCGGGGGCCGCAACTCGTACGGCCGCATCACCCGCCGCCACCAGGGCGGCGGCCACAAGCGGCAGTACCGCAAGATCGACTTTAAGCGCCTCAAGGACGGCGTGCCCGCGAAGGTCGCCGCGATCGAGTACGACCCGAACCGCTCCGCGCGCATCGCGCTGCTCCACTACGCGGACGGCGCGAAGGCCTACATCCTTGCGCCCGCGCGGCTCCAGGTGGGCGCGACCGTCGAGTCCGGCCCGAACGCCGACATCAAGCCCGGCAACGCGCTGCCGCTGGCGAACATCCCGACCGGCACGCTCGTGCACAACGTCGAGCTGAAGCCCGGCCGCGGAGGCCAGCTGGCGCGCTCGGCGGGCTCGGGGATCCAGCTCGTCGCGAAGGACGAGGGCCAGGGCGTGCTTCGGCTACCATCGGGCGAGCTGCGCAGGGTCGCGCTCACCTGCCGGGCGACGGTCGGGCAGGTCGGCAATGTCGACCACGAGAACGTCACCGTCGGCAAGGCTGGGCGGAGTCGCTGGAAGGGCAAGCGGCCGACGGTGCGAGGCTCGGCGATGAACCCCGTCGACCACCCGCACGGCGGCGGCGAGGGGAAGTCGAAGGGCGGCCGGCACCCGGTCACGCCCTGGGGGGTGCCGACGCTCGGCAAGCGCACCCGGCGCAAGCACAAGGAGTCCGACAGGTTGATCGTCCGCGGCCGGCGCCGCGGGAAGGAGAAGCGGTGATCACCCGGCAAAAATGCTCCGCATTTTCCCGGGAGCTGGTTTGTACTTCGCTCCGCTCGTAGAAAGTTGAGGAGAGGTTGAGTAGATCAAGCAAGAAGGGGCCGTTCGTGGAGGAGCGGCTGCTCAAGCGCGTCAGCTCGATGAACGACACCGGGTCGAAGCAGATGATCCGGACCTGGTCGCGCTCGTCGACGATCTTCCCGGAGATGGTCGGGCACACGATCGCGGTCCACGACGGCCGCAAGCACGTGCCCGTCTTCATCAGCGAGCAGATGGTCGGCCACAAGCTCGGCGAGTTCGCGCCGACGCGGACCTTCCGCGGCCACTCCGGCGATCGCAAGACGGAGGTGAAGCGCTAAGCCATGGCGACGGTTGAGCGCCAGGAGGTTCAGGCCGTGGCCAAGTGGGTGCACATGTCGCCCCGCAAGGCCCGGCTCGTGGTCGAGCACATCCGGGGCCGCCCGGTCCCGGAGGCGCGGACCGTGCTCGCCTTCACGCAGCGCGCGGCCGCGCGCGAGATCGAGAAGGTGCTGCGGTCTGCGATCGCGAACGCGGAGGCCAACCACAACCTCGTCGGCGACGAGCTCATCGTCTCGTCGGTGTTCGTGGACGAGGGCCCGGTGCTGAAGCGCTGGCGCGCGCGTGCGCGCGGCCGCGCCGCCCGGATCCGCAAGCCGACCTGCCACATCACCGTGCGCCTCACGCAGCGCGAGCGCCCGCCTGAGCCGGTGCCGAAGCCGAAGGCCGAGGCCGCGACGGCCGAGGAGCCCAAGGCCGAGAGCACGGAGAAGAAGTCAACGCCCAAGCGCAAGCCGGCGACCAAGAAGAAGACCGAGGAGGCGAAGGCCTAGATGGGCCAGAAGATCCACCCCGGCGGCCTGCGGGTCGGCGTCATCCACGACTGGAAGTCGAACTGGTACACGGGCACGAAGGAGTTCCCGGCGTACCTGCTCGAGGACATCAAGATCCGCGAGCACATCTACGGCAAGCTCGAGCACGCGGGCCTGTCCGACATTCTGATCCGCAAGGACGCCCAGCGGATCACGATCGACATCTACACCGCGCGGCCCGGGATCGTAATCGGCAAGTCCGGTGTCGAGGTGGACGCCCTCCGCAAGGAGGTGCACGGCATGACCAACAAGGCCGTTCACATCAACATCAATGAGATCAAGCGTCCGGAGCTCGACGCCAAGCTCGTCGCGCAGTCGATCGCCGAGCAGCTTCAGAACCGCGTCAGCTTCCGGCGTGCGATGAAGCGCTCGCTCGCCTCCGCGATCCGCTCCGGCGCCCAGGGAGTGAAGGTTCAGTGCGGCGGCCGGCTGGCCGGCACCGAGATGAGCCGCTCCGAGAGCTACTCGGAGGGCCGCGTGCCGCTGCACACGATCCGCGCCGACATCGACTACGGCTTCGCCGAGGCGAAGACGACCTATGGCCGGATCGGCGTCAAGGTCTGGATCAACAAGGGCGAGATCATGCCCGAGGGCTACGAGGGCGTCACGCACCGCGGCGACTCGCGGCTCGGCGACCAGGACCAGGCGCGCCGCCGGGGCGGCACCGCAGAGGGTCTCGGCGCCTCCCGTGAGAGCGGGCGCGGCCGCAGCCAGGACCGCGAAGGCCTCGGCCCGGTGAAGCGGCGCAAGGGCCAGGGCGGCCCGGGCGGTCCGCGCCGGCCCGGCAGCGGCGGCGGTCGTGGCCGTCCGCGCGCCCAGGACAACGTCGAGCGCCCTCGCACCGACGAGGCAGCGACCTCGGCCGATGGTCGGGAGCAGCCGCCCGTCGAGCCGGAGACGCAGGCAGTCTCGGCGCCGGTCGCAGACGGCCCTGACACCACCACGACCGAGAAGCAGGTCGAGGAGCCGACGAAGCTCGAGTCCTCGGGTGACGAGTCGAACGAGAAGAGCGACGGCTGATGCTCCTCCCGAAGAAGACCAAGTTCCGCAAGTACCAGCGTGGTCGCCGCCGCGGGACCTCGAAGGGCCAGACGACGGTGCAGGCCGGCGACTACGGGTTGAAGGCGCTCGAGAACGGCTGGGTCACGAGCCGGCAGATCGAGGCCGCGCGAATCGCGATGACCCGCAAGATCCGCCGCGGCGGGAAGGTCTGGATCAACGTCTTCCCGGACAAGCCGGTGACGCAAAAGCCGGCCGAGACGCGCATGGGCTCGGGCAAGGGCGCGCCTGAGCACTGGGTCGCGGTCGTGAAGCCGGGGCGCGTGATGTTCGAGCTGGCCGGCGTCGACGAGGTGCTCGCGAAGGAGGCGCTGCGGCTCGCCGCGCGCAAGTTGCCGATCAAGACGAAGGTCGTTTCGAGGGAGGCGGATCTGTTTGCGAGCTAGAGAGCTGCGCGACCTGACCGACGAGGAGCTGGACAACCGGCTGGCCGACACGCGCCAGGAGCTGTTCAACCTCCGCTTCCAATCGGCGACCGGCGCGCTCGAGAACCCGGCGCGCCTGAAGCTCGCGAAGCGCGAGATCGCACGCATCCTGACCATCCGCATCGAGCGGGAGGCAGGCCTGATCCGAGAGACCCATGGCTGACGAGAAGACACCCAGGAAGAAGAAGGACGCCGACGAGGCGACCGAGCCCGTGGCCGACGAGACAGTGTCGGCACCGGAGGGCCCCGTGGCCCCGGCCGCCCCTGTCGAGGACGAGGCCGTCGCGGAGACCGAGGAGGCCGCGCCCGAGGCTGAAGAGCCTGCGCCCGAGCCTGCCGCCGAAGCGGAGGAGCCTGTGGCCGAGGAGGAACCGGCCGAAGAGCCGCCGGCCGAGGAGCCTGCCGCCGAGGAGCCCGTCGCGGAAGAGCCCGCAGCGGAGGAACCTGCAGCCGAGGAACCTGCTGCCGAGGAACCGGCGGCCGAGGAGCCGGCGGCCGAGGCCGAGGCCGAGCCGGAGGCCGCTTCGACGACACAGCCGACGGCCAAGCCGAAGCGCAAGCGCCTCCCGCGCTTGGAGCGGCACAAGCACTCGAAGCCGAAGCGCGAGCGTCCAGCCGAGCGCAGCGCGATCGTCCGGCTGCCGAAGCCCGAGCACGAGCGCGGCCGGCGCCAGGAGCGGCGCGGCGTCGTGGTCTCGGATGCGATGGACAAGACGATCGTGGTCAAGGTCGATACCGTGAAGGCGCACCGGCGCTACAAGAAGGTTGTCCGCCGGTCGGCCAAGTTCCACGCGCACGACGAGCAGAACTCGGCCAAGATCGGGGACCTCGTCCGCATCGTCGAGACGCGGCCGCTCTCGAAGACGAAGAACTGGCGCCTCGCCGAGGTCCTGGAGGAAGCCAAGTGATCCAGCAGGAGTCACGGCTGCGCGTCGCCGACAACACGGGCGCGCGCGAGATCCTCTGCATCCGCGTCAAGGGCGGATCGAAGCGCCGCTACGCGCGCGTGGGTGACGTGATCACCGCGACGGTCAAGACGGCGAGCCCGCAGGGCGCGGTCAAGAAGGGCGAGGTCGTCCAGGCCGTCGTCGTCCGGACGCGCAAGCCGTTCGGCCGTGACGACGGCACCTCGATCGCGTTCGATGAGAACGCGGCGGTGCTCATCGACGCGGCGCGCAACCCGCGCGGCACCCGCATCTTCGGGCCGGTCGCGCGCGAGCTGCGCGAGAAGAACTTCATGAAGATCGTCAGTCTCGCCCCGGAGGTCCTCTAGTGGCCCACAAGATGCGAGTGAAGAAGGGCGACATCGTCCACATGCTCTCGGGCAAGGACCGGGGCAAGCAGGGCCGCGTGCTCGAGGCGCGCCCGCGCGAGAAGCGGGTGGTCGTCGAGAACCTGAACGTCGTCAAGCGGCACACGCGTCCACGCCCGATGCGCGACGCAAACCGGATGGGCGGCGGCCAGATGACCCCCGGCGGCGTGATCTCGAAGGCAGCGCCCGTCCCGGTCGCGAACGTGATGCTCGTCTGCCCGACCTGCAACCGGCCGACGCGCGTCGGGATGACGACGCGCGAAATCGGCGGCCGCGAGGTCGCTGTGCGCGTCTGCAAGCGCGCCGACTGCGGGCAGGTGATCGATAAATGAGCCCTCGGAAGCGCACCGAGAACGGCTACGAGCCTCGCCTGAAGGCCCGGTACGAAGGCGAGCTTCGCGGCCGCCTGCAGGACGAGCTCGGCCTGAGCTCGACGATGCAGGTCCCGCGGCTCCAGAAGATCACCCTGAACATGGGCGTCGGCGAGGCGAAGACCGATGCGAAGCAGCTCGACAGCGCACTCGAAGAGCTGACGACGATCGCCGGCCAGCGCGCGCAGGTCCGCCGCGCACGCAAGTCGGTCGCGAGCTTCAAGCTCCGCGAGGGGATGCCGATCGGTGCGCGCGTGACGCTGCGCGGCGCCCGCATGTGGGAGTTCCTCGACCGGCTCGTGTCGATCGCGCTCCCGCGCATCCGCGACTTTCGCGGGCTCAACCCGGGCTCGTTCGACGGCCGCGGCAACTTCTCGCTCGGAATTCGCGAGCAGATCATCTTCCCCGAGATCGACTACGACGAGATCGCCGCCATCCGCGGCCTGGACGTCGCGATCACGACCACCGCGGCGGACGACGAACAGGGGCTCGCGCTCCTGCGCGCGCTCGGAATGCCGTTCGCCCGGCAAGACACCGAAGGAGAGAACCAGTAGATGGCACGAAAGGCCCTGATCGAGAAATCGCGCAAGCCCCAGCGGTTCAAGACCCGCGCGTACAGGCGCTGCAACCGCTGCGGCCGTCCCCGGGCGGTCTACAAGAAGTTCGGGCTCTGCCGGATCTGTCTGCGCGACCTCGCCCACGAGGGCGTGATCCCCGGCATGACGAAGTCGAGCTGGTAGCCATGCAGACTGACCCCATCGCAGACATGCTCACGAGGATCCGCAACGCGAACCGTGCGTTGCACGAGCGCGCCGAGATGCCGACCTCGCGGCTGAAGAGCGAGATCGCCCGCATCCTCAAGGAGGAGGGCTACATCCAGGACTTCCGGGTGGAGCCGAAGGAGGACACGCCGTACGACACGCTCATCATCGAGCTGAAGTACGGGCGCAGCCGCGAGCGCGTGATCACCGATCTCAAGCGCGTCTCCAAGCCCGGCCGCCGCGTCTACGCCGGCAAGGACCGCCTGCCCCGCGTGCTCGGGGGGATGGGCACCGCGATTCTGTCCACGTCCAACGGCCTGATCACGGCCCGCAGCGCCGAAGAACAGGGTGTCGGCGGCGAAGTGGTCTGCTTCGTCTGGTGAGCGATGAGTCGAATCGGTAGACAGCCAATCGAAGTCCCGGCCGGAGTCTCGGTCTCGATCTCACCCGGCCGAGTGATGGTGAACGGGCCGCTCGGCGAGCTCCAGCAGCAGGTGCCGGCGCGCATGAAGGTCGAGCAGCAGGACGCGACGATCACCGTCACGCGCCCGACCGAGCGCGGCGACGACCGCGCGCTGCACGGTCTTACACGCTCGCTGATCGCGAACATGGTCGAGGGCGTCACGAACGGCTTCCAGAAGCGGCTCGAGATTCAGGGCGTCGGCTACCGCGCCGCGCTGAAAGGCGTCGACCTCGAGCTGAACGTCGGCTACTCGCACTCAGTAGTGCTGAAGGCGCCGCAGGGGATCACCTTCGAGGTGCCGACGCCGACCGAGGTGATCGTCAAGGGAATCGACAAGCAGGCGGTCGGCCAGATCGCGGCCGAGGTGCGCAAGGTGCGCCCGCCGGAGCCCTACAAGGGCAAGGGCATCCGCTACGAGGGCGAGCACGTGCGTCGGAAGGTCGGCAAGCGCGCGTGAGCTCGCTTTCCGTCCGCGAGGCGCGTGAGCGCCGCCATCGTCGTGTGCGCAGCAAGGTGACCGGGACCTCCGAGCGCCCGCGCCTCGTCGTGTTCCGCTCGAACCGCGGGATCGAGGCGCAGCTCGTCGACGACCTCGAGGGCAAGACCCTCGCGGCCGCGAGCTGGCTGCACCTGAAGAAGTCGTTCAAGGGCTCGAAGACCGAGCAGGCGGCTGAGGTCGGCAAGCTGCTGGCGCAGAACGCCAAGAAGGCCGACGTCGAGACGGTGGTCTTCGACCGCGGCGGCTACCTCTACCACGGTCGCGTCAAAGCGCTGGCCGACGCAGCACGAGAGGGAGGACTGAAGTTCTGATGGCATCCCCCTTCCGCCTGTCTCGCGTCCCTGGGTGCGCTGCAAAGCGGCGCCATGCGTCGTCCTCAGTCGTGCCCGTAGCCTTCGGCTACGAACACTCTCTGCGTCCTAGCCTGGCTTGCTTTTCGCGGCCCAGGAACACGAACCAGTCGAAAGGTGAACGCTAAGTGGCTATTGACGTGCAGGAATCGAGAGAGCTCAAGGAGCGCGTGGTAGAGATCAACCGCGTCGCGAAGGTGGTCAAGGGCGGCCGGCGGTTCTCGTTCACGGCGCTCGTCGTCGTCGGCGACGAGGTCGACCGCGTCGGCCTCGGCTACGGCAAGGCACGCGAGGTTCCGCTGGCGATCTCGAAGGCGGTCGACGACGCGAAGAAGAACCTGTTCACGGTGCCGCGCCACGGCACGACGATCACGCACGAGATCCTCGGCCGGTTCGGCGCGGCGCGGGTGCTGTTGCGCCCTGCGAGCGAGGGAACCGGCGTGATCGCCGGCGGCGGCGTCCGCGCGGTGCTCGAGCTCGCCGGGATTCGCGACATCCTCGCGAAGAGCCTCGGGACGACGAACCCGATCAACATGCTCAAGGCGACGGTGCAGGGCCTGCAGAGCCTGCGCCGGCCCGACGAGGTCGCCGCGACGCGTGGCCTGACGATCCAGCAAGTGCTGCCCGTGAGCGCAAAGGTGAAGGAGGCGCGCGTCGCCGAGCAGGCGGCTGCTGCCGAGGCAGCGGCGGTAGCGACCGCCGCCGAGACCGAGAGCGATGGCGAAGCTGAAGATCACCCAGACGCGTAGCGCGATCGGCCAGAGCCAGAGGCACCGCGGCACGCTCCGCGCCCTCGGCCTAGGCAAGATCGGCCGCAGCGTCGAGAAGGACGAGAGCCCGCAGGTCACCGGTATGCTCAGGAAGGTCCGTCACCTCGTGAGGGTGGACTCCGATGCCTGACGACCTGAACCTCTCGAACCTCAAGCCCGCCCAGTCGCGCAAGGACCGCAAGCGCGTCGGCCGCGGTCTCGGCTCGGGCAAGGGCCGCTACTCCGGCCGCGGGCTCAAGGGCCAGAAGTCACGCTCCGGCTCACACAAGATGCGGCCCGGCTTCGAGGGTGGTCAGAACCCGCTCTACATGCGCCTCGGCAAGCAGCGCGGTGGGTCGAAGGACGCCATGGCCGTTGGCCCGCACCGCACCTCGACGCTGCCGGTGAACGTCGCGGCGCTCGAGGAACGCTTCGAGGCCGGTGCCGAGATCACCCCGGAGTCGCTCGTCGAGAAGGGCCTGATCAAGAACACGCGCATCGACGTCAAGCTGCTCGGCCAGGGCGATCTGAAGAAGAAGCTCAGCATCACCGTCCACGCCGCGTCCGCGAGCGCGCGCGAGAAGGTCGAAGCGGCCGGCGGCACGCTGACGCTGCTGCGAGAGCCGAAGGTGCGCCGCCCGAAGCGAAAGCCCGAGAGCGCCCGGCCGGAGCCCGCAGCCGAAGTCGAGGAGGCACCCGAGGAAACACCCGAGCCTGCGGAGAGCGAGCCCGAGACCGAGGCCGAGGGCGGCGAGCCGGAAGTCGAGGAAGGGGAGGAAGGCTAGGTGTTCTCCTGGCTCGCGAACGCCTGGCGCGTGCCGGAGCTGCGGCGCCGCGTCCTCTTCACGGCGCTCGTGCTCGCGCTGTACCGACTCGGCTCGTGGATCCCAGCGCCCGGCGTCAACTCCGACCAGATCAAGCAGCTCTTCAACGGCCAGGGCGGCACCATCCTCGGCTTGCTGAGCATCTTCTCGGGCGGCGCGCTCTCCCGGTTCTCGCTGTTCGCGCTCGGGATCATGCCGTACGTCACCGCCTCGATCATCCTGCAGCTCCTGACCGTCGTGATCCCGAGGCTGGAGCAGCTGCAGAAGGAAGGCGAGTCCGGCTACGCCAAGATCAACCAGTACACGCGCTATTCCACCGTCGGCCTCGCGGCCGCGCAGGCCACCGGGTACGCGTACCTGTTCAAGCGTGAGGGAGCCCTGACCTCGAACACCGGCCGGCTCGTCCTGATCATCATCACGCTCACCGCCGGAACGACGCTGCTCATGTACATGGGCGAGCTGATCACCAAGCGCGGGATCGGCAACGGGATCTCGCTGCTGATCTTCGCCTCGATCCTCACCTCGGCGCCCGCGGGTGTGACCGCCTGGTACAACGGCGGCGCGATGGAGAAGCTGTTCTTCCCGCTGATCGCGATCGGGATCGTCGTCGCGGTGGTCTTCATCCAGGAGGGGCAACGGAGGATCCCGATCCAGTACGCCAAACGCATGGTCGGGCGCAAGATGACGACCGGGGAGTCGACCTACATGCCGCTGCGCGTGAACATGGCGGGCGTGATCCCGATCATCTTCGCGGCAGCCGTGATGGCCTTCCCGCCGACGGTCGGCCAGTACTTCCCGCAGACGCAGGGGTTCGTCAACCGCCACTTCCAGACCTCGAGCCTGACCTACCTCGGCCTCGAGGCCTTTCTGATCATCGTCTTCACCTACTTCTACACGGCGGTCCAGTTCAATCCGGTCGACCAGGCCGACAACCTGCGCAAGCACGGGGGTTACATTCCCGGCATCCGGCCGGGGCCGCCGACCGCGCAGTACCTCGACCGCGTGCTGACGCGGCTGACCCTGCCGGGCTCGGTCTACCTCGCGGCCGTGGCGGTGCTGCCGAGCCTCTTCATCCGCTACGGCGGGTTCTCGCAGGCGACCTCGCGCGCCCTCGGCGGCACCTCGGTGCTGATCGTGGTCGGCGTCGCGCTCGACACGATGCGCCAGATGGAGTCGCAGATGATGATGCGCTCCTACGAAGGCTTCCTCAAGTAGTGGCCAACATCCTGCTGCTCGGGCCGCAGGGCGCCGGCAAGGGAACCCAGGGGCGCTTGATCGCGGCGGAGCACGGCATCCCGCACGTCGCCACGGGGGACATGCTGCGTGACGCGATGGCCTCCGGCACCGAGCTCGGGCAGAGGGTGAGGCCGCTGTACGACGCGGGCCACCTCGTGCCCGACGACCTGATGATCGCCCTCATTCGCGAGCGCCTCGGCCTGGAGGACGCGCGGGGTGGCTTCGTGCTCGACGGTTTCCCGCGCACGATGCCGCAAGCGGAGGCGCTGGAGGAGATGCTGCGGGAGATCGGCCGCGACCTCGACGTCGTGTTCGAGTTCCAGCTCGAGGACGAGGTCGGCCGCGAGCGGATGCTGAGGCGCGCCGCGGAGGAGGGCCGTGCCGACGACACGCCCGAGGCGATCTCCGAGCGCCTGCGCCTCTACCACGAGGAGACCGAGCCGCTCGTCGAGTACTACCGCACCCGGGGCAATCTGGTCGGCATCCACGCCGACCGGCCGGTGGCCGAGGTCTTCGGCGAGATCCAGCAAGCCCTCGAGCAGGCCGCGGTCAGGTGATCATCCGCAAGGCAGCGGGCGAGATCGAGCGCATGGCGCGCTCCGGCGAGGTCGTCGCGGACACGCTCGCGCTGATCGGAGAGCACGCGCGGCCAGGGGTGACCACGCAGGACCTCGACGAGCTCGCGGACGAGCACATCCGCTCCCGCGGCGGCACGCCGACCTTCAAGGGCTACCGCGGCTACCCGGCGTCGATCTGCGCCTCGCCGAACGCGATGGTCGTCCACGGCATCCCAGGCCCGTACACGCTCCGGGACGGCGACATTCTCTCGGTCGACGTCGGCGTGACGCTAGACGGCTTCGTGGCCGACTCCGCCTACACGTTCCCGATCGGCGAGATCTCGCCGGAGGCGGAGCGGCTGCTCGAGGGCTGCCAGGCGGCGCTCGTGGCCGGGATCGAGCAGTGCCGGGTCGGGAACCGTCTCTCCGACATCTCGCATGTGATTCAGAAAACGACCGAAGAGCAGGGGTTTTCGGTCGTACGCAGCCTCGTCGGCCACGGGGTCGGACGTTCCATGCACGAGGAGCCACAGATCCCGAACTACGGCGAGCCCGGGCGCGGCCCGCTGCTCGCGGAGGGGATGACGTTCGCGATCGAGCCGATGATCACCGCCGGCGGTCCCGATGTCGTGCTGCACGGCGACGACTGGTCGATCTCGAGCGCCGACGGGTCGCTCGCGGCGCACTTCGAGCACACCGTCGCGATCACCGGCGAGGGCCCCCGTGTCCTGACGGCGGCGACCTCGGCCGTCCGCTCGTGAGCGACTCGCGCGTCGAGCAATACGCGGCGCTCCTCGTGGAGACGTGCGTCGACGTGCAGCCCGGCTGGCAGGTGCTCGTGAGCGGCGGCGTGCTCGCGCGGCCGCTGCTCGAGGAGGTCAGCCGCGCCGTCGCCAAGCGCGGCGCGTACGCGCTGCTCCGCCCGAGCCTCAACGGCTACAACACGAACATCGCTTGGATGCAGGGGGCGCCGGAGGAGCTACTCGACAAGCCGGCAGCGATCGAGGTCTACGCCTGGGAGAACGCCGACGCCCTGATCTCGATCGAGGCGCCGGAGAACACCCGTGAGCTCGCGGCGCTGCCGTCGGAGAAGCTGACGCGGTATCAGCGGAGCCTGCGCCCGCACCAGCAACGCATCTTCACGCACGAGCTCAAATGGGTCGGCTGCCAGTACCCGACGCCCGCCCTCGCGCAGGACGCGGACCTACCGCTCTCCGAGTTCGCCGACTTCCTCTACGGCGCGTGCCTGCTCGACTGGAAAGCCGAGCACGAGCGCATGAGCCGCTACGCGAACGTGTTCGAGGCGGCCGAGGAGGTACGCATCGTCGCCGGCGACACCGACCTCCGGCTCGCGCTGGGCGACCGCCCGTTCATCGTCGACGCTGGAGGCGCGAACATGCCGGGCGGGGAGTTCTTCACCTCGCCGCTGGAGGACTCGGCCGAGGGCGAGATCGTGTTCGGCGAGTTCCCGGCGGTGTACACCGGTCGCGAAGTGCGCGGGATCAGGCTCCGGTTCGAGGGCGGGAAGGTCGTCGACGCCTCGGCCGAGGCGAACGAAGCGTTCCTGCTCGAGCAGATCGACCTCGACGAGGGCGCGCGCTTCGTCGGCGAGCTCGGGATCGGCTGCAACCCCGGAATCACGCGGCACATGCGAAACACGCTCTTCGACGAGAAGATCGACGGGACCGTCCACGTGGCGCTCGGAAACGGCCTACCCGAGGCCGGAGGCGAGAACACGAGCCAGCTCCACTGGGACATCGTCAAAGACATGCGCGCCGAGGAAAGCAGGATAGAGCTCGACGGAAGGGTCGTCCAGGAAGCCGGCCGATGGCGGGTCTGAGGCGTCGCTTGCGATGCCGACCTCAGGGCGGACGGGCATTGCCCGTGCGCCCGTCTGAAATGACCGGTCGGTGACGACGCGCGTGATTTCGTGGGCTCTAAGCCGTTTGCTACCATAGTCACCCGCGGCGAAAGCCGTGTTTTTTCGTGTCTACGAGTGAGGAAGGCTTGGCTCAGAAGGAAGAGAAGATCGAGGTGGACGGCGAGGTCGTCGAGTCGCTCCCCAGCACCATGTTCAGGGTGAAGGTGGACGACATGGACGGCACCGTGCTCGCGACCATCGCGGGCAAGATGCGCAAGCACTACATCCGCATCCTTCCCGGCGACCGCGTGAAGGTTGAGCTCTCCCCCTACGACCTCACCCGAGGAAGGATCACGTACCGACACCGATGAAAGTTCGAGCCTCAGTCAAGCCCATGTGCGAGCGCTGCCGCGTGATCAAGCGGCACGGCCGGACCATGGTCATCTGCACGAACCCCCGCCACAAGCAGAGGCAGGGCTAGCCGTGGCGCGCATAGCAGGAGTCAACCTTCCGAACCAGAAGCGCCTCGAGATCGGGCTGACCTACATCTACGGCATCGGCCGCTCGACCGCGCAGAAGATCTGCACCGACACGGGCCTCTCGCTCGACGAGAAGATCAAGGACCTCACCGACGAGGAGATCACCAAGCTCCGCGAGTACATCGACGGCAACCTGCAGGTCGAGGGTGACCTGCGCCGCGAGCGGACGCAGGCGATCAAGCGCCTCGGCGAGATCGGGGCGTACCGGGGGATCCGCCATCGCCGTGGGCTGCCGGTTCGCGGCCAGCGCACGAAGACGAACGCGCGGACGCGGAAGGGCCCGAAGAAGACGGTCGGGCGCGGCAAGAAGGCACCGACCAAGACCTAGCCCATGGCACCCCCGAGACGACAAGCGACGAGAGGTCGTGCGCGCCGCCGCGTGAAGAAGAACATCGCGATCGGCCAGGCGCACATCAAGACCTCGTTCAACAACACGATCGTGTCCCTGACCGACAACGAGGGGAACGTGATCGCATGGGAGTCCGCCGGCTCGGCCGGCTTCAAGGGCTCGCGCAAGTCGACGCCGTTCGCCGCGCAGGTGACGGCCGACGCGTGTGCGCGCAAGGGCATGGAGCACGGTCTCCAGAAGGTCGAGGTCTTCGTGAAGGGCCCGGGCTCCGGGCGCGAGACGGCGATTCGCTCGTTGCAAGCCGCGGGCCTCGAGATCCTCGGGATCAAGGACGTCACGCCGCAGGCGCACAACGGCGTCCGGCCGAAGAAGCGTAGGCGGGTCTAGATGGCACGCGCGATCGGGCCGAAGTGTCGTAACTGCCGCCGCGAGGGCATGAAGCTCTTCCTGAAAGGCGAGCGCTGCCTGACGGAGAAGTGCTCCGTCGAGCGCCGCAGCTACCCGCCGGGTGAGCACGGCCGCGGCCGCATCAAGCAGTCCGAGTACCTGCTCCAGCTGCGCGAGAAGCAAAAGGCGCGGCGCTACTACGGCCTGCTCGAGAAGCAGTTCCGCACCTATTACTCCAAGGCCGCGAAGGGCTCCGGCATCACGGGCGAGACGCTGCTGCGGATGCTCGAGACGCGCCTCGACAACGTCGTCTACCGCCTCGGCTTCTCCGCCTCGCGCGCCCAGGCCCGCCAGCTCGTGCGTCACGGCCACTTCCAGGTCAACGCCCGTCGCGTGAACATCCCGAGCTACCAGGTGCGGCCGGACGACGTGATCATGCTCCGCCCGGGCAGCACCGCCGAGCAGGTCGTCCGCGACGCGACCGACCTCACGGCCTCGGTCACGCCCTGGCTCCAGGCCGACCATGACGGGCTCACCGGCAAGGTGCTCAAGTGGCCCGAGCGGGAGGAGATCGACACCCCCGTCCAGGAATCATTGATCGTCGAGCTCTACTCGAAGTAACAGAAAACGCTACGCGTTCTAGGATCCACAACAGGTAGAAAGGGACGTTTATGGCAGTACGAACCAGCTTGATGGAGTTCCAGGTCCCGCGGATCGTTCACGAGGAAGTGGAAGACACCCGCGGCGTCTTCGTGATCGAGCCGCTCGACCGCGGCTTCGGCTACACCTTCGGCAACTCGCTGCGCCGCGTGCTGCTCTCCTCGCTCGAGGGCGCCGCAGTGACCTCGGTCAAGATCGAGGGCGTCGCGCACGAGTTCACGACCCTGCCGGGTGTCCGCGAGGACGTGACCGACATCCTGCTCAACTTCAAGAGTCTGATCTGCCGGCTCCACGGCGAGTCGCCGGAGATCGAGGTGCGCGTGTCGAAGAAGGGCGCCGGCGTGATCAAGGCGTCCGACATCGAGGCGCCCGCGGAGCTCGAGATCCTCAACTCGGACCTCGAGATCGCGAACCTCTCCGACAAGGGCAAGCTCGAGGTGACGCTCACGATCGGCCGCGGCCGCGGCTACGTGCCGGCCGAGTTGAATCGTGGGCCCGAGCACACGATCGGCGTGATCCCGATCGACTCGATCTTCTCGCCGGTGCGCCGCGTCTCATACGACGTCGAGGCCGCTCGTGTCGGGCAGCGGACGGACTACGACAAGCTCCGCATCGACGTCACCACCGACGGCTCGATCGATCCGCGCGAGTCGATCGGTCAGGCGGCCGAGATCCTGATCCGCCAGCTCGCGATCTTCACCGATCTCGACCGGATCGAGGGCTTCGGCGAGCAGGCAGCCGCCGAGGCGCAGGCCGAGCCGGCCCTCGCACATGGGATGGAGAACTTCCCGATCGAGGAGCTGGAGCTCGGGGTGCGCTCGTACAACTGCCTCAAGCGCGTCGGCATCGAGACGATCGGCGATCTCGTGACGAAGAGCGAGAACGAGCTCGCCGCGATCCCGAACTTCGGCAAGAAGTCGATCGAAGAGGTCAAGGAGACGCTCGCGACGCACGGTCTCAACCTGCGTGGCGGCGAGGGGAGCCTCTCGGAGTGAGGCACCGGCGGTCGGGCAGGAAGCTGGGCCGCGACGCCTCGCACCGCAAGGCGCTCTACGCGAACCTCACGAGCGCGCTGATCGAGCACGGGCGCATCAAGACGACCGCCGCGAAGGCCAAGGAGGTCAAGCCGATCGCCGAGCAGATGATCACGCTCGGCCGGCGCGGCGGCGTCCACGCGCGGCGCCAAGCGCTCAAATACCTCCGCTCGCAGGACGTGGTGCACAAGCTCTTCAGCGATGTGGGCCCACGGTTCGTCGACCGGCCCGGTGGCTACTCGCGGATCATCCGCATCGGCCCCCGCCCGGGTGACGCCGCCGAGATGGTCTACCTCGAGCTCGTGGACTTCCTGCCCGAGGCCCCGCCTCCGCGACGCGCCCGCGCAGCGCGCGAGGAGGAGCCGGTCGAGGCCGAAGCGGCGCCCGCGTCTTAGCCGGCCGCGCCGAGCGTCGCGCTCACCGCACCGATCACGATGCCGGCGAGGGTCACGTACCCGAGCGAGCTGACGAAGCTCGTCTTGAAGAACCGCCACCTCAGGTACGCGAGCGCAATGAGCTCGAACACCACGACGATCCCCGCGAAGATCAGCGCGACGCGGTAGTCCGGGATCAGGAACGGCAGCGTGTGCAGGATCCCGCCCATAAACGTCCCGACTCCGGTGATCGCACCGCGCTGCGCGGGATTGCCGCGGCCTGTCAGCTCGCCCGTGTCGGAGAGCCCCTCGGAATACGCCATGCTGATCCCGGCCGCGATCGCGGTCGCCGTGCCGGCGATGAAGGCCGCGTGCGGCTTGTGCGTGTAGAGCGCCACGGAGAAGATCGGCGCGATCGTCGAGAGCGAGCCATCGATCAGCCCCGTCAGCGCCGGCTGGACACGCTGGAGGAGGAAGGTCTCACGTGCTGTCACGGGTTAGAGTATACCAATCGAACCGCAGGCTAGTAGAGCATAAGGCACGCCTTACAAACTCGGTCAGGGGCGCCTGACGTGCGGCTCAGGCTAACGCTCGAGTACGACGGCACCGCCTTCCGCGGTTGGGCGGCACAGCCGGGCCTGAGGACGATCGAAGGCACGCTCCAGGAAGCACTGGGCCGCGTCTATCCGCGCTGGTCGGGCCTCGCCGTCGCAGGCCGCACCGACGCAGGCGTTCACGCGCTCGGCCAGGTGGCCTCCGTCGACGTGAACGGCGGCGCTCCGGCGGCCCGCGCGGCGGCCGCGCTGAACGCCGAGCTTCCCGACGACGTTGCCGTGAGCGCAGCGGAGGAGGCCCCGGCGGACTTCCATGCACGCTACTCCGCGCAGGCGCGCTCCTACCGCTACCGGATCTATCGCCGCGCCGAGCGCTCGCCCTTCGAAAGCGAATGGGCCTGGTGGTACCCGCATCCGCTCGACGAGGAGAAGCTCGCCGAGGCGGCCGGACTGCTCCTCGGGGAGCACGACTTCCGCGCCTTCACGCCGAGGCAGACAAAGCATCGAGACTTCGCCCGAACCGTCGAGACCGCTGTCTGGCATCGTCGTGAGGACACCCTGGAGCTGGAAATCGCGGCGAACTCGTTCCTGCGCCACATGGTGCGGACGCTGGTCGGGACGATGCTCGAGCTGTCACCGCAGGACTTGACGGAGCTCCTCGAAGGCCGCGAGCGCAGCGAAGCCGGCACGACGGCGCCGCCCTGGGGCCTCTACCTCGTGTCGGTCCGATACTAGAAACGGTACGAGTGGCTGCGGCTCAGGCGGAAGCCGTGGCCGCTGTGGTTCCGACACCGCAGACCGGTCTTCCGCGAGGTGCACGTGAAGCCGCCGCGCGACCAGGTCGACCCGTAGCGCAGCGCCTTCGCGCGCTTGTCGACCGCGGTGTCGCCGGCGCAAACGGTCGTGGCGCGCCCCTTCCAGCGCATCTGGAAGCCGAAGGTCCAGTCGAGCGTGCACCCTCGCGGCCGCGGAGGCTTCGGCTTCAGACCGCTGAGGATGTCGCAGCGCAGATACGGCCCAACACGGCCGGGCTCGGAGCTGAATACGCAGCCGATGTTCGAGCTCGGTGTCCGGAACTGGACGAAGAGCGCCTGCGCGGGAGCGGCGAGCGCCAGGGTGGCGACCACGACGAGAACGGCACGCACGGCTGCATGCTAGGCCGTGGATAGGATCGGCTCAATGGCGACCCGCACGCAGAAGGACGTGCAGAAGCGGCTCGACGAGCTGC
Organism: Gaiellales bacterium; assembly: GCA_038237925.1. Taxonomy (GTDB): domain Bacteria; phylum Actinomycetota; class Thermoleophilia; order Gaiellales; family Gaiellaceae; genus AC-32. The sequence continues at coordinate 97,306 of JBBRYF010000008.1, read as the reverse complement.
GCGAGCAGGTCGACCACCACCTCCATCGCTACCACGTGCTCGACGAGCCGGAGATCTCCGACGCCGAGTACGACCGGCTTTTCGACGAGCTGAAGGCGGTCGAGGGCGAGCATCCGGACCTCATTACGCCGGACTCGCCGACCCAGCGGGTGGGGGCTCCGCCGAGCGAGCGCTTCCAGAAGGTCCAGCACCTGACGCCGATGGGCTCGCTCGAGAAGGCCACCGACGACGAGGGGCTTTTCAAGTGGGCCGAGGACGTGCGTAAGCGGCTCGACTCGGACGAGCCGGTCGCCTACGTGATCGAGCCGAAAATCGACGGCCTCGCGATCAACCTCACCTACGAGAACGGCCTCCTGACCCGCGGTGCAACGCGCGGCGACGGCGTGCAGGGCGAGGACGTGACGGTCAACCTGCGCACGATCCCGTCGGTGCCGCTGAAGATGCGTGGCGACGGCTTGCCGTCGGTCGCCGAGGTACGCGGCGAGGTCTACATGCCGCTCTCGGGATTCCGCGAGCTGAACGAGCGCATCGCCGAGCTCGGCCAGAAGCTGGCGCCGAACCCGCGCAACGCGGCGGCCGGCTCGCTGCGGCAGAAGGACTCGTCGATCACGGCGTCGCGGCCGCTCGCGGTCTGGGTCTACGGCCTCGGCTCGGCCGAGGGGCTCCGGCTCCAATCGCACTCGCAGACGCTCGAGTGGCTGCGCGAGCACGGCTTCCGCACGAACCCGTTCGCCGAGCGGCTCGAGTCGGTCGAGGAGGTCGCGAAGCGGTGCGCGGAGTGGGAGCGAACGCGCGTGGAGCTCGACTACGAGATCGACGGCATCGTGATCAAGGTCGACTCGCTCGAGCAGCAGGCGATCCTCGGCGCATTGCACCAGCGGCCGCGCTGGGCCCGCGCGTTCAAGTGGGCGCCGATGACCGCCGAGACGACGCTGGAGAAGATCGCGATCCGCGTCGGCCGCACGGGCGCGCTCAACCCGTGGGCGATGCTCGAGCCGGTGCAGGTCGGCGGCGTCACCGTCTCGAGGGCGACGCTGCACAACGAGGAGGACATCAATCGCAAGGACATCCGCGAGGGCGACCGCGTAATCGTCCAGCGCGCCGGCGACGTGATCCCGCAGATCGTCGGTCCCGCTGGCGAGCATCAGCCGGGCACAAAGCCGTTCAGGATGCCGAAGAAGTGCCCTCTGTGCGGGGAAAAGATCGTCAAGCCCGAGGGCGAGGCGATGCATCGCTGCCCGAATCGTGCTTGTCCGTCGCGCGGGCTCGAGACGCTGATCAACTGGGTCCAGGGGCCGGCGGACATCGACGGCGTCGGCGAGCAGCTGATGCGACGGCTCTGGGAGCTCGGCCTCGTCCGCTCGTTGCCGGACCTCTACCGCCTGACGAAGGAGCAGCTGCTAGAACTCGACGGCTTCGGTGAGACAAGCACCTCGAATGCGATCGCAGCGATCGAGGGCTCGAAGAGGACACCCTTCTCGCGGGTGCTGCTCGGCCTCAACATCCCGGACGTCGGCTGGGTCACCGCCCAGAACATCGCGCGCCACTTCGGTTCGGTCGAGCGGATCGCGGCCGCCGCGCAGGAAGCCATCCAGGAGGTCGACGGGATCGGGCCCGAGCGGGCGGAGGCGATCGCCGAGTGGTTCTCCGACAACGAGAACCTGCGACTCGTGGACGAGCTCGAGCAGCTCGGCCTGCGCTTCGAGGCCGGAACCGAGGAGCGCCCGGTCGAAGGCCCGCTGACCGGCTCGACCTACGTCATCACGGGAACGCTCGAGGGCTGGAGCCGCGACGAGGCGCGAAAGGCGCTCGAGGCGAAGGGCGCGAAGGTGGGCGACTCGGTCTCCAAGAAGACGACTGGAGTCGTCGCGGGCGAGAGCCCCGGCTCGAAGCTCGCAAAGGCTGAGCAGCTCGGTGTGCCCGTGCTCGACGAGGCCGCGCTCGAGCGGCTACTGCGCGGCTAGGGCCGTCGCGAAGCGATCCTGCGCGCGGCGCGCCCAGAAGGGCGAGACAGGCCTCCCGTTCTGCAGCACCGAAAAGACGTAGTGGCGTTTCACGTAGCCCGAGAGGGCCGAGGCGAGCTCGGTCGTGCCCGTCTTGGCGAGCACGTTGCCGCGCGCGGGCGGTCGACGCATCCGGTCGGAGAGGGTGCCGCTGATCCCCGCGACCGGGAGGGCCGCGAGCAGAAACGGACGCACTTCGGGATCGACCCAGGCTGCGCGCAGCAGGGCAGCGAGTGACCCGGCGGTCAGGCGGTCGAGCGAGGACAGGCCGGAGCCGTCGACGAGCCGCAGGCCGGTGAGCGGCACGCCGCCGTCGACCAGGGCGTGGCGCACGACTGCGGCGCCGCGGGCGCTCGTGCCGACCGCGCCGTCGGAGGCCCCCAGTTGCTTGAGCAGCAACTCGGCGGTGAAGTTGTCGCTGACCCGGCCCATCCACGCGACGACCTGCGAAAGCGGCGCGGACTCGACCGACGCGAGCGGCACGTCGTCGGCGCGCTGGACTCCGAGTCCCGCGCCGGCGACGGCGATGCCTGCCCGGCGCAGCGCGTCACGGAAGAGCAGCGCGGCGGCGAGCGCGGGCTCGCGAGAGGTGCGGCCGAAGTAGCGCCCGCGGTCGACGGTCAGCGCCGAGAGCGGGGGGCACTCGTTCACGTAGAACCAGGACTTCCAGCCGGCCCCGGTTCGGCGGGCGTCGAAGAACGACTCGTCGCCGAAGACCCCGCGCGTGACGCGACGGATTCCCGCGGCACGGATCTGACCGGCGAGCGCGGCGAGGTCGGCGCTCGAGAGGGTCGAGTCGCCGTGCCCGACGAGCACGAGGCTTCCGCGCCACACGGTCCCGTCCTGCTCGCCTCGGCCCAGCACGTCGGTCTCGACCCGGAAGCCCGAGCCGAGCGTGACCAGCGCCGCGTAGGCGACAGCGAGCTTCTCGTTCGACGCGGGTGCGAGCGGGAGCGTGTCGTGCTCGGCGAAGAGCGTCTCGCCGGTTTGCAGGTCGATCGCGACCGCGCCGGTGCGCGCCTGCGAGACGTGCGGCACGGCGAGCGCGCGGCCCAGGCGCTTCGCCAGCGGCGAGTCGCCAGCCCCCGCCGGAGCGACGAGGACGAGCGCCAGAACCACGACGACCGGCAGACGGCGGCAGGTCATCCGCCCCATTCTTCGGAGTGTCCCTACCCGCGTCAAGGGTGGGCCTCGCCGTGCATGGGGATAGGCCGCGCGGCCCTTGTGGGCCTAGAGGGCGCCGCCTGATAATCGAACGCAAGGACTTCTGTGGCACCTGACGCGATTCCCGCCCTGCTCGAGCAGATCGACGAGCTGCTCGCCGAACCGGCCCCCACGGAGGAGCCGGCGACCCTCGCGCGGCTCGAGCGCACTCTCACAGATGGCTACGCGTACGCGCTTGAGCTGGAGGCCGAGCGCTGGCGGCTCGAACGCCGGATGTCGGAGCTCGCGGGCGAGCTGGGAGAGGGCAACCAGGATCAGAAGACGCAGGAGCTCGCGCTGCTCTCGAATCGGCTCTCGAACAACGCCAGCGTCCTCACCCGCCTGCGCGGCACGCTCGCGCGGCTGCGCGCCCGCGCGACCGCCGTTCGCTCTCGCGGCTAGACGAGCCCGCTGCGGACCGCGTAGACCGCGGCCTGGATCCGGTTCTCGATCTGCAGCTTCATCAGGATGTTCGAGATGTGGTTCTTGACCGTCTTCGGGCTGATGTGGAGCTGCGCGGCGATCATCGCGTTGTCGTTGCCGGCCGCGATCAGCTTCAGCACATCGAGCTCGCGCTCCGACAGCTCGGCGCGGATCGTGTCGGCTGCCTCTGGCGAGATCGCGGTCGCCCGCACCTGCTGTAGCACCTTGCCGGCGATCGCGGGCGAGACGAGCGACTCGCCGACCGCGGCCGCGACGATGCCGCGGATCAGCTCGTCGACCGAGGCGTCCTTCAGCAGGTAGCCGCAGGCCCCGGCGAGGATCGCGTCGAGGACGTCGTCGTCCTGGTCGGAGATCGTGAGCACGAGCACGCGCGTCAGCGGCGCGAAGCTGTGGATCTGGCGGATCGCCTCGATCCCGGTCATGCCCGGCATGTGCAGGTCCATCACGACGACGTCGGGCGCGAGCTCTCGGACGAGCCGCACCGCGTCGATACCCTGCCCGGCCTCACCCGCGATCTGGACGCCGCGCTCCTCGAGCAGGTTGCGCAGGCCGGTGCGGAAGAGATCGTGGTCGTCGACCAGCAGCACCCGGACGCTGCCGGCGCCGGTCTCGTTCTGGATCTCGACGGTCTCGCTCAGAGCGTTCCCCCCATTCGAGCGGGGAGAAGTCTAGTCAGCCGAGCATGATCGTGACGGTGCGCCGGCCCCAAGCGCGTGCCTGCGGGAGGGACGGGAACCAGAGGTCGATCGTCGCGCCCTGGATCGCGGAGCCGGTGTCGGCCGCGACTCCCGAGCCGTAGCCGGGGATCGTCATGTGCGTCCCGAGCGGGATGACGCCGGGGTCGACGGCAACGACGCCCCAGCCGGTCGGCACACCCGTGGCCGTGCGGCCGGGGATTGCGTACCCGGTCGCGACGACCGTCATCGTCCTCCCGCCGGGCCCGATCTGGATCGGCGGCGCCGTCGGCTGGGCGGCGGAGACCGCGCTCACCTGCCGCGCCTTCGTCTCGGCAGCGAGCGCCCGCTGCTGGAAGCTCGCGATCGCGGCGGCGTTCAGCCGCTGCTGGCCGGTGAGGCGCGCGAGGTAGCCCGCCCGCTGCGAGCGCGCCTGCTCGAGCACGAGCGTCGACTGCGATGCCTCGCTCGTGAGCGCCTGCAGATCGTGCGCCTTGGACGCGAGCGTTCGCGTGAGCCCGGCTGCGGTCCGCTTCGCTTGCCGCGTCTGCTCGATCACGTCGCGGTCCTGGGCGGCGATCCGGTCGAGCGAGTCGAGGTTGCCGAGCGCGTCCGCGACCGATGAGGCACCGAGCACGATCGCGAGCGGATCGGAGTCGCCCTGCTCGTAGAGGAGCTGGAGCCGGCGCGCGAGTGAGCGCTCCGCCTGCGTGAGGGAGTGCCGTGCGACGTGCAGCCGGGTTCGCGCGACCGAGAGATCGGCCTTGACCGCGGCCGTCCGGATCCGCAGCTCGACCAGTCGCGCCTGCTCGCGCGCGAGGCGCGAGTCGAGCGAGTACAGCTCGAGCACGACGCCGCGGGACCGCGCGGCAAGATCGGCGTTCTGCTTCGAGAGTTGCGAGGCGCGCGCGTCGGGCGAGGTGTCAGCGGCAACGGTTCCCGGGAGGAGGCCGACGAGAGCCAGCGGGGCTCCGAGTACGATCAGCCAATAACGGAGCGTGCGCATCTCCCCCGGCACGACGCGGCACCGTACCACAGAGCTTGTGCGGGCCTTCGTGCCGGAGCGGCTTTGGCCCTTTTGGGCAAAGTGAGCCGTTTGCGGTCGTCCGAAGACCTTGTTAGGGTGCCGTGCTTGTGACGTACCGGCCCCTCCTACGAGGGCGCCTGTCGAGCTTATCGCCCCCCTCCGGCTCGACAAGACGTAAGGCGCCGGCACTGGTCATCGCATTGGCTGCGGCCTTTGCTCTGACTACTGCTTCCGCTTCGGCGGATCCAAGCATCGCCTCGAAGGAGGCGCAGGCTCAGAGCGTCCTCGGACAGATTCAGCAGCTTGATTCGAGCCTCGAGCGCGCGATCGAGGCCTACAACCTGGCAACGGTCAAGCTCAACCGCATCAAGCACGACCTGAGCGCGAACACGGCCGCGCTCGCCGTCGCGAAGAAGAGCCTGAAGCGTTCGCAGACGCAGCTCTCGACGCGCCTCGTCGACATCTACACCTCCGGCGACCAGAACGCGGGGCTCTCGGTCTTGCTCGGCGCATCGAGCCTCGACGACATGCTGGGGCGCATGGACGCGGCCGACCGCATCTCGGCTCAGGACACGCTCGTGCTCCATCAGGTGGCGCGCTTCCGGCGCGAGGTGCAGCACCGGCAACAGTTTTTGACGCACGCTCATTCCGAGCAGACGCAGATCGTGGCGCAGCGGAACGCCGCGCGCGCATCCGTCGAGAGCCAGCTCGGCCAGCGGAAGGCTCTGCTCGGCTCGATCAAGGGCGAGATCGCGCGCATGAAGGCCGCAGAGGCCGCGCGCCAGGCCCAGCTCCGGCAGCAGGTCCAGCAGCAGCTCGCGCAGCAGCAGGCCACGCAGAGGCAGACGGCGCTCGCGCCGACCGTGCCCGTCGCCACGCCTTCCGCTCTTCCGAGCGTCGCACCGCCGCCCGCGCGGTACGGTGGCGTCGTCGGGATCGCGATGCGCTATCTCGGCGTGCCATACGTCTGGGGCGGCGCCTCGCCCTCGGGATTCGACTGCTCGGGGCTCGTGATGTACGCCTACGGCCAGATCGGGGTCTCGCTGCCGCACAGCTCGTACGCGCAGTACGGCATGGGCTCGCCCGTCGCGCAGGGGGACCTCCAGCCCGGCGACCTCGTCTTCTTCGACGGCCTCGGGCACGAGGGGCTCTATATCGGCGGCGGCAACTTCATCCACGCGCCACACACCGGCGATGTGGTGAAGATCTCCTCGCTCAGCGGCTGGTACGCGGCCACGTACGTCGGCGCCCGCCGGCTGTAGGAGGCGTTGACGGAAAACCGGCGATGCTCTCGGGCCGCGCTGCCCGCCCCGAGGCGGCGTCCTCGGTCGCACCGATTGCGCTGCTATCGGCACTCCCTGCCTCGGAACGGGCCATCGCACCCCGAGAGCGAGCGGCGTTCCGCCAACACCTCCTAGCGGTACAGCTCCTCGATCTCGGGGGCGAAGTGCTCCTCGACGACGCCGCGCTTCAGCTTCAGCGTCGGCGTCACCTCGCCGTCCTCCGCGGTGAAGTCACGGGAGAGGATGCGGAAACGCTTGATCTGCTCGAAGCGCGAGAGCTCGGCGTTCACGCCGTCGACGATCGCGTGCACGCGCTCCTGGACCTGTCCCGGGGACAGTCCCTCGGCCACGGCCGGATCGGTCGTGATCAGAGCGGCCACGTACGGCCGGCGGTCGCCGATCACGAGTGCCTGTGAGACGAGCGGCGCCGTCTTGAGCGCGTTCTCGAGGTTCTGCGGCGCGACGTTCTTGCCGCCGGCGGTGACCAGGATGTCCTTCTTCCGGTCGGTGATCGTGATGAAGCCGTCCTCGTCGATCGAGCCCACGTCGCCCGAGCGCAGCCAGTCGTCCTCGCCGAGCACCTCGCGGGTCGCCTGTTCGTCCTTGTAGTAGCCGGCGAAGACCGTTTCGCTGCGGATCAGCAGCTCGCCCTCCGCGTCGGCCCGCACCTCGAAGCCTGGGAGCGCGGGCCCGACGGTGCCGAAGCGGAAGTGGTCGGGCCGATTCACGGAAGCGGCGGTCGTGCACTCAGTCAGGCCCCAGCCCTCGATGATCAGGATGTCGATCGAGTGGAAGAACTCGCCGATCTCCTTCGCGAGCGGCGCGCCCCCCGAGACGCCGAGGCGCAGGCGCCCGCCGAGGCGCGTCTTGACCTTCGAGTAGACGAGTCGGTCCGCCAGTCGGTGACGCCGCGCGAGCCACGGCGGCAGATCCTCACCGCGCCGGCGTAGCTCGCCGGCCTCCCGGCCGACTCGCAGCGCCCAATCCAGCAGGCGGCGCCTCGGCCCCTGCACCTGCTCGAACTGCGCCAAGACCGCGGTGTGGACCTTCTCGTAGAGCCGTGGCACGCTCGGAAGCAGCGTCGGGCGGACCGCGGGTAGCGCCTCCGCGACCCGCAGCGGGTCGGGGCAGAACGCGATCGTGTAGCCGACGTGCGCGCCGAGGAGGTGCATCAGCCGGCCGAAGTTGTGGGCCAGCGGCAGGTAGAGCAGCATCGTGTCGTCGGCGAACGCGAACGCCTCGACGTGGTCGACGCACCCGGCCATCTCGTAGTAGTTGCGGTGGCGGATCATGCAGGCCTTCGGCGGCCCGGTCGTGCCCGACGTGTAGATGAACGTGAAGAGATCATCCTCGCCGACCTGCGCCTCGGCCTCGGCGAGCGCGCCCGGGTTCTGTGCCGCGAACTCGCCCCCCCGCGCGCGGAGCTCGTCGAGATCGGCGAACGAGAGCACGTGCGCGAGGCCGACGTCTGCGACCTTCTCCCGCTGAGCCTCGTCCTCGACGAGCACGCCCACCGCGTCGGAGTGCTCGAGCACGTAGCGGCAGTCGCGCGGCGAGCTGTTCGCGTAGATCGCGGCACCGACCGCGCCGATCAGGCCGAGCGCGTAGTCGAAGAGCGCCCACTCGAGGCTCGTCTGCGCCAGGATCCCGAACGCGTCGCCCTTGCGCACGCCGAGCGCGAGCAGCCCGTTCGCGAGCTCGTCGACGGCGACGGCCGCCTCGCCCCACGAGACCTCGCTCCAGCCGTCGTCGCCTTCCACGAGGTACGCCGCGTTCGCGCGGCCGGCCGCGGTGGCGTCGCGCCAGAGACGTCCGATCGTCCTGCTCACGGCGCCAGCTTACGCTGCCGATCGACGGGGAAGGGAAGGGGCGGGTGGCGGCGAATCTGCCCGGTCCCACTACACTTATCCACAGCGAAAGCGGCCCTAGACATGCGAACTACCTGGAACGGATCACTTAGCTTCGGCCTCGTCACCATCCCGGTGGGACTGGCTCCTGCGACCGCGCCGAAGGCCCGCGCGTCGGACGTCACCTTCCGCACGCTGCATCGCGAGTGCAAGACGCCGATCAAGCAGAAGCGCTGGTGCCCGGTGCACGAGCGCGAGGTGTCGAACGAGGAGCTCGTGAAGGGCTGGGAGGTCTCGAAGGGCCAGTTCGTGATCGTCGAGGACGCCGACCTCGAGGCGATCGCGCAGCGCGATACCTCGCGCGCGATCGAGATCTCGCGCTTCGTCCCGCTCGCCGAGGTCGACCCGATGTTCTTCGACCGCACCTACTTCCTCGCGCCCTCGAGCGCCGAGGCGCAGCGCCGGCCCTACGTGCTGCTCCTGAACGCGATGAAGGAGACCGGCATGGCGGCGATCGGCCGCATGGTGATCCGTGGCAACGAGAACTTCGTCCTGATCCGGCCCAAGGGGGAAGCGCTCGTGCTCGAGACGCTCTTTCTCGCCGAGGACGTCCGCTCACAGGCGGAGATCGACGAGGCGGTCGAGGCCGTCGACGTCAAGGAGCCTGAGCTCGAGCTGGCACGGCAGCTGATCGACAGCCTCGTCGGCGAGTGGGAGCCGACCGAGCTCGAGAGCGAGTACCGCCAGGATCTTCGCAAGCTGCTCGAGGCCAAGCTGGCGGGCGAGGAGATCGCGACGCCGGAGCCGGTCGCCGACGCGCCGGTGATCGACCTGATGGACGCGCTCAAGAAGAGCGTCGCCGCGTCGAAGGGCCGCTCCGGCGGCAACGGCGCCTCGGCGGCACGCAAGAAGGCCGCGCCGAAGAAGCGCGCCGCAGCGCGGAAGTAGCCGGCTAGCTCAGTGAGCCTGCGGCATGGCGCCGAGCGCCTGCAGCTGCGCCTGGAAGAGCGTCTTGTCGATCTTGCCCTGGTAGATGGGCACGCCTTCCTCCATGCACACGCGGATCACTTCCGTGCGATCGATCCCGAGCTCCTTCGAGAGCTCCTCCGGCGTCAAGTGGTTCGGCATCCTTGCTCCTTCCCTGGGCATGAAAAAGCCCGCCTACGCTTCAGCGTGACGGGCTAGCCGATTGCTCCTCTTGGGTGTCCGGCAGGAATCAGGGGTCCTGCCTCCCCGAACGATCCATCGCCTCGAACAATAATCGCCAGAGGTGACGGACGCAAAGTCTGAGATCGACGGGTTCGAGGAGCGCTTCGCGGAGGTGCGCGGTTGCCGGCTGCGCTATCTCGTCGCAGGCGAGGGTGAGCCGCTCGTGCTCGTGCACGGACTGGGCGGCGCGGCGGCGAACTGGCTCGCGCTCGCGCCGCTCGTGCTTCCTGGACGTCGGGTGCTCGTGCCCGAGCTTCCGGGCCACGGTGGCTCGTCGGCCTTGCCGGCGGCGCCGTCGCTGAACGCGTACGCGGACCGGCTGGGGCTGCTGCTGGATCGCGAAGACGTCGCTGCCGCGGCGGTTGTCGGCCACTCGCTGGGCGGCGCGATCGCGCTGCGCCTGGCGGTCCGCCGCCCCGGCACGGTGAAAGCCCTCGTGCTCGCAGGCGCGGCCGGGATCTCGTCTGGAAGCCGGAACGTCCGCTACGCGCTGACGATCACCGGGATCGTCAAGCCCGGCCGGAAGATTGCGCCCTATCGCCACCGCGTTGCGCGCTCGACGCTGCTGAAGCGGCTTGTCTTCGGCCGCTGGGGCGCGTCGGACCCGGCCGCGCTCTCCCCGGAGCTCGTCGAGGCCTTTCTCGCCGGCTCGGCGCGGCAGACAGACACCGTCAGTGCGGCAAAAGCGCTCGTGCGCGACGACCCACGGCCCGACCTCGACCGAGTGCGGTGCCCGAGCCTCGTCCTCTGGGGCGCGCGCGACAACCAGCTTCCCGTCGGCGACGCGTTCGACTACGCACGGCGCCTCAGAGCGCGCCTGCGCGTGATCGCCGACTGCGGCCACCTGCTGATCGGCGAGCGGCCGGACGCCTGCGCCGATGCGATCGAGAACTTCCTCGCGGCCAGCCGCTAACCTGTGCGCTCTCGGGGTGTGGCGCAGCCTGGTAGCGCGCTCCGTTCGGGTCGGAGAGGTCCCGAGTTCAAATCTCGGCACCCCGATAGCGCTTCGCGGGGCCGTTGGCCCCGCTCGCTTCGTGGGGGAACCCCTGGTTCCCCCACGTGCCCCCTCCTTGCTCGCGTCCGGCCGACTCAACCGTTTCGGGAGCCGCCTCATCGAGGCGTGACTTTGTCGGACTGCCCCAGCAGCCGCTGTGCTGAGCCGGGCAAAGCCCGGCTCAGCGGCGGAGCATCACGACGACGAATCGTCGAGCAGCGCGACCACGCGTTCGAAGAACGCGGCTTTCTGTGCGCCGTCCATCCCTGCCGCCTTGAGCAGCTCGTATTCCGCCCTCAGCGCGTCGTCCGCAAGCAGCAGCGTCCACGCGTGGCGGTGATGCGCGTCGCCCCTCGTCCCCGGGCTCGTCAGGACGATGTCCACCTGGGGCGGCCCTGGCTCGCGAAACGCTGCCCAGTCGTCTCGCCAATCCTCCGGATAGAGCGGCGGATGGAGGTGGCGAAGGCGATCCGCGGCGTCGACAACGTCCGGGACGAGAACGACCAAGTCGAGATCGTGACCCCCGTACCAGCCAACAGCGTGCTGCCGGACACCGACGTCGTCCCTTCGGGTAGGGCCTCACCGATCCGCTCGGCGTGACGCGCGACAAGCGCGTCGATTTCGGTGCGAGACATCTCCTGCTCGGATCCGCTCATGCTCGGCGGGCCTTTGGCATCAACGAGATCGGCGAACGACCATCGCGCCGTCCGGCATCCGGTAAACGCACGCGTAGCCGTCCAGCCGCTTGTTCCACTCGACGCTCAGCGCCACGAACGAGGTCGATACCTTGTCGCCGGGGCGGCTCACCTGACACCTCCTGAAGGCCTGCTCGTGCGCCCATTGCTTGTCGAACGTGAGCGCAAAGGCTCCGTACAGGAGCGACGCGGCCGAGCCAAGAACCAGGGATGCAAACAGCAGGCGAGCTGCGAGCCGCCGACCGCTTCCCGCCATTCGTCTCACAGGTCGAAGTTACGCCTCTGACTCGCCTGCCTCTTCGCACTCGAGGCAGATCCAGTCGCCGTCCCGTTCCTCACGCGTGCTGAGCGCGGCCGGGACCATCGTCACGCCGCAGGTGGGGCAGATGGGAGGGCGCTCGTCGTCCACGTCTCCAAGTATGAGCAAGCGGTCAGCGCCCGAACGCGCGCCGGAGCCGGTCCAGCAACGACGGCGGCCGTTCGCGCCTGAGCGCCGCCTCGCGCTGGGCCTGCTTCTTCGTCCACGCGCGATGGCGCGACGAGCGCGTGCCGTACTTCGGCTTCCAGTAGACCGGCATCAGTCGATCGTCCTGATCTGGCGGGAGAGCAGGCCGCTGCCGATGATGCAGATCGAGAGGGCCGCGCCGATCGCGATGATCGTCCCTGGCGGTGCGTAGCCCGAAACCGCGCCCACCAGCAGTAGGCCGAATGGCGTCAGGCCGAGCGAGCCGAACCAGTCCAGGCTCACGACCCGTGAGAGCATGTGCTGCGGCACGAGCTGCATCAGCATCGTCTCCCAGATAGTGACGCCGAAGCCGATGCAGATCCCTCGGATGAACGCAGCCGCGATCGCCAGCGGGAACCAGGGCGAGAGGGCGAAGACGATCACGAGCACGCTGTTGAGGATCCAGATCAGATACGAGATCAGCCCGCGCCTGCGCGTCGGGTTCAACTGGCCGACGAGCACCGTGCCGACGATCATCCCGGCGCCGATCATCGAGAAGACGAGCCCGTACGCGCCGATGCCGAGGTGGAAGTGCTCACGGACGAGCTTCGGCGTCAGCACTTGGATCGGCGCCCACTGGAGCATCAGCACGAACGCGAACAGGCTGATCGTCAGCCACAGCCATGGGACGCCGGCGATGTAGCGGAACCCGGCGCGGATCTCGCGCAGAGTGCCCTCGGCGGCTCCACGCTCGGCCGCGCGTGGTCGCGTCGCGTAGACGAACGCGAAGGAGACGAGGTAGGAGACCGCGTTGAAGCCGAAGACGACGGTCGCGCCGGCGAAACCGTAGAGGAGCGAGGCGACCGAGGGTCCGATCAAGAAGCTGCTCTGGCGCGCCAACCCGATCAGCGCATTCGCCGAGCCGAGCCCCGGCTGCTCGACGACGAGCGGGATGAGACCGCCGAAGGCGGGGGTAAAGAAGCCGGTCGCGAGCCCTTCGACGAACGCGATCGCCGCCAGCGAGCCGACGCTCAGGTGACCCGTCGCGTTGACGAACGCAAGCACGCCAATCACGCTGAAGCGGGCGAAGTCGGAGACGAGCATCATGGTGCGCCGGTCATAGCGGTCGGCAAGCGCGCCGCCGACGAGGACAGTCGAGAGCACACCGACGCCCTGCAAGGTCAGGACGATCCCGAGCGACCGGGCCGAGCCGGTGAGGGTGAACGTGCGCCAGCCCAGCGCGACGATGAAGGCGGCATCCCCGAGCAGCGAGATCGCCTGGCCGGTCCAGAGCAGGCGGAAGTTCCGGCTCCGAAAGGCCTCGAGGATGCGGGCGCGCGAGGGTGCGGCGGCGGTCGCCTCCATGGAGCGAAAGCTATCCTCACCGCGTGACCGACCTCCTCCGCGTTGCCTGCGTGCAGATGACGAGCGGGCCCGACAAGGCGGCGAACCTCGAGGCGGCCGAGCGGCTCGTCGCGCGTGCAGCGGCGACGGGCGCCGACCTCGTCGCGCTCCCGGAGAAGTGGAACGCGATCGGCACGACGGAGCAGCTGCACGCCGCCGCGGAGCCGCTCGAGAGCGGCGAGTCCGTGGCTGCGATGGCCGACTGGGCGCGAACGCACGGGATTACGCTCGTCGGCGGCTCGATCTCGGAGAAGCGCGAGGGCCGCGAGAAGCTCTCGAACACCTCGCTCGCGTTCGGGCCCGACGGCGAGCTGCTCGGCGTCTACCGCAAGATCCACCTCTTCGACGTCGAGGTCGGCGGCCAGGTCTACCGCGAGTCGGAAGCCGAGGAGCCCGGCGCCGAGCCGGTCGTGGTGCAGGGCGAGGGCTGGCCGATCGGGCTGACGGTCTGCTACGACGTCCGCTTTCCGGAGCTCTACCGCATCCTCGCGCTCGAGGGGGCGGAGCTCGTCACGGTGCCGGCGCACTTCACGACGCCGACCGGTAAGGACCACTGGCACGTGCTCTTACGCGCTCGCGCAATCGAGAACCAGTACTACGTGGCCGCGCCGGCGCAGGTCGGCGAGACGCTGCCGGGGAAGCCTGCGTACGGCCGCTCGCTGATCGTCGACCCGTGGGGGATCGTGCTCGCGCAGGCGCCCGACGAGGTCGGCGTGATCTCGGCGGAGATCGATCGGGCGCGGCTGCGCGACGTGCGCGAGAAGCTGCCCTCGCTGAAGAACCGCCAGGCCGACGCGTACCGCTGGCCGGCGAGCGTCTGATCCGGCGCCGGGGGCTGACCCTCGGCGAGCCGTTCGAAGGTGGGGTGGCCTCGGTCGTCGTGGCGCCTGCGGTCACGGCCGACGGCGAGGAGGCCGTGCTGAAGGTGCAGGACCCGCACCGCGAGAGCGAGCACGAGGCGGCCGCACTCGAGCTGTGGGACGGCGACGGCGCGATCCGCCTGCTCGACTCCGAGCCGGAGGAGCACGCGCTGCTGCTCGAGCGCTGCGTGCCGGGTACACCGCTCTCGGCGGCCGGGCCCGATACTGCGCTCGACGTCTTCGTCGAGCTACTGCCGCGGCTCTGGAAGCCGGCCGGCGCGCCCTTCGGAACGCTTGCGGCCGAGGCGGCCTGGTGGTCCGACTCGTTCGAAGACACGTGGGAGTGCTTTGCCAAGCCGTTCGAGCGGCGGCTGCTCGACGCGGCGCTCGAGGCGCTGCACGATCTGCCGCGCACTCAAGGACAGCAAGTTCTCCTCCATCAGGACTTGCACGGCGACAACGTCCTCGCCGCCCAGCGCGAGCCGTGGCTTGCGATCGACCCGAAGCCCCTCGTGGGCGAGCGCGAGTTCGGGATCGCCCCGATCGTACGGTCGCGCGAGCTCGGCCACTCGCGGCGAGACGTGCTCCACCGCTTCGATCGGCTGACCGCCGAGCTCGGCCTCGACCAGGAGCGCGCCCGCGGCTGGACGATCGCCCAGACGATGGCCTGGTTCAACGGCAGGGTTCACGAGACACACGTCGAGACCGCCCGCTGGCTGCTAGAAGCACGCTGATGCTGAGAGCCGTCCTCTTCGACGTCGACTTCACGATCGCGCGCCCCGGGCCGGAGCTCGGTCCGGAGGGCTACCAGCGGCTCGGCGCCCGCTTCGGGCTCGAGCTTGACCCCGCGCGCTACGCGGAGGCGCGCGAGCGCGCGGTCGAGGGAATCCGGCGCCACCCGGAGCTCGAGCACGACGAGGAGATCTGGGTCGCCTTCACCGAGCGAATCGTCCGCGGCATGGGCGGCGACGCGGACACCGCCCATGACTGCGCGGTGGAGATGACGCAGGCCTGGGAGCATGCGGAGCACTTTGAGCTCTACGAGGACGCTCCGCCGGTGCTGGACGAGCTGCGCGCCCAGGGGCTGAAGCTGGGCTTGGTCTCGAACACGGGGCGGAACCTCGACGAGTTCATCGCGCATCACCGGCTGCAGGTCGACGCGGCGCTCGGCTCCGGCGCGTTCGGCCGCACGAAGCCGCATCCGACGATCTTCCGCGAGGTGCTCGGCCGGCTGGGCGTGGAGCCCGCGGACGCCGCGATGGTCGGGGACTCGCTCGAGGACGACATCGACGGCGCGCGAGCGGCCGGGATCGCGCGCGCGTTCCTGCTCGACCGCGAGAGCCGCTACCCGGATGCGCCTGACCGCCTGCCGGACCTCTTCGCGCTGCCCGCCGCGTTGGGCCTGCGCGTTGACCGCAGTTAGGATCGCAGCGTGCCTGGCTGGCTCATCTGGGCGATCATCGCCCTCGCGCTGGTGGTCGGCGAGATCTTCACGCCGGGGCTGTTCTTCCTCGGGCCGGTCGCGCTCGCGGCCATCGTCGCGGGCGTCGTGGCTCTCGTGGGCGGCGGACCGATCCTCCAGCTGATCATCTTCATCGGCGGCTCGATCGCCTCCGTCGCACTGGTCCGCCCGATCGCGAAGTCGCACCTGCGCGTGCCCTCGGCGTTGCGCACAGGCACGGCCGCCCTCACCGGCGCGAAGGCGCTTGTGCTCCAGCGGGTCGACGCCGACGGCGGACTCGTCAAGATCGGCGGCGAGGAGTGGACGGCTCGCGCGTTCATGGAAGGGCAGGTCTTCGAGCCGGGCGCCCGGGTCGAAGTCGTGAAGATCGAGGGCGCAACCGCGCTCGTCTACCAGTAGGGGGTTCGTGATGGTCGCGCTGATCGTGCTGGTCGTAGTGGCGTTCGTGGTGGTCTTGACGCTGTGGAAGACGGTCCGGATCGTGCCGCAGGCCCAGGCGGGACTGGTCGAACGGCTCGGCCGCTACCAGCGGACGCTCTCGGCGGGAGTGGCGATCCTGGTGCCGTTCATCGACCGGCTGCGCCCGCTGATCGACCTGCGCGAGCAGGTCGTCTCGTTCCAGCCGCAGCCCGTGATCACCGAGGACAACCTCGTCGTCAACATCGACACGGTCCTCTACTTCCAGATCACCGATCCCAAGGCGGCCACCTACGAGGTTCAGAACTACATCCAGGCGATCGAGCAGCTGACGGTCACGACGCTGCGCAACGTGATCGGGGGGATGGAGCTCGAGGGCACGTTGACCTCACGCGACCAGATCAATACGCAGCTGCGCGGCGTGCTCGACGAGGCGACCGGGAAGTGGGGAATCCGCGTCAACCGGGTCGAGCTGAAGGCTGTCGACCCGCCCGGGACGATCAAGGAGGCGATGGAGAAGCAGATGCGGGCCGACCGCGACAAGCGCGCGGCGATCCTCACCGCCGAGGGCGTCAAGCAGTCGCAGATCCTGACCGCCGAGGGTGAGAAGCAGAGCGCGATCCTGAAGGCCGAGGGACAGCGGCAGGCGCTCGTGCTCCAGGCCGAGGGCCAGTCGAAGGCGATTTCCGAGGTCTTCAAGGCGATCCACGAAGGAGACGCCGACCCGAAGCTGCTTGCCTACCAGTACCTGCAGATGCTGCCGCAGATTGCCCAGGGCAAGTCGAACAAGGTCTGGATCATCCCGAGCGAGTTCACGCAGGCGCTCGGCCGGCTTGGCAGCACGATCCCGGGGCCGGGTTCGGACGAGAAGCGCTAACGCCTGAGCTGAGCGGCGGCCTCTTCGAGCGTCGCTACTGGGCCGACGCTGACGTCCTCGCCGTCGAAGAGCTCGAGCCACGTGGCGAGCGGATGGGCGGCGAACGCCTCTTCGAGCTCGTCGGCGAGCGGCTCCTGGGCGGCGTCCCACTGGCGCTCGGCGAGCTCGGGGCGGCCGAGCAGCTCGCACAGGCGCTGGAAGAAGCGCGGCTCGAGCGCGGCGACGGTCAGGTGCCGGCCGTCGGCGGTCGGGTAGATGCGGTAGCACGCAAGGCCGCCCGTGAGCAACCGCGGGACCGGCTCGCCGCCGAGGCGATGGGCGGCCAGCTCATGCGCGCCGTGGGTCAGCGAGATGACCACGTGTCTTCCGCGGCCGGTGCGCTCGCGCTCGAGCAGGGCTGCGGCGATCTGGGCGACGGCACGCAAGCCGGCGGCGAGGTCCGCGATCTGCACCGGCGGCATGGCGGGCGCCGTGTCCGCGAGGAGCCCCGCCCATCCCTGGTAGTTGAGGTCGTGGCCCGCGGTCAGGTTCTCCGGGCCGAACGCGGTGAACGAGCAGTAGACGACGCGCTCGGGCAGGTCGGCCGGCCCGATTCCGAGGCGATCGACGACGCCGGGACGGAAGCTCTCGAGCACGACGTCGGCCTCGGCGCAGAGCGCCCGGCCGGCTTCGGGATCGGCCTTCAAGTCGAGCTCGACCGACTCCTTGCCCGCGTTCAGCGCCTCGTGCCAGGCGGGCGCGAGCTCGCGCATCGGGTCGCCGCCGGGCGCCTGGAGACGCACGACGCGGGCTCCCAGGCGCAGCAGCTCTCGGCTCGCGAAGGGCCCGGGCAGGTAGCGCGTCAGGTCGACGACGAGCAGGCCCGCGAGCGGATTCACCGACGCGAAGCTACTACACTCCGCCGGGGTGCCGAACCGCACGAACGCGCAGGAAGACAAGCGTCGACTGCTTCTGGACGCGGCGGTGCGCGTCTTTGCCCGCAAGGGCTACCACGCGAGCCGCGTCGGCGACATCGCCGAGGAGGCCGGCGTCGCATACGGCCTGCTCTACCACTACTTCAAGTCGAAGGAAGACGTCCTGCTGACCGTCTTCCGCGAAACCTGGCGGGCGCTGATCGACACGATCAGGAGCGTCGAGCAAGCCGGCGACCCGCCGCGCGAGCAGCTGCGCAAGGTCGCGGAGATCCTGCTGCGCTCATGGCGCCGTGAGCCCGACCTCGTGCGGGTGCTGGTGCTCGAGGTGACGCGCAGCCAGCACCTGCCGGGCGAGATGGACGAGATCGTCGAGTCGTTCGCGGCGATCCAGGAGATCGTCGAGCGCGGCCAGGCAGACGGCTCGATCCGCTCCGATCTCGACGCGAGGCTCGCGAGCTACGTCTTCTACGGCGCGGTCGAAGAGCTGCTGACGGGCTGGGTGCTCGGGCGCCTGCCCGATTCCGAGGAAGACGTCGCGCGCGCGGAGCGGACACTTGTCGAGATCGTGGCCGGCGGGCTCTCGTCCGAGCTGGCGACGGCCAAGGCCTGATGGAGACGACAGCGGCGTCCGAGGCCCTGGTCGGCCTGCCCGGGGTCCGGCGGCGCGTCTTCTGGGCGCTCGGGCTCGGTGCCTTCGGGCTCGCGTTCTCGCTGACGACGACCGCCGCCTACCTGCCTCCGCTCCTGCACCGCTTCACGAGCTCCGGCGGCCTGATCGGCGCGGTGCTCGGGGCCGAGGGGATCTTCGCGCTGACGCTCTCGCCGGTGATCGGGCCGTGGAGCGACAGCTTCCACACGCCGCTCGGCCGCCGCCGCCCGTTCATGCTCGTCGCGGTCTTCCCGATCGGCTTCTGCCTGCTGCTGATGCCGTTCATGCCCAACCTCTGGACGACGGTCGTGATCGTGATGTCATTCTTCTTCGCGTACTACCTCTTCGAGACGCCGTACCGCGGCCTCTATCCGGACGTGCTGCCGGCCGAGACGTTCGGGCGGTCGCAGAGCGTGCAGCACATCCAGCGCGGGATCGCGATCGGGATCGCCCTCGTCGGCGGCGGGCTGCTCTTCAAGCTGTGGCGGCCGGCGCCGTTCGTGCTCGCCGCGATCCTGACGACGACCGCCTGCGGGCTGACGATCCTGCTCGTTCGCGAGGACGGCGGGCACGGGCGCGTGTTCGAGGGGTTCATCGCCTACATCAAGCGGAGCTGGCACATCTTCTGGGCCGACGGCGACGTGCGCCGGTTCCTGCTCGCCAACTCGGCGTGGGAAGGCACCTTCGCCGCGGCGCGGACCTTCGTCGTGCTCTACATCATCGACGGGCTGCACCAGTCAAAGGTGATGTCGTCGGCGGTGCTCGGGGCCGTCGCGACGGGCTACGTGATCGCGGCGATCCTCGCGGGGCGACTCGGCGACCGCTTCGGCTTGGCGCGCGTGATCTTCTTCGCTTCGTGGATCTACGGCGCCGGCTTCCTCGTCGGCGGGCTCGCCCAGCGCTGGCACGATTGGTACTTCCCGCTGATCATCCTCGTCTCGATCGCGGGCGGGACCGTGATGACGCTCGCGTGGGGGCTGCTCTACAAGATCGTGCCGGTCGAGCACCGCGGTGCGGTTTCCGGTCTCGCGACGACGACGAAGGGGATCGGCCTGCTCGTCGGGGCACCGGTCGCCGGGCTCGCGATCGACCTGGCGAAGCCGTACCTCCAGGCGACGAGCGGCTACCAGGTGCTGTGGCCGATCTGCGGCCTGCCGATCCTCGCCGCGATCCCGCTCCTCGTGCGGCTGATGGAGATCGAGCCGAGGTCGAAAGTCGAGGCCCCGGCCGTCTGAAGGGGTCATGCCCTAGGGACAGTCCCTGCCCGGACTTCGTGATGAAACGCAGTCCGAAGGGCATCCAAATCGACAGAGCCGCACCTCCCTCCGGGACATCGGGCATAGCGTCGTAGAGGTGCCGCGCTCTCCCCGCTGCGAGCTCCCTCCTGATGGCATCTACCACGTGACCGTCCGCGGCGTCGACCGGGGCCTGATCGTGCGCGACGAGGTCGACCGGGAGACATTGCACGAGCTCGTCCTCGCCGCGCAGCGCCGTTTCAGTTGGCGGTATGACGTCTATTGCTTGATGAGCAGCCACTTCCATCTCATTGTGCGCGCCTCGCTGCCCTCTCTTTCGAAGGGGATGCACTGGCTGAACGGGGTCTATGCGCAACGCTTCAACCGTCGCTACGGGCGGCGTGGGCATCTGTTCGAGAATCGGTTCTCGGCCAGGGTCATGCGGGACGAAGAACATTGGGAGAGGAGTTGTCGCTACGTCCTCGAGAACCCGGTCGCGGCAGGGCTCTGCGAGTGCGCGAGCGACTGGCCTTGGTCCGGAGGTCGGTTTCTGTCGCCCGGACGGCCCACCTCCATTTCGGACAGGTCCTAGGGACTGTCCCTAGGGCACGGCTTAAACGGGCGGTCCGCTAGCGCGTCTGCGCTAGAGCCGGGGCCCACGCGGCGATCGGCGAGGAGTCGCCGTCGCCGTTTAGGCGCCGGTAGCCGAGCGCGTGCTCGGCCTGCATCAGCTTGTGGATCTGCGTGGTGCCCTCGTAGATGATCGGCGCGCGCGCGTTGCGGAAGTAGCGCTCGATCCCGTACTCGGCCGAGTAGCCGTACGCGCCGTGCACCTGGATCGCGAGGTGAGCCGCGCGGAACGCCGACTCGGTCGCGTGCCACTTCGCCAGCGAGGTCTCGCGGGTGTTCCGCACGCCCTGGTTCTTCAGCCACGCCGCCTGCATCACGAGCAGCTTCGACGTCTCGTAGCCGAGCACCATCTCCGCGATCATGTCCTGCACGAACTGGTAACGGCCGATCGCCTGTCCGAAGGTCTCGCGCTCACGTGCGTACTCCACCGAGCGTTCGAGACAGGCGCGCACGACCCCGCACGCGCCGGCCGCGACCGTGAAGCGGCCCTGGTCGAGCCCGTACATCGCGATCTCGAAGCCCTGGCCCTCCTCGCCGACGAGGTTCTCGGCCGGCACCTCGACGTTCTCGAAGAAGAGCTCGCCGGTCGAGCCGGCCCAGATGCCGAGCTTGTGCTCGGTCTCGCGCGTCGTGACGCCGGGCCACTCGCGCTCGACGATGAACGCCGAGATGCCCTTGTGCTTAGCGGACGGATCCGTCTTCGCGAAGACGAGCTGGTGGTCGGCAACGGTCGCGTAGGAGATCCAGTTCTTCTGGCCGTTGAGCACGTAGGAGTCGCCCTCGCGGCGCGCCGTGGTGAGCATCGCGGCGACGTCCGACCCCGCGGCCGGCTCGGTTAGGCCGAAGCACGCGAGCTTCTCGCCGCGCGCCTGCGGCACGAGGTAGCGCTGCTTCTGCTCCTCGGAGGCGTAGCGCAGCAGCGAGAGCGAGTTCAAGCCGACGTGGACGGAGATCAGCGTTCGGAAAGCCGCCTCGCCCCGCTCGATCTCCTCGCACGCGAGCGCCTCGGCCACGAAGTCGAGCCCGGCTCCGCCGTACTCCTCCGGAATCACGATCCCGAGCAGCCCGAGCTCGGCCATGCCTGCGATCACGTCCATGTCGAGGCGGTGCTCGATGTCGTTCTCGATCGCGTTCGGCAGCACCCGCTCGTCGACGAACGAGCGCACCGTGTCCTGAATCAGCCGCTGCTCCGCGCTAAGGTCGAAGTCCATGCCCGAGAGTCTATGGAAGCGCCTTGCCTCTTCTTCGCTCGAAGTCGCCGCGTACGAGCTCGAGCGTCTCGAGCGCCCGGTCACGCGCGGCTTCACCCGCGTGACGACGGTCGTGCACCTGCAGGGTGGCGGGGAGGAGGGTGTCGGCGAGGACGTGACGTGGTACCCGGAGCACCACGACCGCGAGCAGGGGGCCGGGCCGGTCCTGCCGCTCAAGGGCTCCTGGACGCTCGCGAGCTACTCGGACGCGCTCGACATGGACGACCCGCACCGCCGCTGGGCGTACGAGAGCGCGGCGCTCGATCTCGCGCTGCGGCAGGCGCGCACGACGCTGGCCGAGGCGGTAGGCCGGGAGGCGCTGCCGGTCAGCTTCGTGATCTCGCCGGGTCTCGGCGAACCGCCCACGAGCCGCGTCGTTCGCCGCTGGCTCGAGCTCGAGCCGAGCCACCGCTTCAAGCTCGACCCCGCGAGCGACTGGACCGACGAGCTGATCTCGGTACTCGCCGCGACCGGAGCCGTCGTCACAGCAGACTACAAGGCGTACTACCGCACCGAGAACGATCTGCCGCCCGATGCCGAGCTCTATCGTCGCGTCGCCGAGGGCTTCCCCGACGCGTACCTCGAGGACCCGGCGTTGAACGACGAGACCAACGCCGTCCTCGAGCCGTACCGCGACCGCGTCACCTGGGACGCGCCGATCCATTCGGTCGCGGACGTCGAGGGGCTCGCGTTCCCTCCGCGGACGCTGAACTCCAAGCCGTCGCGCTTTGGCCGCCTTCAGGAGGTGCTCGCCTTCTACGACCACTGCGAGGCGAAGGGCATCGGTCTCTACGGCGGTGGGATGTTCGAGCTCGGCCCCGGTCGCGGCCAGATCCAGTACCTCGCCTCGCTGTTTCACCCGGGCGGGCCGAATGACGTCGCGCCGCGGGCCTACAACGAGCCCGAGCCGCACGAGGGCCTGCCGCCGAGCCCGCTTCCGGCCGCGCCAGAGCCGACGGGGTTCCGCTGGAGCGAAGCCGCCGCTACTGTTTGACTGATCAGTCAATCAATGAGGCGGACATGGCTACGACAGAGGCAATCAGCACTGGCGTCTCCTTCCAGCTGACCGAGGAGCAGCGGGCGCTGCGCGAGCTCGCGCACGAGTTCGCCGAGAAGGAGATCCGGCCGAAGGCGACCGAGTACGACGAGGATCAGACCCACCCCGTCGACGTGATCGCTACGGCGCACGAGGTCGGGCTGATGAATCCGCACGTCCCGGAGGAGTTCGGCGGCGCGGGGCTCGGCGCGATGGGGGGCTCGCTGATCGGCGAGGAGCTCTGCTGGGGCTGCTCGGGGATCGGGACGGCGATCGTCGCCAACATCCTCGGCGCGCTCCCGCTGCTGATCGGCGGGACCGAGGAACAGCAGCGCGAATGGCTGTCGCCACTGCTCGAGGAGCCGATCCTCTGCTCGTTCGCGCTGACCGAGCCGAACGCCGGCTCCGATGTCTCCGGGATCCAGACGACCGCCGTTCGCCACGGCGACGAGTACGTCCTCAACGGCTCGAAGATGTTCATCACGAACGCCGGCCACGCATCGTGGGTGATCGTCTTCGCCTCGACCGACAAGAGCGCCGGCCACCGCGGTCTCACGGCCTTCATCGTCCCGAGCGACACCGAGGGCTTCGTGGTCGAGAAGCACCTCGACAAGATGGGCCAGCGCGCGACGGACACCTCCGCGCTCGCCTTCCAGGACGTGAAGGTGCCGGCCCGCAACCGCCTGGGCGACGAGGGCCACGGCTTCAAGATCGCGATGCAGACGCTTGACCAGACGCGGCCCGGCACGGCGGCCGGCGCGGTCGGCGTGGCGCGCGCCGCGTTCGAGCACTCGGTCGAGTACTCACGCGAGCGCGTCCAGTTCGGCCAGCCGATCGCGATGAACCAGGGCGTGAACTTCCTCGTCGCGGACATGGCGGCCGAGATCGAGGCGGCGAGGCTGCTGGTCTGGCAGGCGGCGTGGCTGACCGACCAGGGCAAGCGGGCGACGCTGCAGTCGTCGTACGCCAAGCGCTTCGCCGCAGACACGGCGATGAAGGTCACCACCGACGCGGTGCAGATCTTCGGCGGCTACGGCTACATGAAGGAGTACCCGGTCGAAAAGCTGATGCGGGACGCCAAGCTGTTCCAGATCTACGAAGGCACCTCGCAGATCCAGCGGCTGGTGATCGCCAGAGAGATCTTTCTCCCGCGTGACGATTGAGATCGACCTCTCGGGACGAGTAGCGCTCGTCACCGGGAGCTCGCGCGGGCTCGGGCGCGCCGACGCGCTGGCGCTCGCGCGTGCGGGCGCCGACGTCGTGCTCGCCGACATCCAGCTCGAATCCGGGCCCGACGTTGACGAGTACGGGCCGCTGGCGCAAGCGGCGCGCTCGCGGGGGCTCGTCTACACCGAGCAGACGGCCGAAGAGATCCGAGCGCTCGGGCGTCGCGCGGTCGCTGTCCGCTGCGACGTCACGGACCGCGCGCAGGTCGACGCCGCCGTGGCGACGGAGCTGGGCGCTCCAGACATCCTCGTCGCCAACGCGGCCACGCTCGACCACGTCGCGAGGATCGAAGACCAGTCGCCGGAGCTCTGGGAGCGTGACCTGCGCGTCAACCTGACGGGCGTCTTCAACTGCGCGCAGGCCGTCTGGCCGGCGATGGTCGAGCGCGGCTGGGGCCGGATCGTGACGATGGCCTCGGTGGCTGGGACGCTCGGCGGCTTCGGCCAGGCGAGCTACGCGGCGACCAAGGCCGGCGTGATCGGGCTCACGAAGACCCTCGCGCTCGAGGGCGCCCGCTACGGCGTCACCGCGAACGCGATCGTGGCCGGGATCGTCGGCACGGAGGCTTTCGGGTTCGGCAACGCCGAGCTGAACGAGCGCATGGTGCGGCGCACCGCGCTGCGCCGCACCGGTGAGCCCGACGAGGTCGCGAACGTGGTCGCCTTCCTCTGCTCGGACCTTGCGTCGTACGTGACCGGCGCGGAGGTGCAGGTGAGCGGCGGAATCGAGCTCTTCACGTTCTGACGCCGCCGCTAGACTCTCGTCCTTGCGCGTCGAGGCCGGGACCGGAGCGATTGGGGTCCGCAGCCGGCGTCGCGGTCGTTCCAGGGCGCTGCTCGTGCAGCGGCTGGCTGCGCTCGCGGTCGTCGCTGTGGTCGGCGGCGTGCTGCTCGGGCTCGTGTTCGCGGGCTCGCCGAGCCGCATCGCAGCCGGAGTCCGCATCGAAGGGATCAACGTCGGGGGTCTCACCGCGTCCGAGGCGCGCACGAAGCTCGAGCGCCGCTCGGCCGCGCTCGCGCAGGTGCCGGTGACGTTCACCGCGGGCCGCCACGAATGGCGGCTGCGGCCGGCCAGCCTCGGCGTCGAGACTGACTGGAACGCGGCGGTGCGGCTGGCGCTGAACCAGGGCGACGGACTCGGGCCGATCCGCGGCATCCGGCGCATCGGCGTGCGCGTCTTCGGCGCCGACGTCTCGCCGCCCACGCGTGTGCTCGACCAGGCCCTCGCCTACGAGGTGAGCCGCATGAGCCGCGTGATCCAAGGCTCTCATCGTGACGCAGCGCTCGTGCTGCGGCGGTTGCAGCCGGTCGTCGTCCCCGCCCAGGCGGGTCACGCGCTCGACCGCGCCGCTGCGAGCGACGCGATCGTCCGCGCTCTGGCCGGATTCCACCGGGGCACAGTCGCGCTGCCGGTGCGCGTCGACCAGCCGAAGGTGCGTGCGGCCGACCTCGTGCCCGTCGCTGCTCAGGTCCGGACGGCCCTCGCCCGGCCGGTGCGGATGAAGCTCGGCGTCGCGTCCTGGTGGCTCCCGAAGCGCCAGCTCGCGTCGATCCTCGAGCTGCCGCACGACGGCGCGAGCAAGCTCGCCGTCGGCGGCCCGGGCGCGACGCGCTACTTCGCGCGGCTCGGCCGCGGGATCGACAAGCCCGCGCGGGACGCGACCTTCAACCCCCTCTCGAGCGGTCGAGTCGCGGTCGTCCCCGCGCGGCCCGGACGCGTCGTCAACGCGCTCGCGACCGGGCGTGACGTCCTTACCGCCGCGCTCGCTTCCGGTAATCGCTCTGCGCGCGTGGTCGTGAGCTACGCCCAGCCGGGCCGCAGCACCGCGCAGGCCCGCGCGATGGGGATCACGAGCCGCATCGCCGGCTACGAGACCATCTACGGCGGCGACCCGAACCGCATCCACAACGTCCAGCTCGTCGCGCGTCTGATCGATGGGAAGCTCGTCGCCCCCGGCGCCACGTTCTCGTTCAACGGCGCGACCGGCGCGCGGACGGCGGACAAGGGCTTTCGCGAGGCGCCCGTGATCATCAACGGCGAGGTGACGACCGGCCTCGGCGGCGGTGTCTGCCAGGTCTCGACGACGGTCTTCAACGCCGCCTACGAAGCGGGCCTCCGGATCACCGAGCGGACGAACCACGCGCTCTACATCAGCCACTACCCGCAGGGGCGCGACGCGACGGTGAACTACCCGGACGTCGACCTGAAGTTCGTCAACGACACGCCGCATTGGCTGCTCGTGCGCACCTACGTCGGCTCGTACTCGCTCAGGGTCGAGCTGTACGGCGCGCCCATCCACCGCCACGTCGTCAGCGAGACGCGGGCGCTCGTCGACACTGGGCCGCCGCCGCTGCAGCGCGTGCCGGACGCGGCGCTCTACAAGGGCGCGACGTACGTGGAGTCGAGCGGCGAGCCCTCACGGTCGACGAGCGTCCGGCGGCGCGTCTACGCAGCCGGCGGCGCCCTGCTCTACGACAACACGTGGTACTCGTCCTACCGCGGTGAGCCGCGCATCGTGCACGTCGGGACGAAGGCGAGGCCGGTGCCGCCGAAGAAGGGCCCGAGCGGGCCGAGCGGG
Organism: Gaiellales bacterium; assembly: GCA_038237925.1. Lineage (GTDB taxonomy): Bacteria > Actinomycetota > Thermoleophilia > Gaiellales > Gaiellaceae > AC-32. Next base: position 70,943 of record JBBRYF010000008.1, on the reverse strand, counting down.
GCCAGCGGGCCCAGCGGCCCCACCGGCGTCACCGCTCCGCGCTGACGATCTCTTCGGCGAGCCATCCCGGCAGGCGTGTCGGCCGGTGGGTCAGCGCGTCCACGCACGCATGCCGGGTCCACCCGTCCGCAATCGCCTCGCCGTCGCGCTCGATCGCGTAATCGAACCGGAAGCGCGCGCCGCGCAGGTCGCCGCAGCGGGCGCGAAGCGCGAGCCGGTCGTCGAAGCGCGCCGGCGCGAGGTAGCGCACGTGCGACTCGATCGTCAGCGCCTCGATCCCGTCGGCGCGCAGGCCGGGGTAGCCGCCGCGGAAGCGCGCCAGGTAGTCGATTCGCGCGATTTCGAACCACACCAGGTAGACGGAGTTGTGCGCGATGCCCTGCGCATCGGTCTCGGCGAAGCGCACGCGCTGCTCGGTGTCGAAGTGGAAGTCCACGACGCGAACTCTCTACGATCGCGAGCCTTCGAACTCGCGGACGTCTGTCGCCGCTCTAGGCGGCGGCGCGCTTCACCGGGCGCTCGTCGAGTACGTGCCTGCACTCGGAGCAGACCGTGCGCTCGACCTCGTACGGCACGCCGAGCCGCTGGAGCAGCACGTACGTCCGCACGCCTGTGTGCCGGTGAAGGCGCTTGCGATGCATGAAGAGCTGGCTCATCGTCCTCGTCCGAGCGTAGCTTTGCCGTCGGAAGATACGACGCCCAAAAGGGTAAGGAAGTTGTGTCGGTTCGGTAACCGGCGGCTGCGGATATTCTCGTGGTCGTGAGACACCAGCGTCTCCGGTTGCTGGCGGTGCTTTCCCTCGCCTCCGCGTTGTTCGTAGGTTGCGGTGCCACCGCTCACCGGGCCGCGACCCAGCGGCCGCCGATCGACTCTGCCCGCTGCAAGAGCGGCCTCACGCCCATCGGGAGCGCGCGCGTCACGGTGGCGGCCGTCGTGCGCTCGCGCGCGGTCGCTTATCGCCGGCCGGGCACGCGCCCCTTCGCCCGCTTCGGGCGGCTGAACGTGAACCGCTTCCCGACCGTCTTCCGTGTCCTCGCGGCGGTGCGCGGGCGTGACTGCCGCGCGCGCTGGTACCGCGTGCAGCTGCCCATCAAGCCGAACGGCGTGACCGGTTTCGTGCGAGCGGCCGCGGTCGAGACGGACCGCGTCCGCTCCCGCGTAGTCGTCGACGTCTCGGCCAAGCGTCTGACCCTCTTCCGAGGGGGCAGGCCCGTTCTGCGTGCGACCGTGGCCGTGGGCTCCTCCGTCACGCCCACGCCGACCGGGAGCTTCTATGCCAACCAGCGGCTGATCCCGATCGACGCCTCGGGCCCGTACGGCCCTGGGGCGATCGGGATCTCGGCCTACTCGAACGTGCTCACGGGCTGGACGCAGGGCGGGCCGGTCGCCATCCACGGGACGAACGAGCCGTGGTCGATCGGGCACGCGGTCTCGAACGGTTGCATCCGCCTACACAACGACATGCTGCGGCGGCTGTTCAAGCTGACACCCGCGGGGACGCCGGTGCTCATCCGGCAGTGAGGCGTGCAGCCCTCGTCGTCGGGCTCGCGGCGGTCTGCGCCGGGCTGGCGGCGACCCTGGCCGCGACGGCTCGTCGACAGCCGTTGGTCGACCCCGAGACGGACGCGCGGCCGGACGGGTGCGGGCGCGACTACCTCGCGCAGACGCAGCGCACGATCCCGACCTGGGTCTACGTTGGGGACCGGAACGCGCCGGCCTTGGGCCAGCCTCCTCTTCCTCGAAGACTCGAAGGCCGCGTCGTCTCGCGCTTCGAGCCCAACCTCGCCGTGCATCCGACTCCCGAGGACCTGCCCACGATCCATCGCAGCTACGACCTCAACCTGAACGTCTTGCCCGACCCGGCGTATCGCGGCCTTCTCGGCGGCTCGGCGGCGGTCGGCACCGGGAACTTCGCCGGCCACGGTGAGTCGACCGGCCGCGTCCACGTCGAGCGGGAGCAGGCCTCGACGCCGTTGTTCGTCTGGCCGGAGGCGGGCGATCGCGTGGCGCTCATCGGCTCCTGGGTCTGGGACTGCGGCCACTGGTCCGATCGCGGCGAGCGCACCGAGCTACACCCGTTCCGCGCCGCCTGGGTCGAGCGCAGCGGCGGCCGCGAGGGCGACCTCTTCCTCTCCAGCGACAAGACCTTCGCGGGCGTCGAAGCCGACTGCGCGCACCGGGCGAAGGGCGTGATCGTCGCATTCCCGGCCTGTCTGGCGACGGAGTCCTCGTGGCAGGACCTGAGCGGCACGTACCGGTTCCGCCTGAGCGTGCCGCCCAGGCCCGGCCCGGGCGCCCGCCTGCGCGTGCGGGTGCTCGACGCGGGCAGCTCAGCCGGAGCGCCGACCGCGCGGGCGCGCGTGCGGGGCAACGGCGTCGACATCACGCTTGCCGTCGCTGCGCCGGCAGGCAAGCGGCTCGTCGTCGCCGAGCGCGTGCTCGCGCGCTGGGGCAAGGCCCCCGCGCCGGTGCACCTGCGCGTGCGGTTCACGCGCCTGCTCGTCCGGCGCGCGATGGATCCGGGCTGCCCCGGCGGCCGCAACGCGTGCGGCTCGAAGGAGACGACCCATGGCGAGCAGGTCTCTAAGCCTCCGGGCGAGTGGAACGTGTACCTCGACGTGGCCGGCCTCTGGAGGATGTGGGGCAACGGGTTGCTGCGCGCGCACGACGGGCAGGTCTTCCGGGGCGGCCCGACCTTCGACCTCAATCTCGTGCGCGGCCGCCCGTGGCGGGTCTTCGTCTTCACGCGCGAGTGCGACTTCGGCTCGCTCGGCAACGCGGACGGCGCGACCCACGCAATGACGCCGTGCCCGCGCTCGTCGGAGTTCGGCACCTTCGACGGTGACGATGTGCCCGGAACGGCCGTGGCGCGATTCGCGTCTCCGGCCGCGGCGCTGGGCCTGCACCGGCTGCGCCCGGTTAGCCACGGCTCGACGTGCCCCGCCGTGAACCGGCTCGGGTGCTACGAGATCGCATTCCGAGTCGAGCGGGTGCGAGGGTAGGGGAGTGCGGGGTCGGGTATTACTCCCCTACAAGCGACCGAAAGGCGAATTCGATGGCCCAGCAGCGTGGACAGGACATCATCAGTCGGCTGGCCGACCGTGGTGAGGACGTGATCGGCCGGATCACCGAGCTCCCAGGCGCGCAGAAGCTCGTCGAGAGCGCGAACCAGCTCAAGGAGCGGGCGGACGAGATGCAGCGGCGTCTGCGTGGCCTCGACGCGCTGGAGCGGCGTGTGGATGCGCTCGAGCGGAAGGTCTACCAGCTCTCGAAGTCTTCGGCTGGCGGGGCGGCCAAGAAGCCCGCGCCGAAGCGGGCGGCGAAACCGAAGCCGACGCCCAAGCCGAAGGCGTCGAGCTAGGCCGGTACGCGCAGCCGTAGCGCGCGCGGCACGACCTCGAAGCTGACGGGCGTCGTGCCGGGCTGCTCGCCGTCGAGCTCGACCGGCAGCGGCTCGGCCGCGTCGATCTCGACCCGGGTGCCGCGGAGCGTGGTCGCCTTCGGGTGCGGCAGGTGCTTGCCCCGATAGGTTTTCGGGAGGGTCAGCATCAGGTCGCGCTTCGTCAGGTCGCCGATCAGGAGCACGTCGAAGCAGCCGTCGTCGGGCTCGGCGTCCGGCAAGATCATCATCCCGCCGCCGAAATAGCGGCCGTTGGCGACGATCACGTCGTGCATGCGGCCGGCGAGCTCGTCGCCGTCGACCCGGACCCGCACCTCGTCGCTGCGCCAGCGCGAGAAGACCGCAATGGTCGCCCAGAGGTATGACGCCTTGCCGCCGAGTGCTTTCGACGTCTCGTTCGTGCGCTTGGCGATCGCTCCGCTCATCCCGGCGCTCGCAATGTTGGCGAAGAGCAACTCGCGCTCGGCGCCGTCCCAGGCCCGGTAGCGAGCCCGGCCGAGGTCGATCTCGCGCGTCCGTCCGTGCAGCGCGACCTCGACCGCGCCTTCGAGCCGGCGCGGGATGCCGTACGTGCGGACGAAGTCCCAGCCGGTGCCGCGGGGGATCACGGCCAGGTCGACGTCGAGGCCGGCGATGCCGTTGGCGACCTCGTTGACCGTCCCGTCGCCGCCGACCGCAACGAGCAGCTCGGCGCTCCCGGCGGCTTCGCGCGCCAGCCCGCTCAAATGCCCCGGCCGCTCCGAGAGGAGAGCATCTCCTGCGAGCCCGAGCGCGGCCGCCCGGTGCGCGAGCTCCGGCCAGCGCCGGCCCGTGGCGCCGTTCTCGGACGCTGGGTTGACGAGAAAGACGGTACGCCGAGGCACCGCTTGCGGTGCCGTAGTCAGGACGTGCGGGCTTCGCCCGCTCGTCCGTCTGAAATGACCGGTCGATCCGGTCGGATCCAACCGCGCGGCCTCAATGAGAGTCGGTGACGGTCGCGAGCGCGACGCGGGTCATGTGGTCGACCGCCGCGCGCAGCTCCTCGTCGGTAATCCGCGTGAACTCCTCGCCGATCACCATGTCGCTCACGGTCAGCAGGCAGCCCGCCTTAACGCCGCGGAGGGCGCCGATCGTGAACAGCACCGCGGCCTCCATCTCGACGCCGAGCACGCCGCGGTCCGACCAGCGCTTGTGCCGCTCGGGGTCGGGGTCGTAGAAGGTGTCGCTCGAGGCGATCGCCCCGACGCGCAGCGGTTGGCCGAGCTCCTTGGCCGCGTGCACGGCGGCGTGCACAAGCTCCCAGTCGGCGGTGGGCACGTGCGGCTCGCCGCCGACGTAGTGGCGCGCGGTGCCGTCGGCCGGGACCGCGGAGATCGCCACGATCAGGTCGCCGTGCGCGAGGTCGTGCTGGAGCCCGCCGCAGGTGCCGACGCGCAGGAACCGCTTGACGCCGAGCTGGACGAGCTCCTCCATCACGATCGCCGCGGACGGACAGCCCATGCCCGTCGACTGCACAGAGACCGGCTTCCGTTCCCACTCGCCGGAGTAGCCGAGCATCCCGCGCTCGCCGTTCCGCTGCACCGGGTTGTCGAAATAGGTCTCGGCGATGTACTTGGCGCGGAGCGGGTCGCCGGGGAGGAGGCAGGCCTCGCCGTATTCCCCCGGCTCGGCGCGTACGTGAATAGGCATTGGGAAAGCCTAGAGTTGAGGCCATGCCTGCGCTGAGCGAACCGGCGCTGGACGAGATCCTCGCGTTCTGCGCGGAGGATCCGATCGAGCGCGTCTTCCTCGAGGACGTCGCTCGCCGCGGGCTCGGCAGGTTTACCGGAGTCGCAGAGGACGGCCGACTGGCGGCGCTGTGTCACGTTGGGACGAACCTCGTCCCTTCCGGCAGCGGCTGCGGCGCGTTCGCCGAGGTCGACGGCGCGTCGCGGGCGCGGCTCGTGATCGGAGAGGAGAACGCGGTCGCCGACTTCTGGGCCGCGGCCAACGAGCGGCTCCCGAGGCCGCGCGAGGACCGACCGGGGCAACCGGTCTACGTGCTGGAGGAGCCGCCGGAGCCTGGCGACACGCTGCTCCGCGATGCGACGAGGGAGGACTTCGAGCTGCTCGTCCCCGCGTGCGCCGAGGCTCACCGCGAGGAGCTCGGGATCAATCCGCTCGAACGGGACCCCGAGAGCTTCCGTTGGCGGACGCGCGTGCAGATCGAGGACGGCCGCTCGTGGCTGTGGGTCGAGGATGGCACGATCCTGTTCAAAGCCGAAGCCTCGGCCTGGACGCCGTCGGCGGTGCAGCTGCAGCAGGTCTGGGTCGACCCGCAGGTGCGTGGCCGCGGCTATGCGCAGCGAGGTATGCGCGACCTGTGCCGCCTCCTGCTCGAGCGCGTGCCCGCCGTCTGTCTCTTCGTCCGCGCCGAGAACGCGCCGGCGATCCGCGTCTACGAGAACGTCGGGATGCGCCACACGATCTCGTACCGCAGCCTCGTCTTCATCTAGTAGGAGGCCTTGACGAAACACCGGCGATGCCCTCGGGCCGCGCTGCCCGCCCCGAGGCGGCGTCCTCAGTCGCACCGATAGCTCCGCTATCGGCACTCCCTGCGTCCTTGCCTCGGAACGGCCATCGCGCCCCGAGAGCGAGCGGCGTTCCGCCAAACCCTCCTCGCGTAAAGGCTCGAACGGGGGACTTCCTCGCGTTGACGGCTGCCGAGAACCCTCTCGTGCGGCGTCTCGGCCTAATTGCGGCTGGCCTGATCGTCATGGTCACCCTTGCGCTCGCTCTTGTCACGAGTGGCCGCGCGCGCCCAAGCACGGTCCACACGTGCTCGGCGACGGACCGCCAGTTCATTGAGACGGCGCGGACGAACATGACGGCCCTCGAGCTCTGGAACGAGCAGTACCAGGGCGGGAACGCGACCGAGCGCGATGTGGTCGGCCAGGCGCGACAGGCCGCGAAGATCATGCGGGCGACGGGGCCGACGGACTTCTCGCTCCAGCAGACCCAGCGGCTCGTGGCCGGGATGCTGACCGAGTACACGAAGGCGATGCAGGCGCACAAGGGCAGGCAGGACGCGGGTGCCCACATGTATCGGGCCTACGGGCTCGCCAACTTCGCGCACGCGGTGCTTGTGCGAGCGCAGCGGCCGCTCTCACGGCTCGGCTGCGAAGTGCAACCCCTGCTCTGACCGCCGCACTCGGCCGTCTTTGAGCCGGAAGCTGGTCTGAGTACGGTTCGCCCGGCCTCCTCCCCGAGGCGAGCGTATCGGCGGCGGGCACACGTGTCAGTGCCGCTTCGTAACGAAAGCGTGACGTTTGCGGCCACGCTCGGCAGTGCGAGACTGTGCCGATGGACGAAGTCGCCGATCCCGCTGCGATCCGCCGCAGGGTCGAGGAGCACATCCGCGAGCACGACCTCATCGCACCCGGGAGCGACGTCGTGGCGCTCGTCTCCGGCGGCGCCGACTCGACCTGCCTCTGGCACGGGTTGAGCGAGCTGGGCTACAGCGTCTCAGCGCTGCACGTGAACCACGGCTTGCGCGGGGACGAGTCCGACGAGGACGCGCGGTTCTGCCGCGAGTCGCTCGGCGCGCAAGTGGTGGAGGCGCCGCCCGAGAGGTCGACCGAGGACGCGCTCCGCGAGCTGCGGTACTCGTTCGCTACCGACCGCCTTCGAGCGACCGGGCACACCGCCTCCGACCAGGTCGAGACCGTGCTCTACCGGCTCGTCTCGAGCGGCGCCTCCGGCGGCATCAAGCCGAAGCGCGAGGACGGCGTCGTCCGGCCGCTCCTCACCCTCTGGCGCGAGGAGACGGAGGCCTACTGCCGCGCGGAAGGCCTCGACTTCCGGCGAGACAGCTCCAACCCAGAGACGCGCCGCGGCCTGATGCGGGACGAGATCCTGCCGCTCTTACGTCGGCTCCATCCTGGTGCCGAGCGGAACCTCCTGCGCCTGGCCGAGCGGCGTCCCACGAAGCTCGACGAGCTCCTTGCCGCCAGCGCCGGCTCGCGGCGGCTCGACCTCGGCGGCGGCCTCACCGCCGTGCGCGAGTACGACCGCGTCTGGCTCGAGCAGACCCCGGTCGCGCTCGAAGGCCGTGTCCGCTGGGGCCCGTGGTCGATCGAGTCGGAGCTCGCAGGCCTTATGGTACGAGGCTGGCGCCCGGGCGACAGGCTCGCCGGTCGCCGCAAGAAGGTGCAAGACGTGTTCGTCGACGCCAAGATCCCGCGGTCGGAGCGCGAGGCGTGGCCCCTCGTCGTACGAGGGCGCGAGGTCGTCGCCGTGCCCGGTCTCGTCGACGCGCCCGGGATCACGGCGGAGAGGGTCGTCGCCGAGTGACACAGACCGAGCTCGAGCGCGCCGTCGGCGAGATCCTGATCGACGAGGAGACGCTCGCCGCGCGCGTGAAGGAGCTCGGGGCCGAGGTCTCGGCCGACTACGAGGGGCGCGACCTGCTGTTGATCGGCGTCCTCAAGGGCGCCGTTTTCTTCATGGCCGACCTGATGCGCCACCTGACCGTGCCCTGCGAGGTCGACTTCATGGCGATCTCGAGCTACGGCGACGCGACGGACTCCTCGGGCATCGTCCGCATCCTCAAGGACCTCGACATCAACATCGAGGGCCGCGACGTGCTCGTGGTCGAGGACATCATCGACTCGGGCCTCACGCTCTCGTACCTGATCCGTAATCTCGAGTCGCGCGAGCCCGCCTCGCTCGAGGTCTGCGCCCTGCTGACGAAGCCCACCCGGCGCGAAATCGACGTCCCCGTGCGGTATGTCGGTTTCGAGATCCCGAACAAGTTCGTCGTCGGTTACGGCCTCGACTTCGCGGAGCGGTACAGGAACCTGCCCTACGTCGGCGTATTGGACGAGCACTTGCTGCCGACAACGCTTTAGCGCTACCCAATCCGGGTACCGGTCAGGCTCATACTCGCTGGTACCCTGTGCCGATAGAGGGCTCGTGAATCGATTCTTCCGCTCAGCGCTCTTCCCACTCGTCGTCATCGTCCTGCTCGTGTGGCTTGCGAGCCAGACGCTGATTCCGCATTCGAAGAGCGTCACCAAGACGACGTACTCGCAGTTCCTCACCTACGCGCGACAGGGGAACGTCGACAACGTCGTCATCAGTCCGAGCAAGCACTCGATCAGCTTCACGATCCCCGGCAATCGGGACAAGAAGGCCACGGTTCACTACCCGGCCGACCAGTCGATCCCGGCGATCACGTCGGCGCTGGAGTCGCACACGAACGTCAACTTCGACTCCAAGGGCACGGGCGGCTTCTCATGGGTGAGCGCGTTCTTCTCGCTGCTCCCGTTCATCATCCTGATCGCCTTCTGGATCTTCCTGATGAACCAGGTGCAGGGCGGCGGCTCGAAGGTGATGAGCTTCGGCAAGAGCCGCGCGAAGCGTATGGCGCCAGACTCGCCGAAGATCGGCTTCAAGGACGTCGCCGGCGTGGACGAGGCGGTCGAGGAGCTCCAGGAGATCAAGGAGTTCCTCGAGAACCCGAAGAAGTTCCAGGCGCTCGGCGCGCGCATCCCCAAGGGCGTCCTGCTCTACGGGCCCCCAGGTACCGGTAAGACGCTGCTCGCCCGCGCGGTTGCCGGCGAGGCGGGCGTGCCGTTCTTCTCGATCTCTGGCTCCGACTTCGTCGAGATGTTCGTCGGCGTCGGCGCCTCCCGCGTGCGCGACCTCTTCGAGCAGGCCAAGCAAGCCTCCCCGTGCATCGTTTTCATGGACGAGATCGACGCGGTCGGCCGCCATCGCGGCGCGGGCCTCGGCGGCGGGCACGACGAGCGCGAGCAGACGCTGAACCAGCTGCTCGTCGAGATGGACGGCTTCGAGCTGAAGGACAACATCATCCTGATCGCGGCCACGAACCGGCCCGACATCCTCGATCCGGCACTCCTGCGCCCGGGCCGCTTCGACCGGCAGATCGTCGTCGACCGGCCCGACCGCATCGGTCGCCGCAAGATCCTCGAGGTGCACGCGAAGGGCAAGCCGATCGCGCCCGAGATCGACCTCGACACCCTGGCCGCCGGCACCCCAGGCTTCACGGGCGCCGACCTGGCGAACCTCGTCAACGAGGCCGCGCTGCTGTCCGCGCGCCGCGGGAAGAAGACGATCCAGCAGGAGGAGCTCGAGGAGGGGATCATGCGCGTGATTGCCGGCCCCGAGAAGAAGACGCGGCTGCTCTCCGAGGAGGAGCGCAAGATCACCGCGTACCACGAGCTCGGCCACGCGATCGTCGGCCACTTCCTCGAGCACACCGACGAGGTCCACAAGATCTCGGTCATCAGCCGCGGCCAGGCGCTCGGCTACACGATCTCGCTGCCGCGCGAGGACCGCTACCTGACGACGAAGACCGCCCTGATGGAGCAGCTCGCGATGACACTCGGCGGGCGCGCCGCGGAGGAGCTCGTCTTCCACGAGGTCACCACAGGCGCCGCGAACGACCTCGAGAAGGTCACGTCGATCGCGAAGCAGATGATCATGCGCTTCGGCATGAGCGAGAAGCTCGGCCCGCGCGTCCTCGGCCGGAACCACGACATGCCGTTCCTCGGCCGCGAGATGGGTAACGAACCCGACTACTCCGAGGAGATCGCCCGCGAGATCGACGACGAGATCCGCCGCGTGATCGAGGAGGCCCACGAGCTGGCCGTCACGACCCTCAAGGCGCACATGGAGGAGCTGCACCGGGTCTCCGGGATCCTGATCGAGCGCGAGACGATCGACAAGGACCAGTTCGAGCGGCTGCTTGCCGGCGAGGACGAGTCCAGCATCTTCTTGGACGAGGACCAGACCGAGGTCACTGAGCCGGCGGCCGAAGAGCGGCGACGCCGGCCGCAGCCGAAGCCGGTCCCGAGGCCGTTTCCGGGCGCGACGATGCAGCCGCCGCCGCCCGAAGGCGCCCAGAGCTAGCCACCCGCGCGGCACGGAAAGGAGCGGCTCTGTCGGGGCCGGTCGTAGCCTCACACGGGTTGTGCTGCCAATTGCCGCATGCTGGCCTTCTTTTGCGGGCTCGCGTCAGGTGCGCTCGTCGGCCCAAAGCGGGCAGATCGGGCTCGGCTGCCGGCGGCTGCCGCTGGACAACGAGCACGATCTGACAAAGCTGAGAGATATGACCAACGATCGTCGGGAGCGGCCCGGGCGGCTGCGGCGCGGGAAGCGGCTGCGTAACGGGAGAGTCGTGGCGATCGAGTACGACGACTCCGCAGGCGTGTTCGCGAGACGTAGTACACCTCAGGCGGCGCCGCGGTTTGTAGAAGGCCAGGATCACTCCGAAGGCGAGGTAGCCCGATCGCCAGCCGTTGGGCGCGATCCGGCCCGGGCGCGCAGTGAACGCGCGCCTCACGTCTTACTGCTCACCGCGGTTGTCGTCGAGGCGACGTGGCTGGCGGCGCTCGCGTACGTCCTGTACCGCCTGCTCGGATCGGCGTAGACGCGGCAAGGTCTCGCGCGGCAGACGATCCGCCCTTGGGCGGTTCGGGGCTGATACCTTCGCCGCGGGTCAACCTAGGAGCGCCCGAGTTAGCAAATCTGACGGTCGGGCAGTTCCCACGGTGGCAGCTCCAAACGAGGAAGTGATGTGAAGAGGGGTCTCCGAACCAGTGTCGTGGTCGTCGTCGTGGTGTCGGCCGCTGTCACCACAGCAGTGCTTCGTTCGCGGTCAGCGACCGTGGCCACCGGTGTGGCGAAGGCGCACAACGAAGCGACCACGACGACTCCCAGCTGGAATCCAGACGTCAATCGGATGGCGGTCGTAACGACGGTCGAGAGGGTGTTGGGCAGTGACGTGAGCTCCTGCGGTGGGGCCACCGAGGCCGGCGGCGGTTTTATCAACCACCTCAGCGGCGCCGAAGGCGAGGCAAAGGGGCAGCCGCTTCCGAGCGAGATCGACCCGAGCGTCGCGTTCGTCGAGATCGATGGCCTCCAGCTGACGAACTCGAACCGGAAGCTCTGGGGCCGTGGCGACGGTGACGCAACGACGAATGCGGTCGATCCGAACCAGCCGGACATCCAAAACCCCTATATGAAGAGCATCCATCTCGAGCTCTCCCGTCACTGGGGGACGATCAGGCTGCCCGACGGGACGATCCAAGGTCCCTTCCTCCACCCCTACACTGCGCAGACGGTTTGGCCGCCAGCAGGGACGCTGGTGGACGTGCAGGGCTTCGTCAGGTGGGATGCGGCGCACGTCTCGGAGCGTGGTCACTCCTGCTCCGGTTGGGAGCTTCATCCGGTCTCGACGTGGCGGCTGCACCAGTAACCTCGCTTCTGCGCGATCAGACCGCTAGGGCGTAGCAACGCCGGCCCGCCACGAAGCCCACAGGCGCGCGTAGCGCTCGCCCTGCGCGACCAGCTCGTTGTGCGAGGCGGTCTCGACTACGCGACCGTCGTCCATCACCACGACGCGATCGGCCCGCTCGGCGGTCGACAGGCGGTGGGCGATGATGATCACGGTCCGGCCGTCGACGACCGCAGCCAGCGCGCGCTCGACGGCCGCCTCCGTAGCGGGGTCGAGGCTCGAGGTCGCCTCGTCGAGGACGATCACGGCCGGATCGGCGAGCGCGACGCGCGCGATGCCGACGAGCTGCCGCTCGCCTGCGGAAAGGCGCACGCCACGCGTCTGCACGTCTGTGTGGACCCCGTTCGGGAGCGATGCGAAGCGGTCGCGCGCGCCGATGCGATCGAGCGCGTATAGCACCGCCTCGTCCGAGGCGCCTGGTTCGGCAAGGCGCACGTTGTCGGCGATCGTGCCGCTGAAGAGGTAGCCCTCCTGCGGCAGCATCACGATCTGCCGGCGCAGCGATTCGCGCGTCGCGTCGCGCAGGTCGACCCCGCCGAGCGAGATCGAGCCCTGCTGCGGGTCGTACTGGCGCGTCAGCAGCTTCGCGAGCGTGGACTTGCCGGCGCCCGTGACCCCGACGAGGGCGACGTGCTCGCCCGGGTCGAGCCGCAGCGACACGCCCTTCACGACGGGAGCGCCGCCTTCGTAGGCGAAGGTCACGTCGTCGAGCTCGAGCACGCCGTCGGGAGTGAGCTCGACGGCGCCTGGCCGCTCGCCAACCGCGTTCTCGGCCTGCAGCAGCCCGACGACCTTCCCGAGCGCGGCAAGGCCCTGCCGGAACTCGCCGAGCCACTCGCTGAAGCGCGCGATCGGGTCGAAAAGCTGCACCAGATAGAGCACGTACGCGACGATCGTCCCCTGCGTGATCGAGCCGTGGCGGTACATCGTCGAGGCGACGAGCAGCACCGCGACGAGTGCGACCGTCTGCGCGAGCGGGATCATCGTGAAGAGGCGGATGTTCACGAAGGACGCACGCCGCCAGGCGCCGATCTGGGCGCGACTGCGCGGCGCGTAGTCGTCGAGCGTGCGGCGCTCGCGCCGGAAAGCCTGCACGACCCGGACTCCCGAGAGGCCTTCCTGCAGCACGGTCAGCGTCTCGGCGACGCGGTCCCGGATCGCGTGGTAAGCGCGCCCCGCGCTGTGATGGAAGGTCCAGCTGGCGACGATCAGGACGGGCAGCGCGACGAGCGAGACGACCGCGAGCGTCGGCGAGAGGACGGCGAGGACAACCACGGTCAGCGCGATCTGAAGGCCGCTGCCGACGACCTCGATCAGGGCTTCGCGCAGGAACTCGTCGAGCGCCTGGACGTCGGAGGTCAGACGCGAGATCAGCACGCCCGTCCGCTCCTGCTCGAAGAAGCCGAGCGGCAGCGCCTGGAGCTTCGCGAAGGCGACCTTCCGCAGCGAGGTGAGGAACCGCTCCGAAGCCGTGGCCGCCAGAAGCGTCTGAGCGCGGACGACGAACGGCTTCGCCAGCGCGAGCCCGAGGATCGCAAGTGCCGCCACGTCAAGCGGGTGCCGGTCGTGGCGCGCGATGCCGTGATCGACCGCGTAGCGCACGAGCGCGGGGCCGGCCAGGGTCAGCAGCGTCGAGACGACCACCGCGGCAGCCGCACAGAGATAGAGGCCGCGCACGCCGAGCAGCAGCCTGCGCGTCTCGCGCCAGACATTGCGCGTAGCCGCCCGCTCGATCACGCGTCCTCCTCCTTCGCCTTTGGCTCAGTCGCGTGGGGGGAACCATGTTTCCCCCACGAGCCCCCTTCTTCTCTTGGGCGCGCCTCACCTCGCGCGCCGCTTAGGGCGGCGCACGAGGTGAGGATCTCGATCCGGGGAACCTCCCGGTTCCCCATAACCCCCTCCCCGAGGCCGCTCAAGCGGCCTCGCTCTCGAGAGCCAGCAGGTTGCGGTAGCGAGGCGAGCCCCGGAGCAGGTCGTCGTGCGTCCCCGCCTCGACGATGCGGCCGCCTTCGAGCACGGCGACACGGTCGGCCAGCGCGATCGTCGCGGGCCGGTGCGCGATCACAAGCGTCGTGCGGCCCTCCATCACGGTCGCGAGCGCAGCGCGGATCTCGTGCTCCTTCGTCGCGTCCACGGCCGAGGTCGCGTCGTCGAGCACGAGCACGGCCGGGTCGGCGAGAATCGCGCGCGCGATCGCGATTCGCTGACGCTGGCCGCCCGAGAGCGAGAAGCCGCGCTCGCCGAGGATCGTCTCGTGGCCGTCCGGCAGCGCGGCGATGAACTCGGCCGCGCCGGCGAGCTCGGCGGCCCGCTGCACGTCCTCGTCGTTCGCATCCGGCCGTCCGACGCGGATGTTCTCGCGCACGCTCTCGCTGAAGAGGAACGTCTCCTCGAAGACGAGCGCGACCGCGCGGCGCACGTCGTCGATCCGCAGCTCGCGCAGGTCGTGGTCGTCGAGGAGCACGCGGCCGTCCTCGGGGTCGTAGAGCCGCGCGAGCAGCCCCGCGACGGTGCTCTTGCCCGAGCCGGTCGCGCCGACGAGCGCGAGCGACTCGCCGGGCGCGACGTGCAGGTCGAGGCCGTCGAGCACGGCGCGGTCGCCCTCGTGGCCGAAGACGACCGAGTCGAGCCGTACGTCGCCGCGCACCGGGCGCTCGAGCTCCTGCGGGTGGCGCGGCTCGAGCAGCCGCGGCTCGGTCTCGAGGACCTCGGTGATCCGGCCGCTCGCGCCGAGCGCCTTCTGCAGGGTCGTCACGCGCTGCCCGAGCACGCGCAGCGGCCAGACGAGCATCACGACGTAGGCATTGAAGGCGACGAAGGAGCCGACCGAGAGGTTGCCGGCGATCACGCTGCGGCCGCCGAGCCAGAGCACGGCCGCGATCCCGAGCAGCGGCAGCATCTCGAGCACGGGGATGAAGACCGCGTCGAGGCGCGCGAGGTCGAGCGCGCGGCCCATGATCTCGTCGCTGCGGCGGCGGAAGCGGGCGTAGAGCGCGTCGCCCGCGCCGAGTCCCTTGACCACGCGGATCCCGCTGACCGTCTCCTCGACGAGGGTCGAGGCCTGCGCCCAGGACTCCTGCAGCAAGCGTGTGCCCACGTCGTAGCGCTTCGAGTAGAGCCACGCGCCGAGCGTTACGAGCGGCACCGGGATCAGGACGACGAGCGCGAGCTTCGGGTCGAGCACCAGCATGATCGTCGCCACCGCGACGACGGTCAGCGCGTACCCGATCGTGTGGCCGATCGCGTCCATCATCCGCGCCACGTGCTGCGAGTCGGACGAGGCGCGGCTGAGCAGCTCGCCCGGCCCGACGCGGTCGTGGTAGGAGGCGTCGAGCCGCAGCGCGTGGGCGAAGAGCGCGTCGCGCACTCGAGCGTCGGACTGCGAGCGGTTGCGGATCGCATACAGGTGGCGGAACGCGCCGCCGCCGACCTCGAGCAGGCCGACTCCGAGCAGGACCAACAGCCAGATCAGCAGCGTATGGCGGTCACGGCCGAAGATCCCGCGGTCGATCGCGTACTTGACGACGAGCGGCGAGCCGACGGCGCCGGTCTGCCAGGTCAGGCCCGAGCCGACGGCGCCGACCACGCCGCCGGCCTGCGACCGGACGATCGCGCGCACAAATCGCCACGCCGCACTGCGGCGAACCTCCGTTTCCCCCATGGCCCTAACCTACCCACCGATGAGACCTCCGATCGAGCAGCGGTTCCCGCGTCCGTCCGTGATGGGCGTCGTCAACGTCACCCCGGACTCGTTCTCGGACGGTGGCGTCAACTTCGACCCGGCGGATGCGGCGGCGTCGGCGCGGCGGATGCTCGCGGAGGGCGCGGCGATCGTGGACGTCGGCGGCGAGTCGACGCGCCCGGGCGCGTCCGGGGTCGATGCAGACGAGGAGCTACGGCGCGTCGTCCCGGTGCTCGAGGCGCTTCAGGGCGAGGTCCCGGTCTCGATCGACACGTCCAAGGCGGAAATCGCGCGGCGGGCGCTCGAGCTCGGCGCCGAGCTCGTGAACGACGTCACGGCGCTGCGCGGCGACGCGGAGCTGGCCGGCGTGGTCGCGGAGTCGGGCGCGTACCTCTGTCTAGTGCACATGCAGGGCAAGCCGCGCACGATGCAGGCGAGCCCGCGCTACGACGACGTCGTCTCGGAGGTGGCGGCCTTCCTCGAGGAGCGGCTCGGCGCGGCCGTCGCGGCGGGGATCGTGGAGGACCGCATCTGCCTCGACCCGGGAATCGGTTTCGGCAAGACCGTCGAGCACAACTTCGAGCTGATCCGCCGCCTCGACGAGCTGACGGCGCTCGGCCGCCCGGTGCTGATCGGGATCTCGCGCAAGAGCTCACTCGGGAAGCTGCTCGGCGATCCCGGTGCGACCACCGGCACCGTGGCCGCCAGCGTTGGGGCCGCCGTCGCGGCCTACGAGCGCGGCGCCTCGATCCTGCGCGTCCACGACGTGCGTGAGCACGTGGAGGCGCTCGCCGCAGCACGCGCGGTGCTCGCATGAGCGTGCTCGTCGAGATCACGGGGCTCGAGCTCCCCGGCCGGCACGGCGCCCTCGAGCGAGAGCGTGAGACGGAGCAGGTATTCGTCTACGACATCGAGCTGGAGCTCGACGAGCCGGCCGCGGACGAGCTCGAGCAGACCGTCGACTATCGCGAGGTCGTCGCGCTCGTCCGCGAGCTCTCGGAGACGCGTCAGTTCCACCTGCTGGAGTCGCTCGCGGCAACGCTGGCCGACGGGATGCTCGCTCGCTTTCCGGCCGAGCGCGTTTACGTGCGGGTGCGCAAGCCGCAGGTGCAGCTAGGCACGCCGGTGGAACACACCGCCGCTAGCGTGCGGCGGGTGCGACGCTGATCGTGTACGAGGCCTGCACGGTGTTCTTCGGCAGGAACACGTCGGCGTACACGAACTGACCTGTCCCGCGGCCCCGCAGCGTCACCCGCTCGAAGTGCCGGCCGGCGTGCGCCGAGACGCCGAGCAGGTCCCGCTTCGCGGCGGCGCCGCGCTCGAGCACCGTTTTCGTCTTCCGGCCCCAGAGCTCGAGGGTGACGTTGGCGCTCGGCCTCACCGTCACGACGAGGCGCCCCTTGGCGGGCAGGTAGACGCGGTAGACGTCCTCCGGGTCCTCACGCCGCTCGAGCTGCGCTTTGAGCGCGGCATGGAGACGGTGCTGCCGGGTGAGAGGCGGCTTCCCTGCGCGGGTGAGGCCGTCCCGGCGCACGAGGTAGACGTCTTCGTTCGGCTCCTGCGGGTCGGCGGCCGGAGCCTTGCGTGCGAGCGCGGCCGGTACGTTGAGGATCCCGTAGCCGGTGTCGACGTCCCAGCCGGGCTTGCCCACGTCGCGGGCGGAGCGGCGCATGATCTCGAAGAGCTGCGTGTTAGCCAGCGTCGGGCGTAGCGTCCACACGGCGGCCGCGGCGCCTGCCACGAGAGGCGCTGAGAAGCTCGTCCCGTCCACCGAGCCGTAGCCGGACGGGTTGTAGATCGTCGGGATCGCCGCCGTCATGTCCTGGCCGGGAGCCGCGAGGTCCATCGCCGGCGAGCGGCTCGAGAAGCTGGCCACCCGGTCGCTCTCCTCGGTCGCGCCGATCGTCAGGACGTGCGCGAAGCTGGCGGGGTACGAGAGAGAGCTGCCGTCCTGGCGATCGTTCCCGGCCGACGCGACCACGAGCAGGCCGGCGCCGAAGGCGTTCAGGATCGCGTGCTCCTCGATCGGGACGCTGTCGAAGCCGCCCAGACTGAGATTGATCACGCCCCTGCCGCTGCGCCGAGCTGCCGCGAGGCCGGCAATCTCGTCACCGACGGTCAGCTGACCGGCGGGGCTCGCATCCCAGAGCTGCAGCTTCGCCTGCGGGTAGATGCCGACGATCCCCTTGCCGTTGACGGGCGCGGCGGCGACCGACGCGGTCGCAGTCCCGTGAAGCTCCTCCTCGTTTGCCGTGAAGGTCTGCGGGTTAAGCACGACGGTGTTCGGCCGGCCCACGTACTCCTCGTGCGAGAGGTCGACGCCGGAATCGATCATCGTCAGCGGCACGCCCGGCCCGGGCGCCGCCCAATCGAGGACGCCCACGTGCGATGGCCACCACTGCGTGTAGGAGAGCGGGTCCGTGAACTGGCCGAAGAAGCCTCTCGCGTGGCGCGGGTCGGCGCCCACCGGGTAGTCGGGCGTGACCGACCGGACGAGGCCGCGGCGCTCGAGTTGCTGCAGCGCTAGTTGGGCCGTCCAGGTCGGGACCCGCCAGAGGGCAAGCTCAGGGTCGATCAACCGACCACGAGCCGCCCGAAGCGCCGTGACAGCTTCTCGCGCTCGGCTGCGGTCGAGCTCAACCAGCGTGTCTGGGTATTGCTGCCCGGTTCTGGCCGGCGCCTTCGCCGCGACGACTGGCATCGTGGTGTGCAGGGGGATTGCTGCGGCTGCGGGAGCGGAGCAGGCGAGAGCGATGACCCCTGTGCAGGCGAACCGACGCACGTCCAGGAACACGGTAGCGGTAGCCATCGCGATGTGTGCCTAGCTCAGCGTCGCCACGAACGGCACAGCCCCGCTGTCGCAGCGCAGGGTGCGCGCACGGACGACGCCGCGTACGAGCGTCCGGGCGACGAAGCGTCCCGATATGAAGAGGTGGAGCGAGCCTTGGACGTGCCGCCCGAACAGCCCTCGGTAACGGAAGCGCCCCCCACGTAGTGGAAGCCCCGCTACCGAGACGCTCCGTGCGCACCGGATGTGCGCCTGGAAACGCGTGATCGACCGACGGTTCGGCGCTACCTGGAACCGGCCCCACCGTCCGAAGACGTAGCCGCCGCCGGCCACGGCTACTCCGGCGGTAACCGTCGGTCGCACGCGAACCTTTGTCGAAGCTGTCCCTGCCGCGGCCGGCGTCGCCTCGGGGCCCGGGGCAGGGCGCTCGCGCGCGACGCGAGCGGCGGGCTCTGCAACGGTCTGGACGAGGGTGGGGCCGTCCGGACGCGGCACGGCCTCTGCGACGAGAAAACCCGCCACTAATCCGGCGACGATGAGCCAGAATCCCCGCCCGCGCGACCGCGCTTTCACCGGCTGTGAGGCGAGAGGGGCCTCAACGGCCGCTGCGGGATGGGCGACCGCGGCCGCATTGGGAGCGTCGAAGGCTGCGGGCCGGAGCTGCGGCGGCTGCTGCCACAGATTTTCCCACGGGCGCTCCGGTAGCGCGGCCAACGCGCGCTCGCGTAATTCAGGAGACACGAGGACGAGCTCGGGGCTCAGCGGCGCTTCGCTCGGCGGAAGCGAGAGAACCATGGGTCGCGACTGTCGCGCCAGCCTCTCTCGTGCGCCCAACGTTTCGGAGATCGGAACCACGCCTCCTCTATCGGCGTTGAGGCGGCCACTCGTGACGTCGGGCGGGTCTGAGTGAACACGCAGCGGATCCGCAGCGGCAGTGGGCGCAAACGAGGGCAGCCGGCCGTCCCGCGCAGCGAAAGGATGGTTGGCGTCTCGGCTGGCGGGCGACACGGGAAGGCCTTTCTTGGGCTGGCGTCTCGTGAGCGGCTGCAGCCTGCGCGTGGCAAGCGGCAGTGACTCCGAATTCGGCGGCGGTGTTCGTCGTTCCTGCACAGCGCGAGCCGACGTGGGCCCCGGCGATGTCCGTCTCGAAGGACGACGGATCCGCTACCCGAAGCGCGGACTACGCCGTCGGCCGAGCGCTAGCTGCGGCAGCGGGCCCCGGCGTCGTCGACTTCGGGCGTACGAGCATCGTCTGCCACGAGCACTGACTCGTAGATCCGCACCAGTTGCTTCGCCGTCTGCTCGAGCGAGATAGACGCTAGCGATTGCCGCCCGTCTACCCGGCTCGGGCCGGCCAGCACAAACTCCAGCTTCGAGGCGAGATCTTCAGCCGTCGGCGCCGCGACATGGCATCCGCGAACCGCGGACAGGCGCTCGCGAACATCGCCGACGTCCACCGCGACGACCGCGACGTTACAGGCCAGTGCCTCTTTCACCGCGTTTGGCGAGCCCTCGTGCGTCGACGTCAGCAAGACGGCGTCACTCGCATTCATCCACGTCGGCACATCGCGGTGCGACACGCCGTCGAGCACTCGCAGCTCGACGGCGTGGCCGGCCTCCTGCAGGCGCGCCACGGCGGCCGCCCCGGGCGAGAAACGCTTTTGCGGCCGCCGTGGCGACGCCGTGAATAGGACCTGTCTCGAAGCGGTGGACCAGCCAAGCTGCGCGCGGCAGCGTTCGCGGTCGAGCGGCTTGAACTGCTCCAGGTCGATCCCGCTTGGCACGATCCACGCAGCTCGTCCCGCGGCGATCGGGAGTGCGGCGCGGAGGTTCTCGGAGTCGACGACGGCAGCCGCCGCTCTCGCTGCAGCTCGACGTGATGCGAGTACGCCGAGGTAGATCACGAACCGTCTGAGCGGCGATTCGGCGGGGCTGCCAAGGAGATCGCTACCGCGAAAGTAGACCACCACCGGGAGATCGCGTACCGCGCGTGTCGCGAGAAACGCCATCACGCCGCCGTAGGTCACGTGCACGACGTCGGGCTGCACAGCGGCGATCTTCTGCCGCAGGCTCCGCCCGAGCTGCCAGTACACGGCCGGTCCCTGTGCCGCTCGATCGAAGTGCAGTACATCGACGTCGAGGCCGAGCACACGGAGACTGCGCACCTGCTGCTCGACGACCAGGCCCGTGGCCGGGGCGGCCCGCGTCGGGTACATGTTGGTGACGACGAGAATCCGCACGGTCGACCAGACTAGGCGCCGGCGGTACGCGTGATGCCATAGGTCATCAGGCTGTTACTCGGTTCAGCACGCGATCGTAGACCCGCTCGAAATCCCGCACCATCCGCCCAAACTCGTAGTCGCGCTGGATGACCTCGCGCGCGAGCCCGCTCGCGCGCTCGACCAGGCCGGGGTCGTCGACAAAGCTGCAGATGGCATCCGCCAACGCGACCTCGTCGCGTACCGGAACCGTGACCCCAGCACCGCTCGCGAGGATCGAGGGCATTGTTCCGACGTCTGTCGAGACGACCGGGACTCCCGCAGCGAGCATCTCCAGTGCGGCGTTCGGCAGTCCCTCGAAATCCGAGCAAATCACGCCGACGTCAAATGCCTTCGACAGTCGCTTCGCGTCCGGACGCTGACCCGCCCACACGACGGAGCCGTCGAGGCGTAGGTCGGTTGCTTTCTGCTCCAGCTCTGCCCGCCTCACGCCGTCACCGACCAGGCAGAGGGTTATTGCTCGGCCGCTGCCGCGCATACGCGCAGCGGCGCCGAACAAAACTTCGTGAGCCTTCTCCGTACGTAGCCCGGCCACGATGCCGGCAACGAATGCGTCGGGATCGAGGCCGAGCTCAGCGCGAGCTTCGGCGCGCGGGATCGCGACATCCATCTGGACCCCGTTCGGAATCACCTCTACGAGCTCGGGACGGACGCCCTCGTCGTAGAGCGATTGCGCGACCGTTGCCGTGGGGCAGATGATGCACTTGGCCACCGGCGCAATCCACGACCGGTAGCCGTAGGTGCGCAGGCGGCTGCGTACACCGCTGAACGTCGGCTCGCGAGCGACGAGCGGCAGCCCCGTAACGCGCGAGAAGAGCGCGCCCCAAAGGTTGCTGCCGAGCATATGTGAGTGGATCAAGTCCACGTCACGGAGTAGCCGATGGGCCTTCCGCAGCTTCCGCGGCGCGAACCCCCGGCGGCGCCCGAGGATCGAGTACTCGACTCCGTTGCGCACCAGCACGTCCTCGAGCAGGCCGCCCTCGCGCGTGGCGATCACGGTCGGCGAGAACCGCTCGGGGTCGAGCGATGACGCAACCTCGACGGCGATGCGCTCGGCGCCGCCCCCCTGGAGCGTGTCGAGCAGCATCGCAATGTGAACACGTCCCGATTCGTTCATTCGAGTCTCCGGCCGCTCTGGCTGATCATTCCGGTAGTTCTACCCGGCGGCGACGCCGGACCGTCCGGCTCCGGCGTCGTTAGCCGAGGGCGCCGATCGCGGGAGCGGTGACGCCCGTCGCGGCGCTCGTGTACGTCGGCCGAGCGGCTCCGGTCGCATCGAGCGGCGGAGTGTACGCCGGAAGGGCTTTGCCGAGTGCAGGGCTTCCCGGCTTGAGGTTGAAGTTCGCGCTCGCCGGATCCATGAAGAGCGGGTCCGCCGGTCCGAGGTTCGTTCCAAGAGTGAAGCCGACCAGTGACCCGTACCTTGGCTGGTAGTCCGTTTGACCGTTCGCGTACGTCAGGTTGTTTCGAACCACGTTGCTCGCAGCGTTCTGGCTGTCGGACGCGAGGACTGCATGCGCGACGTTGTTCGCGAAGATGTTATTGACCACGATGCAGTCTCGTGTCCCCCAGGTGTTCGTTTGCCCGTTCCAAATGACGAGTGCGGTTCCGACGTTCGGATCGTATGCATGGAAGAACGTGTTGTTGGTGACGATGACGTTCCGTGCCGAATCTCCCAGCTGGAACATGTTCCCAGCGGGACCGGCGTGGACAACGTTGTTCGCGAACACGCCGCTGCGCACCCCGGACTCGACGCTCGTTCCCTTGAGCCCGCCGGAGCTGCCGAAGTAGATCTGGTGGTCATACCCGCCACCGCCATGGATTCCGTTGTTATAGAAGACGCTATTCCAGACCTGGATGTCGTCGTCATATGTGAGTGTGTGGCCCGAGCCGCTGACGACGAGCAGGCCGATCCCTTGCGTCCCGCTCCGGCCGGCGTTGCGGATGTTCACATGATCGACATCAATATGCTGCGATGTATCGATCTTCAGGTTCGTGTTATACGCCGCATCGAACGTGAGGTCGCGAAGCCGAATCCCTTGACAGTCGGTCAGCGTGACAGCGTTTGTGTAGCTCGTGTTCCCGACGAAGATTGCCGTCTCGCCCGGGTAGCTCTGGATGGTGACGGGATTGGTTGGGCTGAATCTGTGGCTGGCAACGGGCTGTGCGGCGTACTTGCCTCCCCGAACATAGACGATCGTGCCGCTGGAGGCGACGGCCAGGGCTTTGTTGAGGGTCTTGTACGGTGCCGTGACCGTTCCGGAGTTCGAGTCGCTACCCGACGTGCTGACGTAGAGCTTCGCGCCGCCAGATGATTCCGGCATTCGCGCCGGCAGCGCCGAGCCGAGCGTCCCGCCTGTCACGGCTCCCACCACGCCGGTCGCGGTGGCGGTCGCCGTGCCGGAGCCGACGCTGTTCGTCGCGGTGACACCGACTCGGACCGTGTGGCCGCCGTCAGCCGTCGCGAGCACATAGGTAGAGGCGCTCGCGCCGGCTACGGACGAGCAGTTCGCGCCTGAGCTGTCACAGCGCGCCCAGCTGTACGTAAAGGTCATCGGCGTCGAGCCGGACCAGGTGCCGGTGCTTGCGCTCAGCCTCTGGCCGACCGTCGTCGTGCCGCCGATGACAGGAACCGCGGTCGAAGTGGGCGCAGCGGCCGGAGCGGGTGGCGGCGGCGGAGGAGGTGGAGGCGGAGGAGGAGGTGGAGGCGGAGGAGGAGGAGCGGCCCCATTCGAGACGGTGACCGTGATACTCGTTGATCCGCCGCTCTTGCCTTTGCCTGTGTACGCCTTCGCCGTCAAGGTGTGCTGACCGTTTGACAGCTTGGTCGTGTCGAGGCCTCCGACGACGCCGTTGTACCTGTAAGGCGCTACGTGCTCGGTCCATTGCTCCGTTCCGTCAACGTAGAAGTCGACGTGGTCGATGCTCGTAGGGCCCGCCTTCACCTCCCACGTGATGCTGCCGGAAAGGGTCTGTCCCGCGGTGGGGCTCACCGTCGTGACGGAGAGATTGGCCCCGCTCGCGGACATTGGAAGTATCAGGAGGGAAACTAAAAGGACGGTCGCGAGCACTGGGCGATCGATGAGGCGGCGTGTGGAGCTGGCGGCTGATTTCATACCGTTTCCTATCGTCGGACCTGTCGGTCATCAGATCCCCCGAATGGGGCACATTGCGTCAACGGCACAGGGATACGTGACAGCCGGTTTTCGGGTCCGCTGGCCGCGTGTCTGTTGACACGCTTTCGCTCCATTTCCGCGCGGATCCAGGTACCTGCAGCACGGTCGCGGTCGCCCGCTCAAGGGCGTGTCGGGCCTTGCCGATGCGAGAGGTATGTCGCGCCCACAGGTTCTGATTGCCGTAGTCGCTGCCGTCGCGTGCGCCGTCGCGGCGCGAACAGCCGCGGCTCCCGCGGAGACGGCGGCCAGCGCCGCTGCCGGGGCCCGAACGCATGGCCAGGCCGAGCAGGACGTTCTGGCGGCGCTGAGTCGCGGTTGGGGACGCCGCCGGATACGCGTGCTTTACAACTTCCGGACGCGCCTCCTGCGCGATAACACGCAGGCAGTGTGCCATCGCATCCACAGCCGCGGCGGACGGCGGCGCTTTTTGTGCATCGTCCGACCCGCTCGTCATCGGCAGGGCCAAGGTCTGTACGTGCGCTACCGCTCGCTCGCCGGCGGCCGCTTCACGATCCGTTGGCTCTTCTACCGCTCAGGAAGGTGACGACCCGCCGCCGGCGAAGTGGCAGTCGCGTCTTGGCTATTTGCTTCGGCGGTAGCAGCTGCTCCCGAACCGACGCCGTCAGCTCGAGCGCGCGAGGTAGATTCGCGGCGCTGTGAGTGATCGGTCGACCATCTCTCTCGTTCTCAAAGCGAGGGTGTTTCGTTACCTGCGGCCGGCCACAGCTGGTCGTTGCGTCGAGGAGCAGGTGCGCGCCCTCGACATGCACGACTTGGGAGCGTTCTCGGAGCATGCGCTCTCCACGTTGCTCCTGCACGCGACGACGCACAATCGCTACTACAGGCAATACGCGACGAACGGCACCCTGCGGATCGCCGATTTCCCAGTGCTGACCAAGGAGATCATTCAAAGGGAGTTCGAAGCGCTTCGAAGCCCCTCGACTGCTCAGACGTTCTTGAACAGCTCAGGCGGGAGCACCGGAGCCCCCCAGACGTTCTTGCAGGACGCACATTTCGCGAGTTGGACGGCCACCACGACTCGTTACTACTTCAAGCGTTTCCTGGGTATCGACGAGGATTGCGTCAAAAAGGTAGTTCTCTGGGGTTCGGAGCGCGACACCTTCAAGCAGAGAGATTGGAAAGCTAGAACTCGCAACTGGCTTACGAACACGTTGTTTCTCAACAGTTTCTTGATACCGGAGGAGAGTTGGAAACACTATGTTCGGAGAATTAACTCGTTCAAGCCGTATTTCATCCGCGGCTACGCTAGCTCTCTATATGAACTGGCGAGCGCAGTTGAGAAATATGATCTGCAGATTCACCAACCGACCTTTGTGTGCTCTTCTGCCGAAATGCTGCACGACTTTATGCGGCAAAGGATTGAAGACGTGTTCGGCTGCAAGGCATTTGACTTCTATGGCTCACGTGAGGTTGGACCTGTCGCGGCGGAGTGCCAGGAAGGCAGTCGCCATATCTTCACGTTCAACAATTGGGTCGAAGTAACGTCAGCGGGGGAGATTCTAATCACCAACCTTCACAACTATTCGATGCCTCTGATTCGCTATGCGATCGGGGACACAGGTGAGTTTGGGCGGCATCCCTGTGTTTGTGGCTCCCCTCTTCCGTACTTTACGAGGCTCACTGGTCGCGTATCCGATCACTTCATCAATGGGGACGGTGGATTGATCCACGGGGAGTATTTTACTCATCTGTTTTATCACCGAACGTGGGTACGAACGTTTCAAGTGAACCAAGTGTCGCTCACCGAAATTCAAATACTGATCGTGAGGAGAGGCGAAGCGCCAAGTACCGAAATGGAGGACATAGAAGCAAAGATCAGGTTGGTGATGAGCCAGGGATGCAAGGTCACTTGGCAATTTGTCGACGAGATCGAAAAGACTCCGCAGGGCAAGCATTTGTTCACGCGTTCGCTCGTCGAGCGGTAACGGGTGAACGGCGGGCCGCTTCCTGCGGCGTCTAGGTGAAGCGACGAGAAAAGATGCGAGGTGGGGGGATGTGATGTTCCCCGGCGGCGAGGTCTTGCCACGCCGCAAGTGTCAGGATGCCCCACGCGATCCACGGCGGGTAGCCGCTCTCGTCGCGAGCTCTGTGGTTCGGAAAGAACTTCGCTGGGACAAAGTAACGCGTATCGCGCAGCGGTCCCGATTTGAGAAATCGCTCCAACGGCAGACCGGAGGAGAGCTTCGGCAGCCTGGCGTCATATTCCGGCAGCCGGCTGCGTAGAAGCGCCTTTAGCGCAGGCTTCGTCTCGCCGCTGCGCCGGTAACGATCGCGCCGCCGGAACCTCAGCGCGGCGGGGATGATCGCCGGATGGCTAAAAGGGCCGATCAAGTAACCGCGCTGGCTCATCGCCGCTTGCCGCCAGATGCTCAGGGTATCTTCGCAAAAGTACCCGACGAGGTGCGCCGCTTCGATCTGAGCGTCGACACCTCCGGCGTCGGGTATGACGAAAGGGCAAAGGTCGAGCACGTACTCGAGCCTCGCTGCGAGGCGCTTCTCGATCTGCGCGGTCCCGAACGCTTCGGCGAGAAAAGCAAAGTCTGTGAAGCATGCCGCCCGTGCGGCGAGCCCGTCCGTCGAGCGAACCGATGGGAGTGTGCGCCTCGACCACGACTCGGCGGTCCGGAGCGCATGAGGCTTCAAGAACGTCGGTAAGAGGCGCCGAGTCGCCCGCGGTATCCAACCCCAGGAGCGAAGAGCCGCCGCCGGCCAAGTGAGGCCACCGAGGCCGAATGCGCCGTCGGCCAGCTCGGCCGTGAGGAGAAAAGACCGATCATCTTCGACCCGCCGGAAGAGCTCCCCAAGCAGCACCGACTGTAGGTGGTGTGGTGGGAGGCCGACCTCGCGAATGAAACGCTCGAGTGCTTCTAGATATTCAGGCTCTGGGAGCGTCACGACGCGGTGGTCGCTCGCCGTCAGCGCGCTCGCAGTCAAGGCGCGCTCGGTTTCCGGCTCGAACTCGGGGCTGTCGATTGCGGCGCTCAGCGAGCGAGTCCCGCGCGGCAGCATCGACTGCAAAAGTGTCGAGTCCACGCCTCCAGACAGAAGATTCCCCACGGCGCCAGCCGCGGCGTTCCGCGTCGCGGAGTCGACAGCAACTTCAAGGGCCTGTTCTGCGAGGCGCAGGGCTTCGTCGAATGTCTCCTGGCCTGGCCGCTCGACCACTTCGCGCCGGCGCTCTTCGAGCGTTGAAGAGGCCGCGTCCCAATGCATTGTGCGACCGTGCCCGAGCCGAACGACTCCGCGTGCGTACGTCTTCGTCCCGGGGACTGTCCGGAACAGGAAATGGTCGACGACTGCATCGTCGTCCGGAGCCCGAAGGTCAGGCCGAGAGTGGCGCAGCGCCGTGAGAAAATGGTCGGTGACGAGGAGGGCGGCGCCGGACCCTTCGCGAACGAGGTAGAGCTCGTTGCTGGAGTACAACGACCTCGACAGCTCGACTCCGGTGAAGCGAGCTTCGGAGGTGACGCAGACGCTGGTCCCTGAGCGATCTTGGGGCATCGCGAGGGTCGGAAAGTCCGGGAGGTCGACGACGAGTCGCGACGGCGTTTCCTCAATTACGCGCGCGTGTGGGTTGCTGAACGCGAGCTCGACCGTCACGAGCTCGGTCTCGCTCGCGGCGGAGACCGGTGGCATTTGCAGAGCCTAAATGCGTAGATCACGGCAAGAGCTCGAACTCGGGCGCCAAGGACATCGTGCACGCGTGCCTAAAGCTAAAGCGAAGGGACGCCGGGGCCGATGGTGTGGCGAACCGTCGAACCCTGACTGCGGACGTCGTCGTTATTCTGGGGAGTTCGAGCCTATGGTGGAGCATCGAGATCTAGATCACCTGTCAGCGCCCTACTCGGACCGCCAGGGAGCGGTGCGTTACCTGCAGGCGTTCCGTCGTCACTGGCCGCTCATCCTGTTGCTCGTGATCGTCACCGTCAGCGTTACTGCGGCGATCACCCTGACTAAGCCGAAAACCTACGCCTCGACTGCCGACCTTCGCATCAACGCGATCTCGGCGAACGACGACCTCCTGCGGGGATTCTCGCTCTTCCAACAGTCCCTCGATGGCTCCTCGGTGGTCGTCACCGCTGTGCGCGCGTTCAATTCACCCGAAGTGCGCCACGCCGCGCTTGCCAAGCTCCCGCGACGAAACGTCTCGTTCTCGGTGACACCCCTCTCCCAGGCGGACGTCGTGACGGTAACGGCGAGTGCACGGTCGCCTCAGTTGGCAGCAGACGCGGCCAACTCCTTCGCCAGGGTTGTCGTAAAGCAGCGAACGGACCTGTTTCACCGGGAGCTCCATGAGCAGATCGCGATCCTCAAGACGCAGATCGTTGCCATCCCCGTCGATCAGCGTCCGACGAGCGTCGAGTACGGACAACTCGCCGCGCAGGTTGCGACCTTGAACAGCTACCTCGGCCGAAGTGACCCGACCGTTCAGTTGGGCTCGGTGGCCACGCCTCCGGCCTCCGCGTCGTCTCCACGGCCCAAGTTGAGCATCGCGGTAGCGTTCATCGCCGCGCTCCTCCTCGGTTGCGGCGTCGCGGTCGCGCTCGAGTTCTTCAACCCACGTCTTGCCGACGAGGACGAGCTCCGACTTACGCATCGCCTGCCGATCCTCGCCCGCATTCCCCGTCTCTCGAACCGCGTCGCCAATCGGTACCTCATGGGGCTCGGAGTGCTGCCACGCGGCGCGTGGAAGGGTTATCGCACGCTCAGGGCGGTGCTTGCGAATGTCGGCCAGGTCGGTGGGTATCCGCGCTCCGTGCTCGTGACCAGCGCGACGCCTGGAGACGGCAAGACAATGACTGCCGTGAACCTGGCGATCACGCTTGCTGCGGCGGATCTGCGCGTGATCCTGGTCGATGGCGACTTCCACCGCCCAATGATCGGCAGCATCTTCAACGTGACGGCGAAGCCGTACGGCCTGATGCGGCTGTTGGCGGGCGCTGACGTGGTCGACGACGTGCTCGTGGAGGCGCCGAGCCATGCGGGACTGCGGTTGCTCGTCGGCGCGAAAGAGCACCCGTACCACATGAACAATCTCGACACGGATCGATTCCGCAACCTCCTGAGCAACCTCGAGAAGGTGGCCGACGTCGTCGTGATCGATTCGCCGCCGGTCCCCGAGGTCGCCGAGGCGTTGTCGATGGCGGAGGCGGCGGAGGCAGTGCTGGTGAGCGTGCGGCTGGGCCATACTCGCCGCGACAAGCTCGAGCACCTGCGCGAACTGCTGGCACGGCGAGGAGTCGCGCCGCTCGGCGTGGTGCTAACTTCGCGCACCCGCTCCGACGGCGGCGACACGTACTACGACTATGCGAGCGACGTCCCCGCGCCCCCGGCCCGGGAATCGGGTCGCCCGGCGAGGTTGTCGCGACCGAAGGCCGTTCGAGCCGTCGACCAGTGACGTCCTGGACGCTCCCGCGGCTGGGCGTTGTACTCGGCGCGATCGCCGGTGCGTGCGTGCTCGCCGGGGTGGTCACCACTTCGCCACGGAGTGCGCTGTATCTCGTTGCCGGAGTCGCCGCAGTCATCGTGGTCTTCCGCAGCTTGCTCGCCGGTGTCGCGCTGTTCGTCGTTCTCACGTTTCCGGAAACGCTTCCGGGTTCGCTCGGCGTGGGGCCGACGCTCGCGAAGCCACTCGGCCTCGTTTTGTTCGCCTCATGGGTGTTCCTGGTCCTGAGCGATCGTGACCACGTGGTGCCATTCCTGCCGCGCGACGCGCCGTTGCTCACGGCCGCGTTGATCGCGCTCCTCGTATGGGCGACGGCGTCGATCGCCTGGGCGGTGGATCGAGCGGCCACGCTGCATAGCGTCTCTCGCCTCGCGCAGCTCGTAGCGCTCGTCTTCGTCACATATTCCGCTGTGCGCAGACAACGCGACCTCCTCGTCCTCATCTCGGCACTCCTGGTAGGCGGGGCCATCACGTCCGCGTACGCGCTCGCGAATGGAACCGTGGCCGCCGGCCGCCTAACGGGATCGTTGTTCAACCCGAACGCACTCGCCGCCGAGGTTGTCGCCGCGATGGCGATCACCGGCTTCCTGCTGCTCGCAACGCGCCGCTTTTCTGTGAGGGCCGGCCTCCTGATCCTCCTCGGGCTTTTCAGCGTCGTCCTGGCGCAGACGCAATCGCGCTCAGGCATCCTCGCGCTCGCAGCGGCGGCTCTATGCGCGCTCGTGGTGGCGGGCCCGCTGCGTGGGCGGATCACCGCGATGCTGCTGATCGCCGGCGCGTTCGCCGTCGGCTACTACTTCTTTGCGGCGCCGCCGCAACTGCGCGAGCGGATCGCGAGCATCGGCGCCGGGACGAGCCAAGCCAGCCCAGGTCGTGCCGATACCTGGCACATCGCGCTTCACATGAGCGGCGACCACCCGATTGCGGGCGTGGGTCTCGGCAACTTCCCGGCGAGAGAGCTCGAGTACGTGACGGAGACGCTCAACCTCGTCGACATCGGATCTGTGCGGCGCTACCGGCTTGTCGTGCACAATAGCTACCTGGAGTTTCTGGCGGAGCTGGGCATCGTGGGCCTGACGCTGTTCCTCGGAGTGCTGTGGCTGACCGTCGGCCGCCTGGCGGCCGTAGTGTTACGCCGCGGACGCGACGGTGGGGCGACGCTGTTGCTGGGGCGCGCGCTCACGACTGCGAGCGCTGCAGTGCTCACAACCCAGATCTTCGGCTCGGATGAGTACTCGAAGCAGCTCTGGCTGCTCCTTGGCATGAGCGCGGCCGCGGCGTCGCTCGCCGCACGCCCGCGGGCGGAAGTAGCAGCTGTGCGCCGGATGCGACCCCGGCTCGCCAGCACCGCAGTGTGAGGAGCGTCCATTTCACCATCGTCGTGGCAGCGTTCAACGCGGCCGCAACGATCGGTAGTGCAATTCGTTCGGTCCTTGTTCAGACGCGGCAGGACTTCGAGGTTGTGGTCGTGGACGACGGCTCGACCGACGGCACCGCGGAACGAGCAGCATCGTTCGGG
Organism: Gaiellales bacterium; assembly: GCA_038237925.1. Taxonomy (GTDB): domain Bacteria; phylum Actinomycetota; class Thermoleophilia; order Gaiellales; family Gaiellaceae; genus AC-32. The sequence continues at coordinate 40,350 of JBBRYF010000008.1, read as the reverse complement.
GGCGAGCGCGTTGGCGTGAGAGTCGTAAGGCAACCAAACAGAGGACCGTCGGCCGCACGCAACGTCGGCATCGCAGCAGCGCGCGGCAGTTATGTCAGCATCCTCGATGCGGACGACCTGTGGCTCCCCGAGTATTTGGACGTCATGGGCGCTGCCTTGGACGGAGATCGCGAGGCCGCGTTCGCCTACACCGATGCCTGGGTCTTCGACGACACCACCCGGCGAATCAGGCGAAGGTCTGCGATGGCGTATCAGCGGCCGCCGGTGGTCGTGCCGGAACCGCCGGCCCTCTTCCTCGAGTTGCTCGAGCGGAACTTCGTGTACACGTCGGTCACGGCACGCCGGTCGGTGCTCGAAGCCGTCGGCGGGTACGACGAGACGCTCAGCGCCGCCGAAGACTGGGAGCTCTGGCTGCGGATCGCCCGCAGCGGAGGTCGTGCCGTGCGAGCACCCGGTCTGCTTGCGATCCACCGCGAAAGACCCGGCTCTCTATCCAGCAACGGGATCGCGATGACGCGCAGCGGTTGCGAGGTGTACAGGCGGGTGGCCATGGATGCCACGGCCGACGACGAGACGCGCGCGTTGGCGCAACGGCAGCTCGAGCGCTCGGAGAAGGCGTTGCGGCGGCTCGAGAATCGATCGCTGGCCGTCCGCCTCCGCGCTGCGGCGGGCTCCGCTAAGCAGAAAACAGTTGGAGGGCGAGCTTGGTTCGATCGTCCCCCGGACAAGGTGGAAAGCACGCTCCGTGCGGCGGGCGAGTTGCCCTGATCTGCGGAATTGCTCGCATTCGTCCGGCGAGTTTCCTACTGTGCCTCCAGATGGATTCTTTGTCGTGGTTCCCGATGATCGCGTGCGCGTGGTTCGGCGCCAGCCTTGCGGTCGCGATCTGCTGGAGCAAAGTCAGCGCGCTTCGGCTTCCCAAGGTCGACTTGTTCGCCGGCGGGGCGACCGGCTACTCGCGCTCCGAACGCCTGAGGTAGGACTCGACGGCGCGGTCGATCCCGGTCTCGAGGTCGACATGCGGAGTCCAGCCCAGCACTTCGCTCGCGAGCGCCGTCGCAGCCCATGAGTCCCGGACGTCCCCTGCTCGCGTCTCGTGCCGAACGATCTCGACGCGGCGGTCGAGCAACCTGCCGATTACTTCCGCGAGCTGATTCACGCTGGTCGAGCGGCCGGTTGCCACGTTCATCACTGAGCCGTTCGCCTGCTCCGCCTCGGCGGCCAGAAGGTTTGCCTCGACGACGTTGTCGACGTAGGTGAAGTCGCGGCGTTGCTCGCCGTCGCCGTAGATCGGAACGACGCGACCCTCTGCAATGGCAGTCACGAAGCGCGGGATGACTGCGGAGTACTGGGATGTCGGGTCCTGGTTCGGGCCGAAGACGTTGAAATACCGTAGAGCGACCGTCTCGAGCGCGTACACGCGGCTGAAGCTGACGCAGTACCGCTCGGCCGCGAGCTTCGACACACCGTACGGCGAGATCGGATCGGGAAGCGCCGTCTCGACGCGCGGAAGCTCGCCCGAGTTCCCGTAAACCGAGGAGGAGGAGGCGAAGACAATACGGCGCACGCCCTCATCTCGCGACGCCAGGAGGACGTTGAGCGTCCCTTCGACGTTCACGGCACTTGTGGTCAGCGGATCCTGCACGGATCGAGGGACCGACGGCAACGCACCCTGGTGAAAGACCACTTCCACTCCCCGCGTCGCGGCGTGTACCCGCTCGTAGCTGCGTAGTTCGCCTTCGACGACCTCGATGTCGTCCCCGAGTTGCGCGAGGTTCGATCGGTTGCCGGTCGAGAAGTTGTCGAGGATGCGTACCTCGTGACCCTTCTCCAGCAGCTTGGCGGCGAGGTTCGACCCGATGAACCCTCCGCCACCCGTGACGAGAACCTTCACCTCAAAATCTCCTGTGTACTATTGCCGCGGTCATCCCCTGCGTCTGGTCTGTAGGCCGTCATGCGGATCGGGCGCGGAAGCTATCAGTCACGGGACGGGGTCTTTGCGGCAATTCACTCAAGCTCACATTCGCTCGTTCGCAACCATCTCCGCCGCCCTGATCCTGGCCATGCTCGTGACGCTCGGCGCAACGCTGGCCAAGCACTCGCTGCGCACGGTCACCGTGATCGTCACGCCCTCGAAGCTCGCGACGGTCCGAATCCTTCCCGGGAACCGCCAGTGCAGCGTGCGGTGCGTCGCGCGTTACCGATCGGGAACGCGGGTCCGAGTCAGCGTCGCAACGCTCAAGGGCGCGACCTTCGAACGCTGGGGCGGCGCGTGCGCCGGCCGCACGTTCTGCAGCATGAAGCTGCTGCGAAACCGGCGGATCGTCGCGCGCTTTGCTCCCGCAGAGCCGCTCAGCTCGTGGAGCCCGCACGTCGCCTGCACCGCGATCGTCACGAGCCTGCCGACGATCATCGGCACGAAGACCGGGTCGAACGGCGGAGGCGTCGAGTCCGGCGGCGCGTTCCAGCCGCACCTCCGCGGCAACGCCCAGCGCCACCTCTTGAACCCGCCGTGCTCGGTCGCAGTCGAGCCGAGCTTCGTGGAGGTCGACGGCGTCGTCGTCGGGGCGGACTGGGAGCACGTAGCTTCGGACGGCGACTACACCGGCACGCTCGCCGACGCGAGCCGGCCCGACATCAAGAACCCCTACCTGAAGGCCGTCCATGCGGAGATCGACGGCACCTGGACGAAGGCGGGCGTCGCGCCGCCGATGCTCCCGCCTGCCGGGACGAAGATCGACGTGCAGGGCTTCGTCTACTGGGATCCGGGCCACGAGCACCAGCGCTTCCACAACTTCTCCGGCTGGGAGCTCCACCCGGTGAGCGCCTGGCGACTCTCCGCGGGAGGGAATGACCCGGCGCATGCCCTCGCGGCGATCTTCCCCGCCGGCGCGACGGCGCCTGCCGGAGCGCGGATCGACGCCGACGCGGCCGGCTGAACCAACGAGCTGCTCGACGAACCGTGCCGCGACTTCTCTGCATCTACCAGCACGCGCCGACGCCGGCTGCGCCCGGCTTTTACCGTCACCGCTACTACTTCGGCGAGCTGGCACGCAGGGGTTGGGATGTCGACCTCGTCTCGTGCCCGGTCGACTACCTGACCGGCACGAGGCCGCCCGCGTACGCGCACCGCCTCTACGTCCAGGAGACGATCGACGGCATCCGCCATCACTGGATGTGGGGGGCGAGCAAGATCCATCGCTCGCGGATCGACCGGGTGTTGAACTACGTCTCGTTCGCGGCGACCGCCGGCGCGCGCGCGGTCACGCTTCCGCGGCCCGACGTGGTCTGGGCCTCGTCTCCGCCGCTCCCGCTCGGCGCCGTCGGCGCGTTGGCTGCGAAGCGCCACCGCCGGCCGTGGCTCTTCGAGATCCGGGATCTGTGGCCGGAGTCCGCCGCGGCCGTCGGGTGGCTGGACCCCGACGGACGGGCCTATCGCGTGCTCGAACGCGCCGCCCACGGATATGCCTCCGGGGCTGCATCGGTGATCGTGCCAACCCCCGGGCTGGAGGCCGTTGCCTACGAGCACGGCGCGCGTCACGTCGACGTCCTTCCTGGGATCGTGCTCGACACCGCGCAGGACGCCTCCGTTCGCGATCGCGTCAGGGCGGAGCTCGACGTTGGCGACGCGTGTCTCTTCGCCTACGTCGGCGCGCTCGGGGTCGCGAATGGCCTCGACGCACTCCTCGATGCGGCGAAGAATCTGAAAGCCGAGCCGGCGATCTCCTTCCTGGTCGTCGGCGACGGCAGCGACCGAGCCCGGATCGAGTCGCGGCTGGTGGCCGAGGCGATCGCGAACGTCCGCCTGCTGGACCCGGTGCCGAAGGACCGGGTGAAGGAGATCCTCGCCGCGGCCGACGTGGTCCTCCACCTCCTGCGCAACGAGCCCGTCTTCCGCAGCGCGTTGCCGAACAAGGTGCTCGATGCGTTCGGCGCGCACCGGCCGTTGATCACGACGGTGGACGGACTTCCGCGGGAGCTCGCCCTCGCGAGCGGCGGCGGCTACGCCCCGACGACAGAGGAGCTGCAGCGGGAGCTGCGGCGCTGGGCCGCCATGTCCCCGGAGGAGCGAGCCGAGCGTGGCGAGACGAGCTTCGAGTACGGCCAGGAGCGGTTCGGGCTCGGCCCGAGCGTCGACAAGCTCGAGGAGATCTTGCGCAGGACGATGGGGCGCTAACGTGCTGAGCCGACGACGTTGATGCGCCAGACCGGGTGGATCTCCCGCCACGCGTTGTCGATGTCCAGCACGTAGGCGCCGACCACCCGTACGTGTGCGCCGTTCTTCGGCAGCCTGACGTGGGCCCCCGTGCACTTGCCGAGATCCGGGATCGTTCCGTGGACGACCCGCTCTCCTTTGCGGCAGCCCGGCTGGTCCGCCGGGACGATCTCGACGTGAATGCCGCCCTCCTTGACGTTGTTCTCATTCAGCATCGAGGCGTAGGCGCGGTCCGGCGCCAGGTTGAAGACGGCGTCACCGTCCTCCGGGTTTTGCCTCGCCTCTTTGACCGTCCCGACGATCGCGCGGCACGCGTCGAGCAGCTTCAGTCGGTCGGGCGTGTGAACACCGCCGAGTGGGTGCGGGCGACAGCCGGTGCGGGGGAAGGAGGCACGAGGAGCCGCGTGCGGCACCGCGACCGGTGAGCTCGAGCCGCCGCAGGCGCTGGCCAGCAATCCGAGGAGGCAAACCAGGATCACGCACTGCACGCGCGTCGTCCGTGACGGCCCTTCGACATGGTGAGCAGGCACCGTCGCAGAAGCGTAGCCTGGCCAGCGCTGTGCCCGGCGCTCTTTCAGCCATCGCCGGCCGCCTCCCGTGGCGGGGCGGCGGCTACACCGTCCTCCTCTACCATCGCCTCGCGGGCGCGGGGAAGATCGGGCAGGAACGCATCGACGTCTCACCGAAGAAGTTCGACCGCCAGATGCGGCTCCTGCGCCGCCTCGGGTTCACGCCGCTGACCCTTTCGGAGGTCGTCGAGTTGCATTCCCAAAGCTCTCGAGCGATCCCGCGGCGAAGCGTGGTCGTGTCCGTCGACGACGCTTTCGCAGACGTCGTCGAGCCGCTCATGCGTCACGCCGGCCTACGCCCGGTCCTGTTCGTTCCGACGGCCAATGTCGGCCAAGCGGTCGAGTGGCTCGACGGTGAGCGGATCGCGAGCTGGGCCGAGCTGCTTCAGCTCGAGACTGAGGGCGTCGCACTGGGCGGACACAGCCGGACGCACGTCGACCTCGCGGCCTCCGATCGGACGACGGCCGAGCGGGAAATCTCTGGCTCGCGGGAGGAGCTCCGTGAGCATCTTGGCGCGGCGCCCGTCGCTTTTGCCTACCCACACGGCCGCTTCGGGTCGCGTGAGCGCGAGGTCGTCAGGGCCGCGGGCTACTCGCTCGCTTTCACGACCCAACCCGGTCGTAACGACGCTGACAGCGATCCCTTCGCGCTCTGCCGTGTCAGCGTCAAGGCGTGGGACAGCGACCTCTCGTTCGCCTGGAAGCTCGTAACGGGGAAACAGCCGCCGGCGCTCTGGGAGCGGTGGCTGTTGATCAAGGCGGGAGTCTCACGCCGGCTGGGCCGGGCACGCCTGCTCGGTCGCGCTCGCGAGCGAGCAGGCGCGACGCCAAACGCGGCGCGGCCGCCGCGGCAACGGCCTTGAGGCGCGTGCGGAGCGGGATCGCCGTAGCGGTCGCCAGGCGCAGCGCCGCGGAGCGAGCACCGCGCCCGCCCTCGGCGAGGCTGTGTTGTGCTGCCTGGAGCGCCGCCGCGCTGCGATTGGCGACGAGTGCCGCCTCACCCCGTCGCCGCTCTTCGGGAGCGAGGTCGCCGCGGGCAAGGTTCTTCTCGATGACCGCGCACCGGCCGCGGAGCAGGTCCAGGCGTTGTCCAGAGAGACTGGTGGAGCTCAGCCGGTAGGTCGCGAGCGGCTCCGCGACGAGTCCGGCGCGTGACCCGTCGAGGATCAACCGCGACCAGAGATCCCAGTCGGTGGCGTAGCGCAGCGACCCGTCGAAACCCCCTGCAGCCAGGAATCGCTCCCGCCGCACGGCGGCCAGTCCGAAGACGAAGTTCCGTTCGAGGATCGCCCCCCGCTGGTCGTCGACCTCGAACGTCCAGCTCTCGTCGTAGCAGCGACGGACGACAGTTCCATCCACCTCGAGGAAGGCGTCGGTGGTGAGGATGTCGAGGTCGGGCCGTGCGGCAGCGAGCTCTCCCAGCGCCTCCAGCCGGGCGGGGTCGAAGACATCGTCCGCGTCGAGGAACACCGCGAACTCAGCTTTGGCCACGCGAACAGCGGCGTTCTTCGCCGCGCCCTCGCCCGCGTTGTCCTGTCGAAGGAGCGTGATCCGGTCGGCGAACGCCGCGGTCGCGCGCGCGAGATCGTCGGTCGAGCCGTCGTCGCAGACGACGATTTCGCGTGGTGCCAGCGTCTGGGCGAACGCTGACGCGAGCGACTCGCCGATCGTCGCAGCGGCGTTGTACGCCGCGATCACGACCGAGAAAGACGGCGTCGCCCCCGGCGAGAGAGGTGTCCGCGCCGGAGGCGCCAGCACTGGCCTCATCGAGACCCGGTGCGGCGAGGATCGCTGACTACGATGGGGAACGGTACAACCATGGCCACGCAGACTCCCGTAACCGAGAGACCCCGCGCTGCCGGAACCGTCGCTCTCGCGCACCAAGAGGTCGTGCTCGAGCGGTCGAGCGGCTGGCCCTCGTTGCGCCTGCGCGAGCTCTGGAGGGCGCACGAGCTCGTGTACTTCCTGATCTGGCGCGACGTCAAGGTGCGCTACAAGCAGACGGTGCTGGGCGTGGCCTGGGCAGTGCTCCAGCCGCTGTTGACAGTCGTCGTCTTCACGCTCTTCTTCCACCGTGTCGCCAGGATCTCGTCCGGCTCGCTGCCGTACCCGGTGTTCTCGCTCGCCGGCCTGGTGCCCTGGCTCTTCTTCTCAAATGCCATCTCGCTTGCTTCCGCGTCGGTTGTCGCGAACGCAAACGTTCTGACGAAGATCTATTTTCCGCGCCTCGCGATCCCGCTCGCGACCACGCTCGCCGGGGCGCCCGACTTCGCGATCGGCTTCGTCCTGCTCCTGATCGTGATGGCGGGCTACGGCGTCGCGCCGGGGCTCACGGTGTTCGCGCTGCCGGCGTTCTTCCTGCTCGTGCTCGCGGCTGCGCTCGGCGTTGCGTTGTGGCTCTCGGCACTCAACGTGCTCTACCGCGACGTGCGGTACATCGTTCCGATCGCGGTTCAGCTCTGGCTGCTCGCGACACCCATTGCGTACTCCGTGAGCGGGCTCCACTCCCCCTGGAACGTCATTCTCGGTCTCAACCCCATGGCGGGCGCTGTGGAAGGTTTTCGCTGGGCTGTCACAGGCGGCGCGGCGCCCCCCGCCGGAATGCTGGCGCTCTCGGCAGGTGTCGCAGCGATTCTGGCCATTTCGGGCGCGTATTACTTCCGCGCGATGGAGCGGCGGTTCGCCGACGTCATCTAGCCGTGAGTGCAACAGACATCGTCATACGCTCCGAGGCACTTTCGAAGCAGTACGTGCTCGGGAGGCACGCGAAGCCGGGCCGCACACTGCGAGACACGATCGTCGAGGGCCTCTCTAGCGGCGCGCGCAGGGTGGCGCGTCGCTCCCGGGACCGCGATGAGCGGCCGCTCCTGTGGGCGCTGCGCGACGTCTCGTTCGAGATCGAGCGCGGAGATGTCGTCGGCGTGATCGGTCGGAACGGGGCGGGGAAGTCGACACTGCTGAAGATCTTCTCTCGTGTGACGGAGCCGACCTCGGGACGCGCGACGATCCGCGGCCGCGTCGGGTCCCTGCTCGAGGTCGGCACCGGCTTCCACGGCGAGCTGACCGGCCGAGAGAACATCTACCTGTACGGCGCGATCCTCGGTATGCGGCGGGCGGAGCTCAACCGACGCTTCGACGAGATCGTCGCCTTCGCCGAGATCTCGCGCTTTCTCGACACGCCGGTCAAGCGCTACTCGACGGGGATGACGGTACGGCTCGCCTTTGCCGTAGCTGCGCATCTCGAGCCGGAGATCCTCCTGGTGGACGAGGTGCTGGCCGTGGGCGATGCCGGGTTCCAGCGCAAGTGCATCGGCAAGATGAGCGAGGTGGCCGACGAAGGCCGAACCGTCCTCTTCGTCAGCCACAACATGGCGCTGATGCAGAGCCTTTGCCGACGCGGGATCTTGCTGGAAAGCGGCGGTGTCCATACCGATGGCACGATCGAGGAGGCCGTCACGAGCTATCTCCGCGCGGTCGAGCGCGCGGGGACGGTGGAGCTCGCCGACCGCAGCGACACTCGTGGCCAGCACGACGTAAGGCTCACCCACGTCGAGATCGGGGGCGCCGACGGTACGACGCTGCTCGCGACGGGGCGGCCGGCGCGCTTTGTCTTCCGCACTCGTGCCGAGGACCCCAGCGTCCATCGACGCCTTTCGTGCTCGTTCACCATCCTGAACGCGCTGGGACAGCCCGTAGCGACACTGACGAGCAACGACCGCGGTCCCCGCGACGTCGAGGACGCTGGGAGCCACGACGCGTTCGTCTGTGATATCGACGAGCTGCCGCTCCTACCGGGACGGTATCGGGTGGACGTAGAGATTCACGGCCGCTCGCATCTTCAGGACGCGGTGGAGGGGGCCACGATGTTCGACGTCGAACAGGGGACGCTCGGAGGCCGCCCAGTGGCCGGGGGCTCCGGTGACGTCGCCGTCGCCCATCGCTGGGTCGTGCCGTCGCTCGACTAGGCGATGCGGCGTCTTGCCAGACAGATCCTCCCGCGCCGCCTTCGGCGGCCGGCGCTCGTATCGCTGACGTTCGACGATGGGACCGCGGACCACCTTTCCGCCGGGCGTTTCCTCGCGGAGCACGGCCTCGCGGGAACGTTCTTCGTCAACTCGAGCCGCGTAGGCACCGGAACCGGCAATCTCGCGTGGGAGGGCGTGGCGGAGCTTGCGCGCGCCGGCCATGAGATCGGAGGGCACACTGCTGACCACGTCGACCTCTCGTCGCTGACGGAGGCGGAGGTTTGGGCGCAGGTCGCAGATGACCGCCGCGTTCTGCTGGAACGAGGCTACGCGGCGACCAGCTTCGCCTATCCTTACGGCTCCGTGGACACCGCGGCGCGCGACGTCGTGTCTGCCGCCGGGTACTCGAGCGCGCGGCGGGCCTGGGGTCTCGCGACGGAGGGCGATCCGATGCGTCCGGCGACCGAGCCGATCCCCCCGGCCGACCCGTATGCGATCAGGACCGTTCCGTCCCTCGAGACCGGAACGACGGTCGACGATCTCCAGCGGCTCGTCTCGCGGGCGGAGGCCACGGGTGGCTGGCTGCCGCTCGTGTTCCATGGCCTCGTCGGCCAGGGCCGGTATCACATCGCCGAGGCCGTTTTCAGCGAGTTCGTGGGGTGGCTCGCGGGTCGCAGTCACGTCCGAGTCAGCACGTTCGCTGAGGTCGTGGAGCGGCGATGAGCGCGAGGGAGCGTTCCTTCCTCGTCCCACCGCCGCTCTTCACGTTCAACGAGGCGCCGGAGGTCACGTTCTCGGTCGTCATTGCCGCGTTCAACGTCGCCCCGCTCATTGGCGACGCGCTCGAGTCCGTGTTCGCGCAGACCGTCGCGCCTGCCCAGCTGATCGTCGCGGACGACGGCTCGAGCGACGAGCTCGACCGCGCGCTCGAGCCGTACGGGTCGAGCGTCGAGCTCGTGCGCGGGCCGCACGCGGGCGCAGCGGCTGCTCGCAACCGCGCACTCGAGGTCGCGACGGGCGACTTCGTCGCCGTGCTTGACGCCGACGACGCCTACCTCCCGGAGCGTCTCGCCGCGCTACGCGAACTGGCAGCCGCTCGGCCCGACGTGGACGTTCTCGGCACCGACGCGATCCTCGAGGTCGACGGTCGTGCAGTTGGTCGCTTCAACCGGTCGACGCCGTTCCCGACCGACGACCAGCGAACCGCGATCTTCCGTACCTGTTTCATCTGTGCTCCTGCAGTGCGCCGCTCGCGGCTCCTCGCGCTCGGGGGCTTCGACGAGACGCTCCCGAGCGGCGAGGACTGGGACCTCGTCCTCCGGCTGATCCTGGCGGGCTGTCCCGCCGCCCTAGTGGACGAGCCGTTGTATCGCTACCGGCTGCGTCCCGGGAGCCTCACCTCCCGACGCGTGTCCGCCCTCGAGAACCGCGTCCGGCTGCTGGAGAAGGCGCGGAGCCGCCCGGGGCTCTCGGCCGACGAGGAGCGAGCTGCCGAGCAGGCCTTGCTCACGAGCCGGCGCCGGCTCATGCGGGCCGAGGCCGAGATCGCCGCGCTCGAAGCAGCGCCGGGTCGGCGAAGCCGCGCGCTGCGGCTCGCCGTTGCACGGGGAGTCGGCTCGCGCGAGCGCGCCGAGGCGCTTCGATGGTCGATCAGTCCAGCCCGCGCGGCGCGGTCCGCAGCCGGTGCGGCTGAGAGCGCGGCGCCGTGGAGGCGCGCCGGCAGGTGAGCGGTGAGCAACACCTGAGCGCGGTGAGCGCCGCCGGGTTTCCGCTCGTCGCCCCGCCGCCGGTGCGACAGGGGGCGCGTGCCACCGCGCCGACGTTCGCAGTCGTTGTCGCGGCGTACAACTGCGAGCGAAGCATCGGCGAGACGCTCGAGTCGGCGCTGGCTCAGTCGCATGCCCCGCAGCAGGTGATCGTCTGCGACGACGGGTCGACTGACGACACTGCTCGGGTCGTGGCCGGTTTCGAGCCGGACGTGACATTCGTCCGGCAGGAGAACGCGGGCGACGCGGCGGCGCGCAATGCGGCGCTCGCACTCGCGACGACGTCGCATGTCGTGATTCTCGACTCGGACGACGTGCTCGAGCGGCGCTGTTACGAAGCGTATAGCGCCGCGCTTGCGGCCCGGCCCGACCTCGAGATCGTGACGTGCGACGCCTTCCTGGAGACCGGCGGCGTTGTCTTCGACCGTTATTACCGTCGCGCGGCGCGCTTCGTCGTCGACGACCAGCGTCGGGGAGCGCTACACCAGCACTTCGTCTTCGGCCTCGCGTGCATCAGTCGCGAGCGGCTCGTGGCCGTGGGTGGGTGGGATACGCGGTACCGCGGTAACTCGGATACCGACCTCTTCCTCCGACTGATCCTCGCGGGGTCACGGGCGGGGCTCGTGTATGAGCCGCTCGCGCGTTACCGCTTCCGGCCGGACAGCCTGAGCGACGAGCGCGCGTCGAACATGCGCGCGATGGTGACGATCGTCGAGCATGCGCTCGAGCATCCTTCGCTCTCGGCTGACGAGCGGGCGTATGCGCGTAGCGACCTGCAGGTGAAGGAGCGGCTGGCTCGCGTCGCGGAGCTTGAGCACGCCCTGCAACACCGAGCTCCGGACGCACGCCGTCGCGCGCGGTGCGTCGCTTGGGGCAGCGAATCCGAGCACGCGCGGCGCGTCCGGCTTCTCGCCGCCGTGAGCGCGATAGCTCCGCCGCTCGGGCGCGTGCTGCTGCGCCTCCGGGACCGCCGAGGCGGGATCACGCCGTTCCGCGTCCGGACCAGAAGGATCTAACGTTTTACGGCGCGGATCGCGACGAGCAAGGGGAATAGCGCGTCCTGTTCGGTGAGGACGCGGTGGTCGAGCTCCTCGGCCGGCATTCCGATCAGGAACGCGACGGACGTCGCGGCGTTGCCGAACGCGGCGACGTCGACCGCGTCGGCGTCGAAACGATCGCCGAAGAGCCGCTCGCACGCCGCCGGGGTAAAGCGCCAGAACTCGCCCCGGTTGTTTTCCGGGCGGTCCAGGCGGCTGGTGGCGGGGACCGTCGCGAGGCAGACGCCGCCGGGCCGCAGGCAACCGTGCACGCTGGCGACCGCGGCGGGCACGTCGTAGACGAATTGCAGCGTCTGCGTTAGCACGCAACAGTCGTACCGCTCGTGCGGAAAGGCCGCTGGGTCGGCGAGGTCGGCTACGACGGTTGCCGCGGCATTCGCTTCATTCACGTCGAGGACGTCGGAGCGTGTGACACGGGTGCCGAAGCGCGTCGTGTACCGGTCGTCCATCACCTCCAGCACGTCTCCGCGAATGTCAGCCGCGTTGTCGAGCAGAAACCGTTCGATGAACCACCGGTCGACGGGCGTGCCGCGCTCCCGTCCCCAGTGGGCGCTGAGCGGCGCCGCTTGCCCGCGTGCGAACCACGCGGCAGCACGAAGGCGTCCTCGGAGGCTCATCGGACGATCATCCCTGAGACGTCAGCCAGCGGCTCCAGGTCGGGCCGAGGTCAGGGTCCGCGAGCCATGCCTGTGCGTACTGCGAGGCGGCCCAGGTCATTGCAGGCGCCGCCGGCGCATGGCGCGCGAGAGCCTCTTCGCGAGCCGAGTGGGAGAGGCCGTGGTGCAGCCAGCAGAGCGTCGTAAGGCGCCCGACCGCGGCATCCGGAATCGAAAGCAGGTCCGCAAGGGCGCGCGTGCGCTCGAAGAGCAGGCGCGACGAGGGCGCGTCGCCCCGAAAGAGCTCGACGAACGCCGTCCTCGGATCGGACTTCGTGCGGTCGACCTGCGGCAGGACGCTTGCGAGGAAGTACCACAAGTCCCAGAGCGGCAGTCCGCCGGCGCGGGCGCTCTCCCAGTCGACGGCGGTGAAGCGGTCGCGATCTTCGACAACCACGTTCCAACCGCCGAGGTCGTTGTGTGTGAGAACGCCCGGGAGCTCGTCGATGCCGTTGAGGAGGCTCGCGTCGACGCCCGGCCAGGCGGGCACGACGTCGCGGTGGAGCCGTTGCACTTCGTCCGAGGCCGAGCCACGTGCGCCTCGGGTGTCCAGGGCGACCTCCACGAGCCAGTCGGCCACGGCCTCGACCAGGCGCAGCCTGTCTCCCCGGGAACGGGTCGCACGAAGGACCCCCGAGAGACGCGAGCCGACTGCGGCGGTCTCGACCGAGGCCTCGTAGCCTGTGACCTCGAATCGACCGAGCAGGCGTGGGGCTCGTGCTGCGGCCGCTCCGCCTGCGGTCGCTGCCAGCGTCAGCCCCGCCTCGTCGCGGTCGAAGGGCTCTCGGTAGCCTGGAACGCGGGCGAACTTGAGAGCCCAGGCAGGCCGCCGCGCCCCCGCCGGAAACAGCACGAACACCCCGCGTGAGAGCTCGTCGCCCTGGCCGCACACGACGAACCAATCGGCGTCGTCGTCGACCCCGCAGCGCCCTGCGGCGGCTGCGACGAGCGCGGGCCGGCCCGGCTCGCGGAGCGCGATGGTCACCTTGGGACTCCGCCGGAGCGCAAGCCCGAGCCGGGGAAGCGCGACGAGGGCTCGTTTGGCAAGGGCTCGCGGCCGGGTCGCCGGGAAGAGCCACGTCTCCAGGGCGTATGCCGCGACGTTGGGCCGGTCGAGCGGCACGAGCAGCGACTGATCCTCGAGCGAAGGCAACGCGGCGAAGCGGCGGACGTCGTAATCGTGGGGTGCTCGCGGTCGCCCGGCCTCGAGGACGAGGGCCTTCGGCCGGCCCGTCGCAGCCGGCTCACCGTCGCCGACCACCAGCTCCGGGTCGGGCGTATCGAGCGCAACACCGGCCTTCGGCAGCCACTCGCGCCAGTCCTCGGTTCCCGCCAGGACGGCCGCGCGCTGCGGGATGAATGGCAGCAGGAAGCGGGCGTCGATGCGGCGGAGGCTCATGCGCCGCGGTACACGCGCTCGTAGGCAGCGACCATCACCGGCACGTCGAAGGCGGCCTGCCAGCGCGCGTGCGCCGCGCTGCCGAGACGCCGCCCGAGCTCGCGGTCTTCGAGCAGTGCGGTGATCGCCGAGGCGAGCGCCTGCGCGTCGTCCGCCGCGACCAGGAGCGCGCTCTCCCGGTCGGTAACGGCCTCGGCTATCCCGCCGACGTCCGTGGCCACGACCGGCAGACCCGCCTGCATCGCCTCGAGCAGCGTGAGCGGAAGTCCCTCGAACCGCGAAGGCAACACAAAGATGTCGAGCTCGCCAATGAGCTGCGACACATCCTCGGCCCAGCCTGGCAGCAGGAAGCGGTCGGCCACGCCGGCGGCCTCGGCCTTTCGCTCGAGCGCACCTCGCTCAGGGCCGTCGCCGGCCACCACTGCCGTCACGCCGTCGAGCTGGACGAGGGCGTCGACGAGGACGTCAAAGCCTTTCTGGGCGACGAGCCGGCCGGCAGAGCCGACGACCGGGCCGGCGGTGCGCGGCTTCCGCTCGACGGCGGCGGGCTTCGCACGGACCCCGTTGTGGATCACGGCCACGGATCCCGTCGGCAACCCGGCATCGCGCTCGACGAGCCGCGCGGTGCACTCGCTCACGGCAACGTGCGCCGACAGCCGCCGTGACATCCACCGCTTCAGCCGGTGTCGCAGGCGCGACCGAGCCTCCAACATCAGGTGCTCGACCGCGATCGTGCGTGTGTCAGGGGTGAGCAGTGCTGCCAGCTGGCCGTAGACGCAGGCATACGGCGTACGGAGGTTGACGTGGCACACGTCGGGACGGAGCCTCCACATCGCGGCGACGTGACGGGCGATCCGGGGAAGGTCCCACGCGGCTCGGGGAGTAGGCAGGACCCGGGTTCCGGCTCCGGGACGCTGGTCGGCGATCGCGTTCACGATCGCTCCGTCGGTGCCGACGACCGTGACGCGAGTCCCCGCGTCCAGGTTCGCGAGCAGCGTCGCCAGCGCCTGTTCGGCGCCGCCGAACGACTCGGCGTCGGTGTAGGCGAGGATGTGCACGAGGTCCGGCGCGCGCCCCGGCGGATCGAGGCTCAGCCGGCCTCGAGCATGCGCCGGTAGAGATCGACAAGCGGTTCGGTCGCGACCTTCGGCGTGTATAGCTCCAGGAACGCCTGGCGACCCGCTCGCGCGCGCTGTCGCCGCTCGACCTCGTCGCGCAGGAGCGAGACGGCGGCCGCAGCGAGTTCCGCGTCGTCGCGCTCGACGACGACTCCATCGCCGGCAGCGATCCCCTCGGCTCCGAATTCCGTGGTGACAACCGGGAGGCCGCAGGCGATCGACTCGAGCACCTTGACCTTCATGCCGCTGCCAATCGGCGCGGGGTAGAGCAGTAGCGAGAGGCCATGTAGGAACGCAGCGGCCGACGGAACCTCGCCGACGACCACGACGCCGTCGAGGTCGTTCAGCCGCAGCCTGTCGGTTCCGCGCCCGGCGATGCGGAGCGTCGCCTCGGGAACCTCCCGCCGTACGAGCGGCCAGACGGTCGAGACGAGTCTTTCGATCGCGGCGCGTGTTGGCGGCCACGTAGCGGTGCCGATCAGGCCGGCTACCGGAGGTCCGTCAAGCGGCGCCTGCGCGTACCGCGAAGGTTCTAGGGAGAGCGGTGCGACGTGGACTTCACGCCCGAGTGCGAGCCTGCGCAGGGTCTGCGCAACCACCGACGAGCTTGCGACGAGGTACCGGTGCCGGAGCGCGATCAGGCGTTCAGAGGCGCGGAGCATCGTGAACCCGAACAGCTCCCTGTCCCAAGGGGCCGGCGCGCGGCGATCGAGGCGCGTCAGGTGGTGAACGTGGACGACGGCCGGCACCGAGGATCCCAGGTCACACCAGCCGCTATGTAGCTGCTCAAGGTGCAGCAAATCCGCTTGCTTCGCAAGCTCTCGGACTCGCGCTCCGAAGGGGCCGCGACTGAGATAGCCGTTCGGCCGCATGAGCATCTGCGCGCGCGTGGCCCACCCCTGCCTCGGTGCGGGCACCTCCATCAGCTCCACTGGCAAGTCCGCGGGAGGCCCGGCTCCGTTGACGAGATCCCGCTCGTGCGGAGCGAGAGGACGGCGCGCCGAGAGCGCGGTCACGTCGATGCCGTGTTCGCGTAGCCCCCGCAACAGCGCCACCGAGCAACGCCCGGGAGCACCGCCTTCGTACACAGGCGGTTGCGGGAGGACGACTAGTAGCTTCGCCACAGATGACGGAGCAGGAACGAATTCGGACGCAGCTGACGCAGACTGGGACATTGGTTACCTCTCACCGGGGGCCGCAGGAGAGCCTTCGGCAAAAACGCTTGGCGTCTGAAGCACGCTAGCGGCGAGGGAGGTCGGCACCTCGTACCGCACGATCGCCATTTCTGCGTACAGCGTGCCGTCCACGAAATGAGAGACCTCAGCACGCGGCGGCTACGAGGCATGCAGGCTACGGTCGATCCAGCGGGGGCGTTCGGTCGTGCGGCGGCTGCCTATTCCTGCTTCTACGATTCTGGGGAAACGTTTGCCCCGGTTGCTTCTAGGCTTGGTGTGGCTAAGCTTCGGCTAGGGGAAACCCGTCGTTTTACGGTCCAGCTCGGGGAGCACGAAAGGGGAGCAATGAAGGTTCGCGTGAACGCGCCGCACGTCATCGCCGAAACCATCGGCGGAGAGACGATCATCGTCCACCTGTCGACTGGCTGCTACTTCAATCTGGGCGGGCCGGCCGTCGACATCTGGGAAGGCGTCGCCGCAGGCGAGGCCAGCGCAGCGATCACGCAGCGGCTCCTGGCGCGGTACGAGGCCCGCGAGGCGGAGATCGGGGCTGCTGTCACGCGAATCCTCTCGGAGCTCGAGCGCGAAGAGCTGGTCGTCGCCGACAACGGCGGGGCGCCGGCGACCGACGGCGCGGCTGCCGCTCCGGCGCCGACGGCGGCACGCGCTCCCTTCGAGGAGCCGTCGGTGAACAAATTCACCGATATGCAGGACATCATCTTGCTCGACCCGGTTCACGAGGTCGACGCACGCGGCTGGCCCCACACCGACCCCGCCAACGCATAACCACGGATCCGCCGTGACCCGCTCGACCGCTGAGACGCTCGTCACGGACTGGATTGCCGGAATCGAAGAAAGTTTCGCGGAAGCCGCTGACGACCGCGTCACCGAAGAGATCGCGCTCGCGGGCGCGCCGGTGCGACTCGAGTTCGCGAGCGCGCGGATGTTCGACCGCCTTGCGCCGGGATTTGCGCACCTCGTCGAGCCGGCCGCAGCTCCACCCGAGCTGACGATTCGAATCTGGGACTCGGCCGGAGCCATCGCGGAGCCGCCGCTGCCGGATGTGCCGCCCGGGCCTAGAGGCAGGATCTACTACTCGGAGGACGGGTCGGTCCGGGTTGCCTACCAACCCGGCTTGAAATTGTTCAGCGTGCTCGACCGCTACCGGGGACTCGGCTGGTTCTGGTGCTCCGCCGCCGAAGAGCTCCCCTACTGGGAGTCGTCCTCGCCCTTTCGGCAACTGCTGCACTGGTGGCTGCCGTCCCGCAACATGCTCCTCGTGCACGGCGCGGCGGTCGGGCGTGCTGAGGGAGGGGTGTTGCTGGTCGGGAGAGGCGGCTCGGGGAAGTCAACTTCCGCGCTTGCCTGTCTCGAATCGGATCTCCTCTATGCCGCTGACGACTACTGCGCCCTCGACGACCGTGCACCGGCGGTGCACAGCCTGTATTGCTCAGGAAAACTCGAACCCGCCCACGCGGCGCGGCTCCACCATCTTCCGGAGCCGACGATCGACGGCGACGGCTCCGAAGACGAGAAGGCGGTCTTTTTCGTGCAGGACAACTACCCCGACCGCGTCTGCCGGAGCTTCCCCTTAAGGGCAGTTCTGGCACCCAAGATCGCCGGCGACGAGGCGCGGATGGTCCCGCTCGCCGGAGCCGTCGCTCTCCGCGCGCTCGCGCCGAGCACGCTGCTGCAACTGCACCCCGCGGACCCGGAGGCGTTCGCGCGGATGGCACGGCTCGTCAACTCGGTCGCCGCCTACTCGTTCGAGCTTGGGCGGGAGATCGCCGCGATCCCGAGCGCGATCGAGCGCCTACTCGACGAACTGGGACCGGCATGACCGACGACCGACTCGTGACAGTCGTGATGCCGGCCTACAACGCGGAAGCGTTCATCCGCCCAGCGCTGGATAGCCTCCTCGCGCAAGACTGGCCCGAGTTCGAGGTGATCGTCGTCGACGACGGCTCCACGGATACAACCGCCGAGATCGTCGACTCATACGAGGGCGTTCGATGCATCCGGCAGGAAAACGCGGGGCCGGCCGCGGCCCGCAACGCCGGGGCTCGCGCCGCGGGCGGCAGCTTCGTTGCGAACTTCGATTCCGACGACCTCCTTCCGCCGACACGCCTGAAGGCACAGGCGTCGTACCTGCTCGAGCATCCGGAGGTCGGCTGCGTTTTCGGCCGGCAGGAGTGGATCGACCCGCCGCCGTGGCTCACCCGGGATCCGGTGTACGGCGAGCTCGACGGCATCCCGCTTACATCTGCGATGTTCCGCCGCCACGTTCTGCTCGACCTCGGCGGCTACGACGAGACATTCGTGCACGGCGAGGACACGGACCTCCTGATCCGGATGCGCGAGGCGGGGATCACGTACCACGTGATCCCCGAGGTGGTGGTCTACCGCCGCTTCCACGAGTCGAGCCTGACCGGCGGCCGTGCGCAGCACACGCCGCTGCTGCGATCGCTTCGCGCGAAGCTCGAGCGCGAGCGGGCACGCGAGGGGGAAGCTCGGTGACCCGGCCGCTGATCAGCGTCATGATTGGCGTCTACAACGGTGCGCCCTATCTCGCTGAGGCAATCCAGAGCGTTCAGGCCCAGACTTACCGGCCGTACGAGCTGATCGTCGTGGACGACGGCTCCGACGATGGCAGCGCCGAGGTCGCCAAGCGCTTCGATGAGGTCGCGTATATCCACCAGGAGCGTGGCGGCAACGGCGCGGCGCGCAACCGCGCGGTCCAGGCGGCAAGTGCCGAGTTCTTCGCCTTTCTGGACGCAGACGACCGGTTCGCGCCCGAGAAGCTCGAGCACCAGATGGACGCCCTGGAGGCCGCTGCCGGCCTAGACATGGTTTTCGGCTACGTTCGCGAGTTCGTCAGCCCGGAGCTGACCGAGGAGGAGCGGCAGGGCATCCGCCCTCCCGCACCCGAGCCGCTCCCGTGGACGGCACCGAACCTGATGCTGATCAGGCGGGCAGCATTCGAGAAGGTCGGGGGGTTCTCGACGGAGCTCCGCGTCGGGGTGACCGTTGACTGGTTCGCGCGCGCGTCAGAAGCTGGATTGCGAAGTCTCGTTCTTCCCGAGGTCGTACTGGAGCGACGACTGCATACGCAGAACAACGGTCTGCGGGAGCGCGACGCGCGGAGCCAGTATCTACACGTGCTCAAGGCCGCGATGGATCGCAGGCGCGCTGCGGGCACGACCCAGCAGGACTGATGCGGCGCCGCGGCTTGACGGGCTCGTTCTGGCCGAGCTGGCGCCAGGAGCGCCTCCTGCGGCTGGCCCTCGACCCGAATGTCGATGTGGAGCGGGCCTGGCGGGATCTCCAGCCCCTAGAAGTCGAGACGCTTGAAGAGGGCACGTTCGCGCTGTTACCCCTCGTCTACCGTCGGCTCGAGGACGCGGCCGTACGGGACGCGCGCGTGCCTCGGCTCGCCGGCACGTATCGCAACACCTGGGTCCGGAACCAGCTTCAACTAGAGCGCTTGCCCACATTGCTGGAGCCGCTGATCGGGGAAGGGATCGAGCCGCTCGTGGTCGGCGGCGCGGCCGTGGCCACGCACTATTACCCGCAGCTCGGACTACGACCGATCCTGCAGCTCGAACTCCTGCTCAAACCGGAGGACGCGACGCGCGCAGGCTCGGTGGTCGCGAGGCATGGCTGGCGCATCGATGCCCGCAGACCCGGCCGGACGACGCGCGTTGTCGAAGGCAATGGTCGTGTTGCAGCAGTCCTCCACGAAGGGGTGCCTTCGTACGTCTGCGGGCCGGTCGCACCCGCTGCGACGCTGGCGCTCATACAGGAAGGCGCCGCCGAGCGGGAGTTGGCAGGCACAGCCGCGAAAACGTTGGCGCCCGCAGACGAGCTGCTCCTCGCTTGTGGGCTCGGAGCGCGAATCACCGCTGCGCCCGGAATTCAATGGCTACTGGACATCCACCACATTGCTGCGTCCGGTGAAGTGGACGTGGAGCGCTTGGGGTCGCGCGCGGGCGCGCAGCGCCTCACCGGGCCACTCCGCGACACGCTGGCCTACCTTCGGACGACGACTGGCCTTGACGTCGGCGCTACCGCTGAAGGGCGCGCCAGTTCGCCTCGTGAGCGCCTGACTCACAGGCTCGCTGCGAATGGGCTCGGTCCGCTTGGCGCGCCTCCCGAAGCAGTCCTCGAGTATGCGCGTACCAGCCTCGACGAGCCGCTCGTCCCCGTCCTACGCGGGTTGCCGCAGCTCTTGCGGGATGCGTGGTCGCTTGACGGCATCGAGCAAGTCCCCGCCGCGGCTATGAGGAAAATCGTTCGCCGCGTGGGCCATCGTCAGCCGACGGCGCGCGATCGCAGCCGTTCGACGTCGTCCTGAGGCTGGAAACCGATCGCTTTCCGTGGCTCCTCGATATCCCAGAAGCGCCACGTGTTGGCCGAGACGCCGTAATAGACGCCAAAGAGCAGGTCCGGCGGCGACTCGAGTACTCGCTCGTAGAGATGTACGAGGTCGGCGTGGGTAAGCAGCGTCGCGTAATGCCGCGGTTGCTTTGGCGTGTCGTCAGCGCGGACCGTTCCGATGCGCAGGCAGATCACCCTCAGTCCGTGCTGCTCCGCGTAGTAGCGGGCGGCGGCCTCGCCGAAAGCCTTCCCGACGGCGTACGGCGAGTCCGGCCGCAGAGGAACGCGACCGTCGAGTTTTGTCACGGACGCGGGATCGAGACCGTTCAAACGTCCAGCGACGATGTGGGAGTACGGAGGGTCGCGCTCGTACCCGCCGGTCACGTGGTTGGAGCTCGCAAACACGAAAAGCTTGGCGCCGCTCACCCGAGCGGCCTCGAGCGCGTTCATCGTTGCCGGAACGTTGTTCTTCCAGACCTCCGGCCACGGCGTCTCGAGCGTGGAGCTCGCGGCGAGGTCGATCACGGCGTCGGCTCCCGCGAACGCCCGCGTGACGGCTTTCGCCTGGGTCGTGTCGAGCCGGCCAATCGCCCCGTGCTCCCGGCGGCGGTCGAACGCCACCATGTCATAGCGAGCCGGCAGCCGTTCCCTCAGTACGCTGCCGATGACGCCGGACGCGCCGGTGATCACGACCCTCACGGCCGAGGAGTCTAATCCTGGCGACTCCAACGAAAGAGACGGCAGCACCGGACAGTTTCACTGCCGACGGCCTCCGTCGCCGTGTCGCGCAGGGCCTCTCCTGGAAGATGCTGACCCAGCTCGTCGGGCAGGGGACGCGGACTGCTGTCGCGATCGTGCTCGCGCACATGTTGTCGCCGCGTGAGTACGGTCTCGCCGGCATGGCTCTGGTCTTCGGCGGCATCGTCGGGATCTTCACCGACCTCTCGCTCGGAACCGCCCTGATCCAACGTCAATCGATCACCGAGCTCGACCGCTCGACCGTCTTCTGGACGACAATGGCAGCCGGGGTCGCCTGCACGATTGCGGGAATTGCCGCCGCGCCGCTCGTTGGCGACTTCTTCTCGACGCCGAATGTGGTCCCACTCTTTGCTGCCTCGTCGTGCGGGTTCGTCCTTTCAGCGGCCGGCGTGACTCAGATGGCACTCATGACGCGCGAGATGAACTTTCGGAGCCTCGAGCTTCGTTCGATCGTCGCAACGATTCTGGCGGCCGTCATCGCACTCGTTCTTGCGGCGATGGGCTACGGAGCCTGGGCCATCGTCGTGCAATCGCTGGCCGCCACTGCGATCGGGAGCTTCTTGCTGTGGCGGTTGTCCTCCTGGCGCCCCCAGCGCGTCTACTCGCTTGAGAGCCTACGGACGCTCGGCTCCTTCGGTGGGAAAATGCTCCTCGCGCGCATCATGGGCTTCCTGAACCTCAACGCCGACAACCTTCTGGTCGGGAGGTACATCGGGTCCACCGCGCTAGGGATCTATGCCGTTGCCTACAACGTGATGTTCCTCCCACTTTCACGGATTACGGCGCCGATTCAGCAGGTCCTCTTCGCCGCGTTCGTCCGGCTGCAAGATGATCCACCGCGACTCGCGGAGGCGTGGCTACGCGGCAATCGTCTAGTCTCGGCTATTGCCGTCCCCGCGTTCGTGGGCATGACGGTTGTCGCCCCGGATTTTGTGCCTGTGATCCTCGGGAGCCGCTGGCACGCGGTCGTGCCCGTATTGCAGTTGCTGAGCCTCGCGGGCATCGCGCAGAGCTATCAGACCTCGAACTGGAGCGTTCTCCAAGCGCGAGGAAAAGCCGGCGTCCTCCTGTGGTTCATGATTTGGTCGACGATCATCACAGTGGGCGGTTTCATCGTCGGCCTCAAGTGGGGGGTCGTCGGGGTGGCTGGTTCCTACGCGATCGCACGCACGATCGTCCTCGTTGTGTATACGTGGCTTTCCTGTCGCGTCACCGGCATCACGATGAGTAGCTTCGTCAGGCGCCACGCCGATCTAGCAGCTCTCGCTCTAGCGATGGGGGGCGCCGTGTACTTCCTGCGAATGGTGCTCCTGCACGAGCTTCCACAAGGGCTGCGGCTCGCCGTCCTGACGACCTTCGGAGTGGCTTTCTACCTAGGCCTCGTATTGTGGCTGACGCGCGATGTGGTGACGGAGATTCGCCAAACCTGGTCCCGTCGCGGCGTGCCGGCCTAGCCCTTTCGGTGGCGAAGGGCCGCCTTTTTCGCGATAAAGCCGACCTCGTGCACGGCTGTGGGAAAAGGCAAGGCCCAGAAGGGCGACAACCACCGCGCTAGGCCGCGATCGACCGCGTTGGCAGCGCGCGGCTGCTCCAGATGCCTCGCCCAAACGCGTGCGGCGCTCGGCCTCGGGCCGCCTTCGAAGAGCCATGACCTCGCCGCCCTTGTCGCCTGCCACAGGCGTCCCCAGCCCCACGCTTCCGCGACCTGACTCAACTCGCGCTCATCGATGCCCTCAGCCATCGCATCGATGTCGATCAAGTCGCGCAGGCGTGCCAGTGGTCGCTCAGCCCAGCCGTGTGTCGCCAGCAGCACGGCGTGATGAGCGCGAGACGGTGCGACAAGCCCCGCGACTCCGACGGTCGCCGGAACGGCTTCCGCGAACAGATCGTCGTTCGGTGCCGGGCGGAGGCCATTCGGCCAGCGGAAAGACTTGTGGAGCTCGACGGGAAGAGGTACCCCCGGCAACTCGACCGGATTGACGTGGTAGAAGGTGTCGGAGACCGGCTTCAGTCGATCGGCGGAGACGAAACCAGCTTCGAGAAAGGCTTCTCGCGCCCTCGGAGCGTCGTCGACAAGGAGGTCGAGATCGGCGAGCATGCGGGCGCGCCCGGGGTAGAGCGCGGATACCTCCGGGCCTTTCAGAAGCATCATGCGCCCGCCATAGGCTTCGCGCGCTCGAACCAAGACCGACGGCGCGATCGCATTCGCCATCCTTGCGGCGCGTTCCTCTTGCAGCAATTCGGCAGGTACCTCCTCGCCACGAGCGCGCAGTCGCTCGGTGAACAAGGGTATGACGCCGTGTGCTCGGGCCGCCTCGACCGTGAGGCGGTCGAGGATCTGGTCAACGTTCTCCCAAAGCGGCGAGAGCGCGTACGTCGCAGACAGGGGAGGTTGGGTAAGCGAGCGCTCGGGCATTCAGGCAGCGAACCTAGCGGTCCCGCGGCTAGCCTTGCTCCGCCTTGACGCGCGTCGACTCAACGGGCAGCACCGTCCGGAGCAGCGAAGTCGAGTCGCAGCCGGCGGAGGCCGTGTCGAAGCGATCAACGCCTCGCGCGGTCGTCGTACTGCGGTGGTTGCCTCTCGCACTCGCTCTCACGGTGTTCCTAATCTGGGCCGGGCAGGATGGTGGCTACGCCCCGGTGCACTGGCTTCCCGGCACCCTCTTCATCCTCGGGCTTGTCGTGGCAGTCGCCGTGGCCGAAGCGCCGCCGTTCGCCGGTCGTCGCGACCTCGCACTCGCGGCGTCCTTGTTTGCCGCTTATACGGCGTGGTCCTTCCTGAGCATCTCGTGGGCCGACGTGAAGGGCGACGCCTGGGACGGGGCGAATCGGACCCTGCTCTACCTCTGCGTGTTCCTGCTGTTCGGATGGCGGGCTGTTCCCGCTCGCGTCACCGGTGTCCTGCTCGGCTCATTCGCGTTGGTGACTGCCGCGATCGGCAGCACCGAGTTCTTGCGCGCGGTCGACGCCACGAGGCCTGCGGACTTCTTCATCTCAGGGCGGTTGAGCTCACCAATCAGCTATCCGAATGCGACGGCTGCGCTCTTCCTCGCGCCGTTCGTACCGGCGGTTTTCTTTGCTTCCCGGCGGAGCGTCCCGGTCGCTGCGCGCGCGGTCATGCTGGCAACCGCGGGCCTCCTCCTCGAGCTCGCGATCATGTGCCAGAGCCGCGCTAGTCTCGTGGCGCTCCCGCTCGTCGTGCTCGGGTTCCTGGCTATCGCGCCCGGTCGCCTCCGCGTGCTGCTTGCGCTCGCCGCTGTCGCTGTTCCGGCGACCTTCGCCACCCGGACGCTGCTCGACGTCTACCCCGCGGTCGCCGACGAGCGCGCCGTGCACGCGACGCTCGCCGATGCGCGCTCGGCGCTCGCGTGGAGCGGGCTCGCCTTGCTCCTCGTTGGCGCGGCAATCGCTCTAGCCGACAGGAGCTTCCGCCTCTCCGCCTCGGTGACGAGGGTGATCGGCTGGGCAGTCGTCATCGCCGCAGTTGCCGTCCTCGTCGGCGGCTCCGTAGCGTTCGTTGATCGATACGGAAATCCGGTCGGTCGCGCACGTTCCGCCTGGCGGCAGTTCAAGAGCGAGAAAAGCACGGCTACCACGAACCACCTCACAAGCGGTTTCTCGAGCCCTCGCTACGATCTCTGGCGCGTCGCAATCCACGAGTTCAAGTCGGCACCTATCGCCGGTGTCGGCGTCGAGAACTTCGCGGTGGACTACCTTCGCCTGCGCCGGACGAAGGACGAGCCGTTAAACCAGCACAGCCTCGAGTTGCGCGTCCTCGCCCAAACAGGCCTCGTCGGCGCCGTGTTGTTCGGTGGCTTCCTCGCGTTCGCCCTGCTGGCGGTCGGGCGCACGCTGCACCGTCACCGCGGCGAAGTCGCCGGCCTCGCCGCCGCCGCGCTGGCGGCATTCGCGTACTGGTCGATCCATGGCTCGGTCGATTGGTTCTGGGAGATCCCGGCCCTCGGTGCCCCGGCGATCGCATGGCTCGCATTGGCCGGGCAGACGGTTTCGAACGAGCCGCCGAGGCGCCCGCTGCGCCTGCCGCTGTACGGCGTCGTGCCCCTCGTTCTCCTCGCGACGGCCGCTGCTGCCGGTCTCGTCCTTCCCTGGCTCGCCGCCAAGGAGATCGACCGTGCCTCGGCCGCGTGGGCCGTGGACTCGGCCGCGGCGTATCGCAGCCTCGACCGCGCGCGCAGGTTGAACCCGCTGAGCGATCGCCCCGATCTGATCGAGGGAGCGATCGCGGCTCGACTCCACGACCCCCGCCGTGAGCGCGCCGCCTTCCAACGCGTCCTCGTACGGAATCCGCACAATTGGTATGCGGCGTTCGAGCTGGCGATCGTAGAAGCGCAGGCGGGGAGAAAGGCACTAGCGCTCCGCTGGTTAGACGAGGTGCGGCGCCTGAACCCACGCGAGCCGCTGCTCCCATTCGTCCGCGACAAGATCGTGCGAGGCGGACGCCTCTCGCAGGCGCAGATTGACCACCTGTTCGAGGCACGAACGGTTAACCTGACAGGTGCGCAGCAGCGTTAGCAGAAGGGATGGACAAGGCGTATTTCCATAACTATGCTCCGGAGCGAGGGATTACTTTCGCGGTCACTGGGGATACGCGAAGCAACGTTCCAACTAGGGGAGGCAACGTGCGGAAGACAATTGTGGGAGTCGCGGCGGCGATCGTCTCACTCGTCGTTGCGGGGGTCGCGTTTGCCGGGTCGTCCTCGGCGCTGCTAATGCAGTACGGCGGCCTAGGTGGCCAGACGCAGAATAAGCTCGCTGCGGGTCAGGTGCTCGGCGCGGGGGCGGTGCGGTCGACCGGTACTCTTCCGTTCACCGGACTCGATCTCGCGCTGATCGCGTTCGGCGCGCTCGTGCTGATGGCGACGGGCTGGACGTTGCGGCGCGCTGCTCAGAAGCAGCAGTAGCAAGCGCTCACAACCTCGACGATTCAAATGCGCCGCTCTCCCATGCGGAGGCGGCGCGTTCGTAATCGTCGCTGCGACCGATGTCGAACCACAGGCCGTCGTAGACGTAAGCTCCGACCGCCTCGCCGGCCTTCAACAGCTCGTCGACGAGCTCCGGGAAGTCGAAGGCGCGATCCGCGGGAATGAATTCGAGTGCCCGTGGTTCCAGTGCATAGACGCCCATACTGACCGTGGAGACGAATTCCGGTTTCTCCTCGTACCGGGTGACGGCCGATATCCGCGACGTCGCCCCGTCGAGGTGCAGCACGCCATAGTCGACTTTGATCCCCCGCCGCTTCGACGCGATCGTGACGAGATTGCCGGATGCCTTGTGCTCGTGGAGCAGGTCGGCATAGTCCAGGGTCGTCAGCAGATCTCCGTTCATCACGAGGAACGTGTCGTCGAGGCCAGTAACCAGTCGTAGCGAGCCGGCTGTCCCCAGCGGCTCCTCCTCGTAGACGTATGAGATGCGGCTCTCGTGCGGCTTCGGCAAGGGAATGCGGCCATGGTCGAACACAGCGCGAATGAGATGCGCGAGATGCCCAACTGAGATGACGACGTCGTTGAAGCCGGACGCTGCAAGCTGCTCGATTACGATCTCGAGAATCGCCCGGTCGCCGATCGGCATCAGCGGCTTCGGCAAAACCGAGGTGTACGGGGCGAGCCGCGTTCCGCGGCCGCCGGCGAGGATTACGACCCTCGTGCTCGCATCGCCTTTGCCCACACCGGTTCTCACGTTAGTCGGTTTCGGCGGTCAGAAGCGACCGAGGCTCAGCGCGAGGACGTCTCCGACACCAGCTGCGTGCGCTCGCCCTGATGCTCCGTCTGCGGAGACCGGCGTCTGAACGTCAGGCGGCCGGAGCGCCGGTTGACCGCGACCTCGGCGACGAGGCTGACGACGACCGTCGTCCACAGCAGAATCTGGAGGTTGAGCAGGAGCGAGCGCCTGTGGGCGTACAGCCGGTCCAGCGAGATCTTCTGTGGGAGCAGGCGCTCGACGTAGTAGCCGTGGACGTCGTCCGCGGCGAGCAGCTGACTCTCCCGGGCGAACGCAAGCTGCGACAGACCGGTGATTCCCGGCGGCACTTGCAGGATCTCCTCGTAGTCGACCGGCAGTAGCGCGACGAACGAAGCGTCTTCGGGGCGCGGCCCCACGAGGCTCATGTCGCCCTTCACCACGTTCCAGAGCTGCGGCAACTCGTCGAGCTTCGACTTAGCCAGCAGGCGGCCGAAACGCGTGAAGCGGGCATCACTTCCAGTCGTTAGCGGCGGTCCTTCGGCGTCGACTTTCATCTTGCGGAACTTCAGCATTCGGAAGCTCCGGCCGTAGCGGCCAACGCGCTCGCACCCATACAGCACAGGTCCCCAGCTATCAACGACGATGCCTAGCGAGATGAGGACGATCAGCGGGAGCAACAGCAAGAGCAGGATCGACGCAGCGAGCACGTCGAAGATCCTCACTGCTACGTCGTTTGCGACCGTCGCCCGGTTGGCGGACAGCTCGTCCAAGCCCATCATGTGCTCCCTCCCCACAATCTCCCCCGCTGAAGCCCCGAACGCCGAGGCTTCCTCACAATCTACAGCAACTGCGGCGATACGCCACCCCTAGAATTCCGCCGATCGACGACTTGAAACACGAGGCCGAAACGGCGGGACCGACCTCCCAGTTGCGTCGCGCGTACGTTGGGCTCGGCGCGAACATCGGGCGCGCCCGCGCGACCATCGCGGCAGCAGTCGAATTGCTCGCCGCCGAGCCTCGGGTCGACCTAGTCCGCGTATCCACCGTTCGGGAGACCGAGCCGGTCGGGTACGTGGACCAGCCGCGGTTCCTCAACGCTGCTGCAGCGGTCGACACCCTCTTGGGCCCGCGGGAGCTACTAGTGCGACTACTCGCGATTGAACGGCGACTTGGGCGTGTCCGAGAGCGCGGCCCCCGCTTTGGTCCGCGGACGATCGACCTCGACCTCTTGCTCTACGAAGACCTGGTCATAAACGAACCGGGTCTCGAGATACCGCACCCGCGGCTGCACGAGCGGCGCTTCGCGCTGGAGCCGCTCGCCGAGCTCGACCCGGCTCTCGAGATTCCCGGGCGCGGCGCGGTCCAGACGCTCTTGGCAGGGCTATGATGGCCGCATGTCGCACCTCGACGAGCTCGATGAGTTCGAAGCCGAGCTCGAGCTCGCGCTGAAAAAGGAGTATTCGGCGGTCTTCGCCCTCTTTCGCTACTGCGTGCTGACTCAGGACGCGACGTACCTCTGCAACAAGCTCGACCTCCAGTACGTGCCGCAGCCGAGCTACCCGTTCTTCCACCTGAAGATGGAGGACGTCTGGGTCTGGGACAAGAACCGCCCGACCCGCATCATCCCGCGCGCCGAGGTCTACACCTCGAGCGACGTGACCGTCGAGGAGCTGCGCGGCGAGGGCGAGGAGCCCAGCCTCAGCGCCGAGGCGCTCGCCGAGCGGATCGGCGAGTCGCTCGGCTCCGACGACGACGCGTAGTAGCTAGGCGCCGCTGTCCGGCTTGCCGTCGGCGCCGACGAACCGCTCGGCGTCCGGGCGCTTGTCGACGACCACGTAGCGATCGGTCCGCTCGACGACGCGCTCGATCTCCTCGTTCTCGTGACCAGGCACGACGGCGAACCGGTCGTTGTCCGAGCGCACCTGCTCATAGGCCTCGACCGCCATCGAGATGAGGTCCTCACAGGCTGCGCGGCCGCACTCGCAGCGAAACTCGAGCAGCTGACCGTCGGGAAGGACCTGGAGGCGCTTGCCGACCTCCTCGATCCGGTCGTTCACCTCACGCAGGAGGGCCTCGTTCTTGGCGGACCGCTCGTCACGGGCATCCATCACCGGCGATTGTAGAGCGGCGCTAACCGAAGCTCGTACGCAGTCGTCTCAAACGACACATGCGCGTTCGGCTCTGGGTCGCGCTCGGAGCGCCGGCGCTCGGCGTGAGCCTGCTGCTCACCGCCCAGCTGGCCGGCGCCGCACGCGGCTTCAGGCAGGGTGGCATCTTCCGCTACGGGGAGGTCGGCGCGTCGGTGCAGATCGACCCGCAGCTCGCATACGTGACGACGGCCTGGTGGCTCGAGTACGCGACTGCGGCGAGGCTCTTCAACTACCCCGACCGGCCGGGCCAGGCCGGGGCGCGGCTGGTGCCCGAGGTCGCATCGGGCTACACCGTGTCGCGCGACGGCCGCACGTGGACGTTCACGATCCGCAAGGGGTTCCGCTTCAGCGACGGCTCGCCGGTGACGGGTGCGAGCTTCAAGTACGCGATCGAGCGGGCCGCGAATCACGACCTCGCGTCGCCGGGCGCGGCCTTCATCACCGACCCAAGCGGCACGAACATCGTCGGCGCGAAGGCGGTCAACGACGGTCGCGCCGCTCACGTGCGCGGCGTGGTCGTCCGCGGGAACCGTCTGATCATCCGTCTGACCCGCCCGGACGGAACCTTCCTGACCAAGCTTGCACTCCCGTTCTTCCAAGCCACGTCGAAGACGCTGCCGCGGAGCCACGAGGTGCTGACGAGCTACCCGTCGGCCGCCCGTACTTCTTCATCCGCCACGTCGTCGACTCGCTCACGGAGCTGCGGCGCAACCCGTACTACCGCGGCGCCCGGCCGCGGAACCTGCGCGGTGTCGACGTGCGCTGGAACCTGGACGAGCAGGCCGGTTTCGACGATGTCATGTCGGGCCGGCTCGACGAAGGTCCGCTTCCGCAGGCGCGGGTCCTCGAGGTGGCCCAGCGGTTCGGAGTGAACAAGACG
This sequence comes from Gaiellales bacterium, assembly GCA_038237925.1. Taxonomy (GTDB): domain Bacteria; phylum Actinomycetota; class Thermoleophilia; order Gaiellales; family Gaiellaceae; genus AC-32. The sequence goes on along the minus strand of JBBRYF010000008.1, from coordinate 10,562 downwards.
CAGTTCTGGGCCAAGCCGGCCCCCTGCACCGGCTGGACGCTTTTCAACAACAAGCGCGGGATTTTCAAGGACAACCCGGCTCTTCGGAGGGCCGTGAGCTGGGGTCTCGATCGCACCGACTACGCCGCCGCGGCTGGGCCCTACGCCGGCTCGCCCTGGACGCATCTGCTTCCGCCGGGTTTCCCGGGCTCGATCGACGCGAGGAACCAACAGCCGTACTCGCCGCGTGCGAACGTGCCGAAGGCGAGACGCCTGGCCGCCGGCCACTTCAGAGGCGGCACCGTCGTGATCGCCTACTGGTCGGGCGGCGCGACGAGGAATGCGGCCCAGGCCGCTCTCGTCAGACGCGACCTGATCGGCATGGGGTTCAAGCCGGGCAAGGTCAAGCTCGAGCCCTTCTACACCGAGCTCACGGGGCTCCCGCCGGCCAACTGGGACCTGCTTCCGGCAGACGGCTGGTGCGCCGAGTACTCCGACCCGTATGACTTTTTCACACCATTCCTGGCCGCCCCGGGCGTTGAACCGGGGTACCCGCTGATCGTCCTCGACGACACGTCCTATGTGCGGCGGATCGCAGCGGCCGACAAGCTCGTCGGTCGCGCGCGCTTGGCCGTGTTCGGGAGGTTGGACTTGGACATGACGGAGAACCTCGCGCCCGTCGCGGCGATGCGCACGTACAACAACCGCTACCTCTTCTCGTCGCGGGTCGACCCGAAGAGCCTCGTCTACGAAGGCGTCTACTCGGACTGGAGCCTCCCGGCGCTGGCGCTGAAGCGCTGAAGTAGGCTCGGGCGCATGGCACTCCTGGCGATCGATGTCGGGAACACGCAGACGGTCTTCGGGCTCTTCGAGGGCGAGGAGCTGCGCGAGCACTGGCGCGTGGCGACCGAGCGGAACCGCAGCGGCGACGAGCTCGGCGCGCTCTACGGGAACTTCGTCGACCTCTCCGCGGTCGACGGCGTGGCCCTCGCCTCGACCGTGCCGCAGCTTCACCGCGCCTACGAGGACTTCGCCAAGGAGTACGTGAAGGCGGAGCTGCTCGAGCTCGGGCCTGGCGTGCGCACCGGCGTGCCGATCCGGTACGACGACCCGCGCGAAGTGGGCTCGGACCGGATCGCGAACGCGGTCGCGGCCGTCGAGCGGTACCGCTCGCCGAGCATCGTGGTCGACTTCGGCACCTCGACGAACTTCGACGTGGTCTCGCCGCAGGGCGAGTACGTCGGCGGGGTGCTCGCGCCTGGGATCGAGGTCTCGATGGACGCCCTCTTCTCGCGGGCGGCGCGGCTGTTCAAGGTCGACTTCGCCGCGCCGGAGACGGTGATCGCGAAGAACACGGCCTCGAGCCTGCAGTCCGGACTGGTCTACGGCTTCGCCGGCCAGGTCGACGGCATCGTCGGGCGAATCCGCGAGGAGCTCGGCGTCGAGGCGCAGACGGTGGCAACGGGCGGCCTCGCCGACCTGATCGTCCCGCACGCGCGGACGCTCGAGACGATCGACCCGTTTCTCACGCTAGAAGGCGTGCGCCTCGTGTGGCAGCGGAACCGGGAGTAGCGGCTAGCCGCCGCCGTAGATCGAGATCGGAAGGTCGAGGACAACGTCGTCCTCGGCCTCAGGCTGATCCGCCTGCAAGCGTGCGAGCACCTCGACCGCGCCTGGGGCTGCCGCGAGCAGCCGCGTCTCGACCTCGTCCAGCGACTCGAGCTGCACCAGCTCCTGTTTGAACGGACGCGGGAAGCGGCCGCGGCCGAGGTACCAGCCGTAGAACTTCTTCAGGAAGCCGTGCGAGCGGCGTTCGCCGAGCTCCTGCACCGTCTCGCGCATGAAGAGCAGGAGCTCGGCGACGACCTCCTCGCGGGAAGGCTCCTCGACGTCGCCGTCGATGATCTCGCGCAGCGCCCACGGGTTGCCCTGCGCGGCGCGGCCGACCATCACGGCGGCGGCGCCGGTCGTGGCCAGGATCGCCTGCGCCCGCGCGCGAGAGGTCACGTCCCCGGAGGCGATCACCGGGACGTCGACCAGCGAGACCAGCTCGGCTGTCAGCGAGTGGTCGGCCTCGCCGGTGTACATCTGTTTGGCCGAGCGCGGGTGCAGCGTCAAGGACGACGCGCCCGCCTCGACGAGCTGTGGCCCGAGCGCGAGACACGCGCGCGACCCGTTCTCGAGCCCGCGGCGCATCTTGACCGTCACCGGCACGGAGACCGCCTCGGCGACCGCGGAGACAACCGCGCAGGCGCGCGAGTGGTCGTCGAGCATCGTCGCGCCGGCCCCGGTTTTCGTGACCTTCTTCACCGGGCAGCCGAAGTTGATGTCGACGAGGTCGGCACCGGCGTCCTCGACCATCCGCGCGGCCTCGGCCATCACGACGGGCTCCGAGCCGAAGATCTGCACGGCCAGCGGCCGCTCGTCCGCCGAGATACGCAAATAGCCCAAAGTGCGCTCGTTTCCGTGGTGCAGGCCGGCGCAGCTGACCATCTCCGAGCAGACGAGACCCGCGCCGTAGCGCCGGCCCTGGCGGCGAAACGCCTGCACGCTCACACCGGCCATCGGCGCCAGCACGAGGCGCGTCGGGATCTCGACGTCGCCGATCCTCCAGGAGCTGCGGAGATCTACCTGCACAGAGCCAAAAATGGTAGCGGGAGCCGGAGTTGACGTCCGTCCACCCTCGTAGGTAACATCCCCGCCCGCGACGGCGCCTCAGCGCCGCGCGTTTTTCTTTCAGGAGGCCCGTTGAAGGAAGTCATCCTCACTCCAGAAGGCTACGAGAAGCTGAAGCAGGAGATCGAGTTTCTCTCGAACGACAAGCGTCGTGAGGTCGCGGACCGGATCCGCACCGCGCGCGAGTTCGGGGACATCGCCGAGAACGCCGAGTACGACGACGCGAAGAACGAGCAGGCGCTGCTCGAGCACCGGATCGCTACGCTTGAGGACCGGCTGCGCGCCGCGCGCGTGATCAGCAAGAAGGACATTGCCAAGGACGTCGTCTCGATCGGCTCGAAGGTGAAGCTGCGCGACATCGACGCCAAGCAGACCGTCGAGTACCGCATCGTCGGGTCCGCCGAGGCGAACCCGTCCGAGAACAAGCTCTCGAACGAGTCGCCGGTCGGCAAGGCGATCATCGGCAAGAAGAAGGGCGAGACCGTAGAGGTCGCCGCTCCGCGCGGGTCGATGAAGTTCAAGATCCTTGAGATCAAAGCGGCGTAGCGCTTCCGATTCCGCACCGCCGCTGGGATCCGGCCGGAACCAAGGCGGTCGCTACTCGTGATCGACCTTCACTGCCACATCCTTCCGGGGATCGACGACGGCGCCGCAACGATGCAGAGCAGTCTGCAAATAGCACGCGAGGCGGTCGCCGCGGGCGTCGAGACAATCGCTGCGACTCCGCACGTACGGGCGGACTACCCGACGAGCGCTCAAACAATTGAGCGCTCTGTGGTGGCGACCGCAGACGCGTTCAAGGCGCATCGCATTCCGCTGGAAATCATTTCCGGCGCCGAGCACGACTTACATTTCCTTTCCAGCCTCGGCGACGGAGAGCTCGCGCGACTCGGCCTTGGCGGGAATCCCCGGCTGCTGCTATTAGAGTTTCCGTACGTAGGTTGGCCTTCCGCACTTGCAACTACGCTGGCGGATCTGCGCACTCGGGGGTTGACGGTAGTGCTGGCCCACCCAGAGCGGAACGCAGAAGTGCAGGCTGGGCCTGCTCGCCTGGCTCCGCTCGTCGAGGCGGGTACTCTTGTCCAACTGACGGCGGCTTCGATCGTCGGGACCCTTGGCGCGAGTGTCAGAGCCGCGGCATTCGATTTGCTTGACTTGCAGCTTGCTCACCTCGTCGCGGGTGACGTGCATTCCGCCGGCTCGCGCGTTACAAGGGGAGAGCTTTGCGCCGCACTCGGCTCCGAGCCGCTTGTGGAGTGGCTTACCCAAGAAGTTCCGGCGGCGGCGCTCCGATCCGCGGCACTGCCGGAGAGGCCGCAGCGACGCCGTCGCGGTTCCTGGAGCGCTCGGCGCTTGTTCTTTAGGGCCAACTAAACTCGCGGGGATGCTGCCGAAGCGGTTTCCCGGACGGGAGGAGATCGCCGCAGTGCGGGCCGAGGCAGAGCGAGCGGAGCCTGGCCAAACGCTTGATGGCGAGCTCCGCGTCGCCGGCCGCGTCATGGGGCGGCGCGAAATGGGGAAGCTTGGTTTCCTCGACCTCGTCGACCGCTCGGGCAGGATCCAGCTCATCGTCGAGCAGAAGTTCGATCTCGACCTCGGCGACGTCGTCGGCGCAACCGGGAAGCCCGGGCGCTCTCGGCGTGGTGAGCCGTCGCTCGTAACCTCCCAGATCGAGCTACTCGCGAAGATCCGTCGGCCGCTGCCCGACACCTTCCACGGCGTCACCGACAGGGAGACGCGCTACCGGCAGCGCTACCTCGACCTACTGATGAGCGAAGAGTCGCGCGAGCTCGCGCGCAAGCGAATGGTAATCGTGGCGGCGGTGCGCGAGTACCTGGACGGCGAGGGCTTCCTCGAGGTCGAGACGCCGATCCTGCAGCCGCGCTACGGCGGCGGGTTCGCGGAGCCGTTCGTCACCCAATCGAACGAGCTCGACGCTGACCTCTACCTGCGGATCGCGGACGAGCTCTACCTCAAGCGCCTGATCGTCGGGGGACTCGAGAAGGTCTACGAGCTCGGCAAGGACTTCCGCAACGAGAGCATCTCGTACAAGCACTCGCCCGAGTTCACGCAGGTCGAGTGGTACGAGGCCTACGCGGACTACCGCGACACGATGGAGCGCACCGAGGCGCTCGTCGCGCGGGCGGCCGAGGCGGTGGAGTCGACGCAGGCGACCTTCCGCGGGCACGAGATCGACTTGGCTCCGCCGTGGCGGCGGGTGAAGTTCGTCGAGGCGCTCGGCGAGCAGGACGTCTGGTCGCGCGACGAGACCGAGCTGCGAGCGAAGCTGGAGGAGGCCGGCGTCGACACAGGGCGCGACCGTTCGTGGTCACAGCTCGTCGACCACGCCTACTCGCACTTCGTCGAGCCGAAGCTCATCCAGCCGACGATCGTCTACGACTGGCCGCTCGAGCTCTCGCCGTTCGCGCGCACGACCGACGACGACGAGGCGCTGGTCGAGCGCTTCGAGGCAGTCGTCGGCGGGATGGAGTTCGCGAATGCGTTCAGCGAGCTGAACGACCCCGAGGAGCAGGCGCAGCGGTTCGCGCTGCAGGAGGCCGAGCGCGAGGCCGGCGCGGACGAGTCCGAACCCGGCGACCCGGACTTCGTCGAGGCGCTCTCGTACGGGATGCCTCCGACGGGCGGGTGCGGGATCGGGATCGACCGGCTGGCGATGGTGTTGACCGGCAGCGACGCGATCCGCGACGTGATCCTCTTCCCGGCGCTGCGGCCGCGCGAGTAGTGGAGCCCGAGCGGCGGTACGCGCTCGACGCGCTGCTCGACGCGCTCGGGCTGCCCTTCGACGAGTCTGCTCCCGCCGAGGCGGAGGAGCTGGACGAGGTGTTCCAGCTGCTCACGCTCGCCGGGGAGCGGGGCGCGGAGCTCGACCGGCACGGGCGGCCACTTCCACCAGAGAACCCGCCGGGGCCTCGGGTGGGCGAGATCGCCGAGGAGCTCGGACGCCGGCTGGGCATCGAACGTCGCGGGTACCCGGGAGACGAGCGCTTCCTGGTCGCGCTCACGCACGACGTCGACCTGCTCGGCGGCGGTGGGTTGCCGACGGCCGGACGGAAGCTCGCGAGCGGGGTCGTCAGACGCTCCCGGCGGCGGCTGTTGGAGGGAACCACGTTCGCACTCGACGCGCTCCGCCGCCGCGACCCGGACTACCCGCTCGAGGCGATGCTGGCCGCGGAGGCGGGCCGCGGCTCGACGTGCTTCTTTCTCACGCGCCAGGAAGACCGGGCGGACGGCTACCCGGAGCGCTACCGGCCGGCGCTCGCCGCCGCGCTCGAGCGGACACGAGGGGCGGGATTGGAGATCGCGCTGCACGCGTCGTATCGCGCACGTGAGCGGTCGGGCGCGATCGCCGAGGAGGCGCAAGCGCTCGGCGAGCCACACGGCCTGCGTCACCATTACCTGCGCAGCGACCCATCCCGGCTGGCCGCCGAGCTGCGGGACGCCGGCCTGCGCTACGACTCGTCCATCGGCTGGCCGTCGCGGCCCGGCCTGCGCGCGGGCACGCCGTACCCGTACCGGCTCTGGGATCCGGAGCGCCGCGAGCCGGGCGCCTGGGAGCTACCGCTCGCCGTGATGGACGCGACGCTCTCGGAGGAGCGCTATCTGGGCCTCGACGCCGACGCGGCGTTTGACGCGGTCGTGAAGACGCTCGAGCCCGTCGCCGAGCACGGGGGCGCCGTGGCGATCCTGTGGCACCCGCCCCGGCACCACCCGCGGCTCTCGAACGGCTACGATCGCGTCTACCGGCGGCTGCTGGAGTTGATCGACGACCGCGGAGGTTGGGCAGGGACTGCCGGCGAGGCGCTGGACCGCTGGGAGGCGCGTCGCGAGGATTAGGCCGGGACAGGCCCTAGCCCAAGAACACCGACGGCGCAAAAAGCGGGCTCGCCTTAGCGGTCCTCAATCGCGTACTTGGAAGTGGCCGAGAACATCAGCGAGGATCTGGTCGAGGTTGTGGCGCGGACGCCAGTCGATCGCAGCCTGCACCTTCTCGATCGCAGGCGCCCGGTGGAGCATGTCTTCGATCCCCTGGCCATAGACCCGGTCGTACGGGATGAACTCCAGTTCGGAGCTCGAGCTCGTCACTTCCAGCACGCGCGCCGCGAGATCAAGGATCCGGATCCGCTCGGATGAGCCGACGTTGAAGATCTCGCCGGAGACCGCGCTTGCGTCCATCAGGCCTGTCAGCGCCCGCACGGTATCCTGCACGTGGCAGAAGCAACGAGTCTGCGTCCCGTCACCGTGCACCTCGAGTGGCTCTTCCGCAAGCGCCCGCTCGACGAATCGGGGAATCACCATGCCGTACTCGCCACTCTGGCGGGGCCCGACCGTGTTGAAGAGGCGGACGATGACGCAGTCGAGGGCGCGCTCGCTGTGGTACGCGAGGCCGAGGTGCTCATCCATTGCCTTCGAGTCGGCGTACAACCAGCGCCTCGCAGTCGTCGGTCCATAGATCCTCCGGTCGTTCTCGTGCAGCGGGCGGTCCTCGCGATGATCGCCGTACACCTCGGAGCTCGAGGCGATGAGAACGCGCTTGCCGAACCGGCTCACGTGATCCAGCACGTTCTCGGTTCCCTGGACATTCGTCACCATTGTCCGCACGGGGTGCTCGACGATTAGCCGGACGCCGACCGCGGCGGCCAAGTGGTAGACGACGTCGCATTTGTGGACGAGCTCGTTGACCACAGAGGAGGAGAGGACCGAATCGACGACTAGGTGAAAGTTGGGGTCATCCTTGAGCTTTGCGACGTTTTCGAGCGTGCTGGTGGAGAGGTCGTCGAGTGCATAGACCTCCCAGCCGGAGGCGAGGAGTCGCTCACTCAGGTGCGAGCCGATGAAGCCGGCGCCCCCCGTGATCAGCGCCTTGCCCGCAACATTCACACCGGCAGCGTATAGCGAGCATCGGCGGCGGCTGACGCTGGCGCCGCGGTCATCGGGGGCGATCCCTCGAATGCGGTGGCTCGGCAGAGGGATTGCACGCGAGTCGACAGCCCTGTGGGCCGATTCAGCTTCCGAGCAGGAGTGCGGTTGCCGCCCGACCGCCGCCGAAAGAACCCAACCGACGAGCCGGTCCGGGCCATGAGCCTGGCCGGCTCGGCGGTCGAATGGAGGCAACCGAATGAAGCGCTACCTATTGCTCTTCGCTGTGGCCACCGCAGCCCTCGCGACCGTCTTGCCGGCCACCGCCGGCGCTGCGACGACCTTTCGCGGCGCCGTGGTCGCGAAGGACGCGGCGCGCAAGGCGATCGTCACCGCGTCGGCGGGCGGAACCGTTCGCACGATCCGGCTGCAAGGAGGATTCAACCGCGTGCGCGTCGGCTCGACCGTCGCGGTCCGCGGCGTGAGTCTGCCCGACGGCACGTTCAGCGCCGCCATGGTCAGGCGGCTCGGCAAGGCCCGCGGCGCAGACGTCCGCGGCGCCGTCGTCAAGCGCCTCGGCGCACGGCTCGTGATCTCCGCCGGCGGCAGCGTCTTCGCGCTGCGCGTCTCCGGCAAGCAGGGCGCGGCCGAGGGAGGAGGCCTGAAGCCGGGCGACCGCGTCGACTGCGGCGTCCGCTTCCACGGCGGCTCGCCCGAGACGACCGACAGCGGCATCCATCAGGTCGGCCATGACGGCCAGCTCGAGCTCGAGGGCATCTACCTCGACACGACCGCCGACGGCTCGATCGAGCTCGCTGTCGTCCACCGCGGCAAGGTTGTCGTGGCTGTGCCGACTGGCGCCGAGGTGCCGTCCTTCCAGCCGGGCGACGAGATCACGCTCGCCGTGACGGTCGAGGCCGACGGGTCGTTCACCCTCGTCAAGGCCGAGAACGAGAACGAGCCTGGCGACGGCGGCGTCGAGATCGGCAAGGAGCAGTTCACCGTCGCCGGGATCCTCGCCGCGATCGGCCAGGACGCCGTGGCGGTCAAGATCGAGGGCCGGGAGGAGCCGGTTCGCTGCCGCTTCGAGGAGTTCGACACCTCGGGCTTCGTGGTCGGCCAGCACGTCGTGATGACCTGCAAGTACAGCGACGGCCGCCTCCAGCTCGTCGAGCTGAAGCCGGGCGAAGACACTCCCCCGCCGCCGCCCGTGAACGTGATCGGCGTGGTCGGCACGATCTCCGCGCTCGACGCGTCACACCTCACCGTCGAGAACGTCGAGCACGGCCCCACCGGCTGCCTGGTCCCCGCCGGCATGAACCTGCTGGGCTTCGTCTCAGGCGACGAGGTGAAGATGTACTGCGTCAAGAACGACGACGGTCACTTCGTCGTGAAGGCGCTGATCTCCGATCACGCCGCGATCACGCCTGACGGCTCGTGGTTCGTCGTCGAAGGCACGATCGCCGAGCTGACCGCCGCTCAGATCAGCCTCGGCGTCGACGGACGCGACAGCCCCGTCAGCTGTGCAGTCGCGGAGGGCGCCGACCTGAGCGGCTTCGCCGTCGGTGACGCCGTGACGATGAAGTGCAAGCTGATCGGCGACGGCTTCAAGCTGAAGCTGCTCGAGTCCGAGACCGCGCACTACGAGCTTCCGACCTAGCTCGCAAGTTGAGCCGGCCGCCCCGACGCGGGGCGGCGGGTTCGTTCTTCTAGATGCGAGCCGGCTCGGGCACCCGCGCGAGCAGGAGCGTCGCGGCGACGAAGCTGGTGAGCGCCGGCCCAGCCGCGACGAGCGGCTCGAGCGTTGCCAGCACCAGGTAGCCGGCGACGAACAGGAGCAGTGAGAGTAGCCTTCGACCCATCCTCGTAATCGGGGTATTCAACGCTATTTGGAGGCAAAAAGATACGGCGTTGAAACCCTCGATTCCGCGAGGCGCCACCCCCCGACCCGTTCGCTACGATGAGCCCCAGCAAATCCGCGGGGTCCGCGGGGGAAGGAAGCGACTTGTTCGAACGCTTCACCGAAAGAGCCCGGCAGGTCGTCGTTCTCGCCCAGGACGAGGCCCGTGCCCTGAAGCACAACTACATCGGCACCGAGCACATCCTCCTCGGCCTGCTCCGTGAGGAAGAGGGTCTCGCGGCCCGCGTGCTTGAATCGCTCGACATCACGGTCGAGGAGGTGCGCGCGCAGGTCGCCCGCATCGTCGGCCAGGGCGACGAGGTCACGACCGGCCAGATTCCGTTCACCCCGCGCGCGAAGAAGGTGCTCGAGCTCGCGCTGCGCGAGGCGCTCTCGCTGGGTCACAACTACATCGGCACCGAGCACATCCTGCTCGGCCTCGTGCGCGAGAACGAGGGTGTCGCGGCGCGCATCCTGCTCGACTTCGACGCCGACGCCGAGAAGATTCGCAACGAGATCATCCGCATGCTCTCGGGCCCCGGCCGGCGGCAGCAGGGCGCCGGTGGCGCCCCGGGCGAGAAGTCGAAGAGCTCGAAGCTCCTCGACCAGTTCGGCCGCAACCTGACGAAGCTCGCCGCCGAGGGCAAGCTCGACCCCGTCGTCGGGCGCCAGACCGAGATCGAGCGCGTGATGCAGATCCTGTCGCGCCGCACGAAGAACAACCCGGTCCTGATCGGCGAGCCGGGCGTCGGCAAGACCGCCGTCGTCGAGGGCCTCGCCGCCCGCATCTCCGGCAACCAGGTCCCCGAACTGCTCAAGGGCAAGCAGATCTACACCCTCGACCTCGCGGCGCTCGTCGCCGGGTCGAAGTACCGCGGCGAGTTCGAGGAGCGCCTGAAGAAGGTGATGAAGGAGATCACCCAGCGCGGCGACATCATCCTGTTCATCGACGAGCTCCACAATCTCGTCGGCGCGGGTGCGGCCGAAGGCGCGATCGACGCGGCCTCGATCCTGAAGCCTGCGCTGGCGCGCGGGGAGCTGCAGACGATCGGCGCGACGACGCTCGACGAGTACCGCAAGTACCTCGAGCGCGACGCGGCGCTCGAGCGGCGCTTCCAGCAGATCCGCG
>JBBRYF010000007.1:0-127852 GCA_038237925.1 Gaiellales bacterium | reverse complement strand
GAGCCACTGCCCGAGGATCACGAGCTCCTCTACTCGCTCGTCGGCTCGGACGAGAAGTTCGCGGCGCACAACGCGGCGATGTGGCGAAACGGCCTCCTCGTCCATGTGCCTCGCGGGGTCGAGCTCGAGAAACCCCTCTACGTGCGCATCGGGAACGGCGTTGAGGGCGGATCGCTCTTCTGGCGGCTCCTCGTCGTCGCGGAGCCGGAGAGCCGGTTCACGCTGATCGAGGAGTATGCGTCGTCGGCGCCCGAGCTCGAGGCGTACACGAACGCCGCGGTCGAGATCGTCGTCCAGCAGGCCGCGAAAGTCGAGTACGTCTCGGTGCAGAACCTCTCGCGCGGCACGTGGCATTTCGCCTCGCACCACGCGCGCGTCGAGCGCGACGCCGAGCTCGACTGGGTTGCGGGCGGGTTCGGCTCGGCGAAGGGGAAGGTGCGGATCCAGAACGACCTCGCCGGCCCGGGCGCGACCTCGCGCGTGACCGGCGCGTACTTCGCCGACGGCGACCAGCACCTCGACTACGACACCTTCCAGGAGCACATCGCGCCTAACACCGAGTCGGACTTCGCCTTCAAGGGCGCGCTGCGCGACACGGCAACGGCGGTCTGGCGCGGGATGATCCGGGTCGAGCGGGACGCGCAGAAGACGAACGCGTACCAGGAGTGTCGCAACCTGATGCTTTCGCCGACGACGCACGCCGTCCCGATTCCCGGCCTCGAGATCCTCGCGAACGACGTCCGCTGCACCCACGGCGCGACGGTCAGCCGGGTCGACCGCGAGCAGCTCTTCTACCTGATGGCGCGCGGGCTGCCACGGGCCGAGGCCGAGCGCCTGATCGTGCGCGGCTTCTTCCAGGACGTGCTCGACCGCATCGAGCTGGAGCCGGTCCGCAACGCGGTCACGAGCGCCCTGGAGCAGCGCATCCCGCAGGCCTGACCTACTTGGGGTTTCGGGTCGCGGCGACGCTGATCGTGATTCGCGACTCGACGACTCGGGGCTCGGCGCCGCTGGGGAAGAGCTCCAACAGCTCGGGCTTCGTCAACAGCTCGACGCCCCGCCAGCGGTCGCGGCCGATGAAGGCGAAGGTCACGTCGGCGTAAGTCCGCGGCAGCCAGTGCGCCAGCGGGACCAGCGTGTGCGTCTCGAGCGGGAACCAGCGATTCGGCGTCGAGAGAAAGACGACCGGCGCGACCCGGCAGAGCTCGGCGACGAAGCGGCGTTGTTTTTCGCGCCCGCCGACGTGTTCGACGACGGCGTTCGAAAAGGCGACGTCGAAGGCCTCGTCCTCGAACGGCAGGTCCATACCGCTCGCGGTCACGCAACGCACGGACGGGAACTCGCGCGCGAAGTTCGGCAGCGGCACGTCGCTGACGGCCGTGATCCGCTCCGGCCACGGATAAAGGGCCTCGAAGAAGTTGTGGCTCGCCGCCACGCCCGGCTCGGTGCCGAACCCCGTGTCGCCGACACCGACGTCGACCACGCGCGTCTCAGGCCCCGGCCGGACCGTCTGCATGAAGAGCTCGAACTTGCGGCGCCGGTTCCAGAGCGACGCGCGGCCCGCCAGCTTCGCGAGCACTACGTGATCACGGCGCCGCGGTAACAGTCGCGGCGGTACTGCTTCGGCGTGATCGCGTTGCACGCGGCGGTCCGCTCGGCGCCATACCGATGGAGCGCGCCGAGGATCGTCCCGATCCCCTCGTAGCAACGCGGCCGATAACGAGCGGGCGCGGCCGTGCACAGCGCGGACGACCGCGGGCCGCCGGCGTAGTTGTTGCCGTAGTCGCGCGCCGCGCCGTAGATGCAGTCCCCGGCATTCGGCCCGGCCTGGAGGCAGAGGTCGATCGTCTTGGCGGGGTGGTACTGCGAGGTTCCCGAAGCGTCGCGGCCGTACGACTCGAAGCAGGTCTGAACCCAGCCCGGCTCACTCTTGCGGCACCACGCAGCGGTCTTGCGCCAGTTGTACCGGTCCAGCGTCTGGATCCTCGAGGTCACCATCAGGTAGCAGTAGACCTTGTCGCGCTCGGCGACCGTGGTGCACGGGTAGAGCGGGTCCTTCGCCCGCAAGTAGCGGGAGGTGCCCATCGTGGTGTCGAGGTTCTGCATGAAGACGCCGCCCGTGCACGAGACCCGATCGAAGTTCGTGAGCAGCTTGTGGCAGGTTCGCAGCGACCACGGCAGGTCGTTTCCGCTGTAGATCATCAACCCGTGCCCGAGCCCGTGGACGCACTGGTAGAGCAGGAAGTCCTCGGTGTTCACGGCAGGAGCGCTGCAGAGCTTCCGGGCCTTCCTCACCACCACGTCGCGGGGAAGCCCCGCAAGCGCGACCTGGAGGACGCCGTGGTAGTAGCCGGAGTTGCAAGTCATCGCGCCGTGCGAAAGCGCTTGGCCGGCGTCGTGCTTGTAGTAGACGAGGCCCGCGCGGCCGATCCAGTGTGAGATCTGGTGGCAGTCGGCGTGGACGCCGGAGATGCGCGCGTCCTCGGCAGCAAGCAGGTCGAGGGCCTTCTTCGGCCCCTCCTTGTAGGCGACGTTGCCGAACGCCTGCCGGTAGCAGAACGGCTTGGCGCTCTTCTCGCAGCCGGAGACCGTCGCCTCGTCGGGCTTGAAGGCGAAGCTCGTGCCCGAGGCGCGCGCGGAGTCGGAGACGAATCCGGCGACGAGCGTGATCTGGCTTACGGAGAGCTTGCTGCGGAACGAGGGCATCCCGTTGCCGCCCTTGCGGACCTGCCGCTCGACGGTCGACTCGTCCGGCTTCAGCTCGTCGAGGTTGGGGCCGATCTGGCCCTTTGAGCCCGCAGCCTTGAGCGTGTGGCACGTGCCGCAGCCGGCGCTCGTGAACACCTTCCCACCCGGTGAGGACGAGCCTCCACCGGACCCGCCGCAGCCCGCGACGAGCGGGGGGACGGCGAACGCGATCGCTGCTGTGGCGCGAATCTTCATGACCCGGTGCCCCGGTACGATAGCCCTGTGGTCGTGACGGCTCGCCCAGCGTTGGACGCGCAGAAGCTGCGCGCCGACTTCCCGATCTTCGAGCAGAAGATGCACGGGAAGCCGCTTGCGTACCTCGATTCGGCCGCTAGCTCGCAGAAGCCGCGCCAGGTGCTCGATGTCCTCCGTGACTTCTACGAGACCTCGTACGCGAACGTCCACCGCGGCGTCTACGTCCTCTCGGAGCGCGCAACGGAGGCGTACGAAGGCGCGCGCGAGAAGGCGCGGGCGTTCGTGAATGCGCCTGCAGCACGCGAGCTGATCTTCACGCGCAGCGCCACGGAGTCGATCAACCTCGTCGCCTATGCCTGGGGCCTCGACAACCTGGGCCCCGGCGACGTCGTACTCGTCACCGAGCTCGAGCACCACTCGAACTTCGTGCCGTGGCAGTACATCGCGAAGCGGAACGGCGCCGACTTCCGGATGCTCCCGATCGACGAGAACGGCGAGTTGCAGTTCGACGCGCTCGACGACTTTGCGCGAGGAGGGCAGCTGAAGGTCGTCGCCACGAACCTTGTCTCGAACTCGCTCGGGACCGTGAACCCGGTCAAGCGGCTGGCCGCCTGGGCGCACGAGCGCGGCGCGATCATGGTCGTCGACGGCGCGCAGGCAGCACCCCATCACCGGGTGGACGTTCAGGAGCTCGGCTGTGACTTCTTCGCCTTCTCCTCGCACAAGCTCTGCGGGCCGACCGGAGTCGGCGCGCTCTGGGGCCGGGCCGAGCTGCTCGAGCGGATGGCGCCGTTCAACCTCGGCGGGCACATGATCCGGCAGGTTCGCCTCGAGGAGACCACCTGGGGCGAGCTGCCGTACAAGTTCGAGGCCGGCACGCAGCCGATCGCCGAGGCGGTCGGCTTCGGTGCGGCGATGGACTACGTCGCCGAGGCCGGGATCGAGGCGATCGCCGAGTACGAGAGCGAGCTTGCGGCCTACGCGCTCGAGCGGCTCGCCGAGCTCGGCGGGATCACGACGTACGGGCCACCGCCTGAGCGCCGCGCGGGGATCGTCTCGTTCAACGTCGACGGGATCCACCCGCACGACGTGGCGCAGGTGTTGGACTCCGAAGGCGTGGCGATCCGGGCCGGTCATCACTGCTGCCAGCCGCTGATGACGCGCCTCGGCGTGGCGGCTACGAACCGCGCGAGCTTCTATCTGTACACCGTGCCGGACGAGATCGACCGGCTGATCGAAGGCCTGCACAAGGTCCGAAAGATTCTCGGCTAGTGGTCGACGACCTCTACCGCGAGGTGATCCTCGACCACTACAAGAACCCCCGCGGCCATGGCGTGATCGAGGACGCGGACGCGCAGGCGGAGGGGCTCAACCCGCTCTGCGGCGACGAGGTCACGATCTACGTCCAGTTCGGCGAGGACGGCGAGACGGTCGACGAGGTCAAGTTCTCCGGCCGAGGCTGCGCGATCAGCCAGGCCTCGACCTCGATGCTGATGGAGATGGTCGAAGGTCGCACCGCCACCGAGATCGCCGAGCTGCCGAAGGAAGAGCTGCTCGAGGAGGTCGGCATCCCGCTGACCCCGGTGCGACTCAAGTGCGCGCTGCTCGGCCTCGGGGTGCTGAAGGTCGCGCTGCACCGCGCCAAGGGGACGCCGCTGCCCGAGGAGTGGGCCGGCCTCGACGAGCTCGACCTCCGGTAGCAGTGCTCCTCACGGCAATGGCCGAGTGGCCCTCGCCCGCTATCACGCGGCGCCAGAACGCTCCCTCGTCCTTGCCCAGGCAACCAGCCTGGGCCGCGGACGAGTGCGCCCTCTGGCTTGCTGCTAGCGCCCGAGACCTCACCCGCCATCACCGCGAGGAGCACTAGTGGCAGAGATCGACGTCGCGCCCGTCGACGAGCTGCCGCCGGGGACGGTGAAGATCGTCCACGCGGGGGAGATCTCCGTCGGCGTCTACAACCTCGGCGGCCGCTACTGCGCGATCGAGGACCGCTGCTCGCACGACGACGGGCCTCTGTGCGAGGGCGACTTCGACGCCGAGGAGGGCGTTGCCGTCTGCCCGCGTCACGGCGCGCGCATCGAGATCTGCACCGGCCGCCCGCTCTCGCTGCCGGCCGTGCTGCCAGTCGAGACCTTCCCAGTCCGGGTCGAAGACGGGATGGTCAAGGTCCGGCTGGCCTAGGGCGGACTCCGGGCGATCGGCACACATTCGTCACGGTTCCGTCACAGACACGTACGCCGGGCGTGGGTAGGCTGACCGCCATGGCAGGGGGGCGGGTCGGGACCCGCAGCTTCACAGGCGCGCGTGAACATTCAGCGTGCGGGCGGAAGTAGCCGCGTCCGTGCTCGACGATCGTGTCCGCTCCGTCCTCGCCCGGCTCGAGGCCGAGGACGCCGACGAACGCGCTCGCGGTGTCCCCCGGGACCAGCGCGCGCGCCAGGTCGCCCGCACTACCGGCCAGTTCCTCTTCGCGTTCGTCTCGCCGCAGGCCGACTGCGAGGTACTCGAGCTCGGCGGCTCGCGTGGCTACTCCACGATCTGGCTCGCCGCGGGGGTGCGGCAGCTCGGCGGGCGCATACTTTCACTCGAAAGCGATCCCGCGAAGGTCGAGGCGTGGCGGACCAACGTCGAGGAGGCGGGCCTCAGCGACGTCGCCCAACTGGTGGCCGGCGACGCGTTCGAGACGCTGCCGCCAATCGACGATGTCTTCGACGTCGTCTTCCTCGACGCCGAGAAGGAGCACTACGAGCCGCTCTTCGCCGAGGCACGGACGAAGCTCGAGCCGGGCGCGGTGGTGATCGCCGACAACGTGCTTTCGCACGAGGACACCTTGGGTGCCTACTCGCGTGCCCAGCAGGCGGACCCGACCCTCGAGAGCGTCACCCTGCCGCTCGACCGTGGCCTCGAGCTTTCCGTGGTCCTACGCAGTCGCTAGAGTGCGGCTACCGCGGAAAGGAGGTGGTCCGGTAGTGATTTCATCAAGTACGGGCAGTGGAGGTACCAGCGGGTAGAGGCGTCGTCCCCGGGACCTACGGGGGAACCGCCTAGCCAGCGTGGGGGGCTCGCGTTTCGCGCCGCCGGCAGCACGATCGCCGGCCTGGAAGCGCCTCTACCACTTCAGCGCTGGTCACCGGATCAGGGGCCGCTTCGTGCGGCCCCTTTTCTTGCTCAGACCGCTCGGCGGAGTTGTTCGTCGAGCGGCACCAGCGGCAGGCCGAACGCGCGTACCGCCTCGTCGTCGGAGGTGACGTTGTCGCCGTGCTCGAGCATCGTCAGTAGGTCGCGCGTCAGCGGGATGTTCCCCGGCAGCCGTTCCGTCAGGAACGCGTTCGCGCGCATCAGGCTCGTCGGGACGTGCACGCTCGGCCGGCGCTGGCCGAGCGCCTTCTTGAGCCGCTCCCAGAACTCGTTCCAGCTGATGACGTCGGGGCCGCCCAGCTCGAACGTGCGGTTCGCGGCCTCCGCGCGGTCGACGGCTTGGGCGAAGTACGCGGCAACGTCCTCGATCCAGATCGGCTGGATGCGGTGACGGCCGGAGCCGATGATCGGCGTCACGGGGGCGAGCCGCGCGAGCCGCCGGAAGGTCGGGAGGATGCCGCCGTCTCGGGCGAAGACGAAGCTCGGCCGGAAGACTACGTGCTCGAGCCCCGACCCACGAACGGTCTGCTCCTGCTCCCACTTCGCGTGGTAGTAGGGGACGAGGTCCCTCGTCTCCTCGCTCGTCCCGAGCGCGCTCATGAGGACGAAGCGCCTCACCCCCGCCTCCTGCGAGGCGGCCACGAGGTCGCGCGTCCCTTCCTCCATCACGCCGCGGAACTGCTCCGCGTTCCCTTGGCGGATGGCCACCAGGTGGACGACGGCGTCACAGCCGTCGGCGGCCCGGCGGACGCTGTCTGCATCGGTCATGTCGCCCTGAACCAGCTCGGCGCCCCACGCGGCCAGGGTCGCCGCGGCGCGGTCGCTCGGGCGCCGGACGAGCGCGCGAATCGCCAGGTCGCGCTCGCGCAGAGCGTGGACGACCCTCGGTCCGATGAATCCGGTCGCTCCGGTGACGAGGATCACGCCCTCGATTCTACGGCCATCCTGTTGTACGCTCGCTGGCCTAGGAACTGCGGCAGATGGGAAGGTGGGTCATCGCGTTGCTGGCGGCAGGCGTTGTGCTCGTCGCGGCGTCCGCGCGCGCGCAGACCGAGCAGGTCGTGCTGGCTCCGACCGTGGTCGCCACGCACGACCTTCCGTCGAACGGGATCACGACCTTCGCCGTCACGTGTCCGCGCGGTTACATCGCCGTGAGCGCAGGCGTGGCGACGGCCGCGCCCGGGACGACGCTGCTCACGATCACCCCGGCTGGGATGAGCAGCTACCGATTCCGCCTCGGGAATCCCGTGACCAACGGCGACCGGCGCGCAACCGTCGCCGTCGCCTGTCGCAAGGTCGCTTCGTCGAAGTACGTCTTCCGGCTGAAGCCGCTCAGGACGAGATACGTGCTCTTGCCACCGAGGAAGGCCGGCGCGGCGACGCTCGAGTGCCCGCCGGGCACGGCGCCCGCGCGTGCCGGCGTCGACCTCGACCCGAGCCGGCAGAAGTCACTTCACGCCTACCGCGGCGGGCCGCCCCTCAGCATCAGGCGCCAGACCTCGATGCTCAGCCGCCTCTCCTTCTCCGTGCTGAACCGCGGCGGGCAGCCGCGAAGGGTCGCGTTCTACGGCAGCTGCCTCACGCTCATCCGCGCGGCGGGCACCTCGCCCGAGCGGCTCCACGTCAAGGTGACGACCGTGCGCGTGCCGCTGCACCTCGGGAGCCAGACGATCACGCGGCGCTGTCCAAGCGGATGGGTCTCGCTTGCCGCCGGCTACTCGCTCCTCTCGAGGCCGACGACGGTCGCCGGTGCGGCCGCGATCGCCCGAGGCGGCCGGTGGTCGCTGCAGAACGACAGTGACGGCGACACGAAGGCCGACCTGCAGCTCGCCTGCGGCCGGCTCGCGCCCTAGCTAGAGAGCCTAGAAGTTCTGCCAGTAGCGGCTGGGCGTCGGGCCCTGCTGCCCCTGGTATTTCGAGCCGAGGGAGCCGGAGCCGTACGGCGTCTCGGCGGGCTCGGTCAGCTGCACGAACGAGAGCTGACCGATCTTCATCTTGAAGTAGATCGTGATCGGGAGGTTCGCGACGTTCGAGAGCTCGAGCGTCACGTGCCCGTCCCAGCCGGGATCGATGAAGCCGGCGGTCGAGTGGATCAACAGGCCGAGGCGGCCGAGGCTCGACTTCCCCTCCAGCCGCGCGACGAGGTCGTCCGGAAGGGTCACGCGCTCGAGCGTCGAGCCGAGCACGAACTCTCCCGGGTGGAGGATGAACGGTCGCTCCTCATCGATCTCGACGAGCTCCGTCAGCTCCTCCTGAGGCTGCTTGACGTCGATGAACGCATAGCGCGCGTTGTGGAAGACGCGGAAGAAGCGGTCGACGCGCACGTCGACGCTCGAGGGCTGCAGCAGCGCCTCGTCGTAGGGATCGATGCCGATCCGACCCTCCTCGAGCTGCCGCCGGATCGTGCGGTCGGAGAGAACCACGGGGCGATTCTACGGCGGAAGAGTCGTATGCTTGGCGCCCTTTCGATGGAACACCAGGACCCGACCGCTCGTACTCGCGAGCGACGGCGCCAGCGTCGCCGCCGGCAGGTCAGGAGGCGCCGGGCAGTCGCAGCCGCGATCCTGCTCGCGCTCGCCGCGGGGATCACCCTCGGCGCGCGCTCGGTGGGAGGGAGCGAGCATCCGAGCAAGGTGCAGGCCAAGGCTGCGACCAGGACGACGAAGGCGAAGCCGAAAACGGCCAATCACGCATTCGTGCCGCGCGAGATCCGCGGCGTCCACGTCACGATGGCGCTAGCGTCGCTTCCGGGGAAGCTGCAGCAGTACCTCGCGCTCCCGGGCCTGAACACGATCGAGCTCGACGTGAAGGACGAGAACGGCCGCGTCGGCTTCGTTCCGTCGGCGGTCCCGCTCGCGCGCCGCACTGGCGCGGCCGGGCCGTACTACAAGGCGAAGCGGGTCGCCCGGCTCGTCCACGCGCGCGGCGACTACCTGATCGGCCGCGTCGTCACGTTTGAGGACCCGGTTCTCTCCGAGAAGCGGCCGGACCTGGCGATCCACACGAGCGACGGTTCGCTATGGCACAACAACGCGGGGCTCGGCTGGACGAACCCGTACGACCGGCGCGTGTGGGCGTACAACGTCGACGTCGGTGCGGCGGCCGCGAAGGCCGGCTTCGACGAGATTCAGTTCGACTACGTCCGCTTCCCGAGCGACGGCGACCTCTCGCTCATCCGCTACCCGGGGGCCCACCCGCAGCCGATGAGGTGGACGATCCCCGCCTTCACGCAGTACGCGGCGAAGCGGCTTCACCCGCTCGGAGTGCGGGTGTCGGTCGACGTCTTCGGTCTCGCGGCCACCCACGACCTCGGGATCGGCCAGCTGCCCCGCCGAATCTCGCGCTACGTCGATGCGATCTACCCGATGGTCTATCCCTCGCACTACAACCCCGGCGAGTACAACCTCACCGACCCGAACGCGGCCCCCGCAGAGACGGTGACCCACTCGCTGCTCGACTTCGAGACGGCGCTCGAGGGCCGCAAGGCGCACCTGGTTCCCTGGCTCCAGGACTTCTCGCTCGGCCGCACCTACACCCTCGACGACGTGCGCGCGCAGGTCGCCGCCGCGCGCTCGCTGCACGCGCGCGGGTTCCTGCTCTGGAACGCCGAGGGCCTCTACGACGCCCCGGCGCTGATGCCGCCTGCATGAGCGCTATGCAGGTATGCAGCCGGCCGCTCACTGCGCTATCGTCAGCCACATGGCGGTGACGCGGGCAATCGAGCTTCGGACTGCGGTTCCGGGGCCCAAGTCGAAGGCGATCCTCGAGCGGAAGGAGCGCGTCGTCGCCGAGCCGCTGTCGGTCTTCCTGCCGGTCGTCGTCGACCACGCGCTCGGCGCGACCCTCACCGACGTCGACGGGAACACGTTCCTCGACTTCACCGGCGGGGTCGGCTGCCTGAACGTCGGTCATTCGCACCCGCAGGTCGTCGCCGCTGCGCAGGAGCAGCTCTCGCGCTTCTCGCACACCGACTTCACGATCGTTCCCTACGAGGTCTACGTCACGCTCGCCGAGCGCCTGTGCGAGCTGGCGCCGGTGCGCAAGCCGGCCAAGGCCGCCTTCTTCAACGCAGGCACCGAGGCCGTCGAGAACGCGGTCAAGTTCGCGCGCATCCACACGGGCCGGCCCGCGGTGATCGGCTTCGAGGGCGGCTTCCACGGCCGCACGCTGCTCTCGCTGACGCTGACTTCGAAGACGCATCCCTACAAGGCCGGCCTGGGCCCGTTCGCGCCGGAGGTCTACCGTGTGCCCTTCCCGAACGAGTACCGCGGGCCGACCGCCGCCGAGGCGCTGGCGTCGCTCGAGCGCGCGCTCGTGACGCAGGTCGCTGCCGAGACCGTTGCCGCGATCGTGCTGGAGCCGGTGCAGGGCGAGGGCGGCTTCGTCGTCGCGCCGCCGGAGTTCGTCGAGGGCGTGCGCCGGATCTGCGACGACAACGGGATCGTCTTCGTCGTCGACGAGGTGCAGACCGGCTTCGGCCGCACGGGCAGCATGTGGGGGATCGACCACTACCACGTCGAGCCCGACGTGATCACGGTCGCGAAGTCGATCGCGGCCGGCCTCCCGCTCTCCGGGGTGCTCGGCAAGGCCGAGATCATGGACGCGCCCGGCGACTCGGCGATCGGCGGCACGTACGTCGGCAATCCGGTCGCGCAGGCCGCTGCACTTGCCGTTCTCGACGTCTTCGAGGAAGAGGGCCTGAACGACCGCGGCGCGGCGATCGGCGAGACGATCCGAGGTCGCATGAACGCCTGGCAGGAGCGCTGGGATGCGATCGGCGACGTGCGCGGGCTCGGCGCGATGCTCGCGATCGAGCTCGTCCACGACCGCGAGACGAAGGACCCGGCGCCCGAGCTGGCGAGCCGCGTCGTCGAGGCCGCCGCCGAGCGCGGGTTGCTTCTGCTCAAGTCCGGGATCTACTCGAACTGCATTCGCGTGCTCGCCCCGCTCGTTATCTCGGACGCCGAGCTCGACGAGGCTCTGGGCGTCTGGGAGCAGGCGCTCGACGCCTCTCTCGCGTAGGCGTCGCTTGCGATGCCGGTCTCAGGATGTGTGGGCTTGACCACGCATCCGTCTGCGCCGCCGACCTCGCCGCTTCTAGATACGTAGCGGCGCTTAGCTCACGCCGCGACGGGCACAATTGAGCGTTGTGGTCGGCGAGCTGATCGCAGAACGCTACGAGCTGGAGGAGCTCGTCGGCACCGGCGGGATGTCCAGCGTCTACCGGGCGCGCGACAACCTGCTCGAGCGCGACGTCGCGCTGAAGGTGTTGCACGAGCAGTTCACGGCGGACGGCGACTACGTCGAGCGCTTCCGCCGCGAGGCGCGCTCCGTCGCGCAGCTCTCGCACCCGAACATCGTCACGGTGATCGACCGCGGCGAGCAAGGAGACCGGCAGTTCATCGTCTTCGAATACATCGAGGGCGAGAACCTGAAGGCGCTCGTCCAGCGCAAAGGGCCCCTTCCGGAGCAACAGGCTGTCGAGCTCACGCTCCAGATCGCCAAGGCGCTCGGCTTCGCGCACGACCACGGGCTCGTCCACCGCGACGTGAAGCCCCAGAACGTGCTGCTGAACGGCGACGGCCGGGCGAAGGTGACCGACTTCGGGATCGCGCGCTCGCTGGACGTGAAGGGCGGGCTGACGCAGACCGGGACCGTGATGGGGACGAGCGACTACATCGCGCCCGAGCAGGCCCGCGGGCAGCGGGTCGATGCTCAGAGCGACATCTACTCGCTCGGTGCGGTCCTCTACGAGCTGCTGACCGGCCAGGTGCCGTTCCCGGGCGACAACTTCGTGGCCGTCGCGTTGCGCCACATCAACGAGCCTGTGCCGAGCATCCGGGAGCAGCGCCCCGAGCTCTCGCCGCACCTGGACGCGATCGTGCGCCGCGCGATGGCGAAGGACCCGGGCGAGCGGTTCGGCTCGATGGACGAGCTCTGCTCCGAGCTGAGCGACTGCCTGGCTCCGGAGAGCGCGACCTCCGGCGCGGAGACGATGATCGTGGCGCCGCAGCGTCGGCGACAGCGAGCCCCGCGTCGCCCGGCCGACCGCCCGAGCGTCTGGCCGTTGATCCTGCTTCTCGGCGGCCTGGCTGTCCTGGCCGGGATCCTCGCGCTGGTCTTCGCCTTCACCGGTGGGTCGGGCAAGCTCTCGAGCCTCGTCGGCAACAAGAAGAGCAGCGGCGGCTCCGCCAAGCCCGTCAACCTCGCCGGCGTGGCGTCCTACGACCCCGAAGGCGACAACAAGACGGAACACCCCGAGGCGGTGAAATACGCGGCGGATGGCGACCCCTCGACCTACTGGATGACCGAGCACTACAGCGGGGGGCTCGGCAAGAGCGGGGTCGGCGTCGTGCTCGACGCAGGCGCG
This sequence comes from Gaiellales bacterium, assembly GCA_038237925.1. Lineage (GTDB taxonomy): Bacteria > Actinomycetota > Thermoleophilia > Gaiellales > Gaiellaceae > AC-32. The sequence continues at coordinate 115,401 of JBBRYF010000007.1, read as the reverse complement.
CCGAAGAAGCTCACGCAGCTAACCGTCTCGAGCGGCACGCCGGGGTTCACCGCGGAGATCGAGGCCGGCTCCTCGTCGACCGGCGGGTTCAAGCCGGTCTCGAAGCCACAGACTGTCACGGGTCGGACGACGTTCTCCCTCAAGGGCGGCGACGCCAGGTATTACGTGGTGTGGGTCACCGACCTCGGCTCGAACTCCTCCGTCCAGATCGACGAAGTCACGGCCCGGGGCCGCTAGAAGCGCAGGCGCGAGCGGCGCTCGTGCCGCTCGAGTGCGAGCTGGACGAGCCGGTCGACGAGCTCGGGGTAGGGCACCCCGGAGGCTTCGAAGAGCTTGGCGTAGACGCTCGTCGCCGTGAAGCCGGGGATCGTGTTCAGCTCGTTCACGAGCACCTCGCCGTTCGGCCGCACGAAGAAGTCCACCCGCGCCATACCCTCGCACTCGACGGCGACAAAGGCCTGCACCGCCAGCTCCTGGACTCGCTCGATCGTCTCCTGCTCGAGCCTCGGCGGGATGAGGAGATCCATGCCGCCGTCTTCGTACTTGGCCGAGTAGTCGTACCAGTCGGCGCCGTCGAAGCCGTGCGAGACGATCTCGCCGGGGAGCGAGGCCTCGGGCCGCTCGTTGCCGAGCACGCCGCACTCGACCTCGACGCCGTCGATGAACTCCTCGACGAGCACCTTCTCGTCGTGCTCGAACGCGAGCGCGACCGCAGCGGCGAGCTCGTCGTCGTCGCGCACCTTCGAGATCCCGACCGACGAGCCGAGCCTGGCCGGCTTGACGAAGGCCGGGTAGTCGAACGGGTTCTCCGGGCCTTGGCCCTGGCGGAGCGTGATATTGCGCGTCACCGGCACGCCGCGGTCGCGCATCACGGCCTTGAAGACGTCCTTGTCCATCGCGAGCGCCGAGCCGAGCACACCCGCGCCGACGTACGGCACCCCGGCGAGCTCGAGCAGCCCTTGCACGGTGCCGTCCTCGCCGAAGGGCCCGTGCAGGACCGGGAAGACGACGTCGACCTCGCCAAGCGTGGCAGGCACTTTCGACGTCGGCATGGGCAGCGTCTCGGCCACCGAGCCGTCGCCGGTCCCGAGCTCCCAGCGCCCGTCGCGGCCGATCTCGACGGTCACGGTGTCGTACCGATCGGGGTCGAGCGCCTCGATCACCGAGCGGGCCGAGGCGAGCGAGACGTCGTGCTCGGAGGAACGGCCTCCGAGGAGGATCGCGACGCGCACGCGCCCGGTCACGGCGTCGGTGGAGGCGGCGGGGCCGGCGCGGTGTAGTGGCCGACCGTGATCGTCACGGTGGAGCCCTTCGGGGCCTTCGTGTTGCCGGTCGGGCTCTGGCTGAGCACGATCCCGCCGAGGCCGGGGTCGCTCACCTCCTGCGTCTGCACCTGAACCGTGAAGCCGGCGCTCTGGAGCGTCGAGCGGGCCGAGCCCTCGTCTTGGCTCGTCACGTCGGGCACGGTCGACTGCTTGGGGCCTTTCGAGACACTGAGCGTGATCGTCGCGCCCTTCTGGGCCCGTCCGCTGGGGTCTTGGGCGACGACCGTATCCTTCGGCTGGTTGCTATCCACATCCGTGCGCGCGACCGCGAAGCCGTTGTTCTGCAGCGAGAGGCTGGCCTGATCGAACGAGAGACCGATCACCGACGGGACGTCGACCTCGGCCGGGCCGCTCGAGACGTTGATGCGGATCGAGCTGCCCTTGACGACGACCTTGCCCGCAGGCGGATCCTGCCCGGTGACGGTCCCGGCCGGCTTGCTCGAGGCCACGCCGAACGCGTGCGGGTTGAGCCCGGCGTTGACGAGCGTCGCGATCGCGTCGTCGCGGGTCTTGCCGACCACGCTCGGTACCGGCACGGTCTCTTTGCCCTTCGAGACGGTGATCTGGACATTGCCGTGCTTCACGACCTTCTCTCCGGCAGACGGGTTCTGGTCGATCACCGTTCCTTTCTCGACCGTGTCGCTGGTCTTGCGCGTGACCTGAGGCACGAGGCCGGCGGCATGGATCTTCTGGACCGCCAACGTCTCCTTGAGGCCCTTCACGAACGGCACCGCGACCGGCTTGTTCGCGCTCAGCTGATCCTGGATCTTGGTGTAAGCGAACCACGCGGCGCCGGCCGCGGCGGCGAGCAGCAGGATCGAGAGCACCCACGGCCAGACGGGCCGGCGCCGGCGCGGCGGGCCCTCGTAGCCGTAGTAGCCGGCCGGCGGCGTGCGACCCGGAGGCGCGGGCCGACCGGGTGCGGCAACCGGCGGCCGCGTGATTACCGACGTGGGGGCCGCCGCCAGGAGGCCGGAGCCCGAGAGAACCGCCGTGGCCGCCGTCTCGGTCTGCGGGTCGACCGGCAGCCCCGCCGCCACGCGCGCGAGATCGGCATCCATTTCGTCCGCGCTCTGGTACCGCTCTGCCGGCTCCTTGGCGAGCGCCCGCAGGACGACCGAGTCGAGGTCGTGCGGCACCTCCGGCCGCAGCTCCGACGGCGGCCGCGGCACCTCGGAGAGGTGCTTCATCGCGATCTCCAGCGGAGTGTTGCCCGTGAACGGCACGTGCCCGGTGAGCATCTCGTAGAGCACGACGCCGACCGAGTAGAGGTCAGAGGTCTGGTCGACCGGCGCGCCGCGGGCCTGCTCGGGCGAGAGGTACTGCGCGGTGCCGATGATCGAGCCGACCTCGGTCATCTGGCTCGCGCCCGAGCGGGCAATGCCGAAGTCCGTCACTTTCAGCCGCCCCTCCGGGCCGACGAGCACGTTGTGCGGCTTGATGTCGCGGTGGACGATCCCGTGCTTGTGGGCGAAGCCGACCGCCGCGAGGGTTTGCCGCGCGTAGTCGAGCGCGAGCTTGATCGGCGCTGGGCCGCGGCCGACGATCAGCTCCTTCAGGGAGCGGCCGTCGAGAAACTCCATCGCGATGTAGTAGGTGCCCTCGGCCTCGCCGCGGTCGTAGATCGAGACGATGTTCGGATGGCTCAGCCCGGCCGCGTTCTTCGCCTCGCGCCGGAAGCGCTCGATGAACGAATCGTCGGCTGCGTGGCGGTCGTCGAGGATCTTGATCGCGACGCGTCGGCCGAGCTCGTGGTCCTCAGCGAGGTAGACGTTCGCCATCCCGCCCGCGCCGAGCTTGCGGACGATCTTGTAGCGGCCGTCGAAGACGGTGCCGATCAGGGTGTCGGAAACGGCCATCTCTCCATCAGAGGTTAGGGATTCGACCTTCCAGCGAGGATCGCCTGCATGACGGCGCGGGCGATGGGGGCGGCGGTGGTTCCCCCTGCTCCGCGCTGGTTCTGCAACACGACTGCGATTGCGACCCGCGGCGCGCCTGCCGGCGCGAACGAGATGAACCAGGTCGTGTTCGGGGTGCCGGGGCCGCCGGTCTCCGCGGTTCCGGTCTTGCCGGCCACGCGCACGCCCGGAATCTGTGCGGCGGTGCCGGTGCCGCCCGTGACGACGGCCTCCATCATCTGTACGAGATCGGCGGCGGTGGCGGCGCGCATCGCGCGCTTGTACTTCCTCGGGTGGACGCGGTGCACGACTCCGCCGCCGGGCGCGGTGACGCGGTCGACGACGTGCGGCTCCATGATCTCGCCCTTGTTCGCGACGGCCGCGGCGACCATCGCCATCTGGAGGGGCGTCGTCAGCATCCGCTCCTGGCCGAAGGCGAGCCTGCCGGGGTCGACCTGCGCCTGCGGGTCGCTCGGGTAGAAGAGCTTGCCGTGGTCGTAGAGCCCGCTCGGCGAGCGCTCGTTGCCTGGGGTCTCGAGCGGCGGATCCTTGTAGAAGCCGAATTGCTTCGAGGTCCCGAGGACGCGGCCGGCGCCGAGCGTCTTGCCGATCTCGCAGAAGACCGCGTTGATCGAGTGCTCGAGCGCCTGCAGGAAGTTGACTGGTCCGAAGACCTCGGGCCCATTCTGGTCGCCGAAGTTCTTCACCTGCTGGCCGTACTCGATGCAGTAGCCGCGATCGACGAAGCGCGAGTCGATCGTGTACTTGCCCGAGTCCAGCGCGGCCGCGCTCGTGACGACCTTGAACGTCGAGCCCGGGGAGAAGAGGCCGTCGGTGGCGCGGTTCAAGAGCGGCGCGGCGGGCCGGCACGAGGCGCTGATGTTGTTGATCCGCGCGAAGTTCGTCTCGACGAGGTTCGGATCGAAGGTCGGCCGCGAGGCCATTACGAGCACCTTGCCGTTGCGCGGGTCGAGGGCGACCACCGAGCCGCATTTCCCGGCGAGCTGCTGCATCGCCACCTTCTGCGCTCCCGTGCGCAGCGTCAGCCAGACGTTGTTGCCCTTGATCGTCGCGCCGCGGATCTTGTCGAGCGTCGTCTTCAGGACCGTCTTCAGGTTCTGGTTCGAGCCCGTCAGGTAGTCGTTCAGCGACGACTCGAGCCCCGAGCGCGAGCGCGACTGGGTCGAGTAGCCCACGACGTGCGCGAAGAGCCCGCCCTGCGGGTAGCGGCGGAAGTAGAGCGTCTGCCCCGCGACCTTCTTGATCCGGTTGGAGGCGAGGATCGTCCCGTCGGCCGCGCGGATCACGCCGCGCTTGATCGAGAACTGCGCCACCCGCTGGATCTCGTTGTCCTGCCGGTCGGCGAGGCCGGCCGTCGCCCAGGTCTGCCAGTACGTGGTCGCAACGATCAGCGCCGCCACGAGCCCGACGCCGACCAGTGCGAGCCTGGCGATCTGGCGGTTCACGAGCGCTCCGCCCCGGCGCGGTTCGACACGAGCAGGAGGCCCGCGAGCAGGACGAAGTTGGCGACGACGCTCGAGCCTCCGTAGCTCACGAACGGGAGCGTGATCCCGGTCAGCGGGATGATCCGTAGGATCCCGCCGACGATGATGAACGTCTGTAGCGCGAAGGCGAAGATCAGGCCGACCGCGAGCAGCTTCGAGAAGCCGTCGTCGGCCAGCATCGCGATCTTGAAGCCGCGCGCGACGAAGAGCATGTAGACGAGCAGCAGGGCCGAGACGCCGACGAGCCCGAGCTCCTGCGCGAGCGCCGAGTAGATGAAATCCGTGTTCAGGTACGGAATCAGCTGGCCGCCGCCGGTGGTACGGAAGGTGCCCTTGCCGAGCCCGGTGCCGAACCAGTTCCCGTGTGCGACCGAGTAGAGCGACTTGACGAGCTGGTAGCTCGCGCAGTCCTGGCGCGGCAGCAGCTTGCCGGTCTGCGCGCAGTAGACCGCGTGGTCGGTCCACGGGTGTAGCCAGATCGTCACGCGGTCACGGACGTGCGCGACGAAGTGGTAGACGCCGAACGCGCCCGCGAGGAACAGCCCCGCACCGAGCCCGACGTAGAGCACGCGTCCGGTCGCTACGTAGAGCATCCCGAGGAAGATCCCGAAGTAGAGGAGCGCCGAGCCGAGGTCGTTCGTCTCGACGAGGACGAGCATCGCGCCGCCCCAGATCAAGAGCAGCGGCCCGAAGTCCTTCAGCCGCCCCTGCGCGAGCACCTCACGCTTCTCGCGCAGGTAGCCGGCGAGGAAGACGATCAGGAAGACCTTCGCGAGCTCGCCCGGCTGGAACTGGAGCGAGCCGACGTGCACCCAGAGCCGCGCGCCGTTCACGCTCGTGCCGATCACCGGCAGCGCCGGGAGCATGAGCAGCCCGATCGCGGTCAGACCGAAGATGTACTTGTAGCCCTCGAGCCGCCGGTAGTCGCGCTGGGCCAGGAAGAGCGTCACTGCGAAGGCTGCGAGCGCGACGACGATCCAGAGCCCCTGGCGGAAAGCGTCCGACGGGTTCAGCCGGTAGATCTCGGTCAGGCCGACGCCGGTCAGCAGGCCGGCCATGGGCAGCAGGTACGGGTCGGCGTACGGCACGGTCAGCCGCGCGACGAGGTGCGCGGCCAGGTAGAGCGCGAAGAAGAAGCCGGCGTACGAGAGCGAGGTCGTCGAGACGACGTCCTGCCGGGCGATGTAGACGCTCGCGAAGCCGAGCGCCGTGAGCGTGCCGACGACGATCAGGTTCGCCAGCTCGCGGTTCCTGGCGCTCATCGCGCTCCGATCTGCTCCTCGTAGCGGCGCACCGCTGCGCGCGCGGAGCCGTCGCTTCGCAGCGAGTGGTCGAACAGCTTCCGGCGCTCGGTCTGGCTGAGCTGCGCCGCGAGCAGCGGGCTCACGTAGACGGCCCGGTAGAGCCGCACGTTGCCGACGACGTTCCACGGCAGGCCCTGGTAGACGGCGACGTGGCCGTCCCCCTCCGCGCCGACGAAGTGCGAGCGCCAGAGACCCCAGGCGATGAAGCCGCAGGCGCCGACGACGACGACGAGCGCCAGCATCGAGAACAGCGCCCGGCGACCGGCGTGGCTCGTCTCCTGTCGCGGTCGCTCGGGGGCTTCGGTCGTCTCGATCACGGGGACGCCGCCGTGCTCGTCGAGGGTGTCGTCATCGTCCTCGGCAGGTGGCAACGTCACCGTCCGCTCGGTGTCGGTTCCCGCGCCCTCGTCGGCGATCTCGAAGAAGACGACGGTGATGTTGTCCTCGCCGCCGCCCTTGTTCGCGGCGCGGATGAGCGCCTTCGCCGCGCTCGCGAGGTCGCCGCGGTTGCGATCGATTTCGCGCAGGACCGTCTCGTCGTCGACCATCGAGGTCAGCCCGTCGGAGCAGAGCAGGAAGAGGTCGCCCGGCTTCGTCTCGACCGAGAAGGTGTCGACGTCGACGTCAGGATCGGTGCCGAGCGCGCGCGTGATCACCGAACGCTGCGGGTGACTCTCCGCCTCCTCGGGTGAGAGCTTGCCGCTGCGGACGAGCTCCGCCACGAGCGAGTGGTCCTCGGTCAGCTGCTCGAGCCCGCGGCCGCGGATCAGATAGGCGCGCGAGTCGCCGACGTGGCCGATCGCGACTCGGCCGTCCTCGACGAGCGCCACGGTCATGGTCGTGCCCATCCCGGAGGCGGAGGCGTCTTCGGACTGGCGCTGGTAGACGCGCCGGTTCGCCTCCTGGATCAGCTCGTCCACGCGCTGCTCCCCGCCGCCATGGTCGGAGCCCTTGTCGCGGAGGGCCGCCGCGGCGAGCGTCGAGGCCAGCTCGCCCGCCTGCGCGCCGCCCATCCCGTCGGCGACCGCAAAGAGCGGCGGCTCGCAGACGTAGGCGTCCTCGTTGTGCCTGCGGCGGCGGCCCGTGTCGGTCAGGCTCGTCGAGCGCACCGGCACCCGCCCCGTGTTCATGTCTCGTACCTCAGCTCGGTTTCGCCCACGCGCACGACGTCGCCGGTCGTCAGCCGCTTCGCGCGCGTCAGCCGGATCCCGTTCAGGTAGGTGCCGTTCGTCGAGCCCACGTCTTCGACCCAGACGCCGTCGCGCCGTGGCTCGACCCGCGCGTGCTTCGTCGATGCGTACTCGTCGCGGGCGAGGTTGACGTCATTCGTCGAGCCGCGGCCGAGGAGCAGCGCTGACGAGTCGAGAGTCAGCTCGTCGCCTTCTTCGAGCGCCGGGCTCTTGACGACGATGAGCCGGCCGCTCTGCACGTGCGGCTCCTCCTGCGAGAGCCCGGGGACAGACCCCGGCGCGAGCACGAAGCTCTCCTGCGGCATCCGCACGTCGCGTGCGGCCGAGCGCACGATCCTCCAGATGAACAGGTAGAGCAGGACGAGGAACGCGAGCTTGAGGACGAGCAGCGCCTCCTCGACGGCGACGGACGCGAACATCAGTCCTCCGACTCCGTCTCCCGCCGGAAGACGAGCTCGGTCGACCCGAGCGTGATCCGATCGCCCTGCCGCAGCTTCGCGCGCTTCTGGCGGCGCCCGTTCACCTCCATCCCGTTCGTCGAGTCGAGGTCGACGACCCAGTACGCCGCACCCTCCTGCCGTACCTCAGCGTGCTTGCGCGAGACATTGGCGTCGGCGAGCTGGATGTCGCAGTCCTTCGAGCGGCCGATCGTCGCCCTGCCTCCCTCGAGCTCGTGCTTCGTCCCGTCGTACGTGAGGCTGACCACCTCGCGGCCGAGCCCGAGATCCTCGACGGAGGCCGCCTCGGTTTCGACCGGCTTGCGGTAGACCATCGTGTGCCCGGCCTCCGGCTGCGGCTCCGGCTCGCCTGGCTGTGGGGCGGCTCCCTGGACCATTCGCGTCGCGATTCCGAACTCGCCCATCTCCAGGTCCTCGTCGGTCTCGAACTTCACTTCCGGCGACGAGAGCAGCTCGTAGCGCTCTCGCCGCGCGTTCTCGGCGATGTAGTCCTGCAGCTCGCTCTGCAGCGATTCCTCGTAGCTCGCGAACTGCTCGCGGTCGGAGGGGGCGAGGTAGACGGTGTATTCGTTCGGCGCGTAGACCCGCGAGACGGAGATCACCCGGTGGTCCTCCATCTCCTTGACGAGCTTGCGCGCGAGCTCGACGGGCTGCACGTGGGTGCGAAAGGCGCGGCCGAAGACTCCCACGAAAAGGCCTTCGATACTGTGCGCGATGTTCCTGAGGACGCTCAACCGGGGGGGGCGGGGGGGGGGGGGGGGCAATATGCCCCGGGGCTGAACTCTAACCCCGGGCTTTGAGCGCCAGGACGGTGCACGTCGCCCACGCCGCGATCACGACCGGTGCGGCGGCAACGGCGGGCACGGGTAGCAGCGAGAGGGCGATCAGTCCCGCGCCGAGGCCGGCGATGCCCCACGGGCCGTGGCGGCGCGCGAGCGGGAGCGTCACGGCGGCTGCCGCCAGCAGGACCGCCTCGAGTAGCAGCGCCGGACGCGCGTCGAGCGCATGCAGCAGCGCGGTCGCGACCGCGAACGGGTCGCTGCTGCCGGCGATCCCGAGCCCCTTCGGCGGCGCGGTTCCCGTGAAGGGCAGCGACGCGTGGCGCAGGCCCGCGACCACTGCCGCGAGCAGCACGGCAGTAGCGACCTGCGCCGCGCGGCGCACTAGGTTGCCGATCGCCTGGGCGGCGAGCGGGAGCAGCCCGAGCGCGAGCACCGGCGCGAGCAGCGGGCCGAGGGCGAGGAAGAGCCCCTGCCGCGGCGAGCGCCACGAGAGCGCGAGCCAGGCGCAGGCGACCGCCCCGTAGACGAGCGCGAGCCCGGACGAGACGTTCCCGAGCGGCAGGACGGGCACGGCGAGCGCGAAAGCCAGTCCGAGCCGTGGCCGGGCCAGGGTGAGCGCCCCGGCGATCAGGGCCAGCAGCGGCGCGAACAGGGCTGGGAAGAAGGGAAGCGCGGCGGTCGTCCAGCCGGCGAAGAGCGCGGCGGCGGCGGGAGCCGCGAGGCGCAGAGGCACGCTCAGCTCGGGGATCGTAGTGCGCGTCTTGCGGCGGCGCAGGCGCTCGGCGAAGGTGTCGCGCAGCTCGAGCGCGAGGCTCGCCGCCGCGGGCCGGGCGCCGGGGTCGAGCGCGAGCATCCGGTCGACGAGCTTGCAGAGCGGCTTCGGCAGGTCGGGCCGTGCGGTCGCGAGCGGCGCGGCGCCGGTCTCGATCCGCCGCGCCGTCTCGAGCAGCGATCCGTTCCAGAACGGATGCCAGCCGGCGAGCGACTCCCAGAGCATCGTGCCGACAGCCCAGATGTCGGCCGGCGGGCCGCCGGATTCGCCGTGGACGAGCCGCTCGGGCGGTACGTACGCGAGCGTTCCGGGCACGTCGCCGGTCGCCGTCAGCGATTCCTCCTCAGCGAGCTGGGCCAGTCCGAAGTCGAGCAGCCGCACCGAGAGCACCTCGCCCTCGGCGAGCAGCACGTTCGACGGCTTCACGTCGCGATGGACGATCCCGCGCGCGTGCGCGTGTGCAAGGCCTTCGAGCACCTGAGCAGCGGTCTCTACCGCCTCCGCGTCGTTCAGCTCGCCCGCGCGCAGCGCCTGTCGCATCGTCTGGCCGGGCACGTACTCGTAGGCGATATAGACGTTCTGCGAGTCGCGGTCGAGGCCGTAGGCGCGCAGGCAGCGCTCGTGCCGTAGCCGCGCCGCCGCCAGCGCCTCGCGCTCGGCGCGGGTCGCCGCCTTGCCCTCACGCGGGACGATCTTCAGCGCGACCTCGAGCCCGGTTCGCTCGTCGCGCGCGAGCCAGACCGAGCCCGATCCGCCGCTGCCCAGCGGGCGCAGGGGCCGGTACCGGCCGGCTACGAGCTCGCTCGGAGAGAGCGCAAGTGCTGCTTCTGCCACGGTTTCCTCGTTTTCGGTTCGGTGCCGAGAGTCCTGCCCCGGCCGGTGAAGTCGATAGAGTGAGCCGACTTTTTCCTGCAAAGGCGGGCAGTGAGCGAGCACGACACCGACATCGAGTTCGACTTCTTCGAGGATGAGCCGCCGACGCAAGAAACGTCGCGGGCTGACCGGCTGATCCCGCGTCGCGGACCGCGTGGCCCGGAGCGCCCGCCGAGGGGTCCCAGCACCCCCACGAACCTGACCCCGCTCCTGCGCCTGATCGGTTTGATCGCCTTCGCGATCCTGATCGTCGTGCTGCTCGTCTTCTGGGTTAAGAGCTGCCAGTCGGCCGGCAAGGAGAAGACCTACAAGGACTACATGGGCAAGGTCTCGCAGGTGGCCGCCGCCTCGCAGCAGATCGGCCGCGGGCTGAGCGAGGCGCTCCTCGCGCAGGGTCTCAAGGAGGCGCAGGTCGAACAGCGGATCACCGGCCTCGCCCGCCAGGAGCAGCTCGACGTCGAGCGCGCCCGCCAGATCACTCCGCCCGGGACGCTGCGTGACGAGCACAACGCGTTGCTCCAAGCGCTCCAGTTCCGGGTCAGCGGCCTGAACGGCTTGGCGAGCGCGCTCGCGGCGACGTCGAAGACGAAGGACACGACCCGCGCAGCAGGCGTGCTCGCAAGCCAGATGCAGCGCCTGCTTGCGAGCGACGTCATCTACGACGACTCGTTCAAGGCCCCCGCGACGGCGGAGCTGGACCGTCAGGGAGTCACGGGGACGAACTCGAGCGGCGGCCCGCTGGTCCCGGACTCGAACTTCCTGCAGAGCGCCGACCTCGTCACGACGACGGCAATGGCCACCGTACTGAGCAAGATCCGCGGCGGCTCGGTGACAACGCCGGGAACGGGCGGCTTGCGCGGGACGAACCTCGTCTCGGTCAAGGTGCTCCCGCAGAACGTGGAGCTCAGCACCACGTCGCCGAAGACGATCATCGTCCGGACGAACATGACCTTCGAGGTGACCGTCCAGGACTCCGGCGACTCGCAGGAGGCGAACATCCCGGTCACGCTCACGATCCAGCAGCCGACGAAGAACATCGTCAAGCACGCGAACATCGGGTTCATCAACCCTGGCGAGACGAAGAAGGTCACCTTCTCGGGCTTCCCTGCTGTGAATTTCGGCGTTCAGGCGACCGTCAAGGTCGAGGTAACGCCCGTCGCGGGCGAAACGAAGACCGACAACAACTCGGCCGACTACCCGGTCATCTTCTCCGCCTAGCGCGTGAGCGTCTCGAGCGCGACCGCTGCCTGGATCGCGTTCGGCGCCGTTGTCGTTGCCGCGGTCGCTCTCGTGGTCGTCCTCTGGGTGCTGCTGCGGATGCGCCGGCTCAAGGAGGGTCAGGCCGTGCTGCTCGGCGACGGCAAGACCGACCTCGTCGATTTCGCGGTCTCGCTCCAGGGACGCATCGACGACCTGCACCGCGCGGTGGACGAGATCGCCGCCGGCCTCGTGCGGGTCGACCGACGCGTCGACGGCTCCGTCACGAACGTGTCGATCGTCCGCTACGACGCCTACGAGGACACGGGCGGCCACCAGTCAGCGTCGCTCGCGGTGCTCGACTCGGCGCGCAGCGGCGTGGTCGTCACGGCGATCCAGGGCCGCGATTACGCCCGGATCTACATGAAGGAGCTCGACCGCGGCCGCGCCTCGATCGCGCTCTCGCCCGAAGAAGCGGAGGCCGTCGAGCGAGCCATGTCCCGCTAAAGTTTCCGCCATGCAGCAGGTTCTTGTTTTGAACGCCAGCTATGAACCGCTGAACGTCACGACAGTCCGTCGCGCGCACGTGCTCGTCTTCAAGGGCAAGGCCGAGGTGATCGAGGAGCTCGAGCAGCCCCTCAGATCGGCGACGGGAGCGTTCCCGTGGCCGCACGTGATCCGGCTTGTCCAGTACGTGCGCGTGCCACGGACGCTGCAGCGGAAGATCTCGCGCCGGGCGCTCTTCGCCCGCGACGGCTGGCGCTGCATGTACTGCGGCACCTCGACGGGTCGGCTGACGCTGGACCACGTCGTCCCGCGCAGCCGCGGCGGCGACTCGGTCTGGGAGAACGTCGTCACCTCGTGCGCGCCCTGCAACATGCGTAAGGGGAACCGGCTGCCCGACGAGATCGCGATGCCGCTGCGCAAGCCGCCTCGCGCGCCCGCGCCGGTGTTGTTCATCCACCTCGCCACGCCGAAGATCCCGAACCGCTGGCAGCCCTACCTGACGGGGCTCGGCGAGACGACGCCTACAGCCGCGACCGGTTGATCACGTTCGGCCTCGCGTGACCGGCAGGCCGAGCTGCTCCCACTCGCTCCACGAGCCGGGGTAGAGCCTGCCGTCGCGTGCCGCGAGCGCCAGGCGGTGGAGCGTCGCGCAGGCGGTCACGCCGGAGCCGCAGTAGGCGACGAGCTCGCCCTTGGGGAGCTCCGGCAGCGGCTCGTTCCACGGCGCGTTCAGGGCACCGGGGACGCGGCCCGGCACGGTGTCGATCGGGTTCGGCTCGCCGCGGAAGCGCTCCGGCCGGCGCGCGTCGACGACGACGAGTTCGTCCACGCGCTCGGCGAGCTCGCCGGCCTCGATCGTGTCGTCGCTGCGGGGGCGTAGCACGAACTCCGTGGGCTCGATCCGCTCCTCGCCGGCGCGTAGCGGTCCGTGCCACGCCTCGAGGTCGATGACGGCGCAGTCGTCGTGGCCGAAGTGGCGGAGCAACCACCAGAGCCGCTCCGGGCCGCCCATGTTTCCGTAGGCGACGACGAAGACGCCCGGCCCGATTCCCGCCCGCGAGGCTGCCGCCGCGAAGTCGTCGTCCGCAGGGAGCGGGTGTCGCCCGCGCGGGCCCGGAGGCGACGCCAGGTCCTCGTCCACGTCGAGAAACGACGCGCCTGGAATGTGCCCCGCGAGGTAGAGCTCCCGACCGCGGCCGTGCGAGCCGAGCTCCCAGCGGCAGTCGACGAACTGGTAGCGCACGCCTCCAGGCTAGGTGAATGCGCTGCGGAAGACGGCCGAGCGCAGAGCGAGCGGGAGCTTGCAGCGCCCGCACCAGCTCTCGCTCGAGCCCTTCTGATCCGAGCGCTCGGTCAGGAGCGGCTTCGCGCAGCTGCATCGTTTGTGCTTGCTCATCCAGAAGGACTTTGCGCCCCGCGCCGGACGTGGTGGGACGCGTCGATCCGTCCGGCGATGAACTCAGCGTCGTCCTTGACCCAGCCGAGCAACGCCGACCCTCGCGTGTGCTGCCACGTGAGGCCGAGGAAATAGAGCCCGGGCACGTCGGGCACGCCTCGACGGTGTCGAACAGTTCCGTTCGTTTCCACCACAGGAAGCTCCATCCAGGAGTAGTCGGGGCGGTATCCCGTCGCCCAGATGACAGCGTCGACCTCGGCTTTGTCGTCGGCGAAGCGTGCAGTGCGTTCTTGCACGTCGACGAGGCGCGGCTTCAATTCGATGCCGTAACGGCGTTTGAGCTCGCGCGGGCTCGAGCCGATCAGCGTGTCGCGGTTCCGGACGCGGCGGCCGATCCGCGTGTCGACCGTCTTCTCGATCAGACCGGTCTTGGTCAGCCACCAGAACAGGTCACGGCCGAGAATTCGCTGCGGCAGAGGTGTTTGGCGTGAGCCGATCGCGAGCTGCACCTGGTGTGTCTCGGCGAGCTCCTTCGCGATCTGGAAGCCGGTGTTCCCGCCGCCGACGACGAGAACCCGCCCCCTTGGGACGTCGTCCGGTCGTCGGTAGTCGGTGCTGTGGGCCTGGAACACCTCCGGCGCAAGCCGGGCGGCGACTTCGGGAAGGCGTGGCTTCTGAAACGGGCCCGTTGCGACGACGACCTGAGCCGCGGTGATCTTCTCACCGTTCACCACCTCGACCTGGAACGTCTCGTCCTCGGCCGTGAGCAGGCGTACGGGGCTATTCAGCTGGATCGGGAGGTCGAAGGTCTTCGCGTACTGCTCCAGGTACGCGATCGCCTCGTCGCGCGTGGGGTAGCCGTCGGGATCCTCCGGAAAGGCGAGCCCGGGCAGGCTGTCGTAGCGGCGGGATGTGAACAAGCGAAGCGAGTCCCAGCGGCTGCGCCATGCCGACCCGACCGAAGCGGCTGCGTCGACGATCAGGAACCGCAGACCCTGGCGCCCGAGGAAGTAGCCAATCGCCAGGCCCGCCTGACCGGCGCCAATCACCACGACGTCGAAGCTCCTCCGACCGGAGCCCGCCTCGTTCAAGGGGCTCAGGGAACGACTTCGAAGTGGGCCATCATCCCCATCGCGTGGTGCTCGAGGATGTGGCAGTGGTACATCCACTGTCCCGGCCGGTCGTCCGCCACCCAGGCGATCCGCACCCTGGCCTTTTTCGGCACGTTGACCGTGTCCTCCCACGAGACGACTGGCGGCGGCTCGCCGTTGACGTCGACGACCTGGAAGAAGAAGCCGTGCAGGTGGAACGGGTGATCGCTACCCGTTTCGTTCACGAGCTCCCAGACCTGCAGCTCCCCGACACGGACCGGATCGTCGCGCTGGGTGTGGCCTCCGTGCATGAGCGCTTTCATGTCGATCATTCGCGTGGGCTCGGTATCCGGAGCCGCCAGCGCCTCGATCGAAGCCGGAGTGCCTGACGCTGTCAACCGCGAGGGAGCGTTTGCGCCGACACGCAGGGTCGCGAACCGTTCCCGCTCGGACTCGCCCTGACCGCGGTCGTACGGCAGCCCCTCGATCGCGATCGCCTCGCCCTCGTCGAATGGTCCGACAGCCAGCTCGACGCGCTCACCCGGCGTGACGAGCACCTCGGTTGCCTGACGCGGCTCAGAAAGCAGTCCACCGTCTGTACCGATGATGGAAAACGGCCGCTCGCCAATCGAGAGCCGCACATACCTGGTGTTGGCGGCATTCACGATCCGCCAGCGTTCGACCTGTCCTCCTTGGAGGTCGAGCTCGGGCTCCTGCCGGCCGTTCACGAGCCGGATCTCGCCTTCGCGGCCCGCGTGATGCTCGTGCGAGTCGCCAAAGGGCGAGAGGTTGCCCTCCTCGTCGAGCTTCAGGTCATCGAAGAGCAACACTCGCTCGCGATCGAGCCTCGGCTCGTCTGCGCCGCGCACGATCAGGGGCCCGTAGAGGCCGCGCTCGATCTGCTCGGTCTCGTTGTGGTGCGAGTGGTACCAGAACGTTCCCGCGTCCGGAACACGGAAGCGGTAGACGAACGTCTCACCCGGCTCGACGGCTCGCTGAACGGCTCCCGTTCCATCCATCTCTGCCGGAAGACGGATGCCGTGCCAGTGGACGATCGTCGGCTCCGGGAGGCTGTTGGTGAGCCGGGCTTCGATCGTGTCACCGACGTTTGCCTCGATTGCAGGCCCCGGTGCGGCACCGTTGAAGCCGAATCCCGGGATGCTTTGGCCCGGCGTGAACTCCCAGTTGAATTCCTTCGCCTCCAGCTCGACAGCGACTACGGCCATGAGGCCACCCTACAACGGGTTGTCCGCTCGAATCTAGGCGGCTTCCGGCTCGGCCTCCGGTATCGGCGCCGGATCTCGTTCGGGCAGACGATGGTGTCTGTGCGAGAGGCCAAGGTGACCGTGCGCCTCGGTGCCGTAGCCGCCGGGAACCGGGATGTAGAACTCGGGGTAGCCCCACATGCCGTGCTCGGAGACGTCGAGGCCCGCCGTCTCGGTCTCCTCCTCGACGCGGATTCCCCAGAGGCGCTTCAGCGTCCAGAGGCAGCCGAACGAGGCGCTGAAGGTGAACGCGCCGACCGCCGCCAGGCCGAGCAGCTGTACCCACACCTGGTGCAGCGAGCCGGTGTAGACGAAGCCGCCGCGGCCGGTGTTCAGCGTCGCGGCCAAGGACGGCACCGCGAAGAGGCCGGTCGCGACGGTGCCCCAGACGCCCGAGACGCCGTGGACGGCGACCGCGCCGATCGGGTCGTCGATGCCGATCCGCTCGACCGCGAGCACGCCGACGACCGCGATCACGCCCGAGACGAGGCCGATCAGGACCGCGGCCCACGGCGCGACGAAACCCGACGCGGCCGTCACGGCCACGAGGGCGGCCAGGACGCCGTTCAGCATCATCGAGATGTCGGGCTTGCGCAGCACGAGCCAGGCGGTGATCGCGCCGCTGACCGCTCCCGCCGCCGCGGCGAGGTTCGTCGTCAGCGCGACGTAGGCGAAGAAGCCGACGCGGTTGCCAGTGATCACGCCGAGGGTCGAGCCGGGGTTGAAGCCGAACCAGCCGAACCAGAGGATCAGCGTCCCGAGGACGGCGTACGGGATGTTGTGGCCCGGGATCGCGTTTCCGCGGCCACCCTCGAACTTGCCGATGCGCGGACCGAGCAGCAGCGCGCCTGCGAGCGCCGCCAGCGCGCCCTGGTAGTGGACGACCGTCGAGCCGGCGAAGTCCTGCATCCCGAGGCCGAAAAGCCAGCCGCCGCCCCAGACCCAGTGGGACGTGATCGAGTAGATGAGCGTGAAGGCGGCGCCGAAGACGAAGTAGACCCAGAGCTTCGCGCGCTCGGCCATCGCGCCCCAGACGATTGCGAGGGAGACGCCTGCGAAGACGACTTCGAAGAAGTAGCCGGCCGCGCCGGGCACCGTCGTGAAGAACGAGTACGGCGCCTTCCCGATCGCAAGCAGCGAGTCGACGGAGGGCGCGAAGCCGCTCGTGCCGATGAAGCGGTTGCCGTCGCCGAAGGCGATCCCGAACCCGACCGCCCAGTAGACGAGCGAGCAGACCCCGAAGATCAGCACGTTCTTGCCGGCGATGTGCGCCGCGTTCTTCATCCGCGTCAGGCCCGCCTCGAGGAAGGCGAAGCCCGCCTGCATGAACATCACGAGGATCGCGGCGACGACGACCCAGAGCGTGTTCGCCGCGATCAGGAGGTTGGCGTTGCTCATGCCGCCCGCTCCAGCGGCCGGCCGGTGCGGTGGTGGATCACGTTCTCGACCGGCGTCGTCCAGACGAGCCCGTCGCCGGAGTCGTTGCCGCTGCGCGCCGCGTCCGCGATCGTCGAGGCAATCGCCGCGGCCAGCTCGCTGGCGACGACGAAGGTGAGCAGCGCCTTGGGCAGGAAGCGCGACTCGAACACGCGCCCGCGGTACTCGTGCGTGATCCCGCGCTCGCGCCCGTGACCCACGGCCTCGACGACCGTGACGCCCACGTGCCCGGTCTGCTCCTCGACTGCGTCGATCACGATCTCGACCCGTTCGCGTAGGACGACTGCCTCGATCTTCGTCATC
Source organism: Gaiellales bacterium (assembly GCA_038237925.1). Lineage (GTDB taxonomy): Bacteria > Actinomycetota > Thermoleophilia > Gaiellales > Gaiellaceae > AC-32. Next base: position 98,098 of record JBBRYF010000007.1, on the reverse strand, counting down.
TCACCACCTCCTTTGGGACAGGTCCTAGGGACTGCCCCCGGGACATGGCTCGCGACGGCTGGTCCGACTCGCCGAGCGCGTCGCTCACCGCTGAAAAGAGACGTCCTTCGTCAGGGGGAGACGTCGTCAGGGGCCATGGCAGAGGGACAGTCCCCGGCCGATGGCTCACGTCACGAGCTCGCTTCGTCGCTCCAGCAGGACAACGTCTCGCCAGACGCCGTGCAGGCGCCCGATTCGCTCCTGGGTGCCGAGCTCCCGAAAGCCGAACCGCCGCAGGAGCCCGAGGCTCGGCGCGTTCTCCGGGAAGACGCCGGTCTGAAGCGTCCAGATGCCGGCCCGCTCCGAGCTCTCGATCGCGGCGGCGAGCAACTCGGCTCCGACGCCCTTGCTGCGAGCTTCCTCGCCGACGTAGGCGCTGATCTCGGCGACGCCGGCGTAACAGCTGCGCGACGAAACCGGCGCGAGGGCGACCCAGCCCACGACGCGTCCCTCGCGGTCTGCCACGAAGCGGTGCTCCCGCAGGTGCACCGCGTCCCAGGCCTCCCACGACGGGACCTCGGTCTCGAAGGTCGCGTTCCCGGTCGCGATCCCTTCGGCGTAGATGCGCGAGACCTCTGGCCAGTCACCCGGTCGGAGGACACGCACCTTCACACTCAGAGGTCGTGGCGCAGGGAGGGCCGCGCGGCGCACCGCCTACGCCGCGAACGCGTCCTCGATCAGCGCCTGCGCGGTGACCGACTCGATCGTCAGCAGGATGCGGCCGGTGATCCGGTATGGGTCGGCCATCGAGTTCGGGCGGCGATCTTCGAGGTAGCCACGGTGGCCGGCGTTGACGAAGCTGTGGGGGATGCGGATCGACGCCCCGCGATCGGCGACGCCGTACGTGAAGTCGTCGATGGCCGCCGTCTCATGGAGGCCGGTCAGGCGCAAGTCGTTCTCGGGGCCGTAGCACGCAATGTGCTCGTCGCGTGCATCCGAGAACGCGCCCATCAGCGCGGTGAAGTACTCCTCCCCGCCGATCTCGCGCATGTGCTTGGTCGAGAAGTTCGTGTGCAGCCCCGAGCCGTTCCAGTCGACGTCGGTGCCCAGCGGCTTCGGGTGGAAGTTGACGTCGATTCCGTAGCGCTCGCAGAGGCGGAGCATCAGGTACCGCGCGATCCAGAGCTCGTCGGCTGCGCGCTTGGAGCCCTTGCCGAAGATCTGAAACTCCCACTGCCCTTTCGCGACCTCGGCGTTCACGCCCTCGATCGCGATGCCGGCCTCGATGCAGAGGTCGATGTGCTGGTCGACGATCTGTCGCGCGATGTCGCCGACGTTCTTGAAGCCGACGCCGGTGTAGTACTCGCCCTGCGGCGCCGGAAAGCCCTCCTTCGGGAACCCGAGCGGTGAGCCGTCCTTGTACAGGAAGTACTCCTGCTCGAAGCCGAACCACGCGTCGGGGTCGTCCGGGATCGCGTCCCGGCTATTCGAAGGATGTGGCGTCCCGTCGGGCAACAGCACCTCGCACATGACGAGGTGGCCGCGACTGCGCGCAGGGTCGGGGAAGAGCGCAACCGGCTGGAGGAAGCAGTCTGAGCTGGAGCCGTCCGCCTGGCGTGTCGAGCTGCCGTCGAAGTTCCACAGCGGCAGCTGGTCGAGGGTCGGCTCCTGCTCGAAGTCGACGATCTTCGTCTTGCTGCGCAGGGTCGGTACCGGCTCGTAGCCGTCGAGCCAGATGTACTCGAGCTTGAACTTCATCCTGGTTCCTCCTGGTCTCGGACCAACAAAAAAGGGCCCACGACGCTTGGTCGTGAGGCCCCAATGCCTCCGCGCCCGCCTTCGGCGGCGAGCACTGCAGCGCACGTTAGCCCACTGCACGGACGGAGCGCAAGCTTGCGGCCGGCAGGGGCCGCAGGTATCGTCGGCCCGCGATGTTGCTCCTCGGCTGACTCCGGTCCCTGCGCGCACCGCCTGATCAGGTAGGTGCGCCCTGTCCGCGTCCCGTCGAGTTGGAGCACCACATGAAAGCCCTGGAAGTCGAAAACCTGCGCAAGGAGTTCACCCGCCGTGACAAGCGCGGCAAGCGTCGCGTGCCCGCGCTGCGCGGCGTGACCTTCGAGATGGAGCGCGGCGAGTGCGTCGCGATCCTCGGCCAGAACGGGTCGGGGAAGTCGACGCTCGTCCGCCTGCTCTCGACGCTCCTTTTGCCGGAGGGCGGCAGCGCCTTCGTCTTCGGCCGCGACGCGTTCAAGGAGACGCGCGCGGTCAGGCGGATGGTCAACCGCGTCTCCGTCGAGGCGAGCTTCTTCAAGAAGATGTCGGCGGTCGAGAACCTGAGCTACGCCGCCCGCTTCTACGGGCTGCGCCCGGCCGCGACCAAGGACCGGATCCCGGAGATCCTCGGGCGCGTCGGCTTCCCGCCCGACCGGCGCGACGAGCCGATGGAGAACCTCTCCCGCGGCATGCAGCAGAAGGTCGCGCTCGCCCGCGCGCTCTTGACCTCACCGATCCTGCTCCTCCTCGACGAGCCGACGACGGGCCTCGACCCGCGGTCGAAGCAGGAGGTGCAGGAGTTCATCCGCGAGGTGCGCACCGAGCACGACGCGACGATCCTGCTCTGCACGCACGACTTGGTCGAGGCCGAGAGCCTCGCCGACCGGATCGGCATCCTCGATAACGGCGAGCTGCTCTGCCTCGAGCCGGCCGACGAGCTGAAGGCCCGCTACGACTCGGAAACCCTGGAGGAGGCGTTCTTCGCCGCAAGCGGTCACGCCTTCGAGAACGGACACGGAGGTGAGCGCTGATGCGCGCGATGAGCCTTGCCCTGCGACACGAGCTCGTCGGACTCGGCGGCGTGATCGAGCGCAACATCTACCTGGTCAAGCGCTACATCTGGTGGGACGTGGCGTTCTTCCTCTGGACGGTCGCGAACACGCTCACGATCGTTTTCATCGCCAAGGGGATCCCCGCGGTCGGGGGCCACATTGACGTCCAGCGCGTCACGACGATCCTGCTCGTCGGCGGGGTGATCTGGGCTTACCTCGGGATTATCTTCGAGATCCTCACGGAGACCGTCGCGTGGGAGCGCTGGGAGGGGACGATCGAGTACACGTTCATGGCGCCGCTCTCGCGGCCGGTCCACCTGTTCGGGATGGGCCTGTTCGCGATCGGCTACGGCGTGATCCGCGCGGTTCTGCTCTTCGGCGTCGTCGCCGCGTTCTTTGGCCTGCACCTGCCGAAGGCGAACTACGTCGCAGCGCTCGTGCTGCTGGTGATCGCGTCCCTCTCGTTCATCGGGATCGGGATGATGACCGCCGTCCTGCCGCTGATCTCGCCCGAGAAGGGGACGCAGCTCGGCTTCGTCGCGCAGGGCCTGCTGCTCGTCGTCTCGGGCGTCTACTACCCGGTCTCGGTGCTGCCGACGTGGATGCAGTGGCTGGCGAAGATCTCGCCCGCGACCTACGCGCTGCGCGGCTGCCGTGATGCGATCATCAACGGCGCGGGCATCACCGACCTTTGGCGCGAGATCTGGGCGCTGCTCATCATCGGGGCGGTCTCGGTGCCGCTCGGTCTCTGGACCTTCCGCACGGGCGAGCGCTACGCGAAGAAGCACGGGAAGCTGAAGCGGTCTGGATAGAGCCGTGAGGCCGCTGCCCGCGACGCCGCTGTACTACGGCCTGAACTTCGCCCTGCGGATGCCCACGTGGGTCGTGATGGCCGTCTACCTGGTCCGCGAGCTGCACTTCTCGCCGCTCCAGCTCGTGCTGATGGGGACGGTGATGGAGGGCGCCGTTTTCCTGTTCGAGGTTCCGACCGGCGTCGTCGCCGACACGTACAGCCGGCGGCTCTCGCTGATCATCGGCTACCTGGGCATGGGCGCGGCCTGGGTTGCCGTGGGCGTCGTCTCGGCGCCGTGGCTGATCATCGCGTTCTGGGGTCTCTGGGGCTTTTCGTACACGTTCACGAGCGGTGCCGACCAGGCGTGGATCACAGACGAGGTGGGTGTCGACCGCGTCGGAACGATCTTCCTGCGGGCGAGCCGCTTCGGGCAGGCCGGCGCCGTCGTCGGGCTCGTCCTTCAGATCGCCGTTGGCACGCTGTCGCTGCGGGCCGGCGTGGTTCTCGGCGGGGCGATCACGATCGCCTGCGGGCTTGCTTGCATCGCGCTCATGCCCGAGACCGGCTTCCGCCGCCGGCCTCGCGCCGAGCGTGGCTCCGCGCTGGTCGAGATGCGCTCGACGGCCCTCGCCGGCGCTCGCTACGCCTGGGCCGCCCCTGTGATCCTGCTGCTGGTCGGGGTCGACTTCTTCATGGGGACGTCCAGCGAGGCGTTTGACCGGTTGAAGGAGGCCCACTTCCTGCGCGACGTCGGGCTGCCCGCGGTGGGAAGCCTGAGCCCGGTGGTCTGGTTCGGGATCTTCTGGCTGGCCGGCATGGTGCTCGGCTTCGCCGGGACGACCTGGCTGATCCGGCGTTTCCATCGCGGCGGCCGCGAGGTCGTAACACGCTCGCTCCTCGGCCTCACGGTGCTGGAGTTGGTCGCGATGCTCCTCTTTGCGCTCACCGGGTCGGTCTGGATTGCGATCGGTGCACTCCTCGGCGTCTTCTTCGCGCGCGACCTCGCCGGCCCGCTCTACACGATCTGGCTGAACGAGCAGATCACCGACTCCCGCGTCCGGGCGACGGTGCTCTCCATCAGCGGGCAGGCGAACGCGATCGGCCAGACCGGCGGCGGGCCGGTCCTGGGCGTGGTCGGCAACGTCTGGGGGATCCGCGCGGCGCTGGCGGTGGGCGCCACCGCGATCGGGCCGGCGCTCGGCCTCTACGGCCGCGCGATCGCGCACCAGGGTCGCGAGCCGGAGCTCGACGAGCTCCCTCCTGCCGAGGCGATCATCGGCTAGGCTTGCGCGCAGTTCGAAGGCGACGGGGCCTCGGGCGCGCAAGCGTTCCGGGGCTTTTTGTGTTTTGAAGGGAGGAGTCGAGCGTGGCGCAGGTCGAGAGCAAGCCGAGGGCGACGAGCGATCCGAAGGCACGCAAGAACGTGCTCGGGCGGATCAAGGACGAGGGGATCGAGTTCCTGCTCCTCTGGTTCACCGACATCGAGGGGCACCTGAAGAGCTTCGCGGTCACGCCGAGCGAGATGGAGGCCGCCCTCGACGACGGGATGGGCTTTGACGGCTCGTCGATCACCGGTTTCAACGCGATCGAGGAATCCGACATGGTCGCGATCCCCGACCCCGAGACGTTCACGCCGATGCCGTGGAAGGAAGGCGAGACGAGGGTCGCGCGCATGATCTGCGATGTCGTCACGCCTGACGGCCAGCCCTACGAGGGCGACCCGCGCTACGTGCTGCGCCGCGCGCTAGAGCGGATGACCGACGCCGGCTTCGACACGTTCAACGTCGGCCCAGAGCTCGAGTACTTCCTCTTCAAGGACGACAGGGGGACGGAGACGCTCGACGAGGGCGGCTACTTCGCGATGACGACGATGGACGCCGCCGGCGAGCTGCGCCAGGAGACGGTGCGCGCGCTCGAGACCGTCGGCATCCCGATCGAGTACGTACACCACGAGGTCGGGCCCTCCCAGCACGAGATCGACATGCGCTACGCCCCGGCGCTGACGATGGCCGACGCCACGGTCACCTATCGCCTGATCGTGAAGGAGATCGCCAAGAAGGCCGGCTACCACGCGACCTTCATGCCGAAGCCGATCTTCGGCGAGAACGGCTCGGGGATGCACACGCACATGTCGCTCTTCACGGACGGGCGCAACCAGTTCTTCGACGAGTCTGACCAGTGGCACCTCTCCGACGTCGGCAAGGCGTTCATCGCCGGCCAGCTGCGCCACGCACGCGAGATCGCCGCCGTCTTCGCACAGTGGGTCAACTCGTACAAGCGGCTCGTGCCCGGCTACGAGGCGCCGGTCTACGTCGCGTGGTCGCAGCGCAACCGCTCGGCGCTGATCCGGATCCCGCTCTACAAGCCGGGCTCGGAGCAGGCGACCCGCGCCGAGATCCGCTGCCCCGATCCCGCGTGCAACCCCTACCTGACCTTCGCGGCGCTCCTGCACGCGGGCCTCGAGGGGATCGAGCGGGGCTACGAGCTGCCCGACCCGATGGAGACGAACCTCTACCACCTCACGCCCGAGCAGCGCCGCGAGCAGGGCATCGTCTCGCTCCCGGAGACGCTCGGCGAGGCGATCGACGAGCTGGCCCAGTCCGACCTGGCGCGCAAGGCCCTCGGCCCGCACATCTTCGACCGCTACGTCGAGCTGAAGCGCAAAGAGTGGGACGATTACCGCGTCCAGCTGACCGACTGGGAACTCGAGCGCTACCTATCTGTTCTGTAGTCGTGCAAAGATGAGCGCCGATCTCGCCGCTCTGCGGCGCGCGAGATCCAACTGACGGCCGACTGCGAGCTGCTGGGTTTTCCCGCAGCTCGTGGTCGTTCTGGGGATCTAGGGTTTGCCGGACATGGCGACCCAGGCGATGCCCAGGGCGACCACATAGAGCACCGTCAGCATCGGGACCGCGAGCAGGATGCGCTGCCGCCGTACCGCGAGCAATATCCCGACGATGATCAACAGGAGCGCCCCCGCATCGGAGATCGCGAAGCCGACGCCGACCCAGCCGGGCTCGTGGCCGTGCGGGAACTCCTTGCTGTCGATCCACTGCGCGCCGACCCGCATCACGATGTAGGCCGGGAGGATCCCGAGCATGAACGTGCGCTGCGCGATCCGTGCGAGCAGCGCCGCGTACTCGCCGCGGCGGCGACTGGCGAAGCCGAGGATCGCCACCGTGGCGGTCGCGCCAAAGAGGACGCTCGCGCCGAGTACGTGCAGGAAGAGCGGCAGGTTCCAGCTTCCCGGCCGGATGAGCGCGAGGATCATGCGCCCGGCTTCCAGATCATCAGCGCGAGGACCGCCACGAGCACGAGACCGCTGCCGTAGCTGAGCGCCAGCGAGATCGGGTCGCGCACTCGGGCACGCAGCTCCGAGCTCGGTGCGTCGCCGGCGGCCGCGAGCTCGCGCGCCAGCTTCGCGGTGCGCTCGTCGCGCATGCCGCCCATACCGCCGAGCGCGTTCGCCACGATCAGGAGCAGGATCGCCGCCACGACCCAGCCGTCGCCGTAGCCGTAGTGCGCGTCGTGCACCAGCCAGAGCCCGAACACGAACGCGAGCCCCGTCCCGACCATGATCGCGACGACCGCGATCCGGATCAGGCCGAACAGGAACACGATCTCGCTCGGACGGTCACGGCGCAACGCGGCGAGATTCAGCGCCGCCGCGATCGTCCCGCCGCCGAGCAGCAGGAACGCTCCGGTTACGTGGAAGACGAGCAGCCATTGGTACGTGCTCACGCCGCGATCGTACGGAGTGCCTCGGCTACCTACAATCGCCAGGTGGACGAGACGGCGCGGCACCTGCGCCTGCTGACGGAGACGATCGCGGCGGTCAACTCGACGCTCGACCTCGAGGAGGTGCTGTCGCTCGTCGCCCGCGAGGTCGCCGACGCGCTCGGTGCGGATGCGTGCTTCGTCTACCTCTACGACGAACAGGCCGACGAGCTCGTCCTGCGCGCGACCTTCGGCACGCGGGTCGAGGAGATGACCGGGCGGCCACGGATGCGTCCCGGCGACGGGATCACCGGCAGCGCGGCGGCCGCGCGGGCGCCCGTGATGATCGCTGCGCAGGCCCACCTCGACGAGCGGTTCAAGGCGTTCCCGAACCTGCGCGAGGACGAGTACGAGTCGATCCTCGCCGTCCCGATCCTCGCGCGCGAGAAGCTCGAGGGCGCGCTGAACGTGCGCACGCGCGAGCCGCGTGAGTTCTCGTCGGCCGAGATCGACCTGCTGAGCGCTATCGCCACGCAGGTGGCGCAGACGATCGAGCACGCGAAGCTCTACGCGCAGGCGCAGCGGCGGGTGGTGGAGCTCGAGGCGCTGGCGCGGATCTCAGAGGCGGTCTCGGAGTCGCTCTACCTCGAGGAGTCGCTCGAGGGAATCGTCGAGGCGACCGTCGACGCGCTCGGGGCGACCGGGGCGGCGATCGTGCTCGAGGACGGCGAGGTCGGCTGGCCCGACGGGCGCGCCGGCAAGCACGCCGTGCGCGTGCCCCTGCGCTGGAAGGGCCGGCAGGTCGGCGAGCTCGTCTGCGACCGCGACGTGCCCTTCACTGCCGACGACCGCGCGCTGCTCGGCTCGATCGCGAGCCACGCAGCGGTCGCGCTCGAGCATGGCCGCGCGGTGTTGCGGGGGGTGCTCGCTCAGGAGATCCACCACCGGGTCAAGAACAACCTGCAAACGGTGGCGTCGCTCCTGCGGCTGCAGGCGCGCGCCGACGATGTCGATGCGCGAAAGGCGCTGGACGACTCGGTCAACCGCGTCCTCGCCATTGCCGCCGTCCACGAGGTTCTGACCGAGCGGCGAGACGACGACGTCGAGCTCGACGAGCTGCTCGACCGGCTGCGGGCGATGCTGGTGCAGGGGCTCGGCGCGGCGAAGGCCGTCGAGGCGTCACTCGAGCCGATCGCGCTCGCCGGCAATCGCGCGACGGCGCTCGCGCTCGTGTTTTCGGAGTTGCTGCAGAACGCTCTCGAGCACGGGGGCCAGACAGTGCGGGTCGAGCTCGCCCGTCGGGACGGCGACGTCGTGTTGGCGATCGCGGACGACGGCTCAGGTGTTGACGGCGATCCGGTCTCCGGCACCGGGCTCTCGATCGTCCGAGCGCTCGTGCGCGACGAGCTTGGCGGCACGCTCTCGCTCGAGTCGAACGGCGGCCTCAGGGCCGAGGTCGTCTTCCCCGCTTAAGGAGGGCTTGACGAAATACCGCTGAGTCCCCGAACCGCGCTATCCCGACAAACCCTCCTAGAGCCGCTCGAAGACGGCGACGCGCCAGATGCGGCCCGAGCGCTGGTGCAGGACGGTTCGAAGGCCCGACGCCTCCGCTGCCGCGACCACGCGCGCCGGGTCGTGGACGAACGCCTCGATCCCGCCCGTGAGCCGGCACCAGAGGTTCACCCCGCGGAAGCCGAGCCGTAGCCACCACTTGTCCCGCGGGAAGCTCAGCGCCAGCAGCCGCCGCGCGTGGCTCGCCGCGGCCCCCACCAGCCGCTCCGGATCCGGGTAACAGCAGACAACCCGGTGCATGACTACGAGATCTGCGGGATCGACCTCCGCCTCGCCCTCGACGAAGTCGCCGTGGCGCCGCTCGATCCGGCTCTCGACGCCGCGCTCCCGCGCGAGCGTGGACGCCTCGTCGTCGTAGCCGTGCGACAGCTCGACGATCGTGGCGCGGTCGAGCCCTCGCCGCAGGAGCTCGAGCTCGATCGCCCCGATGCCGCCGCCGATCTCGAGGGCCGACGCTCCGTTGACTCCGTGCGCCGCGAGCTCGTCGACAAGTCTCTTTGCCGTCGGATCGAGGCCCTTCCGGCGATAGCGCCGCGCGTCCCGCCGAGCGGTCCGCCGCCCGAAGAACCGCTCGTAGCCTCGTACGCAGCAGGCGCTCATCGTCCCGAGTCTACGATCTGCGCCATGAGGATCCTCGTTGCCGAGGACGAGACGATCATCCGGCTCGACCTGCGCGACCTGCTCGAGCGGGCGGGGTTCGAGGTCTGCGCCGAGGCGAAGGACGGGCTCGAGGCGGTCGAGCTCGCACGCAGCGAGGAGCCCGACCTCGCGGTTCTCGACGTGAAGATGCCGCGACTCGACGGGATCGAGGCGGCGAAGCGGATCCTGGCCGAGCGCCCGATCCCGATCGTGATGCTCACGGCCTACGGGCAGGACGAGCTCGTCGCACGGGCCGTCGAGGCGGGCGTCTTCGGCTACCTCGTCAAGCCGTTCCGCGAGCAGGACCTGCTGCCTGCGATCCGGACCGCGCGCGCCCGGCACGAGGAGCTCGTGGCGCTACGCGAGCAGGCCGATTCGCTGGCCGAGGCCCTCGCCTCGCGCAAGTCGATCGAACGTGCGAAAGGGCTCCTGATGGAGCGCGAGGGGCTGAGCGAGCAGGAGGCCTTCGCCCGCCTGCGCAAGGCGAGCCAAGTCTCCGGCCGGCCGATGAAAGTCGTCGCCGAGGCGGTCGTCGCCACCTTCGACGGCACCTGAGATCGTCGGCACAATGAGGGCGTGTGGATCCTGTCCTCACCCCGCTGGCGCCGCCGGCTCTTTCCGCCGCTCGTCCTCGTGGCGATCGGCGTGCCGCTGGTCTTCCTCGGCATCCACCTCTCCAGCCCAGGCGATCCCGGGAACGCCAACGGCCCGGAGGTGCCCGGCTACGCGAACCCCAAGAGCGTGCGGTTCACGCCTGCGAACCAGCGCGCCGTGCACAAGGTGCTGCGCGAGTTCATCCAGACGGCGGTCGACCGCCAGGACGTCGGGCGGTCGTGGGACATCGCGGCGCCGAGCATGCGTGCGGGCTTCACCCACAAGCAGTGGAACCGCGGCGAGCTTCCGGTCGTGCCGTACCCGGCCGCCAACCGCGGGCTCGGCCGGTGGAGCTTCGTCCAGTACACGTACGCGAAGACCGTCGGCCTCGAGGTGTATCTCTTCCCGAAGCCGGGCTCGGGGTGGTCGGCGATGACCGCCGACGTCGAGCTCGTCAAGGGCCATGACGGAAATTGGCGCGTCGACTACTGGATGCCCAGGCGGTTCCACGGGCCGCCGTCGGTCGCGGCGACGGCGAAGGCCAAGGTCGCGCCGAAGAAGCACGTGCGGCCGGTCAAGGCCGCGCCGCAGCACAAGGCTGCGGGCAAGCGCCGCGCCGCGCCGCCCGACCTGGTCGCGACGCCGAAGCCGAGCCGGGTCTGGTGGATCGTGCCGATTGCGCTGCTCGCGCTGATCGTCGTTGCCCCGGTCGGGATCGGGATCGGCGTCTGGTACCGGAACCGCCGCGCGGCCCGCCAGTACGTCAGAACCTAGGCCTGCGCTTCCTCGAAGAGCCGCTCCCAGCGGGAGATGAGCCGCTGGAGCTCCTCGCGCGCGCCGCGGTGGGCGGCCAGCATCTCGACGTCGGACCAGTCCTCGGCCAGGCGGCGCTCGAGGTCGGCGACCGCCTCCTCCTGCTGTGAGATGCGGCCCTCGAGCTGCTCGAGCTCATTCGGTCGCGGTGGCCGCTCGGGGGGCGGCTTCGGCTTCTGCTTTGGCTTCGGGGGCTCGACGACGACTTCCGGCTCTTCGCGGTAGCGTGCGTACTCGGCCCAGCCGCCCTCGAACGAGCGCAGGGCGCGGTCTTCGATCGCGAGCAGCCGGTGAGCGACCGCGTCCAGCAAGGCCCGGTCGTGCGAGACGAGCAGCACCGTGCCGGGGAACGCATCCAGCGCGTCCTCGAGCGCCTCGCGGCTCTCGAGGTCGAGGTGGTTCGTCGGCTCGTCGAGCACGAGGAAGTTCGCGCCCGAGGCGACGACGAGCGCCAGCGCGAGCCGCCGCCGCTCGCCGCCCGAAAGCGCCGTGACCGGCTTTTCGTGGGCTTCCCAGCCGGAGAAGAGGAAGCGGCCGAGCAGCTTCTGCGCCTGCGGCCGCGTCAGCCCGGTCGAGCGCTGGGCGCAGTCGAGCACGCTGCCGCGCTCATCGAGCTCGACCTCGTGCTGGGAGAAGTACGCGGGAATGACGCCGTGGCCGAGGCGGACCTTGCCGCCGACCGACTCGCGCCGGTCGAGGGCGGTCTCGAGCAGCGTCGTCTTGCCGGAGCCGTTCGCCCCCACGAGCCCGACGTGCTCGCCGCGCTCGAGCGCGAAGGTCGCGGCGCTGAGCAGCTGCTTGTCGCCCGCGGCCACGCCGAGGCCGGTCGCCTCGAGGACGGTCCGGCCGCTGCGCGCGGGCTTCAGGAACTCGAAGCCCAGTGTCTTGCTGTGCCGCGTCAAAAGCTCGTACTCGCCGGCCGCGCCCGAGCGCTCCACCTCGAGCCGCTTGATCTGCGTCAGCTTCGCCTGGGCCTGCTTGGCCTTGCTCTTCTTGTAACGAAAGCGCTCGACGAACCGCTCGAGCCGGACGATGTCCGCGCCGACGCGCTCGGCCGTCTTCGCGGCGGCCTGCGCGCGCGCCGCCTTCTCGAGCCGCCAGACGTGCCAAGGCCCGGGGAAGAACAGCGAGCGTCCGGCCTCGAGCTCGAGCACGCCGGTCGTGACCGCCTCGAGGAACCAGCGGTCGTGCGCGACCAGGATCACGGCGGCGTCGAGCGACTGCAGCTCCTGCTCGAGCCACTCGAGGTTCTCGACGTCCAGGTGGTTCGTCGGCTCGTCGAGCAGCAGCAGGTCGGGGTCGCCGGCCAGCGCGCGGGCGAGCGAGGCGCGCGTCAGCTCGCCCCCGGAGAACGTCGTCAGCGGCCGGTCGAGGTCGTGCTCGGCGAAGCCGAGGCCGCGGAGGGCCGCCGCCGCACGGTCGCGCCAGTTGTAGCCGCCCGCGTGCTCGAGGCGCGACTGCGCCTCCGCGTAGCGGCTCAGCGTCGCCTGGGCATGATCGCCGTTGGCCATCGCCTGCTCGAGGGCGCGGAGCTCCTTCTCGGTCTCGATCAGGTCGCGCGCGCCGGTGAGTGAGTACTCGCGCAGCGTCAGGCCGCGGTCGAGCGGCGGCCGCTGGTCGTGCAGCGCGATCCGGGTGCCCTTTGCGAATGAGAGCTCGCCGCCGTGGATGTCGCTCTCGCCGACGAGCATCCGGAGCAGTGTGGTCTTGCCGGCGCCGTTCGGGCCGGAGAGCGCGAGCCGGTTGCGACGCTTGACCGAGAACGAGACGCCCTCGAAGAGCAACGAGCCCGCGAGCTCTTTCCGCAGGTTGGAGGCGTTGACGACGGCCACGTGCCTAAGCGTAGGCTCCCGCGTCATGCGGGTGCTCGCGCTCGACGTCGGCAGCTCGTCCACGCGCGCGTGCGGCTACGACGAGCGCGGCCGGGAGGTCGGGGACGCCGCTCGCCGGACGTATGCCGCTCGTCAGGGCCGCGACGGCTCGGCCGAGCTCGGCGCGGACGAGCTGGTCGCCGCGAGCCGAGCGGTGCTCGAGGAGGCCGGCGCAGAGGGCTTCGACGCGGTTGCGAGCTCCTGCTTCTGGCACAGCCTGGTGCTGCTCGACGAGCGCGACCGGCCGCTCGTGCCGGTGCTGCTGTGGCAGGACCGGCGGGCGGCGGCCCAGGCCGAGGAGCTTGCGAGCCGGCTCGACGCGAGCGAGATCCACGCCCGCACCGGCTGTGTGCTCCATCCGAGCTACTGGCCCGCCAAGCTCGCCTGGCTCCGGGCCGAGCAGCCCGAGACCTTCGGGGCCGCGCGCCGCGTCGTCTCGTTCGGCGACTACCTCTTCCTGAGCCTCACGGGCGAGCTGCGGACGACGCTCTCGATGGCGTCCGGCACCGGCCTGCTCGACCTTCGCAGACGCGAGTGGGACGCGGAGCTGCTCGAGGCGCTTGACGTCGACAGCGCGCTGCTCCCGCCGCTCGGCGACGAGCCGGCCGGAACGACCTATCCGCCGCTGGGAGACGGCGCCTGCTCGAACCTCGGCGCCGGCTGCACTACCCCGGAGCGGGCGGCCTTGACGATCGGCACCTCGGGCGCGCTGCGCGTCGTGCGCGAGGGCGAGCCGGAGCCGCGGCCGGGGCTCTTCAGCTACTTCGTCGACGAGCGCCGGGTCATCGAAGGCGGTGCGGTCTCGGACGGCGGCAACCTGTACGCGTGGCTTAAGCGAACCCTCCGCCTCGAGCCGGCTGAGCCGCGTCCGCCGGATGCGCACGGGCTGACCTTCCTGCCGCTTCTCGGCGGGGAGCGCAGCCCCGGCTGGAACCCTCGCGCGACCGGAGCGATCGCCGGCCTCACCTTCGACGCCGACGCGCAAGACCTGCTGCAGGCCGGGCTCGAAGGTGTCGCCTACCGCCTCGCCGAGATCGCCGACTCGCTTCCGGAGATCCGCGAGCTGGTCGCGACCGGACACGCGCTGCTGGCCGGCCCGCGGTGGACTCAGATCTTCGCCGACGTGCTCGACCGTCCGGTCACGGCGTCGGGCGTCGAGGAAGGCTCAGCGCGTGGGGCGGCGGTTCACGTTCTCGAGCGGCTGGGCGCCGAGCCCGAGCCGGCGCCGCTCGGCCGCGTGTTCGAGCCTGACGCAGAACGCAGCGCGATCTACACAGCGGCGCGAGAGCGGCAGCGCGAGCTGTACGAGCGGCTCTTCTAGGCGCTGACCGCAGCGCCGACGAGCGTGCGCGCCGCCGAGGCGATGTGCTCGGCGTCGATCCCGGCCGCCGCGAGCAGCTCGGCCGGCTTGCCGGAGCCGGGCATGTCGCGCACCGCGAGCCGCACGACGCGGGGCGCCGCCTCGCCGTCCGAGAGCGCCTCGAGCACCGCGTCGCCGATCCCGCCCTCGGGCCAGTGGTCCTCGACGGTGAGGATCCGCCCGCCGGTCGCCTCGGCGGCCGCGCGCAGCGTCTCCTCGTCGACCGGCTTGACCGAGTAGAGGTCGATCACGCGCGCGTTGATTCCCTCCGAGGCGAGCCGGTCGGCCGCCGCGAGCGACTCGTGCAACGTGATCCCGGCCGCGACGATCGCCAGGTCGTCGCCGTCGCGCAGGATGCGCGAACCGCCGACCGGGAAGTCCTCGCCGTTGCCGTAGACGACCGGCGTCGCCGCGCGTGTGGTGCGCATGTAGACGATCCCGTCGGTATCGGCCATCTCCGCCACCAGCCGGGCCGTCTGGTTCGCGTCGCACGGGTAGAGCACGGTCGAGCCGTGGACGGCGCGCATCATCGCCAGGTCCTCGAGCGCCATCTGCGAGGGGCCGTCCTCGCCGATCGAGACGCCGGCGTGCGAGCCGCAGAGCCGGATGTTCGCCTGGCTGATCGCGGCCATGCGGATGAAGTCGTAGGCGCGCGAGAAGAACGCTGCGAAGGTCGACGCGAACGGCACCCACTTGCGCACCTGGAGGCCGACCGCGGCCGCGATCAGCTGCTGCTCGGCGATGTACATCTCGAAGTACCGGTCGGGGTGCGCGTCGCGGAAGATCTCGGCGTAGGTCGAGTTCGAGACCTCGCCGTCGATCGCGACCACGTCGCCGCGGCCGGCGCCGAGCGCCGCGAGCGCGTCGCCGTACGCGCGCCGAGTCGCGACCTCCTCGCCTAGCTCCCACGTGGGCAGCTCGACGGGACCGTCGACCTCGAACGTATGTGGTTCGCCGTCCTCCGGCTTCGCGACGTCGACGATGATGTTGCGCTCGCCGCCGAGCTCTGCGACGGCCGCCTCTGGGTCGTCGAGCGCCTTCCCGTGCCAGCCGGGCTTGTCCTCGACCGCCTTCACGCCTTTGCCCTTGACCGTCCGAGCGACGATCACCGTCGGCACGTTCTGCTCCGCCGCGGCCTCGCCGAGTGCGCGGTCGACCGCGTCGACGTCGTGGCCGTCGATCTCGATCGCGTGCCAGCCGAACGCCTTCGCGCGGTTCGCGTACGAGTCGAGGTCCCAGCCGTGCATGGTCTCGCCGCGCTGGCCGAACTTGTTCACGTCGATGATCGCGGTCAGGTTGTCGAGCCCGTAGAACGCGGCGTGCTCGAAGGCCTCCCACATCGAGCCCTCCGCCATCTCGCTGTCGCCGCAGAGCGCCCAGACGCGGTAGGGCAGCCGGTCGAGCTTCTTGCCGGCGAGCGCGATCCCGACCGCAAAGGGCAGCCCCTGCCCGAGCGAGCCGGTCGCCACGTCGACCCACGGGATCGCCGGGGTCGGGTGGCCCTGCATCCGGCTGCCGAAGGTCCGGAAGGTCAGCAGCTCCTCGTCGGTGATCGCGCCGGCCGCCTTGTACATCGAGTAGAGCAGGGGCGACGCGTGACCCTTCGAGAAGATCAGATGGTCGTTCGCCGGGTTGTCCGGGTTGTCGAAGTCGTAGTGCAGGTACTTCGACATCAGGACGGCCATCAGGTCGGCCGCGGACATCGAGGAGGTCGGGTGCCCGGACTTCTTCACGGCGACCGCGCGGATCGAGTCGACGCGTAGCTGCTGCCCCAGTTCCCGCCAGCGCTCTGCGTCGGTCATGCCGGTAACGTAACGGTCCTATGCGGGTCGCGGTTGCCTTCGATCACCGCGGCGTCAAGCTGCGCGAGCGGTTGCTGGAGGAGCTGGCGGCGCTCGGGCACGAGGCCGTCGATCTCGGCACCGACAAGGCCGAGCCGCGCGTCGACTACCCGGACAAGGCACGCGAGGTCGGCGAGGCGATTCGCGGCGGAGACGCGGAGCGCGCGCTGCTCGTCTGCGGCTCGGGCGTCGGGGCGTCGGTCGCCGCCAACAAGCTCGCCGGGATCCGCGCCGCGATCTGCCATGACGTCTACTCGGCGCACCAGGGCGTCGAGCACGACGACATGAACGTGCTCTGCCTCGGCTCCGAGGTCATTGGCGCAGAGCTGGCCGCCGACCTCGCGCGCGCCTTCCTCGGCGCGCGGTTCGACGGCGGCGAGCGGTACGTCCGCAGGCTTGAGAAGATCGAAGAGATGGAAAGGGAGAAGACCTATGGCTAAGTCACGCTTGCATGACCTTTCGGAGCTCGGCCAGAGCGTCTGGATCGACTACCTCTCGCGGCACCTGCTGGAGAGCGGGGAGCTTGCGCGGATGATCGAGGAGGACGCCGTCGTCGGCATCACCTCCAACCCGACGATCTTCCAAAAGGCGATCGCCGAGGGCGACGCCTACGACGAGCAGTTCAAGGAGGTGCTCGCCGAGGAGGAGGACGCGAAGGAGGTCTTCCTGAAGCTCGCGGTCCAGGATGTGCGGAACGCGTGCGACCTGCTGCGCCCCGTCTGGGACGGCGGCGGCGGTCAGGACGGCTACGTCTCGATCGAGGTCGACCCGAACCTCGCGAACGACACGCAGGGCACGATCGACGAGGCGCAGCGCCTGCACGAGCTCGTCGACAAGGAGAACTGCTTCGTCAAGATTCCGGCCACCAAGGCGGGGCTGCCGGCGATCGAGGAGATGATCGCGCGCGGCCGCAGCATCAACGTCACGCTGATCTTCTCGCTGGAGCGCTACGCGGAGGTCGTCGAGGCCTACCTGCGCGGGCTCGAGCGGCTGGTCGAGAGCGGTGGCGACCCCGGGCCGGTCGCGTCCGTGGCGAGCTTCTTCGTCTCGCGCGTGGACACCGAGGCCGACCGGCGGCTCGACGAAGCCGGCGCGCCGAAGGAGCTCCAGGGCAAGCTCGCGATCGCGAACGCGAAGCTCGCGTACCAGCGCTACAGGGAGCTCCACTCAGGCGAGCGCTGGGAGGCGCTGAAGGCGAAGGGCGCGCGGACGCAGCGCTGCCTGTGGGCTTCGACGTCGACCAAGAACCCCGACTACCGCGACGTGATGTACGTCGAGGAGCTGATCGGGCCACAGACGGTGGACACGATGCCCGAGGAGACGATCCGCGCCTTCCAGGACCACGGCGAAGTGGCGCTCACGCTCGAGTGCGACATCGACGAGGCGAAGCGCGTCTTCGAGCGGGTCGCCGAGGCCGGCGTCGACTACGGCGACGTGGTCGCGGTGCTGGAGCGCGAGGGCGTGGAGAAGTTCGCCGACTCGTTCCGCGAGCTGCTCGACGGCGTCAAGGCCAAGCGCGGCGAGCTCGTTTCGGCCTGAAGGCCCAGCGGGTGGAGCTCTACACGGAGGTCGCCGGCGATGGGCCCGAGGTCGCGTTCGTGCACGCGGGCATCTGCGACAGCCGCATGTGGGAGCCGCAGTGGGCGGAGTACGCGAGCTCGTTCCGCGTGCTGCGCTGCGACCTGCGCGGCTTCGGCCAGACGCCGCTCGAGGCCGGGAGCTTCTCGAGCGCGCAGGACCTGGTCGACGTGCTCGACCGGCACGGGTTCGAGAACGTCGCGCTCGTCGGCAACTCGCTCGGCGGACGCGTCGTCCTCGAGGTCGCCGTCGCGCACCCGGGCCTCGTTCGCTCGCTCGTGCTCGTCGCGCCCGGCCTGCCGGGCCACGACTGGTCGGAAGAGACGCGCGCCGGCTGGGCCGAGGAGGAGGCCGCGCTAGAGGCCGGCGACCTCGACGAGGCGGTCGAGGTGAACCTGCGCATGTGGCTCGACGGCCCGCGGCGCAGCACCGGGGATGTCGATCCCCAGGTGAGCACGTGGGTCGCCGAGATGCAGCGACGGGCCTTCGAGCTCCAGCTCCCAATCGGCGATGACGCCGACGAGGAGCCGCTCGTACCCGACCTCGCCGAGCGGCTCGGCGAGATCAACGCACCGACGCTGATCGTCGTCGGTGAGGAGGATGTGCCCGACATGCATGCGATCAGCGAGCGGCTCGAGCGCGAGATCCCGGGAGCCAGGCGCGTCACGATCGCGGAAACCGCGCACGTGCCGAGCCTCGAGCGGCCGCGCGAGTTCGACGAGCTCGTGCTTCCGTTCCTGCGGGAAACCGTGTCGTGAGCTCGGTCGCCCCCGCCGAGATCGTCGCGCGGATCTGGGAGCGCGACCCGACGCTCTGGACAGGCCACGACGAGGCGAAGTGGCTCGGCTGGCTCGACGAGCCGATGCGGATGCGCAGCCGCCTGAGCGAGCTGCTGCGGTTCGTCGAGGAGGTCGCGGCGCCCGGCATGATCGACACGTTCGTGCTGCTCGGCATGGGCGGCTCGAGTCTCGCGCCCGAGGTGCTGAGCCGCACTTTCCAGGCCGACGCGTTCCACGTCCTCGACACGACGCACCCGGCGGCAATCCGCCGGATGACCGAGAGCCTCGACCTCGACGCGACGCTCTTCGTGGTCGCTTCGAAGTCCGGCACGACGCTCGAGACCCGCTGCCATCTCGACTGGTTCTGGGAGCGGACCGGCAAGCGCGGTGAGCTCTTCGTCGCGATCACCGATCCCGGCTCCGAGCTCCAGCAGGTCGCGCGCGAGCGCGGGTTCCGTGCGACCTTCGACGGCGAGCCGACGATCGGCGGGCGCTACTCGGCCCTGTCCGCGTTCGGGCTCGTTCCCGCCGCGCTGATGGGCGTCGACCTGGAGCGGCTGCTCGAGCGCGTCGACGAGGTGGCCGAGGCCTGTCACGGCGAGGAGGGCAACCCCGGCCTCGAGCTCGGCCTCGAGCTCGGCAACGGCTGGCACGAGGGCCGCGACAAGGTGACGATCAACCCGAACCCTGGCGGCTTCGGCCTCTGGGCCGAGCAGCTGCTCGCGGAGTCGACCGGCAAGGAGGGGAAGGGGCTGATCCCTGCGCCCGAGGAGTCTCCGGACGGGCCCGACCGCCAGGCGCCCGAGGTGCGGCTGCCGGGGTCGTACGAGCTCGGGCAGGAGTTCTTCCGCTGGGAGTTCGCGACTGCGGTCGCCGGCTCGATCCTCGGGATCAACCCGTTCGACCAGCCGAACGTGCAGGCCGCGAAGGACAAGACGAACGACGTCCTGGCCGCCGGCGAGCCGGACGTCGAGCCGCGCGGCTCGCTTGAGGAGCTCTTCGCGCAGTCGCGCCCCGGCGACTACATCGCGATCCAGGCCTTCATCGACCCCGCGCGCGAGGGCGAGCTTGCGCCGCTTGTCGAGCGCGCCCGCGCCGAGAGCGGGTGCGTCGTCACGCACGGCCTCGGCCCGCGCTACCTGCACTCGACCGGCCAGCTGCACAAGGGCGGGCCGAACACGGGCCTCTTCGTGCAGATCGTCGACGACGCCGGCGACGAGCTTCCGATCCCGGGCCGCAAGTTCGGCTTTCGCCGGCTGATCCACTCGCAGGCTGCGGGCGACCTCGCCTCGCTCGAAGAGCGCGAGCGCCGCATCGTCCGCGTGAGATTGGAGGACCTCTAGTGCAGCTCGGGATGGTCGGCCTCGGGCGGATGGGCGGGAACATGACCGAGCGGCTGCGCGAGGCGGGCCACGACGTGAAGACGTTCGACCCGAAGGTCGAGTCGACGGCCTCTTCTCTCGAGGAGCTCGCCCAGCAGCTCGATGCGCCGCGCTCGGTCTGGCTGATGGTGCCGGCCGGGCTCGTCGACCAGGTCGTCTCGGAGCTTGCGCCGCAGCTCGAGAAGGGCGACACGATCGTCGACGGCGGCAACTCGTACTACGTCGACGACCTGCGCCGATCGGCTGAGCTGCGCGACAAGGGCATCCACTTCGTCGACGTCGGCACGAGCGGCGGCGTGTTGGGCCGCAACCGCGGGTACTGCCTGATGGTCGGCGGTGACGACGAAGCGGTCGGCCGCCTGGAGCCGGTCTTCGAGGCGCTCGCGCCCGGGGTCGACTCGGCCGGGCGCACACCCGGCCGCGAAGGCGACCCCGCACCCGAGGAGCAGGGCTGGCTCCACTGCGGCCCGCCCGGCGCGGGGCACTTCGTGAAGATGGTCCACAACGGGATCGAGTACGGCGTGATGCAGGCGTACGCCGAAGGGCTGAATGTGCTCAAGCACGCGAACATCGGCCTGCACGAACAGGAGTCGGACGCGGAGACGACGCCGATCCGCGACCCCGAGCACTATCACTACGAGCTCGACGTCGCGGCCGTCACCGAGCTCTGGCGCCGCGGCTCCGTGATCGCGTCGTGGCTGCTCGACCTCACCGCCCAGGCACTGCACGAGTCGCCGAATCTCGACGACTACGCCGGCCGCGTGAGCGACTCCGGCGAGGGCCGCTGGACGGTGCAGGCCGCGGTCGAGGAAGGCGTCCCGGTGCCGGTCCTGGCCGCGTCGCTCTTCGACCGTTTCTCCTCTCGCGGCGAGGCCGATTGGGGCAACCGCGTCCTCTCCGCGATGCGGAAGGCCTTCGGCGGGCACCTGGAGAAGACCCCGGAATGACGGAGACCGCGCAGCCGACACAAGAGAACCCGCTTCTCGAAGGGTTGCACCTCCGACGCACGCCCGACCCATGCGCGCTCGTGATCTTCGGCGCCTCCGGCGACCTGACGCGGCGGAAGCTCTTCCCCGCCCTCTACTCGCTCGCGCTCAGGCGCCTCCTGCCCGAGAGGTTCGCCGTGGTCGGCGTCGCCCGCAGCGAGGGTACCGACGACGAGTTCCGCGAGCGGATGAAGCACGCCGTCCAGGAGTTCGGGCGCGACGACTTCGACGAGGAGCACTGGAACTGGCTGGCGGAGGGCATGCGCTACGTCTCGACCGACTTCGCCGACGAGGGCGGCGAGGATCAGGTCGTCAAGGTGCTGAACGAGCTCGACGAGCAGCGCGGCACCGCCGGCAACCGGGTCTACTACCTCGCCGTCCCGCCGGATGCGATCGCGACGCTGATCGGCGAGATCGGCGAGCGCCGCTCGGCCGAGGGCTGGACGCGCCTGATCGTCGAGAAGCCGTTCGGCCGCGACCTCGAGTCCGCCCGAGCGCTGAACACCGAGATCGAGCAGCACTTCGCCGAGGACGAGATCTTCCGGATCGACCACTACCTCGGCAAGGAGACGGTCCAGAACCTGCTGGCGCTGCGCTTCGCGAACGGGATCTTCGAGCCGATCTGGAACCGGCAGTTCGTCGACCACGTCCAGATCACCGTCGCCGAGTCGATCGGAATCGAAGGGCGTGGCGCCTTCTACGAGGAGGTCGGGGCGATCCGCGACGTGCTCCAGAACCACCTGCTGCAGCTCGTGGCGCTGACGGCGATGGAGCCGCCGATCGACTTCACGGCCGAGTCGGTGCGCAACGAGAAGGTGAAGGTGCTGCGCGCCCTGCACACGCCCGGCCCGAAGCACGTCGTCCGCGGCCAGTACGGGCGCGGCTACATCGAGGGCGAGGAGGTGCCCGCCTATCGCGAGGAGCCCGGCGTGGCCGCCGGCTCGCTGACGGAGACGTACGTGGCCGCGAAGCTCTACGTCGACAACTGGCGCTGGGCCGACACGCCCTTCTACATACGGGCCGGCAAGCGGCTCGCGCGCCGGGAGACCACGATCGCGATCGAGTTCAAGCGCGCGCCGCACCCGCCTTTCGAGGTGACCGAGGACGGCGGCCTGCGCCCGAACGTGCTCGTCTGCCACATCCAGCCCGACGAGGGCGTCTCGCTCGAGTTCGCCGCGAAGGTTCCGGGCCAGGGGATGACGCTGCGCACGGTGCACATGGACTTCCTCTACGGCGGCGCCTTCCGCACCGGCATACCCGAGGCCTACGAGCGGCTGCTCTTGGACTGCCTGCTCGGCGACGCCACGCTCTTCACGCGCGCCGACGAGGTCGAGGAGCAGTGGTCGCTGGTCGACGCGATCGTCGCGTTCTGGAAGCGCGACAAGCCGGTGTTCCCGAACTACGCCGCGGGGACCTGGGGCCCGGCGGCCTCGGACGAGCTGATGCGGCGGGACGGTCGGATGTGGCGACGGCACTGAAGGCCTACCTGTGACGCCGATCCTCATCCGGAGCGTCAACCGAAGTAAGAACGCGCTTCGCTTTACCGAGCGAGTCAATGACAAGGCAGTACGGGACTTCGTACCCGCCCTCTATGACGCACTGAACCGCGGATTCACCGATCTCGTGCTCGATTTTCGATCGACCACGCGCGCCTACGCTGACGCGATCCTGCCGATCATCTGCCTCGTCGACCACAGACGGCGGCGAGGTAATACGTTCAAGGTCTTGCTGCCGGAGTCGGTAAACCTGCGGCAGCTCTTCCTCAATGCGAACTGGGCTCACTTCCTCGATGCCGAGCACCCGAAAGTCGACATGTCGCATCCGCAGCACCTTGCTCTTCGGCGTTACACAACCCACGCCGAGCAACAGGACGGCGTGAACGCGGCTCTCGACGTCGCGCTAAGGAATATGGACTTACGCCGAGATGTCATCAGCGCGCTTGAGTGGTCGCTCAACGAGATCACTGACAACGTTTTGAACCACGCACAAGCCGACCAGGGTGGACTACTGCAGGTCTCGACGTTTCGCGACGAGCATAAGATCAAATTCGTCGTGGGCGACGGTGGTCGTGGAGTGCCTGTCGCGATGCGCGAGGCATTTCCGACGTTAAGAAACGACGTCGAGGCTCTGGAAGAAGCGATGAAGAGCGGCGTCACCTCGATTCCAGATTCGGGACAAGGAAACGGTCTTGCTGGGAGTCTTCGGATCGCGACCTATGCGGAAGGGTCTTTCAAGATCAGTTCGGGCAAGGGACAAATCGCGGTCTATCGCGACGCTCGTGGCGGCGAGTATCGCCCTCGGAAGACGCGGTTCCCTGGAGACATGAGGTTCCCCGGGACTCTTGTGATGGCTGAGCTTCGAACGGACGCCGATTTCGCGATCGAGGAGGCACTGGCACTAGATGGAACCCCTCGTCCGCCCGCTGCAGACATCGTCGATCTTCAATACGGCGGCGCAGAAGACCATCTAGTCGTTTGCATTCAAGAAGAGAGCATTGGATTCGGAACACGTCACGCGGGCGTTGAGCTTCGCACGAAGTGTCGAAACTTGCTGAATGCAGAACCGACGAAGCGGTTGGTACTCGACTGGTCTGGCGTGCCGATGATCTCGAGTAGCTTCGCCGACGAGGCGCTCGGCAAGCTCTTCATCGAACTCGGACCGACTCAGTTCGGAACGCGTATTGCGAGCGTGGGCACTGAACCATTGGTTCGATCGTTAATCGATCGTGCGATATTGCAGCGCGTCGCTCAGGCTGCAGCCGATCTTGGAAACAGATAGGGGTAGAACCTAGTGTCGGCCACTGAAGGCACACTGAGCACCGTCGCCGAGGTCGACCGCGAGCTCCTGCGGCTGCGGCTCGACAAGGACACCGGCGAGCCCTTTCAGCGGACGAGCGTGATGACGCATATCGCGTGGGTTCCCGCCGAATGGGTCGAGGCCGCCGAGGACGTGCTCGCCGGTTTGGCCGAGGGCCACCCGTCGCGTACGATCGTTCTGGTCCCGGATCCCGAGGCGCCGGACGGTCTCGAGGCGGGCGTCGAGGTCGACCGCTTTGCCGCCGGCGGGGGACGGCAGGTCTGCGTCGAGACGGTGCGCGTCCGCCTCGGCGGGAGCCGCGCAGCGGTGCCGGCGAGCGTCGTCCAGCCCCTGCTCTTGCCCGAACTGCCGGTCTTCCTGCGCTGGCGCGGACTCCCGCCCTTCGGGGAGCAGGCGTTCGAGGACCTGCTCGACGTCGTCGACCGCCTGATCGTCGACAGCACCGAGTGGCCGGACCTACCGGCGCCGTACGCGCGGCTCGCGGAGATCTTCGGCCGCGTGGTCGTCTCCGACATCGCCTGGGCCAGGACGAGCCGCTGGCGGCCGCAGCTCGCGTCGCTCTGGCCGGAGATCGGCGGCGTGAAGCGGATCAAGGTGGAAGGGACCGAAGCTCAGGCGTTCCTGCTCGCGGGCTGGCTCCGCTCGCGGCTCGGGCACGAGGTCGAGCTCGAGCACGTGGCCTCGAAGACGCTCGTCGGCGTCGAGGTCGACGGCGAGCCGGCGCCATTCCCGCCCGGCGACCCGCCCGATCCCTCGGATCTGCTCAGCGACGAGCTCGACCGCTTTTCCTGCGACCGCTTGTACGAGGAGGCGGTTCGCGCAGCATGATGTGACGCGATGGGCCGGCGGCGGCGTATAGACGCCGTGAAAGCGGAATTCGCAGAGGCGGCGGAGCGCCACCTCGACGACGTCCATGCCTATCTCGTGTACCTGACTGGAGACAGAGCCACCGCCGAGGAGCTGACCGCCGAGACGTTCGCGCGGGCCTGCGAGCGGTGGCACCGCTTCGACCCCCGCCGCGGCGGGCCGCGCACGTGGCTCTGCCAGCTCGCGCGCTCGACTGCGCTCGACCACTTTCGCGCGGAGGATCGCCGCAAGCGACGTGAGGGGCGCTACGCGGTCGTCGAGTCGCGCGAGGCCGAGGCGGTCTTCGGCGAGGGTCTCTCGCCGGAGCTGGAGCAAGCGCTCGCGCGCCTCTCGGCGGCCGAGCGGGAGGTGGTAGCGCTGCGCATCGTGCTCGAGCTGGACGGCGACGGCGCCGCTCGCGTGCTTGGCATCAGCACGACGGCGTGCTCAACGCGGCTCAGCCGCGCCCTGCAGAAGCTGGAGAAGGAGGTGAGCGCCGGTGTCGCCGCTTGAGCTCGTTGACGACCGGTTCGAGAAGCTCGCGACGGAGCTACGTGCGGCTCGGCCGGTTGCGTCGGGGTCGCTGCGCGCGCGTGTTGTCGCTTTGGAGGCTGTGGAGCCGAGGCAGCGTCGGGCGTTGCGCGCGCCGAGCCGCCGTCTCGTCTTCGGCGTCGCTGCGGCCGCACTGCTCGGCTCTTTCGTCGTCGCGGGCGTGACCGGGCTCGGTGGCAGGAAGACGGCGGGCGCCGGATCGCATTCGACGCTCGCGCCTGTACAGGAGCTGAAGGGCTCGTCCGCGGCGGCGCCGGCACGGAACGCCTCTGGGCGTTTCCTCGACAGGAAGGCACTTACTCCGTACACCCCGTACTTGGTCGCGTCTCCTGCGCGGCTGCAGCGCTACGACGCCTCGCTGCGGCTGCGGGTGAAGGACGTGAACGGTTTGTCCAGTGCGACGAGGCGGGCGACGAATCTCACGCGGGGTCTCGGTGGCTACGTCGCCTCGGTGCAGTACGCGACGAGCGGCGGCAAGCATGGCGGCGCCACGCTCGTTCTCCGGGTCCCGGTCGGGAACGTCCAGACGGCACTCGCTGAACTGACGAGCCTCGGCACGATCCTGCAGCAGCGCACCGGCATCCTCGACGTGACCAAGCGCGTCGACCGCGAGGCGCAGCAGATCGCGAAGCTCGAGCGTGAGCTGAAGACCGCCGGCCCAACGGAGGCACCGGCGATTCGCCACCGTCTCCAGACGCTACGGGTCAAGCACGCGCATCTGCTGAAGAGCGCCCGGCTCGCGCGGATCACGCTCTCGCTGACGACGCCGGCCCACCAGGCCGCCGCGCCGCCGACGCGATTCGACCGCACGCTCGACGACGCGGGCGCGGTGCTTTTGCGCGAGCTCGAGATCCTGCTCTACGCCCTTGTCGTCGCAGGTCCGCTGCTCCTGCTCGGCGGTGCCGGGATCGCGTCGGCTCGCGCCGCCCGCAAGCGCTCGGACAGGCGTCTCCTCGAACGGGCCTGAGCTGAGACGACTGGCGGCAGGCGCAAGCCGGGGCCGACGCCGCCGGGGCGACCGTGGTGGCGGCCCACTACGTGCCGTTCTTGGGCGGAACCGCCGATGTCGTCGTCCAACCCGACCCCCCGGCGCCGTTCGCGGAGCAGGTCGGCCAGAAGGTTGTGACGCTGCTCGGACCGCTCGCACGAGACGGCCGTGCCTACCTCGTCACCGTCGTCGACTCCACGCAGGCACCGTTGCTCGTGCTTGGCTGGACTCCGGGCGTCGGCCAAGCCGGCGAGGGGGTCGCGTGGCAGGCGCCGGGCATCCGCTCGGACGCAATCTTCGGACAGCCTGTGATCGTCGCGCCGGGGGAGCGATCACTCCCGCACCCGGGTGGCTAGCGAACGACGCGGAAGCGCGGTTTCGTGACCACGATGCGGGCCGGGTCGGACCACGACATCTGCGGCTTCGAGCCGGTCATCAGGAAGTCGAGCCCGCGGACGCGGTAGTACCAGGAGCCCGGCGTGAGCGGCACGGTCTCCGAGTTCGCCCAGGAGAGCTTTGAGCCGGCGGTGTGCCACGGGTAGAGCTTCCGGCTCCACTGAACCTCGTACTGGTCGGCGCCCGCGACGGTCTGCCAGGCGATCAGGGGCTGGCCATAGAAGTGCGGAACCGAGCTCGTGGCGGCGACGAGCTTGCCGGAGGGCGAGAGGCCGGATGCGAAGGGGACGCCCTGTGTGGTCACGACGGGGTCGCTCGACTTCGAGAACGTCATCACGCGGCCCGCGGCGCAGGTGTCCTGCGTCAGCTCGGCGTCGCGGTACTTGACGCCGCCGCTCGGCCGCAGCACAGCGTCGCCCACTACGTGGATCGCGGTGAGTGGGGCGGCAAGCGTTACAACGTTGCCCGCGACGGACGCGACGACCGCGTTCTCGGCAGGCGAGCCGATCTGGAGGCTGTCACCCGCGACGATGCCGGTTGCGTTCGCGACCGTGATCGTCGTGTCGCCGATCACGCTGGACGCCGCCATCGAGGTCACGAGCACCTGGTCGGCCACGGCGGTGACGGGCACGACGGTCCAGTAGTAGTGGCCGCCGGGCCAGTCGCTGTCCCAGAGGTCGATCTTGGCCGCCTGGACGACCTGTGACGGCGGAATGCTGCTGTGGCTCCCGTCGCCGGCTGCGGCGAGGTCCATCTCGTTGCTCTTGACGTCGAGTCCCTCGGCGCTCTTCGAGGCTGGTTCCGGGCCGAAGGGCAGGAAGGACGTGCGCGCATCGGCGACGCCGGTGGTGTCGGTCGGCATCGCGAGCGGGCCGATCTCACGCGGGACGTAGGCAGGGCTGCCCACGATCGCGCCGCGGAAGACGACGTTGAGGCAGTCCTCGTCCGTGAAGACGAGCACGCGGTAGAGCTCGGAGGTCGTGCCCCAGATCGACCTGTTCCCGCTGTAGACGAAGCCGGGCGTGATCGGGTGCGAGGGTGAGCGGGTGGCGTCGGAGACGACGGTGGAGACGGTCGCCAGCGCCCTGAGAGGGCCGGCGGCGAACGGTGGGTTGACGGTCGTGTAGACCGGGCTCCAAGGACCATACGAGACGGACGGAAGTCCGTTGTCGGTCGAGCCGTAGAGCCAGCGCATCGGCCGCACGCGCCAGTGCACGGCGCTTGTCCAGAGCGCGCTCTGATGGAAGGCGTAGTACTCGCGCTCGTCCGCCATGTTGGAACGGGTCGTGAACCAGCGGCCGGCGTCGACCATCCAGACCATGTAGCCGCTCGCGCCCGCGACGGGCGTCCAGCGCAGCAGTCCAGGGTAGGTCGGCGACATCGGCACGGGGATGGCCGGCCAGCGCATGTTGAAGCCGAATGGGACGCTCCAGGTGGTCAACCCGCGTGCGGTCACGGCGCGCACGTGGGCATACAGGGAGTACGGGTTGCCGGTGATCCAGGGGAGGGAGATCGGGATCGCGACGGCCGGGCTCTTCAGGCCCCTGGCCGACCACACGATGCCGTTGTCAGAGAACTTGCGGCTCGTCGAGAGCTCGAACTGGTAGGCCTTCGCGCCGGCGACCGGATTCCAGGCAAACGACGGCGTCCGCGCAAACGTGTGGACGACCGGCTCGTCGGCGCGCAGCGTGAAGGCGTGCAAGCTGGTCGGCCGCGCCGCGAATGCCTGGCCGGCAGGGGCAGCCACCGCGAGCGCGGCTGCAGCAGCAACAAAGAGACGGGCGCAGGCCATCACGAGGAATGTCGGCACCGCGGCGCGTCGCGGCGTCCCTCGTTCGAGTGACGCTAATCGAGGGACAGGGCCTGCTCCAGCGCCGCCGCCGCGCCGAGCACGAGCGCATCCGCCCCCGGCGGCGCCGCGAGCTGCACCGATGCCGGGAGGCCGCCCTCCGCGGGGCCGCAAGGCAGCGCGACGGCCGGCCAGCCGGCCGCGTTGAAGGGGAAGGTCAGCTTGATCAGGTCGACGCGCCGCGCGAGCTCGTCCGCCGGCGCGGGCGGCGCGACGCAGACGAGGGTCGGCGTCAGCACCAGGTCGACTCCGGCCGCCGCCTCGGCGAGCTGCTCGCGGTAGCGCTTGCGCAGTTCGACCGCGCGCTCGTACTCGGCGTCGGTCACCGCCAGGCACCACTCGATCTTCGGGCGCACGTTGGAGCTGTACTCGTCTGCGTGCTCGAGGAAGAGCTCACGGTGGATGTCTGCGACCTCGCGGCTGAAACTGTCGTGGAACTCCCCCGCGAGCGGCAGCTCGAGCCTGCGGCGGTGAGGGAAGAGCGCGGCTGCCGCCTCGACGCGCTCGCGCACCAACGGGTCGGCGAGCTCGGTCCACGCGACGCCGACCTCGAGCTCCTCGAGCTCGACCCGGCGGGGCTCGAAGCCGGGCGCGAGCGCGTTCATCATCCGCTCGCAGCCGGCGACGTCGCGGGCCATCGGCCCGGCGTGGTCGAAGCTCGGCGCGAGCGGGAAGCAGCCGTCGATCGGCACGAGCCCCCAGGTCGGCTTGAACCCGACGATCCCGCAGCACGCGGAGGGGATGCGGATCGAGCCGCCGGAGTCGGTGCCGAGCGCCGCGTCGGCGAGGTCGGCCGCAAGCGCCGCCGCGGAGCCGCCGCTCGACCCGCCCGCGATGTGCCCCGGGTGCGACGGGTTGGGAACGGCCCCGAAGTGCTCGTTCTCGGAGGTCGTGCCGTAGGCGAACTCGTGCAGGTTCGCCTTGCCGACGTTCGCGTATCCAGCCGTCTCGAGCCGGCGCACCGCCTCGGCGGTCTCCGAGGGCACGTGCTCGGCGAAGAGGATCGAGCCGTAGGTCGTGACGAGCCCGGCCGTGTCGAAGAGGTCCTTGACGGCGAGCGGGATCCCGGCGCCGGGACTCTCCGGCCGGGCGAGGAAGATCCCCTCGAGCTCGCTCAGAAGACGGCGAGCCAGATGAACGCGGCGGCGACCGCGAGCCCGAACAGGACGAGGAAGAGGCCGAGCAGCGCGAGCCCGAACATCATGTTGCCGCGGTCGTCGTGGGCGTCCATCAGAGCAGCGGGTCGATCGCCAGCGCGACGAAGAGCAGGGCGAGGTAGAGGAGCGAGTAGCGGAAGAGCGCGCCGGCGCGGGCGGTCGTCGTCGCGCGCCGCAGCCGCCACGCGAGTCGCAGGAAGAGCGCGCCGAGCAGCAGCGCCGTCGCGAGGTAGAGCGGGCCCGCCGTGTGCCACGCAAACGGGAGGAGAGTCACCGCGACGAGCACGAGCGAGTACCAGACGATCTGACGCGCGGTCTCGTCGTCGCCGCGCACGACCGGGAGCATCGGCACGCGGGCGGCCGCGTAGTCGCGCTTGATCACGAGCGCGAGCGCCCAGAAGTGCGGTGGCGTCCAGAAGAAGACGATCAGAAACAGGAACAGGGCGGGCACGCTCAGGTTTCCGGTAGCGGCCGCCCAGCCGACGAGCGGGGGCACCGCGCCCGCCGCGCCGCCGATCACGATGTTCTGGGGCGTCGAGCGCTTCAGCCAGCGCGTGTAGACGAAGACGTAGAAGAGGTTGCCGACGAGCGCGAGCAACGCGGTCAACACGTTCACGCGCGAAGCGAGCAGGACGAACGAGAATGCGGAGAGCGTGAGCCCGAACTCGAGCGCACGCGCCGGCGTGACGCGCTCTTCGGCGACCGGCCGGTGACCGGTGCGGCGCATCAGCCGGTCGAGGTCGCGGTCGAGCACGTGGTTGATCGCGCTGGCGCCGCCGCACGCGAGCGCGAGGCCGGCCATCGTCAGGACGAAGGTTTCGAGGTCGGGAAGGCCGCGCGCGCCGACGACCATCCCCGCGGCGCCCGTCAGCAGGAGCAGGCTCATGATCCGCGGCTTCGTCAGGGTGACGTAGTCGCGCCAGGTCGCGGCGGCGACCGGCTCGCCCCGGAAAGTCTGGGCGGCGGCGACGAGCGCGGCGGCGAGCGAGAGGCCGGCGAGCACGAGGTGCGCCGGCTTGGGCGTGACGAGCGCGGTGGCCAGGAACGCCAAGAGCGACACGAGCGCGGGCGGGAGCAGCCGCCGGTGTGCCACCCAGGCCGCAGCTAGCAGCGCGGCGAGCGGCGGCAGCGCCAGGGCGGCGAGCGCACGGTGCGCGGCGCCGAGCCCGAGCGCTCCGCTCACGACGGCCACAGCGCACGCCGCGGCGGCCGCGAGCGCGGTCAGCCGCAGCCAGGCTCCGGCACCGGCGTTCGCCCTATGCACGGGCATCCGCAATCCGCCGCCGGAGGTCGCGCAGCGGCCGGGCGCTCGAGACGTAGGGCACCTTGTCGAAGTTCTGGGGCGGCGGCGGCGAGGTCGTGTACCACTCGAGCGTGTACGCGAGCCACGGGTCGTTCACCGCTCGCACGCCCGAGCGCGAGGTCTTGAGGATGTTCCAGGCGAAGACCAGGATCCCGAGCGTCATGATTCCGGAGCCGATCGTCGAGACGAGGTTGTACCACTCCCACAGCCCGCCGTACGAGTACGTGTAGATGCGCCTGGGCATCCCGAGCAGGCCGAGCATGTGCATCGGAAAGAAGGTCACGTTCATGCCGACGAAGATCAGCCAAAAGCTGATCTTCCCGAGCCGCTCGTCGAGCATCCGCCCGAAGATCTTGGGCCACCAGTAGGCGAGCCCGCCGAAGACCGCGAACATCGAGCCGCCGAAGAGCACGTAGTGCAGGTGCGCGACGATGTAGTACGTGTCCGTCACCTGCCAGTCGAACGGGTAGGCGGCGACGAAGATCCCCGAGAGCCCGCCGATCGTGAAGACGCCGATGAAGCCGAGGCAGAACAGCATCGGCGTGTCGAAATGCAGGTTCCCGCGCCAGGTCGTGGCGAGCCAGTTGAAGATCTTGACCCCGGTCGGCACCGCGATGATCATCGACGAGATCATGAAAAAGCCCTGTAAGTAGCCGGGTAGTCCGACCGCGAACATGTGGTGGGCCCAGACCAGCATCGAGTAGAAGCCGATCGCCACCGTCGAGACCGCGATCGCGGTGTAGCCGAAGATCGGCTTGCGCGAGAAGACGGGGATCACCTCGGAGACGACTCCCATCGCGGGCAGGATCATGATGTAGACCTCGGGGTGGCCGAAGAACCAGAAGACGTGCTGGTAGAGGACCGCGCTGCCGCCCTTGTCCGGGATGAAGAAGTGGGTCCCGACCTGCCGGTCGAGCAGCAGCAGCGTCAACCCGGCCGAGAGCGCCGGCAGCGCGAGCACGAGCAGCGCCGCGTAGACCTCCATCGACCAGACGAACAACGGCATGCGCATCCAGGACATCCCGGGCGCGCGCATCCGGTGGATCGTGACCAGGAAGTTGATCGCCCCCGCGAGCGACGCGAGCGTCAGCACGTGCAGCGACAGGATCCAGAGGTCGATCCCGTGGCCGGGCGTGAACGGCAGCCCCGAGAGCGGCGGGTAGCCCGTCCAGCCCGCCTTCGGCGCGCCGCCGGCCGCGAACCAGCTCGAGTAGAGGATCAGCCCGCCGAGCAGGAAGAGCCAGTAGGAGAGCGCGTTCAGCCGCGGGAACGCCATGTCGCGGGCGCCGATCATCAGCGGCACGAGGTAGTTCCCGAGGCCGGCCCAGAACGGGACGATGACGAGGAAGACCATCGTCGTCCCGTGCATCGTGAAGAGCTCGTTGTAGCTGCCGCGCGTCACGAAGTGCTCGTTCGGCGTCGCCAGCTGCGCGCGCATCAGGAGCGCCATCACGCCGCCCGCGAGGAAGAAGACGAGCGTCGTGACCAGGTAGAGGATCCCGATCCGCTTGTGGTCGACCGTCGTCAGCCAGCTCGACACGCGGCCGCGCGAGATGACGAGCGAGACCGGCGGACGCTCAGCCCTGGCCGCCACTGCTGCCTCCGTGCTTGAAGCGCTGCTGGAGGTACGCGATCGTCGCGTCGAGCTGCGCCTGCGGCCAGTCGTTCCCCACGGCCGGCATCTTGCCGACACCGTTGCGGATCACGTTGGTGATGCCCTTGCGGTCGCCGAGCAGCGGGTTCGACGCGATGTTCGGGCCGGCATCGCCCTGGGCGGCGAGCCCGTGGCACTTCGCGCACGTGCCGACGAACGTCTCCTTGCCGAGCGCGAGCTGCGCGTTCTTCCGCTGCGCCACCCAGGAGTCGTACTGGTCGGCCGGCAGCACCTCGACCTGCGCGAGCATCGCTGCGTGCAGGAGCCCGCAGAACTCGGCGCACTGGCCGCGGAAGGCGCCGAGCTTCGTTGCGCGGAACGAGGTGTGATTCGTCTTGCCGGGGATCGCGTCGAGCTTGCCGCCGAGCGCCGGGACCCACCAGCTGTGGTCGACGTCGTGGGCGACGATCGTCAGCCGGACGACGCGGTTGTACGGCAGCCGCAGGTGGTCGACCGAGACGGCGCCGTTCGGATACCGGAACTCCCAGTAGAACTGATGCCCGTCGATCGTGATCTCGTCGGCCGGCTTCGCCGCGGCGGCGGCCGGGAGCCCGGACGTGTCGCTCAGGTCGGCGACCTTCCAGAACACGAACCCGGCGATGATCGCGAGTAGGACGACGGGCCCGGCCGTCCACGCGAGCTCGAGCTTGACGTGCCCGCGGACCTGCGGGCCTTCGACCTCGCGAGGCCGTCCGGCGCTGCGGTAGCGAACGGCGAACAGCAGGAGCGCCCCGATCACGAGCACGAAGATCCCGCCTGTGACGCCGAGGATCAGCCAGTAGATGTCGCGGATGTTCTTCGCGTTCGGTGAGGCAGGCGCGGGTGGAGCGATGCCGCCGTTGCCTGCGATTGCCGTGCCGGAGAGCACGAGCGCGAAGGTGACGCAAAGGACAAAGACGGACCGGCGCACAGGCGATGGCATTCTAAGGCGACGCTGGTCGGC
This sequence comes from Gaiellales bacterium, assembly GCA_038237925.1. Classification (GTDB taxonomy): domain Bacteria; phylum Actinomycetota; class Thermoleophilia; order Gaiellales; family Gaiellaceae; genus AC-32. Next base: position 64,864 of record JBBRYF010000007.1, on the reverse strand, counting down.
GCCGACCATAGAGGGCGCGCCGGCTCTGCCGGGGCGCCCGTCTGACACCCCATCTTGGCCAGGTGACGTTTGCTCGCTGCGCACCAGTAGCCTCTAGCCGTGCACGAACGGACGCGCGTGCAACTCCCCGACGGAGTCGGTCAGACGCTCGAAGTGTTCGTCAACGGCGTCGCCCAGCAAGCCGGCCGCGACTTCAGGCGCGAGGGAGACGAGCTCGTCTTCGAGCGTCAGCTGGCCCGCGAAGGGCGACTCGGCTTCTGGCGCTGGCTCTCGATCTTCCTCGGCGTCGCCGGCACCTACCGCCAGGACGACAACGTCGACGTCGTCTACGAGGCCGACGGCCGCCGCGTCGTCGCGCACGCTCTCTCGCTCAGCGTGGACGACTAGGAGGGCTCAGGCAGCTCGACCGGCTCGTCGTCGACGAGCACGTGCCGCTGCTCGAGCTCGCAGGCGGCGACCCAGCGGGCGACCGCGTGCAGCACCGCGTCGAGCTCGTCCTCGGTGCTCTCCTCGACCCGAACCTCCCAGCGCTCCTCGTCGAGCGGCACGAGATCGGTCCGCGCGAAGGGCACGAGGTCGTGCACGAGCTGCTCGGCGGCGCCAGACGTCGGCGCTTCGATCCTGATGGTGCGAATTTACGACCCCCTCGGCGGCGGAGGCCGACAGCGTAGCTCAGTCGACCGTGGAAAGAACCTCGTCGAGCACGCCGAGGCCCTCGTCGAGCTCCTCGCGTGTGATCGTCAGCGGCGGCGCCACGATGATCACGTTCCAGTGCGTCATCAGGTAGACGCCGCGCTCCATCGCCGCCTTGGCGAGCCTCGCCATGGGGGCGCCCGCCTCGCCGGCCGCGTTGAACGGCACGAGCGGCTCGCGCGTCTCGCGGTCCTTGACGAGCTCGATGCCCCAGAAGAGGCCCTTGCCGCGCACCTCGCCGATCGACGGGTGCTTGTCCATCAGCCTCCCGAGCTCCTCGCCGAGCACGGCGCCCAGCGTGGCCGAGTTCTCGACGATGCCCTCCTCCTGGAAGGCCTCGATCGAGGCGATCGCCGACGCGCACGCGAGCAGATGGCCCGAGTAGGTGAGGCCGCCGGCGAAATACTTGTCCTGCACCCAGTCGGCGAGCTTGCGGTTGATCACCATCGCGCCGAGCGGCACGTAGCCGGAGTTGATCCCCTTCGCGACCGTGAGGATGTCGGGCACGACGTCCCAGTGCTCGCAGGCGAACCACTTGCCGGTGCGGCCGAAGCCGGCCATCACCTCGTCGCAGATCAGCAGGATTCCGTGCCGGTCGCAGACCTCGCGGATCGACTGCAGGTAGCCGTCGGGCGGGAAGATGATCCCGTTCGTCCCGACGATCGTCTCGAGGATCACGGCGGCGACGTTCTGCGGCCCCTCGTACTGGAGGAGCTCCTCGAGGTGCGGCCCGCCGGAGCAGACCGGGCACGGGTCGGGGTGACCGGCCGGGCAGCGGTACGTGTAGGGGTCGAGCATTCGCACGACGCCCGGGATCCCCGGCTCGGCGGGCCAGCGGCGCGGGTCGCCGGTCAGCGAGATCGAGCCGGCGGTGGCGCCGTGGTAGGAGCGGTAGCGCGCGACGATCTTCTGCCGCCCCGTGTACCAGCGCGCGAGCTTGATCGCGTTCTCGTTCGCCTCCGCGCCGCCGTTCGTGAAGAACGACATCGTCAGGTCTCCGGGCGTGACCTCGGCGAGCAGGCGCGCGAGCTCGGAGCGGTTCTCGTGCGCCATCGGCGGCCCGATCGTGGTCAGCTTCTGTGCCTGCTCCACGATCGCCGCGACCACCCTGGGATGCTGGTAGCCGAGCGAGACGTTGACGAGCTGCGAAGCGAAATCGAGGTAGCGGTTGCCGTCGTGGTCCCAGAAGTAGCGGCCCTCACCGCCGGCGATCGCGGGCGGTGAGATCTGGTTCTGGACTGACCAGGAGTGCAGGACGTACTGCTTGTCGAGCTCCTGGATCCGCTTGGCGTCTAGGCCCGCTTCGACTGCCACAACGCGATCCTAGCGCTAGTCTGGCGCTGACTCGAAGGAGGCGGAGATGACCGAGGTAGCGGATCAGTTCACGGAGGAGCGGTCGGGCGAGATCACACGGATCTCGCACTGGATCGACGGCCAGCGCGTCGAGGGTGCGTCAGGGCGCAGCGGCCCCGTCTACAACCCGGCGACCGGCGAACAGAGCGGCGAGGTCGACTTCGCGACGGTCGAGGAGGTCGACGCGGCCGTCGATGCGGCCAAACGCGCCTTCGCGACCTGGCGAACGGTGTCGCTGTCGCGCCGCACCGAGCTCTACTTCCGCATCCGCGAGCTCTTTCACGCGCACTCCGAGGACTTGGCGCGGCTACTCACGCTCGAGCACGGCAAGGTGCTCTCCGACGCGAAGGGTGAGATCGCGCGCGGGATCGAGGTGATCGAGTTCTGCTGCGGGATCCCCGAGCTCCTGAAAGGCGGTTACTCCGAGCAGGCCTCGACCGGAATCGACGTCTACTCGATCCGTCAGCCGCTCGGCGTCGTCGGCGGGATCACGCCGTTCAACTTCCCGGCGATGGTGCCTATGTGGATGTGGGCACCGGCGATCGCCTGTGGGAACACGTTCGTGCTGAAGCCGTCCGAGAAGGACCCCTCGGCCTCGATGCTGACCGCGGAGCTGCTGAAGGAGGCCGGCCTCCCCGACGGCGTCTTCAACGTCGTCCATGGCGACAAGGTCGCGGTCGACGCGGTACTCGAGCACCCTGAGATCACGGCCGTCTCGTTCGTCGGCTCAACCCCGATCGCGCGCTACGTCTACGAGACGGGCACGAAGAACGGCAAGCGCGTGCAGGCACTCGGCGGGGCGAAGAACCACATGATCGTGCTCCCGGACGCCGACATCGACATGGCTGCCGACGCGGCCGTGAGCGCGGGCTACGGCTCGGCGGGCGAGCGCTGCATGGCCGTCTCGATGCTGGTGGCGGTCGGCCACGCGGGCGACGACCTCGTCGGCGCGATCCAGGAGCGCCTGCCGAAGGTGAAGGTCGGCAGCGGCCTCGACCCCAACTCGGAGATGGGCCCGCTCGTGACGCGCGAGCACCGCGACAAGGTCGCCTCCTACATCGAGAAGGGGAGCGCAGAGGGCGCCAAGGTGATTACGGACGGCCGCGAGAGCGCGCCCGACGGCGGGGGCTTCTTCCTCGGCGTGACGCTGATGGACGAGGTCACGCCGGAGATGGACGTCTACAAGGACGAGATCTTCGGGCCGGTGCTCGGGATCACGCGCGTGGACACCTACGAGGACGCCGTGCGGCTCGTGAACGAGAACCCCTACGGCAACGGGGTCGCGATCTTCACGCGCGACGGCGGCGTGGCGCGCCAGTTCCAGTTCGAGGTGAACGCGGGCATGGTCGGCGTCAACGTCCCGATCCCGGTACCGGTCGCGTACTACTCGTTCGGCGGGTGGAAGAACTCGCTCTTCGGCGACCTGCACGTCTACGGGCCCGAGGGGATCCAGTTCTACACGCAGGGCAAGGTCGTCACCTCGCGCTGGCCGGACCCGGCGACCTCGAAGGTCGACCTGGGCTTCCCTCAGACTCGGTGAACATCGGCGTCGCGCTCTTCGACGGCGCCGAGGAGCTCGACTGGGCGGGGCCGTGGGAGGTGCTCGCGGCCTGGGCCTTGCAGTGGCCGGACGACGGGGTGCGTGTGTTCACGCTCGCGCGCGAGGACCGGACGGTCACCTGCGCGAAGGGGCTGCGCGTCCTTCCGGACGAGACCTGGGAGACGGCGCCGCCGCTCGACGTCCTGGTCTACCCGGGCGGTCGCGGCACCCGCACGGAGCTGGCCGATGAGGCGGTGCTCGACTGGATCCGCGGCATCGCCGGGAGCGGCGCCGTCGTGAGCAGCGTCTGCACGGGCTCGCTGGTGCTCGCGGCAGCGGGGCTGCTCGACGGCCGGCCCGCGACGACGCACTGGCAGTCGCTCGAGCTGCTGCCGACGCTAGGGAATGACATCGAGGTGCGGCCCGACGACCGCTTCGTCGACACAGGCGACGTGATCACGGCGGCGGGCGTCTCGGCCGGAATCGACATGGCGCTGCACCTCGTCGCTCGTCTGCACTCGCCCGAGCGCGCCCGCGAGGTGCGCCGCTACATCCAGTACGACCCCGAGCCGCCGGTCTAGAGCTCGAGCTTGCGCTCGACGCCCACGTCGGTCGCCAGCGCCTCCAGCCAGCCGCCGCGGAGTGACGCGAGCAGCTGCTGCCCGAGCTCGAACGCTTCGTCGAAGCGGCCGACGATCTCCGCTCCTGTCTCACGTGCGCGCGCGAGGACGTCCGTTTCGTCCACGCCCGTGACGCGGCCGCCGCGAACCGACCACTCGCCGCCGACGAGCACCGAGTCGACCGCGAGCGTCGAGGAGCCGAGCGCCAACTGGCGCAGCGGGTCGTTGAGCGGTGTGAAGACGTGGCTCTCGAGATCGAGCAGCACGAGGTCCGCGCGCCGGCCGGGCTCGATCCGGCCCAGACCCTCGGCGTCCCCCGCGGCCGGCGCCCCGCCGATCGTCGCGAGCTGCCACGCCTCCTTCGCGCCGAGCCACTGCTCGTAGTCGATCCCCCAGAGCTTGTGGACGAGCGACGCGAGCTTCAGCGACGCGAACATGTCGAGCCCGTCGTTCGAGGACATGCCGTCAGTGCCGAGCGCGACGTTGACGCCCTCCGCCAGCAGCCGCGGCACCGCCGCGAGCCCGCTGCCGAGCTTCAGGTTCGAGGCCGGGTTGTGGGTGACCGTCACGCCGTGGTCGCGCACCAGGTTGGTGTCCAACGACGTGAGCCAGATCCCATGCGCGAAGCAGACGCGCGGCGAGAGAAAGCCGATCGCATCCATGTGCTCGACGAGCGTCTTGCCGTACATTTGCTGCCCCGAGACCGCCTGCATCCGCGTCTCGAGCACGTGGATGTGAATGACCAGATCGAGCTCATCCGCCAGCGCGGCGCAACCGGCCAGCATCTCGTCCGTGCAGCGCTGTGGGCCTGAAGGGCCGAGCGCGATCGAGATCCCCTCGTCCGGCCGGTGGAAGCGCTCGACGGCGTTGCGGCAGAATCGCTCCCACTCGGGCCACGTCGGCGGCTTGTCCTGCTCGAGCCGGTCGATCAGTTCACGCGACACGAGCCCCTCTTCGAGCATGACCGTCTCGTGGTAGGCGCGGTCGCCGATCCCGAGCGCGATCAGCGCCCGGAGGCCGGCGTCGCGGTAGCCGCGCGCCACCGCGTCGATCGACTCGGTCGTGAACCCGTCGAGCTCGTAGATGAAGTCCACGACGCAGGTCGCGCCCGACTTCAGCTGCTCGATTGCCCCGACGAGCGTGCGCAGGTAGATCTCGTCCGGCGACTGCGCCGGCGCCGCGAGCGCCGGGTACGAGAAGAGCATCCACGGCTCGAGCGGCAGGTTGTCCCACATGCCGCGGAACCAGTTCTCGTTCGAGTGGTTGTGCGCGTTGACCATCCCCGGCACGACGAGGAAGCGCGAGCAGTCGACGCGCTCGGCGTCGCCGGGCGCCTTCGAGACGATGCGCCCGTTGGAGACGGCGACGTCGGCGCGGTGGAACTCACCCGCGCCGACGTCGACGAGACCGTTCTGGAGTACGAGGTCGCTCAGACGCCCGCCACCGTGGCGATGTCGGCCGGAGCAGCGCCGGCGATCGCCTCATCGGGGACTGTCGTCGCGAAGCCGAGCCAGCTCCGGACCTGGCCGGCCGCCTGCGCGACGGCGACGAGCCCCACGTAGAGGATCCCGGAGAGGAGCCACGACTCGACCGGCACCGGGCCCCAGCTGTTCTGAGGCGTCGAGTAGATCCAGCCGTGCGGCCAGTTCGCGGTGCCCGTGACGCCGAAGAACACGGCCGCGAGCAGTGCGACCACGGCGGGCACGTTGATCAGGCCTGTCTGCTCCCACGACGGCACCTGCGTTAGCGGCCGCGAGATCCGGAAGAGCCGCGGTAGCACGAAGTGGTCGACGGCCATGATCACCGTCGCGCACGGCACCGTGATCGCCAGGAAGGTCGCGACCTTGAACCAGCCGTTCAAGAAGTGGAAGTTGACGAGGTCGGCCGCGATCACGCCGCCGCCTGCGACGAGCACGCACGTGAACGGCCGTCGCCACTTGCTCCAGCCGCCGACCAGGTTCTGGCCTGCGTTGACCGACTCGTAGTAGTTGCCGTCGTTGATCGCGATCTGGCTGATCGTCGCGATGATCCAGGCCAGCCAGAACGCGCCGAAGAGCGAGTAGTGGACGGTGAACCGGAAGGCAGCGGCCGTGTCGGCTGTCTTCGCAAGTTGCTCCATCATCCAGCCGGCCATCGTGAAGAGGACGAACCAGAGGCCGGCGAAGAGGTAGGTCGGGAGCGGCCACACGAAGCTCGGCTTGCCGAAGCGCCAGAAGTCGGGCTCGTTGCCCCACATTGCGAAGCCGATCACCGCGGTTACCGCGACCCAGAAGGGCAGGCCGCCCCCCGTCGGAGTTCCGCCGAGCTGCCCGTGGGCGTCGATCACGGCCTTCACGACCATGTAGATCCCCCAGAGGATCAGCAGGGGCGTCACGAGATAGCGCGCGAAGACGCTGATGCCGGTGAAGCCGAGCAAGTTGTTGAAGATCATCAGCCCGGCGACGAGCAGCGTCAGGGTGAAGATGTGCCCCCAGCTGTAGAAGCCGTCCCAGAGGGTGACGAGCAGGTTCGCCTGGAAGGCCACCCAGCCGAGCGGCGCGATCAGGATGAACGCCGAGACGATCCACGACCCGACGAGGCCGAAGATCGATCGCGTCAGCAACGCGTGCGTCTGTCCCGTGCGCGCGCCGAGGTACGAGCCGACGATCGCGTAGGCGATGTAGAGCCCGTAGCCGAGCGTAGTGATCCCGATCGTGGACGCGAGGCTGTGGCCGCCGTCGTGGAGCTCGAAGCCGAGGAACATGTACGAGAAACCGGCGACGAACGTCGTCCAGAGGCCCATGAAATGCCACATGGGCCGGCGGCGGTCGAGCGGCACGATCCCGGTGTCGCTCGTCGAGTAGTCGTGCTTGACCGACTCGTCCAGCGCCGCCCGCTCGAAGGCGAGATCGTCGCGGATGTCATCGACTTCCTGGGTGGTCCCCTCACGCGCATGGGGCCGGTCGGGTCCTGTGCTCACGTGGTGCCTCCTTCGAGAACCCCTGGGTCGGCGCGAGTGTAGGCGGCGCCACGAATGGGTTCAACCGGCCGCGCGCCGAGAGCGGTCAGGCCCGGAGCGTGAAGGTGAGCGCCGGCCCGAGCTTCGCGGTGCCCAGAAAGAACGTCACGCGGTAGGTGCCGGGCCCTGGGTTCGGGTAGTGACGCTTCCAGATCACCTTCACCTGGAAGAGCGGGCCGGCCTTCCGTAGCAGATAGCTGTGGCAGGTCCGCGTGGCCGTCGGGTCGCGGACGCAGACCTTCACGCGGCCTCTGAAGCTGAAGGTGCCGAGTTGGAGATAGCGGACGTGCTTGATCCGCGCGACCGAGGTGCAGTAGTCGCCCGTCGGGCTGCAGTAGGCCGTTTTGGCGGCGGCCGGAGCTGCGGCGACGAGCGCCGTGAGCGCGGCGGCCCCGAGCAGCAGCCGCCTCACGCGACCGCCGTCTTCGAGCGCAGTTCCTGGCCGAAGCGCGCCCGTGGGACGTAGCGGCCGATGCCCGGCGACGCGACGAGCTCGTCGCCTTCGATGAGCACGTTGCCACGCAGCAGCACGACCTCGGGCGAACCCGTGACCTCGGTCCCCTCGTAGAGGTTGTAGTCGGTCTTCGAGTGCTGGCTTGCCACGCTGATCGTGAGCTTGCGCTCCGGGTCGAAGACGACGATGTCCGCGTCGGAGCCGACCGCGATCGTGCCCTTCTTTGGGTAGAGCCCGAAGAGCTTGGCGGGGCTCGTGGCCAAGAGCTCGACCATCCGGTTCAGCGAGATGCGGCCGGCGCGCGCGCCGAACTCGTGGATCATGTGCAGTCGGTTCTCGAGGCCGGGCCCGCCGTTCGGGATCTTCGAGAAGTCGTCCTTGCCGAGCGTCTTCTGGCCGTCCCAGAGGAACGCGCAGTGGTCGGTCGAGATTGCCGAAAGCGTGTCGGTTCGCACCGCGTTCCAGAGGTGGTCCTGGTTCTCCTTGGCCCGGGGCGGCGGCGTGTAGACGTATTTCGCGCCTTCGAAGTTCGGCTTCTCGAGGAACGAGTAGTCGATGAAGAAGTACTGCGTGCACGTCTCGCCCCAGACGTCCCATCCCTTCTCGCGCGCGAGCTCGATCGGCTCGATCGACTCCTTGCACGAGACGTGGACGACGTAGAGCGGCGCGCCTGCGACGCGCGCGAGCTGGATCGCGCGGTTCGTCGCCTCGCCCTCGGTCTCGGGCGGCCGCGTGAGCGCGTGGTACTTCGGCTCGGTGTGCCCCTCCGCGAGCGCCTTCTTGACGAGCACGTCGATCGCGTCGCCGTTCTCGGCGTGCACCATCACGAGCGCCCCGGTCTCGGACGCGACCTCCATCGTGCGGAAGAGCGTCTCGTCGTCGACCATCAGCGCGCCCTTGTAGGCCATGAAGAGCTTGTACGACGTGATCCCCTCGTCTGGGAGCGAGGCCAGCTCCTCGAGCGAGCCGCCCTCGTGCAGGTCGGTCACGGCCATGTGATAGCCCATGTCGATCACCTGCTTGCCGTTCGCCTTGCCGCGCCAGTCGGCGATCGCGTCTCCGAAGCTCGAGCCCTGCGGCTGGATGATGAAGTCGACGTGGCAGGTCGTCCCGCCGAACGCGGCCGCCGTCTGGCCGGACTCGACGTCGTCGATCGTGGTCGTCCCGCCGAACGGCATGTCGAGGTGCGTGTGCGGGTCGATGAGCCCCGGGAGCAAGTACTTACCGCTTGCGTCGATCACCTTGTCGGCGCTCATGTCTAGCGACTCGCCGATCAGCGTGACCCGCTCGTCCTCGACGTAGATGTCCGCGACGTAGTCGTCGGCGGCCGTGATGATCCGCCCGCCCTTGATCAGAACCGACATTCCGGCCTCCTCGTCACTCGCTCGCCGCGAGCGTAGAGGAAATCGGGGCCTCCCGAACAGGAGGCCCCGATTCGCTTGCGTTACTGGCCCTTCGGCGTGACCTTGACGGCCGGCTTCTTGTAGCCCTTGCCGTTCACGTCGGTGCCTGCCGCGGAGATCTCGTCGACTGCGTCCTGTGCGTAGACGGTGGTGTAGGTGTCGGCGCTCGGCGCCTTCTTGATCACGCCGAACTGCTGCGCAATCTTCGCCGTTCGCTGGTAGGCGGCCTTGTCCATCACGCCGAGCCCGTCGGGAGCCGGCCAGATCAACGCGTTCACCTCGTTCATCATCCAGGTCTGGTGGCCCTTGCCGAGCGTCGGGCCGTTGTCGAGCACCATCTGCGTGCACTCCTGGACGTGGTCGCGGCAGTAGATCCAGCCGCGAAAGCTCGCTGCGAGGAACCGCTTGGCGAGCTCCTGGTGGGCCTTGTCCTTGATCCAGTCGCCGCGGACGAAGACCCCATCCTCGAGCATTCCGGTGCCGGCCGAGTCCATCTTGATCACGTTGATGTCGCTCGGCTGGTAGAGCTTGCCCGTCTTCGGATTCTTCGTCTCGAGCACCTGCGCCAGCTCGTTGTAGGTCATCGCCGCAGCGGCGTCGACCTGGCGCTTGAGGAACAGGTCCATGTTGAACGGCTGGTTGACGATCGTGACGTCCTTGGTCGGGTTCATGCCGTTCTTGTTCAGCGCCGCGTAGAGCTCGTTCTCGTTGCCGCAGCACCAGACGCCGACCTTCTTGCCGCGCATCTGGCCGATCGACGTGACGCCCGTATCCTTCCACGTCAGCTCGGTCATGCCGCTGCGCGTGAAGACCTGCGCGATGTTGACGAGGTTCTGGCCCTTGTCGCGGGAGGCCAGCAGGCTCGGCAGCCAGTCGATCCCGAACTCCGCCTGCTTGCCGAGCACGACCTGCTCGGGCGTGATGCTCGGGCCGCCGATCTTGAGATTGACGTCGAGCCCTTCCTTGTCGTAGTAGCCCTTCGCCTTGGCGGCGTAGTAGCCCGCGAACTGCGCCTGCGTGACCCACTTCAGCTGCAGCGTGACCTTCGTCTTCTTCCCGCCGCCTTCGCCCGTGCCGGTCTTGGCGGCCGACTTGCTCTTGCCGCCGCAGCCGGCGACGAGCACGCCCATCAGCACGATGAGTGCCCCGAGCATGAACCTGCGCTTCATCCGTTCCCCTTTCGTATCGACCTCGATCCCGTTCGCGCCATTCTGACCCGCTCTCACTCCGCGTGGAAGTCCCGGCGCGAGGGATCCCAAGAGGTGCTCAGCCGCTCCGCCAGCGCGACCGCGCCGTAGAAGAGGATGCCGAACGCGCTGGCGAGCACGATCCCCGCCCACGCGACCGGGAAGTTCGAGTAGGCGGACGCGTTCAGGATCGTGACGCCGAGCGCGGTCGTCGGGCCGCCGAAGTACTCGCCGACGATCGCCCCGATCATCGAGAGCACGCTCGCGATCTTCAGCCCGGCGAAGAGGTGCGGCAACGAGGCGGGGATGCGCACCCGCCGGAAGACCGAGGTGCGGCCGGCGGCGTAGGAATGCATCAGTTCGATCGCGCGCGGGTCGACGGAAGTCAGGCCGCGCAGCGTGTTCACCAGCACCGGGAAGAAGCAGAGGACGGCTGCGATCGCCATCTTCGAGAACGGGTTCAGCAGCCCGAACCAGTCGTTCATGATCGGCGCGAAGGCGATGATCGGCACCGCGTTGGCTGCGACCGCGAACGGCATGAAGGCCGTCCCGAGCGGGCGGAAGGCGGCGAAGACGAGCGCGACGACGATCGCGAGGCCCGAGCCGAGTGCGAAGCCGCCGAGGGCTTCCTTGAAGGTGTAGATCCCCGCGTGCCAGAGCGAGACCCGCTCGTCCCAGAAGGTCTGACCGATCACGGTCGGCTTCGGCAGCAGGAACTCCTGCACGTTGAACGCGGCGACGAGGCCCTGCCACGCTGCGATCCCGAGCACGAAGACGAGCAGCGCCGGCGCCCAGTCCACGACCCGTCGCTGCACCAAGGCGAGGCTCAAGCCGCGCCCTCCAGCTCCGCCCCGCCGGCGACGAGCCGCTCGCGCACCTCGGTCACGAGCTCGAAGAAGCGCGGCTCCTCGCGCGTGCGTCCGGTCCGCGGCTGCGGGAGGTCGATGTCCACGATCCCCGCAATCCGCCCGGGCCGAGCCGACATCACGACGACGCGGGTGGAAAGGAAGACTGCTTCGGGAATCGAGTGCGTGACGAAGACGATCGTCGAGCCGCTCGCATCCCAGATCCGCAGCAGCTCGAGGTTCAGGCGCTCGCGCGTCATCTCGTCGAGCGCGCCGAACGGCTCGTCCATCAGCAAGAGCGCCGGGTCGAACGAAAGCGCGCGGGCGATCGCGACGCGCTGCTGCATTCCGCCCGAGAGCTGCCACGGATGGTGGTCCTCGAAGCCCTCGAGCTCGACGAGCCCGAGCAGCTCCCGCACCCGCGCGGCGCGCTTCTCGCGGCTCCAGCGCAGAAGCTCGAGCGGAAGCGCGATGTTCTTCGACACCGTGCGCCAGTCGTAGAGCACCGCCTCCTGGAAGACGATCCCGTAGTCGTGGTCGAGCCGCGCGCGGTGGGCCGGCTTGCCGTTCACCTCGACGATTCCGGCGGAGGGCTCGATCAGGTCGCCGATGATCCGCAGCAGCGTCGACTTGCCGCACCCCGAGGGGCCGATCAGCGAGCTGAACTCGCGCGGCTGGACCTCTAGATCGATCCCGGTGAGCGCCGTGATGCCGGCCTTGAACTGCTTCGAGACGCCCTTGATCGCGACGGCCGGGTAGTCGCTCACGCCACATGCTCCGGGGCTCGACGCAGGATCAGCCGCTCGGCGAGCAGGACTGCGGCGAAGAAGACGAGGCCGAGCGCGGCGCAGACGATGTTCGTCGCCCAGAGCCGTTCCGGGCCGGTCGAGTAGTACTGGTTGAAGTTGACGATCGCTCCGCCGAGCCCGTCCTGGATCGAGGCCGGGGTCTCGCCGATGATCGCGCCGATCACGCTCGCGGTCGCGGAGATCTTCAGCGCCGAGAACACGAACGGCAGGGAGGCCGGCAGCCGCAGCTTCCAGAGCACCGAGCGCCGGTCTGCCGCGTAGGAGCGCATCAGCTCGAGCGAGCGCGGGTCGGGCGAGAGCAGTCCTCGCAGCGTGTTCATCGCAACGGGGAAGAAGGTCAGGAAGGCCGCGATCACCGAGACGGCGACCCACGGCTTGACACCCTTCTGGCCAAGGCCGACGACCACCATCGGCGCGACCGCGAGGATCGGAATCGTCTGCGAGATCACGACGTAGGGGAGGAGGCCGCGCCGCAGGATCCGCGAGTGCGCGAGCAGCACGGCGATGGCGAAGCCGATCACGCCACCGAGCGCGAAGCCGACGAGCGCCTCCTTGCCGGTGAAGAGCGCCCAGTGCCACTCGTAGTGGATCAGCGTCGGGCCGCCCGGCTGCAGCGGCTTCGTCAGCGCGCTGAGCATGTCGTGGATGTGCGGCATATTGGTCTGGTCGACCTTGAAGGGCCACGTGATCCCGGCCCGCTCGCCGATCCAGCGGTAGGCCTCCCAGAGCCCCCAGAATGCGGCGAGGCCGAGGAGGACCAGGCCTACGCGCCTGGCGCCGTAGAAGGCTCCGTCCAGCCGCGTCCGGCCGGGCTGCTCGACGGCGATGGACGCCATTCGCGATGCTTACCACACTCCGGTGCGGGGGGTTAGCATCGCGCCGTGCCGCTCGATCCGACCAGAACCGTCGCCGAGCTGAAGGAGCTCCGGGAGCTGACCGGTGACGAGAACGGCGCGCAGCGCGTCGCCTGGACCGAGACCTGGGAGACGGCACGGGAGTGGCTGCGCGGCAAGCTGGAGGGCCTGCCGCTCGAGCACGAGCTCGACGAGGCCGGCAATCAGTGGTGGACGCTGCGCGGTGAATCGGAGCGCGCGGTGCTGATCGGCGGGCACATCGACTCAGTCCCGAACGGCGGCTGGCTCGACGGGTGCCTGAACGTGGTCGCCGGAGTCGAGGTGATGCGGCGGCTGGCCGAGGACGGGACTCCGGCCACGACCGTGCGGCTCGTCGACTGGGCGGACGAGGAAGGCGCTCGCTTCGGGCGCTCGCTGTTCGGATCGTCCGCGGCCGGCGGCTCGATGGCCGACCAGGACGAGCTGCGGCAGCGGCGTGACGCTGACGGAGTCGCGCTGCCGGATGCGCTGGCCGCGCACGAGGTCGATCTCGACCGCGCGCTCGAGGCGCGGACGCAGCTCGAGGGCGCGGCGGCCTACCTCGAGCTGCACATCGAGCAGGGGCCGGTGCTCGAGTCGATGGATTTGCCGCTGGGGGTCGTGCTCGGAACGTTCGGCGTCGAGCGCCACCAGGTCACCTTCCGCGGCCAAGCGGCGCACGCGGGATCGACGCCGATGGACAAGCGGCGCGATGCGCTCGCCGGCGCCGCGAAGCTGGAGCTCGAGCTCCGCGAGATCGCCAAGCGCACCGGCGACGGCGCCGTCTGCACGATGGGCGGGGTCGTGACTCGGCCTGGCATCGTCACGTCGGTCGTCGAGACCGCCGAGTGCCTGGTCGACCAGCGGCACCTGGACGCGGCGAAGCTCGCCTCGATGCTGGAGGAGGCGAAGGCGGCGTCGGAGCGCTTCGCCGGCGAGGAGGACGTCGAAGTCGAGTGGGAGCGAATCTGGAACATCGAGCCGATCCTGTTCGACGAGGACCTGATCGCACTGGCCGATGAGTCGATCCTCGAGGTGACGAGCGCATCACACCGCCAGCCGAGCGGCCCGCTGCACGATGCCGCCGAGGTTGCCCGCGCCGGGGTTCCGACGGTGATGCTCTTCGTCCAGAGCCTGCGCGGCCTCTCGCACACGAAGCTCGAGGACACGAAGGACGAGCACCTCGAGCTCGCCGTACAGGCGCTCGACCGGCTGGCGGACAAGACGATCGCCCGCATCGCCGCCGGGCTAGACCCGACGTCTAGAGGAGCGGCGAGAACACGCAAGTAACGGACAGCCTGTTATTAGAAGAACCGCACCATGGCGACGCCGGCGCCGAGTAGGACGACGCCCGCTGCGCGCGGGACGCTCAGCTGGTGTTCCCGGTAGAGCACCCCGAAGTGGTCCAGGAGCACCGAGCAGACCAGCTGCCCGAAGATCACGGCTGCGAACAGGTTCAGCGCGCCCAGGCGAGGAGCCGCCGCTACGGTCGAGGCGACATAGCCCGCGCCGACGGCGCCGCCGAGCCACGCCCACCACGGCACTTGGCCGAGGCGGTCGGTGTTCACCACGCCTCGCGTCACCAGCAGCGAGAGCGCGAGCAGCGCGAGCGTGCCGACGCCGAACGAGATCATCGACGCGCGGATTGGGCCGCCGACGAACGTCGCAAGCCGTGCATTGAGCCCGGCCTGCACCGGGAGGGCCCCGCCGGCGACGAAGGCGAGGACGAGAAAGACCAAGGCCATTGCGCCTCGATTTCGGGGCGGTATGCTCATTCCCCTGCCAGCGACCGGGGAGGAGGAGAGATGTTGAGCTTCGGCGTCACGGCCCTGCCGGACCCGCCGTACACGCGCCTCGTCGAGGTCTTCCAACACGGCGAGCGCAACGGCTTCGAGTACGGCTGGACGTACGACTCCCACATCCTCTGGCAGGAGAGCTACGCGCTGCTCCCGATCGCGGCTGTCCAGACCGAGAAGATCAAGCTCGGCCACTGCGTCACCAACCCCGGGATCCGTGAGCCCACGATCACCGCTAGCTGGTACGCGACCCTCCACGACGTCTCGAACGGCCGCGCCGTGATGGGCATCGGTCGCGGCGACTCCTCGCGGCGCGTCGTCGGGCTCAAGCCGGTGAAGGTCGACGAGTTCGAGCGGCGGCTCGGGATGATCAAGGACCTGATGAACGGCCGCAAGGTCGAGTGGAACGACAAGGAGCTAGAGCTCGCCTGGGTGCGGAGTGAGCTGCCCGAGATCCCGATGCACGTCGCCGGCTACGGGCCGCGCGCGCTCGGGGTGGCCGGGCGCGTCGGGGACGGCGTGATCATCCAGCTCGCCGACCCGCAGATCATCCAGTGGATCATGGCCACCGCGCGGCAAGCCGCCGAGGGAGCCGGCCGCGACCCGGCCGCGCTCAAGTGCATCGTCTGCGCGCCGAGCCACGTATCGGACGACCTCGCCGAGGCGCGCGACCAGGTGCGCTGGTTCCCGGCCATGGTTTCGAACCACGTGATGGACCTGATCGAGCGCTACGGCGAGGACTCGGACGAGATCCCGGCGGCGCTGACCGACTTCGTGAAGGCTCGGAAGTTCTACGACTACAAGGACCACAGCCGCGTCGGCGCGGCGCACGGCGAGTTCGTCACCGACGAGATCTGCGACCGCTTCTGCGTGCTCGGCAATACCGAGCAGATCAGCGAGAAGCTGCGCGAGCTCGAGGGCGTCGGCGTCGACCAGTTCGACATCTACCTGATGACCGAGCGCGCGGACGAAACGCTCGCCGCCTACGGCAGCGACGTGATCCCACAATTCACGGGGGTGGCGGCATGAGAAAGCTCGCGTTTCTGGCACTCGTCGCGCTACTCGCGGTCGCGGCTGCGGGCTGCGGCTCGACGAAGAAGAGCGCGTCAGGCTCGACGGGCTCCACAAGCTGCGCAAAGGGCAATCTGAACCTCGTCAGCTCCGGCACGCTCACGATCGGGACCGACAACCCGGCCTTCCCGCCCTGGTTCGGGGGGACGCCGCACAAGCCGTGGCAGGTGAGCGATCCACGCAGCGGCCAGGGCTATGAGAGCGCCGTCGCCTACGCCGTCGCGAAGCAGCTCGGTTTCGCGAAGGGCGAGGTCACCTGGACGCACGTTCCGTTCAGCAACTCGTTCGCGCCTGGGCCGAAGTCGTTCGACTTCGACATCAACCAGATCTCGTTCTCGAAAGCTCGCGCCAAGGTGGTCGATTTCAGCGACTCCTACTACGACGTCAACCAATCCGTTGTCGTGAACAAGGGGACGCCGATCGCGTCGGTGACGAGCGTGGCAGCGCTGAAGCCGTACGAGCTCGGCGCGCAGCTCGGGACGACGAGCTACCAGTTCATCAACGACACGATCAAGCCCTCGAAGAAGCCATCCGTGTTCCCGTCGAACGCCGGAGCGGTGCAGGCACTGAAGAACAAGCAGATCGACGGGCTCGTCGTCGACCTGCCGACCGCCTTCTACGTGACGGCAGTGCAGGTCCCGCACTCGAAGGTGCTCGGGCAGTTCCCCGCGCCGCCCGGCGGCGAGCACTTCGGGATGGTCTTCCAGAAGGGCAGCTCGCTCGTCACGTGCGTGAACAAGGCGCTCTCAAAGCTCCGTAGCGACGGAACGCTGAAGGGGCTCCAGCAGCAGTGGCTAGCGAAGGCGACCGGCGCTCCGACGCTGAAGTAGCGCGTCGCTCGCGGCTGCTTGGCAGCCTGCGCCTGGAAGGAGAAGGCGCGCGCGGCGTCGCAATCGCGCTGCTGAGCACGGCCGTGTTCGTAGTGGCCGTGGTGGTCGCGGTCACCCAATCGGCCGGCTGGCCGGAGGTTCGCCGCGTCTTCTTCAGCTGGCACGACATCTCGGGGTCGTTCCCGGAGATTGCTAGGGCGTTCGTGCTGAACGTGAAGATCTTCCTCGTCTGCGAGGTGTTCATCCTCGTGTTCGCGCTCATGATCGCGGTGCTGCGGAGCCTGCCCGGGCCGGTGTTCTTCCCGCTGCGGGCGCTCGCGATCATGTACGCGGACCTCGCGCGCGGCGTGCCAACGATCCTCGTGATCGCGCTGCTCGGGTTCGGTGCGCCTGCCCTCCAGCTGACCGGGGTGCCGACCTCGCGCGTCTTCTGGGCCGGCGTCGGGCTCGTGCTGATCTACAGCGGGTACGTCGCCGAGGTCTACAGGGCCGGGATCGAGTCGGTGCACCCGAGCCAGGAGGCGGCAGCGCGCTCGCTCGGGCTCTCGCGCTTCCAGGCGCTCCGGCGGGTGATCCTGCCGCAGGCGATCCGGCGGGTGATCCCGCCCTTGTTGAACGACTTCATCGGCCTCCAGAAGGACACGGCGCTTGTGGGAACGCTCGGCGTGATCGAGGCCTTCAACCAGTCTCAGATCGACTCGAACGCGACCTTCACCTACGGCGCCTACCTGGCCGCTGCGGCCTTGTTCGTCGCGATCACAATCCCGCTCGCGCGGTTGACGGACCTGTTGATCGCGCGCGACCGGCGTCGCCGTCAGGCCGGCGGCGGCCTGGCATGAGCGCGCTTCGCCTCGACGGCGTCCACAAGTCGTTCGGCTCGAACGAGGTGCTGCGCGGAATCGACCTGGACGTCGCCGAGCATGAGGTCGTCTGCCTGATCGGCGCCTCGGGGTCCGGCAAGTCGACGCTTCTGCGCTGCGTCAACCTGCTCGAGCCCATCGACGCGGGCCGGATCTTCCTCGGCGACGAGGAGGTCACGCGACGCGGCGCCGACGCGAATGCGGTGCGACGGCGAATCGGGATCGTCTTCCAGGCGTTCAACCTCTTCCCGCACATGACCGTGCTGCGCAACGTGACGCTCGCGCCGCGCGACGTGCTCGGGCTGTCACGCGCGGAGGCGGAGGAGCGCGGGCTCGAGTTGCTCGCGCGCTTCGGGCTCGAGCACCGTCGCGACGAGTACCCCGACCGGCTCTCCGGCGGACAACAGCAACGCGTTGCGATCGTTCGTGCCCTCGCGATGCGGCCTGAGCTCATGCTCCTTGACGAGGTCACGAGTGCGCTCGACCCCGAGCTCGTCGCCGAGGTGCTGAACGTGATCCGCGAGCTCGCGCAAGGCGGGATGACGATGCTGATCGCAACGCACGAGATGGGCTTTGCGCGCGACATCGCAAGCCGTGTCTGCTTTCTAGACGACGGCCTGATCCTCGAGGAGGGCCCGCCAACCGAGATCTTCGCGAGGCCGAAGCAGCCTCGGACGCAGCAGTTCCTCGAGCGCATCATCGAAGCCGGCCGGCTGTAGACGGCGGCCACCTCTCGATCGCGGCAGCCCATCAGGAGGCGTGCTCGGCAGCCTCTTCTGCGCGCTCAAAAAATGAGCGACGGAGGGGCCTGGCTCGCGCCGGCCCCTCCAGTTCCTTCTCAGTGAGGCGAGACTCCGTCGAGTAGCGCCCAGTTCGCGGCCAGCGCCGCCTCAGCGAGGCTGACGAGCCGCGGATCGTCCTTGCCCTCGAGCGTCGTGCGCGCCTCGGCGGCGTGCTCGTGGTCGCGCTCGCCGTGGACAGCGAAGTACTCCACCGCGGGAGAGTCGTCTGCGAAGCCGTAGTGCTCGACCAGTCCGCGGAGCTTGGTCTGCGAGATCGCGGGCTGGCCCGACTCGATCGCGTAGAGGATCGCGGCAGCGCTGAGCTCGTCGTCGCCGGCCGCCCAGGCCGACGCGCAGCACTTGGTCTGCGGCAGCGGCTCCGCGGCTTCGGTGCCGAGCGCGGAGGCGAAGTAGTCCCAGAGCGAGATGTGCTGTGCCTCCTCCTCGGCGTGCAGCCGCGCCGTCCGCGCCGCGCGCGCCAGCGCGACGACCACGTGCCGGTACTCGCCGGCGTAGCGGGCCAGCTCGTCGCGCGAGAGCTTACCTTGCTCCCAGCGCGTGTAGAACGGATGCTCGAGCACGTTCCACCGCTCCCGAGCCGCGTCTATCCCTGCGATCACGTCCATCCTGGGCTCCTCCCGTCGCCTCGACCCCACGCAGACGATCCTATCGCCGCGGCCCGACGGGAGTTGGAGATCCGGCCTCTACAATCTGGCGTTCCGGGCCGTAGAACCGAGGGGAAAGCACACTGAGCACACCGGCAGTACCTGACGCATACGCCGCCCCGTTCGTGGTCGAGACGCCGCGCAACCGGCAGGCACTCGGCGGCGAGGTCTGATGCGGCTCCGGCGCAAGGGCTCGGACGAGGCGGTGCGGATCGTGATGGTCGCGACCGACCGCTCGGAGACCGCCGAGCGGGCCGTGCGGTTCGCCGCGGAGATGGCCGAGCGCTACGAGGCCGAGCTGCTCGTGCTGCGCGTGCTCGTCGGCAACGCGGTCTCGCGCGCGGACGCGGTGCCCGAGCTGGAGGAGTACGTCGCCAGCCTTCCCGGCGAGCGGAAGCGCGCAGCCGTTGTCTCCGGTGAGGATCCGTCCGACGCGATCGTCGAGGCGGCGCGGCGCGAGAAGGCGGACGTGCTCGTCGTAGGCAGCGTCGGCATGAGCGGGCGTCGCTCGTTCCTGCTGCACAACGTGCCCAACCGCGTTTCGCACAACGCTCAGTGCACGGTCGTGATCGTCAATACCCACCGGGAGGACGCGTGAGCGCCGCGGCCGACCAGCGGCTGCTCGGCCGCGCGGCCCGGATCGCGACCGTCCTCGGCAAGTACGGCTTCAACGAGTCCCGTCGCGATGACGACCCGCCCGAGTTGCGCGCGCGTCGGTTGCGCGAGGCGCTCGAGGAGCTCGGCCCGACCTTCGCCAAGCTCGGCCAGATCCTCTCTACGCGCCCCGACCTGATTCCGCCCGAGGCCGTCGCCGAGCTGGCGGCGCTCCAGGACCGCGTCACACCGCTCGACGAGCAGGCGGTCGTGACCGTGATGGAGGAGGAGCTCGGCGTCCCCTGGGAGGACGTCTTCGCCTCGATCGAGGGCGAGCCGCTGGCCGCGGGCACGATCGGGCAGGTGCACCGTGCCGTGCTCGACAACGGGGAGCGGGTGGTCGTGAAGGTGCAGCGGCCGACCGCGGAGAACGACATCCTGCGCGACCTCAGCCTGCTCGAGCTCTTCGCGCAGAAGACCGGCAACCGCGAGGCGCTGCGCAAGATCGTCGATCTCCCCGCCGCGATCGAGCACCTCTCCGAGTCGCTCCGGCGCGAGCTCGACTTCACGCTCGAGGGCCAGAACGTCGAACGGCTGCGGTCGACGCTGACCGCCTTTCCGCGCCTTGCAGCCCCGCGCGTCTATGAGGAGCTCTCGACGAGCCGCCTGCTCGTGCTCGAGGAGATCCCGGGAGTCGCCGTGCGCGAGATCCCCGAGGGCCCCGCGCGCGCCGAGGCGGCCCGGCAGCTGCTCGAGTGCTACTACCGCCAGATCCTCGTCGAGGGCTTCTTCCACGCCGACCCGCACCCCGGGAACATGCTGTGGGCCCACGAGCGGATCTACTTCCTCGACTTCGGCATGGTGGGCGAGCTCTCGCCCGAGATGCGGGGCCAGCTGCTGCTGTTGCTGCTCGCGTTCTGGCAGGAGGACGTGCCGTTCCTGACCGAGGTCGTACTGATCATGGCCGGGCCCGAGGCCGAGAACGCGGACGCGGCCGGGCTCGAGGCCGACCTCACGCGCCTACTGCAGCGCTACCGCCACGCGTCGCTCGGCGAGATCTCGCTCGGCCCGCTGATGCAGGAGATCGCGCACACCTCGACCCAGCACGGCGTCCGCCTCCCCGCGCCGCTCGTGCTCACCGGCAAGGCGCTCGCGCAGATGCAGCTCGCGGCGACGGAGCTCGACCCCGAGCTGGACCCGTTCTCGGTCGTCGGCCGCTTCCTGATGAAGAACCTGCTCACGCGCGCGCAGGCCGGTGCCGACCCGAAGCGGCTCTTCTACGACGTGCAGAAGCTGAAGGTGCGCGGCGAGCGGCTGATCGAGTCGTTCGAGCGGATCAGCGGCGCCCGGCCCGGTCAGCGGCTCCAGGTCGACATCCGCGGGATCACGCCGCTCGAGCGGACGATCCGCATCGTCGCGCGCCAGCTCGCGCTCGCGATCACGGCCGGCTCGGCTCTCGTGGCCTGCGGCGCGACCGCGGCCTCAGTGAACGTCGCGCGCTGGGTGCCGATCACGCTCGGCGCGGTCGGCGCCGCGCTAGCGCTTGTGCTCCTGGCCGACCTGCTGCGCCGCCGCGTCTAGGAGGGCTTGACGAAATATCGCTGAGCTATCCCGCCAAACCCTCCTAGTAGCGACGCTTGCCGAGGGCCTTCACGAGTCGGCGCTCGACCAGAAACGCGACGACGCTCATCATCGCCCCGAGAAACGCCCGCTCGAACCGTCGGCGCATCGGCCGAGCCTACAGCTCCAGGCCGCGCGTGCCACGAAGGTCGATCCAGGTGCGCTCGCGGCCGCGGACAATCGTGATCATCACGTCCGTGCAGTGACGGCAGCGGACGACGACGCCGGGGCAGTCGAGGTAGACGTCGAGCCGAGCCACCTCCTCGCGCGCGCCGCAACCGCCGCAGACGCACGGCGCGGCGGTCAGCTCGACGCCGAAGAGCTCGAGCAAGAGCCCGCCGATTGCGTTCCCGTCGAGCGTCCGCTCCGTCATCCGGTCGCCCCGAAGCGCTCGGTGCGGATCCACAGCGGGTCGTAGCCGAGCCGGACGAGCCCGTCCGCGGCCGCGTCGACGAACCGCGTCGAGCCGCAGACGTAGACGCGCGGGCTCTCCGCGACCGGGAACGCGACCTCGAGCAGCAGCTCGTCGTCGATGCGACGCGCGTAGCCCTTCCAGCCTTCGGGCTGCTCGCGCGTCAGCGTGTGCACTACGTCGAGCCCGAGTGTCTCGAGCTCCTCGCGGTAGATCACGTCGTCCCAGCTCCGCGACGAGTAGAGCAGTCGCATCGGCGCAGCCGAGCCGGCGTGCGCCCTGTGCCGCGCCATCGCCATCAGCGGCACGACTCCCGAGCCGCCCGCGACGAGCAGCACGGGCTCGGGCTCGTCGCCGTCCCAGACGAAGTAGCCGCCGATCGGGCCACGGACCTCGAAGCGGTCGCCCTCGCGCACCTGGTCCACGAGGTAGGGCGAGACCTCGCCGTCCTCGAGCCGCTCGACGGTGATCGCGAGCGGCTCGCCGGGCGCGGACGCGATCGAATACGAGCGCTGCGCCTGGTAGCCGTCCTCGGCCGTGAGGCGGATGTCGACGTGCTGGCCGGCTCGGTGCTCGGACCAGCCGGGAACCCCGAGCTCCAATGTGCGGACGCTTGACGTTTCC
The DNA here is from genome assembly GCA_038237925.1 of Gaiellales bacterium. Lineage (GTDB taxonomy): Bacteria > Actinomycetota > Thermoleophilia > Gaiellales > Gaiellaceae > AC-32. The sequence goes on along the minus strand of JBBRYF010000007.1, from coordinate 42,836 downwards.
TGCCGGACCGCGGCCACCTCGGCCGCGAGCCAGGTCAGTCGCCCCAGTACCGCTGCTCCTGCCACGGATCACCCCGCAGGTGGTAGCCGTTCTGCTCCCAGAAGCCGGGCTCGTCCTCGTCGCGGAGGCCGAGGCCGCGCACCCACTTGGCGCTCTTCCAGAAGTAGAGGTGCGGCACGAGCAGTCGTGCAGGCCCGCCGTGCTCGGGGTCGAGCGGCTCGCCGTCGTAGCCGTAGGCGACCCAGGCCCTGCCGTCGGTCAGGTCCTCGAGCGGGAGGTTCGTCGTGTAGCCGCCGTCGCAGAAAGCGAGCGCGTATGCCGCTTCGTGTTCGACCCCTTCCAGCAGGGTGTCGACCGAGACGCCCTCCCATTCGGTGTCGAGCTTCGACCACTTGGTGACGCAGTGGATGTCCTTCGTGATCGTCTCGCTCGGCAGCGCGCGGAACTCCTCCCACGTCCAGCGCGCTTGCTCGGCTCCGCCGTCGATCGTGAACGTCCACTCCTCGAGCGAGGCGTGCGGCGTCGGGCCCGCCGAGAGCACCGGGAAGTCGTCGGTCAGGTACTGGCCGGGCGGGACGCGGTCCGACGGCCCGTCCTGCCGGCGGCCGCGGAAGCCTCGCGAGACGAATCCCATGGAGGGATTGTCTCCCATCGCCGCCGAGCGTTACCGGGAGACGGCGAGGAGCGTCGGCGTCGTGTGCCCGCCGGCGCGCGGCCTCAGGATCGTCACGTACGCCGTCGTGTGCGAGAGGGCGGTCGTCCAGAGCATCCTGGTCGTCGGCCGTGGGCGGTGCGGGCACGGGAGGTGCTCGCCCTGGCTCGTGTGGTAGGGCTCGTGGCCGTCGTCCTGTCCCGCGAGCGGCGCGGTCTCGTAGAGCACGCGGTCGTGGCCGCCTCGTGCCGGGCCGAGGACGAGCTGCTGCGAGCAGCGCGAGGAGCGGATGTAGAGGAGCTGCCCTGCGAGGAGGGACGGGTTCAGGAACTGCGCCTCCCGCGAGTAGCGCAGCTGTAGCCGCCTGCCGCTGACGACGTTCACCGCGGTGAGCCAGCTCCCGGCGCGCGTCGAGCGGTGGAAGGCGACGAGATCGACGCCGAGCGCCGGGCGCCCGAGGGTCGCCGGCTCGGAGACGTGGACGATGAGCTTCGACTCGCTGGGAACGGTCGCGTCCTGGACGCGGATTTCGTTCGCTGTCCGGTAGGCGAGCCAGCTGCGGGAGACCGCTAGCTTCATCACGCCGGGCACGGTCTCGGAGAGGACGGGCGCGAGGGTCGTGCGGTCGGCGACGGTCACCGTCTCGCGGGTTCGCCACGCGACGAACGAGCCGCCGAGCGCGGGATCGGTTCCGGGGAGCTGCGTCGTCGTCCCGTCCCGGCGCAGGAACCCACCGACGCCGGGCTCCTGCCAGGCCAGGTCCGTCCCGGCGGCGCTCGGGTCGCCGGCGGGCGAGGCCACGGTTCCCGCCGCCCGCACCTCTCCGGCCAGGAGCGCGCAGAGAAGCGAGGCGGCGGCAAGGATGCGCAGCAGGCGCAGACCGTGCGGGCGCTCGGCGAGCACCGTGTCGCCTCCGCGCGCGGGGAGCACGAGCACCGGCAGCGCGCGGCCGAGGGCGAAGCCGCCGGCGATCGCGAGAGCGGCCGCGACGTCTCCGAGCCCGAGGCTGAGCGCCGGCAGCGCCCAGGCCGCCGTCGCTGGAACGTAGGTCGTGAGGCCGGTGCCGAGCAGCAGGCCGTAGAGGAAGAGCGCCCGCGGGAGTGGCATCGTGCGGCGCCACGGCTCCGGGACCTGGAAGCGCACCTGCGGCCGGACGCGGAGGCCGAGCGCGTCGCTGACGACGGCCGCACCGCCGAGCGCGAGCGCAGCGATCAAGACGGCTCGCCCGCTCACCACGGCGCCGATCGCCGCCAGGCCCGCGAACACGGCGGCAGCCCCGAGCGCGAGGCCCGCGGCGAACGCGGCTCCAGCCTTCCCGCGCTGACGAGCGGCACTCACGGTGCCGACCATCGAGAGGCTTCAGGGCGACCAGGCACCGGCGAGGCCCACCAGCAGTCCTGTCAGCGCGAGTGCCGCGGTCAGCATTTGATCTTCGTGTCGTAGTACATGACGCAGAAGACCCGGCGGCCGCCGTAGCAGTAGCCGGTCAGCGCGGCGTCGCCGTTGATCCGGTCCTGCACGTAGCCGCAGCAGTCGATGAGCTTGCGCACGTGGCCGCCGCAGCAGCGATACCACGCGCCGTCGATCTGGCCCCGAAAGCCGTTCTCGCGACCGGCGCGGACGCAGATGCGCGTGCGGGGAGCCGGTGGCAGCGCGTTGCCGTCCGGGTCGCGCAGCAGTGCGCCGTGCGCGTCGGCCGGGCGGCCGAGCTTGTCGACCGGTCGGCCGAGGTCGTCGACGGGCTTGCCGTCGGAGGCGCGGAGCGGGAAACCGTGAGCGTCGATCCGCGGTAGCCCGACGGGATGCGGGCACGATCCGGTCGTGTAGATGTGGCCGCAGAAGTGGTAGGCCTCGGCCTTCTGCGCGCGCAGGGCCTCCACCACGAGGCCGCCGCTCGCGAGGCCGACCAGCAGGCGGCCGGTGCGCGCTAGAAACCCCCGCCGGGAGCTCGCGCCTGCGACCTGCTCGCTAAGCACGCACGGGCCGCGCCGCGTGGGCCAGGAGGCTGTCGAGCTGGAAGAGCGAATTGAAGGCGCCTTTCGCGAGCACCTCGCCGTCCGTCGCGAGGACGACTGCGTACGGGCTCCCGGGAACGGCGAGTGCCTCCCAGGCGTCGGCGTCGGCCTCCTCGTCGAAGAGCCGCAGTTCGAGCTCCGGGTCGTTCGCCAGCAACCGCAGCGACGGCTCGAGTGCCGAGCAGAGCGAGCAGCCGGGCGAGGTGAAGGCGGCAACCGCGAGCGGCGCGCGACGCTCGAACCGGTCGATCAAGGTGACGCGTCCGCCGAGCTCCGGGCCTTCGTGGTCGAGCGAGAGGGCGGCCTGCGGAGCGACGGCCAGGCGCAGCTCGCCCAGCTCACGCGCCAGCGCGACCAGCGCGACACCGAGTACCGCCAGGCCGAAGAGCGCGATGCCGAGCCCCGCCGCGAGCCACACGTCGGTCGACGGTTTCGTGTCCGGCAGGAACGGCAGCGCCGCGAAGGCCGCCGCGAGAGCGGCTGCTCGCAGGGCGCTTCCGCGGCCGATCCTAGCGCGGCCGCCGAAGCAGCCGCAGGGAGCACCCGTATGGCCACGCGCGATCGCCACGACGTGGGCCACCGCAAAGGCCGCGAGCAGACCAGCGGCCGCGAGCGCCGCGCGGGGGACCTCGAACGCGACCGCGACCGCCAAGGCAGTCTCCGCGACGATCCCGGCGGCCCAGGCCGCGGCGCGCACGCGGCGGCCTTCGAGCCCGAAGGACCGAAGCGCGTCTCTGCCGGAGCTGCCGGCGAGGGCCTTCCCGACCGCGGCTGCGAGCAGCACTGCGGAGAGGACGACTCGGAGGAGACCCACGACGCTCAAGCGAGGCGGGAGGATACGTGGTCGTGCGCCTCCTCGCCGTCACGTCTCCAGCTGTTTCTCGAGCGTGCGACCCGGGTAGCCGTCCCTCCGTAAACCAACGAGGGAGGTACGCGAGATGGCAGAGCTGACGGCGATCGAGAGCAAGATCGGCGAGGTCCTGGGCCTGGCGATGGCCGCGCAGGACGCGACCGAGAAGGTGAGCAAGCTCGTCAGGGACGAGGGCGAACATGACGACCTCACCCAGACGCTGCAGCGGATGGCGAAGGAGGCCAAGGAGACCGAGGAGCGCACGACCGATCTCGCCTCCGAGCTCGAAGGCAAGAAGACCGCGATTCTCGAGAAGGCCCGCGAGACCAAGCAGGAGGCGACCGAGATGATGTCGACCTACCTGGGCGCCGACGCGGATGCGCTCGACGGCTTCGAGTTCCTGACGATGGCGGAGGCCGGGGAGGTCGGCCACTGGTCCGTGGTCGGCGCCATGAGCCAGCGCGCGAACGTCCCGGGCCTGCGGGAACTGGTCGACTGGGCGACGCCGATCCAGCAGCGCCACTTCCAGCAGACGCTCGAGGGCTCCGTCGAGCTGGCCGCCGACGAAGACCCGAACGAGCCGGCCTAGCGCTCGACCTGGCCGTACGGCTCGCCGTAGGCGGCAAGCAGGTCGAGGAACGGCACCGCGTCGAAGGCCTCCGGGCCGAGGACGCCGGTGCCGTTCCACGCGCCGGTCGCGAGCAGCTCGAGCGCGACGACCGGGTTCAGTGCGGTCTGTAGCACGACCGCCTGCGACCCGTACTCGCGCATCGTCCGCTCGTTGTCGGCCACGTGGTAGAGGTAGGTCGCGCGTGGCTCGCGGTCCTTGCCCGTGCCGGTGACGAAGGTGCCGGCGCAGGTCTTGCCGCGCATGCGGTCGCCGAGCGTCGCCGGGTCGGGGAGGGCCGCGGCGAGCACGTCGCGCGGCGCCACCTCGACGCCGCGCACCGAAATCGGCTCCTTCGAGTCGAGGCCAAGCATATGCAGCGTCTTCAGCACGCCGATGAACTCCTCGCCGAGGCCGTACTTGAAGGTGACGCGGCGGCACTCGACCCAGCGCGGCACGAGCACGACCTCCTCGTGCTCGACGTTGACGCACTCGAGCGGCCCGATGCCCTCGGGGAAGTCGAACACCTCGGGCTCCGAGAACGGCTCCGTGGTGTAGAAGCCACGCTCCCGCTCCCAGATCAGGGGCGGGTTGAGGCACTCCTCGATCGTCGTCCAGATCGAGAAGGTCGGCGCGAAGTCGTAGCCGTCGACCGCGAGGTTCGCGCCGTCGCGCACGCCCACCTCATCGATTTCGGCGAAGAGGTGGTCGGCCGCGTAGCGGGCGAAGACGTCGGAGAGGCCCGGCTCGACGCCGATCCCGACGAGCGCGAGCAGGCCCGCCTCCTGCCAGCGCTCGTGCTGGTCGAGCTGCTGCTGGCCGAGGAGCACGTCGGGTCCTGAGAGCGACATCGCCATGTCGAGGTAGGTGGAGCGCGCGTCGAAGGCCGCCTCGAAGATCGGCAAATTGAAGCGCGGGTCGGTCGCGTTCAGGACGGCGTCGGCGTCGCGGGCGAGCGCCGCCACGCTCTCGCGGTCGGACGCGTCGACCTGCGCCGCGGCGAAGCGGCTGTCGCCGAGCCGGTCGACGAGCGCCTGCGGCCGGGCCGGATCGAGGTCGGCAAACGTGATCCGCTCGAAGAAGTCGCGCCGCTCGGCCACCGCGGCGAACGCGGCGCCGACACCGCCGGTGCCGACCACGAGCACCTTCATCGGAGCGCTCCGGTCGCGCGCATCAGCTCGAGCACCTCGTCGTGCGGCAGCCCGCGCTGGACGCGGCCCTCGCGGCCGGTCACGTCGGGCGCAGCCCAGAGCGTGTTCAGCACGGCTTCCTCCGTGGTCTCGACGGTGGCGGCGAAGAGCGGGTCGAGCTCGCGGCCCTCGACGGAGGAGCCGCTCGCGGTCGAGAACGCCATGAAGATCTCGCCGCTGCCGTGGTGTGCGACCGAGCCGGTGCGCGCGAGGCCGAGCCCGGCGCGGCGCGCGAGGCGCTCGAGCGAGGCCGAGCTCAGGGGCGCGTCGGTTGCGACCACCGCGATGCAGCTTCCACCCGGCTTCGGACGATCGTCGCCCGCGAGCGCGCGACCGACGGGTACGCCGGCGATCGTCAACTGCCGCGCCGAGCCGAAGTTCGCGAGCACAAGGACGCCGACGACGTGCTCGCCGGCCACGCGGCTCGCGCTGCCGATCCCGCCCTTCCAGCCGAGGCAGCTCATGCCCGTGCCCGCGCCGACGGCGCCCTCGGCGAAGGGCCAGCCGCTCGCCTCCTCGACGGCGCGCGCGACGTCCTCCCGCTCGACGTGCACGGTGCGCGCGTCGCTGAGGTGGCCGTCGTCGCACTCGCCGACGACCGGGATCACGAACTCCTCGACCCCGACGAGCGGATCCGAGCGCACCGCGACCTCGATCGCGCCGTCGTAGACGCGGCCGACCGCGTGCGTCGAGGTCAGGTAGACCGGCGTCTCGAGCAGGCCCCACTCGCGGATCTCGTGCGAGCCTGTCAGCTCACCGGCGCCGTTCAGGACCGCCACCCCGGCCGCGATCGGCAGCGACGGCGGGACTATCGCGGTCACGCCCGTGCGCGCGACCCCACGGCCTTCTGGCGGATCGGGCTCGTCGCGCCAGACCGTGACGTGGCCGACGCGCACGCCATCGACGTCCGCGATCGAGTTGGTCGGCCCGGGCTCGAGCTCGCCGATCCGGATGCCGAGCTCGCGCGGGCGCGGGCCTCTGGGGTCGGGTGGGCCGGCGGGCACGGGAGGACTGTAGAGTCGCCGCGTGGAGCTCGCCATGCCGGTCGTCCGGAGCGATCGCTGCCTGCTCCACGAGCCGCTCGCGTACCTCGCCTCCGCGGGGGACGAGTGGCAGGAGGCTGCGTGCATCCTCGCTGGCTGAATCGCAGCGTGGCCGGCATCGGCCTGGCGAGCTTCTTCTCAGACGTCAGTCACGAGGTGCCGACGGCGCTCTTGCCCGCCTTGCTGACCACGACGCTCGGTGCTCCTGCCGCTGCGCTCGGCGCGATCGAGGGGATAGCGGACGGGGTCGCGGGCGCGGCCAAGCTCGCCGGCGGCGCGCTCGCGGACGATCCGGCACGGCGCCGCGCGACCGCGATGGGCGGCTACACGGCGACGTCGATCCTGAGCGCCCTGATCGGTGTGGCGGGCTCGGTGTGGCAGGTGGGGGTTCTCCGCAGCGGCGCGTGGCTCTCGCGCGGCCTGCGCACGCCTTCGCGCAACGCGCTCCTGACCGACGTGGTCGAGCCGGAGGCCTTCGGTCGCGCGTACGGCTTCGAGCGAGCGATGGACAACGCGGGCGCGATCGCCGGGCCGTTGCTCGCGCTAGTGCTCGTGTCGCTGGTCGGGGTGCGGCACGCGATCCTCCTCTCGGTCATCCCCGGGCTGATGGCTGCGACGGCCGTGTTCGTGGCGATCAAGGCCGCCCCGCGACTCGAGAAGCACGAGCGGCCGCCGCTGCGGATCCGGATCCGGCCTGTCCTGCACGGCCGCCTCGGCCGCCTGCTCGTCGCGGTGACGGCGTTCGAGCTCGGCAACGCGGCCGCGACCCTCCTGATCCTGCGCGCGACGAATCTGCTCTCGCCCGGGCACGGGCACACCTCCGCCGTGAAGATCGCCATCGTGCTGTACGCGCTCTACAACGCCGCCGCGATGGTGGCGAGCATCCCCGCCGGGCACGCCACCGACCGCCGCGGTGCGACTGTGGTGATGATGGCCGGTGCGCTCGCGCTGCTCGCGGGCTACGTCGGCTTCGCGCTCGCCGGCTCGACGCTTGCGCTGCTCTCCGTGTTCTTCGTGCTCGCGGGGATCGGCAAGGCCGGCGTCGAGACCGCGCAGAGCGCCGCGGTCGCGCTGCTTGCGCCGACCAACCTGCGCGGCTCGGCCTTCGGTGCGCTCGCCGCGAGCCAGAGCTTCGCCAACCTGGCGGCCTCGGCGGTCGCCGGCGGCCTGTGGACGCTCGTCTCGCCGCGGGTGGCGTTCCTCTACCTCGCTGCGTGGGCGAGCCTGAGCATCGTCCTGCTGGCGCTCAGCGCCCGGCCGCGGCCTGGCGACGGCGCAGCACCGTATCGAGCGTGACCGCCGCCAGGAGGATCACGCCCGTGGTGATGTACTTGACCGCGTCGGTGTAGCCGACCAGGTCGATGCCGTTGCTGATCATCCCGATGATCAGGCCGCCGAAGAGCGCGCCGCTAACCCGGCCGCGCCCGCCGAAGAGGCTGACCCCGCCGATCACCGCGGCAGAGATCGAGTCGAGCAGGAGCGTCCCGCCGCCGGCGGTCAGGTCGACCGAGTTGAGGCGCGAGGCCAGGATCACCCCGCCCATCCCGGCCATCGCCCCGGAGATCATGAAGACGAGGATCCGGATCAGCTTGACGTTGATCCCCGCGCGCCTCGCGGCCTCGGCGCTGCCGCCGACCGCGTAGACGTGGCGGCCGAAGGTCGTCCGGCTCGCGACGTACGCGCCGAGCACGACCAAGAAGAGCACGATCAGACCGACGAGCGGAACGCCGCGAGTGTGGTTGCAGACGGCGACCGCCGCGAAGGCCAGGGCGCCGAAGAAGACGACGCGGGCGGCGGTGAGGACGATGTTCCCGGCGCGCAGACCGGCCCGTCTGCGGCTCCAGTGGGTCCCGAGCGCCGCCAGCGAGTAACCGAGCGTGAAGACGATCGCGATCGCCCAGCCCCAGTCCTTGGTCAGCACGTAGTTCGAGACGTCGTTGATCTGCTTGTCCTGGATCCCGATCACGCCCTGAGTGCCGAGCGCCTTCAGGATCACGCCCTGCCACGTGAGCAGGCCGGCCAGCGTGACGACGAACGAGGGCACGCCGATCAGCGCAACGAAGGATCCCTGGAGTGCGCCGATCGCCGCTCCGACGGCCAGGGCTGCGCCGATCGCGATCAGGCCCGGAACCTGGTGTCCCGAGCCAGGCATCTGTAGCTCCGCGACGGTCACGCCGGCGACGCCGCTGACGAAGCCGATCGAGAGGTCGATCTCGCCGATCAACAACACGAAGACGACGCCGATCGCGATCACCGTCGTCCCCGCCATCTGGCCGATCAGGTTCGTGAAGTTGACCGCGCTGAAGAAGATGGTCGTCTTCGAGGTGAAGAAGATCGTGATCGCGACGATCCCGATGATCACCGGGAGGCTGCCGACGTCGCCGGAGCGGATCGCTTCCCAGCGGGCTCTCGCGATCGCGGCGAGGCTCGTGTCGTCCGCAGCGGCGGCGCTCGTCTCGGCCGGTGCGGCCGAGCTCACGGCGTGACCTCCTCGGGAGCGGCGGCGCCCGAGGTGATCGCCTGCACGATCTCCTGCTGGTTCGTCCTCGCGGTTTCGTAGACGCCGACGTTGCGACCGAGCCGGAGCACCGTGATGCGGTCGGCAACCTCGAACACGTCGACGAGGTTGTGCGAGACGATCACCACGGCCAGCCCCTGCTCCGCGAGCCGCCGCACGAGCGCGAGCACCTGCTTCGTCTGGGCGACGCCGAGTGCGGCTGTGGGCTCGTCGAGGAAGACGAGGCGGTTGTTCCACATTGCGGCGCGCGCCACGGCGACTGACTGCCGCTGGCCCCCGGAGAGCGTCGCCACCGGCTGCCGAACCGAACCGATCGTGGTCACCGACAGCGTCGCGAGCGTCTCCTCGGTTCGCTGCTCCATCGGCGCCTCGCGGAGGCGGAAGACCGGATCGTGCTCCTCGCGCCCGAGGAACATGTTCTGGACGACGTCGAGGTTGTCGCAGAGGGCGAGGTCCTGGTAGACGAACTCGATCCCGAGCTTGGCCGCGTCCTTGGGGCCATGGATCGTGACCGGCTTCCCCTCGAAGAGGACCTGGCCGTCGTCGATCGAGTTAATCCCGGCCACGCACTTGATCAGCGTCGACTTGCCGGCGCCGTTGTCGCCGACGAGCGCCATCACCTCGCCGTTCGCGACCTCGAAGTCGACGCCGCGCAATGCCTGCACCGAGCCGAAGCTCTTGAAGACCCCGTGGAGCTCGAGCGTCGGCTTCGCGGTCGCGTTCACGCGGCGCGTTGTATCACGGCCGGGGCGCCGCGCGAACGGCGCCCCGGCCGGAGTGGCTCCTACTTGCAGTACTTCCGGTAGGCGCCGTTGCAGACCTGGCTCTTCTTCAGGAAGCCTTCCGTGAAGAGGAGCTTGTAGTTCTTCTTCGTGATCCACACGGGCGTCAGCAGGACCGACGGCGTGCCGCTGGTCTTGCCGTTCACGCCGGGGACCTTCTTGTGCTTGAGGATCGCGATCGCCGCGGCAGCCGCAGCGTTCGCCTCCTTGCGGACGGACTTGTAGACCGTGCCGCTCTGCCAGCCGGCGAGGATGAACTGCACGCCGGTGGGCGTCGCGTCCTGGCCGGTCAGCGGAATCGACTTCAGGCCGTGAGCCTTCAGCGCAGAGATCACGGCGCCGGCGAGACCGTCGTTCGCGGCGATCGAGGCGTCGATCTTATTCCCGTTGCGGGCGAGCATCTGCTCGAAGATCTGGCGGCCCTTGATCGCACTCCACTCGGTCCACTGGTCGCCTGCCTTGGCCTTCTTGAACGTGCCTTTCTTGTAGAGCGGGTTGAGCACCGAGTCGTAGCCCTTCTTGAAGAGCTTGGCGTTGTTGTCCTTGATGTCGCCGTTCAGCTCGGTGATGACCGGGTGCTTGGAGTACTTGTGACGAGCCTGCAGGGCGCCGACGAGGCCCTTCCCCTGCAGCTTGCCGACACGCACGTTGTCGAACGAGACGTAGTAGGACGCCTTGCTGTGGACGACGAGCCGGTCGTAGTCGATCACCTTCGCCCCGCCGCTGACGGCGAGGTTCGTGATCGAGGCGCCCGACGCCGGATCCAGCTGGTCGAGCAGGATCACCTTGGCGCCCTGCGCGAGGCACTGCTGTGCCTGCGACTTCTGCTTCTGCGGGTCGTTGTGCGCGTTGACGACCTGGGCCGAGATGCCGGCCTTCCGGAACGCCGCCTTCAGGTACGGGGCGTCGAACAGCGTGTAGCGCGTCGAGGACACGGTGTCCGGCAACAGCGCGCAGGCCTTGATGGATGCGGACTTGGTGGCCGGAGAGCTGGTGCGTGCCGACGCGGTTGCGGCAACCAGCCCGACGAGGACGACCCCGGTGATGGCGGCGATCGTCCAGAGGTGCGGCTTCTTCACAGTACGATCCTCCTCTGGCTCTGGGTAGACCCTTGCTACCACGTTTTACCTGGCAGGCACAAGCGACTGCGGTGATTGACTAGCGCCGTGCCGTCGGTGCAAGAGCTTCTCGCGCGTGAGCTCGAGCGTTTCGAGCAGGCGCACCCGCGCTCGCGTGAGCTCGCCGAGGAGGCGCGCGAATCGCTTCTCTCGGGGGTGCCGATGCCGTGGATGATCCGCTGGCCGGGCGGTTTCCCGGTCTTCGCGGCCGAGGCGCACGGCGCCCGCTTCCGCGACGTGGACGGGCACGAGTACGTGGACTTCTGCCTCGGCGACACGGCGGCGATGACCGGCCACTCGCCGGAGCCGACGGTACGCGCGGTGGCCGAGCAGGCGGCGCGCGGGATCACGCTGATGCTGCCGAGCGAGGATGCGCTCTGGGTCGGCCGCGAGCTCACGCGACGCTTCGGGCTCGCGCGCTGGCAGTTCGCCCTGACCGCGACCGACGCGAACCGGTTCGCGATCCGGCTCGCGCGCGAGCTCACCGGCCGGCCGAAGATCCTCGTCTTCAACTGGTGCTACCACGGCTCCGTCGACGAGACCTTTGTCGGGCTCGAGGGCGGCGAGGTCGTCTCCCGCGAGGGGAACGTCGGCGCACCCGTGCCGCTTGCCGAGACGACGCGCGTGGTCGAGTGGAACGACCCCGAGGCGCTCCGTCGCGAGCTGGCGCACGGCGACGTCGCGTGCGTGCTCGCCGAGCCCGCGCTGACCAACATCGGCATCGTCCTCCCCGAGCCCGGCTCCCACGACACGCTGCGCGCCGCGACGCGCGAGGCGGGGACGCTGCTGATCATCGACGAGACGCACACGATCTGCGCCGGGCCCGGCGGCTACACGGCCGCGTACGGGCTCGAGCCCGACCTGCTCACGATCGGGAAGCCGATCGCCGCCGGGATCCCCGCTGCCGCGTACGGCTTCTCGGCAGAGGTGGCCGGGCAGCTCGAGGAGCTGCTGCCCGCGGACGAGCGGGCCGATGTCGGCGGGATCGGCGGCACCGTCGCGGCGAACGTCCTCTCACTCGCCGCGACGCGGGCGACACTCGCAGAGGTGCTGACCGACGGGGCCTTCGAGCGCATGATCTCGCTCGGCGAGCGGTTCGAGGCCGGCGTCGCAGACGTGATCGAGCGGCACGGCCTACCGTGGCACGTGACGAGGCTCGGCTGTCGCGTCGAGTACCTCTTCCGGGCCGAGCGCCCGCGCACCGGGAGCGAGGCCGCGGCCGGCGCCGACCCGGAGCTCGACCGGCTGATCCACCTCTATGCCCTGAACCGCGGGCTCCTGCTGACGCCGTTTCACAACATGGCGCTGATGTCACCGGCGACGACCGAGGCCGACGTCGACCTGCACACGCAGGTCTTCGACGAGGCGGCACGCGAGCTGGTGTAGAGCGCGCTCGCACAGGCGATTGACTATGCCGCCGAGCGGGATGCTTTCAATGAAAACAGGAACGGCCCAGGAAGCCACGTCAGCACGCCGTACGACGTGAAGACAACGTCGAACGTTCCAACCAGTTTGTCCGGGAGGTTGTAGACGTCAGAGCACACGAATTCGACGGCGACACCTTCCTCTTGGGCTAGTTCGCGCGCCAGGCTGATCGCAGCGGGCGAGAAGTCAACGCCAACGACGCTCGCACCGCGCCAAGCCCAAGAAATCGAATCCATCCCAAAGTGACATTGCAGATGCAGCAGCCGCTTGTTGTTTACGTCCCCGACCTCACGAACTTCGATAGGCCGAAGCGTCGAACCGCCAGCGCGGAATGCGGCCAGGTCATAGAAGCCACCGGTAGCGTGAACGGACACCAGTTCATCCCAGAGGAGCCGATTCGCGTCAATCGGTGATCCGCTCATCGGACGCAAGATTACGCCGACCAGACATCTCTTAGGGCGCGGGTGTCAGATCAGCTCGACGGAATCGCCGACCCGAACCAGGCCGGGTTCCGCGACCGCTACGTGGACGCCGAACGGCAGGGGCTCGGTCGTCTCGACATCGCGCCGATACGCCGCCAGCGCCTTCAGCGTGTCGAGGTCGGGCGCACCCGTCTCGGGATTCTGCGTCGTCACCGCACAGCGGCCGACATTCCCCTGCGGCACGACGATCGCCTCGCCGAGCCGGACGCGAAGGCCGAGCCACTCGTCCTCCTCGTGCTCACCCAGGCCGTCGATGCCGAAGTTCATCCGGAAGCGGCGCCCGTCGACGTGATCCACGCCGAGGCGGCGCGCCATCGCGCCGAGGGAGCCGGTGCCGAGGAGCGTGGCCGCGCCGCTGCGCAGACGATCCGTCGCCGGCGCGGGAGCCCGGACGAGCCGAAGATTCCGGCCGGCGAAGTTGGAGATCGCGTCGCTCCACGGGCCGTCGACGACGCGGACGTCGAGGGTCGTGCTCCAGAACCGCGCCGCGAGCTCGCCCTCGAAGTGGAGGGGCTGCGAGACGGTTGTGCTGTCGGGAAACGTCAGCGTGAGCAAGCCTGCTGCGTCGTCGTAGCGCGGGACGACCTGCTGAAGAATGCCGAGCCCCTTGCTGTTCACGAGGCGGTCGTTCTCGTCGACGAGGAAGAACGCGCGATCTCCCGTCACGCCGGCCTCCGTCAGCTCGCAGCGGTCGACTTGCTGGAGCGCGAGCCCTTTGACGGGGCAGACCGAGATCCAGGCGACGCGGGCGCTCACGTGTCGAAACCTAGCGAGGAGCTGACAGTTACGCTCTTTTGCGGTGCGGAGCTCGATCGCCAGCCTCTCCGCGGCCGCCCTTGCCGCGGCGGTGCTGACGGTTTCGGCAGGCGGGACGAGCCGGGGCATCAGCGTGCCGTCGGGTTTCCGCGTCGAGACCTTCGCGCGCGGGCTCTCCCAGCCGACGGCGATGGCCTACGGGCCGGACACCCGGATCTACGTCACGCAGACGGGCGGCTCGCTCGTCGCGATCCGGCGCGGTACCCGCAAGCCGGCCGTGGTCGTCCGCGGCCTGCGCACGCCGCTGGGCCTCGCCTGGCGCGGGCACGACCTGTTCGTCTCCGAGCAGGGCCGCCTCGAGCGGTTCACGCTGAACAAGGGCCGGCTCATCGGCCGGCGGGTGATCGTGAAGGGCCTGCCCTTTGGCCGCCACCAGCAGGACAACGTCGTGCTCGGCCGCGACGGGCGGCTCTACTGGGGCAGCGGCTCGACCTGCGACGCCTGCCGCGAGCGAGACGCGCGGAGCGCGGCGGTGCTCTCGCTGCGGCCGGACGGCTCCGATCTCCGCGTCGTCGCCCACGGCCTGCGCAACCCGTATGGGCTCGCCTTCCAGCCGGGCACCGGCCGCCTCTACGCTTCGGTCAACGGCCAGGACGGTCTCGACCGGAAGGGAGACCCGGAGCCCGCCGAGCTGGCGGTCGTCGTCAAGCGCGGGGCGTTCTACGGCTGGCCGCGCTGCTGGCCGGACGCGCGCACGCTGCGGTTGAGCGGGAGCTGCGTGGGCGTGGCGAGGCCGGCCGCGTACCTCGAGCCGCACTCCTCGGCCGACGGGATCGCCTTCTACCGTGGCGACCTCTTCGTCGCCGAGTGGGGGCAGTACCTGAGCCACCGCTTCGGCCGGCGCGTCGTGCGGGTCGAGCTGCGACCGAATGGGACGGCCCGCAGCGTGACCTCGTTCGCCTCCGGCTTCGCGCACCCGCTCGCGCTGCTGGTCGACAGGCGCGGCGGCCTGCTCGTGGCGGACTGGGGCCCCGGCGTCGTCTACCGGATCCATGGCCGCGGCAAGCTCTAGGCCCACCTCGATCGCGGGCGGTGTCTCAGCTGCGCGGGTCGGTGCTGCGGGCGATCTGGGCGGCCTCGCCCTCGTGCTTCTCGACCACCCAGTAGCGGTCATGGCGCTCGATGACGGTCTCGACGTCGGGCGTGTCGTGGCCTGGCTTGATCGCGAACCAGGTCGGCTCCCGGCGAATCGCCTCGTACTCCGGGGCGCGGAGCTCGAGCCGGTCGGTGCAATCGGCGCGCCCGCATTCGCAGATAGCGCTCAGCAGGTCGGCGACGACGTCGAAGCGCTCGTTCAGGCTGTGCACCTCGTCGTTCACGACCCGAAAGAGGGCTTCGTTCTCGCCCACCCGCTGCGTCCGCTCGTCCGTCACGTTGCGCGGGCGTCGAGGTCCGCGGCCACGTCGGCGGCCTCCCCGATCCTTTCGACGATGTGGTACTTGGGTCTCTCCTCGACCAGCGCAACGTGCTGGGGGGCGGATTGCTCGTGGCCGGGCAGGACGATGAAGTGCGCGGACTCCGCACGAACGCCCTCGTATTCATCGAGCGACAGTACGAGCAGCTCTCGGCATTCGGGATCGGCGCACTCGCAGATGAATGGGACGCGTTCGGTACGGTCGTACTGTCGCGCAGCCTCCGCGATGCGCTCGTTGGCATCGCGGAAGATCGCGTCGTTACGGGCGATCTGCTCGGCGTCCACGGGCCTCGTTTTGCGCCAATGGGCCGGGCCGGAAACCTGGGAACGCAGCTAAGCCCGACCCGCGTCCGTTTCGGAATCGCCCGCGGACGGTACGAACACCCGATGGGGTTCTTTCGCCTCCTCGCTCGGGTCACCATCGGCCTGCTGTTCGCGGGCCATGGCGCACAGAAGCTGTTCGGCTGGTTCGGAGGCGGTGGGCTGGATGGGACCGGCCAGGCCTTCGAGTCGATGGGCCTGCGGCCGGGGAAGCAGCACGCGCTCACAGCCGGCGCGGCCGAGACCGGCGGCGGCCTCCTCTTCGCGCTGGGCGCGGCGACACCAGCCGCGACGGCGGTCCTCTCCGCCGTGATGATCACGGCGATCAAGACCGTGCACTGGGAAAAGGGCATCTGGACGACCGGCGGTGGCTACGAGTACAACCTCGTCCTGCTGGTCACGGCCTTCGGGCTCACCGAGAACGGTCCGGGCGAATGGTCGGTCGACGGCGCGCTCGGCAAGCCCCGGTGGGGCACGGCGTGGGCGCTGGCGGCACTCGCCGGGGGAGCGGCCGGCTCGGCGGCTGCGCTGGCAGCGGCGGCACGGCAAGAGCCGGCCGAGGAGCCGGCTCCTAGCAGCGACTCAGCGGCCGTTCCCGCCTAGCTGCGGGGGCGCGTGCCCCGACAAGAACGAACCTGTGCACGCGGTTTAGGAAACGCCGTGCCATCGCATAGAAGCAGCGCGGTTGCAGCGTAGTTGCGCGACACCTCACCAGAGCGCGATCTGGGTGGCGATGAACGAGGATGACCGCTCGTTATCAGGTCACTCCCCGCCATCTCTCAGCCGTGAGCGGCAAGCATTGAGCTCTGCACGAGCGTCCGGCCACGTCGGGTAATGCTCGTCGAGCATGGCGATAAAGCGGTCCCTGTGGGTCGACTCCATGAGGTGCACCATCTCCTATGGCGGCTGGTAGCGTCGAGCGCGGTCCGAGATGGAGTTGGGACAGCCGCTAAGCGTCAGACGGGGGCCTGTCCCGATTGCGTCGACGCAGCCCGCTGACCCAAGCTGGGAGGGGCGAGTCAACGAGAGAGGAGCTGGTTGGTGAGTGCGAGACGTAGCCGAGCTGCCGGAGGCGGAGAGGCGGATGCCGCGAACTTTCTTCTGGCGACTCGCGACTCGGGTTACCGGAGCACGGCGTACGCGGTCGCCGAGTTCGTCGACAGCTCGCTGCAGGCTGATGGCGACATCCTCCGGCCATAACAGCTTCGCATCCATAGTCACAGAGCTCTTATGGGCTCACAGCTGGCTTCCGGCGCGGATGAAGCCCCAGTAGCGCGCGGGTATGAGCACTCGAGACGGAGGCGGTGCTTAGATTGACAGTCTGTACAAGATCGAAACGCAGGGGAACGCGGCAGTCGGCGTGAGTCGGGCTTTCCCAGGCTCTTTCTGAAGCGAGGGGCCTGATTGAGTGTTGCCGTAGCTGTCCCGATCCACCGACGGGAGTTGACGCCGGACGAGGCGCTCTCCCTCCGTCATCTCCAGACCCACTTGGCCGGCCACGATCTCTACTTTGTCGTGCCGGAAGGACTCCAGGCTCCACTCGATCTGGCGACGAAGCGGTTCGATCCCGTCTATTTCCAGAGTTACAGGGCACATCAGCGACTGCTCGTCTCGTCGCGTTTCTACAAGGCCTTCCTCGACTACGAGTATGTCCTCGTGCACCACGTCGACAGCATCGTGTTCTCGGACCTCGGCGACTGGAGCGAACGTGGGTACGACTACGTCGGTGCCCCTTGGGTTCGCCTTGACGGCGCGGGGCGACCGTTCTTCGCGGGCGTGGGAAATGGTGGGTTCTCCCTTCGGCGCGTTGAGTCGTGTTTACGTGTCCTCGAACAAGCCTCCACTCGTGTCGCCCGACTCGGCCTCCGAGCCGGGCATGCGGCGAGGCTTGTGCTCCGCGCCGCGCGCCATGTTCCCCGGACCCTCGACCCGCGAGACCTTGCGCGCTCGCTCGTCGGCGGATGGCGCGCGGGCTCCTTCGTCTACGAGGACAAGTTCTGGTCTCTCGACGCTCCTCGGCTTCTACCGGGTTTCGCCATCCCCTCAGCGGAGGTCGCCATGGCGTTTGCTTTCGAGACAGAACCGCGATTCTGCTTGGCGCGAAACGGCGGCCGCTTGCCGGTCGGTTGCCATAGATGGGCCCTAAACGACCGTGCTCTTTGGGAGCCGCATTTGTTGGCACCGGCGGTGTAGAGACGCAGCGCCTCGCCGGCGCGCCATCATTCTCGGCGTAGACGACGCCGTATCCGGACAATCGGGCCTGGGATCAGCGTGCGGATCATGTATTTCGCGGTCCGCCTGGACATCCGAGGTTGCAGAACGAGAGAACGGACAAATGCTCTCCGTGCCCGCCCGAACGAGCCTGCGTTGTAGAGCCCGAACGCGGCGCGGCGATAGTACGCGGCACGTGCCGCGCGAGCATGCGGCTGAACGGCCTCGGGAACGTCTGCGCCGCCAAAGTACTCGTCCGCGAAGCGCAGGCATTCCTCAGCATTCGGTACTTCCATCATCCGTGCCGATTTCGACTCGGCGTGCATTCGATAGGTCGCAAAAGGCTCCGGCAGGTATCGAGCTCCGGCCCCGGCGGCGGCAACCCGAAGGAAAAAGAGGGTGTCGAAGACGTACTGGTAACGCTCGTCCATCGGTCCTGCGAGATCCCATGCCTCACGACGCCACAGGGAACTCGGCTGGAGTACGGATCCCGAGCCGCAGCGAGCCATGGCGCCGACCTCCCAGACCCGTGGACGACCATGGCGGAGCAAACGGCCGGCCGCGTCGACGAAGAGTGCGTCGCCAAAGGCCACAAGTGCGTCGGGTTCACGTTCGAGTGCCTCGACGAGGCGCGAGATTGAGCCGGGCAAGAGTGTGTCGTCGGAATTGACGAAGCCCATATAGATGCCGGACGAGCGCTCGAAGCCCTTGTTGATCGCGTGCGCCTGGCCGCGATCGGGCTCGCTCGTCCACCACGCGAGCCGCTCCCCGTAGCCGCGAACGATCTCAATGCTCCCGTCGGTTGAACCACCGTCGACGACGAGATACTCGATCGGCTCATAGTCCTGATCGAGCACTGAGCGGATCGTCTCCTCGAGGAAGAGCGCCTGTTCGTACGAAGGCGTCACGATCGAGACGAGCGGCCGGGTCACAGGAAAAGCTGTTCCACTCGGGCGAGCGAGGGCGCCATCGACAGACCGTAACTCCGGGCCATGTGCCGCATCTGCTCCTCCTGATGCCGAGGAAGCGCTCGCTGTCGCCCAGCGACTCTCCATACATCTCGGCCGTGTCGAGGAAGTTAATGCCCGGCGTCGAGAGCGGCGTCGACCACTGCGCGGGTTCCGTCGAGATCGAAGGACGCGGCCGAAGTTGTTGCAACCGAGCCCGATCCGCGAGACGGAGAGATCGCTCTCCGAGCTGTCGCAGCTCCATGGGCCAACACTAAAGCGACCGCCTTTGCTGACAGTCGTCCGCAGACGACGCGCGAAGATGCGCACGGACGGCTGGTTGATGGGCGCTCACAGCCCGGCCGAGGTGCGCTACGTTCCGGGGCGATGACCGACATGACCGGACAGGTGGCGCTCGTGACCGGAGGGGTACGGGGAATCGGCATCGCCATCTGTGAGCGGCTGATCCAGAGAGGCGTGCTCGTCACGGCGGGCTACTCGCGCAACGAGCAGGCGGCGAACGAGTTCCTCGAGGCGCACGAGGGCCAGGGGGCCGGCGTCGCGCAGGGCAACATCGCCCACCCTCCGGACTGCGAGCGGGTGATCAAGGAGATCGTCGAGCAACACGGCCGCCTCGACATCGTCGTCAATAACGCCGGCATCACCGTCGATCGCACCGTGCGCAAGATGACGGGCGAGGAGTGGGCGCGCGTAATCGACGTGAACCTGAACGGCGCCTTCTACATGTCCAGCGCGGCGCTGGAGCAGATGATCGGCCAGGGCTACGGGCGCATCATCAACATCAGCTCGGTGATCGGCGAAACCGGCAATATCGGCCAGGCGAACTACGCGGCCGCGAAGTCGGGCCTCTTTGGGCTGACGATGAGCCTCGCGCTCGAGAGCGCCAACAAGGGGATCACGGTCAACTGCGTCGCTCCGGGGTTCATCGCCACCGAGATGGTCGCGGCCTTGCCGGAGAACGTGCTCGACAAGGTGATCGCGCAGATCCCGGCCGGGCGGCTGGGCGAGCCCGACGAGGTCGCCCGCGTGGTCGAGTTCCTCGCCGACCCCGACTCCCGCTACATCACGGGCGCGGTATTCTCGATCAATGGCGGCCTGAACATGTGAGAGCGTCGTGCCGCTGCTCCGCCCCTTTCCCATGTCAACAGACCCCGCCCGCCTGCCAACGCCTGAGCCCGTCCCCGTGACGTCGACGACGATCGCCGGTCTAGCGGTTCTCGTAGGCACCCATCTCGGCTACACGAGCTGGCACCCGATCAAGCAGGCGCAGGTCGATAGCTTCGCCGAAGCGACCTGGGACGACCAGTGGATTCACGTCGACGTCGAGCGCGCCAAGACGGGCCCGTTCGGCGTGACGATCGCCCACGGCTTCCTGACCCTTTCGCTCGCGCCCGTCCTGCTGGACGAGGTTCTGCGCGTCGAGGACGCTTCGCGCACGATCAACTACGGCCTCGACAGGGTCCGTTTCCCGGTACCCGTCCCGGTCGGTTCTCGCGTCCGCCTCGGGGTCGAGTTGAGCTCGCTCGAGCCGGTGGCCGGCGGCGTCCAGGGCGCGTTCGCCCTCGTGTTCGAGCTGGAGGGGGCAGCCAAGCCCTGTTGCGTCGGCGAGCTCCTGCTGCGCTTCGTTCGCGACTGATGGCGACCGTGACCGACGAGCGCGAGGCCCGGGCCGTCACCGCCGAGGCGGCGACGACCGAGCGCGAGGCGGGCCCGCTCGACTCGGCCGATCCGGTTGCGTTCGGGCAGGCGCTCGCAGAGGTCGCCGCCGGCGTCGTGCGTCACCCGCTCGACGCCGGGCTCGCCTGGCTGCGGTATGCGAGCGATCTGGCGGCGGTCGGCTCCGTCACGCTCGCACGCGCCCTGGGCGGCGACTGCGAAGAACCGTTCTCGCCCGAGCCCAAGGACCGCCGCTTCGCCGACCCAGCGTGGCAGGACAACCCGGCGTACTTCGGCCTGTTTCAGGCCTACCTCGCCTCGGAGCGCTTCGCCCACGATCTGGTCGGCGTAGCCGCACTGGACGAGCGCGAGGCCCGCAAGGCGGAGTTCGCGATGCAAATGGTCGTCGACGCTCTCGCCCCGAGCAACTTCCTCCTGGGTAACCCGGCCGCGCTCAAGAAGGCGTTCGACACCGGCGGGGCAAGCCTCGCGCGCGGGCTGCGCAACTTCCTCGAGGACCTGCGGTCGAACGACGGCTTCCCGCGACAGGTCGATCTCACACCCTTCAAGGTCGGGGACAACCTGGCGGCCACCCCAGGCAAGGTCGTGTTTCGCAACGACCTGATGGAGCTGATCCAGTACGTGCCGCAGACGGAGACCGTCTTCGAGACGCCGCTGCTCCTGAGCCCGCCCTGGATCAATAAGTACTACATCATGGATTTGGCGCCGGGCCGGAGCTTTGCCGAGTGGGCGGTCACCCACGGGCATACGGTCTTCGCGATCAGCTACCACAACCCGGATTCGACCCAGCGCGACGTCGCACTCGACGACTACCTGTTACGAGGACCGCGGATCGCGCTCGACGTGATCGGTGACATCACCTGTGCGCCGCAGGCGAATGTCGTCGGCCTCTGCCTCGGGGGCACGTTGACCGCAATGCTGCTCGCCTACCTGGCCGACGAGGGCGGCGACCGCGTCCGCTCGGCTACGCTGCTGAACACGCTCGTCGACTTCGGCGAGCCGGGCCCGCTCGGCGTCTTCGTCGATGACGAGTCGGTCGCGCGGCTCGAGGAGCGGATGGCGAGTCGCGGCTACCTCGACGCGGGCGAGATGGCCCGCACCTTCAGCCTCCTCCGCGCGAACGACCTGATCTGGAACTACGTCACCAGCAACTGGCTGATGGGCGAGGATCCGCCCGCCTTCGACATCCTCGCCTGGAACTCCGACACGACCCGCCTGCCGGCGGCGATGCACTCCTTTTATCTCCGTTCGTGCTACGTGGAGAACGCGCTCGCGCGGGGTGAGCTCGAGCTCGCGGGCACCAGGTTGCAACTCGACGACGTGACCGCCGACACATACGTGCTCGCGGCGAAGGAAGACCACATTGCGCCCTGGCGCTCGAGCTACCGCACGACGCAGCTCTTGCGCGGCAGCGAGGTCCGCTTCGTGCTTAGCTCCTCCGGCCACGTCGCGGGAATCGTCAACCCGCCCAATCCGAAGTCGCGCTACTGGACGCTCGACGAGCACCCGCCGGATGCGGACGACTGGGTTGCGAGCGCCTCGGAGCACGAGGGCTCGTGGTGGGCGGACTGGGCCGCGTGGATCGAGGCCAGGGCCGGAGAGCGGCAAGCGCCGCCGCAGCTCGGAAGCCAGTCGTATCCGGCGATTGCGGACGCTCCGGGCAGCTACGTGCACACGAGATAAGGCCGAAAGCAAGCGGAGTGAGCATCTGCGCGGTATAGTTAGCGGATCGATCGCCCCCCATCTAGGAGGATCCGTTATGCCCACCATCACCACTGAAGAGGCCATCAAGACGACGCAGGAGCAGATCCTGTCCGCCGTCCGCCAGAGCCAGGAGGCGATGGTCAAGGCCATCACCGTCTGGAGCCAGACAGTCGCCAAGGCCGTGCCGGAGCTGCCGTCGCAGCCGCTGGCCGACAAGCTGCCGACGCCCGAGAAGCTCGTCGAGACGAGCTTCGAGTTCGCCGAGAAGCTTCTCGTCGCGCAGCACAAGTTCGCGAACGACGTGCTCGCCGCCGCCGCGCCGGTCATGAAGAAGACTGGTGCCCGCAACGGCTCGAAGGGCGACGCGAAGGCGTCCTAGTTTCGCCGAGCCGGTACCCGCAGCGGCGGGTGCCGGCTACCCGGCGGCAGACATGGTCGAGGACGCATGGAGTGCGCAGATTGATGCGCTCGGGAGCTTCATCCACACCCAGCGCAAGCTCGCGCAACTCTCGCTGCGCGAGCTTGCAGGGCTGACGAACCTCTCGAATGCCTACCTGAGCCAGATCGAGCGCGGGCTGCACGAGCCCTCCGTCCGCGTGCTGAAGTCGATCGCCGCCGCGCTCGACATCTCGGCCGAGAAGCTGCTCGAGCACGCAGGCATCCTCGGCGAGGACCGACCGACCGCGTCGGGCGGGGGTCCGGGTGCCACGGAGGCTGCGATCAGGGCCGACCCAACCCTCTCCGAGGGCCAGAAGGAGGCGCTGCTCGCTGTCTTCAGGAGCTATTCCCGGCCCCCCGGCGAGACGTGACCGCGCAATCGTGAACGGGAGCGACGGGAGTCGAACCCGCGACCTGAGGCGTGACAGACCTTCCGCCAGCACAGCGGCGTTTCTCCCAACTGAGCCCAGATCCGACCTGTTTAAGTGGTTCTGCGTGCCACGAAGCCGCCCGAAGCAACACCGACCCCTCCTTATCAGGGAGGGGTCTACGGTTTCGCAAATGGGCAACAACAACCGCCCATTTGCGGGCGGTTCTTCTGCCGAACAGAGCCCCTCCTTACCATCGAGCAGCGCGGCGGCGGCGATGTGCGGGCTCCCCCGGCGCTCAGGAAAGCTCGGCGGTGCGGAGCTTCTTGGCGACCGACTGGACGAGCTTCCAGCCGATCTCGCCGTTGGCGATCACGAGCGGCCGGAACTCCCACAGCGTGAGCCCGTAGCAGACGAGATCGGTTATCGCCGCGATGGTCGCGGAGCGTACGCCTTCGTCGATGAGAGCGATCTCGCCGAAGTGGTCGCCGGCCCCGAGGCTCGCCCGTTCCGTGCCGCGTATCGTGACCTTCGCCTCGCCCGACTCGATCAGGAAGAACGCCGCTCCCTCGACGCCCTCCTTGACCACGGTCTCACCCGCGGTGAAATTTCGTTCCTTGAAGAGGAGCGCGACCTGCGTCAGCTCGTCGTCGTCGAGATCGGCGAAGAGCGGCACGCGCCGCAACGCCTCGGCGGGCGCTCCGGCCATCAGGCTCCGCCCACCTTGGTCACCGCGCGGCACTGGAGCAGGTAGAGCGTGTCGTCGGCGACCGCCCACTCGATGTCTCGGTCGGGGCCGTAGACCTCCTCGCAGCGGCGCGCGAGCTCATTGAGCGCTTCGAGTCGCGAGTCGTCGAGACAGAGCTGCTCGACGAGGTCAGGGGCGACCTCGTACTCGACCGTCCCGCCGCCCGGGAGGCCGCGGATGGCGACCCGTTTCAGCCCGGGGCGCCGCTCCTGCACCTGCCCGTCGCGGGCGACGCAATAGCTGTCGGGGATGACCAGGCCGGCCACGACGGCCTCCCCGAGGCCCCAGCTCGCCTCGATCATCCGCTCGTCAACTCCGTTGATCGGGTTGCGCGTGAACATCACGCCCGCGCACTCCGGGTCGAGGAGCACCTGCACGACGACCGCGACGGTCGGGCGCGTAAAGAGGCCGATCCGCTTCCGGTAGCTGATCGCCGAGTCGGAGTTCGCCGACCACCAGATCTCCCGCAGCGCCTTGCCCAGCTCGTCGGCCGACGGCACGTTGAGGAGCGTCAGGTGCTGCCCCGCGAAGCTCGCGTCGGCGCCGTCTTCGTCGACCGCCGACGAGCGGACCGCGAGCGGCCCGCCCAGCGGACGCACGGCGGTCGCGACCCTGTCAACCGCGGCCTCGTCGTCGACGGCGACGGCTTCCACCAGCGGCCCGGAGAGCGCGAAGCCCGGCGGCACGGGCAGGCCGTCGCGCAACGCCTGCCCGAGCCCGACCGCCTTTGCGCCGAACACGGACGTGTCGGAGACCTCCGCCAGCGGAAGAAGCTCGGTCACGCCAAAACCGTCACCTCGCCGGCATCGCCGTCGACCCGCACGCGCGCGCCGTCGGGGATGCGCTCGGTTGCCTCACGCGTTCCGACAACGCCCGGGATCCCGTATTCGCGGGCGACGATCGCGGAGTGCGAGAGCAGACCGCCGCTGTCGGTCACGATCCCGCCCAGCAGGGGCAGCAGGATGTTGAACGCCTCGGACGTGGAGACGGTCACGAGAACCTCTCCCTGGACGATCCGGTTGAAGTCGGCGGGCCCGGAGACGAGCCGCGCCGATCCCTCGTAGACACCCGGGCTGGCGGCGAGTCCGCGCAGGCGGTCCTCGTCGTGCTCTGCCTCGGAGCTGCCGAACAGCGCGCCGAGGGCGAGGCCGGTCGCGCGCATCAGCCGTCCGACTGCGGGCGGCAGCGTCGACGGGTCGGGCGGCGGCGGCGGCGGCGAGCCGAGCGTCGCCGGCGCGTCCTTTGCGGTGTGCGACTTGCGGTAGTCGGCGCGTGCGGCGAGCTCGTCCGCCGACGGGCCGCCGCTGCCTTCGACCAGCGCGCGCATCTCGTCGAAGCCGGCCTCCAGGAGGTGCTCCGGCGCGTGGATCCGGCCGGAGGAGGTGACACGCCGCCCGGCCGCGAGCACCGCGCGGCGCATGATCCCCGCCGCCCAGATGTCGCTGTAGACACCACGCTCGTCGCGGAGTCGGTAGAGCAGCCGTGCCTCGCCGAGCAGCTCGTCGAAGCTCTCGCGGTGCTCCTCCGGGACCTTCGAGCGGACCTCGGTGATCGCCGTCTCGGCGCTCGCATCGCCGACGCCGGTCTCGACTGCCGCGCGAATCGCCCGCAGCAGCTGGTCGGGCAGCTCGAGCGCCGACGGCTCCGAGATGTCGAAGCCGTCAAGGAGCCGGTTGCCGACGAGCTCGAGGTACGCGGTCATGGCCGCTCCAGCCTCGCCGCCGGCGGCGCGCAGCTCACGCAGGGTCGCAGCGGCGTCGCCGTCTGACATCAGGAGGTCATGCGCTCCCGGGTCGGCGCGGACGGCCGCGATCAGGCGCTCGAGCTCTTCCGACGCCCCGGCCGACACCGGCGACGCGCCGCGCATCAGCCCGAGCAGCTCCGATGGGGGCAGCCCCGTCCAGTCGCCGACGTGGGCGAGGAAGTCACCTGTCGGGACGACCGCGCTCGCGGTGTGGCGCATGTGCTGGTTGATCATGGCCGCGTGGTGGTCGCGGCACTGTCCGAGGTAGGCGACCAGCTCGTCGTCGGCGAGCGCATCCGCGTCGACGGCCTGAAGCTCGCGGTGCTTGGCGATCGCGGCGGGCTTGAACGTCTCGTCCCACGCCTTCAGCTGCTCCCGCCAAAGCTTTCCGGCGAAGACCTCCTCCGCCCGTGCGAACCGCTGGGGGATCTCCTCTTCGGGAACCTGCTGCACCGTCTTGTAGCCGATGCCGTTGACGTACTCCATCCGAAGCCCGCCGATAAGCATCCCGTAGAACGACGCGAAGTCGGCGGTGCCGCGCGCGAACGGCTCAGGGTGGACTTCGGTCCAGTAGCGCGTCAGCGCGCGCGGAAAGTGGACGGGGTCCTGCTCCCAGAAGCCCGGGCCTGGCGGCGCGAACTGCGGCTCGGCTGATGCCTCTGCAGTGGTCAACGAAGCTCCTCTCCTCGAACCCCGGACGGCAGCGGTCGCTGCCTCTGGGTGAGTATGAACCCCTCGTGCCGGAGAAACCTGCGGATCTCAGACCGTGAAAAGGAGCGTGCGAGCGGTCATCGGCCGCACGGAGCCGGCGCGCTGACAAGAGGACTACGACCTGGGCCGGCGTTCGCGAATGTCACCGACGTTCCCACGACGTCCGCAGATCCGGCTAGTGCAGTGCCGCAGCGTAGGAGATGTCGACGATCAACCCGTCCTCGGTGAGCTGCTTGGCTACGGCCTGCTCCCGACGGTGGAACGCGTAGAGGGCCGTCTCGACGCGTTAGGTTCGCTCCTTGCAAGTGTGTTTGGTCACGGGCTCTTCCCGCGGTTTTGGCCGTTTGTGAAGGTACTCAAGGCCCGGGCCGAGCGCCTCGTCCGCAAGGACGACCCGAGGATCGTCCGCGCGGACGATTCGAATCGCCGTCGCGGCCGAGGACGGCTCGCGCGTCCAGGTCTAGGATCGCGTCAAAAGGAGGTTCGAGATGACGAAGATCGAGCGCAGCGTCGTGATCGACCGGCCTGTGGAAGAGGTCTGGGAGTTCGTTCACCAGACGGCAGACAACATCCTTTGGCAGACGACCCTGGCCGAGTCGGAGCAGCTCACGGAGGGGCCGATGGACGTAGGAACGAGGGTGCGCGAGGTTCGCCGCTTCCTCGGCCTGCGGATCGAGTCGACCTGGGAGATGACCGAGTACGAGCCGAACAGGACGTCCGCGATCAGGGGTGTCTCCGGCCCGATCCCACTCAGCGGCCGCTATTGCGTCGAGGCGTTCGAAGGCGGGACGAGGTTCACCGTAACCGGCGAGCTCGACGCGCACGGCTTCTTCAAGCTGGCCGAGCCCGTCTTCGCCCGCATTGCCGGAAGGGAGCTCGAGGCAAACCTCGGCCACCTCAAAGATCTGCTCGAAGCCCCGTCACAGGAGGGGAGCTGACGAGCGCCGCGCAGGACCGCACCACTGCCTGACGGTGCCGGGCCTGCCGCCTCAGCTTCGCTCGGCTGATGGCGCACCGGCATCCCGTACCGTCACCTACCCGTCGCGGCGCTCGGCGAGATCTAGCCGCTGATCGGATCAAAGGGGCACGTCGCGCTGCTACTCGGGTAGGCCCGCTCGGAGTAGCGCGTCGCCAAGCTCAGCGTTCTTATCCGGGTTCGCAAAGCGCGCCGACCGGATCGCGGTGGAGACAGTGAGGTCGGGCTCGACCTCACGCAGCCGGTCTGCCACCATCCTTGCGTCTTCACCGCGGCCGAGGTTGGCGAGAGCAGCCGCGTGCAGGACGTGCGGCATGCTGAACTTCGGATTCGATTGACTTGCTCGGCCCGCCGCAGCGGCAGCTTCCTCGAAGCGGCCTGCGGCGAAGTGTGCGTACGCCAGGCCGACGTAGGGCAGGTACAGAAGGGGATCGAAAGGACTGAGGCGGATCGCACGAGTGGCGTGGTCCACGGCCGTTGTGTCATCGCCCTTCCACGCGCGGACAATGGAACTGAAACCGAGCGCGAGGGCCGAGGAGCTCGACAGCGCGAAGGATCGGTCGAAGGCAACGGTCGCAGTCTCGTAGTCGTATTCGATCACTGCGATAACAAAGCCGGCGGTCGCGAGCGCCGCGGCGTCGTCGCCACCGACCGCAATGGCAGCGCGCGCATGATCGAGGGCAGCTTTCTTCACTTCCTCATTGAGGCCGCCGCGCAGATACCGCTGCTCGTGACACCACGCGATCATCGCGTGTACCGCGGCGTAGTCTGGCTCCAGCTCGATCGCCCTGACGAGCAAGGTCAGGGCCGTGTCGGCATCCTGAGGCATCGCCGTGAACGCAAATGGCAGCGCGCGGAGATAGAGGTCATATGCGTCCAGGCTGTCGGGCCGCTTCCGCCGGGCGCGCTCGATCTCCGCTTCGCGTAGGGTCGGCTCGATGACGCCTACAACGCCAATCGTCAGCTCGTCCTGGACGGCGAAGACATCGTCGAGCGCACGGTCGTAACGGTCGGCCCACATGTGGGTCCCCGTTCCCGCATCGATCAGCTGAGCCGTGATGCGAACGCGGTTCCCGGCTTTCCGGACGCTGCCTTCGAGGACGTAGCGCACGCCCAGCTCGCGGCCAACCTGCTTCACATCCATCGCCTTGCCCCTGTAGGCGAAGCTCGAGTTACGGGCGATGACGAAGATCCACTTGATCCGCGACAGGCCGGTGATGATGTCCTCGACCATGCCGTCGGCGAAGTAGTCCTGCTCCGGATCACCGCTCAGATTGGTGAACGGCAGGACCGCGATCGACGGCTTGTCCGGCAGCGGCAAGCTCGGGCGGGCGCCCGCTACCACAACAGGGTCGCCAGCTGAGATTGCGTGCTGGTCGGCATCCGCCACCTCGCGAACCAGCGCCCACAGGTGCCACTCGCCAGGGACGCCCTTGAGCTCTTTCAGGCCGCGATCGCTGAACTCGAGGCCCGATCCGGCGACCAGATCCCGGAGCGTGCCCGACACAAGCACCTCCCCTGGCTCCGCCGCGGACATCACTCTGTTCGCAATATGCACGGCAATCCCGGCGATCTTCTCGTCGGCGGCCTCGACCTCTCCGGCGTGGACGCCTGCCCGGATCGAAACGCCCAGCTTGGAGACTGCCGCGACGATCGCGTCGGCGCCGCGAACCGCCTGGGCAGGCTGGTCGAAGGTGGCGAAGAATCCGTCTCCCGCGGTATCGACCTCTCGACCACCGAAGCGGTGGAGTTCTCGGCGAACCGCAGTGTGGTGGCCGGACACAAGCCGTTGCCATTCCCGGTCCCCGAGCCTGGCGGCCAGGTCGGTAGAACCTACGATGTCCGTGAAGAGGATTGTTGCCAATAATCGCTTTGGCGACCGGCGGGATCGAAACACGTTCCCAGCCCTCTCAGGAAGACCTGGTCAATCGCAGCATCTGACGAGCACCGGTACGACCTGAAGCCTTCCGGATCGCCGCAGGCCGCTCGCGGCGCCTTTCCGTCCGGTCGACACGATGCGAACCTATGTCGCCAGCTTCCCGGCGCTCTCGGGCGTTGACATCGCGCGCAGAATCCTAAGTGCACGTCGAAACGACGGCCAGCACATCCAGCCTCGCTCTGACGGACTCGAACCGTCGACCCCTCCTTACCATCGAGCAACGAGGCGGGAACGGCGGGCAAGGCCGGGAACCGCGGGCACGGAAGTCCCGCAAGAACCGGGAATCGCCCGAAGACGAGCGACCTCCCGTGGACTCCGGTGCCCGCGCTGATGTTCCCTCAGGGTTCCCTCGGCTACGCCGGAGCCGGATCGCCCGGCCGAGCCATCTCGAGCGTCTCGACAATGGTGAGCCTTCGGCCGGCCTCGGTCGCGCGGATGACATCCTCCGCGGCCAGCGAGGCGCGCGCGCGGTCGATGAGTTCCCGCCCGACCGGATTGTCGCCGTAGACGTTGACGATGCCCTCTTCGCTGGCATAGATCTCGGCCGCTGCCGCGATGCGTACTGCTGCATCGGGCCGGTGGGCGACTGCGGCGGCAGCCGCAAGGCCGATCAACGAGAGGCCGACTCCACGGATGCTCGCGAGCTCGGTGTACGCCCGAACGGACTCGAAGAAGTACCGGCGTGCGGCTGCGGCGTCTTCGAGCCCGAGGTGCGTCCACGCCATTTCCGACAGGATGCGCGCTTCCTCTGCGCGATCTCCGATCGCTTCGAAGGCTGCGAGCGCCTGACCGTACAGATCGAGCGCGTCGACGAGGTCGTCACGGCCCGCCGCGAGTTGGGCGAGAGTACTGAGGGAAACGCCGGCTCCTTCGTGGTCGCCGAGCCTCCGCTGAATCGCAAGTGCGTGCTCGGACTTCTCCGCTGCGGTCTTGGTGTCTCCCTGGAGAGCGTCGACGATCCCGTCGAAGCTCGAGGCGAGGCCCTCAGCCCAGGCGAAGCCGAGCGCGCGGCTCGCCTCGGCGCCCTCGCGCGCACACTTGGACGCTTCCTCGAGGTCGGATCCAAGCAGACCGATCGCGCGGCATGTCGCGGCAATGCAGACCTCTCGCGCTGGGCCGGGCCCCGCTGCCCCCTGACACGCCTCGGCCCACTGCTCGTCCGCCTGTTCGTACGCCCCCAGGGTCCAGGACGCGAGCCCCGCCGTGATCAGTGCGCCCACGCGACCGCGTGTGGGGGCGCTCGTCGCATCGGCTTGGAGAAAGCGGGCGGTGTAGTCGCGCGCCGTCAGGTGCTTTCCTCGGATGTGCCAGTACATCCAGAGGTCGCCGCAAAGCTGGAGGCCGGCCTCGAGGGCGTCGGCGTCGCCTGCGCGCGCGGCGTCGAGAAGCTTGCCGAGAGCGGCTTCCAGATTGGCCTCGTCCGCGACGCCTTGCTCGATCGACGCTTGCTGGGTCGTGCCCTCGATGCCGTCTCGGACCTCGCGAGCGAGGGCCGCGTACCGATGAGCGTGTCTCAGCGCGATCTGGTCAGACTCCCCGGCAGCCTCGAGTCGTTCTCTCGCGTATTCGCGAATCGTCTCCAGCATCTGGAGCCGGTCTTGTGCCTCGACGCGCACGAGCGCCTTGTCCACGAGCGACTCGATCCCGTCGAGTGAAGGCGTCTCCGCGTCGGCGCAGACGGCCTCGACATCTGCGAACGCACACCCGCCTGCGAAGAGGGCCATGCGCCGGAAGAGCCGCTGCTCCGGCTCCGTCAGCAGCGAATGGCTCCAGTCGATCGTCGCCCGGAGCGTCTGCTGCCGCCCCGGGCTGTCGCGATTCGCTGACGTGAGCACGTCGAGAGCGTGGTCGAGGCGCTCGAGGAGCGCGTCGGGTGACAACAACCGTGAACGAGCAGCGGCGAGCTCCAGGGGGAGCGGCAGCCCGTCGAGCCTGCGGCAGATGGCTGCGATCGCTGCGGCGTTGTCGGCCGTCACGTCGAACGACCCCCGGGCCGACCTCGCGCGCTGCACGAACAGCACGACGGCGGGGGACGCCGCGACCGACTCCGGCGAGACTCCTTCCGACCCGGAAGGGAGCGCGAGCGGCCCCAACGAAAATTCGTGTTCGGCCGCGAGCCTCAACGGCGCACGGCTCGTCACGACGATTCGCAAGATGGGGCAGCGCTCAGTCAGCGTCGCCACTTCGGGTGCGACAGCGACGATCTGCTCGAAGTTGTCCAGAAGCAGCAGGGTGGGCCGGTCGCCGATCAGGGAGACGATGCCGTCGAGGAGCGTTCGTTCCTCCGCCTCCTTGACGTCGAGTGCGGTCGCGAGCGTCGGGAGGAACGCCGCAGGCTCGGAGACGTCTGCGAGCGTGATGAACGCGAGAGCGTCCGGGAACTCTGCTGCGAGGAGCCGTCCGAGCTCGATCAGCACGCGCGTCTTTCCGACCCCGCCGGGACCGGTGATCGTGACCACCCGCTGCGTTCGCACGAGATCGGTGAGCGCGGCGAGCTCGCCCGTACGCCCGACGAGCGGCACCACCGGAGTGGGGAGACTGCTCGGCAGGCTCGCGAAGCGCTCGCCCTTTCCCTCGAGCGCTCTCGCGTCCGGTACCACCAAGCCGTCGGCCGACACGGCAAACAGTTCGAAGGCGCGCCCGACGTTCTTGAGCCTGAACCGCCCCAACGGCACGGCAACAACATCGCTTCGGTTCTTGATCTGCTCGTACGCCGCGTCCGACAGCAAGACGCCGCCTGGGACGGCGAACGACTCGATCCGCGCAGCGACGTTGACGGCATCGCCCGTCAACCGCTCCGGTTCGACGACCACCTCACCGCTGTGCACGCCGATACGAACCAGCACGTCCTGCGGGGCGAGCTCCTGCTGAACAGCTACCGCTGCCTGGACCGCGGCGAGCGAGCTCGGGAACATGCTCATGCTTCCGTCCCCGAGCCGTTGCACGATCATCCCCCCGAACGCCTCGTGATGACGTTCGAGCGCGTCCCAGTACCGCTCTCGCCGGTCGACTGCGAGACGCTCGTCCGCCTGCAACAACGCGGTGTACCCGGCCATGTCCGTGAACATCACCGCAACAAGGCGACGATCGAGCGCGACAACCACGATGCGATCCTCTCAGCGCCGGTACGGCCGCGCCAACCCAACACAGCAACCTGTGTCTAGTTCCCTGTCTGCTAAGAGGGGTCACCACAGCTCGGATCGGCTTGCACAAGCCAACCAGGCATTTCGCGGAAGCCCTCTTCCTTTGCCTAGTTTGCAAACGTCTCTGACGGACTCGAACCGTCGACGCCCTCCTTACCATGTGCTTCTCGCGGCAACCGCCGAAAACAAGCCAAAATCGTTGCCGTCCGTTGCGACCGTTGCAACCACGGGGCTCCATAAAGGCTCCATCCCACGGGGCGAGCATCGGCCGCGCCGCCCCGCCACACCGGGTTCCGTTGTCGATTCTGTCGGTTGCGCGTGGAAAGACGATGTCCGCGCGACGGCGTCGGTTCGTCCGCAGCGGCGCGTAGTCGACGAAATATCGCAGGCCCCGCCGGTGGAGCTCTCGCCTGAGGGCCAGCTCGGCCGCCGTGTCGCGTCGCCTCGTGCGGCGCATTCGTGCCGAGGTCGCGAAATCCGGTCTAGAGGTGCTCGCGTTCATTTCTTCGCCCACGCTTTGCTCTTGCCCCAATCATCAGTGGTTACCAACCGCCGGCGCCGCTCGGCCAGGCCAGCGTCGACGCGAGAAGCGACTCGATCGATGATTTCTCGGGATAACTCGCCGCGCCTGAGGCCCAGTGCCGCCGCTCGCTCGGAGTCGGGGGCTCCGTGCAGGGCTTCGTCCAGGAGATCCGCGTGGCCAGCCGCGAGGAGATCCAGCCGTTCTTCTTTGTGCCAGCGTTTCGACCACCGTGCGGGTCAGTGCCCCCGACAAGAATCGAACTTGTGCACGCGGTTTAGGAAACCGCTAGCGCTGCGGGTCGCGGATTCTCCGGGCCGAAGACACAACGGCCCTCAGTGCCAAAGTCGGCGCGTCCCGGGCGCGTTGCGGCGACGAAGAAGATCTGGGTGTTCCACAAAGTGCTCCATACCCGAGCACGTTCGATCGATAGCAAGTAGAGCCGTAGCCGGAAAGCTTCAACTCCAGCCCTTTTGCAGAGCCCTCTGACGGACTCGAACCGTCGACCCCCTCCTTACCATGGAGGTGCTCTACCAACTGAGCTAAGAGGGCGAAGCCGCCATTCTAGGCGCTCTGCGGCCGTTCCGGGCTATCGCGTCGAGGCCATTGGTGAGGGAAATGGTGAGTACGGCAGGTGCCCCGCCGTAGCAGGGCTCCCCCGTGGGCTGCGGGCGTTAGCGCGGGGCGCGGCGCGAGCCGAGCGCCGCGTCTGCGTCATGGTTCTCGACCGCCGCGAGATGCCGCGTCTTCCGCGGGGTCGGCTTCTCCTTCTCTTTCGGTGCTGCGGGGGCACGCTTTTTCGCGCCGCCGCCTCCACCGCGTTGCGGACGCGCCTTCATCATCCCCCGCTCGACGAGGATCACCGCCCCATCGGGCTTCTTGGCTTCGGTGTACAAGGCCGC
Organism: Gaiellales bacterium; assembly: GCA_038237925.1. Taxonomy (GTDB): domain Bacteria; phylum Actinomycetota; class Thermoleophilia; order Gaiellales; family Gaiellaceae; genus AC-32. The sequence continues at coordinate 9,554 of JBBRYF010000007.1, read as the reverse complement.
CGAGAGCGTGGCCTCCGGGGTCTTGCCCTTCATTCCCGTCACGGCGGGATCCGCCAGCGCCTTCTCCACGACCTCCCTTACGGGCATCGCCTTACGGCTGCGCCGGAGCACCTCGATCGCAGCGGCCTTGCCTGATTTCTTCGACTTCGCCTTGCGTGCCATCTCATGCCTCCTTCGCCGGGAGCCGCCTATCGGCCCCGTCGGCGTCACATGGACGCTCTGTTCGCCTCGAAAGTCCAGTCCTCCAGACGGGTATGAGAAACCGTGCTCAGTTGCGGCGCACTGCCACGAGGCATGAGTCTGACCGTCGCATCAGCAAGAATGTCCAGGCTGATGGCGAAGCGCAAACACACGGTGCAAGCTCGTGCGAGCAACGGGCGAGAGGGTCTCGATCCCGTGACCAAAGCCCCCGTGCGACCGGCCGGGGCGGGGATGTACCTTCACTGGGAAGGACGGAAGGGTTATCGGACACGGATGCCCGCACCCCGTGTGCTTGACCCTCTCCCCGAACTCTCATACGGGGAGCAGGACGGCAATCGCGTGATCGAGGGAGACAACCTCCAGGTCATGGTCTCCCTGCGCTCCCAGTACCAGGGCCGCGTCGACGTGGCATATCTCGACCCCCCGTACAACACCGGCAAGAAGGACTTCGCCTACTCAGATGCGCGGTTTCACGACCCGAACGCGGACGGCGACGACATGGTCTACGTCAACAACGAGGACGGCGGCCGTCACACTAAGTGGCTCAACTACATGGGGCCGCGCCTCTGGTTGACGTGGCAGCTCCTCGCGGAGCACGGGATCTGCTTTGTCTCGATCAACGACGTCGAACTTTTCCGGCTCGGCATGCTCATGGACGAAATCTTTGGCGAGCAGAACCGGATCGGCACCCTCGTTTGGAAGCAAGCCGTCTCCAATAACCCAACAAGAATCGCTGTCGAGCACGAGTACATCCTCTGCTACGCCAAGCGGATCGAATCGGTGCCTGAGCGATGGCAGGGGATCAGCCCTGCAAAGGAGTGGCTCCTAAGCACATACGAACAGCTGCGGGCAACGGAACGCGACCCGAAGAAGCTGGAGAAGGCGTACCGCGCTGCGGTCAAGGAGCACAAGGCCGAGTACCGGAAGGCCGCGGAGGAACGCGGCGACGACGTCATCGACCTCGGCCGTATGGAGCGCTACCGCAACATCGACGCGCGTGGCCCCTGGGCCAAGGACTGGCATCTCGAGAAGCCGTACGAAGGCGGCTACTTCTACGACATCCCACATCCCAAGACAGGGAAGCCGGTCAAGAGGCCCCCACGCGGTTATCGCTATCCGCCGGAGTCGATGAAGCAGCTCCTAGAAAATGACCTCATCGTCTTCGGCAAGGACGACACTGAGCCGGCACAACTTCGCCGTTACCTCAAGGACGCGGCCACTGCGCTGCGAAGCGTCATCGTAGTTCCGGGCCGCAATGGCTCTGATTTGCTCAACGCGCTCATTCCTGGTGCGGCAGATCGCTATCCCCACCCGAAGCCCGTTGAGCTAATGACGCTGCTGCTGGGCGCCGCAGCCGACATCGACGCCCTCGTTCTGGACCCGTTCGCGGGATCGGGCACGACCGGGCATGCCGTCATGCGCCTCAACGCGCGTGACGGCGGCCTTCGCCGCTTCATCCTCATCGAGGAGGGTGCGCGTGAGGACAAGTACTGCCGTACCTTGCTCGCCCCCCGTCTGCAGGCTGCAATTGAGAAGGAAGAGTTGCCGGGTGGATTCGCCTTCGAGACTAAGGGTCGCCGTCTCAACCGCGATGCGATCCTCGAGCTGGAACGCGAGGCCATCGCCAACCTCATCATCCAGACCGACGCGACGGGCAAGGGTCGCGGCATCACCAAGGTTCGCGGCGACTATGTCGTCGGCCACAACCCGCGGCAAGAGGCGATCTGCCTGTGCTGGAACGGCCGGACCAACAGCACCATCACCCGTGACGTGCTCGTGCATATGTTCGATGAAGTCAAGGAGCGCGGCCTGCGTCGGCCACTTCGCGCATACGGCGCCACATGCGACGTCGGCGAGACCGATTCGTTCCGCTTCTGCCAGATTCCTGACGAGATCCTCGCCGCTCTGCAGATCGAGGACGACGACGCAGCGCTTGAAGGTGATCCGGATGCTGTCGAGCGACTTGAGGCTGCGGCTCTGACCACGGCCAATGGCCGAAGATAGCTTCCGGCTCTTCCCGTTCCAAGAAGAGGCATCGCAGGCGATGCGCGACGCCGCAATGGCCTGGATCGCCTACGCCGTCGGCAACGGCCCACCTAAGTACGGAGCGGTGCAGATCCCGTTCCTCGGCCAACTCAAGGCAGTCACCGGCTCCGGAAAGACGCCAGTACTGGCCCAGGTCGTCGGCGGCCTCGGCGACGGCGTCGTCCTGTGGACGACACGATCGAGTGCTGTTGTCGAGCAGACCTTCGCGAACCTCAACGGCCGGTATCATCCGCTGCTGCCCGCGAGGGCCAAGATCCTGCGCGACATCCCCAGCCAGATCGTATGGCGCGACTTGATCGACAGCACTGAGGGTCTGACGATCTGGGTTCTCACGGTCGCATCGTGGAATGAGGCCGAAGCGGATACGAACGGCTCGGCGGATGCGCGTCTCCGGCTGCGCCGCGAGCAGCCCGATTGGGCTGGTGAGGGTTCGCCATGGGAGCAGCTCCGCGACAAGCTGCAACGTCCTTTGTGGATCGTCTCGGACGAGAGTCATAACCAGAGCGCAGTTCAGCTTGACCAACTCGCTGCGCTGCGTCCCAAGGGCTTCTTCATGGCATCGGCGACGCCGCTCGTGAATGACCTCTTCACCAAGTGGGCCGACGCGCTCGACGAGGACGCACGCACGCGGGTATTGCTCGCCGACGCGCAGGTGCCGATTCGAACTCGTGATGTCGTCGACGCGAACCTGCTTAAGACGACGATCGAACTCATCGACTATCGAAGCGGCGCAGAAGAGAGCCTCGACGGCGCGCTCGACGCCCTGGAGCGGGTCCAGAAGGCCGCCGAGGACGAGAGCGCCCCCGTGACTCCGCGCGGGATCTACGTCGTCGAGCGCAGCAATCCCCCACGCGGGTCGCACGAAGAGTCGCGACCCGTGGCCATCTGGCGACACCTCCGTCAGCGCGGTGTACCGGCGAATGAAATCGCGATCTTTACTGACACTAAGACACTGCCGGAGGACGCAGAGCGGGTCGCCAGCCTCAGCCAACTCGAGCCTCGGTACCGGCACATCATCTTCAACCAGTCCCTCCAGGAAGGCTGGGACGACCCCGAGGCGTATGTCTGCTACTTCGACGGCGTCACGCGATCCTTCCTGCGCATCCGCCAGATCGTGGGGCGGGTGCTGCGACAGCCGAGTGCTCGCCGGTTCGCCGCCGAAGCGCTCAACACGGCCACGCTCATCCTGCAGACACCGGCTACGGCGTACGAGACGGTCGTGTCGGAGCTTCGTGCGGAACTGCGGCTGTACGCGCCCGAGGACGAGCCGGCGTTCGCGACCGTCCGCCTCAAGACGCGCACCGACCCGCTGGAGCCGGTACCAGTCAAACGGAATGCCAAGAAGTTCAGCTTGCCGCGACGCGCACTGCGTGCGCCGACTATGACGAAGATCGAGCGCGACCTGAAGACCACGGCTGACCGTCCTTGGCCAGACGAAGCGCTGCAGGCGCCGGGTACCGGGCGCAAGGCAACCGTCTCACTGGAGGAAGGCAGCGAGGAGTACGGCTACATCGACGTGCTAAGGAGCGCACGCACGCAGAACGGGGCGTTCCTCCGACGCCGACTCCAACAGCGAAACCGAGCTTGCGTAAACGCAATACACCCCGACCGCTTCCGCGGCCCCGCGTTCGAGCAGCTCAGTTGCCATGGCTCGCAGGCACAGGAAGAGCTGACAACTCTTGCCGCGAACATTGTCGACTACTTCGAAGACCGCGTGGGATACCAGGACGACCCAGACCCCGACAAGGCGAGCTGGAAGATCGACGAATACCGTCCACGCGGTAAGGAGATGATCGACTTCGAGCGCGCCGCCCACAAGCAGTATTCCAAGGCTGATTTCAACCAGGACGAGCTGGCTTTTGCCCGGACGATCGACAGGATCAAGAGCATTATCTGGACACGTAACCCCGCGACTGAGAGCCAAGGCTTCGGGATCCCGCTGCCCAAGAAAGTCGGTGAGTCCTCGACCTTCTATCCAGATTTCCTCATCTGGCACGAAGATCTCTGCTGGGCCATCGACACGACTGGGCGTCATCTCCTAAACGAGAAAGTTCGCGGCAAGCTCGTTGCTCTGGAGACTCCGCGCATGGCCCTAGTCGTGCGCGGCACCGTCGATCTTGGCAGCGGCTCTCGCGAAGGGAAGGAAGGGTGGAGCCTCGTGCTCGGGCGCCCGAACCTGCGACCAATTGTCGAGCACAACGACGATCTCGACGCACTCGTTGCGCAGCTCTTGTCCGCTACCTGAGCGCTTGCGCCGCCGGTAGCCACAAAGGACACGGCCGAAACGGCGTCTGGCCCGGCTGCGAGGAGATGCCTACTCTGCACCCGAGGCCGGGGCATCGCGGGGAAGCGTCCGAGCGCGCCGGAAGTTCGACCCCGCGCCCCGGCCCAGCCCGCGGGCGTTCGGCTCGCCGCCCGGCCCGTTAGCCAGGCCGCGCGGGGGCTGACCGATAATGCATTAGCGTCTGCACCGTCGTGTCAGTCTGGTCGAAACGGGCGGAACCGTCATCGGCTCGCAGCGCTGCATAGGCCCGCATCATCCGCTTGGGTTTTGCCGACGCGAGAACTAAAGTCATTCCCCGTGAGTAAGGATGTGGGAGAGACCGCAGCCGCCGTATCGGGCGTAGAAGAAACCTGGCATCCGGCACGACTGATTCCCGTCGCTGGAATCAAGGGGCAGGAGGAGCAGGAACGTCGAGCGACTTCCGCCCTCCTGGCGGTAATGGGTGCAGTGCCCGATTTCGGCCACGCACTGCTCTCTCCGCTCGGCGCGCCGAAGGGGCGGATACGGTCATTTGCTGAGGTGCAGCTGCGGGACGGTGAGGACAAACTGTCAATTCCCGACGGGGCGATCGTCGTCACGCGCGCGAAGAAGGAATGGCGAGCGCTTGTCGAGGTCAAAACCGGCCGCGTGGAACTACAGGGCGAGCAAGTCGAGCGCTATCTCGACATGGCGCGAGAGCACGGCTTCGACTGCCTGCTCACGATCTCGAATCAAATCACTTCCGGCCCGAAGGACTGCCCGGTAAGCGTCGACGGGCGGAAGACACGCCGCGTGCGGATGTATCACCTTTCTTGGTGGGCGATCGTCACCGAGGCCGTACTACAGCATCGCTTCCGCGGAATTGACGATCACGACCAAGCCTGGATCCTAGGCGAGTTGATCGCCTACCTCGACCACGAGAACTCTGGTGCTGGGGGATTCGAAGACATGGGCGAGCGTTGGGTGCGCGTACGCGACAGCGCTCGCCAAGGCACGCTCCGCGCAACCGATCGCGCAGTCGGCGTCGTCGCGGAGCGATGGGAGCACTTCCTTGACTATCTTGCCCTCGGGCTGGCACAGGATCTCGGCCGCGAGGTTGTACATACCCGCCCACGAAAGCAGACAGTGTCGGATCGGGTCGAGGAACAGGTTCAGCAGCTCGCAGCCGCGGCTGAGCTTGGCGGAGCCCTCCGCGTGCCGGACGCCATCGCCTCACTTGAGCTACGAGCCGATCTGCGCGGTCGCCAAGTGACGACGAGCGTCAGGATCGATGCGCCTGCCGAGGGCCGTCCGAAGTCTCGGATCAATTGGCTTCTGCGTCAGCTCGAGGAGGCGCCCGCCGATCTCCGCGTCGAAGCCGCTTATGCGAACGCGCGGGAGACGACGTCGTTGCTCCTCGGTGAGGCGAAGGAGTTCCCGCAGCGCCTGCTTCATCCTTCAGACCCTGGCAGAGAGCCTCGCTCTTTCGTCGTTGCGCTGACGCGACCGATGGGCCTCAAGCGCGGCAAAGGCCAGGGATCATTTGTCCGCGAGACGCGTCGGCAGGTCCTCGAATTTTACGGAACCGTCCTACAAGGCCTCAAGCGTTGGCAACCAAAACCGCCACAACTGCCCGAGCCCCAGGGCGAGGTGCCACGAACGGCGCAGCCGACGCCTCCGCCGTTCGCGGCGGTCGATGAGCGGGATATTGGAGAGGGAGTCGCGCCGCGCGACGAGCCCTCGGCGGCGGAGACGGTGGACGTACCTTCCCCCGCCGCTCCCGTCCCTGGTGCGGATCCGACGGGAATCGCTTCCGGTGATGGCTGATCAGTCCGGACTACAGTGCGTAAACCCAACGAGTAGGGAAGGGAGACCCCAATGCCGGGCAAGTTCGTCATAAAGCGAGGATCTTCGGGTCAGTACCACTTCAACCTCGTTTCAACGAACGGGCAAGTGGTTGCGACGAGCGAGACTTATGACTCGAAGGAGAGTTGCAAGGAAGGCATCGCGGCCGTTAAGCGTCTCGCGCCGGATGCGACGATCGACGATCAGTCCTAGAGGCGTTTGGCACGCTCGGGCAGTCCGGCGAATGCCGCCCCCGTACTGCTGCGGGGAAGAGATGACCTCGATCGGGTCAGGTTGCAGGGCGGGCTTCGACATCGAGGTCTGGCGTTGCCTCCTCTGTGAAGGGCACCAGAGCACGATGGTTCGCGTTGACGGCGGGAACTTCTGGGTCGGGGCGATGGGGCGCGCGATCCGGGAAGAGGAGTTGAGGATCATCGCCGACTCCTACGGAGGGTCTCCAGCCACCGACCCCCGCCTGTAGGCGGGCAGGAAAAACAGGCCACCCCGTCGGCTGCTGACTACGACGGCAGCGCGGCATTGCGTGCCGGATTACCGACGTGCCGATGCGATGATCGCATTCCGCCGCGCGAATACCGCGCTCAAAGAACTCAGGGCGTTCCCGCCGATACCAGAGGCTGAAATCGAAGTGCCCTGCCTGCGCGGGTAGAATCGAAGCAACGATTCGCCGTCGTTCGTGACGCCGCGGGAGACCGCGGCGTTGTTGTTCCGGAGTGATCTCCCGACGCTAGAATATGGATAACAATGACGGCGAATCCCGTACCGGGTCACCCTCGCGCGAAGCACGGCTGGGTCAGCTACAGCCGGGGCATCTGTCGCTGTGACGTTTGCACGGTGGCTTGGCGGATCTACCGCGGGCCGAAGGTCGCCGCATACCGTGCGCGGAAGAAGGCGGAGGCTGGCGATGGCGGCTCCTAGCGCCCATCAGTTGCCCGTCCGCGAGACGCTGGACTTCGGCCTGACGGAGGCCGGGTTCGCGGAGTACTTCCGCGACCAGTACGGCGACCTCGCCCGGTACGACCACGCCCGTCGCCGCTGGCTCGTGTGGGAGCGGCACCGCTGGCAGCCCGACGCCGACGCCGCCGTCCGGCGGATGGCGCTCCAGTCGGTGCGGACGCGCCGAGACGACGCGGTTCGCTGGCTCGACTTCCTCGGCCCGCACGACCCGACGGAGAACGCGGGCATCACTGACACCCGGAAGACGGCCCGTGCCGTCCTGAAGTACTGCCTCCAGCAGGAGCGCCGGAGCGCGCTCGACTCGATCCTCTCCCTGGCGTCGTCCCTGACGACCATCGCGGACTCCGGCGAGGACTGGGACTGCAAGCCGGGCCTGCTCGGCTGCCCGAACGGCGTCGTTGACCTGCGGACGGGCGAGATTCGAGACGGGCGACCGTCCGACCGCATCACCATGACCACCGGCGTCGAGTACGACCCGGAGGCGAGGTGCCCGGTCTGGACGCGCCTGCTGTACGACTGGCTGCTCGACAGCGAGGAGTACGACGCCGCGTGGGGCGGGCCGGATCAGGCCGAGTACGACTGGCGGGTGACCTTCCTGCAGCGGCTGTCCGGGTACTCGATCACGGGCTTGGCCACGCAGGATCTGATCATCGTCCTGATGGGCAGCGGTGGCAACGGGAAGAGCACCTTCCTCTCGCACGCCCAGAAGGCCGCGGGCGACTACGGCGTCGGGATCGACGCGCGCGTGCTGAAGGCGCAAAAGTACGAGGGGCACTCGACGGAGGTAGCCGACCTCGACCGCGCCCGCTTCGTGACCTGCGAGGAGATCCCTGACGGCTCGCGCCTGAACACGGAGCGGCTGAAGAAGGTCTCCGGCGGCGGGACGATGCGCGCCCACCGGATGCGCGAGAACACGGTCGAGTTCCCGGTGACGTGGTGCCTGTGGCTGAGCACGAACGGCCTGCCGAAGACCGACGACAACTCCTGGGGGTTCTGGCGACGGATCTGCGCCATCTCGTTCCCGAACCGCTTCGCGACGGACGGGACGGAGCAGCTGGAGGCTGCGCTCGCCGAGGAGCTGCCGGGCATCCTCGCCTGGCTGGTGCGCGGGGCCGTGGACTTCTACCGCGACGGAATCGGGCCGTGGCCGGACGCCGTGGTCGAGGCGACGGCGGAGTACCGCGAGCAGACCGACCCGCTGCAGGCGATCTTCGACGCCGGAGTGCTGGTGGCGGAGAAGGACGCGTTCACGCCGACCGAGGATCTGTACGCGGCCTACTGCGCGGCGATGGACGCGGTGGGCAGGGCGCGGACGGACGAGGACGCGTTCGCCAAGGCGCTGGCCGGACGGTTCGAGCGGAAGCGCGCGAGGGGCGGGCCGCACCGCGACAAGCGCGGGTTCCGCGGCGTGCGGGTCGGCGCTGTCCCTGCCCCCGAGACGCTGCCGCCGGTCTGATGGGCCACCGGGGCCACCGGTTTCCGCTGTTCCCCCACGCGAAGGGAATCTCCTTAGCGGTGATACCGAAGGGCCACCTCCAGGTGGCCCTTCTCGGGGTCGTATTCGTAACGATTTTCGGTAGGCGCAGCGTTACGGATAACCCGCTTCGGGGACTCGGGGCGAAAAAGTGCGTTACGGCTACGCTGCGGCCGTGAGCATGTGCGCGGTATGCGGTCGGTCTCTGACGGAGCTGCGCGGCGATGCGAAGTACTGCTCCGATGCCTGCAAGATGAAGGCTGCCCGAGGCCGGAAGAGGGCAGTCGCTGCGCGCATTGCTCAAGACGAGCGTGAGCGCCGCGCGCTGTGGGAAGACCACGACATTTACTACCCACCCGCGCCGGGACAGCCGCCAGACCGCTGGGGGCCGGATTACCTAGGAGCGGCTAGCGAAACGGCTAGCGAAACTCGTCAGATCGCCCGCGCGGAACTCAACCAGTGGACGCTTTGTGCTCGGCGGCCCAGGCGACGATGGCTTTTTGGCGGTTCACCGTCGTCCCGTCCGTGAGCGCGAGGACCGGAAGCTTCTCCTGTCCGCTGATCTGCTTGAGGTCGGGGCGCTTGCCGGTCGTGCCGATGCCGAGCGGGCGGCCCTTGCCGTAGATGACGCTCTCGTAGGCGATCCCCGCCTCGTCGAGCGCCTCGTGAGCGCGGCGGCACCCGTGAGGGAGGAACGAAGGTCCCCCGCGTCCAACGTGGCAGGTGTAGAGGGTCAGTTTGGCCGGAGGGTGTTGCAGATCAGGCATCGTC